>JAUVVC010000007.1 GCA_030604855.1 Erysipelotrichaceae bacterium
AAACCATAGCGCTTATATACATCGCCTTCATCTTTCAATCTCATTTACTTTTTGAGTGCGTTCACATCAGCGCTTCTTTTAATTTGTTTTCTGAGATTTAGAGAACTTTCCTATAAGATAAAAAACACCTTTTCAGGTGTCTTTGGAATTACATAACATTTATTAACGAATGCGTCCTATGGACTGGGCAGTGTTCGCATATCGATTCACTGCAGATTGTACGATTCGATCCAGGAAAGACTTTCGATCATAGCCAGCTTGGATCGCCATATAACCCATATAGCCAATATGAGCACTCTTATCTTCAGCACTGGGTAGATTCAAGCCAGCAAATGTATTTACTTCTAAGAAATAGGGGGTATTATTCTTATCCAACATGATGTCGACTCGACCAAAATCCTTGATATTCAATACTTCATAAACACGTTTTACCATATCACGTATTGTTTTTTCAGTAGAAGCATCCAAGTTTGCAGGGCAATGAATGATCTCAAGATCGTTCATCTTATGTGTGAATGAGTTCGTCTTACCGCTTGAGAATCCAATCTCAAGAATTGGCAAGACTTCAACGTTCTCATACCCGACCACACCGACCGTTACTTCTCGTCCTTGAATGCATTCCTCAATCAATGCGACTTGATGCATGTCTTCTGTGATTCTTTTGATGACAGGAAGCAAGTGCTCATGCGCTGTAATGATGTTGGAATCATCGATACCTGAACTACCACGACCATTCAATGGCTTAACAAAGAGCGGATAGTCTAAATTAATTTCCGGAATATTATTGATGGACTTTGCGACTTGGAACTTAGGTGTCTTGATGCCATGATACGCGCAAATGATTTTACGTTGAACTTTATCGGTCCCAACGATTTTTGATGAAGTTCCCACATAGGGCATCTTGATTGTTTCAAGAAAGATGATTTCATCATAGCTCGAAACATTGAATACGAGATCAATCTTCTTCACTTTAAGCGTTTCGGCCATCTGGATTGGATTGCGGGTCCATTTTATTAAATCCACATCATAACCTACCTCCAACAAGCCCTGGGCATGGAGACGCGCCTCATCATACGCATCATCATGAATAGGGTGATCACTGACCATTTTTTGATGTTCGATGTTTCGATTTTCTCGATAGAATACCGCTATTTTCATTCACTTTTCCTCATTTCGTTATTAATGTATACCTTTACCACATTTGGCGATGTCATGGTTCGCATCATGGCGATGTAGTCCATGCTAAATTCTACGAGATTACCAACATGGATATCTAAATCACTGGTCAGTGCGGCAAGATGATTGCTGCTGTGATTCATGATTTCAATTTTTGAGAGTGGAATCAAACCTTGAACCGATGTATCTTGATGCCCAATATTTAGGATCAACCTTCGATATTGTTCAATTGGATGGATACGCTTGCCTTTTATTTTTGCCTCAATGACTTCCAAAAACAAGGTGAATGTATCCTGAAAGAGTTCTGGAATCGCTTGATTGACAAGTGGATTCGTACCACACAGAATTGATTCGCCAATTCGAACTTGATTGATCCGATACGTGTCCTTTGCATTCAAAACCCAATCATAGTTTGCTGAATTCCCGCCAGATACCCACTTCAATTGGATGTTGAATGTTTGTTCGACAAGATCAGCCAATTGTGACAATTGCTTCATTGCTTCATCCGTAGGGATACCGTTGTTAAAACAGTTGAAATTTGATCCAAGTCCAACGATATGAATATTTTTTAAGTCAATAATTTTTGAAATGAACAAGATTAGATTATTCGGTAAGATGCCTTCACGCATATCGCCCAATTCAAGCATTAGTATGACATCATGATGAATATTCATTTCAATCGCCTTATTTGAAAGTGCTGTGATGACTTCTACTTCTGAGTTCAGACTGATGTCTGCATACTGAACCACATCTTCAATTTCAGATAGTGCTGGTGAGCGCATCAACATGCATTTCACATTTGCATCTAAATGTTTATAGCGTTTAAGATTATAGATGTTCGAATCACCCAATAGGTCGAAGCCCTGATCAATCAATGACTTTGCGATGACTTCATCACCAGAAGCACCTTTAAGCACACTTACCATTTGAATGCCTTTGTGCTCGTAAAACCGTTTCAAATAGAGCGCATTAAAAACTATTTTCTGACAATCGATTCTCACCGCTGGTGTTCTCAAATACAATTCCTCTATATTTCTTACTATATCGTTTCAACGTCAAAGACAAAAAATCTCTTTACTTGAGATTTATTGCCTTTTATCCTTTGAGACAACATCTTTATCCTTATTTTAACACAGGACGGAATGAATCCAAAATCTTGAGCTTAATCGTGATGGATAAGCCATGAAGTGACATAGGTCCAGTTTGAGATTTCTGGTGCTGACATCGTGGTTTCCCATGTACCTTTGAGACTTAATTCAAAGACTGATAATTCAAAATGACACTTCGCTATTCCAATATCATTTAATTGTAAATCATAGTTCATAACACCATAACCCGGTGTACGTGTAAGGTAGAAATGATAATGACCCTTGTCTTTTATGATGCGCCAAGGTTGTTTATTCGATGCGGATGGGGCGATTCGAACCATCTCTAGTACTTTACTATAGTCACCGACTGCATCTAGATTGAGTGTTGTTTCACCATCGCCTTCAAGGAACAGCTCCGATGAAGGTTTACGTTGGTCTGACTTTGCGAGGATTCGCATTGTGGACTCAATCATGGATTGCTTGTTCTTTTTATAGCCAAATGCGATTAAAATAACCAATTTTTCATTATTCTTTAGAGCTAAGTGTTCTTCAAAGGATGAACGATCAAACGTTCCTCCCAACCAGCAAGTCCCTAAGCCAAGACCTGTTGCGATGAGGACAATCTTCTCAATATGATAACCTAGATTCAATGCGTCTACTTCTTCTTGAGTTGTAATCACGGCAATAAAGTTACGGGTTCCTTGAATGATGCCATAGGTTCCTAGTTTTTGTGCTTCTTCGCCTTTTGATTTGCTTTGAATCAACTTGAAATAAGCCTTCTTTGATAATTCTTTATTTACAGCATCGATGGCTTGGTTTAATTCATTCATCGTCTCTGCTTTTATAGCACTTTGCTCAAAGGTTCGAACGGAGCTTCGATTTTGCATCCATTGTATCCAATTTATTGTTTCCATGTTTTACTTCCTTATTCAGCATTTCAGAGCCTATACCAACATCTTAACAGAAAGCTTGATTCAGTGAGTTGCTATTTCATAAGCCACTATAAAAAAGATTACATTTTTTTGTTTCCATATTAAGAGCGAATTACTCTTTCATAATTATTGATACTTCTATACTGTCCATATTATTATATCAAGAAAAAAGTTCTCTTTAGGTGTTCTAAATTCACAATGTTGCGCTTAACTTGAGAAATTATTCACTTAAAAAAGTGGACGACTTCTTTTTACAGTTCATCGGTATTTAATGTCTTTAGTTTTTCATTCCTTAAGAATTGAGTTATAACGGCAATAATACCCAATAATAAAGGTATTCCTAAGACGGTAAATGCATTTTTCTTATAAAGGTTTTGTAACATACCGTCCAACATATTGAGTAAAACAAAACTTAAAAATAACCACGCAATAATATACCCAATATAATGTTGAGTGAGGTTAATTAATTTATAAACCAATTTCGGACTAAGTAAGAATATTAAAAAAACTTGGTTATACAAGAGAAAGACATAGTGTAATGCAGCAACTTGTATTTCAATGTTCAATTCAGTTGAAAGCATCATTGTTGATGTTATTCTTAAAACTAGAAAGAGAAAATATGGTAAAGACAATAAATAGATAAGAAAAACTGTATTCTTCATGGATACTATTTTTCTCATCGATATTATTTCATTTTCTTCCCTATTGTCAGAAAGTTTTAACTCTTTATCATTAATATCATTTTGTAATTCTTCTGAACGAACATCTAAAATGCTTTTATTTAGAGTTCCAAATTTCCAAATAATAAGTGGATAAACAAATAGAATGATTAGAAAAATCAACAATCGTAAAATTGCATCTGGCGCAAGAAAAAAAATAAAAATACCAAGTGAGCGAATAAAAACGCCATATTTTAAATCAAGTGTTAAGCATGTTCCGCAATTATTACACTTTAATTCTCGAGTTAATGATGTATTAACATTTTTAAACACATCCCAATAGCTAAATCTATGATTACAGTTCGAACAATTCATTAAAATCACCTTTCTCTATTAACAAAGTTCTAATCTAATCAACTTCTAAACCTTTCCACCCAACCGTCCCCCATTCTTTCACAACGAAATGATCTAAATTAAAAACAAAGCAGCAATTCTTTGCTGTTCATTTGCTATTTATAATTTACTAGTACAACGTATTTGAAATAATTGTGCATACATCTTCAAAGTGTTATAATCTAAGTATCAAAACTTTGGAGGACCATCAGGATGGCACGCCCTAAAAAATACGGAAATTCAAGACTTGCAGATGCTGAAGTTGAACGTTTGATCACGATTACCAATACGAGAACCGCAGAAGCCCAGAAGGTGCAGCGTGCCAAAATATTGCTTCTCAGTTCAGAAGGCATGAGCAATGTGAGTATAGCGGAAAAACTGGATATTCATCGTAATTCAGTTGAATTGTGTTTGAAGAAATACAACGTTTCTGGCCTGGAATCCGCTTTGATCGACGATTCTGGCAGAGGGCGAAAGGCCGTGTTGACGGACGACGATAAAACCTATGTCCGCAACCTTGCATGCCAGAAACCGAAGGATATCGGTTATGCTCAAGAATTATGGACCGTTCGGGGCCTACAGAGCCACATCCGAAAAGCCTGTGTTGGTGCGGGATATCCTAAGCTTCAATCCATCGCGGCATCGACCGTCAATACGATCCTCAACGACGCGGACATCAAACCCTATAAGATACGCTACTACCTTAAAAAAAGAGATCCTGAGTTCGATCGAAAGATGGCGGACATTCTGATTGTCTACAAGCAGATTGAAATGCAGTTTGATCGCGACGAGGATTCCGGCATCATCACGATTTCTTATGATGAAAAACCAGGCATCCAAGCGATTGGCAATACTGTTGAAGATCGGATGCCAACAAAGAAACATGGTTTTGTAGGGCGTGACAGCGAATATAAACGCTTAGGGACCGTGTCCCTTCTTGCCGGGATGGATTTAATGACGGGTGAAATCATCCCATTGGTGCGAGACACACACAAGAGTTCCGACTTTGTCGATTTCTTGAAGATTCTGGATTTCAAGTACGACAAGGCGAAGAAGATCAAGCTTGTCCTTGATAACCACAGCGTACATACCTCAAAAGAAACCAGAAGGTACTTGGAGCAACATCCCGGACGGTTTGAGTTTGTGTTCACCCCTAAGCACGGTTCATGGCTCAATATGATCGAAAGCTTCTTTGGCAAGTTTACACGCGTTTGCTTGAAAGGCATTCGCGTAAAAATAAAAGACGAATTGGTTCAACGCATTTATCAGTATATGAGCGAAGTAAACGCTGAACCGGTTGTCTATCGGTGGAAATACAAGATGGATGAGATTGAGGTTTAGCGTTTGCACACTTAATTTAAGAATGTTGTACTAGAACTTCAAAGCCGATGAACCCCGTACCTACGATGATGGCCGTTTTGGGTCTATGTTCTTGAATGAACGATTTGATGTCAATCGCATTCTGAACATTTCTTAGAAAGAAGACATGTCTCTGTTCGATGCCTTTAATCTTAGGCACAAAAGGCCGTGCACCTGTCGCAAAAATCAATTTATCAAAGGTATCAATGAACGTTTCACCAGTAAGTAGATTCTTGATCGTCAATCGTTTATGGATCATGTTCACATCCAATACTTCATGTAGAATCTTTACATCGATGTTGTACTTCTCCTTGAAGAATTCCGCATCACGGGGTGTCAATTCATCAATTTTCTTGACCTCATCCCCAATGTAATAGGGCAGACCACAACCTGAATAGGAGATGTGCCGATCTTTCTCATAAATCACAATCTCAGAAAAATCATCATTTCTTCTAGCCTTCGCTGCGGCAGATGTTCCTGCTGCCACGGCTCCTATGATTACGATGCGCATTTTTTGCTCTCCTTATCAGAACAGCTTTGGTAAGCCAAAGTATTCTTATTTAAAATCACGTCCAAACGATGTTTAGCTTGTGTCATGCCTTCATCGCACAAGCTGTAATATGTCCACTTTTTGTCCTTACGTGCATGAACGATGCCACTTTCAACCAATATTTTCATATGGTGTGAGAGTGTTGACTGAGATATTGAGATACTTTTCAATAAATCACATGCGCATTTCTCGCTGGTTTGCAATAAATCAATGATGGCTAAACGTTGTTCATCGCATAGAGCTCTGAATAATTTTGCATCTTGAATATTTAATTCTTTCATATCGATAGTCCTCGATATGATTATTAAGTAAAGGGCATTTCGAAACAAGCGCAATGACAAATTGAATTGTTAATCTTTGCTAACAGAGGTTTGATGTCGTCTAGATTGAGTATTTACCCGATCGATTTTTATGCACAATTCAAAGCGATGGATGAAGCCATTCGCTGCGAATTCTAGCCTTTCTTTGCTTTTGATTAATTCAACGTTCAATTCTAACGCTTCCGCTGCGTAAAGTCTTTGACTTCCAAACAGAATCATTCATTGAAACCCGATCCCAACATTTCGTTCCTCACACTCGATCTCTTCTAGATTCGATTGAGTGTGAAGAAATTGAACAAACCCCATTGATGATGCCCTTCACAATCAAGCTGGCAAACTCGTCTGTGATAGAACGTTTAGATGAATTCATGAATTTTTAGGTTAGTCATGCAATCTTAATCTCCGTGCTTTGATCGACTGAGCTAAAGCTGTTGCTTTGCGTGATCTTTTATCTCGTGTAATGGCTTGAAGCGGCAGATCCAATCAAAAAAACGTCCATCAAGCGTTGTCCCGATTTATGACGTTTATTGTCTTACAACTTCATGCATGATCTAGGTACTCCCATAAAGCGTATCCACTGTGTGTCATCGCTTGTCACACCCGCTCCTGCGTATTGTTACAGGGGGTGCATTGATAAGGCTTTGATGAAACAGCCTTAAGTTTGAGCAGTGGATACTTAAATTGTCCATTCAATTTACTGCCAACAAATAATCAGTAACTATTTTCCGAATCCTGTTTCGCAAGCCCTAAACGACTCAATTTATAGGAAGCGATAGCCCCCATGATTGTGATCAAGATACCGAACAAAACATCCACACCGAACTGTAGTGGAGGGACAATGGCAAAGATTGAACCAATGACAAAACCTAAAACAGTATAATATGTAAACCCATACGCTTTCTTGAAGAGTACATTGATGATCTTAGCAAACAACAATATGCTTAAGCCAAAGCCGATGCCGACCGGTATGATAATCATCAAGTCAATATTCCCAATGCCATTTAAAAGAATCTCATATGCACCGATATACATTAAAATGAACGATGAACTAACGCCCGGAACAATCGTTCCAAATCCGATGACAATCCCATATAGGATTAATGCGATAAGGCTTGGACTGCTCTCAGGAATAACATCAATACGACCGTTTTCTAAGATCATGAACAGAATCGTAATACTAAATGCGATTAAACAAGGCAACACATAGCTTTTTTTAAAACCTTTCTTGTTGGCTTGGTTGATAACATAGGGCAACGTTCCAAGCATCAGTCCGATGAATAAAAATTTAACTTGTGCTTCATGATATTCAAATAAGTACTTCATGATCCGACTAAAGCCTAAAATGCCAAACCCTATCCCAACGCCTAAAATAGCGAGCGTTTTGATTTTATGGACTAAATTGTGCGTGATATTTGCAATCGCATCCGTAATTTTGTCATATACACCTAACATAACAGCAAATGATCCACCACTCAAACCGGGCGCTACGGCCCCAATGCCAATGATGATGCCTTTAATTAAATCAGATAATATTTTCATTTGAATCAGCTCACTTTATTTTTTAGATATAGGCAAATCATAACCCCAACAAGTCTTAACCGCAAAGCGTGGCGCATCCTATCAAACAAGTCAATGTTTGACTCATTCTGCTCGCGTTGGTTGAACTCTTTTGATCATAAACGTAATCAAGCATCCATCTTCACCGAAACTACGACCAAATGCATGCATTTCAAGGCATGTCAAAAAGCTCATGAGCATTATAACATAAATCCGATCTTTGTTGCGATGAGCGTACGGTTACGCTCATCGCATGGTTCATGAAAAATATTCTTTAAGCAAACCGGGTTATATGGAAAACTGAGTGCTTGATCATAATCAGCAGTCTTATTTATCAAATCCCTGGCCAAAGTATGTCCTTCTCGATATCAGGATAGACACATGAAGAATCTGATAAGCGGAAGATTAAACTTTGTCCATCATCAAAGCACATCGAATAGAAAATTGTCTACATCTACTTAGACGCGATCGCGTATCTAAACTTAAGTTATGCACACAATAATCTTCAACCCACACGCATTGCAGTGCGTGTTGATCAAATCCACATGCAATAAACACTCCGATCGATCGCTTCAATAGACACATCGGTCGTTTTCAATTCCATTTAAATGAATCTGCACAAAAAAGTTTGTGAAAACTGTGCGATCCGTGGTAAATTGTTACAAACAAGGAGTCTTTATGTCCAATAAAACAGTTTACCAAGAAATCTTCAATGTCTTTGTCAAACTTGGTTTCACCTCTTTTGGAGGTCCACCAGCGCGTCTTGAAACATTCTTGATGCGTGATACATGACCATTGGGAAATACGCATTCCAAGCCAACGACCATATCTTCAATTCCACCATAGAGCGTCGAAAGCTGTCCGATACTACGAGTGGCCACAAGTCCACCCAGTTTCGCAACTGGTTTGGATTGTGGAGAGTGCCCCGTGGTCAGACCTTTGGCACGCACAAGATCTTCTAAATCCTGAAGACGCACTCCGGCTTGTACCGTTGCTTGCATGTTGTATTCATCAATTTTGATGATTTTATCTAAGTGTTCCGCATCGATGACGATGCTTGACTCACACCAGTTTTCCAAGCCACCTTCAGTTGCGGTCTTGCCTCCTCGGGCGATCACATTAATCTTGTTTTCGTTGCAGAACATCAATACGTTTCTGACTTCTTCTGTATTTGCTGGATAAACAATGGCTAAAGGCTGAGGAACGTCCAGTACTTTCCGAGCTTTTGCATACTTCTTATAACGATCCGCTGACGCATCGTAAAGATCATCCTGATTCGTATTTATTTGATCCAATCCTACGATCTTAAGCAACTCTTCAATTAACTGTTTTTGTTTCATTATTTCCTCCATTTAAAGCCTTTATTAATTGTATTCACGCTTACACACACATTTTATGTTTAGAAAATCAACTTGTCAACAAAAATAATGAGAAATTTTACTTTCTAAGCGTTTTCATTTGTTTATAATGGAAACTTTTCCTTTTTCTTAGGTATTTCAGTTTCAAGTTGTCTTTACTAAAAGTAAGCACAATGATAGAATTTACGGAGAGAACCACAGAGCCCACACATGATAAATATCAATATCAATAATTTAAATCCACTTGAAAAAGAAATCTACAGTACATTAACCCAGAAGGTGTTGACGATACCCAACATCCGGATCACCCAAGCCGCTGAGTACTGTGAATGTTCCATTTCGAAAATATCCAAAGTCGTCAAGAAATTGGGCTTTAGAAACTATAAGCAATTCATGGGTTTTCTGTATGGCGAAGAAATATCCATCAACGTAGAATCTTCGGAACTCAAACGCTTAAGACGTTTCATCGATGACTTTGACCCCAAAGTCGTTGATGATTTTATTAAATTACTCTCTCAACACGAACGCATCATCCTTTTCGGTTATGGACCTTCCTACATCGTGGCGCAGTACTTGGAATATAAACTGCACACCATCACAAATAAGTTCGCATTTGCGATGCAAGATGTTTTATCCGTTACAAACATGGCCGACGATAAGAGTCTATTGGTCATTTTCACCGCAACAGGAAGTTTTAAGTCATTTGAAGATATCTATAAAAATGCAAAAGATAAGGGCTGCACCGTGCTGGTCGTATCAGAAGAATATAATCCCTCATTAATCAATGCATGCGATAACCTTTTCTGGCTCTCCAGATACAATCAAGCAAGCGATCTCAAGCCACACGAAAAATCGCGAACGATTTTCTTCATTTTTATCGAAGAAGTCATTCGTAAGTTGATGCTTGGTTCAGCCACCTAAATCATAAATAGAGATGTTCCTTATCTAAAACTCAAGTTCCAAAGGGAACTTTTTATTCTCCACAGTTGGACCAGCTTAAACAGATGAATTAATGGAAATCTTTCCATTAAATATGTTATATATGTCATAAACTAGAAAATTATCTTGACATGAAAAATGTAAGCGTTTACGATGAGAACGACGATAACGATTCTTCATTCTATACGTGTTGAACTACATTATGGACAATACTGAAGTCGTACATACATTTTGAAAGGATGCCAATGAACCAAGCACAAATAAAAAAGTATTTTCAATTATTCTTAGTTGTTTTAGCAGCAGGATCAATTTACCCTTTAATCTTCTTGAGGCAAGGTTATCAAGAAAGCATCTTACAAGTCTTCAATATGACTTTGCCGCAATTAAATACCATGTACTCCGTCATCGGACTTGTGTTTGTCTTTGGATATGCGCCCAGTGGTTATCTGAGTGATCTCTTTTCTGCAAAGAAGTTGCTGGCGTTGTCTCTATTCTTCACGGGCTTAGGCGGTTTATGGTTCGCTCAGATCCCTGATTATGAGTATGTCGTTTTCATCTTTGGTTTGTGGGGTTTCTTTTCTGTTTTTACCTTCTGGAGTGCGCACATGAAAATAGTTCGACTTTTGGGTGAAAATCATGAACAAGGAAAGTTCTTTGGCATCCTGGATGGTGGACGCGGATTGGTTGAAGCGATCCTAGCAAGCTTAGCTCTCTTTATATTCTCAGGAATCCTTGGAAGCAGCCTTGAAGTTGTCGATAAACGTGAAGCCTTGATCGCGGTCATCTACATGTATTCAACGATGTTGTTAGTGGTTTCTGCTTTGGTCATGATCTTCGTACAAGATGATAAGAAGCTCATCAAAGGCAAAAATGATGCAAAAAATAAATTCCAGTGGTCCTATGTCAAAATGTTGTTTAAAAACAAATTCGTTTACCTGCATGGTGGAATCATCTTCATGGGCTATATTGTCTTCTGGACGGTTAATTACATTGGTGGGTTCCTCGAAACAAACGTTGGTTTAGATTCCGTCACGGTCGCTTCAATCATGGTTGTGGTCCTCTGGATGCGTCCAATCGGTGGTTTCTTGGGTGGTTTGCTCGCAGATAAATTTGGACGCACCAAAGTTCAAATCGTCGCTTTAGTCATCGCAAGCACATGTTTGTTGATCGCAGCGTTATTGCCTGTAAACTTAGGCAAGGATGTCTTCTTCCCTCTTGTCGTTTTGTTGGCCATCTTCCTCTATACGATTCGTGGCACTTACTGGTCACTTTTAGGTGATTATAAGCTGGAAGCCTTCATTCTTGGGACCGCAATCGGTGTTGTATCTTTCATCGGTTATCTCCCTGATGTTTTGATTCCAATCGCGAATACCTTCTTGTGGAATACATTCGGTCCACAAGCTGGATATAATGCTTACTTTATCGCAAGTGCCGCTTCTGGCTTTATCGGAGTAATTCTCGTCATCGTGTTTGCTCGTTTAACTAAGGAAAAAGCTTAATCCACTTCTAATAAATCCAACCAATCGTTAACTGAAAAAGAAAACCCTGACTCATTTGTTAAATCAGGGTTTTCTTTTTTGAAAACGTATATCCGACCATGCTCATAAACTGCATATATATCTCAACAGTTCGTAACAACAGAAGAATAACAACAAATGAAACCCATGCAATCTGATCAAATTACCGTGAAACACGTTACACAATGACCGCCGTTCGTGCATCATTAAAAGCAACAGCATCTCTATTCAATACAATAGCGTTTTAATCAAAAATTAAGGATTACATCTTTCACAATATTGCGCTGGCGAATTCATTCCTTTTGGATTCGTTTCAATGTACCTATGTTTGCAACGATGACAGATATAGATGTATTCCTTTGCCATTTCACTCGGAAAACCACACATCTCACATGGTAAACCTCTTACGATCTCTTGGATTTGGAACCCTGGAGCTCCGCATTCAGGACACATCAACATAAGTTTTTCAACCAAATTCTCAGTCGCTTTTTGAATATTCTTCATACGCGTTGGATTTGCAAATGCGCGCATATCCGTTTCTATGTGAACACATTTTGTTTTCGATTTTCTCAGGCATTTTTCATAACTATCTTTTAGTTTGTCATAAGTATCAATGTTTTTTAAAATATACTTTGAATTATTATGATCTGGTCTCATAATGACAAAATGTTCAGGAAACCCAATTCTGTTTGAAAACTCAAGTGCTTCTTCATAACTCTTAACGATTTTTTCATCACAGTTCGTGTCTGGTCCTTCATAAATCCCAAAAATTTCTAAATGATCAGACTTATCATAGAATAACACCAATTCGGTATTCCATTGAATGGGTACAAATGGATGGGATCCAAAACTCCCTTCACTTGAAATACCAATATCACACTTCGAAAGTTTCAATCCTTTCATTATTTTTAGTCGAGCTGTATCGAGTTGTGACTTTGGTCTTTTAACTTCTCTCGTAAAAGTACCAAGTTTGTCCGTATCAAATCTTTCTTCCACTATTAAATTACAACCTAATGCACTTTCAATAATCGGTCTTATGGCCAATTCTTTTTTATGCTTTGTTAATAATATAATTTTCTTGTTTCTGTATGTGTCCATTTGAATGCGTCAAATCCAAGTATGTTTGAATTGAATTTGTGTCCTTTTCTATTCGTTTTTCTTTATAGACTATGTCTGATAGCCTAAAGAAAATGCATATATCTTAATACACTTCTTAAAAGATCCAAGACAGGACTTGGATTCTTTCATATGAATCCAGAAGAAAGAAATCTCTGATGAAATAGAAGAATGTTGCCAGCCAACTGTACCTTTTATTTTAGAGTAAATAGCTTGAATTGCGTTAAATTCGAAAGTAATGAATACGAAGTAGACTTCTGTTCCATTCGCAGGAGATTATCCTCTCAAATTTGTGAACATTAATTTGTTACTCACCAATTCTAATCTTAATTTTATAAACCGTGATGGATCATATCGTTAATTGTCGATGAAATTCAAGAGCCCTTATTATAGCCATCCATTACAATTCGCTCTAATTATAAAAAATATACAAAACTTATGCAAGTAGAGATGTATTCGCGAGAGATGTATTCGATACAATGCAATCTAAAAATAGCACATACCGCAACTGCCTCTGCGATCTCAGCATCTTTCTAACTACTACAGTCTCTTATCCTGAACAATATACGCTGTTCTGTTGCAGGGTGATCAAGAAAATTCTGATTGCGCAATACCCCATTCTTACACTCATCGTCTATTACCGACATAATGTGCCCCTTTCTATAATTACTGAATTCTTGAATTTAGTTGTTTTCCTAATCAAATTATCGAATTTTGATAAGTTTTATTGAAATTCCCATTAATGGTTAGATGGACAAAATTGACTCAAATAGAATGGAATAAAATGCATATAAAATATATTCCGTTACCCGGCTATTACCCGGCAGAGTCAAAAGAGTACAAAAAAAACACCTATTTAGGTGCTATTTTAGTACAATGGTGCGCGTGACAGGACTTGAACCTGCATGGTTGCCCGCTAGATCCTAAGTCTAGTGCGTCTGCCAATTTCGCCACACGCGCAAAGTGCATTCAAATTATAACAAGCTTTTGAATTCACTTCAACAGCAATTTACTTATTCTGTCGTACAAATGCAATGGATTCCAAACCAGCCACACAACCATCCCCGACTGCTTTCGCAATCTGCATGATGCCAGGTGTACAATCACCGGCCGCGAATAAGCCTGGCACATTGGTCATTTGCTTTTCATCCACAATGATCTTATTGTTTTCGACAAGCGCCCCAATCTTCAAGGCGAGATCGGTTGCGGAAGCAGAACCCAAGGCAATGAACAAGCCCGCAACTTCAACTTCACTGTCATCTTCCAATTGAACCGCTTGGAGACGGTCTGTACCGATGATCTTTTTAACTTTTGTTTTAACAAACTTAACCCGTTCATCAAAGTGACCACTTGGTTCTAAACCATTGGTGAACACAATGACTTGTTCCGCCACATTGACCAGTTCATGCGCTTCTTGAGCCGCATAATCGCCATGGCCTAAAACACCGACAATCTTCTTGCGATAAAAGAACGCATCACAGATCGCACAATACGAAACACCACGACCTTCAAGTTCCTTTAGATTTGGGATACGAACGCTTGCCCGTGGAGAGCCTGTCGCAAGAATAACAGCCTTAGCAGTATATTGATTCGTTGTGGTCGTCACATTGAAATCACCCATGTAGTTGATGCCAATGACTTCCTCTTCCACTAATTCAATGCCTAAAGCTTTGGCATGGGCATAACCTGCCTCTAAAAGTTCAGGTCCACTGATTTGTGTGAAGCCATAATAATTCCCTACTTTATCCGTACGAGCCAAAGCGCCGCCATCTTTACCGATGACCAACACATTCAAATTGGCACGTTTGATATAAACAGCAGCCTGGATGCCTGCAGGTCCTTTTCCTAATACAATCACATCAAACATAATGTCCTCCTAATCAATGACTTTTGATTGAATCTCAGTAAATTTAAACATCATTTCTTTTTCTAAAGCTTCTACCGCATCGCGGTAGGTGTTTTCTTTATCCAAATGTGTGGTAATGATCGACACATTTTTCAAATATGAACGGTGTGTAAACAGCCAACTGCGTATCGGTGCACAGATACGACCTGCATGAATTGGTGCCACCACAATGAGTTGCTCGATATCGGATAGATCGATTGTTTCGGGTTTTAGAGAAACCGAACGTTTCAGGCTTGCTTTATAGCCCCAATACACATAACGCATGAAGCCTTTAAAATCAATTCTTGATTGAATACGCAAGACTTCCGCTTGCTTATTTTGAGCGATTTCTTGGGCATAAGCGAAGGCTTTACCCGCATTGGAATATACGACGACACATGTTTTCATACGCCACCTCACTGAGTACTATAGCACTTACATTCAAGAAAAAACAGGGCTTTTAACCCTGTCATTGAATTGAAATGATGTTATAACCGTTCGCTTCAAGAAGCTTACGCAATTTCTTTTGGTCAAGCTCATCACAGCGGAAGATGATTTCAGTATCCCGATTCGCAAGGTGCGAAATGGAGATCTTATTGTCCGCAAGAAGCTTGGTTAGTTCCGCAAACACACCGATGCCATCCACAACCTGAAGTGCAACCCGACTCCCCTTTTGATTGTATCCAAGGATATTCACAAAAGCTTTCAAGATATCACTCGTTGTGAGAATCCCTAAGAGGACATTGGCTTCCCCCACAACCGGTAGACAACCAATATCTTTCTGTTCCATCACGAAGGCAGCTTCCTCAGCCAAAGCTTCAGGCGAAATCGTAAAGACTTTCTTGATCATGATGTCTTTGACCTTGGTCTTTGAGAGCAGATAATTCATCTCATGAATGCTGAGCGTACTCAAGCGTGAAGGTGAATTTTCCGTCACCACACCTTGTGTCACCAAACCCACCAGTTTGCCATCACTCACAACCGGAATGCGATGAATTTTGAATTCATGCATCAAGTCCAACACTTCAGAAATCGTTTGATCGGGGTGAACCGTTTTGGGGTTCACTGTCATATTATTCTTAACGTACATATCAACCTCCCAAGTAGACTTTCTGTACTTCAGGACTGCTTAACAATTCTTGACCTGTACCTTGTAAGACAATCGTACCGGTCTCCAATACGTAGGCTTTATCTGCGATTCTCAGTGCCTGCATGGCGTTTTGTTCAACCAAGAGAATGGTCGTACCCGACGCATTGATGTCGCGAATGATATTGAAGATTTCTTTAACCAAGAGTGGAGCCAAACCCATGGAAGGCTCATCCAATAGAAGAAGCTTTGGTTTTGCCATCAACGCCCGTGAGATCGCAAGCATTTGTTGTTCACCACCGGAGAGGGTTGCGGCATCTTGGTGCTTACGTTGATCCAAGATGGGAAAGCGTGCATACACATTCGCCAAATCTTCTTTGATGCCTTCCTTATCCTTACGCAGATAAGCACCCATCAAGAGGTTCTCATAGACTGACATCCCAGCAAAGATCTTACGACCTTCAGGGACTTGAACCAAACCTGTGCTCGGTAAAAGTTCAGGATGTTTTGGATTGACGATCTCCTGACTCAAATACTCAATGGATCCGGATGAAGCCTTGATCAGACCGCTGATGGTTCTTAAAAGACTCGTCTTACCCGCCCCATTGGATCCTATCAAAGAAACTATCTGTCCTTCTTCTACTTCGATATTAACACCTTTTAAGGCATGAATGACACCATAATGGACATTTAAATCATTGACTTTAAGAATCATAGTTCCACCTCATCCCCTAAATAGGCCTCAATGACCCTTGGATTGTTCTTGATCTCATCCGGTGTCCCAGATGCGATCAATTTACCATAATCCAAGACAAAGATCCGCTCACAGATTTCCATGACCAAGGACATATCGTGTTCAATAAGAACGATGGTCAGATTCATTTTTTCCTTGATCTCTTTGATGAACGACGTCAATGCATGCGTCTCTTGAGGATTCATACCTGCCGCAGGCTCATCCAAGAATAAAAGTTTGGCACCGGTTGCCAAAGCCCTGGCAATCTCCAGCTGACGTTGTTTCCCATAAGGAAGGTTCTTCGCTTTGGTTTCTGCGAGTTCATCCAGATTGACTTCTTTTAAGAAGGCATGGGCTTTTTCCTCTATCAAAGCTTCTGATTTAAAATATTGACCGATTCTAAACAACGCTCCAAACAAACCATATCTTGCCTCATGGTTCATTGCGATCTTGACATTGTCCAAGACACTCAACTCTTTAAAAAGGCGGATGTTTTGAAAGGTTCTTGCCACACCCATGCGTGTGATCTTATACGGAGGAAGTTTTGATAGCTCGATGCTTTTATCCCCTTTTTGAAACATCACACGACCTGAACTGGGTGTATAGACACCGGTTAAGACATTGAATAAGGTTGTCTTACCAGCTCCATTTGGACCAATCAACCCTACCAGTTCATGTTCCTCAACGGCTAAGCTGACATTTGAAACGGCACTCAAACCACCAAAGTTACGGGTCAATTTTTCAATTTGAAGTAGACTCATGATGATTTCTCCTTTCGTTTCCATTTAAAGTTTGGTAAGAGCTTCGTCGAAAGTTCTTGTGATCCTAAAAGACCTTGAGGTCTGAAAATCATGACGATGATCAAAATTAAAGCATAGAGAATCATCCGGATCTCCGCATAAGGTTGCAAAACAATGTTAACAAGGCCAATGATAAAGGTAGCGATGATGGTTCCACTGAGCGAACCCATTCCACCAAAGACCACTAGAATCAGAATATTGATGGATGTATTCACACCAAATGAATCTGGTTTGACGATGTAGTAGGTCGTTGAGAACAGACTGCCTGCCATTGCTGCAAGCGCTGCACCGAACATGAAGGCAATGACCTTATACTTCGTTGTATTGATGCCCATTGCTTCAGCTGCAATCTCATCCTCTTTGATGGAAATACAGGCACGACCGATCGCTGAATTCTTGAAGTTATGGGTTAAGAAAATCGTTAAAATGACAAAGGTGTACAACAAAGGCCAGGACATCAACATCTTGATGTTGCTGATCCCGGATGCCCCTCCTGTGACGCTTAAGTTATTCAATACGATACGGATGATTTCCGCCACACCTAAGGTCGCAATGGCCAGATAATCCCCTTTTAAACGAAGGGTAGGCACGGCTACCACAAAGGATACCGCAAGACTGATCAGAACCCCGATTCCGATTCCTATGAAAAGACCTGTCAAAGTTGGATTCGTTTTAAGCACCACCGCTGCCGCAAAGGCACCGATGGACATGAAGCCCGCATGACCTAAAGAAAGCTGACCTGTGATGCCGATGATCATGTTCAAACTTAGACCTAAGATGATGTAGATGCCGATCCAATAGATATTACTGCGCATGTACGCTGTGATGATGCGCTCTTTAATAAGAAGTTGTACGACGAAAAATAGCACGCCTATGATGACAAGTGTTATAAGATTGCGTTTATTGAGAACATTTTTCATTAGACTTTCTCCTTAACGTTCTTTCCTAAGAGTCCACTTGGTTTCACCAACAGAACAATGATCAAAAGAAGATAGACCACCGCATCACGATAAGGGCTCCACATCGTTCCCCCATAACCCGCAACCAAAGCTTCCATCAATCCAATCGCAAAGCCACCGATCATGGCGCCTGGAATGCTTCCAATACCGCCAAAAACAGCCGCTACGAAGGCTTTTAAGCCAGGAGCCGTTCCCATCCAGAACACGACGCGGATGTGATACAAGCCAATCAAGACCCCAGCTGCCGCAGCCAAGGCCGAACCGATCGCAAAGGTGATGGTGATCGTATTATCCACATTGACCCCCATCAAGACCGATGCGTCTTTATCCACCGCAACCGCACGCATCGCACGTCCCAATTTTGTTTTTAGTACGATGAACTGCAACAAAAACATCAAGACGATGGTGACACCAAAAATAAGAATCTGTAAAGAATTGATGCGAATACCACCCAAGTCATAAACCTTCTGATCAAAGACTTGAGGAAACGCACTGGTGTTGTTTCCCATGACCATCGCAGTCACATTCTGCAATAAAAACGAGATCCCGATCGCAGTGATCAAAGCCGCTGTCTTCGTTGACTTGCGCAACGGTTTATACGCGACACGCTCGATGACGACACCCAAAAGCGCCGAAACGACCATCGCAAAAATCAAAGCCAAAAAGAATGGCAGTCTCAGTACCGTAATGGCCAACATGCCTGCAAACGCTCCAAACATATAGATTTCACCATGGGCAAAATTGATCAAACGGATGATGCCATAGACCATGGTATAACCCAAGGCCACTAAAGCGTAAATGCTACCCAGGGAGAGTCCATTGATGATTTGATTTAGAAACTCTAACATAACTGCCTCCTTAAATGAGAAATAAACAGGCGAAATTAGATTTCACCTGTTTAATAATGAACTAATTAAGTCAACGAATCAAGGATTAACGATGGTTGCGTTGACAGGTACACCATTGTTCAATTCAATCAAGAACGCAGGTTTAACCGCATTGTGGAACTTATCGAATGAGATATCTCCTGTGACACCATCAAAGGCTTCTAACGCTTCCAAAGCATCACGAATGGCTGCAGGATCAGTAGAATCCGCATTGTCGATTGCTTTAAACAACATGTAAGCCGCATCATAAGCCAAAGCTGTCAAAGCACTTGGGACTTCAGCTTTTCCATATTTTTCCAATGTGAATGCCGCATGACTCTTAACGAAATCCGCTACTTGTTGGTCATTGGATAAGGTTGAGAAGTGAGTCGAGAAGAATACGTTGCTTACGTTTTGAGCACCACCTGCCAAATCATTCAAAGCTGGATCTTCAAAGCCATCAGGACCAATGATATTAACAGTTTCCAAACCAGCCGTTGAACGTGCTTGACCAATGATCAAACCAGCATTCTTAGCGTAATCTGCCACAAACAAGACTTCAAATGATTTCGTTGCGATGGAGGTTAAAGATGCCTTATAATCGGTATCCGCATCTGCGTATGAGGCCGTTTCGACAACCTTACCACCATTAGCGGTGAACTGTTCTGTAAAGATACGAGCCAATTCTTTGGAGTATTCTGAACCACTGTTGACCATGACTACCGCATTCTTAGCACCTAGATCACCTGATGCGAAGTTTGCCAATACTTGGCCTTGGAAAGGATCAATGAAACAAGCACGGAATGCCCATGGATTTACATTAGTACCATCCATCGTAACTGCTGAGTTCGTACCTGAAGGTGTGAAGACAACCAAACCATTGTCTTTCGCTAAAGGTGCGATGGCTAAAGTCATACCGGATGTCGCAGATCCTAAGATCGCCACAACCCCATCTTCAATCAATTTTTCTGTATTCTGAACCGCTTTTGCTTGATCATACGCATTGTCGTAAATGACCAACTCAACAAGCTTGCCATCAATACCCCCTGCTGCATTGATCTCAGCCGTCGCTTGTTCAAACGCATTACGTTCGGGAATACCATAGACAGATACATCGCCCGTTAATTCAAGGTTGACGCCAATTTTAATTGTTTCGGCCACTTTCTCACCTGAACCACTCGAGCAGGCTGTCAATCCACCGATAACGAGGAATGCAACCAGTAGGCTTAATAATTTCTTCATAAAACCCTCCTTTGGTAATATGAAAAGATTATAGATGAAAATTTTGTGAAATACAACAATTATTTTACATTCTTTACATGTAAATTCTTACATTAAAGGATTAGTATGTATTTTTTGCATACTGAGGCTTATTTCCTAAAAAAACCTCGATCCATATAAAAGGCTCAGATCCTTGATCTGAGCCCAGTAATTTTCTTTATTAAGGATTAACGATCGTCGCATTTACTGCAACACCATTGTTCAACTCAATCAAGAACGCCGGTTTAACCGCATTATGCAACGCATCAAAGGAGATATCTCCCGTTACACCACTGAATGCAGGCAAGGACTCCAAACTATCGCGAATCGCTTGTGGATCCGTTGAATCCGCCGCATCAATCGCCGCAAACAACATATAAGCCGCATCATACGCCAAGGCTGCAAAGACACTGGCAGGTTCTTCTTTACCCGCTGCTTTGGTGAATGCTTGGTAACTGGCGACAAAGTCCGTAACCTTTTGGTTATCCGATAACGAGGAGAAGTGTGTCGAGAAGTAAACATTGCTCACATTCTGAGCTCCTCCCGCCAAATCATTCAACTGAGGATCTTCGAAACCATCGGGTCCAATGATTTTCACGGTTTCCAAGCCAGCCGTTGAGCGTGCCTGACCAATGATCAAACCAGCATTCTTCGCATAATCTGCGATAAACAACACATCGAAATCTTTCGATGCCAAAGATGTCAGGGATGCTTTATAATCCGTATCCGAATCCGCATACGAAGCTGTCTCCACAACTTGACCACCATTCTTATTTAATTGTTCCGTAAAGATACGTGCCAATTCTTTAGAATATTCCGAACCGTTGTTCACCATGATCACAACTTTGGACGCCGCCAGATCATTGGAGGCAAAGTTCGCCAATACTTGACCTTGGAACGGATCAATGAAACAACTTCTAAAAACATAAGGATTCACAACAGTTCCATCCATCGTAACCGCTGAATTCGTGCCGGACGGGGTAAAGACCACCAAGCCGTTCTCCTTCGCAAGCGGCGCAATCGCCATCGTCATCCCGGATGTTGCAGATCCTAAGATTGCCACAACTCCATCTTCAATCAACTTCTCTGTGTTTTGAACCGCTTTCGCTTGATCATACGCATTGTCATAGATGACCAACTCTACGAGTTTGCCATCGATTCCACCTGCCGCATTTACTTCCGATACCGCTTGCTCAAACGCATTGCGTTCTGGTACGCCATAGACCGATACATCACCTGTCAATTCTAGGTTGACGCCAATCAAAATGGTATCCGCTTTCTCCTCAGACGTTGCTGAGCATGCTGCTAAACCACCGATTACGAGGAATGCGACCAATAAACTAATCAATTTCTTCATAGTACCCTCCCGAGAATCATAACGTGATTATAAGTGAAATATTTGTGAAATTCAAACATTTACTTACAATAATTTATGAAATTATTTACATCATACATATCTAAATGAATACATATAGGAAATCCATTCAGGTAATAAAAAAACGCCGAAGTGGCGTTATTTTCACACATGGTGACCCGTTAGGGACTCGAACCCTAGACCCACTGATTAAGAGTCAGTTGCTCTACCAACTGAGCTAACAGGTCAATGAATGCTTTATGATTATAGCGTATTTATTTATTGAATGCAAGGATTCATTTGCATAAAAAAACATAGGCTGCAACCTATGTTAATCTTTTAAATGGTGACCCGTACGGGATTCGAACCCGTGAATGCATGCGTGAAAGGCATGTGAGTTAACCGTTTCTCCAACGGGCCACAATGGCGCCTAAAGTAGGACTCGAACCTACGACCTAACGGTTAACAGCCGTTTGCTCTACCGACTGAGCTATTTAGGCAAGTGCTTATAAAATATACCATAGTTATAAACACATTTCAAGCCTTTATTTGATAATTTTATACATCAAATTCGACGACTTGTTCCTCGTGACTATGCGCTAAATTCTTGACCCATTGTTCCTTACGAACAAGCCCATAGGCAACCACAAACTTAACAAAATCCGTGGCTTGACCCACTAAATAAATCACAAAAACATTCCAACCCGTCAAATAAGTAACCAAGCCGACAGCCGGCAGATTGACCACCCACATGAACACAGAATCCATTAGTAAAGTGGACTTCGTATCACCACCTGCTCTTAAGATAAAGAAACATTGTGCATTGGCCATGTAGATCCAAAACATGAAAGATTGGATCCGTAAAAACGTTGCGGCGGTATGACGGCTGACTTCCGTAACATTGTACAACAATGGCGCAAAGAAACTACTGACAAACATCAAACTGCCAAAGAAGACCGCAAGGATAACGGAGAAGCGAATCAAGCGATAGGCATTCGAACGCGCTTCATCCAACTTATTCGCCCCTAAGACTTGTGATACAACAACCGTTGAGGCCACCGCCATCCCACCAAACAAGGTGAAGAAAAGATCTGCGACCGTACCCGAAATCGACATCCCCGCCATGACTTCTTTTCCACGAGTGCTATAAAACATAAACAGAATGCTCATTCCACTGGACCAGAAAATCTCATTGACGGTAAGCGGGATCGCCTTGATGGTGATGATTTTGATCAATTTCCGCGAAATCTTGAACAGATCCTTGATGTGTGTCTTAAACATGAAGGGCATGCGCCGCGTCACAACCAAGAAGATCACAACTTCTAGGATACGCGCGATGATCGTCGCATAAGCAGCCCCAGCGACTCCGAGCTTAGGAAAACCAAAGTGTCCGAAGATCAAGATATAGTTGAAGACAGCATTCGTGAAGATCGAAGCGATTGAGGAATACAAGGGAATCTTGGTTTCCCCCATGGAACGCATCGCATTGGAGATCGTCATCGATAAAGCCATGGGGATGTAAGTCAAGATCGCAATCTTGATGTACGTTGAACCCATCGCAATGACATCCGCTTCCTTAGTATAGAAACCTAAAATTTGCTCTGGAAAGAATAATCCCATCAATACGAACGGCGCGACGATCACGTAGGCAGAAATGACGCCATACCGGAAGGTTTGCTTGACATGTTCCTCATCTTTCGCTCCGAAATACTGAGCCAGAAAGATGGACATGGCTCCACCCACACCAAAAATACCAAATGTCGCAATCATGTAAAAACGATTCGCTGCAGCGACCCCTGCGATAGCCGCATCACCCAATTGTCCAACCATGAGATTATCAACAAGGTTGACTGATGAAGTGATGAGTTGTTGAAGCATGAAAGGGACTGCAATAGCCAATACTTGGAGATAGAAGTGTTTGTTCTCTTTTAAATTAAGCATAATCCCTCTTTTCGTAAAACAAAAGCCACCCGAGAGTGGCTTCATTGTTTATATGGTGGAGCTTATCGGGCTCGAACCGATGACCCCCTGCGTGCAAGGCAGGTGCTCTCCCAACTGAGCTAAAACCCCATACAATCGATGGTGGGCCTGAATGGACTCGAACCAACGACCTCACCCTTATCAGGGGTGCGCTCTAACCACCTGAGCTACAGGCCCATTCCACAATCGATGCCATATAAATATACCAAACCCACTTTTAAATGTCAATATAAAATCAAGTAGTTTTAAAATGTTTCAAGTGAAGCCAATCGAGTTGCTTCCATTCGGATTTCAAGCTTGTTTCATCGATCCTTAATCGTGAATAGTGACCTGTATTTCACTTCTAAAATACATCGAGCACACTCGCCTTTTTTGGTTTAGAATGCTACAATAAGCTCGTTGAAATCAGATTTAATTGAAAGGTAAAACATCATGAACGAAGTCTTAAATACGATTGCAAACCGCTATTCTTGCCGTAGTTACACAGATCAAACTGTTGAGAGAGAGAAAATAGAAGCGATTGCTTTAGCTGCTATTCAAGCTCCCAGTGCGGTGAATAAACAACCTTGGCAAATCATTGTCATCAAAGACAAGGCCTTGATTAATGAAATGGATGTTTATGGGATGACACAATTGGATGAAGCAAGCCATCAACGCATCATGGGACGCGGTGGCAAGCTGTTCTACAACGCACCCCTTATGATGGTCATCGCGAAGAATGGCAACAAGGATCTTGATTGTGGCATCGTGGCGCAGAACATAACACTGGCTGCGACCTCATTAGGTTTGGGCAACGTCGTCTGTGCGCTCGCTGGAGCCGTCTTCAATCACGATAAGTATAAGAAGCTTCTTCCAAAAGATTATGAGTTTGCGATTTCGGTATTGATCGGCTATCCAGCACATCCAAATGGATCAGCTCATGAAGTAGACTTGAGTAAGATTACCTACATTGGTTAACCCAAGGGCAACTGCCCTTTTTTTGTCGCACATGGTCGATGCGTATGCCTAAGAAGTCTACATGTAATCGTAATCGCATATCATTTTAAGCAAACAAAAACTCCCCAGAGGGAGTTTTTGAGTTTTTGACTAATGAATGGATTAACGTTTCGAGAACTGTGGAGCTCTACGAGCACCCTTAAGACCGTATTTCTTACGTTCCTTAGCACGTGGATCACGTGTTACGAAACCAGCAGCTTTCAAAGCTGGACGGTATTCAGGGGATACTTCCATAAGTGCACGTGTGATTCCGTGACGCATCGCGCCGGATTGACCCGTGTAACCACCACCTTGAACATTGATCTTAACATCGAATGTTGCTAGGGTTTCAGTCAATACTAATGGTGAGCGAACGATCATTCTTAAGGTTTCAAGTGGCAAGTACTCATCCAACGTCTTATCATTGACCGAGATGATACCTGTTCCAGGTGTTAAGTAGACACGTGCTACAGATGATTTACGACGTCCAGTACCTAAGTAAGTTACGACGCTTTTCTTTTTCTTTGCGACCATGTTTCCTCCTAACCCTTAATTTTCATTTCAATAGGCTTTTGAGCCGTATGAGGATGATCAGCACCCTTGTAAACAAATAAGTGTTTGCGTTGTTTGTCACCTAAACGTGTGTGAGGCAACATTCCATGCACAGCTTTTTCCACCCATTCAATCGTGTAATTCTGACGCATAACACGTGTTGAACGCACACGTAATCCGCCTGCGAATTGTGAGTGAGCATAATAATTCTTCTTTTCGTCTTGATCTCCGGTGACGACAATTTTGTCCGCATTGATAATGATTACAAAATCTCCCGTGTCCACATTAGGTGTGTACGTAGGTAAATGTTTACCACGTAAAACCGTCGCAACTTCCGATGCTAAACGGCCTAATGTTAAACCTGTTCCATCAACGATATACCATTGACGAACAACTTCATTTGGTTTTGCCATGGTTGTCTGGCGCATACTTTTCCTCCTAACCAACTGTAGTTTCCGGGGCTACATTGGCATAAAGTGCCGATTGTTATTATAGACGGAATAAGTCCAAGTGTCAAGGAGAATCAACTATTTGATGTAAAGCCCGACACAGCTGAGACTCTTGTCAAAAGTCAGGGTAAAGGTCCCTTTACCGTCTACATAATCTACCACAACAATGACCACTGCATAAAGCTCTGATGTCACAGGATCCTTGGTATCTGTAATCGCAATCTGCGCATATTTCTCAAAGTTCCCAACTGCGGCAAACTTGGCTTCCGCAACTTCCTGAAGTGTTTCGATTGGCAACATTTCTCTGACATCTTCACGCATCCCAGCAAGAACTTGATCGTATCGTGCGTCCTGAAGAGACTCAACGATCTGTTTTGCTTGTGTCGTCAATTCTTCTTCATCAAAACCTTCTGGAATTGAATTTGATGAACACGACGCTAAAAACACAAGCACAGCAAGGAAAAGATACTTAATTTTCATTGAATCGTCTCCTTTCATGGAAGACAAAGAAGATAGCCAGACTCGCCATGACAAGCAAACTGAGCTCCACGTTCAAAACCCCAACGCCTAGACTCATTAAATAGACTGCTATAAAATTCACAAGTGTGTGTGCGAGTATTGAAAGAGTCAAACCATACTTCATGTGTTTAGAGATTTGTGCATAAACCAAAAATGAGAAGGCAAGATGCATACTCATCGCAAAGACACGTTCCACTCCGCCCATGATTAAATTAAAGTCATCCACGACGGACACATCCGTAAGTAATACAGCTGATCCCACCAGTAGAATTGCTTCAACCCCACCATGTCCAATTCCAAACGTGAAGACATCCATAAAGTTCGCTTTGACGAGTCCTTTTCGCATGATGAGGTAGCGACCAATCTCTTCAAATAAGCCTGCACTCAAAGACAACAGGAATAAATAAAGTATCGGATGTTCATATGTAAAAAGGATATACCAAACGTGATTGGGAAGTATGAATTGTAACAGCGGAATGCGGGTAAAGACTTGAAAGATCAAGAATGTGATGATTCCCAGCAAGAGAGCCTTGACATGTCTCTTATCTTTGATCACAAGTAAAACAGCCAACGCAAATGGAAGACCGATACTCAATGTAAGGTTGATTAGAACCGATATCCGCATCACTATTTCCCGAGCAATATCAGAACGGTAAACGCTCTAAAACCTTAATCCCTTTTTGTTTAAGTGTTTGTTCCGCACGACTGATGGACTCAAAATCCAAAAAATCTTCTGGATCATGCGCATCCACACCAATCACGACATCTGCACCGATTTCTGCGACTAAATCCCAGAAAGGGTCAAAGGGGTACGCAAGATCGACATGTGAGAAGTTACGGATGCCACCGAGATTGTATTCCAGCACCACACCCATTTCCTTAGCACATTGAATGATGCGACGTGACATATTGGACGCCTGATCATCCCATCTATGAATGGATCTTACAAAAAGATCGGGATGAGCAAAAATCTTATAATACCCGGTCTTTAGACCTTTGATGCTATCGTTTTCGTAATGTTCCAAGAGTTGACTTGTTTTTTGATAACGACCATAATAACGGCCATTGATTTCCAATTGATGAAAGTGATTTCCAAAAACGACATAATCCAAGGGCGTTTCTTCCATCAATTTCTTCAACACTTCCATGCGATCTTCATAGTATTCCGCTTCCAAGCCAAGTCTGATCTTGATTTTGTTGGCGTATTGACGCTTCAATCTCAAAATAGATTCCACATAGTCATTGTACTCATCCATGTGCATTCGAATAAAATGTTCTTCCAAAGGATGTTTAGGCCATGGCGCATGATCTGAAAAACCAATTTCATCCAAACCAGCTTCGATCGCAGCTAAGACATAGGCCTCATCACTACCGACCGCATGTTTACAGCGTGTCGTATGGGTATGGTAATTTGTTTTGATCATTTACTCTCCTTCATAATGGACTTCCATAAGATAGAGTCCACAGGCATCTACGATTCCACTGTAGGCACGCTTGTCTTTTTTATCTAAGATGTTCAAGACATCGGAAGCCGATAATTTGTGGAGACCGACATCCAAAACCACCGCAACCAACATACGCACCATATAGCGCATGAACCCATTGCCTTCAAGTACAAAACGATATTGGTCGCCTTCATCGATACATTGGAAGTTCATCAAGGTGCGCACCTGATTTGGCATTTCATCCAAGGTGTTCGCACAGAAACTCGTAAAGTCATGCGTCCCTATCAAATAACCCATAGCTTGATGCATGGCTTCCATATCGAGTTTTTGAGTGATGCTCAAATGCGTTTGATAGGTAAAAGGGTTTCCCTCTTCCTTGAATACAAGATAATCATATTGTTTCGATACCACACTGAAACGTGCATGGAAACGTGGATCGACAAATTGAGCTCCCAAAATCTTGATATCCTTGGGAAGCTGACTGTTTAAAGCATACACCCAACGCTCTTCACTGATGTCCAAGTCGGAGTCAAAGTGAAAACATTGGCCAAAGGCATGCACTCCTGCATCAGTACGGCCAGAACCTGTGATTTTAACTGGTCGATGATGCATGCGGCTCAATACCGTCTGAATGGTGGACTGGATGGATACTTTCGTGTCCTGAACCTGCCAACCTGCGTAATGCGCACCATGGTACATCACGGTACAGAGGATACGTTTTACAGACTTAGCCATATGATGACACCCAGCAAAAGGATGACACTCCCCAACATGATGTAATCTTTGAGACCATGCACCAATTGCTTATAGCGTGTACGGGTTGCGGAAGGGACATAACCTCGAGCTTCCATGGCATCCGCCAACTCCTCGGCACGCTGAAAACTCGACACGAAAAGGGGCACGATCAAAGATAAGATTGCGACAATCTTCTCTTTAAAGTTCCCTTCTTTTAAATCAACCCCACGTGACGCCTGCGCCTTCATGATGCGATTCGTCTCATCAATCAAGGTTGGAATAAACCGGAGAGCGATTGAAATCATCATTGCGATCTCATGGGCTGGAAAACCAAAGCGTTTGAAAGGACTTAGGAGATCTTCAATGGCCAAGGTCAAATCCAAAGGTTTGGTGGAAGCTGTCAGAATCGTCGTGACCATGATCATCAACAATAACCTTACCGTTATGTATAAGGTTCTGAATATCGCATCACTGTAGATTTTGAAGCCTAGTACATCCACAAGAACATAGCCTGTTCTGAGTACCAACGCATTGACAAAGGTCAAAAAAACCAACATGAACAACATCGGTTTCATCGCTTTGAAAATCATCGTGAAATTCAGCTTTGCCAAAAGCAAGGCCAACAGTACGAAAACACCAATGATCACATAACCGATATACCCAGAGGGTAAGAAGATGGTGACCATCA
Source organism: Erysipelotrichaceae bacterium (assembly GCA_030604855.1). GTDB lineage: Bacteria > Bacillota_I > Bacilli_A > Erysipelotrichales > Erysipelotrichaceae > UBA2212. The sequence continues at coordinate 29,252 of JAUVVC010000007.1, forward strand.
GAATCAACATACTGAGCAACTTATAACGAGGATCCATTTTATGGATAATCGAATTTAAAGGAAGATAACGGCCTAATGCAATATTATTCATGGCTTATCTCCTTTTTGATACTTAAAGCGAGTTCTTGAACATTGCGGATCTTATCCGTCAATTTAAAACCCTTAGCCCGTAATGCCTCCGTAAATTTCAAACGTTGAGGCAATGCCATTTCAATGTCCAAGACATCTTCTCCCTTAAAGAAGAAATCATTGACTTGTTGGTGCGTCAGAATCTCGCCCTTCTTCATTACGACGACATTATCACAGTAATTCAACACATGATCCATATCATGAGTCACGATTAAAATCGTCTTGTGATGGGTACGATTGAGCTCCACAAAAAGCTCCATCATGCTCTTTGCTCCTTGTGGATCTAAACCTGCTGTCGGTTCATCCAAAACCAAGACATCTGGGTCGATGGCCAAGATGCCTGCGATTGCGACGCGTCGTTTCTGTCCTCCAGATATATCTAGAGGGGAGCGTTCATAATAACTGGGATCCAAGCCGACCATTGCCAAGGCTTTCATGGCTTTTTGACGGGCTTCTTCATCAGTGACTTTAAAATTCAAAGGCCCAAACATGACATCCTTGATGATGGTTTCTTCAAATAATTGATACTCAGGAAATTGAAAAACGAGACCGACTTTTTTCCGCAACGATTTCAAATCTTTGTTTTTTTGATTTGCGACAATTTCACGATCCAATACATAGATGGTTCCAGAACTCGGTAATAACAGTGCATTCAAATGTTGAACCAAAGTACTCTTGCCACTTCCGGTGGGACCGATGATGGCGGTGATCTTATTCAACTCAATCGCGAGATCGATTCTTTTTAGAGCTTCATACTCAAAAGGGGTCTTAGGAGCATAAATGTAATTTACTTGTTCAAAAGCAATTGGCATAATTCGTCCACCATCCCTTCCATATCCCATGCTTGTTTGACAGGGATGCCCAACTTCTTAAGCTCATTGGCAAGCCGAACACTGTATGGTGCCGCAAGCTTCAAACGAATCAACTCTTCTTCATTCTTCATGACTTCACTGGGTGTTCCATCTTTGACGATACGTCCTTCGTACATGACGATGACATGATCGCTCTTTAAAACTTCTTCCACATCGTGGGTGATGGAGAGGATGGTCATGTTGTTTTCTTTATGCAGTTGCTTTACAAGCTTGTTGATGTCTTCCTTACCTTCAGGATCCAGCATCGAGGTGGCTTCATCCAGAATTAGAATATCTGGTTTCATAGAAAGAATACCCGCTATGGCAACACGTTGCTTCTGTCCACCGGATAAGCGTGTTGGTTCATGATCAAGATATTCCGACATACCCACTTCACGCGCATAATTCTCGATGATCACATCCATCTCACTGGGTTCAACTTGATGATTCTCCAGACCAAATGCGATATCATCCCGAACCGTGGCTCCGATAAATTGGTTGTCTGGATTTTGAAACACGATACCGATCTTACGACGTATGCCTTCAATCGATTCAAGACTCAATTCTTCACCATCTATCAAGATGGATCCTTTTTCCTTTTCAAGCAAACCGATGATAAGTTTTGCGATCGTACTTTTTCCACTTCCATTGTGACCAATGAGTGTTGTATAACTCCCTTTTTTAACGACAAAAGAGACGTCTTTTACGACATCTTGTGTTTGATCGTATGAAAAATTCAAATTCTTAATTTCAATTGGATTCATAGTTCCTTCTTTAATTGCTCTTCACAAAATGATAATCTTGATAAATCCCATGTGCATTCGCTGCAAGTTGTGCAACACTCAAAACGGCATCAAACGCACTTTGAACGTCTGCGTTGATCTGTTCTTTGAATACACAGTGAACCGCATCGGATTGTTCTTGCAATGTATACTGAGATCCGAGTTTCGTCTTGAAGATATCGCAGTTGACTTCATCTACAAAACTGATGGTATGTGTACATTCCAAGGTCGTTGCCTCTGGAAAAGCCTCCAATAAGACTTTCGTTTGGACACGATAGTTTTGAACGATCGCAGGATCAAGTGTGATGTCTTCTTTAAGTTGTGCAAGCTCAGGATTTTTCTGATCGATATCCAGCTTTGATGGAAGATTCTTCTGTATATTTTTTTTAACCAGTTGTGCAACACCATAAGCAGCCGCACCAAGTGCGAATAGTTTGAGTAATGTTTTCATCGGGATTCTCCTTTGGTTATCATATCACAATCTATGCTTTCTGGGTATTTACGCCATATCAGCAAGACTCCATCCCCGACATCGTACTTATGCGTGATGTAATTTGGATTCCCTTCAAGCACTTTTTGAAAATGCGCGATTTTTTCAACCATGTGACGTAAATTCTTACGTAAGACAAGTTCTGAGCGATTCGCGACATGACCATGAAAATCGATGTTGTCCACCAAAATCGTTCCCTTGGCAGATAGATTGTCAATAAAGAGATTGAAATAATTGAGTTGTTGAGCTTTGGGTCCATCCAAAAAGATCAAATCAAACTTTTTGTCGGTTTGATAATCCTTAGCATCCATCCATATGCATTCAATTTGATGATCAAGATTAAAGCTTTTAACGTTCATCAATGCTTCAACATAGCGTGCATGACTGAACTCAATTGTAGTGATCTTGATCTTGGAATCCAACAACGCCATTGCAATACTCCAATAGCCCACTGCTGTACCAATTTCTAGAATATTAACGACATTATGGGAACGTATGAAGTCTTGGCAAAACAAAATACCCGCATCTTCCATGATGGGGACATTGTTCATGATCGCTTTATACTTGATTGCATTCAAACGTTCCATAAATAAGAAAGGGGAGCAGACGCTCCCCAATGTTTTAGACCAACTCGATGGTTGCCATCGGGGCTGCATCCCCACGACGTACGCTTGTCTTCAAGACGCGAGTATAGCCACCTTTTCGGTCAGCATACTTCGGTGCGATTTCATCAAATAATTTCTGCAATGCAGTTTGGCCTGTCTTCTTATCCGCAATGACATCGCGAACAAAAGCAGCTGCTTGACGACGTGCATGCAAGTCGCCCTTTTTAGCAATGGTGATCAACTCATCCACAACGGAACGAAGATCCATTGCCTTCATTTCTGTTGTTTCGATTTTACCACTGACAATCAAACTGGTTGCTAAGTTGCGTAACATCGCTTTGCGGTGATCGGCAGTCCGTCCAAATTTACGATTTTCCATAGTTTATCTCATTCCTTAATCATAGACCTTGAAGCCGAGGCCCATGTCGATCAATTTTTCTTTAACTTCTTTTAATGATTTCTTACCTAAGTTACGAACACGCATCATTTCTTCTTCACTGCGTTGTGTGAGTTCGTCAACCGTTTGGATACCAGCACGCTTCAAACAGTTGTAGGAGCGTACGGATAAGTCTAGATCTTCAATCATCATGACCATACCTTTATTGGTACTTTCATTCGTAGATTCTTTGATTACGGAATCCATGGATGAAACTTGATCATTGATATCACTGAACAAATCCAAGTGATCGGTCAAGATACGAGCCGCCAATGCCAAGGATGCTTGAGGTGTGATTGAACCATTGGTCCAAACTTCCAAAATCAACTTGTCATAACGAGCATCTTGCCCGACACGTGTCGGTTCCACATTGTAGCTGACACGTTTGATTGGTGTATAAATGGAGTCGGTATAAATCGTACCAATCCCTTGTGCGCCCCCTTGGTGAAGCGACTTGTTTTGGTCAGCAGAGACATAGCCACGGCCATTCTTTGCCTTCATTTCCATTTCAAGTACTGCGCCTTCTTCCAAAGTCGCAAGAACGTGATCCTTATTCAAGATTTCTACGTTTGCTGGGCATTCGATGTCACCTGCGGTCACAACCTTGCTTCCCTTTGCATTGATGCGAAGAGTATAGGTGTCATCATCACTGATGCTTAGAATCAAGTCCTTTAAATTTAGAATAATATTAGTGACATCTTCCACGACACCAGGAATTGAGGTGAATTCGTGATATACGCCTTCAATTTTAACAGAATAAACCGCTGCTCCCGGTAGCGAGGAGAGTAACACTCTTCTTAATGCGTTGCCAATCGTTGTCCCAAAACCACGTTCCAAAGGTTGTACTTCGAATTTTCCGTAGCTTTGTGACTCTACATATTCCTGTATTTCAAATTGTGCACGTTCAAATTTTTGCATTTCAGCCCCTCCTCAATGTAAGACTAACCACGTGGTCGTTTTGGTGGACGACAGCCGTTATGTGGAATAGGCGTTACATCATTGATGACTGTAATGTTCATGCCTGCTACTTGCAAGCTACGAACAGCAGATTCACGGCCTGGTCCAACTCCTTTAACCAATACTTCAACGGTACGCATTCCATGATCAATCGCTGCTTTAGCGGCTGCTTCAGATGCTTGAGAAGCGGCATAAGGCGTTGACTTACGTGAACCTTTATAACCCAATGCACCAGCACTGGACCAAGAGATTACGTTACCTTGTTCATCGGTGATCGTTACGATGGTGTTATTGAAGGTTGAATGAATGTGCGCGACACCGCGAGCAATATTCTTACGTACTTTACGTTTACGTGTTGCTTGTTTTGTTGCCATGTTTCAAGTCCTCCTATTTCTTCTTGTTCGCTACAGTACGACGTGGTCCTTTACGCGTACGAGCATTCGTACGTGTTCTTTGTCCACGAACTGGCAAACCTTTACGATGACGTAAACCACGGTATGAACCGATTTCCATCAAACGTTTGATGTTCAAGTTGATTTCACGACGTAAATCCCCTTCAACTTTAATATTATCTACTTCCTTACGAATCGCGTTGACTTGATCATCACTTAAGTCTTTTACGCGGATGTCCTCAGAAATTTGTGTAGCTTCCAAAATCTTCTCAGCCAAAGGACGGCCGATTCCATATACATATGTCAATGATACAACCACACGTTTATCGCGTGGAATATCAATCCCTGCTATACGAGCCATGTTTCTATGTTCCTCCAATTATCCTTGACGTTGTTTGTGCTTAGGATTCTCACAAATAACCATTACGCGACCATTTCGTTTGATGATCCGGCATTTGTCGCATATGGGTTTGACTGATGGTCTAACTTTCATACTTGTCACTCCTTGACACTACTTGTGTCTAAATGTAATTCTCCCACGTGTTAAATCATACGGTGAGATTTCAACGGTTACGCGGTCACCTGGTAAAATGCGAATGTAGTGCATGCGGATTTTACCAGAAACGTGGGCTTTAAGCATATGCCCGTTGGTCAATTTCACGTCGAAGGTCGCATTCGGTAGAACTTTCTCTACCACGCCTTCAATTTCAATAACGTCTTGTTTACCCATTCAGTAAAGTTTCCTCCTTTGAGATGGTGGTTAAGATTTCGTAACCTTCCTCCGTAACAAGTACGGTGTGCTCATAATGAGCCGCTAAGGATCCATCTTTGGTTACGACTGTCCAATCATCTTCCAATACTTTGGTAAAAGGTTTACCACGATGAACCATCGGTTCAATCGCCAGCGTCATCCCAGCTTTGAGAATCGGCCCTTTACCTTTTGGTCCATAATTGGGAATGGCTGGATCTTCATGTAGATTTGCGCCTATTCCATGTCCGGTGTATTCATAGGGCACCGAATATCCATAAGAATAGACGTACTCTCCAATCGTGTTGGAGATATCCGACAAATGTACACCTGCCTTAACCATTTTTAAGCCTTCATAGAGACTCTGCTTGGTGACATCCATCAGGTGCTTCGCTTCTTCGCTTACTTCCCCGACGGCGTACGTCCATGCACTGTCGCCATGATAGCCCTTATAACAAGCGCCGATATCTACGGATATGATGTCGCCTTCTTTCAAAGCATACTTGGATGGAAACCCATGGACCAATACTTCGTTGACCGAAGCACAAATCGCGGCGGGGAAGCCATTGTATCCCTTAAATGAAGGTGTTGCCTGATGATCACGAATCACTTTCTCGACAATGCGATCCAGCTCTCCGGTGGTGACACCAGGTTTGATTGCCTCAGCCACCGCTTGGTGAGCCAATGCAACAATTTCTCCTGCTTTACGCATGAGATCGATTTCACGCTTCGATTTGCTTGTGATCATTACAACTGCCCCAACACCTTATCAATGTCATGAAATACATCATCGATCGGTCGCGAAGCGTTGATATCGAACACCAAGCCCTTCTTAGAATAGAAATCCAATACAGGTTGCGTCATGGTCACATGTTCCTTCAAGCGGACTGCGAGTTGTTGAACGGTATCATCTGAACGATGAACCAATTCACCACCACATACATCACACACACCCGAAACTTTCGGAGGTTGTGCTTTGATGTGGAAGATCGAGCCACACTTTTCACAAACACGGCGTCCCGTGACACGTTCAGCCAAATCATCCAACTGTACTTTGAGGTTGATAACCGCTTGTACAGGTCGATCGATTTGAGCCGCTATATCCTCAAACGCTTCTGCTTGAACCAATGTTCTTGGATAACCATCTAAAAGGTAACCCTTTAAGCAATCTGGTTCAAGCAAGCGTTCTTGAATCATTCTGATCGTCACATCATCTGGTACTAAACGACCTTCATCGATATACTTACGCGCTTCCAATCCTAAAGGTGTATTTCCATACATATGCGCTCGAAACATATTCCCAGTGGAAATATGCGGGATCGAGTACTTTTGAACAATCAAATGTGCCATCGTTCCTTTGCCGCTACCGGCCGCGCCCATAATCAGTATGTTCATACATGCCTCCTAATTGATGAAACCTCGGTATACCTTTTGTGTCATCTGTCCTTCCAAATCTTTCATTGTTTCCAATGCGACCCCTACGACGATGATGATCCCTGTTCCACCCACCGAAATGGTATTTGGAAGATCCGTGATCATCGGAAGTACATAAGGCAACACGGCAATGAAGGTTAAGAAGAGCGCACCTAATACTGTAATACGATTCAATACTTTGGATAGATATTCCTTCGTCTCCGATCCCGGACGAATACCAGGAATGTATGTCCCTTGTTTACCCAAGTTCTCCGCAATCTTATCAGGATCAACCTGCAAGTTTGTGTAGAAGAAAGTAAATACGACAATCAAGATGGCATAGATCGACAAGCCGAGTGGCTTTTGGAAATTGAACACATCATTGAAGAAGGTATACAGACCTTGCGTCTGAGAAAAGAAACTAAATGCGGTTGCAGGTGCCGTCATGACTGCCGAAGCAAAGATGACTGGGATGACACTTGCAGAGTTGATCTTCAAAGGTAGGTACGTCACATCGTTCTTACCCTTACGCAGATTGCTCGACGTGTATTGGATCGGAATCTTCCGTTCAGCCTTCTGCATGAAGATGACCAAGATGATGATCGCCAGATACATGAAGGTAAACAATAAGAAATTGATCACACCACTGAAGAGGGCTGCATTGCTACTTGTATCCACCATGGTGTTGAACAAGTTCGCAAATGTGAAGGGAATTCGTGAAACGATCCCAGCAAAAATGATGATCGAGATACCGTTACCGATACCGAAACTCGAAATACGGTCTCCAATCCACAATAAGAACATCGTACCCGCTGTTAGAACAACAGAGACGTAAATGAAATTGGAAACACTTGGATCTTGAAGCAATCCATAATTCACATCAAAGGCATAGGTCAGTGTGAACGCTTGGAACAAGGCCAAGAACACAGCCGCATAACGGGTGATCTTGTCAAGTTGACGTTTACCTTGTTGACCTGACTTCGCCATTTCGGTAAGTGCAGGCACAACATCCATTGCTAAGAGTTGAATGATGATGCTAGCTGTGATGTAAGGACCGACCCCCATTGCGAAGATCGAGAAGTTTTGCAACGCTCCACCACCCAACAGGTTCATGATCCCTAGTACGGAGTTATCCGCAACACCCGCCAACAATGCGTCTGTATCGACCAAAGGCACAGGAATCCCTGCACCCAGTCTGAATACAAACAACATTGCCAACGTGAAGAAAATCTTCTTTCGAATATCTTTTTGCTTGAACAGATTGACGAATGTCTTGATCATGCTAGATGACCTCAGCTTTTCCGCCTGCTTGTTCAATCAACGCGACAGCTGACTTAGAAAATTTGTTTGCTTTAACAGTCAACTTCTTTTCTAAAGTCCCAACGCCTAAAATTTTGATTCCGTCCAATTCTTTCTTAACCAAACCAGCTTCAAACAACAAAGTAGGTGTGACTTCAACGCCATCTTCGAAACGGTTCAACGCTTCGACATTGACGATTGCATATTCAACGCGTGTGAAATTGGTGAAACCACGTTTTGGGATACGACGGAAGATCGGTGTTTGACCACCTTCGAACCCTAACGAAACACCACCACCTGAACGTGCTAATTGGCCTTTATGACCTTTACCAGCTGTCTTACCTTGACCAGAACCCTGACCACGGCCTAAACGCTTGCTATCTTTACGAGCACCTTCGTTATACTTTAATTCATGTAACTTCATAATGGCCTCCTTTAAGCACGCACTTCTTCGCGAGTCAATCCACGAAGTTTAGCGACGTCTTCAACAGTCTTCAAGCTCTTAAGGGCTGCAACAGTTGCACGAACCATATTGATTGGCGTACGTGAACCCAAACACTTGGTAAGGATATCATTGACACCAGCCAACTCAAGAACGGCACGAATCGGTCCACCTGCGATGACCCCGGTACCTTCTGTAGCAGGGCGAATCAAAACGGATCCTGCTCCGAAATTACCAGTCGCTGTGTGCGGAATCGTTGTTCCTACGATAGGAATTGTAATCAAATTCTTTTTTGCATCTTCGATTGCTTTCTTGATTGCATCAGGAACTTCATTCGCCTTGCCGGTACCAAAACCAACACGACCCTTCTTGTCTCCGATAACGACCAATGCAGCAAAACGGAAGCGGCGTCCACCCTTAACAACCTTGGTTACACGGTTGATCGTGACTACGCGTTCTTCGAACTCTTTAGGCTCTCTTGTATATCTTCTTGGTTTACGTTCCATGGCGACCTCCTAGAATTCAAGTCCAGCTGTTCTTGCGGCATCCGCAAGCGCTTTGACTCTTCCGTGATAGAGGTATCCACCACGGTCAAACACTACATTCTTAATATTAGCTTTGATTGCACGATTCGCAAGCTCAGTACCAACAGCCTGGGCAGCGGCAATATTACCGCCGTTTTCCAACTTCAATTCTACACTATTTGCAGAAACGAGTGTAACACCTTTTACATCATCAATCAATTGACAATGAATGTGGGCATTCGAACGGAAAACGTTTAAACGTGGGCGATCAGCAGTCCCAGCGACTTTATTCCGTACACGAGCATGTCTACGTTGTCTTTCAAAATTCTTTGATATTTTCTTAAGCATGAACTGTTTTCTCCTTTCCCACTATTTCTTACCCGCTGTCTTACCTTCTTTGCGGCGGACAACTTCGCCTTTATAGCGAATACCTTTGCCTTTATATGGCTCTGGCTTACGAACGGCACGAATGTTTGCAGCCCACTCACCGACACGTTGCTTATCAATACCTGATACAACGATCTCAGTAGGTGTCTTGCATTCAATTGTTAGACCCTGTTCGATTTCAAATACAACTGGGTGCGAGTAACCAATGTTAATGGTCAACTTGCTTCCAGCAACGTTGGCACGGTAACCGATACCAACCAATTCCAATGCACGGGTGTAGCCGTTACTTACGCCTTCAATCATATTGAAGAGCAAAGCACGGGTCGTCCCATGAAGTTGTTTCGTGTGCTTCTGTTCGTTAGGACGAGAAACAGTCAGAATGCCTTCATTGATTTCAATCCCTAATCCTGGATTGAATTGACGTGATAAAGTTCCTTTAGGACCTTTGACCGTCACCTCATTCCCTGGGTTGATCGTTACTTCAACACCAGCTGGAACGGTAATCGCTTTATTTCCGATACGTGACATGGTTTATCCTTTCTTCTACCAAACGTAGGCGACAACTTCGCCACCCACACGTTGTGCGCGCGCTTGTTTGTCGGTAATCAATCCGTGAGAAGTTGAAAGAATTGCTACACCTAAGCCATTAAGGACTCTAGGGATACGCTCAACATCAACATAGACACGTAAGCCTGGTTTTGAAATACGTTTCAAACCAGATAATACTTTTTCTTTGTTAGGACCGTACTTCAAAGAAATGGTAATGACCTTTTGTAGATCACCCGATACGATGTATCCGTTAATGAAACCTTCTTCTTTTAAAATACGAGCAATTTCTACTTTTTCCTTGCTGGATGGAACTTCCACCGCATCGTGACGCGCTTGTACGGCGTTACGAATTCTAGTAAGCATATCCGCAATTGGATCTGTCATATTCATCATGGGTGTTCTCCTTTCTTACCAGCTTGCCTTTTTGACTCCAGGAATTTGGCCTAAGTAAGCCAACTCTCTGAAACAAATACGGCAGAGTTTGTATTTAGACAATACGGAATGTGGACGTCCACAACGTTCGCAACGAGTATATTCACGCACTTTGAACTTTTGAGGACGATTTGCTTTAACGATTAATGATGTTTTTGCCATGATTCTGTCCTCCTATTTCTTTTCAAATGGCATGCCCAAGCCCTTAAGCAAGGCACGTCCTTCCGCATTGGTTAATGCAGATGTGACAATGACGATATCCATACCGCGAACACGGTTGACTTTATCAAAGTTGATTTCTGGGAAAATCAGTTGTTCCTTTACACCCAAAGTGTAGTTCCCACGACCATCAAAGGCATTGCCATTGACACCGCGGAAGTCACGTACACGTGGAAGTGCGACATTCATCAACTTATCCAAGAATTCATACATTTTGTTACCACGTAGGGTAACCTTACAGCCGATCTCCATGCCTTCACGTAATTTGAAGTTCGCAATGGAAGTCTTAGCCTTTGTAATCACTGGCTTTTGACCTGCCAATTGAGTCAATTCCGCAACCGCTTCATCCAATGCTTTGGAGTTAGCGATCGCATCACCGATACCCATATTGATGACTACTTTCAAAACCTTAGGAGCCTGCATGACTGAGGAATATTCGAATTCCTTCATCAAAGCAGGAACCACTACTTGTGCATACTTTTCTTGTAAACGATTCATGGTGCCCTCCTATTCTTTCGCCGCGCTCTTTTTAGCACGGGGTTTCTTTTCTTCTGCTTTTTTTGCAGGAGCCTTTTTGGTCTTCTTCGCCTTAGCAGCTTTCTCTTCGTAGAGCTGAACGTTTGAAACATGAACCTTAGATTCTTTTTCAATCATTCCGCCTTCAGGATTCGCTTGGTTCGGTTTCAAAGCTTTCTTAACAAGCTTGACGCCTTCAACGATCACCTTATCTTCTTTAGGGAATGCTTTCAGAACTTCACCAATGGTTCCTTTGTCATCGCCAGTAATGACTTTGACTTTATCGCCTTTTTTAATTTTCATCGAGCTTTCCTCCTATAACACTTCAGGTGCCAACGATACGATCTTCATGAAGTTTTTATCACGAAGCTCACGAGCAACTGGTCCGAAAATACGGGTACCCTTAGGTGTCTGATCTTCCTTGATGATGACAACTGCGTTATCATCGAATTTGATGTAAGATCCATTTGCGCGACGTACGCCATAAACGGTACGAACAACAACCGCCTTAACGACATCACCCTTCTTAACGGATCCACCGGGTGTAGCTTCCTTGACGGTGCATACAACCACATCCCCTATACTGGATGTTCTGCGACGAGAACCACCCAAGCAACGGATAACCAAAACTTCCTTAGCGCCAGTGTTATCGGCTACTTTACATCTTGTTTCATTTTGAATCATGATTGCCTCCTATAACACAACGGCTTTTTGGACAACCTTGATCAAACGGAAGTTCTTGGTAGCGGAGAGTTTACGGGTTTCCATAATCTCAACGATATCACCAATTCCAGCTTGATTAAGTTCATCATGAGCCTTATATTTTTTAGAATACTTTACACGCTTGTTGTACAAAGGGTGAGTTTTGGAAGTGCTGACTTCTACGACAATGGTTTTATCCATTTTATCGGAAACGACTGTTCCACGATATACTTTGCGACTTGTTCTTTCCATCGTTCTGCCCTCCTATTTCTTCTCACTGAGTTCACGCTCAGTGATCACGGTTTTGATTCTTGCGATGGTCTTACGAATTTCCTTCATACGACCAAAGTTTGTGAGTTGACCAGTTGCCTTTTGGAAGCGCAAGGTGAACAACTCTTCTTTTAAAGAATCGATATCTTTAAGCAACTCGACATTGCTTTTTTCGCGAATATCATTTCTCATTATGCATTCTCCTCGCCCTTCTTAACAAAACGGGTCTTCACAGAAAGCTTATGTGCTCCCAAACGCAACGCTTCGCGTGCGATTTCTTCACTAACGCCTCCAACTTCAAATAAGATACGTCCTGGTTGTACGACGGCAACCCAACCTTCAGGTGCCCCCTTACCACTACCCATACGGACTTCAAGTGGTTTTTTTGTAATAGCTAAGTGCGGGAATATCTTGATCCAGACTTGTCCGCCACGCTTCATGTAACGCGTGATCGCAATACGAGCAGATTCGATTTGACGATTGCTCACATAGGCACCAGACTCAGCTACCAAACCATATTCACCAAACACGACTTCACGACCCGCTTTTGCGCGGCCTTCGTGAGAGACACGGTGCGGTCTTCTAAATTTTGTACGATTTGGCATCAACATATTATTCGGCACCTCCCTCTTTAGCGACTTCCGTAGCCGTCTTCGCTTCTTGAGCTTGAGGACGACGAGAATCATTGCGACGTTTGTCATCACGACGTGGACGACGATCGCGTTGTTGTTCCTTTGGAGCTTCAGGTTCTTGAACCATTTGACCCGGCAAGACTTCACCGCGACAGATCCAAACCTTGACACCTAAACGACCATAGGTCGTAGCGGCTTCCGCATGTGCGTAATCGATATCGGAACGCAAGGTATGCAAAGGTACGACACCTTCGGAATAGCCTTCGCTACGCGCGATATCATTTCCGCCCAAACGACCGGAAACTAAGGTTTTGACACCTTTCGCACCAGAACGCATGCATTGTTGAATGGCACGTTTCTGAGCAGTTCTGAAGGATGCACGTTGTTCAAGTTGATCAGCGATCAAACGAGCAACCAAGGTCGCATCCAAGTTAGGATTCGCAACAGCCAATACAGTGATCTTAACTGTCTTATCACCGATCAACTTTGTCAATTCTTTCTTTAAGTTTTCGATTTCCTTGCCATCTTGACCGATGATCTCACCGGCTTTACCAGCACGGATGATGATTTCGACGCGATGTTTCGAACGTTCGATTTCAATACGAGAGACCGAAGCCTTCTTCAAACGTTTGAAGAGGAACTCACGAATCTTGATATCTTCTTGAAGCAATGCTCCATATTCTTTTTCTGCGTACCAACGGGATTCCCAATCGCGGATAATCCCAACGCGTAATCCTATTGGACTTACTTTTTGACCCATGATCGTTCCTCCTAGTTTCTCTCAGCCACGACGACTGTAATATGACTTGTACGCTTTAAGATTTGTGTTGCTGAACCTTTTGCACGAGGCATAAAGCGCTTCAATACAACACCTTCATCCGCATAACACGCTTTCACGTATAATTTTTCTTCAGCCAATTGGTGATTGTTTACGGCATTCGCCACAGCTGAATGTAAAACCTTACCGGTCGCATTCGATGCACTGGTTGGTGTGAACTTCAAGATCGCCGCAGCTTCCTTGACATTCTTTCCACGAATCAGGTCGAGAACGAGACGAGCTTTACGCGGTGGGACACGAAGTGTCTTTGCAGTAGCTTTAACATCCATTATTTCTTACCTGCCTTCTTATCATCAGCTCCATGTCCACCATATTTACGTGTTGGGACAAACTCACCGAGCTTGTGTCCAACCATATCTTCAGTGACATAGACTGGAACGTGTTCCTTACCGTTATAAACAGCAAATGTGTGTTCGACAAATTCTGGGAAAATGGTAGAACGACGAGACCAGGTTTTAATGACTTCTTTTTTACTTGCCGCATTCAGTTTTTCCACTTTCTTCATCAAGTGGTCATCAACGAATGGACCCTTTTTCAAACTACGACTCATGTGTATCTCCTTTCCTACTTGTCATTTCTACGTCTTACGATCAATTTAGTAGACGCTTGTTTTTTCTTACGAGTTTTAACACCCATTGCTTTTTTACCCCAAGGTGTCATTGGAGCAGTACGACCGATTGGCGTACGACCTTCACCACCACCATGTGGGTGATCCACTGGGTTCATGACCGAACCACGGACGGTTGGGCGAATCCCCATCCAACGTGTACGACCAGCTTTACCTACGTTGACCAAGCTGTGATCTTCGTTACCGACGGTCCCAACTGTAGCGCGGCAATTGCTCGCGATTTTACGAACTTCACCACTCGCTAAACGAATGATGGAGTATTTGCCTTCTTGACCCAAGATCTGAGCACTGACACCTGCTGAACGAGCCAATTGTCCACCCTTACCCGGTTTCAATTCAACATTATGAATGAATGTACCATCAGGCATGTTGCCCAATTCCATCGCATTCCCGACTTTGACGTCGGTTGTGGTTCCACTGACAACTTCCATCCCAACGGTCAAACCCTTAGGAGCCAAGATGTAGCGTTTTTCACCATCTTTATAGTGAAGCAATGCAATATTTGCGGAACGATTTGGATCGTACTCGATCGTTGCGACTTTCGCTACGATTTCATCCTTGTTCCGTTTGAAGTCGATGATACGGTAGAGTCTTTTGTGACCGCCACCTTGATGACGTGTTGTGATACGACCGTTGTTATTACGGCCACCCTCTTTACCAAGAGATTGAAGCAATGAACGTTCTGGTTTGTTGGTTGTGATTTCATCAAAAACCAAACTGGTCATGCCACGGCGACCTGGCGTGGTCGGCTTATACTTTTTAATCGCCATGTGTTTCCTCCTTACGCAGTGTTATCCGGAAATAGCGTAATTTCTTCCGTTATGTGATCAGCTTAGATCAAGTTGATCTTGTGGCCAGCCGCAAGCTTAACAACCGCTTTACGGACAGCACTTGTTGTCCCAACATATTTTCCAACACGTTTCGATCTAGGACGTTGGTTGAGAATGTTGACCTTTTCAACTTTGACATTGAAGATTTCTTCAACGGCAATCTTGACTTGGGTTTTATTAGAACCACGAGCCACTTCGAAGGTCACCTTATTGTCAACTTCTTGCAAATGCATCGACTTCTCTGTGATGATCGGACGAATGATGATATCTCTTGCGTTAGACATTAGGCTAATACCTCCCCAGCGGTTTTAACAGCGGCTTCCGTGAAGACGATGTTTGAAACACGCATCATATCAAACATATTGAGGCCTTCAACCGTTGTGAAGAATACATTTGGTAGGTTACGCATCGCTAAGTATGCAGTTTCCCATTCTTCTTCACCGTTGAAAACGTACAATGTTTTCTTAGTGCAATTCAATGCATTTTGGATCTTAACGAATTCTTTCGTCTTCGGTGTATCCATTTTGATTCCATCGATAACGACAACCGCATTTTCCAATAGTCTTTCAGACAAGACCGAACGAACAGCCAAACGTCTTACTTTACGGTTGATGCGGTATGCATAGGAACGTGGAGTAGGACCGAATGCGATACCACCACCTCTCCATTGTGGAGAACGGATGGATCCTTGACGCGCACGTCCAGTTCCTTTTTGACGCCAAGGTTTACGACCGCCGCCACGGACTTCCGCGCGGGTCTTCACACTGTGCGTACCTTGACGCATCGAAGCTCTTTGCATCAAGACGGTATCGAAGATGGCTTGTTGGTTGGGTTCGATCCCAAAGACCGCTTCAGCCAATTCGATTTCATGAAGGGCCTTGCCTTCTTGATTTAATACAGTAATTTTTGGCATGGCTTAGTCCTCCTTTGTTGTCTCAACAACTTCTTCTACTTTTGCCGTACGAACCAAGATTTCCTTAGCAGGAACGGATTTAACACGTTTCACTGTGGTCTTGACAACGACGTATCCACGTTTAGGTCCAGGTACATTACCTTTGACCAACATGACATTCTTGTCTGTATCGACCATGATGACTTCTAAATTTTGATTCGTTGTGGACAAGTGACCTTCATGACCAGCCATGATACGTCCCTTGTTGATGATCCCATTGTTACGACCGATGGTCGCTAATGAACCAGGTCCACGGTGGTGACCAGAACCGTGTGAATTCGGGCCAGTGCTTTGGTTGTTACGGTAAACCGCACCCATGAAGCCTTTACCCTTTGATGTGCCGGAAACATCGACGATTTCTCCAGCTGCGAACAAATCGGCTTTGATAACGGCACCTACTTCATATTGACTCAGTTCTTCCGAACGGATTTCCTTGATGAATTTTTTAGGGCTTGTGTTAGCTTTAGCGACATGTCCGACTAGTGGTTTGTTGGCACGTTGAGGTTTGACATCTTCATAACCCAACTGTGTTGCAACATAACCATCTGATTCTTTGGTTTTTTGTTGAAGAACGACATTCGGCAATACTTCGAGTACAGTTACTGGAATCAATGTTCCGTCTGTAGTGAAGACTTGCGTCATACCGAGCTTTCTTCCTAATAGTCCTTTCATGATTTTGTGCTCCTAACTATAGTTTGATTTCGATATCGACGCCACTAGGCAATTCCAAACGACTCAATGCATCGATGGTAGCCGCGGACGGGCCAACGATTTCGATTAAACGCTTGTGTGTACGAATCTCGAATTGTTCACGCGAATCTTTGTATTTGTGAACCGCGCGCAATACTGTGATTACCTGTTTTTCGGTAGGTAGTGGAACCGGTCCGATGACTTTCTTTGAACCAAAGTCATTTGCCGCATCGACAATCTTCTTTGTCGCCGCATCCAATGATCTTGACTCATAAGCCTTTAGACGAATACGAATGCTATTCTTTGCCATGAAATCCTCCTATTTCTTACGCCTCTGGATTAATACCAATCGCTCAGTACGAATTCTCTGCCTTCTCACTGATCATGACAACGCTTATCAGTGTGTCAGTAACCTCGTACGTCTTTGCGTGCGCTTCAATATTATACTGCTCTGTCAAATAAAAAGCAAGTACTTTTTGTACTCGCTTTACTTGATCTATTTTCTATCTTCGAGTGGACAATACGTTTGCAAGTCCCCTAAGGTGATGTACGCCGGGCGCATGATTTTATCATCAAGGATTTGCTCCAAGCGATGTGCCGACCAACCCGCGATGCGACTGATCGCAAAGACCGGTGTATAGAGGTCCTCGGGGATATTGAGCATATCCATGACGAAGCCTGCATAGAAATCCACATTGGCCGCCATCGCATTGTCGTTCTTAACCTTCTCGTTCAAGATCTCACAACCGATACGTTCAATGTCCGCATAGAGATTGTACTCTTTAATGCGTCCTTTGTGAAGTGCCAATTGCTCTGCTTTTTGCTTAATGATCAATGTTCGAGGATCGGATAAGGTATATACCGCATGCCCTAAACCATAGAGCAAGCCTTTTTGATCAAACGCTTCCTTATTCAGGATCTTGCGAAGATACATGCGCAAATTTTCTTCAGAATAATTCAAGCTTACATTGGCTCTGATGTTTGCGAACATTTCCGACACCATCTTATTCGCACCCCCGTGTTTAGGTCCTTTTAAGGAACCTAAGGCCGTCGCGATCGCTGAATAAGTATCTGTACCCGTAGACGAAACCACATGGGTCGCAAAACTCGAGTTGTTTCCACCCCCATGTTCCGCCTGCAAGACCAATAACAGATCCAAGGTTTCGACCTCTTCACGGGTATACTTGCCATCTGGGCGTATCAAGTGTAGAAAATTCTCAGCGGTTCCCACTCCTTTGATGGGACGATGGATCACCAAACTTTCATGGTTGAAGGTGTGGCGTTTGACTTGGTAACTGTAGGCAGCCAGAAGAGGCAACTTCGCAATCAAATCAATCGACTGACGCAAGACATTGTTCACGCTCACATCATCTGGATTATCATCATACGAGTACAAGGTCAAGATCGCGCGTTGAAGTTTATTCATGATATTCGGTGCAGGAATCTTGATGATCACATCTTCTTTATAGTGTCTGGGTAAGTCACGTCGGACTTCGAGCGCATGATTGAATTCATCCAACTCCTGTGCATTGGGACACTTCCCAAACAAGAGTAGATATACGGTTTCTTCGAACCCCAAACGATGTTCCTTCTGAAAGCCGTTCACCAAATCGAACAGGTCATAACCACGATAATACAATCGTCCTTCCGTCGGGATTTTTACTTCGTTTTCTTTACGATAGCCGATTACAGAACCGACACGTGTGATCCCGACCAAAACACCGGTTCCATTCTCATTGCGTAAACCTCGCTTGATGTTGTGTTGAGGATAGAGTTTCGGTTCAATGGTGTTTCGTTCTTCGATGATCTTTGACCATGTCTCAATGTGTTGTTCAAAATCATTCTGTTTTGGCATCTACTTTACCTCTTGAAGCCTTTATGATTTGAATCAGCTTCGTTGTATATTCACGTGTATTCAATGGACCTTTGATATCTTTAGTAAAATTGGCTTCATCTTGATACAATCGATCAATCGCAGCTCTCAATAAGTCTGCTTCTTTTTTAACGTTGAAATGATCCAACATCATCGCCGCACTCAATAACAAAGCGGTAGGATTCGCAATTCCCATACCAGCGATATCCGGCGCGGAACCATGGGTGGCCTCAAACAAAGCCATTTCAGTTCCCACATTCGCACCGGGAACGAAACCCAAGCCCCCCACGAGCGCGGCTCCTAAATCGGATAAAATATCGCCATACAGATTCTCCGTCACCACCACATCAAACTGATTGGGGTTCAAAACCATCTGCATGCACATGTTATCCACAAGGATTTCTGTGAATTCAATCGTCGGATAGTGCTTCGATACATCCCGTACCGTATCCAGAAACAAACCATCGCTCAACTTCATGATGTTCGCCTTAGTCACGACTGTCACTTTCTTACGATTGTGTTGGACGGCGTATTCAAATGCGGAAGTAGCGATGCGTCTGCTCGCTTGTCGCGTGATGACTTTGATACTGCGCGCTTCATCCGCACTGACTTGCTCTTCCAGACCCATGTACAAATCTTCGGTATTCTCTCTAAACAGCACGATATCCACCGCTTGATAGTGACTGGGTACCTTGCCGATGGATTGAATGGGTCGCACACAAGCATACAGATCATAACGTTTGCGCAGCTCCACATTGATGCTTCTAAAACCTGTCCCAATGGGTGTGGTGATTGGCCCTTTTAAGGCAACTTTATTCTTTTCAAAGCTATCGTAGATCGATTGTGGCACAAGTGTTCCTGTTTCCTCAAAGACCTTTAATCCCGCATTGTACTCATCCCACACAAGATCCACATCCAATGCCGCGATGACCTCCTTCATGGATGAGGTGATTTCAGGTCCGATTCCATCCCCAGGAATCAAAGTGACGCGCTTTCTATGCAATGGACTTGGCATAGTTCAAATAGCCTCCTTGAGTCAAGATTTCACGCTCCCTCAAAGTAGCACTCAGTGTTACTGTTATTTCTTTTTGTTTTGTTTTATTGAAAACGCTGAAACGTTCATCCTGTTTCACATGTTCAAATAGATTGCGGAATTCAAGTTCATCCAACACGTCAAACTCGCCTTCTTCAATGACCAGAGGTAGAATCCCCACATTAATCAGATTGGAACGATGGATGCGTGCATAACTCTTTGCCAAGACCGCTTTGACGCCAAGATATAAAGGAATCAAAGCCGCATGTTCACGTGATGAACCTTGACCATAGTTCTCACCCCCGATGATGATTCCACCCTTGAGTGCTTTGACACGCTTCACAAATTCAGGATCGGTCCCATGGAAACAATAATCCGCTAAATAGGGAATATTGGAACGATACGGCAAAAGTTTCGCATACGATGGCACAATGTCATCGGTCGTCACGTTATCCTTCGTGATCAAGATGACTTGACTGTCAAATCGATCCACAAGGTGCTCTGCTTTTGGGAAAGGCTGAATATTTGGACCTAAGGCAATTTCGATTGAGTTTGGATTATCACTTGGATAAATGAAGTAACCATCAACTTTACCAAAAGAATCGGGCTCTTGGATGTCCAATTTCAAATCAAGTTGACTTGGATCTGTTAATACACCCATCAATGCGGAAGCCGCAGCTGTTTCAGGCGAGACCAAATAGACTTGCGCATTGGATGTTCCCGATCGACCTTTGAAATTCCGATTGAATGAGCGCACAGAGATTCCATTTGAACGCGGTGCTTGACCCATCCCGATACAGGGACCACAAGACGATTCCAAGATGCGTGCACCGGCCGATATCAAGGTTGACAAACCGCCGTTTTCTGACAACAATCTCAAAATATTCGCCGAACCTGGTGAAATAACCAGACTGACATCGGGGTGAATGGTTTTTCCTCTTAAGATCTCTACAACTTTCATCATGTCGGTATAGGATGAGTTCGTACAACTTCCAACCGCGACTTGATCGACTTTCAAACCCGCCACTTCATGCACTTCAACCACATTGTCGGGCATGTGTGGTTGAGCAACCATCGGTTTAAGTTGACTCAAGTCGATGGTCAATGTTTGATCGTATTCCGCATTTTCATCTGCAGTCAAAGCCACAAAGTCTTGAGCACGTTCTTGTTGGGTCAAGTAGCGTAAGGTATTCTCATCACTAGGAAAGATGGATGTCGTCGCGCCTAATTCAGCCCCCATGTTGCACACGGTGGCACGATCGGTGACACTGAGATGACGGAGTCCATCACCACTATATTCCATGATGAAACCAACACCGCCTGTCACTTTGAGTTGTTGGAGAACTTTCAGGATGATGTCCTTGCCATTAATATAAGGATGTGGTTTGTTTATTAGCTTGATGTTGAATATTCTTGGCATGACGATCGTCGTCCTGCCTGTCGCCATGGCTACCGCCACATCCAAACCGCCCATTCCAATCGCAATCGCACCTAAACCTCCTGCGGTTGGGGTATGACTGTCAGAGCCTAAGAGTATCGTTCCGGGTTTGGCGAAACGTTCCAAATGAACTTGATGACAAATGCCTGCTCCTGGTTTACTGAAGATGATGCCATGTTTCTGGGCTACGGATTGGATGAAGGCATGGTCATCCGCATTTTCGAAGCCGGTTTGAAGCATGTTGTGATCAATGTATGCGACGCTCAAATCCGTTTTGACCTTTGGCACATCCATCGCTAAAAACTGTAGATACGCCATTGTGCCTGTCGTATCTTGAGTGAGTGTTTGATTAACTTTCAATTGGACTTCTTGACCAGCGATCAATTGCCCTTTTAAAAGATTTTGCTCAAATATCTTAGTGCTTAAACTCTTTTTCATCGTATTTCTCCAAAGATACATTCATTCTAAGTCGGGTTGATCTTATAAACAAGTCTATTTTCTGAAAGTTTTCTGAAAGTTATTCTTTTTTTCGTTGCTCATCTCAGCAGAAACATGGTGATGAACATGGATAGGCTTAGTAAAGGTCGGAAAGAAAAGCCTAACCCAAACTTCCTCTGAGTTTTCCAAGTTTAACAATCCATTCCTTCAATATCTTCATTTCTTCTTCGTGATCGTCAAACAAGTCCTTCTGCTTACCCAAATTATGCAATAGAATCGGTCGTATCGCTTTAAGCAAGGTATGATAGAAAGCATCTTCACGATACGCTTCATCGGGTTCTTTTAAATGCAGATATTCGATCGCATACAACACATCCTTTTGATAGGCTTCACGTACACGTTCATCCAGAATTCCTCGACTTACTTTTTGGTTCATGTATTTGAGCGCGAAGTTCAAATCATGTTTCAGTTGCGGATAGGCTTGCAACAGTTCTTTCATACCCTCTTGTCCAAATTTCTCGTTGATCTCATGGAGACCTCTACCAACGCCAATGAACTCCGGAGGCATGCCAATCGTATATAAAGCAGCGGTAAAACTAATGGCACGTGGGACCGTGCAATGAATGTCGGTATCGATTGCCAAAAGCTCTGCTTTCAAAGTCGCATCCTCGGTAAGTTCTGCAATTTCAGCCATATGTGCGATTTCACGTACATATTCTAGTCCGGTACGGGAGCTTGCCAAACGGTCACGGTTTCGTGGTATCAGTTTGGTGATTTCTTCAAGGGGTGAGATCATATCGACAAATGTCGTCATGTAGTGTTTTGTAAAGATTGCGATCATTTCTTGAAGTCGCTTGATCTCTTGATGCGTAAAAGTTCGGGCTTCTGTTAGGGATGCCTCCACATTCAAGCGATTAACGAGCTTCTTGGTTTCGCTGGATCCGTGGTCGTAACGCATTCCTGATTGAATGGTAAAGGTACGAATTCCCCCATAGGTTTCCAAGATGCGATCGACGTTCTTCAGATCCAAGTGACCGCGAAAAGGCAAGGCTCCACATCCCAATATCGGGCTGATTTCGACGCCGAGTTCATTGGCAATAGCTTGTGACTTATGAATCGCAATGATGACCGAAAGCACGGAAGCCATCATGCCGTATGACATGGCTGAATCCGAACGTGCAAACATGACACGAAGCCGCTCAGGCATGACCTGCTTCGTTTTGAGTTCGTTGAGATACGTTTTGAGGATTTGATCCACTTGAAGTAAAGCTGGGACACTTTCGATCAAAGGAATCAATCGGATCGTGTAGGGTTCAAACTGAATCGAATAGTTCTTATTCCCCAACTCAATGACGGAATTGATGCGCTCTTGAATCTGAAGCATTTCTTCGCCACTTTCAATCATTGGAACGATGGTTTCAAATATACTTTGACCTTTGTTCGCGTCGAAACATAAGATATTGGTTTCAACCAAAGACATGATGCTCATCAATTGACGGAAAACCGGCTCCTTTTTCGCATTCGGAATTCGGGGTGTGATAAACGCATCTTGACCTAACTTCATATCTTTCTGGATCAAGCCCATTGCGACTTGCGAAGTCTGATGATAAGGTGTCATCTTGCCTTCAAAGTCAATCATGACTTCTTCAATGCCTAAACCACCTCTTTCTTGTCCAAGGCAAGCGATAATGGCTTCTTCCGGTTCTGCTTGAATGGTGATGTATTGGTCTGCGTTATCTGGATGCTGTGTCGCCATTGTGCTGGGTGTTGTTTTCATTTCTTTCCTCCAATAAAAAAAGTCGAATCATAAAATTCGGCTTACAAGTTGACTGGTCTGACCCTTCAATCGTCTTCCGTGTGTTTATTCAGTTTCAATATCCTTGTCCGCAATCAAGACGATGATCTTCTCACCCGTTACGGTGCTCACGTCCGAATGAACGCTGATGAACTGGATATTGAGAACGGATTGAACCGTTTCAATAAGTTGTGTCTGTGCATTCTCAAACAATGCACGACGATGTTGCTTGATTAACTCAACGCCTTCTTTTGTAGAAGCCAAATTCTTCTCTGAAACGCTTAAAAACCCTTTGAGTCGAATGATTATCATATCATGTACGATGTTCGTTCGAATCTTCTCAGGACCTCGTCCCATATACTCGACTTCAAATTTACTCATTGCTTCGCTGATTCTCGCTTCAATTTGTCCTTTTGTCATCGTTGTCCTCTGCTTGTGGATTAAGCAAGATTATCTTAGATTATCTGCGTATGAAATACAAGAAATATTTTCTGAAAGTTTTCTGAAAATATTGTCAGTATGCACAAGATGTGTTTTAATTGAAACATTAAGTTGAGGTAAAGCCATGGACTATCGCTTCGCTCGTCGAGCTACATTGACACAAGACTCCTTCATTACAGAAATCTTTAAGTATTTACAAGATAAGGAGGTTATCTCATTTTCAGGTGGATTCCCAAACCCTTTGACATTTCCATTGACTGAATTACAAGTCAGTGCGCAGAAGGTTTTCCTCAATGAAGGCTCGTCTGTTTTACAATACGCGACGACCAATGGGGATCTGGATTTACGTCGATTCATCTCTGAGCGTTATCATGTCCGCCAAAGCATCGAAATTCCTGCGGATCAAATCCTGATCACTAGTGGATCCCAGCAAGCACTCGACTACATTGGTAAAGTCTTTCTTGAACCCGGTGATACAATCTTGATTGAAGAACCTTCCTATCTTGGGGCCATACAAACCTTCACCTCATATGAAGTGGATATTCAAACGGTGAAGTTAGAGGAAGATGGTATTGATCTTATCGATCTTGAGGCAAAAATCATACATCATAACCCTAAATTGATATACCTGATTCCAAGTTTTCAGAACCCCAGTGGAATCTCATACAGCCAAGACAAACGCAAGGCTGTTGCAAAGATGCTTGATAAACACAATGTCATCTTAATCGAAGATGACCCTTATAATGAACTTTATTATAAAGGAAGCGTCCAACAGCCCATCAGCTCATACTTAAAGGATAAATCGCTCTTATTAGGTAGCTTCTCGAAGACCATTTCGCCCGGGATGCGGGTCGGGTGGGTCTGCGCAAGCATAGAGGTATACAAGAAATTGTTTACTGCGAAAGAAGCCAGCGATCTACACTCAAGCTCATTGGACCAAAGAATTTTAGTCAACTATTTGATAGACAATGACTATGATGAACATCTCAATGCACTTCGCACACGTTATGCCCTCCAACATCAAATCATGTTGGATGCGATTGCTCGCTACTTCCCTAAAGAAGTCAAAGTGTATCCGAGCAGTGGTGGGATGTTTGTTTGGTTGGAACTGCCTGAAGGCATGTCTTCCGTCAAACTATTCTATGAAGCCGTTAAAGATAAAGTCGTCTTCGTACCTGGTGATCCGTTTTACGTAAACAAGAAGCATGCCAACTCCCTTCGATTAAGTTTTGCGAATGAAACAGCAGAACGTATCACTGAAGGCATTCGACGCTTAGGCAATCTTATCCAACAAAGCATTTAAAGACATCCTCTGGATGTCTTTTTGCATAGATAGAAAAAAGCCAGTTTGCACTGGCTTTAAGCTTTTTGACTGATTAAGCGATGATGGAAATAACGTTTCCAGCACCGACAGTACGGCCACCTTCACGGATGGAGAAAGTCGTACCTTGTTCAACAGCGATAGGAGCGATCAAAGTAACTTCCATTTCGACGTTGTCACCTGGCATAACCATTTCAACGCCTTCTGGCAATTTGATAACACCCGTAACGTCTGTCGTACGGAAGTAGAATTGAGGACGGTAGTTCGCAACGAATGGTGTGTGACGTCCGCCTTCTTCTTTACTCAAAACGTAAACTTGCGCCTTGAATTGAGTGTGAGGTTTAACGGATCCTGGTTTTGCCAAGACTTGTCCACGTTCAATTTCGTCACGGTTGACACCACGGAGCAATGCACCGATGTTATCACCAGCAGAAGCGAAGTCCAACAATTTACGGAACATTTCGATACCCGTAACAACGGTTTTCTTTGTGTCATGCAAACCAACGATTTCAACTTCTTCAGACAATTTCAACATACCACGTTCAACACGACCTGTCGCAACAGTACCACGACCTGTGATTGTGAAGACATCTTCAACGCTCATCAAGAAAGGTTTGTCCGTTTCACGAACTGGGTTAGGAATGTATGCATCAACTGCATCCATCAATTCGCCCAATTTAGCTTCCCATTTTGGATCGCCTTCGCCGCCCTTAAGAGCAGAACCACGGATAACTGGCGCATTATCGCCATCAAAACCGTTAGCACTCAAGAGTTCACGAACTTCCATTTCAACTAAATCGATCAATTCTTCATCATCGACCATATCGCACTTGTTCAAGAAGACAACCATGTATGGTACACCAACTTGGTGTGCCAACAAGATGTGTTCGCGAGTTTGTGGCATTGGTCCGTCTGTTGCGGCTACGACCAAGATCGCACCGTCCATTTGAGCAGCACCGGTGATCATGTTCTTAACATAGTCGGCGTGTCCTGGGCAGTCTACGTGTGCGTAGTGACGAGCAGCAGTTTGGTACTCAACGTGAGCGGTATTGATGGTGATACCACGAGCTTTTTCTTCAGGTGCACCATCGATTTGGTCATATGCCATTACTTTAGCACCACCGGACTTAGCCAAGTAATGCGTGATCGCTGCCGTTAAAGTAGTTTTACCGTGGTCAACGTGGCCAATGGTTCCAATATTTACGTGCGGTTTGGATCGGTCAAATTTTTCTTTTCCCATAATCTTAAATTTCCTCCTAATTGGTTTTTGTAAAATGCAATTCTATTTTATGCTAATCCCTAGTATAAATCAAGGACTAGTTACTGCTTGCGTTCTTTTTGGCAACCTTTTCAGCAATGGACTTTGGAACTTCACTGTAGTGGTCGAAAGTCATCGCATAGGTACCACGACCTTGCGTGAATGAACGAAGATCGGTTGCATATCCAAACATTTCGGATAGTGGAATCTCAGACTTGACGATGATCGCGTTGCCACGTTCTTCTTGGTCTTTGATAACACCACGACGGCTGGATACGTCACCCATAACAGAACCCAAATATTCATTTGGTGCTGTGACTTCAACGGACATGATTGGTTCAAGTAGAACCGGATTACATTTCTTAGCTGCTTCTTTGAGTGCTAAGGAACCCGCTACTTTATACGCCATTTCCGAGGAGTCGACGTCATGGTAGGATCCATCAAACAAGGTAGCCTTGATGTCGATGACAGGATATCCAGCAATCAGGCCATTAGCCAAGGATGATTCGATACCTTCCATCGTAGGCTTGATGTATTCGCGTGGAACGGTTCCACCAACGATGCCGTCAACGAAAGTAAAGCCTTTACCCGTCTCATTGGGTTCAAATTTGACCCAAACATGACCGTATTGACCACGTCCGCCCGACTGACGAACGAATTTACCTTCACATTCAGCTGCTGCACGAATGGTTTCGCGGTAAGCAACTTGTGGAGCACCAACATTGGCTTCAACTTTGAATTCACGCTTCATACGATCGACTAAGATATCCAAGTGCAACTCACCCATACCGGCAATGATGGTTTGACCCGTTTCATGATCGGTAAAGGTTCTGAACGTTGGATCTTCTTCAGCCAACTTACTCAACGCCAGACCCATCTTATCTTGGTCACCCTTTGATTTAGGCTCAATGGCAACGTTGATAACAGGTTCGGGGAAAGTCATGGACTCAAGAATGATCGCATTCTTCTCATCACACAAGGTGTCGCCCGTCGTCGTATTCTTCAAACCAACCGCAGCTGCGATGTCACCGGAATAGACTTGTTGAATCTCTTGACGGTGATTGGCATGCATCTGCATGATGCGTCCGAAACGTTCACGAACATCTTTTGTAGAGTTGAATACATAAGAACCCGAAGTAATGGTTCCTGAATAAACACGGAAATAGGTTAGACGTCCAACAAATGGATCCGTCATGACTTTAAATGCCAACGAAGAGAATGGTTCTTCATCACTGCTGTGACGAACATCTTCTTCACCATCCATGGTTACACCTGTGATTGCAGGGACATCTAATGGAGAAGGCAAGTAATCCACAACTGCATCCAACATTGCTGTAACACCCTTATTCTTATAGGATGCACCGCAAAGAACTGGATAGAATTCACCCGTGATGGTAGCTTTACGGATCGCAGCCTTGATTTCTTCAACCGTTGGCTCTTCACCTTCTAGAATCTTCATCACGAGATCATCATCATAGTCCGCGACCATTTCGATCAAGGCATGACGATACTTTTCAACTTCTTCTTTCATTTCTGCAGGAATATCGGTAAAGGTATCTTCCTTTTCCTTTGCGCCTGAGAAAATGCGAGCTTTTAATTCAACCAAATCAATCAAACCATCAAAGTAGTTCTCAGCACCGATCGGTAATTGGATCGGAGTCGCTTTAGCACCTAAACGTGTTTGCAAAGATCTGAAAGACATGTAGAAATCTGCACCGGTCGCATCCAACTTATTGACGAAAACGATACGAGGCACACCATACTTTGTCGCTTGACGCCATACGGTTTCAGTTTGAGGTTCAACCCCAGACTTACCATCTAAGACAGTGACCGCACCATCCAAGACACGCAAGGACCGTTCAACTTCAACAGTGAAGTCGACGTGACCCGGTGTATCGATGACATTGATACGGTGACCCTTCCAATGAGCAGTCGTAGCAGCGGATGTGATGGTGATCCCACGTTCTTGTTCTTGAGCCATCCAGTCCATGGTCGCTGCGCCATCATGAACCTCACCAATTTTATGTGTTACGCCTGTGTAGTAGAGAATACGTTCCGTCGTTGTGGTCTTACCCGCATCGATATGGGCCATAATCCCGATATTACGTGTATTCTTAATAGAATATTCACGTGCCATAATATGTAGCCTCCTTTCCTAGTAAACCTCGCACTATCTTACCAACGGTAATGAGCAAAGGCTTTATTTGCTTCAGCCATACGGTGGATATCATCACGTTTCTTAACGGATGCTCCTGTTCCATTGGCCGCATCTACGATTTCATTCGCTAAACGAAGTTCCATTGTTTTTTCGTTACGCAAACGAGCGTAGTTCACCAACCAACGTAAACCCAAAGTCAAACGACGTTCTGCAGATACTTCTACCGGTACTTGGTAGTTGGATCCACCGACACGACGTGCCTTTAGTTCTAACATCGGCATGATGTTGGAAAGTGCTTGTTCAAAGACTTCCATCGGATTGCGTCCTGTTTTTGCTTCGATCTTATCGAAAGCATCGTATAGGATGGTTTGCGCGACGCCACGTTTACCATCAATCATGATTTTATTAATTAAACGAGTAACCAGCTTTGAGTTGTAAATTGGATCGACCAATACTTCTCGCTTGGCTATATAACCTTTTCTTGGCATGGTTCAATACCTCCTTACTTGCCTGCTTTAGGACGTTTTACGCCATAAAGTGAACGGCCTTGTTTGCGGTTGTTGACACCAGCACAGTCCAATGTTCCACGAATGATGTGGTAACGGACCCCTGGTAAATCTTTTACACGACCTCCACGAATCAAGACGACGCTGTGTTCTTGTAGATTATGACCGATCCCTGGGATATAGGCCATGACTTCCATTCCATTGCTCAAACGTACACGCGCATATTTACGCAAAGCAGAGTTTGGCTTCTTCGGTGTCATCGTCCCTACACGAGTACAAACACCTCGTTTTTGTGGGGAAGAGATGTCAGTTGGGCGACGTTGCAATGTATTCAAGCCTCTGTTTAATGCAGGCGACTTTGATTTGTATGTTTTGTTTACACGACCTTGACTGACCAATTGGTTGATTGTAGGCATACGCTACTCCTTTCTTTCCTTTGCACACACTTCCGGGTGTGCCTAACTTTTCTACAAAATGATATTTCCCTTTCAGGAAATGTCATTTCATAAGCTAGTAAATAATAAATGTTTTTAGAATGCTTGTCAATACATAGTGAAGTGAAACGCCTGAATATTTTCAAGCGTTTCACATTTATTAATAGTCGGCTTCTTCTTCCTTACCATCACGGATCATTTCCGGAGGTAAGCTCTGTTCTTCCATCAGTCTGCGATTGACTTCTTCACGAGCTTCTTTCATTTCACCAGCAAGTTCAATGATTTGCGTCGTACTTTCACGTTCCGCATGAGAACCTGTACCCGCAGGAATCTTCTTACCGATGATGACGTTTTCCTTCAGACCCAATAAGTGGTCAACTTTGCCCTTGATGGACGCATCGGTCAATACCTTGGTGGTTTCTTGGAATGATGCGGCAGATAGGAATGAATCCGTTTCAACCGAGGACTTGGAAATACCCAACAGTACAGGTTTGAAGGTTGCTGGACGACGACCGCTTAACAAGGCTTTCTTATTAAGGTTGGTGATGTTCGGCAAACTGATCTGAACGCCTGCGCTCATGTGTGTATCACGACCATCCGTGACCACGACCTTACGCAACATTTGTTTGATCATGACTTCAATATGTTTGTCAGAGATTTCAATCCCTTGACTTTGGTATACTTTCTTAACTTCTTTGAGGATGTAGTTTTGAACGCTGAGTACGCCACCGACTTCTAAGAGTTCCTTAGGATCGATATGATCCTCAGTCAACTTGTCACCGGCTTCGATCTCAACACCAACCTTGATCCAAGGACGGATGTGCTGGGTCAAGGATGCGAAGTGTTCAACACTTTCCTTTTCATTCGTGATGACGATACGCATCAACAAGTCTTTGTTACCGCGACTTTCCGTACCATCTTCAGGTGTCTTGAAGGATTCCAAATCACGGATCTTCTTGAACTTCTGTTCTTCCGTGTTCACAACCGACAAGAGATAGGAGTAGATATTCGGGTCAACCCCTTCAATCGTAGTGATCGTACCAGAGATCTTCGCTAAGAGCGCAGGTTTCTTCGGACGACGGGCTTCAAAGAGTTCTTCGACACGCGGCAAACCTTGTGTGATATCGCCCCCTTCAGCAGCAGCGACCCCACCGGTGTGGAAGGTACGCATGGTTAACTGAGTACCTGGTTCCCCAATGGATTGAGCAGCCATGATACCAACAGCCTCGCCCACTTCAACGATCTTACCCGTTGCCATGTTGCGACCATAACACTTCTTACATACACCGTAGATGGATTCACAAGAGAACACATTACGAATGAGGACCTTCTTGACACCTGCTTCAACAATTTGGCGAGCGATGTCGTCGGTGATGAGTTCATCACTTTCAACCAAGACTTCCTGGGTTGTTGGATGAATGACATCTTCCTTGGCATAACGTCCAACCAAACGGTCGTAGATGCCTTCAATAACGGAGTTGGTCTTACGATCCATGATGTCTTCCACAACATACGCACGATCGGTTCCACAGTCTTCTTCAGAGATCAAGAGGTCTTGCGCAACGTCAACCAAACGACGAGTCAAGTAACCCGATTCTGCTGTTTTCAAAGCGGTATCGGTCAAACCTTTACGGACACCGTGCGTCGAGATAAAGAATTCGGAAACGTTCAAACCTTTACGGAATGAGGAGTAGATCGGGACTTCGAAGATCGAGGTCGCGTACTTACGTTCACGCAAGGCTTCAACTTTAACGGCATCACGGACTTCGGTTCCACCTTGATCTGGCGTGTAAGCCACTTCATTGTCTTTGACTTCCAAGAACTTCTTATAGGAGATCTTTTCAGAATCAATGAGTTTCTTCGCCAAATCATAGAACGAATCATCCAAATCCTTATTGTTCACACGCAATTGTGCGATTTCATCTGAATGCAATGTTTGTAAAATCTTATCGGACTCCACCTGAATCAACTTGCGTGTCTTCGCGATGAGTTCACGACGTTGCCAACGAGCGATGTGCTCAGTGGAAACTTTGTCTTCTTCAATCAAACCTTCCGCTACATTGCGGATGAGTTCCATGTTTTTGCCTTTGGCTTCTGCTAGGATCTCAGTTTGAATGCCGCTGAGTAAGCCACGGATTTCGGCCGCATCGAGCGCCAACATCTCCATGACCAATTTCTTGGTGTCCAAACGATCTAAGAAAGCTTGATCGATACGATTTGCCTTTAGTAATTCCAAGGCGATCGAAGGGAACTGCTTACGTTCGATTTGTTCGAGATCGTAAGACTCTTCGACCAAGGCCAAGACTTCACGAGCACCTTCTTCAAGGTAACTTACAGTTTTGGAAACCATTTCCTTGAGTACGACATACTCTTCGAGTTGGACTTGGGTGAAGCGGCCATCTTCGATGATCGCGTCACTAATACGCTTATGGGAATCTGCTTTCAGCTTCTTATCTTTGTGTTCATTCAATGAGATGATTTCTTCATCACTGAGTAACTCAATAATGAAATCATCTTGATTCTTCAAACCATCCATGATGACTTTACGAAGTTCTGCCTTTTGGAGAAGTTCATCATCCAAACGCAAATCATTCATCAAAGTTTCAATCAATGGCTTCAATTCTTCAGAACGTTGTTTCTTACCCTTGATGTTCTTCAGGATGAGTTTATCTTCATCACTCAAGAGGTCCATGATTTCAGGCGTTGCCAAAGCAAGGTGCTCTGCCAACAAGGAAGACTTCTCTTTGCGAATATCGCTTTCGAGTTTCTCCAACATCTGCATGGAAACACGGTTCTCATCCACCAAGTGTTCCGCAAGTACATTCACATATTCATCACGATTCGCACGTTTCAGACGTAAACCATCCAATTCTTTCTGCGTGGTGATGTTTTTAATGAAATTGCTTTCTTTTTCTAGATGTTTCTTGATGAACTCCGGAACGATCAAGAGCATGTGTGCTTGTTGGACCTTATCCAAGTTCAAGGCATTGTCATTCATCAAGCTCAACGCAAAGTTGCGTAGACCTTCATGGTTCTTGGTGCGATTGATGGATTTGAGTTCCAACTTTTGATCCGGCGTCAAAAGGTCGACGATCATAGGGGATTCTTTACTCAAAAGCTCCATAACCGTTACACGCAATTGACGTGAGAGTTCTGCTTTATGCAAGGTTTCTTCCGTAACACGGTTTTCTTCTACCAAGCGACGGCCTAAAGCTTGCAGGACTTCTGCTTTTTCCTTCAAATCACGAATGGACTTGATGGTTTTGATTTCTGCAGAGGACAATTCAGCGTAGATTTCTTTGGATTCTTCTTTGAGAAGTTCCAAGATGAGACTTTGTTTCTGACGGCTGGACGTTGCTTTACGCAAGATATCATCCAAACCTTCTTTCTTCTTACGATCCACCAACATGTCTGCGATGTTACGCATGAACTCAACTTTATGCGGTCCTTCTTCAAGACTGTTGAGTTTATCGATGTCATCACTAGGAATGAGGTAATCAAGAACACCCCAATCGATCAAGTCAACGACCTTATCGATCAATGGTTCTTTATTCTTAGTTACGTCTTCGGATTCATATTGTTGGAGAACATCGCCTGAAGTCGCGGCTTTGAATGGTTTACCCATCAAACCACGTGTACCTGCCAACTGGGTGAAGTGGGACGCGTTACCACGCGCTCCAGAGGTCTTCATCATGTTGATTGGATTCTTACGTGGAAGATGTGCTTCCAAGTCTTTTCCGATTTCAGATTTGATACGATCCCACAAGATGGTCACATGACGTTCCCACTCACGAGGGGTCAGACGTCCACGTTGACGGAGTTCCATCAATTTGGCTTCTTGAACTTTACCTTGTTCAACATAATCATGGGTATTCGGGGATACGACGATGTCACTGAGGGCGACGGTCATACCGGCAACCGTGGAATACTTGAATCCATTGTCTTTGATCTTATCTAAGATCTGGGAGGTTTGGGAGGTTCCATAACGGTTGAAGACTTCCGAGATGATGGATCCAAGATCCTTCTTCTTGTAGTCCTTACTGATTTCGAGTTTAGCGACATAATCTTTAACGTTTTGGCCTTGTGGGACAAAGTAACGATTTGGGGTCGCGACGAAGTTTTCTTTGGTGACTTCATTCAAGTATGGGAAATCACTTGGGAACATTTCATTGAAGATCAACTTACCCACAGTTGTGATCAAGTAACCTTTGTTTTGGTCCGGTGTGAAACCGAGTTTACCTAAAGTTGAGGCCTTGACTGCGATACGTGTGTGTAAGTGAATGTGTTTGTTTTCGTATGCGATGACAGCTTCATTGATGTCACGGTAGACGTGACCCTCATTGGATCCAAACAAACGCCACATACGTGCATTCTCAAGATCCCCTAAAGCTTCCAAAGCATCTGCTTTCGCAAAGTACTCCTGAGCGCCTTCTTCCATGTTCAGATAGAAGTTACCCATGACCATGTCCTGTGACGGTGTGACGATGGGCTTACCATCTTTTGGACCCAAGATATTATTGGAACCCAACATCAAGATTTCAGCCTCAGCACGTGCCGATTCAGAAAGTGGTACGTGGACAGCCATTTGGTCACCATCAAAGTCGGCGTTGAACGCTGGGGTTACCAATGGATGCAAACGAATGGCACGACCTTCAACCAACTTCGGCATAAAGGCTTGGATACCCAGACGGTGCAAGGTAGGCGCACGGTTCAAGAGAACCGGATGGTTTTCAATGACGGACTCGACGACGTCCCAGACGCGTGGATCTTGACGTTCGATGAGCTTTTCAGCACTCTTCGGATTCGAAGAAATGCCACGATTTACGATTTCGTTGATAACGAAAGGTTTGAACAACTGAATCGCCATTTCACGTGGAATACCACATTGGAACATTTTCAAATCTGGTCCAACGGCGATAACGGAACGACCCGAGAAGTCGACACGTTTACCCAAAAGGTTTTGACGGAAACGACCTTGTTTACCTTTTAGGCTGTGTGACAAGGACTTCAAGGCACGACCACCGGCACCTGAGATTGGTTTGGAACGACGTCCATTGTCAATCAAGGCATCGACAGCTTCTTGAAGCATACGCTTTTCATTTTGTACGATGATCGCAGGCGTACCCATATCGATGAGCTTACGCAAACGATTGTTACGGGTGATGACACGACGATAGAGGTCGTTCAAGTCACTGGTCGCAAAACGTCCACCGTCCAACTGCAACATTGGTCTTAAATCAGGTGGAATAACTGGAAGCATGGTCAAGACCATCCATTCCGGTTGATTGCTGCTATTACGGAACGCATCAATGGTTTCCAAACGTTTGATCAATTTCTTACGCTTGTCGCCTTGTGCTTCCTTCAAGTCTTCGATGACATGTTTGTGTTCTTTTTCAAGATCCACACGTTCCAACAATTCCTTGACCGCTTCAGCACCGGTTTTGGCAACGAAAGTTCCGTAGCCATAACGACGTGTGAAATTACGGTAGTCTTGTTCAGACAAGATTTGTTTGAATTGTAGGTTCGTTGAACCTGGATCGGTAACGACCCATGATACGAAGTAAACGACTTCTTCCAAGTTCTTAGGTGTGATGCCTAACAACAAGCTCATGCGTGAAGGAATTCCACGGAGATACCAGATATGGGCAACAGGTGCTGCCAATTCGATATGACCCATGCGTTCACGACGAACGGATGATTTGGTTACTTCAACGCCACAACGGTCACAAACGACCCCTTTGTAACGTACTTTCTTATACTTACCACAGTAACATTCCCAGTCTTTGGAAGGTCCGAAAATCTTTTCACAGAATAGACCATCCCGTTCAGGTTTTTGTGAGCGGTAGTTAATGGTTTCTGGCTTTTTAACTTCACCGTGGGACCATTCACGAATTAATTCAGGCGAGGCTAATCCAATTTGGATCGCTGCAAAATTGTTTATACTCATGCGGTCTCCTCCTATTCTTCCTCGCTGATCTCAGCATAGTCGTCGGCTCCGACGACTGCTGCTTCAGCGACAAATTCTTCATCTAATGCATAGGTCGTATGAACAAGTTCTTCATCGAGGTTCACCGCAATGGCGTCTTCGACTTCAATTTTCTTCATACCCACATCATCCCCGTTTTCATCCAAGAGACGAACATCGATTGCCAAGGCATTGAGTTCATTCTTAAGAACACGGAAGGATTCAGGTACACCCGGTTCTGGGATATCTTTACCCTTGATGATGGCTTCATAAGTTTTTGTACGACCCATGATGTCATCGGACTTGATGGTTAAGATTTCTTGTAAGGTATTCGCCGCACCATAGGCTTCAAGTGCCCAAACTTCCATTTCCCCGAAACGTTGACCACCATTTTGAGCTTTACCACCCAAAGGTTGTTGCGTTACGAGTGAGTATGGACCTGTTGCACGAGCATGCAATTTATCGTCGACCATGTGCGCCAACTTAATCATGTACATGACCCCAACAGAGATGCGTTCATCAAAGGCTTCACCGGTACGACCATCAAACAAGGTGGTCTTACCATCTTCACTGAGTTCAGCTTCACGCATGATTTCTTTGAGATCTTCGTTGTTGATACCATCGAAGACAGGGGTTGCGAATTTGACACCCAACTTCTGAGCCGCTAAGCCCAAGTGGATTTCAAGTACTTGTCCGATGTTCATACGGGATGGAACACCGAATGGGTTCAACATGATGTCGACTTGTGAACCATCGGGTAAGAACGGCATGTCTTCAACCGGTAGAATCTTGGAGATGACCCCTTTATTACCATGTCGTCCAGCCATCTTATCCCCTTCGGAGATCTTACGTTTTTGAACGATGTATACTTTTACGACTTCATTGACACCTGGTGCCAGATCGTGTCCTTCTGAACGCTTAAAGATACGTACAGATTGAACGATACCACTACCACCATGAGGAACCTTCAGGGAGTTGTCACGAACTTCACGGGACTTGTCGCCAAAGATCGCCAAAAGGAGTTTTTCTTCAGGTGAGATTTCGCTTTGGCCCTTCGGTGTGACTTTACCCACAAGGATATCGCCTTCCTTAACCTCAGCACCAATCATGACGATTCCACGAGCATCCAAATGACGGCATGCGTCTTGGGATACGTTTGGAATATCACGTGTGATTTCTTCAGGCCCCAGCTTGGTGTCACGGACTTCGATATCGTATTCCTCAATATGAATCGAGGTATAGACATCTTCCTTAACCAAACGCTCGGACATGATGACAGCATCTTCATAGTTATAACCATACCAAGTCATGAATGCGATACGGACGTTTTGACCCAAAGCCAACTCGCCATCTTGCATCGCAGGTCCATCTGCCAAGACATCCCCACGATCGACCATTTCGCCCTTACGGACCAATGGTTTTTGATTGATGCAGGTTCCTTGGTTGGAACGTTTGAATTTTTGTAGACTGTAGACTTTTTCACCCGCATCCCCTTGGACGACGACTTTATTGGCATCGACATAGGTGACGATTCCTTGGCCTGTCGCAATGACGGCACTTCCGGAGTCGGTTGCGATACGGTGTTCAATACCTGTACCGACATAAGGTGAATTTGGACGCAACAAAGGAATGGCTTGACGTTGCATGTTCGCACCCATCAAGGCACGGGATGCATCATCGTTTTCCAAATAAGGAATACATGCCGTCGCAACGGAAACGATCTGTTTTGGCGAAACGTCGGCTAATTCAACCATTTCACGTTTCGTCAAGATGTGGTCACCTTTGTAACGAACGACAACTTCTTCATTCGCTAAACGACCATCGACCACTTCATTCGCTTGTGCGATGTAGTAATCCATTTCATCATCTGAGGACAAGTAAATGACTTCATCCGATACACTGCCATCTTCTTGAACGATACGGTAAGGCGTTTGAATGAATCCATACTCATTGACACGTCCATATGAAGTCAAGTTCGAGATCAAACCGATGTTTGGTCCTTCAGGTGTTTCAATTGGACAGATACGACCATAGTGAGAGGCATGTACGTCACGGACTTCAAAGCCAGCACGTTCACGGGTCAGACCACCTGGTCCTAAAGCAGAGATACGACGTTTATTGGTCAGCTCAGCCAATGGATTGGTTTGATCCATGAACTGTGATAATTGAGAAGATGAGAAGAATTCTTTGATCGCAGCCGTCAATGGACGGATGTTGGTCAAGTTCTTTGGTGTCAGGTTGGTATTGTCTGTGATTGACATACGCTCCTTAACAACACGTTCCATACGGGATAGGCCGATACGGAATTGATTTTGAATCAACTCGCCTACGGTACGAATACGACGATTGCCCAATTGGTCGATGTCATCGGTTTCACCGATACCATCTTGCAAGTTCACAAGATAAGCAAAGGATGCGAGCATGTCACTCATGGTGACGGTTTTCTTCGTCGTCAAAGGATCGGTACCGATGACTTTGATGACTTCTTCGCTTTCCTTGGCATACGCTAAGACGACTTGAACTGCCGCTCCAATCAACCATACTTCAACACCGGTATTGGCGGAGACAAGGTTGACAAGGGCTTGTTCCTGGTCGGACTTGAGTTTAGCGATGGCTTCACTTGGAATGTAACGATCAACCAAGTATTCTTGATTGCTGGTCAATACATCCTGATTGTTTGCAGTGATACGGCCTAAGACATAGAAACGTTGACCGTAGTTCAAGACAGCACGGACATTGCTCTTATCAAGCACAACACGACGTGCGATCAAACCACCATAGATTTGAATGTTTTCATAAGTTGTGGCTAAGGCTTCGACATCCGTTGATGTCAAAACCATACCCTTGTCAAACACCACACCATTGACTTCACATTCTTCAGCCAAGATACGACCGATTAATGCGAAAGGATGAGCTGTACTGACAACGACATTTTCTGGATATGCAAAGAGTGGATTGAATGGGAAAGCTTCCATATAGTGACCTTGGTTAAGGATCTCACTTAGGATTGCCTTTTCATACCGTTCGATCTTTGTTCCTTTGGCGATAACGACTTGGCCTTTGGAATTGACGATGTCTTGGGCAACGATGTTATTGATGAGACGTGAAGTCACACCCAATTTCTTGCCCAATTTGAAACGACCCGCTTTCGTCAGATCATAACGACGCACATCAAAGAATTTAGCACGCATCAAGTTGATGGCACCTTCTTCGGTTGCGATTTCATCCGAACGTTGGTTGTTGTAGATTTCGTATAGGGATTCTTTGGTTGTTTTGATCTTATCGGATACCAAGGTATTCACGATTTCAGGTTTTTCACCAAAAAAGGCGGTGTATAAAAGAATGTATAGATTTAAGAACTCACGCGATTCAGCTTCCATTTCAATGTTATGAACAGGAAGTTTAAGTGCTTGCAAAAAGACTTTGAAGGCTGACGTATCAAAAGCATCCTCACCACGTTCCATATCCAAAGAGAAACCAATGGCTTTGAACAAAATGGAGGATAGAATCTTACGCTTACGGTCAATACTTACATTAAAGTGGAAGTCGGAGCTTGCGGCACCACTTTCACCAGAATAGGTTGCTTGAGGATTGTTTGCTTTTTTGAAGGCGGTCATGAACTCCAACCAAGTACCACGACTTGGGATCAGTTCACTCTTATATACTTCGTTCAAACTGGCTTCTTTATCTTTCATATAGAAAGAATCATAGTAAGCACCAGGAGATCGAACGATCTGTGAAACGATGACACGTTCCGCACCGTTGATGACAAACGTACCAGTATCCGTCATCAAGGGGAATTCACCCAAGAATACTTCTTCATGACGTTCTGTGATTTCACCTGTTGTCGGATTCATGATTTCCAACATCATGGTCGCTTTCAGAGGTGCTGCATAATTTGCTTCGCGTTCCTTACATTCGCTGACGGAATATTTAGGTTCTTGAAATTCATACGTTAAAAAGTTCAAACGAATGTTTCCGGTATAGTTGGTTATCGGATAGATTTCCTCGAAGACTTCACGAATACCCTCACGTTTAAACCAATCAAATGAGTCGGTTTGAATTTCTACAAGATTAGGGAGTTCAAGGCTTCCGCTAACTTTTGAGTAATCGCGGCGTTTTGCTTTTTTACCGAATTCCACAACTCGGTAAGATTTATTGTTTTCCATATACGCCTTCCTTTCTTGATAAATAACACAAAAAGGGCATTTTTTCCCATCATATCATTTATCGTTTATGCAATTTATAATACTATCAAAATACTAGTCTAAAGTCAATGGTTTACATGCTTTGATTATTTCGAAACCCTTATGCAGATCGATGCGTTCAACGTTTTCAAAACGAAGCTGCAGAGCTTTGAAAGCTGATGCCGCTCCTTGTTGACGTCGAATGACCACATAGAGACAACCATCTTTTGTAAGATGTTTATTTGCTAAATCAAAAAATGCATAAACCACTTGCTTACCTGCACGAATCGGGGGATTGGTCACCACCACATCGTATTCACCTTCAATGCCCGAAAGAACATCTTGGTTTCTGAAATCAACATCCAATTTCATCCGTTGCACTGTGCGAAGAGCACACTCAACAGCTCGCTCATTGACTTCATACGCTGTGACTTGAAGATCCGTCTGTTGATGTTTCAACAACACACTGATCAAACCATATCCGGAGCCTAGATCCAAAACTTTACCCTGAACATTTTGCATAAGGATGTTTTCCACAAGCAGTAAAGAGCCATCATCTGGTTTTGACTTAGAGAAAACGCCATCGTCCACATTGAATGTGTAATTAATGCCCAAAAACCGGAAAGTGATTTCCTTCCGGTTATGGGGTAAATTTTCAGAGTTTTTAAAGTAATGTGTCAAAGCTGACCCCCCTTCACTACACAGAGTGTTAGTGAAAAGGATTACTTAATTTCTACGACTGCGCCAGCTTCTTCCAATTTCTTTTTAACTTCAGCAGCAACATCTTCGGAAACTTTTTCCTTGATTGCCATAGGAGCCTTGTCAACCAAGCCCTTCGCTTCAACTAAGCCTAAGCCTGTCAATTCGCGAACTGCCTTGATAACGTTGACCTTGCTTGGTCCAACTTCCTTCAAGATAACATCAACTTCAACTGGTCCAGCAGGAGCAGCTTCTTCAGCAACTGCAGCAGCAGCTACAGGAGCAGCAGCGGATACACCAAATTCTTCTTCAATTGCTTTTACTAATTCATTCAATTCGAGGATGGTCATTTCCTTTAAGGAAGCGATCACATCTACAGCATTTAATTTTGCCATGTTCATTTTCTCCTTTTTAATTAAGCTTCTTTTTGTTCTGCAACTTGCGAGATAGCGTAAGCGAACTTACGAACTGGGGATTGTAACATACCCAAGATCATAGAGATCATGCCTTCGCGACCAGGTAAGCCTGCAAGCGTTTTGATCATGTCTGCGTCAACGACTTTGCCTTCGACAACAGCACTCTTCAATACCAATAATTTGTGTTTCTTGGCGAATTTTGCCAAAACACGACTTGGGGCAACTGCATCATCGCTGAATGCGAATGCATTTGGACCCACGAGGCTTTCTGCTAAGTCTGTGTAACCGAGATCATTTGCGGCACGTTCAACCATTGAATTCTTATAGACTTTAAAGTCAATTTTTTCCTTCAATAATTCACGGCGCAATTCGGTGACTTCCTTAACAGACAAGCCGCGATATTCGACAACGACGCTGGATGCGGATTTTTCGAGTTTCTCACGAATTTCCGTAACGACCAGCTTCTTACTTTCGAGTATCGATTGGTTCATCTTGTACACCTCCTTGTATTTTTTTTTACAATATCCCAAAAAATAAAACTCACGCATTAGACAGCGTGAGTAAAAAGAGTTTATCTTTTCGTCCTCGGCAACATGATTAAGCTTTGAGCCGTTGCTGTCTTTGGTCTATTGAACAGTCTCTATTCTAACAAATAAATGATAAATGTCAAATGCTTTTATCAAGCGGTTTTATCAACGTGAAATGAAAATGTAAATTCCGCATGGGTATGGAATTTAGCTTTACAAATGGAAAGGTGGAATTAAGCCTTACAAATTCAGTATAATGCCAATCAAGAAGGTGTCGGGAAAATCATTGGAAAG
>JAUVVC010000001.1 GCA_030604855.1 Erysipelotrichaceae bacterium
CTAAAATTCGAACAACACGTGTAACGTTTCCCTCAAGATCGTACAACTTTAATGCTTCACTAATTTCATACTTTGAATATGATGGCATACTTTTCCTTTCTGAGTCCAACTTTATGTCCGCATGCCCGAGTATAAAATATTATGTGTAAACGTCCACCAAACTAAGAGGACGAAGGTCTTTGAATATGGGAAGTTCATCCAGTAAAATGTTAGTGACCAAACCTTCATTAACAGGAGAACTTCCATGTCCAATTTTACCACAGAATTAATGACTGCACTTTTCAAAGGCGAAGGTGTTGAAGAAATTATGCGCCTTGAGTTAGAGTCTGCGATGAATGAATTACTCAAAGTAGAACTCACCAGTTTCCTCGATTATGAGAAACATGATCCAAGGGGCTATAACAGTGGTAACTCACGAAATGGATTCTATGTCCGACAATTAAAGACGCGTTTTGGAGAAATCAGTGTCGAGATTCCACGAGATCGAAATGGAGAGTTTAAACAACAGCTCATTCCATCCCATCAACGTTCCACCCAAGATTTAGAAAATATGGTGATTCAAATGTATCGACGTGGAATCACAACCGCTGAAATCGCTGAACTCATTGAGAAGATGTATGGAGCACATTACACGCCTCAAACCGTCTCTAATATGACGAAAGTGGTTCATGGCCAAGTAGAACGATTCCATAAGCGACCGTTAAATGCACGATATTCTGTCATTTACTGTGATGCGACTGTTTTATCGGTACGAAGAGATAGTGTCGCAAAAGAAGCTCTTCATATCGTATTAGGCATTACCCCAGAAGGTCAAAAAGAAGTTATAGACTATCGTTTATTCCCTTCAGAATCCTGTGAGAATTACCGAGAAATGTTTAAGGATCTCAAAGAACGTGGTGTACAAGAAATACTTCTCTGTGTGAGTGATGGATTGAAAGGACTAAAGACAGTTTGTTTAGAAAACTTTCCGATGGCACGTCATCAAGCGTGTTGGGTTCATCTTCAACGCAATGTCAATCGATTGGTTCGTGCAAGTGATAAGCGCCGTGTTATGCAAGATGTGAAATTGATCTACCAGGCATCCACACTTCAAGAAGCGAGACAACAGCTAGAAGTCGTTTTAAAGAAATACATGAAAGTGTATCCTAAAGTGATTCAACTGCTTGAGAATAACGAAGAAAGTCTCTTTAGTTTCTATGACTTTCCTCAAGAGATTCATCCAAGCATCTATACGACAAATCTCATCGAAGGATTAAACAAACAACTCAAACGAGATACTAAACGTAAAGAACAGTTTCCGAATGAAGATTCACTTGATCGATTTGTTTGTATGAAGTTCCTAGATTACAACCAACGTTTCAGCGTAAGAATTCATAAAGGATTCGGAGTCGTAACCGCTGAACTCAATCAAATGTTTAAATCAGAATAGATTCCACCACTACACTTATTGTATGAACTAGAGTTTACACATAAATATTGACACTAGGGCATGCAAATACGCGAAAAATGCTATTTCATATACAGTAAATAAAAGATTTTAAACTCATTGTTTTATACTCAAGATTTGAGCAAGTATTTCAATAGGCGTATAGTAATATAGAAAGACGGATTTAGTCATTTTTTCTTTACTTTAAAATGTAAAAATTAGGATCTAGAATAAACTCGCTATTTGTTTCATCAAGCCACTTATTTGAAATATTCGTTAACAATGAAAAGAGTGATGTGATCTG
Source organism: Erysipelotrichaceae bacterium (assembly GCA_030604855.1). Lineage (GTDB taxonomy): Bacteria > Bacillota_I > Bacilli_A > Erysipelotrichales > Erysipelotrichaceae > UBA2212. Next base: position 1,731 of record JAUVVC010000001.1, read on the forward strand.
ATAAATATAATTTGGTGTAACGCTAACAGTTTTGCACAAAAGTTTTCGATCTATTGTAAACTCCGTTATGTTTATTACCTTACCATCTGTTCGATCTCGCTCATCTTTATTCTCTAAATTCTCAAGTATAATAAATGAATGCTTTGGATTATCACTTGATAATTCCCGACCTTTCACCGCAATTAGACTATTGTATTCAGTATCTTCGATGAACACTAGATGATTATTATAGTTTCTTGGAGAAAAATAAAAATAATATGATGTTAACCAAAATTTTAATTGTATAACACTTTCAATCCAGCTACGCGGATAATATGATGAGGATGATAGTTCTCTAATAATTTCATTAACCTCATTCGTTGTCGATTCGTACGTATCAAGAAAAAGGAACGCTGGGCAATGTATTTCTTTTAATTCTTGCTCAATTTGTTCACTTGATAGATTAGTGAATGCATTAACATTACTTAATCCCTCACTCATGTTTGTTCCTTTGAAGAAAATATTCCCTGATTTCTTTAAGATATTAAGCATATTTCCATCAATTCTCATCTTCATGTAATCATGAACAGTTTCAAATAACTTTCCTTTTAATTGAAGTGCTTTTATATTCAAAGTTATTATGCCTTCTATACGTTTAAGATCATTAATATCATTTGGGTCAAACATTGTTATTCGATTATGTTCGAGATCGAATGGTACATCATCAATGCTTCCCATGGATGAATTGCATAAGCAAATTATACGATCCCAACCAATTGCTTTGGCTGCATATCCTGTTTCCAAAAGTACATTAGGATTTGGTGATTTTTTTTTATTCCCAATAACGTTGCTTATATCGGCAATAAACAATGAGCATTTGTCTATTTTTTGATAGATGCTCGACATAATATCTGGAGAGCCAGTTAGTCCATGTGTATCTTTGTCTAATCTAATTGTGAGTTCGAAACTGTTGTCTCTCTCAAGTGATTTCAACGAGTTCTTTATAGATTTCTCAATAAAATTACGATTCTCATTTTGACTATCACTTTGCCATGAAAAGAATACTGTTTTCATACTTCTCCTTAACTTGATTTACATCATACCTTATGAAAGATAATCTCAAGATTTTAATTTCTTCAGTTATTACTATTATACTGTCTTTTCAAAAGTAGTTTCGCTCTAAATTTTCTACCAATACTTTTGGTTTTGAGTATGTCCATAATATTTTCTGAAAAAAATCTTTGCTGTGTGTTTAAAAATTCACTAAAAATTTCAATCCAAAAAAGCAACATTATGGTGTAACTTATTGCTATTCGTCAATGTGACAATTAGCAGATTCATTTAAATTTGTTTAATGATTTTTAATATTATATATTATATATTAACTCATCAATTGTGATTCGTTTTGAATTTATATGACACATCTTTACGTATATATTACTATCACGAATAATACTCAATGAAAACGATTCATGTAAATCAAAAACCTGAATTAAATTCAAATTACAAAATTTCCAAATTTGTCCACAATTCTTACCTGTATTAAATTCAACTTCTACAATAAATAGATCCATTTTTTTTCACCTCTATTACTTTATACGTAAATGTTTTGAATTCTCCTTTTCAAATTTAACATTTAAATAGAAAAGTAGAACTTGAATAGAATCTCAGCCATAGTTACAAAGATGATAATTGTCTTTTTAACTCTCAGTTCCTTTATTAATATAATCGATTAATTCTTTTTGCAGATCAAATTTGTGCTCAATATCAAGGTAAGTTTCAATTTGTATTATTAACTCAGCAAGTCTATCATTAGCATGTGCGCTATTCATTCCTTTCATAAAGCGGTGTAATTGACTTCTATTAATGTTACATAAATCTTTTGCATATAGATAAACAGGTATTCTTTTATCGATCATTTCCTGAAGCTTTTTTCGATATAAATTCTTAACTTTTACATCATATCGAGTTGAACTTAGAATATTTAGTCTCAAATCATATTTAGTTGGTAAATAGTTTTCTATATTTTTATTAAGCTGTATTTTATTCGAATTTATATAAAACTTTTGAAAGTTGTCAGGCAAAATATTCAACCAAAAACTCTCTTCTTCAAAGTCAACGTTAATATAGAATTTCGTATTATATCCTTCGTTGATACTATTGTAAAAAGCTATCATCAAAGCTTCAACATGATACGCTAATGATTGTGTATTATTCTTAGAAAAATTTGGATCACTAAAACTTCCCAATATAGAATTTTTAAAATCGCTCGGACGTAAAAGATAATCATTATAAAGTGTACGATTACCTTTACCACTATAATGACTTGCTATTCGAGAAAGGGGATCATTACTAATACCAACATATTTTCTTTGTGTAACAATGTCTTCTATTACATAAACGGAAATTTCTTTTCTTGCCTTTATATTTGCTTTGTTCTCATTTTTATCTTTTGTAATCGATTTAGCAATATCTCCGAACTGCAATGATAATTGTTTTACCATAGTATCTCCAATAATAGTTTCTTTATATAAACATTATATTTATATAAGTAAACAATGTCAAATAAATTATTTATCTTTGTGAATATTATGTTTTTAAAAAGAAATAAATGTCTTATAATAATTATCAATAGGTGACAACAATGGGAATGAAATATTATAAATTATTTGATCTCTTAAATCGAAGAAATATAACAAAAACAAAAATGCGCATTGATCTTGGTATGAGTACGAAAACGCTAGCAAAGATTTCGGCTCATGAATCTTTATCAATGGAGATAATTGAAAAAATATGTGCATATTTAGATGTTCAGCCTGGTGATATTATGGAATTTCAAAATGAGCATGTGGATATATAGGGGCTAAATCTATAATAAACAATACTTAATGATAGTTTAATAATTATATGGGTAAGTTTTATTCATGACAGGGGGAAAAATGTATATTTCGAAAGTAAAGATTAGAAATTTTAGAGTATTTAATAATAATGGGACAACTGCTGATTTCAAAAGAGGTGTTAATGCAATTATTGGTGAAAATAATTGTGGAAAATCTGCAATGATTGATGCAATAAGAATCGCATTTAGTACTTCAATGTATCGTAAAGATATTTACTTTAATAATTCTGATTTTCATGTTGATATTAAAGGTGTTCGTAGCAATGAGGCGACTTTTGATATTTATTTTAATGAAGTTCCACCTGATTTATTCGAGATTTGGAACCCTGAGGATAATAATAAAGGTGAATTTCATGTACAATATTTTACTGTAAAAACAGATGGTTCAGAGCGCATTAGATTTAGAATATGGGGTGGCCCAGATCAAGGAAATATTTTAACTTCTGAAACATTAGAAGCTATAAATTTAACATATTTAGGTGCGCTTAGAGATGCAGATTTTGAATTAAAACCATCGAAGAATGGGAAACTAGCGAAGTTGTTTAGCTCTTTAGTAAAGACTGATGAATCAAAAAGAGCTGTTGTCGATATTTTTAAACAAGTTAACTCAAAAATCGAATCACAGGAGTCTTTTAAAAAAGTTGTGCAAACAATTAATGCTAATTTATCAGTATTAGAGCAAGATATATTAAAGCAACATATAGGTGTTGGATTAATTGAACCAAAATTTGAGTCAATAGCTGGATCATTAAGAGCGTGGTTAAACCCTAGATGGATTTTTTTACAGAAAGATAATACGTTCATTCAAAGATTAGAGGAAATCTTCACTATCGAAGAATGGCAGTCGAATATCAAAACTGAAGTTGATGGAATATATTTTGATATTTGGTCTCTTGAGAATAAGGAAATTGATGATGATTTAAATATTGGGATTTCAAATCTATTTACGAACAAATTTGAAATTGTTCAAAATGGACTTGGGTATAATAATTTACTTTTCATGGCGACTGTTTTAGGAGACATAGAGACAGAGATATCAGATAATTTATTTAGTTTATTGCTTGTAGAAGAACCTGAGGCACATTTGCATCCTCAATTACAAGAATTAGTTCATAGTTTTTTTGAAAGTAACTCAAGTAATGTAAATGTTCAAGTGATTTATACAACACACTCTCCTACGCTTGTTTCAAGAATTGGTATAGATAAATTAGTATTGTTATATGAAAATAATCAAGATATTGATTGTCTAACATTATCAAATAGTAAGCTTGATAGTAAAGATAAATTCTATTTAGAGAGATTTCTTGATGTAACAAAATCTCAAATGCTTTTTGCTAAAGGAATAATATTCGTTGAAGGAGTTTGTGAAGCGCTTGTAATTCCATGTTTGGCGGATTTATTGAATAAACCTTTATACAAATATGCAGTTACAGTTGTTAATGTAGATGGAGTTTCTTTCGAACCATTTGCGAACTTATTGTGTCATATTGATAATCCAAAGAAAAAAACTATTAATTCAGTTATAATCACAGATGATGATAGATGTACTGATAAAAATGATGAATTAAACTATATCTCTAAAGATTATGATTTTGATTGTCCACCTGAAATATATGATTCAATTGCAACAAAATTAGATAGTGGTAAACCTTCAGAACGTTTTAATAAAATAAAAGAACTTTGTTTAGACGCTCACATAAAAATACAAAGTGCTCCTAAAACTTTCGAGTATGCACTTTCATTTTCACTTATAAATATTCAATATTTATTAAGTGCCATAATTGATACATATCCAAGAGTTGGTTATGATCTTTTCGATAAAGTTGAGTCTCTTAATAATATTAGTAAAAAATCTATATGTATTTGGTTATTTATGCGTTCAAGATCAAAAGCTAAAGCAGAAATAGCTCAAGCACTTTCTAGAAGAATTATTGAGAAGAAAATATATAAAAAGAAAGATACTGTGTTTTATGAAGAGGAAATTAGCGATATATTCCAAGTTCCTGAGTATATAAAAAACGCTATCATAGCAGTTACAAATTAATAAAAATATGGAAAAACTAACTGAAGAACAGTCTAAGTTCATTGAAATTGATGGTAATGTAGTGCTATGTGCTTGTCCTGGAAGTGGAAAAACATACATAATAGGAAAAAAAGTACTAAAATATTTGAAATGTTGGAACTTGAAGTACAGTGGTGTTGCTATACTATCGTTTACAAATGTAGCGAGTAAAGAAATACAACGACAAATTGAAGAATTAGATGAAGCAAAATTATATGATTTAAATTTTCCGCATTTTAATGGAACCATAGATAGTTTCATTAATACGTTTATTTTTTTACGCTTTGGCTATTTAATGTATAAAGAAGTAGTTCAAAGACCAAAAATTATTCATGATAACATAGGTGAAATAAACTTTCCTTATAGTGAATGTTATAAGAAACAATGTGCAAAGAATATAAATTGGTTTAAATGGAGTGGTGATCAACTTTTAAGGAATGGTAATATTATTAACTGTAATATAATAAACAAACCATGTATAGCTTACAAGAAACAAATGTTTAAAAATGGTTATGTAACTCAAGATGAAGTGCCAACTTTGGCATTAAGAATCTTAAAAAAATATCCACAAATAGCAATCGAAATAGCATATAGATTTCCAATAATTATAATTGATGAAGCTCAAGATACCTCTCGAGAGCAACTGGAAATTTTTGAGATTATTGCTGATTGTGGAATAAACTCTGTGATTTTTGTTGGTGATCCAGATCAAGCAATTTATGAATGGAGAGATGCAACTCCAATGTATTTTTATGCAAAAATAAATGATAAGAATTGGCACCCATTATTTCTAACAGCGAATTTTAGGAGTTCCCAGAAAATATGTGATGCAACAATTAAGTTTTCGTCACATTTAATGAATAAAAGTATTAAGTCATTAGCAAAGTATGCTGATTTCGGTATAAAACCAGTACTTCTTCAAGTTAATCAAGATAAATCTAAAGAAGATATTGTTGATTGGTTTAAACACTTTTGCATTAAAAATGGAGTTGATCCTGAAAGTAAAGATGTTGCTATTTTGACACGTAGTAGAATAAATTCAGAAAGTGATATTACCGATTTGTGGAAAACAAGTGAAACAAAATATTTTGCATATGCAACATATTTGTGGCATTCTGGGTTAAGAAAAGATGCGTTCGTTCAATGTGAAATGGGATTATTCAATTTGATGATAGGTGATTCAAATGGTCTAACTAAAGTAGATATTATATTCGAAGTTAATAAAAAGTTGGATTATAAACTATGGAAACATTTAGTTATACAAGTACTAACATTATTACCAAATTCAGAAATTGCGATTAAAACATGGAGAATAAATTTAATTAAAATTCTAGATGATTTAGTAAGAAGAGACATTATTTTCTGTACTCAAAATCGAAAAATGCAAGATATTATAAAACTAAAATCGAGGATTAAAATCGATGAAAAATATAGTACTGAGTTTCTTGAGAAATCAATTCGATACTATTTTGAAAAAAAATCTTCGAATGGAACAATATATTCAACAGTTCATGGTGTTAAAGGTGAATCCTATGACGCAATTTTGCTTTTAATAAATAAACTGAAAGGTAATACTTTAACTTCATCAAAATTACTAAATGGTTCTCTTGATAGTGAGCAAATACGAATTGCTTACGTAGCTATGACAAGACCAAGAAAGTTACTTGTTGTTTCAATTCCAAAACTAAGCGGAAAGAATGATTTAACAAGATTTCCAAACGAATTATGGGATTATATTGAGATTTGAGTTGAACAAAAGATAATATATTATCGAAAGGACAAATATGAAACTGACAAATATTGTACCGACAGATTGGAGAAATCTGCAATTTTTAGTAAGTGAATACTTTAAACAAGCTGGATATAATACTGAAGTAACAAAAAAAATCCAAATAGCAAGGGGAAGTGTTGAAGTCGATGTATATGTTAAATCTGAATTTGACATAGCTGAAGTGTTTATTGTTGAATGTAAATTTTGGGAGACAAATATCCCGCAAGAGAAGGTACATGCATTTAGAACTGTTGTATCTGATAGTGGGGCTTCATTAGGAATAATGATTACTAAAACGGGTTATCAATCGGGTGCAAAAGAAGCATCTACTCATACAAATGTTAAGTTGTTAACATGGGATGAGTTCCTTGAAATAATTAAGGATAAATGGGTAAAAAAAAGAACTAAGTATTTTTTAAAATTAGTTGATAAGTTGGCATTATTTTCAAATAAGTACGATGCACCAATTCAAAATTTAACTTTAATTGAGAAAAATCTATATCTTGAAACACTTGATGAATACTCTAAACCATTTCATATTTATGAACCGTTAGGAATGTATAGTAGTTTTGTTAAAGTTGAGGATATAATTAGTAAGAACAATCTAGATTTTGATAATTATGAAAGCTTCTTTGATTCAGCTGAAGAACAACTTAAAAGATCATTGAATTTTTATTTTGATTTATTTCATATTATTGAAAAGGATAGGGAACTACCTGAAAAAACATTGTATGATATGTTTAGTCTTTAGTGAAATATGAATCCATTATGTTTTATTTATTTTGCATGTAATTTGCACGATTGATAACAATCCTGTAGATTTATGTACAATTTATGCTAAAATATGAGTAGAAAATTTAGATTTTAACAGTTTTATTCAATCCTATTCCATTAATAGTGTCGTCCGACCCGGGGCACCATTAAGTTAACAAACTCTTGAAAAAAGAGTTTTTTTATGTTCAAAAAGGTGTATGATAATGGATGTTTAGAGGAAAGTACCATGCACTATCAAAACCGAAAAGTATTCACCACCACATGGATCTCCATACAGACCTTTCTCGCTGGAGCGATCAATGTCTATGCTATTTTCATGTTGGAAAAAACGATATCCCATCATACAGGTTCAATTTCCAAGGCGGCGATTGCTTTGGCGAATGGGAACTGGTTATTGGCGTTTCATCTGGTGTCCTATCTTTCTTTGTTTTTCGTTGGCGCTTTCTTTTCAGGTTTGACAACGTATAAACGTAATCGAGGTGTTCGTCTATTACACAGTGTGTATCCCATTCTTTTCGGCTTTCTTATTGTGCTGGGTTCACTTTTGAAATTTCGATTGGAAGATTTACTTAGAATCATGGCTTTTGGCATGGGCTTGCAGAATGGGACTTATATCCGCTTCAACAACATGCAGATCCGTACGACCCACATGACCGGTTATTTGACCGATGCGGCTGTCAGTTTTGGTAAAGCACTGAGAGGATCCATTGAGGAGCGAAACAAGGCCCTATTCATCAGCTATTCAATCTTCATGTTCTTTATCGGTGGATTGTTTGGAGCGTGGATGCAATTGAGTCTTCAAACCTGGGCTTTGATCATCATGGGGGTTTTGTATATCTTTGTAGGAGTACTGGTCTTCTTCTTTCATCCAAAACATTTCAATTGAAAACGCATCATGGAGATGCGTTTTCTTGACTGAAACATTTTACGATGCCCTTATATAAAGCGTGTGCAAGCTTGGTTTGATAATCACTGGATGATAATAAGCGATCTTCATCGGGGTTGGATAGAAAACCCAGTTCAACCGTCATGATCGGGACTTTTGACCAATTGAAACCCGTTTGATCGGTTCGAGTGATGACACCACGATTCTTCATGCCGATTTCTTCTGTTAACGTCTTGAGAATGATTTCACCATAGATGCGACTGATATCTACGATATCAACCGCATAGCCAACGCTTCCAGGAACCAACATGGAAGCACCGTGAACATTGGAATCCTTGAAGGAATCCGAATGGATCCGTAACATCATATCGGCATTGTTATCATTCGCCAGATTTGCACGATCGATATTGCTGGAAATCGTTTCATGATCGGTTCGTGTCATTATGACCCTAAACCCATCTGCCTCTAATAAATCGCGAAGCATCAGACTCACATTGAGATTGATTTCACGCTCCAATGTGCCGGTCACAACACCTGTTGTCCCAACCCCATATTTCCTTTTCATGACTTCGGATCCAGGTGCTATGGGCTCCATGTCTAAGTTTACCCAAGGTCCGTGTCCGGGATCGATGACGATCACATGCGCTTTGGTTTCAACCGGGTTTATCTCAAGTTCAAGATTTTCGATCTTAGGCTGATCAAGCTCAACAGTTTTTCGTAATGCACTAGAGTTTAAAGTAGCCCATCCTAATATGAGCATTGATAACAGTAATGTTAGTTCAAAGAATTTTTTAAGCATTGGTATCCCCAAGAATAGTATGACACAAAATTGCGTTCCATATATCATTTATATTCAGACTAAAAATTAGATAGAAAAGAGTCGATGTATCGACTCCAAAAATGAATGGTTCCTTAGCTCAATAAATTCATGAAGAATGTAATTACCAAGGGATTAAAAATATTTATGAATACAACCGTAATGACAGGGAGCACAAACCATGCATTCGGTGCTGCTCCATGTTCTTCTATTACAGAAGCCATGTTCGCGATCGCATTCGGAGTCTGACCTAACCCGACACCACAATGTCCAGCGGCCATAACCGCTGCATCATAGGATTTACCCATACTTCCAAAGGTGATGTAGTAAGCATAGACCATCATTACGATTGTTTGTGTGAGTAGGATGACAAGCATTGGTATTGCTAAGCCAATTAATTTTGCGATATTCAATGACATTAAAGTCATGGATAAGAATAGATTCAATGCAACATTACTAACCAAATTCACTTCTTTTTCACGAATCTTGAAGTATCCAGCATCTGCCAAATTGCGTGCAACGGTACCACCAAACAAACAACCAACATAATAAGGGAAGGTTAAACCAGTTAAGCTGAGTAAGTAGGAAATGAAGGTTCCACCTGCGGCAGCGAGTAGTATCACCAAAATAGTGTTGAAGATATTACTTTCACTTGAGACGAGTTTATCACTTTCCTTTTCAATGGTTTTGTCGTCTGCGAATTCACTTTTAAGTTTATATCTGTCAATTAAACGTTTCGCAACAGGTCCACCAACCAAACTACCTACGAATAATCCGAAAGTTGCAGCTGCTACACCGACGGTCGTAGCGGCTTCTGCACCAAGACTTTCAAAGGTCGGACCAAACGCAGCAGCTGATCCTACACCGCCAGACATAGAAATCGAACCCATTGATACACCTAAGAGTGGATTTAAACCGAATAGTGAAGCTAATCCAGCTCCGACACCATTTTGAATGAAGAGTAAGATGACAGCGACAACGGCTAATACTGCACCTTGTTTGCCACTCTTAAGGATGAGTTTGAAACTGACGCTGAAACCAATGGCTGTAAAGAAGATATTCATAAAGAAATCTTGAAGCACATTATCCATTTTAAGTGAGACATTAAACATTGAGAAAACGATGTAAGCTAAAGTACTGAAGATGATGCCGCCTATAACGGGAGCAGGAATGAAATACTTTTTGAATAGGGGTACTCTGTTTTTAATCAAACGGCCAAGACCAAAGACCAAAACGGCAATGCCAAGGGTTTGAACGATATCGAATGTAAGTGTCATAGTTTTTCCTCTTTTGTAATCGTGCAGTCACTTTCGTGAAGTTTTTTATATGCCCAAGTGACATCAAGTAGTTCGCCTTGAGCAAGTTGATTCAATAATTTTTCTTCATAGTCTATAACAGTTTGGATCTTCTCAAGAATGCTTGGAGCATCCTGTGGTCGTATGAATACGACGCCATCTGCGTCACCCACGACAATGTCACCTGCATGGACTGCTTTTGATCCTATCGTTATTGGGTAGTTGATTTCGCCTGGGCCATTTTTGTAAGGTCCATTTGGAGATACAGCTTTTGCGTACACAGGGAAATTCATTGTAGATATAACGTCGAAGTCACGAATTGCACCATCGATAATGATGCCACCCAACTTTTTATTTCGAGCGTTTTGAATCATGATTTCGCCCATCAATGCACGTTCTGTACAGCCATCTCCATCGATGACCAAAACATCACCTTCATGCGCCAAATCAATCGCAATATAAATCATTAAATTGTCTCCAGGAGCAACTTTTACTGTTAGTGCAGGTCCTAGGATTTTTGCTTGATTGATTGGTTTGATCGATGAATGAACAGCAGCGTTTCGTTGCATGCAGTCGTCTAGATTTGCGACTTGCAAGTTGCGAAATGATTCAATCAGTTCGTTTGAGGGACGTTTAATCTCCTCGATAATGCGGTATCCTACAGTTGACATAATCGATTTTCCTTATCCTTTAACAAAGTTTTGTGCACATCTTTGATAACGCTTACAATTTAACATGGATTTTGGTATCTGAATAATAGATAATGTTTATATAATATATTAGAAAAACCGATATATTGGAGGATACTATGAATATTAATCAAATTGAAGCTTTTCTTGAAGTCGTAAGCTCAAAGAACATTTCTGAAGCAGCACGTAAGCTATATGTCTCCCAATCGACTGTTAGCCAACGAATTAAAGAACTAGAAGAAGAGCTTAAAATTACCCTATTCAATCGAGAACAGGGTAATCGAGAAGTGGAATTAACAGCTTTAGGCCTAGACTTTCTTGTGATGGCAGAACAATGGTACTCAATGCTGAATGAAATGAGACAATTTAGATACAATCTTGATCGTTCGACAATTTCAATCGGTAGTGTCGATATCGTTAATAATTATGGGTTCTCGAAGCTTTATCGTGATATCTTGATTCATGAACCTAATGTACATCTTAAAATCAATACACATCATTCTTATGAGATACATGCTTTACTTGAAAATCATACGATTGATCTTGGTTTTGTCTTTAGCAAGACAAAGAATCGCAATCTTGATACTTTCCCAATCTATTCAGAACGTATGTACTTAGTCTGCAATAAGTTAAGTAATTATTATGAAGGAATATTAGTCAAAGATCTAAGCCAGTCCAATGAAGTATATCTGAGATGGGGTCCAGAGTATTCCGATTGGCATGATTTATATTGGGACGCGAATAAAAGACCGCTTGTGACGGTGAATACAGGGAATTTACTAATTAATTATCTTTTACATGTGGAAAATACATGGACAATAGCACCCTTGTCTGTCATTGAGTCTTTTCAACATCTTGAAAACATTGTCTATTATGAAATAGAACCATCGCCACCGAAACATGTATGTTATTTGCTGATGCATCATCTTCCTAAATACTCACACAGGAAAGGCATTGCACTATTTCGAAAATACTTGATTGAATTCTTGAAAACATGCAAGTGGATTGATGAGGTTTATCTGGAGAATTTTAACGAAAAGTGATTGTACGGATGTATACTTAAGGAAAGTAGTAAATACTCACCTTAAGTGGCGAAAAGGAGTATTTATGTTAAGTGAAATCAAACAAGGAATCTATGTCATACTTGGCAGTATCGTCTTGTTGGGTTTATCATTCATCGTTTATTTTGGTTTATTCAGGGTTTTTCAATTAATCTTGAATCCTGAAGGACGTTTTGGGTTTGTAGTGATACTACGGATTGGCTATGGAATCATTCTTGTATTACTTGCCTTCTTGAATTATCGAAACAAAATGGCTGAATGGCTGAAGGCAAGCATTATGTCTGCAGGATTGGGTACTTTTTTGATTGGACTCTCAGTGAGTCTATACGAAACACCAATCTTGGCCTATGGAGTGATTTTTATTACACTGAGTGCGACCACTTTTTATCTATATAGAACTCAACAAAAATGGTTTCATTATATTCCGATTGGAATGTCTCTACTTGCGATTTGGCTCTACATCTAAGTCGACTTTAGGGTCAAAATAGGGTATAATTAACGCATAAAAGAACCGTCTAAAAGAAAGGCTTTTGCACAACACCTCGGTGTTCACCAAAAGCCTTTCTTTTTGTATCTGGTTGAGGAAAGGAGGCTGTTTATGGCCTATATCACGCATTTCTTATCAGGGAGTTCATACCTGATATATCTCTTTATTTTCTTCGGAAAACTCATTGAGGTTGCCTTATCATCTTTACGTTCACAGTTGATTCATAAAGGACAACGCATACCTGGCGCAATCATTGCGTTATTTGAATATGCTTTTTGGTTGATGATTACGGCATCTGCGATTCAAGGCTTTGCGGAAGATCCTATCAAAATTGGAGTTTTGATTGTGGCTTTTGCGAGTGGCCATGTATTGGGCTCATTGATTGAAGAGAAAATGGGTTTTGGTTACAGCACGATCACAAGCATCTTTACGGATAAAGAACGTGCCCATCAATCTTCGGCCATCCTTCGTATGCATGGTTTTGCACTAACATTGATGAATGCGGAGGGCATGCTGGGAGAAGAACGTTACCTCTTATTGTGTGCCACAAAGCGAAAACATGTCTCTGAGGTCAAACGACTGCTTTTAAACAGTGATCCAGAAGTCGTAATAACGGTCCAATATACCCAACATATCAGTGGTTCACTTTTTCTAGGTTTAATAAAATAATTATTGTTAAACAATAATATTGTGCTATACTAAAGTCAAAATTATTGTAAAACAATAATCGGAGGTCTGATGAAAAAGAACATCATCTCAAAATGGGGCTTTATCCTCATCTTCTTGTCTGCTTGGTTCATCACAAGTGAAGTCATACATCGAGATATTCAGTTAAACAGTGTATGGTCGATTGGTAAACCATTGAGTTTTGGTTTGGATCAACTTTCACATCTATCCCTTTCGTCAACTTTGGGAAACCTTTTTGCATGGGTGATTTTCATTGGGGTAAGTGCCTTACCCATTTTAATTTTAAAATTGCTGAAAACTAAATACAATGAGCATCGTTTAAGTTATTGGATAGCGATCTTAATGGGAGCATTTGTAGCCTTATCCATTTATGGTAGTTTAAATTATCTGTTCATATCACCCGTTCCTGGTATTGCCTTTGAACTTCAAGCCCAGATGCATTCGACTTTGATCACAATATCTTTGGGTTTATTCATCGTATTGTTATTGATTTCATTAAATTGGCCGATTCAAGGTGAAGAACGTTTGATTCGACTTTTTCAGATTTTTCTTTGGGCACTTGCCTACATCGGGTTAGCCTTGATGGGTGTTCTTAGTGCATTGGTATTGAATCCCACTTTTCAAGGTTTTCAACCCGAGTGGTTCAATGCCTTGATTCAACTCTTTGCACAACTTTTACCGATGGTCCTGCTTATCCGACTTATCCCAAATATTACGGAACTCATTGATCGTTACGGAAAAGAAGGTTTCTCGACAGAACTTCACCCACTTTTAGGAAAAATAACTACCCAAAATGCTCAAGCGGTCTATGGCATGTTCATTATTCCATTGGTTTATAACTTGTATCAGTTGATTCTATTTACAAATCAGAAGAGTGCTCACTTTACTTTCAATTTCCCATGGATTGAATTGATACTGTCCATTACGATCCTCTTTGTGATGCATTTATTGAAACGTGCCATTAAACTTCAAAGTGAGAACGAAGGATTTGTGTAATGGCAATCCGTGTAACCCTCGAAGATCAACTAAAACGCAATCATATGACATCGAAAGAGTTATGCGAAAAAGTTGGCATTACCGAAGCAAATATGTCGCTGTTGAGAACGGGCTCTGTTAAAGGGATTCGTTTCAATACTTTGAATCGTATCTGCTATTACTTGCATTGCAATGTGGAAGATATCCTGTCCTTTGATGGGAACTTGGAGGTTGAAGATGAAGACTAAAATAATATCAATTCTATTACTGCTTATCTTGAGTGGCTGTACTTTAGCAAAGGCACCCGAAACGCTTGTCAAGCAAGAGCGTGAAGTCATCGGTATCTACATCACATCAGAGTCCATGTTAATTCAAGGAACCGTTTTGGATACAAATGATAGTTCGCAGACGTATGCATTGATAAACAAGTATGAAAAGAATGGGGCAAGTTATGTGGAAAGCATCGTCTCAGGTAAATTCTATGACAGTTTGATGGATGTCAATGTGACAGATGAAAGAGTCACAAACACATTCACTGCGAAAGTTCCTGTTTTAACGCAAACTTCAGGAGTGGTCATCCAACATTACGAGATTCTTAAAACAGCGGAGGGGAACTTTGTGATTGGCAACTCAATGCATGGCATCGGCTTGAATGGCGATGGGACTGCAAGCGTCAATTTTGATTTTAGCAAAGATGTTGAAGTCAATGGTCTGAAGACATCTGAAAGTCTCAGTTTCAATATTGAATATGTCCCAATAAATAGGTTGTTGAGTCTTAAGCTAATTGAGTTGAATGTAGATCATACTAAACTAATGGAAACGGATATGATGGAAACGAGTGAAGTCAATCTTCAAGAAATGACACAATACATACTTGTGGAAGAGGAACGTATGAGCAGTGATGGAACGATCGTCCGCAACGTGTCGGCATACACTCGAAAACAGAATGAAGTCATTGAACATATGATCATTCGTACACCTGAGAGTGAAGTATTTGCCTCACCGGATACCTTACGTTTTATCCCGTAAACAATTTAGAATGATAAAGATATGCAAATTTCGAAGCAATTTCTAGCAAATACTATGCAAAATAGGAGAAAAAACCATGGATATCCAAATCTCAATTAAAGATACACGACTACATACAGAACGCTTGCTATTAAGACCTTTTGAACGGATAGATCTCGATGATTTTTATGCATATGCATCCGTTGAAGGTGTTGGTGAAATGGCGGGTTGGCCTCATCACACTGATATCGAACTTACAAAGAAGATCCTTCAAGAGTTTGTGGACAAACAAGAAGTCTTTGCGATTGTCCATTTGAAATCGCTAAAGGTGATTGGTTCTTTGGGTATCCATCGCTCTTGGGCGAATGAAGATCCAGATTTGGAAGAGTTAAAGGTAAAAGAAATTGGTTATGTCTTGGCAAAACCCTACTGGGGTCAAGGCTTGATGGCGGAGGCTGTCAATGCGGTGCTTAGACATGGCTTTGAACATTGGAAACTCGATGCATTCACAGTCGGTCATTTCAAACACAATGCACAATCACGACGTGTCATCGAAAAGTGTGGTTTTACCTTCTATAAAGAGGATATCTATCAAGCGAAACAATTGAATCAGACATTTGAAGATCGAAAATACATTTGTTTTCGATCAGATGAGGACAAGTAAATGTGCGGCGTTTGTGAACGGATTCAAATGATTCAAGAGCATACCAATCCTTATTTCGTCATGGAGTTGGAAACTGGTTATGTCGTAATGGGAGACCATCAACGGATCCATGGATATTCCTTGTTTCTCTGCAAACAACATGTTCATGAACTTCATCAATTGGACATGCCTTTTCGCGTAAAACATCTCACGGAAATGAGCATCGTCAGTGAAGCGATTCACCGTGCGTTTCAAGCGGACAAGATAAACATCGAATCATTGGGCAATGGGGAGACACACCTCCATTGGCATCTCTTTCCACGTAAGCATGGGGACACGCATGAGCCAGGTCCCGTGTGGTGGTTGCCGAAAGAAGAACTTTGGAATGATCGATTTCGGCCCACTCATGAAGAATTATCGAAGATGATTGAAACACTGAGATCTGAATTTATTAATCTTATGTCATCAGTTTCTAACGCTTAGAGCGTAAAATCCATTAAGCTGCATGAATGTTTTATAATGGTTAAAAGGAGATCTTTAGATGGACATCTTTCAAACATTTATTGATGAGATTCCCAACCCTGAGCATCGTCAACGATTCTGCGAAGTACTTGAACATGTCTCAAAGACATTCCCGCAATTAGAGAAGCGTTTTGCTTGGAACCAACCGATGTTTACCGACCATGGGACTTTTATCATCGCCTTCAGTGTGGCTAAGAAACACATGGCTTTCTCACCGGAGTGGACCGGTATCCAACACTTTAAAGATCGACTTGAACAAGCCAAAGTCGATCATACCGACATGATCATCCGCGTACCTTGGGATAAAGCCTTTGATTATGAACTCCTGGATGATGTCATACGATTCAATATAGAGGATAAAGCGAATTGCACGAGTTTTTGGCGTGCACGATAAAAGGAGCACTATGAACAATTTTATTTATAACATTCCCGTAAAAGTCTATTTTGGTGAGAACCAACTTGAACATCTTGGACCTGAAGTTAAGAATTATGGATCTAAGGTCTTGGTTACTTATGGAGGAGGCTCCATTAAAAAGATTGGCTTGTATGACAAAGTCATGCATGAACTCAAAGAGATGGGTTTAGATGTCTATGAGTTTGGAGGTATAGAACCCAATCCGCGCATTGAATCCGTTAATGCGGCAATTGCATTGTGTAAAGAGAAGGGCATTGAAGTCATTCTTGCGGTAGGTGGTGGAAGCACCATCGATGCAAGTAAAGTCATCGGGGCTGGTGTCTATTATGATGGGGATGCCTGGGATCTTGTTACGCGCAAAGCACCAATCAAGAATGCTTTACCTTTATTGACGATTCTTACCTTAAGCGCAACGGGTTCTGAAATGGATGCCGGAGGGGTCATCACCAAACTTTCCACCAATGAGAAATATGGCATTGGTCATGAAAGCATGCTTCCAAAAGTATCGTTCTTAGATCCTACGGTGACCTACAGCGTCAACGCTTATCAAACTGCCTGTGGTAGTGCGGATATCATTTCGCATATTCTTGAACTCTATTTCAATACAACTGAGGACTTGCGTATGTTGGACTATATGATGGAAGGTTTGTTGAGAACGGTCATCGATTATGCACCAATCGCATTGAAAGAACCGACGAATTATGAAGCTCGCGCCAATTTGATGTGGGCATCCTCTTGGGCAATCAATGGTTTCTTAAACGGGGGTAAGCGACAAGCGTGGTCTGTGCATCCCATGGAACATGAACTGTCTGCCTTCTATGACATCACACATGGTTTGGGCTTGGCTCAATTGACCCCACGTTTCTTACGCTACTGCTTGAATGAGCATACCGTATCACGTTATGTTCGTTTTGGAGTGGAAGTCTTTGGCATCGATAAGAGCTTGACACCTATGGAAGTAGCTGACTTAAGCATCCAAAAACTGGAAAGCTTCTTCTTTGAAACCTTAGGACTACAAAAAACTTTTACTGAAATCGGCATCGATCGCACGCACTTCAAAGCGATGGCCGATAAAGCCTGTCGTGGTAAGGAAATCAAAGGTTTCGTTACTTTGAAACCAGAGGATGTTGAGAAGATATTTGAGATGTGTTTGTAAAGGAACTTCGGTTCCTTTTTTGATGGACTTGGTTTATGCTTAAGGCAATGGAAAAACCAAATTCAGGCATTGGAACTCTAGCCGAAAAGAGTCTTCATGCCTTCGTCAAACATCATATCGAACCCAATGCCCTGAATCATGAAATCAAGCTCATGGGTTATCATGTGGATATCTTCAATGCGCAAGGAATTGTGGAGATTCAGACTCGACAACTCTATAAACTTAAAGCCAAATTGGATGTCTTACTGATGGAATATCCGGTAACCATCGTGCATCCCATTCCAGCTGTTAAAACTTTGGTATGGGTGGATCCCGTCACTTATGAAGCGACGAAGGAAAGAAAGTCCCCTAAAAGAGGTTCAATCTACGATGCGGTTCGTGAACTCTATGGTTTGAAAGATCGGATTGGACACCACAACCTTTCCATTACTTTGATTTTCTATGACATGCGTGAGACACGATGGTTGAATGGTTGGAGTGCGGATCGTAAGAAGGGTTCGATACGTCATGATCGTGAACCGGTGGCTTGGATTGAGACGATTACTTTTGGTTCAAAGTTCGATTATTTAATGTTTCTTCCTGAAAGTTTGAGTGAACCTTTTACTGTAAAGGATGTGGCTCAAGCGACACCACTCAATGAACGCAATGCATCACTTTTGGTAGGACTATTGAAGCATTTGAAACTCATTGAACAAGTGGGTAAAAAAGGAAGGGCTTATCTTTATCAACGAAAGGATTAAAAAACACGATTCATTGAACCGTGTTTTGTTTGAATTAGAGTTTGCTTAATTCGACTGCGATTTGAGCCCCGACTTTGGCGTTGTTATAGACGAGTTGGATGTTGGAATCCAAGCTGTCACCACCTGTCAGTTCTTTGACTTTGGCTAAGAGGAAAGGGGTGCTTTCTTTACCTTTGACGCCTTGGTCGTTTTGTTGTCTAACCGCTTCAAGGATGGCGTCGTTGATGACTTTCGGATCCATTTCGTATTCCGCAGGGATTGGATTAGCCACAATCATGCCACCTTTGAGCTTCAAGTCCCATTTTGTCTTGAGGGCTTGAGCCAATTCTTTAGGTGTATCCACACGATAATCCACCCCGAAACCACTCTTGCTTGTATAGAAAGCTGGGAGCTCATCGGTTTGATAACCAACGACCGGAACACCGTTGGTTTCAAGGTATTCAAGGGTCAAAGCAATATCCAAGATGGACTTTGCACCGGCACAGACCACCGCCACATCGGTTTGAGCCAATTCCAAGAGATCCGCAGAGATATCAAAGGTGTTTTCCGCACCTCGGTGAACACCACCGATCCCACCAGTCGCAAAGACTTTAATGCCAGCCATGGCGGCTAGGATCATCGTGGAAGCCACAGTGGTCGCTCCGGTAAGACCTTTGGCGATGATGAAAGGAATGTCACGACGGGATGTTTTCTGCACATTCGGTGCTTTGCCTAAGAATTCGATTTCTTCTGGACTTAAACCCACCTTAAGACGTCCATTGAGGATGGCGATGGTTGCTGGTATCGCACCGTTGTCGCGAACGATCTTCTCCACATTCAAGGCTGTTTCCACATTCTTGGGATAAGGCATCCCATGGGAGATGATGGTGGATTCGAGGGCTACGACCGCCTTGTTGTGGGCGAGGGCGGCTTTTACTTCTTCATTGATATCGAGATAGTTTTCAAACATGTTTAAGCTCCTTTAGGGTTTCGTGTAATGTTAGTTCATTTAAATTCGGATTGATGGTATCGGGATGCGAGAGGGCAAGTCGTGAAGCGGCCATCGCCACAGTGCAAGTCTCCTTGATGTCATATCCTTTAAGATAAGCGTAAACCAAGCCTGCCATGAAGGCATCGCCCGCACCCGTCGCATTGATCACTTCAATGGCTTTGGTGGGGAAGTGATGATGGCTCTTTGCGTCAAAGACTTGAACCCCTTGCGAACCCAAGCTGATGAAGCTGCGTTTGCATTTCAACTTCGCTCCCAGCTCAAGCAAGGGTGTCTCCGCATGACTGTTGGTCAGCACTTCGGCTTCCATTCGATTGGGTTTCAAAGTGTGAATATTCTTTAAGTGTTCCTTGATCTTTAAAGCCTTCTTCGTTGAGACCGTATCCACAAAGAACTTCGTCTTGGGATATTGAGTCAACAAATGATCCAAAACATCTTGCGAGAGATTGGTATCCAAGACAACCAACTGGGCATGTTCGATAATGGAACGTTTTGCTCGGATATGATCCACCGTAAGTTTTTCAATCGAATCCATATGATTGATGGCCAAGGCCATGTCATGCGTCTCATCCAGAATACTGAGGTAGGTTGAGGTCACTTCTCCGGAAAGCACCAAGGTATCCTGCATGTTCAAGCCGATCGCCTGTGCCTCCTTGAGGATCTTCTGTCCATAAGGATCATCCCCAATCACACTCATCAGTCGCGTTGGAATGCCCAAGCGGGCGCAGTTCTCCGCAATGTTGCGGCCGACACCGCCCAAAGACACCTTCACGGTCCCAATGTTCGAATCCTTATGTATCAGCTTCTCTTTAGGGAAACCTTGGATGTCGACGTTGGACCCCCCGATCACCAGAACATAGGGTTCATCTTGAACGATGTAGCCCTTGCCCAAGAGATAACCTTTCTTGAGCAGATTGGTGATGTGCACCGCAACGGAGGATCGGGTGATGCCTAAGCGGGAGGCGATGTCATTTTGTGAAATAGTGGGTTCTTGTTTTAAGATGTTTAAGATTTCTTGTTCACGTTGTGTCATGTTTTCCTTTATATTTGCTTAGAATCTAAATATATGCTTATTATAGAATGTACTTTGTATGAAATCAAGCCATATTTTATTGAATGCGAAACTTTCTAGGCGTAAACTGAAGATAAATAAGGGAGGATATCTTATGCGTGGTGTATTCACAACCGTAAAATTCTTACGCAATGAAATCTTTAAATACGTATCCGCAGCTGCATACGAAAATTGGACCGTTGAACAGATTGAGAATATCCCGAATGAAGTTTTAGCCGATGGAGCTCCAAATTACCGTGACTCTGTCGAACGCGAACGAGAAATCGTGCGTGCACGTATCAAAGCCGCAATGAATATGGACATGGGCACCAATTTTGGTGAACATTTCGTCGAAGAAGATCTGGAATCATTGAGACACAAGAAGGTGGGTCGTGATTTGGTCACGGTCATTCCTCAAGCCTGTGAAGCCTGTCCAGAGAAAAGTTTCTTTGTGTCCAATGCCTGTCATGGTTGTCTGGCGCATCCTTGTGTCGAAGTCTGTCCGGTCAATGCCGTAAGTTTTGATCACCATGCCTTCATCGACCAGGAAGCCTGCATCAAGTGCGGTAAGTGTTATGATGTCTGCCCATATGGATCGATCGTCAAGAACGATCGTCCGTGTGTCGCCGCTTGTGGCGTCAACGCCTTTGTGAAAGATGAAATCGATCGAGCCGTCATCGTCAGTGATAAATGTGTCAGTTGTGGCATGTGCATGGTGGCTTGTCCATTTGGTGCCATCGTCGATAAATCCGAAATCTATCAGTTGGTTGAAGCCTTGAATGGTCCAGATGAAGTGTGTGCCATCATCGCACCTGCTTTCATTGGTCAGTTTGGGGATAAAGTCACACCGGATCAAGTGGTTGAAGGCCTCCTTCAATTGGGTTTCAACGATGTGGGTGAAGTGGCTTATGGGGCAGATATCACAGCTGTGGATGAAGCACGTCACTTCTTGAAACATGTTCCTTTGGACCAAACGTTCTTAGCCACATCTTGCTGTCCTGCCTGGTTGCAGGTTGCGAAGAAGGAGTTGGGTCCAAAAGCTTATTGTGTTTCGGATTCGGCTTCACCGATGGTGGAGACAGCGAACTATCTAAGACGCACTTTCCCGGATACGAAGATTGTTTTCGTAGGTCCATGTTCGGCGAAGAAGTTTGAAGCCGCTTATATGGATGTGCAGAATAGTGTCGACTTTGTCGTCACCTATGAAGAAATCAATGCGATGCTCATCGCCAAAGGCATCGATTTAGGAAGATTGGAGCCTACCCAGAAATTGAATCACGCCTCTGTCGATGGTCGTGGCTTTGCGATTTCAGGCGGTGTCTTGAATGCGGTAGAAAACGTCGTCAAACGTTTGGATCCCGACCGCGTCATCAAGGTTGAAAAGGCGCAGACATTATCTGAATGCAAGAAGTTATTGATGTTGGCAAAAGCAGGCAAGCGCGATGGCTTCATTATTGAAGGCATGGCCTGTCCAGGGGGTTGTGTCGGAGGTGCCGGTACGATCATTCATCAAACCCGCGCGAGTGCCAATGTCATGAACTTTGCACGTTCTTCTGAACGTTCCACGGCGCTGAAGACCTACGAAGAATCGAAACCTTGATCAAGGTGAACGCATGTTGGTTTTAAAGGATCGGCAATTCGATCCAACGATTGAAGATCATACCTTCATCAAAGATCAGATTGTTGGCTTACGTACAGTCGATGATGTCTTGGTGGTGGATTGGACGAAAAGCCCGCTGACGCCACAGGAAATCACTTGTACGTATCTACCCATCGTTGAATTTGCCCACGAACTGGCGTATCGTGTTGAGCTCAAGATTCCCCTTGTCTTAATGACGCGCTTTTCATACGATGCGGATCCGATTGTTTTCTGTGGTCATACCTTGAATCCCTTTGCGTTTGAGGATGTGGAAGTCATACTCGATAAAAAATGAGGACGTTTCGTCCTCTTTTACTTGGCTTTGATTTGATAAAGACGCCCTGCATCCGTGATGGCGTAGAGTGAGCCATCGATGCCTTGAGCCACATCCCGAAAGCGTTGTTTTTCGCTCTGCAATAAATGTTCTTCCGCAAGTACCGTATCCCCATCCAATACAATTCGTACGATGGCTTCTGCTCGCAAGCCGGCGATGAAGAGATTGTTTTGCCATTCTTCAAACATCGTGTGGTCATAGAAAATCATTCCACTGGGGGCAATGACGGGATCCCAGTAATAACGGGGTTCTTCCATGCCTTCTTTTTGCGTGAGTTTGTCTCCAATGGGATTCCCATTGTATTCTTCACCATACGAAACGATTGGCCATCCATAGTTCTTCTCATATTGAATCAAATTAAGCTCATCCCCACCTTGCGGTCCCATTTCATTAGCCCATACCTCTTTCGTAAGGGGATGAATGGCGATGCCTTGCACATTGCGATGACCCAAGGAGAATACCGTAGTGGTGAAGCCTTCCACGATTTCTCCGTCTTTGCTTAGATAGTGAATCTTGCCATTTCCGTTCTCAGGATCTTGGGCTTGCATGCGTCGATCGAAATCTTGACGATCACCTGTGCTTAGATAAATGTTTTGCTTATCATCAAAGACGATCCGGCCCCCAAGGTGATTGTTTCCACTGAGATAGGGAAGTGCGACAAAGATGGTTTCAAAGTCATTGAGACGCTCGTTCTCTAAGTCCAACACGGCACGTCCGATTGCGGTTGCGGAACCTTGTGATGTGAGCAGAGCGTAGGTGAAGTAAAGGGTGGAATCTTGTTCATACTCAGGACTGATGGACAGATCCAATAAGCCACCTTGGTTCTGTGTGTTGATGGTAGGGAAACCACTGATTCTTGAAAGAAAGGTTCCATCGTGATCTAAAACGACCAATCGACCTTGTTTCTCCGTGATGACAAGTCGACCATCCGGAAGGACATCGATGCCCCAAGGCTCCACTAAGTCTTGGTTGAGGATCGCATAGGAATAGGATGCCTGCGTCTGTGTGCTGGAGGCACGGGTCTGAGCTTTGAAAGCAGGTTCAAAGTCTGTGTTAGGACTGCGTGTTTCAAGCGGTGGATACAAAACAAGGCTTGGTTCTTCGACTTCAGGTATACGTGGCTCATTAATGATGGGTTTTGTTTCAGCTGTTGATGAACAAGCACTGATGAAAATTAGAATTGAGATGAGAAGGATGATTTGTTTCATGCGTTTCCTCCTATGATTAAGCTCAGTATAGGTTGTGTTCAATCATTTTTTAAGCTGAATGCCCATCTTTTTATGAAACGATCGACCAAAATAAAAGCTTGGTCTTGAAATAGAGAATTAAAGCGTGTAGATTCACTAGTATGGACTCAAATCAAAAACTAAAAGATTACTTAAGTAAACACGAAGTGAAGCTGGTCGCAAGCGATCTGGATGGGACCTTGTTGGATAAGTTTGGCATGCTCAGTGAAGCGAACCGCGAAGCCATCAAAGAAATCAAGCAGCGTGGCATAAAATTTGCCATCGTGACAGGAAGACCCTACTTTTCAGTCGGACCGTTACTATCCATGTGGGGCATTGAAGGTCTGGTGGATGTGATCATCGCAAACAATGGCCTTGAGATCGGCATCCAAACCACAGGTGAACTACTTTTGGGTGAGAAACTGAGTGTGGATGCGATTCACTCGATCTTGGACTTGTATCAAGATATTCCGGGTAACTTCTGTTTCTATGGTGACAATGCCTTGTATGGTGAAGAAATGGATGCGTTCATGAAACGTGTCAGTGTCAAGAATCATCTGCCCGCGTATGTGGTGGATCTTAAAACCTTCATTAAAAAAGACCTTGAGAAACTTCTCTTGGCCTGTGATCCCAATGATTTGGATTTGATCAATCGATTCTATCTTGATCATCAAAGTGAATTGTATCGTGGTTTCAAATCACAAGATTATCTCTTTGAGTTCATGCATCCCAGCGTAAGCAAGTTGGGTGGCATTGAAAAACTGGCTCGCCATCTCAACTTCAAGGTTGAAGAGGTTGTGGCCTTTGGAGACAATCTCAATGATCTGGAGATGATTCAAGGCAGTGGCTTTGGAGTCGCCATGATCAATGGGGATGATGAAGTTAAAACGCATGCAAAGATCATCGCACCACATCATGATGAAGATGGCTTTGCGCACATCGTAAATCAAATGTTCGAACACTAAACCATTAGGATTCGAACATTTTTTTCTTCGATGGCCTTACATTCGTCCTCATCCGCCAAATCGTCCGTGATCAAGATGTCCACGCGGGATAAGGCATTGGATACAAAGGAATGATTGTGTCCGATCTTGGTGGAATCGGCTAAGACGAAGCGCGTCCCGGTACACTGTTTCAACATCAATTCGTTGATGGCGACTTCGGCTAAAACGGCCGTTGTAATGCCGACCTTAGAGGAAATTCCGCTGCAGCCGATGAAGGTTTTATTGGCACTGACGCGCGAGAGATTGTTTATCGCGAATTCACCCACCATGGATTCTTTGGGTTCACGAAGTTCACCACTGGCATGTTGGTTCAAGAAGCGATGAAAGCAGCTGCATTATTGGCTGAACAAGGTATCGAAGTTTCTGTCATCAACATCCATACGATCAAACCTTTGGATGAAGCACTTATCTTAGAATATGCTCAACGTTCCAAACTGGTCGTGACCTGTGAGGAACACTCGAAGTTTGGTGGTTTGGGTTCTGCGGTCGCGGAAACCTTGAGTAAGAATCATCCTACCAAGATGGCGATGGTGGCCATCAATGACACCTTTGGCGAGAGCGGGACACCCGCTGCACTGATCGAGAAATATGGTTTGACGGCCAAAGATATCGTCAAGACTGTCCTTGAAAGCTTTAAATAAAATTGAATCAAATTCCAAATTCTCTTGAATTTTAAACATATAAATCACATAAATTTTTAACGAAACCCCTTGTTTACACAAGGGTTTTTCTTTTGATTGAACAGTCTTTACTGAGGTGTTATATTGAAACTGTTGAGTTTATTAATGAGCTCTGTTCATTGATTATTTTAGTCAATCATCGAATAAAGGAGAGAAACATGCGTCATCGTAAGACCATCGCCACATTAACTATTCTTCTACTCTTACTAACAATTTTAAGCAGCGTACTGGGGATTCGAGCCTTTCAAATGGTAGATGGACCTCAATTCACTTCCCTTTATGGGGAACATATTCAATTGTTTGGACATGGTATATATGCCAAAGATTCAGTGTCGGTTGCAGTTCAAGGAATTGCGTCAGACTTTGTGACACTCTTTGTCATGGTTCCCGTGACGATCTTCGCCTTATTGTCCATGCTTAGGAAATCCTTAAAAGGAACACTTGTCCTAACGGGACTGTTAGCTTACTTTCTCTATACCTACACATCATATACCTTTCTATGGATGTACAATCCCTTGTTTCTGGTGTATGTCGCTCAGATGTCATTGAGCTTCTTCGCCTTTGTCTTATTGATGATGAGTTTTGATATTCAACGCTTGCGAAATGCTATTTTGCCATCTTTTCCAAGATTGCCATTGATTGTGTTCATGGTGGTATTATCGATTTTAGTCGCAATGATGTGGTTGGGGCGAATCATTCCAGCGATGCTTGATGGAGTGGCACCCCTTGGTTTGGAGCACTATACGACATTGGTCATTCAAGCCTTGGATTTAGGTTTTGTGATTCCGGCGAGCTTGGTCACCGTAGTTTTGTTGGCTCGTGATCATGTTTGGGGTTATTTCTTAGGCACAATCCTTATCTTTAAGTACGTGGCTTTATTGATGGCAATATCGGCGATGGTTCTACTTATGTTCATTGAGAATACAGGGGCTTCCATGATTGAAGGCGCTGTGTTCATCGGTTTCACCGTCTTGGCATTAGCAATGATAACGTTTGTTTTTCGTGGCATTCGATCCACGCACATGACTTGATACGATATGCGGAGATTTGAACGAGTTCTGATCGCATCCGGTATGTTGGGTGTGATTCTATATGTATTGCACACGATTATTGGCCAAATTCTTTGGCCAGCTTATGACCCCATTGCGATGGATATTAGTTCATTGACAGCAGATGGGGCACCGAATGCCGCATTATTACGGTTCATGTGTGAT
The DNA here is from genome assembly GCA_030604855.1 of Erysipelotrichaceae bacterium. Lineage (GTDB taxonomy): Bacteria > Bacillota_I > Bacilli_A > Erysipelotrichales > Erysipelotrichaceae > UBA2212. The sequence goes on from JAUVVC010000001.1 coordinate 28,733, forward strand.
GCGTATGCATGGACAATGTTGGCGATGGTTGGTACCTTGTTGATGCATACAAAACGCAAGAAGCAGAACGCTTTGTTTATTGGGTTTAGTGTATTGATGGTCATGCAAATGACATCGTATTTCGGATATGGGTTATTCCCACTCGATGGTGATAAAACACAAATGTCATTTCAGAACCAAATGCATATCCTGGTAACGATCATTGTTGTTTTTTCAACGATTTTGTCCTTCTTCCTAATTGCTTATGGCTTTCATAGAATTTCTCAAGCCAAGCTTAGAAACACCAGCTTGGTCTTTGCAATCCTAGTTACTGTATTTGGAGCACTGAATCCAATCATGATGGCGCAAGGAAGGAATATTTTAGGTTTGACGGAACGCTTAGTCATTTTTACGATCATGATTTATATGTTTGGTTTGTCATATTATTACAGTGTCATGGAAGTTTGAAAACCCAATCGATTGTATTAATCCGGTATGTGTTGAGTCAGTTCTTAGTTGAATGTTTTAAAGGTGGTATAATGAAAGCATAAGAAGGTGATATTCATGAAAGCCATCATATTCGTTCGCCATTCAATTGCAGAGGATCTGTTAGATGGGATGGATGATGCGACGCGATCCTTGACCGAAAAGGGGAAAAAGAAGCTTCGCAAGATTAGTCCTTTTTTGAAACAGATGATTCGTGAGTTTGAGACAGTATCCATTTTTAGCTCGAACCTGAAACGATCAATTCAAAGTGCTCAGATCTTAGCGAAGCGTCTCAAACGTAATTATGCGGGTGAACAGACTTTTCTTCAGACCGGAGATACCGAAGCATTACTTGATTTGATAAGAGACGAAGATGTGGAATGCCTCATCTTGGTAGGGCATCAACCTTATCTAAGTGAGTTCAGTGAAAATTTGAGTGGTCTTGATCTACCGTTTGAAACTTGTGCGTGTGCATGCTTTAGAATCGATGAGGATGAATTCAATCTGGAGTGGTTCGCGCAACCGCATTGGATGATGCGACATGGCAAGTCATAAACGCCTTGCTGTAACTCTTTTATCAAAATTATGGACTGCACAGTGTGAACAAATCATTTTATGTGCGAAGTCGGTACAAGGTGTTGAAGAAGAGATTGAAATCGTACATCAGTATCGCATCGCAATCCGTAAAGCTCGATCTTTACTCGTATTTATGAAGCCTCTTTTGAAAGTGGCTTTTTTTATTCAAGTGAATGATCAATTGAAAGGATTTGCGAATCATTTCTCTAAAGTACGAGAGTGGGATGTACTGCTTGAATACTATCAAAGTACGTACCTGGAACATGTGGATGAAGACAAAAAATTAACAGAATACTTATTGGAAGTGCAAAGAAAAAATCGATTGGATGCATATTCGCATTATGATGTTCAAGTCATCGTAGCTACTCTACAAACCTATATGCAAGATTTCGAAGTGAACGGATTTAAACATAAAGCAAAAAATGTAACATGTTTATCTTTCGTCAAGAAACGAGCTAAGATATTGCGTAAAGCAATCGAACAAAAAGAAGACCGTTTGAAACCTAATGATTTCAAACGGATCCATGCTTACCGTATCGCGAACAAACGTCTCCGTTATGCACTTGAGTTGCTCAATCCTGATTTTGATGATGCATTCGATAAGCGAATAAAACGTTTGAAAGCAAAAACCGATCAATTGGGAAATCGTTGTGATCTTTATGTCATGCAAGAAGACTTACATGCTTTACGTGTGATTTGGGATCAAAACAGCGAAAAGATGATTTCTTTAAATGACTTTTTGATGTACATTTCATCTGAAATGACAAAGTCTGAAGCAAATGGATAAAGCAATCACGATAATCTTTGTTAAACTAAAATAAAGTGCTGCGAAAGGAAATCATTATGAAACTTGGAATCGTTGGGGCGGGTATGATCGTCCATGATGTCTTGAGCTTTTTAACTCAGGTCAAAGGCATCGAAATCACTGCGATCTGCAGTCGCAAATCAAGCTATGAAAAAGCAAAGCAATTGGCCCAACAGGCAGACATCCCTTTGGTGTATGAGGATTTGGAAGCGATGTTAGAGGATGATCAAATCGACGCGATCTACATTGGTGTACCCAATGATCAACACTTTGCCTTGGCGAAAACAGCCTTGTTGGCAAAGAAACATGTGCTCGTCGAAAAACCCTTCACCAGCAATCATCGTGAAGCTTTGGTTTTGGCAGATTTGGCAAAAGAACAGGGTTGCATTCTCTATGAAGCGGTTTCGACGCATCATCTTCCCAACATGCTTTATTTGAAAGAGGACTTGCCTAAACTGGGCGAAATTCGTATCGTCACTTTAAACTATTCACAATATTCAAGCCGCTATGATGCGTTTAAACAAGGCGTCATCGCACCTGCTTTTGACCCGAAGTTGTCGGGTGGAGCTTTGATGGATCTGAACATCTACAACTTGAATTTTGTCTTAAACTTATTTGGTGAACCAACGAATGTGGAATATTTCGCCAATGTTCAGAAGGGTATTGATACTTCAGGTATCTTGATTTTGGATTATCCAACGTTCAAATGTGTCTGTACAGGGGCTAAGGATTGTAAGGCTCCGCTCTTTAACAGCATTCAAGGGGAGAAGGGTTCGATCATCATTCAATCTTCAGTGAGTACCTTGGTTAATTACCAAGTAATTCTTAATGATTCAACTAAGAAGCAAAGTTCAACGACTGAAGGTGAAATTTTCAACTACAGTGAAGGGAAACATCGTATGTTTGATGTCTTTGTGGAGTTTGAACGGATCGTTCGTGAGGATGATCGTACGCAAGCGCAGAAAATGTTGGATCTCAGTGTGTTGAGCATGAAGGTTCAAACAGAAGCAAGAATGAAAGCAGGCATCGTCTTTCCTGCAGACTTGAGTGAGGTGCAGTGATGAACTTCAATGAGTTCTTGCATGCCCAAGCCCTGGAGATGGGTTTGGAGGCGGTTCGTTTCGTGAAAGAGCGTCAATGGCGACGGATTGGAGTCCGCATCATTCTCCATGATGTCTTGGTTTTTCAATACTTGATGGACGGTAAGAACGAAGATAATTACCTTCAAGGAAAGATCAATGTCGTTAAAGAGACAGGTCTGAGTTCGGATGAAGTTTACAATCGAAGAACAGAATTTGAACACTTGTTGGATAAAGCGGAATATTGCGTCAGTGGTGGAGCGGTTCCCATCCTTGTGAATAATGAACTTTACGGAGTCATCGCCATCTCAGGGATGACGCAAGAAAAAGATCATGCGTTGGCCATGGAAGTGCTCAAGAATGCGTATGATCGGGTGAAGGCGTGAGACCGATTGTGTGTGCGTTGATTGGAAATGGAAAAAGTGCCAATCGTTATCAACTTCCCTATATTTTGCAGAGAAAAGACAAGTTTCAGGTTAAAACAATCTATCAAAGAGACCTGTCGGTTTTTAAATGGAAGAAGATTGAAGATATCGAATATACGGATGATTTAAATGCGATCTTATTGGATCCTGAGATTGAACTGGTCATCGTGACCTTGCCTTCGCATCTTCATTATGAATACGCGAAGAAAGTGCTTGAGGCAGGTAAACATTGTGTCGTTGAGAAGCCTTTCACGGAAACACGTGCTCAAGCGGAAGTGCTTTTTGAGCTTGCGAAGGGTAAGGGTTTGATGATTCAGTGTTATCAGAATCGACGTTTTGACAGTGACCTGCTTACAGCACAAAACGTGATGGCGAGTGCTGTCTTAGGGGATCTACAAGAAATGGAATTGACCTTTGATTACGACCGACCTGAAGTGCCTTTAAGCAGTACAGGTTTCAGTCGGATTCATTCCTACTATTATGGACACGCTTGTCACTCCTTGGACCAAGTGATTTCACTCTTTGGCAAACCAGATCGTATTGTGTACGATGTGCGACAACTTCTGGGTCCAGGAAGATTGAATGATTATTTTGATGTGGATCTGTTCTATGGGTTGATGAAAGTGTCGCTCAAATCCAGTTACTTTCGGGTTGTCCCAAGACCGAGTTTGACCTTGTATGGATCCAAGGGTATGTTTGTCAAACACAAGAAAGATAAACAAGAAGAACATTTGAAGCAATTCATTTGGCCGGATTGGGAAGGTTTTGGCAAAGATGAAGTTGAAGATTATGGTATCTTAAGTGTGCGCGACGAAAATGGTCATGCACAGTCTTCAAGAGTTGAAACAGTGACAGGCGATTATGGACGCTATTACGATGCCTTGTATCAAACATTACGTTACAATGAACCGAAGTTGGTTAAAGATGAGCATACCTTATGGCAACTTGAATTCTTAGAGGAAGGCATCAAAGACTTGAAATAAAAAACACGGAAGCTAAACAACAGCTTCCGTGTTTTGATTGTAGATCTCTTCGTTGAGATGACCAGTTTTCTTGGCCACGATGAGGGTTGCGGTTGCGGCACCGGTCACATTGGTGGCAGTACGTCCCATATCCACTAGACTTGAGATCGGTGTCATCAAGACGATGACATCCAAAGGGAGCCCCATGCTTGCGAAAACAGCAGTTGCCGTGATGGTGGCAGTACCTGGAACGCCTACGGTTCCAATCGAAACCAAGACGGTTGTCCCAATCAACATCGCATATTGTGCAAGTGTGAAGGGGATACCCAAGGCATTGATGGCAAAGACAGCCAACATGGTTGGCCAGATACCAGCACATCCAGGCATGCCCATGTTTGCGCCTAAGGTTGCGACGAAGGATGCCACATCTTCATGGATACCGAGGTTTTCTTTAAGTTGACGAATAGTTACGGGAAGTGTCCCGATCGATGATTGTGAGGTGAAGGCTACGATTTGAGCGGGGAAGATGCCTTTGAAGAAACGAATTGGATTTACTTTAGCAACGAGTGCGATGAGGGTTCCATGAACCAAGAAGGTCTGAGCAATCAACATCAAATAGGCAACGAGTACAGGTAGAGTCAAGACCCAAAGATCGACATTCGCACTGTGACGACTGGTCGCATAAGCAATTAGGGATAAAACGGCATAAGGCGTCAGTTTGATGATGGAGCGAACAATCCCAAAGAGAATTGTATTTAAAGCATCAATGCCATCTTTGAAAGTTGAGAGAGAAGGAATTCGTTCACGTAACTTAACGAAGGTGAAGCCGATCATTAATGCAAAAATCAATAGGGGAATGATTTCTTGATTTGCTGCATGTGCGAAAATATTACGTGGGAAAAGATTAAGGATTGTTTCTAGTAATGTTGGGACCGTTGCGGTGCTGGCTTCACTGCTTTCAAGAATCGTCACACCAACGCCTAAATTGAAGAGCTTGGATACGACAACGCCTAAGATGGCAGCAACTAGCGTGTTCAAACTCAACCAGAAGATCGAACCCAAGCCGATGGATTTCAGTTTCGCAGTACTCTCCAATTGAATGATGGAAGCGATGACACTGACGAAAATCAGAGGGACCACGATTGCGGAGATCAAGCGTGTGTAAATCTGCCCAAAGATACGAACCAAGTCCACATGCCCTTGAAAGACTAGACCGATAAGAATACCGAAAATCATTGCGATAAGTGTACGGATGCCAAAGTTGACTTTGCGTTTAGCTAAATAGAATAATAAACCAAATAAAATGAGTGTCGTGCCTAAAGCACTGATTGCGTTTATGGTGAACATAAATTTCCTTTCATAAAAAAACAGGTCGAAAACCTGTTGAAAATGCTAAATGGTTCTCAGTTTAGCGAAATTCAACATCGATTGTGACAACATACAATTCTATTTAATCGGAATGACATTGTTGAATTGCTCCTAACATAGTAAACATACTAGTGAACTATGTATAGATTATGCAACAATATTCGAATCCTGTCAATATGAAAGATCCGGCTAAGAATAGAACTGTGAATGATATTGTAAGAATTTTCAAATTTATGAAACTAATTGACATTATCAAAATCAGAAGTCTATAATTGAATTAAATTGAAACGCTTTGAAGAGAAGAGTAGTCTGTGTGGCGTTGGTAGAGAACCCTGAAGTGGTGAAAAGGGGAATCAAACACAGGTGAACATGGTCTTGGAGCGGCATACCGAAGGGAAACCTAAGGCTATGACGGACGATTCCGTTATAAATCTAGAGTATGTCTTGTACTCGAAGAGATTCGATCAGCGATGAGCGAATGAACAAAGGTGGTATCACGGTTTGACCCTCGTCCTTGGATGGGGGTTTTTACGTTTAAAAGGAGAAAAGGGAAATGCAGAAGAAAAATCTAGCACAGCTTATTCTAGGGGATTGGAATACGAAGACAGTGGTTGGAGTCGCGATTGGTGCAGCGTTGTTTGGGGTCTTGATGGTCTATGGTGGGGTCAAAGTCTTCACGAATACCAATCTGACCACAGCGATGTTGATTCCGGTCATTGTTGGGGCATTGTTTGGACCCGTACCGGCCTTGGTGGCGTGTTTCTTTGGAAATGTCATCGCCGATTTGATCGGGGGTTGGGGTTTCTGGTTTGACTGGTCGATTGGCAATGGTGTCTTGGGCTTCTTCGTTGGCTTATTGCCGTTGTATGGCGCAGACATCAATAAAGGGGTCTTTACGGTTAAGCATGCCGTCATCTTTGCCTTGGTTGCCATCTTGGGCAATGCCTTGGCTTTTGGTGTCGTGACACCTTTGTTCACACTCTTGTTCTTTGGTGGAGAATTGAACATCACTTTCCTACAGTCCTTGACCGGTGGTGCTTCCAATGTCTTGGTTCTCACCGTATTGGGCATTCCTTTGTTGTTTGCTTTGGCGAAACGCAACGCAAGTTCACAAAATTTGGTCAAAGAATAACATGCATAAAGAACCCTTGATCGTCTTCGATCATTTCAGTTTCCGCTATGCTTCACAACAGGTGGAAACCCTTAAAAACATTCATCTCACCATTTATAAAGGTGAGAAGGTTTTAATCATCGGTCAAAGCGGCAGTGGGAAGAGTACTTTGGTGCATTGCATCAATGGTTTGATTCCCAATTCGTTCAAGGGCGAAATACGTGGATCGTGTACCGTTGCTGGCATGGATATCAGCCATGCCAGCATCTTTTCTTTGAGTAAACAAGTGGGTACGGTGCTTCAAGACTCCGATGCCCAGTTTGTCGCCTTGTGTGTAGGAGAGGATGTGGCCTTTGCCCTTGAAAATCAAGCGATTGAAAGAAAAGAAATGATCCCCTTGGTTAAGAAAGCGACGGATAAAGTCGGGATGTCTGATTTTTTGATGCAGGTGCCCTATACGCTTTCAGGTGGCCAAAAACAGAAAGTTTCCTTGGCCGGTGTCTTGCACGAAAATGTGAGTATCCTGCTTTTTGATGAACCCTTGGCCAGCTTAGATCCCTTTTCGGGGATGCAAGCGATTGAACTCATCGATGCGATCCATCAAGAAGATCGCACGGTCATCATTGTCGAGCATCGTTTGGAAGATGTCATGCATCGTGAGATCGATCGTGTCATTGTCATGCATGAGGGAGAGATCGTCTATGATGGGGATTTGAATGCTTTGTTAAAAGCAAATATTCTCATTCACTATGGACTGAGGGAACCCTTGTATCTACAGGCTTTGAATTATGCAAAGATCCCTTTCAGCACCTTTGAAGATGTGACTGACATAAAAAGAATGAATTTTAGTGCAGTTCAAGGTGAATTGAAATCATTTGTGCCAAAACAGCTCCATAAGCGAATTGATCGTTCTGAAGTACTTTTAACGGTTAAAGACATCCATTTTGCTTATGATGTGAAGCCGGTTCTCAAGGACATCCATTTCACGGTTCATCGGGGTGAGCGACTGGCCTTTGTCGGGAAGAATGGGGCAGGTAAGAGTACGATGGCCAAACTATTGTGTGCTTTCGTCCGTCCAGAAAAGGGTTCGATTGAGTTGAGTGGAACGGATATCAAAGTCTTGACCATCAAAGAAGTGGGCCAAAGAATTGGCTACGTCATGCAGAACCCGAATCATATGATCGTCAAACATTTGATCAAAGATGAGGTACGTTTCGCTCTGGAAAATCAAAGTCTTACCAATGAACAGATCGATGATCGTGTCGAAGATGCCCTTAAGATCTGTGGCCTGCATTCCATGCGTAATTGGCCGGTATCCGCTGTCAGTTATGGTCAGCGCAAACGTATCACGGTTGCGGCAATCCTTGCTTTAAACCCAGATATCTTGATCTTAGATGAACCCACTGCCGGTCAGGATTATGCTCATTACTCTGAAATCATGGATTTCTTGGATCAGTTGAACAATGACCATGGCATCACCTTCATCTTCATCACTCACGACATGCATCTGGCAATTGAATATACCGATCGAGCCTTGGTGTTTGCGGATGGGGAGTTGATCGCGGATGATGAGATTCAAGCCATATTGTCGAATCCAGACATCATTGAAAAAGCCAATCTCAAGCAAACATCCTTATATTACCTCGCACAAGCCTGTGGTATAGCGGTTGAACCCTTTATCCGTTCATTCATTGAACAACGGAGTCAAGCATGAAGCAGTTCGTCATCAATGTCACCCCGGGTCCAACTTTTCTTCACCACTTGAGTGGCAAGACCAAGGTCATGCTTTTCGGAACGTTCATCTTTTATACCTTGATGTCCTTTGATGTGCGTTTGCTTCTACCATTGTTCATTCTGTGTTTGGTCGCACTCATCAGTTTGAAACCCAATTGGAAAGTGGTCATCGCGCTCTTCACATTCATCTTCTTCATGAATCTGATCAATCTTGTTCTTTTTTGGTTGGTGGATCCGGATGTGGGTCAGTATTACACGACGGACACACGTACCATTCTGCTAAGCTTAGGAAATTTCTTCTTGAGTCGTGAAACCTTTTGGTATCTGTTGATTCGACAACTCAAATTAATGACCAGCTTCATGGTTTCCTTGACGTTTATCTTAGCCATCACACCATCTGAATTTGCGGCAGGTTTGTATGGCCTCGGTTTACCGTATAAAGTCTGTACGGTGGTTTCTTTGGCTTTCCGTTACATTCCAGATATCGCCAATGATTATGAAAACATCAAGATATCACTTCAAGCGCGTGGTTTGGAGATGGATAAGCGTAAACTTAATCTCTTCAAGCGTTTGAAAGACAATCTTTTCATTTTATTGCCTTTGATCATCAGTTCATTTGATCGCATCGGGAATATTGCGAATGCCTTGGATCTTAGAGCCTATGGTTTATTGAAAAAGAGAACGTATTATGCTGAACATGAACCCACCAAGGCGGATCATGTCTTTCGTTTCATCGCGATTGCGGTTTTAGTGTTCAGTTTTGCTTGGATTGGATCACGGATGATCTGGCCTCCGGTCACACAAATGTGGACCCCCTTTTAAGGAGCAATATGCTAAAGCTTGATGAACTTCTTGAATTGTTAAGCATCAAAAGTGTGTATGATGAAGCGACGGTGACTGACGTTGAACCCTATGGGAAAGGCGTTGCCCAAGCCCTCGCATTCATGCGAGAACTGGCTTTGAAAAACAAGCTTGAAGTCAAGGAATACGAGGGACACGCGATCGCAATCTGCTTGGGGGACCAAGAAGAGCGTATTGATGTGGTCTCCCATCTGGATGTCGTATCCGCGGAGGATTGGGATGAAGATCCCTTCACACCACGGATCGTCAATGGTGAGATCATCGCACGTGGAACTCAGGACATGAAAAGTGCAGCGTATCTGACGCTCAAGGCCTTGATTGAAATCAAAAAGAAGAAGATTCCACTACAACGTCAGCTTCGTATCGTGTTGGGTACGGATGAAGAGCGCACCATGGAAGACATGGTTCATTATGTCAAACAAGCTGGTCAACCGAAGTTTGCCTTTACCCCAGACGGGGCTTTCCCTCTTTCAATTGGAGAGAAAGGGGCACTCATGTGGCACATCAAAACTCAGATTGAAAGCCCGGTTCTTGAAATGAGGGGCGGAACACAATGCAATGTGATCGCACCCCATTGCACCTTCACTTTACCGCATGCCTTCAAAGGTTTGATTCACCAAACAACGGAAGCTCTTGACTTTGAAGTGAAGTGCGAAGAAGACCAGGAGCTTCTCCATTATACCTTCACAGGCATTGCAGGTCATGCCTCACGTCCAGAAAGTGGACACAATGCGATTGTGGATGCCCTTCAAGTCTTAGCGCTCTGTTTCCCTAAAACAGCCTTTAAGAAGCTTTATGAGACCTTCGAAAGTCCTTATGCGAGAGGGACAACACTTGCTTATAATATTGAACCGATGGGACCTTTGACGCTCAATCTGGGTATCTGTTCACTCCGAAATGGAGTTTTTGAGGCGGACGTGGATTGTCGCTACCCGTATGGGGTCACATCGGATGTTTTGACACAACACTTGACACAAGCATTACCGGGTTTTGAGGTCAGCTTACCCTACGATGCCATTCCCATCTTGAATGACATCCAATCACCCTTTATTCAAACTTGTTTGAAGCATTATCGCGCAAACTTCATTGATGATCGAGAACCCTTCATATCCGGAGGTGTGACGTATGCCAAGATCATTCAGCCTTGCATCGCCTTTGGACCGCTCTTACCGGGTCGGATCAGCTTGGCCCATCAGAAGAACGAATCGATTGCCATTGAAGATCTTGAACTTTTGTATCCCTTTTATCGGGATATCCTAATAAAACTTGCCAATTGTGAGGAGAACCAACATGCCTAAAACCATCGTTTTTCAATCGGATTTCACCTACAAAGAAGGAGCTGTGGCAGCTATGTATGGGGTGGTCAAACAAGTCGATCCCAACTTGGAGATCATCGATCTGACCCATGAGATTCCCAAGTTCGATATTTGGTCTGCTTCATTCAGACTGCACCAGGTTGTGCCTTTCTGGCCCAAAGGAACGGTCTTTGTCAGTGTCGTCGACCCAGGCGTGGGGACTTTCCGCAAAGCCTGTGTCGCAAAAACCAAGAGTGGTCAATGGGTTGTAACACCTGATAATAAGACCTTGACGCATATTGCCAAATTCATTGGACTTGAAGAAGTTCGTGAGATTCCAGCCCATCTTCGTTTCGCATCGCCGTATAAGACGGCCGTCTTTCATGGTCGTGATGTCTTTGGTTATGTCGGTGCACTGCTTGCGAGTGGTCAAAAGAAGTTCGAAGAAATCGGTGAAGTTTACACGGATTATCAAACTTATGACTTGGAAGAACCACGAATTGAAGGGGATAAGCTTGTTGGCATCGTAGAGATCTTGGACCCTAATTTTGGAAATGCCTGGACCAATATTCCCATCACCTGGGCGAAGCAAGTTGGGATTGAGTTCAATGATCTGGTAGAAATCGATATCTATGAGAAAGAACGTTTAGCTTTACAGTTAATCGTCCCTTATAAAGCAACATTTGGGGGTGTGCATGTGAATGAAGCGGTGATGTATGCGAATGAATTGGAGTGTTTGGCACTTGCCATCAATCAGAATTCATTCATCAACACCTATCACATCCATCAAGGTCCAGACTGGTGCATCTGCATCAAGAAGGCAAGTTATGTCTAAGATCTTAGTCCTGCAATCAGACTTTGGAATCGTGGATGGGGCTGTGAGTGCGATGATTGGGGTTGCCTTAAGTGTCGATGATTCCTTGAAGATTTTTGACTTGAGTCACTCGATTTCACCTTTCAATATTCATGAAGCATCCTATCGTTTACTCCAATCCTTGCAATACTGGCCAGAAGGTTCGGTGTTTGTGAGTGTCGTAGACCCAGGGGTAGGATCGAAACGCAATTCAGTTGTGGTTCGTACACGTGAGAATCATATTGTAGTGACCCCAAACAATGGGACACTCTCGCATTTGAAGAAGTTTATCGGTATTGAAGAAGTCTTTGAAGTGGATGTGGCGAAACATCGTCGCAAAGGTGCCAGCAATCAATCGTATACCTTTGATGGTCGTGATTTATATGCCTATATCGGTGCACGTTTGGCTTGTGGGCAACTATCCTTAAATGACGTAGGACCAAAACTGAGTGAAGATCAAATCATATCCTTTGAACTTCCCGAATCGCTTGTCGAAAATGATTCTGTCAAAGGAAGTGTGGAGATTTATGATGAGCGTTTCGGTAGTTTATGGACGAGCATCTTGGTAGAGGATTTCAATCAATTAGACCCAAAGTATGGTGATCGTTTCAAAGTCGAAATCAAACATGAAGGCATCTCATACCTTGATGAGTCTGTTCTATATGGCCGTGCTTTCAATGATGTGCATGTGCATGATTTGATTCTCTATGTGAATTCATTGAATCGCGTTGCTTTGGCCTTGAATCAAGATTCTTTGGTCAAGAAGTATGGAATTGGTTTAGGACTGGATTGGACCATAAGCATCACACCCATTCGTTAAGGATGGGTTTTTAATGTGTCATGAACACTGAAATGAATGAATTGTGCTATGCTTTAAAAAACATGATGTGAAGGGAGCATAATGGAAACAGTAGAAAGCATACTGAACACATTGAAACCGTTCGTCAATGAGACAAGTAAAAAAGTCTATTTCAAGCAAGGCATTCAAGAAGAAGTGTTGGGCATCAAGATGGGCGATTTGCGCAAATTGGCAAAGCGGATTGGGATGAATACTAAACTGGCTTGGGATCTCTGGAATATGAAGATCTATGAACTTCGCATTCTTGCCTTAAGTATCTTTGATGGGAAAACCCTAAGTGAAAGCGAACTCTTAAACCTGATAACTTCAACCGATACGAAGTATCTGATTGATGAATATGCATTTTCCCTCGATGCTCAGCGCAGCGATCAATTGGAACGCATGGAAACTTGGTTCAAACATGATGATCCACGTGTACGACAGACTGCTTGGAATCTTGCGATTGTGTTGAATAATTCCAATCGATTATCCTTTGAACAACGCGAAGCTTTAGTAGAACGTATTGAACAGGAACTCCTTGATCAAGAACCCAACACTCAATACACGATGAATCGCTTGTTATGTGAGATTGGCATCCGCTACGATGATTTAACCGATCGATGCATTGTAATTGGGGAGAAACTTGGCTTGTATCGTGAGATGAAGGTTGCCAAGGGATGTGTATCCCTCTATGCTCCGGCATGGATCGAAGCGGGACGACGCAACCGCAAACGTTGAGCATATCAATAGGCTCCTTTCTTGACTTGATTTAAAATTGAGTCATGCAAAGGAGCTTTTTATTTTGGAAAAATATCGCTTGAGCATTGTGGACATCATTGATGAGAGTCCAAACACGAAAACCTATATCCTTGAAAAACCAGAGTCACTAACTTGGGACGAGGGTTCGCATATTCATTTAGCCTTAGAAGATTATGATAAAGATGAAGTCCCCAATAAAGCTTTGGTTCGACACATGTCGATTATGAGTAATTGGGATGAAAACAAATTGGCGTTCACCACACGCTTTGTAGAACCCCATTCACCTTTTAAAGAAGGTTTGGCGCATTTGACGAAAGGGGATCATCTGAAAGTCTTCAAGGTCAATTCACGCATGACACTCAGACGTGAGAATCGGCCGCTGGTATTGATTTCCATGGGGGTTGGTTTGGCAACCATGCGTCCCTTGATTCATCGTTTCCATCAAGATTCCACCAGCATTCCGATGTTGGTGAATCTAAATGTGGATGCCAATGAAAAAGCCCTATATCAAGATGAATTAGAAGGCTTACGAAATGGTCGACTTCAATTGCATTGGTGTAAATCGCGCTTGGAGCTGTTTAATGCGTTAGAGTGCTTGAATATCGAGAATCCAATTTACTATGTGGTTGGTAGTGATCTCTTCCTAAGAACCATTCTTAAGCGTTTGAAGGCGAAAGGTGTATCGAAGGATGCCATTGTGATCGATAAGAAGTCACACATGTTAGATCTCTATTATGAATTCTAAAAAAAATACCGGTTGTTTCCGGTATTTTCTATGTTTTGATTAACGATTTCCTAGACGGTCATCCATCATCATGATGCCGATTGGTGTTGGGACCTTTTCTAAGCGCGTGATGATATCGACCAAAGTGGCTTCTTCTTCAACTTGCTCATCGATGAACCAATTGTAGAGGTTTGCCATTGGATAGTTCTTTTCAGCTAATGCTGCTTCATATAAAGCGTTGATGCGGGCTGTGACTTTCTTTTCATGTTCGAGTGAAAGTTTGAAGAGATCCATGAAACCTGGGAAATCCGTTGGAACAGCTGCAATTGGCTTCAAGAGAACGCGTTCATTGACTTCTTGTAAGAAATGCATCATCTTCTTACCGTGGCTGATTTCTTCTTCAGCTTGTTTATCCATCCATTTAGCGGTACCAGGATAACCATTGTCGGCAGCCCAAGTGGACATGGATAGGTAGAGGTAGCTGCTTTCAAATTCAAAATTAATTTGATCTAAAGCTTGTTCGAGTAATTCTTTTTTCATTATGTTTGTATTCTCCTTATGTTTGTATTATACCAAATTCCTTTAATAGAAACTTATGCAATGACTAGAAAACGAGAATGACTTGCAAAAAGATTTCAATTTAGGGATACTTGAGACATGAACTTTTCCACATCGACTAAAACACGCATTCTTTTAAGCATCATTTACTTAGGCTTCATCAGTTTAGGCTTACCCGATGGGGCTTTAGGGATTGGTTGGCCACTCATGCGCTTGGACTTTGGTGTACCCATTCATTATGCGGGTTTCATTCTATTCATTACACTTCCTTTATCGGCCTTATCAAGTTTGATGAGTGCGCATTTAGGTGAGAAATATGGTGTTGGTAAGCTTGCGTTTGCGAGTGCTTTATTGACCTCTTCTTCATTGTTAGGCATCTCTACCGTTACGTCCTATTGGGGTTTGATTCTGTTTAGTGTTGGTTTGGGTATTGGTCAAGGAGCGGTTGATGCACTCTTGAATGCCTATGTGGCGAAGCACTATAATGCACGTCACATGTCATGGTTACACGGTTGTTGGGCGGTAGGGGCAACGATCGGTCCTGCACTCATGACGCGTGTCATCAGCACCTCAGGGGCTTGGTCGATGGGGTATTTGAGTTTAGGGAGTGCTCAGTTCGTAATTGCGCTCATCCTCTTATTTAGTCTTGGCTTTTGGCTTCATGATGATCATGAAACACGAAACAAGCCAAAAACACGAAGTGCGTTTGATTCAAGAATGTTGTTTGGAATGGCATTGTTCTTCCTTTATGTGGGGGCAGAGTTGAGCATTGGTTTATGGTCGAACAGTTATTTGATTGAAAAGATGGGTTTAGCTGCGAGTGTATCCGGTTATTTGGTTGCCTTATACTATGGATCCATCATGGTGGGACGTTTCTTGTCTGGTTTTGTGGCGGTACACTTGGGTAATCGTGGCTTGATTCGATTGGGTTTGATGATCGTTTCTGGGGGTTTAATCATGATGTTTGTTGCGGAGGATGTCATGTTTCTTCGTTTGGGTATGATTTTAATGGGCTTAGGCTTAGCACCGTTATACCCAGCGATGATGCATGAAACACCTCGTCGCTTTAAGGAGGACTTGGCCACACGTTTGATTGGTTATCAGGTAGG
Source organism: Erysipelotrichaceae bacterium (assembly GCA_030604855.1). Classification (GTDB taxonomy): domain Bacteria; phylum Bacillota_I; class Bacilli_A; order Erysipelotrichales; family Erysipelotrichaceae; genus UBA2212. The sequence goes on from JAUVVC010000001.1 coordinate 44,255, forward strand.
CATTGCGTATGGGGGAGGGATGATCATTACGGCGGGCTTAGGTTTCTTGTTTAATGTATTTGATCTATCCATCTTTTATCCTTTGGTTTTAGTTGTGATTGTCTTGATGATCATTCTGTCAGAACTCTATAACATCAAGACACCATCGATTGGTAAAGGTCACTAATAGTCCATTATCGGTTAATTCGAAATTGAATATTTCGAGATGATGTAATACAATGTATTACAGAGGTGAGCGATATGAGTATCAGTTTTAGAGTCAGTTCTGAAGAAGAAAAACAAATTCGTAATTATGCACAGTTTAAAGGCGTTAGTATAAGCACTTTGATAAAAGAAGCTGTTTTCGATCAAATGGAAACGGAGCTTGATCTAATGACATTTAAAGCGATGAAAGATAATCCAAGCTCAGAGCCAAGTGTTTCTCTTGATGAGCTTAAGCGAATGTTAGATATTGAATGATATATACAGTTCGATTTAGTGTGGACTTTGCGAAGCAAATGAAGAAGCTCGATCCCTATCAAGCTAAATTGATTGTAGCTTGGATTGACAAACATTTGGTCAATCAAGATCCCAGGTCTACAGGTAAAGCATTAACCGCAAACTACAAAGGGTCATGGCGATATCGTGTTGGCGATTATCGTATTCTTGCGGAAATCATTGATGATGAACTTGTTTTGCACTTGTTAATGGTCACACATTGAAGCCAAGCCACTCGATGAGCTTGGTTTTTATATGAGCAAACGCTCATATTAGTATTGATATTCCTGTGAAAAGTGCTATATTATATATGAATGATTGCTCAAGTGTTCATTCGTTGGAGGAAATATGACAGATAAAGAACGTATTGAAGTCTGTGATTGTGATGTCATCCACCGTGATGTGGTGGAATCTGCACAGAAACAAATGCCCCAAGATGAAAAGCTCTTTGATTTAGCAGAGTTCTTTAAGGTGTTTGGAGATTCCACACGTATTCGCATCCTTTGGGCTCTTGAAGATCGTGAGATGTGTGTTTGTGACATCGCGTATCTTTTAAACATGACCCAATCTGCAATCTCCCACCAACTCCGTTCCTTGAAACAAGTTAACTTGGTCAAGAATCGCAGGGAAGGAAAAGTTGTGTATTACTCCCTCAAAGATGAACACATTAAGCAGATCTTTGATATCGGTATGGAACACATTACCGAGTAGAAAGCATCACTATGGAAAAAGAAATTCTATTAGAAGGCTTGGACTGTGCCAACTGTTCAGTCAAAATTGAAAAAGAAGTCAATGCCCTAGAAGGGGTAGAGGCGAACATAAATCTAGTGACAAAGACTTTGCGTCTGAAAACTACTATAAATCACGATGAACGTGAACTTTTTGAACAGGTTAAGTCCATTGTGCATAAACATGAGCCGGATGTGGATGTGATCGATAAACACGCATCCAAAGCGATTGAAATCGAAGCGACTTTGGAAGGTTTAAGTTGTGCAAATTGTGCTGCAAAGATCGAGAAAGCGATTCAAGCTTTGGATGGATTAGACAATGTATCCATTGATTTCGTTTCAAAGAAGCTTCGTTTCACTACGATGAATGAGAAACAGATACAGCAGATTCACGCTCAAGTGGAAGGAATCGTACATACCATTGAACCGGATACGAAATACATCTTGAAACATGAACAGAAGTCTAGTCTTCAGCGTGCTTTCGATTTGAAACAATTGGGTAAACATCAGTTCAATCAAATCATACGCTTTGGGACAGGCATCCTGTTCTTTGTGTCAGGGCTTTTCATCAAAGAACCACCGCTCTTGGAATTGAGTCTATTTCTTATCGCCTATGTGATTGTTGGGGGCGATATCATTCGTAAAGCTTTTCAAGGTGTGTTAAATAAACAATTCTTCAGTGAGAATTTCTTAATGACCATTGCCACAACCGGAGCGTTTATCGTTGGTGAGTATCCGGAAGGGGTAGGTGTCATGTTGTTTTACTTGGTGGGTGAGTTTTTCCAAGACTTGGCCGTTGATCATTCACGTAATTCGATTCAAGATCTCATGGATATCCGTCCGGATACAGCCAACCTTGTACAAGGAGATCGAATTCTTTCCGTTTCTGCGGAAAGTGTTCAAGTCCATGACATCATCCTAGTGCGTCCTGGTGAGAAAGTCCCTTTGGACGGAAGAATCATCGAAGGCTCCAGCAGCTTTGATACATCACATTTGACCGGTGAGTCCTTACCAAGAGATGTGACTGTAGATGATCAAGCCTTGGGTGGTTTCGTGAATCTCAGTGGAGTCATCAAAATCAAAGTATCCAAGCCCTTTGCGGAATCGACCGTTGCGAAGATTTTGGATTTGGTTCAAAACGCAAGCAGTCGTAAAGCCAAGACGGAACAATTCATCACGCGCTTTGCGATGGTTTATACGCCCATCGTTGTGTTTGGAGCACTGGCCTTGGCCTTTATTCCACCTTTATTGATTCCAGGCGCAAGCCTTTATGATTGGTTCTATCGTGCGATGATCTTCTTGGTCATCTCATGTCCGTGTGCCTTGGTCATCTCCATACCACTGGGTTTCTTTGGTGGTGTAGGTGGTGCTTCCAAGCGCGGAATTCTGGTAAAGGGAAGTAATTATCTCGAAGCGCTTCGTAAAGTCAAAACCATCGTCTTCGATAAAACAGGGACCTTAACCGAAGGAAAGTTCAGTGTTCATAAGATCATAGCAGAAGATGGCTATTCAGAAGATGAAATCTTAAGGGTAGCGGCGCATGCGGAAAGTCATTCTACCCACCCGATCGCAAGTTCAATAAAGAAAGCGTATCGTGGTCGAATTGATTTGAATTTGGCTACAGAGATTAAAGAGTTAGCGGGTTTGGGTGTTACGATCCATTATGATGGAAAGATAATTCATGTTGGGAATCATCGTTTGATGGATTCCATTGGTTTACAGATTCCAAAACAAGCTGTTTTAGGGACTTTGATTCATGTGGCGATCGATCATGCATATGCGGGTTCCATATTAATCGCCGATACCATTAAAAAAGAAGCCAAACAAGCCATTACGGATCTTAAGCAAATGGGTATCCGTACGATACTCTTAAGTGGTGATTTGAAAGGCATTGCAAGCCAAGTTGCCTCAGACTTAGGAATTGATGAAGTCCACGCGGAACTCTTACCTCAGGATAAAGTCGCTATTTTCGAACAACTCAATATGAGTAATAAAGATAAGACTGCTTTTGTCGGGGATGGCATCAACGATGCGCCAGTCTTGGCACGTGCGGATATCGGCATTGCGATGGGTGGTTTGGGATCGGATGCGGCGATTGAAGCCGCAGACATCGTCATCATGAATGATGAACTCACGCAAGTCGTCACCGCCATGAAGATTGCCAATAAGACACATACGATTGTCTACCAAAATATCGTCTTTGCTTTAGGTGTCAAGGCTATCTTCTTAGTACTGGGTGCCTTTGGTTTAGCCTCGATGTGGGAAGCCGTCTTTGCGGATACGGGTGTCGCTTTGATTGCGATTGCCAATGCGATGCGTGTCATGCGTACACGTAAACTTTAATCATTGACTATCTATTCCATTAGACGTAAAAAACGTGATATGAGTTTGAGTAGAATAAGAACAGACTCAAGGAATCATATCCGTAAATCTCGGTAAGACTTAGAATAGCAACAATTTTCAGGTATTCATATATAACGAATAAACGAGTATTCGCTATTAATGAAGAAGTTGTATAAGAAAACCGCTCTCACTAGAAGCGGTTTTTGACGAATAACTGAAAAGAGGGGGCAATTCAGTTATGGAAGTATTCATTGGTGCTAATTACAAGATTCCAACTAAAATTATTTAATGATTATGATTTCTAAAAGATATGTTTCGAATTTGTAATTCTAGACAAAATTAATATTAGACTCACTCAAAGTCAGAAAAATTTTTAGTTTGATGTATTTACGGTAACAACTTTCCCATCAAGCTGAGCACCAGCCTCGATACTTATTGAAGTGCAAAATAAATCTCCTTTTACTACTGCAGATTTCTTCAAAACGATGCTTTCACTTGCTTTGACTTCACCATTTACTTCTCCAGAAATCTCTACTCGCTTAGCTTCCACATTGCCAAATACTTTTGTTTGATTATTAGCTTCAAAGGTTTCAATAACAGAAATATTGCCTTTTAATTCAGATCCACTACATTTGACAGACTTCGCTTGTATGTTTCCTTCAATTATCGAACCAAAATTAACCTCAACAGTATCTTTGCAGTTAATATCACCCAGAATTTTACCGTTTACTATTAATGAAGTTTCTAATTCCATATTTCCATTCACGACCATCGTATTACTAATTACTGCAATCTCTTTTGATGCCCCGACATTACCATTTAAACTCATTTCATTTTCCTCTTCTTGTCCCTTTTGGTTAGTTTTGTTTGTTTTATTATCTGCTTTATAATGAGTAATCGATTCCCAAACATTTTTCTTTTTGATAGTATCCTCCTTACTGTTTATGGCTGTATCTTCAACTAATTTTGTCTTGATAGGCTCATTCGTTTTAGTTTCTAAATCTGCAGAATCCAACTCAGCTGCATCATTTGATTTAAAAACAATAAATGGGAAATTATTACCTAACACAGAGATTGTTTTCTTCTCAACATTCTTTTGATTATCAACTTTCTGATTAGTAATTTCAATGTCTTCAAACTTATCTTCTACGACCTGAAGCAGATTTGATTTTCTTTGATTTTCTAAGTTTTTAGGAAGTTTTTTATACTTATTCAAGATAGATGCTCCTTTCAAGTTCACATTTTTCGAACTATTTGTTTGATAATCTCTGTATCTTATGGAGTTGAAATATAACCCAACTCTTTTTAAACCTATAAGTTCTGAATTAGCTGTTCGGTAGGTTTCAACTCTTGATTCAAAGATTTAGTAAAGCGTTTAATAGAATCTCGCTTAAGTCCCTTAATACTTCTAATTCATTTTTAGAGTAGATATGTTTGTCTCGAACAGAGTCAAAACCTATAAATCCGTAACACGCATTGTTGAACATCATTGGCAAGGTAAGCAGACTTCTTACTTCTTGAGGTTCGAGGATTAATCTCACTGCTGACTCTGGGTCAAGAAGTTCCACATCAGGGATAAAGATTGTCTCTCCAACAATGTGGGCATTTGCCCAATCAATAATGTTGCCTAATGGTATCTTTTGAAGTGCCTCGATTTGAGGTGTTATACCTGGTGAACACCATTCGTACGTATTTGAGCAGGTGGATTCTGTCCAGTCATATTTAAAAATGTATACTCTATCAGCCTTTACAACCGTTCCAATTAACTTAAGTGATTTGCTTATCAACTTTTGATAGTCAGATTTGTCTGATCTAATGAACTCGGATGCGATTTTTAATAGTATTTTATCTATCGTTTGATCATATATTCCTTGATCAACTATAGTTGCATCAATATAGTTAAGAGGGAACTTAGAACTTAGTTCCGAAACATGTTTGAAGTATTTTTGATCTTCTTCGAAAAAGTGATGTTTTAAGATATCAAATTCAAGAACAGATAAGAATTCTAATACAGTAATGTTATTTGATTTATACTGATCATAATAATCGTAGATCGTTCTTACTAACTTCTTATGAATAGAATGGTGTTCTTTATAGTTGATATACTTAGTTGCTTCAAGTATCTCCACTTCGTCAGTGAAGTGTCTTCCGATTTTTATCAAAAGGTTATCTAGATGATAAGTAAGTTCAATTGAATCTATAGTTCGACCTTCAAGCAATTTTCTCAAGTCATATAGTTGTGCGATGAGTTCTTGGTGTTGATGATCGATGATTCTGTTGCCAGAATTCCATTCCACTTTCCAATAATTTTTCAATTCCTTATTCTCAAATATATGTTTACTCACTGGTAGGAAATTAATATCTTTCGCTGCATGATAATAAAGTTTAAAGTCTATTAGCCTTAATGGCTTCGAAAACAGATATCCTTGTATACTATCAGGTCTTAATTCGCTTAAGATTTTGAATTGATTTAATGTTTCAACACCTTCAATCGTAACTTCTAGATTTAAACCGTGGAGAATAGAAATAATTGCTTCAACAATTTTCAGCGACTTCTGATCACTTTCAATTGAGCTTATTAAAGAACGATCGATCTTAACAATGTCAAGAGGGAGCATTCTAAGATAAGCAAATGAAGAATATCCAGTTCCAAAGTCATCAAGTGCTAGACTTAATCCAAGCTCTCTTAAGCGATTGAATACTTTAATCACCTCTATACTATCCTGTACTAAACTAGACTCTGTTACTTCTAGTTTTAGCCGCTTAGGATTGATTCCGCTTCTATTGAGTTCATATTTCAGGCAATTATATAGTTCGTCTTTTCGATCAGATATTGCTATGAATGAAAGATTTATACTTATAGACAAGAGTCCAAACTTTGATTCATCCCAACTTGCCAATTTTGAACACGTCTCGTGTATGACCCAGTCTGTAATGGGTATAATCAACTTTGTCTTTTCTGCTATTGGGATGAACTCAATCGGAGAAATAACTCCCAATTTGGGGTGATTCCATCGTAACAACGCTTCAGCTTGATCAACCATCCCTGACTGAACATTGAAAATTGGTTGGTAATATAGCTCCAATTCTTGCTTATCAAGTGAGTTTCGTAAGTCTTTCTCAAGGAGTAATTCTCGTTCAATTTTAGATGCTAAAATGGAAGTGTATTGAACATATGTATTTTTTTGTTGTTTAGCTACTCCTAAAGCCAATTTAGCATTTCGCAAAAGATCTTTATCATAAAGCGATTTATCTATGATTTCATATCCCATACTGGCATATAAGATTTGTATTCTCTCATTTATCAATATTTGTGTAGATATTGCTCTCCTTAACAAATCCATATATTCTACGACTTCAGTTTTAGTGTGTTTATTCAGTATAACTACAAATTCATCGCCTGCATAATAAAAAATAAAGCCATTTTGATCCGTCACTTCTTTTATTCTTTGTGCTACTTGTGCAAGGATAACATCTGCTGAATAGTAGCCAATTTCATTGCTCAACTTTCCGAAATCATCTAGATCTATGTAGATAACAGTAAATTTGTTTAAAAGCTCAGTATTTGAGATTATGCTTTCTTCAAATAAGCGTAATGCTGTTTTGTTTTTAAGCCCAGTAACTGAATCATGCAAATATAGATACTCAATTCTTTCTTTATTCATTTTTTGATCATTAATGTTCTGAATTTGAATGATAACAGACTGTTCATTTTCAAACTCTATTGAGCTTGCTGATATGGATGCCCAATATTTTTCATGTTTGGTGTTATAAAGCTCAAGCTCGAAATTATATAGTAGTCCATTTTTTCTAATTTCACCTATTAGATAATCTGCTTGTTCTGAGTTAACTAAATAATCATCAACATTTATTTTAATGAGGTCTCTTTTTGATAACTCGAAGTCATGAATTGCGCGAGCATTTGCATATTTGACCACCTTTTCTTTACTGCTCAAAATTAAGATAGGATAGGGTGTATTATCGAGCATTCTCCTATATTCGGAATTTTTAGATGCTTCCTCAATGATTTTACGAGTAGTAATATCGTAATGGCTTCCAGCCATTTTTAATGGTTTCCCGTAAACGTCATACTCGATTATTTTCCCGCGATCTAGAACCCAAACCCATTTTCCACTTTTATGTCGCATACGAGCTTCAGACTCGTAAATGTCCCTTTGGTTACGAAAATAGAGATCAAGATTCATTTCAGATTTTTTAAAATCCTCACTGTGAACTAGATTTTTCCATGTCTCAATTGTGGTAGGTTGCAACTCATCTAGTTTATACCCAACAATTCCAGCCCATCTTTCATCGAATTTGGTCTCACCTGTAAGTACATTCCATTCCCAATTTCCGACAGTAATGCTTTCGTTAGCTGTATCGAAGTAGTAGATATCAGTGTTTAAGTACTCGTTTTTCATTATGAAACCTTTCTTAATTATTTATTAATACGCTAGTTGATAGCAAATAAAAAACACCTACTTGGGAACTGGCTGCCATTTTAAAGGCCCTATAGTTTTGCGTCCAATGCTTTCGCACTGTTTGCCTTTTTCTTCAATGTTGACAGAATATAACGAACAAATGTTTCAAATAATTATTCAAGAAAATCAATGCAATCGGAATGTGGTTACTTTGACTATATTCAAAATACTTAATCTTCTTACATTATTTCATGACTCCTATTACATTTCAAGAAAAATATTAGTACTTATTATCATAAAGTTGTTTATCCTTGTGAGATATGATGTTCTTCAATAAAAATATTGTTTTGCGTTAATGTTGATTTAATGCTCTCATACTACTGGCAAATTGCTTATTGTGTTTCGTACAAATCTCATATGAAGATATACCACTGATTAGAATTTGGTGGAATTCTATTTTTTATAACATATTATTTTTGAATATGGATGCTAATAGAAATAGTTGTTTTAATTAATGCACTTAAGTACCACTAATTAATAATAAGTGCTAATATCAAATCACAAAGGGAAATATTTATGGAAACTAAATTCAAAAAACTCATTCGTTTCAATCTTATCATGGGCTTCTTTCATTTGATTCAAGGCATCGCCATGTTGTTCTTGGCAACTTCTGTCATCCAGAAAATCGGTGAATTCCAACCCAGCATCGTTCAGTTCTATCAGACCTTCAATCCAATGACACGATCACTTGAAGTCACTTCGAAAGTCTTGTTCGATTTACCATTCGGTATCTTGGTCGCATCTTTTCTCTTGATCTCAGCGATTGCACATGGCTTGATCGTTCTAAACAAAGACCGTTATATTGCGGATCTGAAAATCGGTCTCAATCGCTTCCGTTGGTTCGAATACGCTTTGAGCTCATCGATCATGATCGTCTTGATCGCAACCTTGTTTGGCATCTATGACATCGCAAGTTTAGCTTTGATCTTCATCGTCAATGCATCCATGAATCTATTTGGTTTGGATATGGAAGAATTGAATGCAGGCTTCACCAAAGGCAAAGTCAACTGGGGGCCCTTCATCTGGGGTTCATTGGCGGGCATCGCACCTTGGATCGCCATCTTCTTGTACATGACCGGAACCGGTAATTACGATCAAGTGCCTTGGTTCGTATGGGCAATCGTAGGTACATATTTTGTCGCCTTCAACACCTTCCCAATAAACATGATCGCTCAATACTTGAAATTGGGTAAGTGGAAAGATTACCTCTATGGTGAGCGTTTCTACATCATCCTCAGCTTGGCAGCGAAGTCCATCCTGGCTTGGCTTGTCCTCTTTGGTGCCATGCAACCTTAACGACCTGCAGGTCGTTTTTTTATGGCCTGGAATGCGCTATAATAGCGTGGTTGGAGTCCAATATGCTTGATATCAAAAAAGAGAATCGTTTCATCCTGGGAATCTTGATTCCCATCATCTTAGAAAATGTGTTATTGACCTTATCCAGTCTAGTCATCACCGGATATGTTGGGCGATTATTAATTTTGGAAATCTCCGCCCAAGGCGTGGCCAATCGCCTGTATGGGATTTATTTCTCGGTATTCAAAGGTTTGGCGATTGGTTTGATGGTGCTTGCGGCACGACACTTTGGCAGTGGACGATTGGATCGGTGTCGTATTGTTCAAGCACGTGCGATGGCAATGATTTTACCCTTATCACTTTTATCTTCACTTTTGATGTTTGTTTTTCGTACCGACTTTTTTCGGTTGATCACTCAAGATGTTCAAATCTTGGACTTGGCATCGCGCTATTTTCAGATCTCGGTGTTGGGTTTTCCTTTTGTGGCGATCACCGCACTGAATACCGCTGCATTTCAAGCACAGGGTAATACTCGTAGACCTTTGTATATTGCGGCATTCGGGAATTTATTCAATATCATCATCGGGTATGTATTGATTTTTGGGACGGTATGGACACCTGCTTTAGGCTTAAAAGGGGCTGCGATTTCTCTCATCAGTTCACAAATATTAAGTGCGAGTCTGGGCTTATGGGGTCTCTATAGCACGAAAATTGGATTGTTTAAGGATACCGTAAAAGTATCTGTTCAATCGATGTTCGATCGTTTTGAGAACGGACGGATCTTGGCAACAGGAGTACCGGCAGCGTTTGAGAATACCTTCTGGCAATTCGCAACCTTGATCATCTCACGTGTCATCATCGCTTATGGGACCGCACATTATGCGGCTTATCAGATGGGGCTTCAAGCAGAAGGTTTAAGTGAAATGTTGTCAGTTGGTTTCGTAACGGCATCCATCAGTTTGGCATCGATCGCGATTGGGAAGCAGGATGATGCTCTATTCAAGTTCTACTTCAAACGTTTGACGCAGTTGAGTCTAGTGATCAGTACAATCACCATGACGCTCTTGTTTTTCTTTGCGGAGAATTTAATGGGCTTATTGACGGATAAAGGCGAATTGATTCAAATCGGAACCCTGTATCTTAAAATCATGGCAGGATCTCAGATCCCTCAAAACATGTCAAAAGTCTTGAACGGCTTCATCCGTTCATCGGGTTATAAAACCGTTCCGATGTTGGTCAGTTTCACAGGCTTATGGTTGGTTCGTGTACCTTTGAGTTTATTGGCTCAAAGTGTCCTGGGTTGGGATATCGTAACCATATGGTGGATCATCAATTTAGACCAATGGGTACGATTCTCAATCAGTTTGACCGTCTTCTTAAAAGCTAAGTTATATGATGCGATTCAAGCTCAAGCTTTGGCTTGAAATTTGATTTTGTGACGATGAAATTGTAGATCATGACCGTAATGAGTACGATCGATGCGCCAATTAAGGATAGCATTGATGGTTGCTCACCAAGAACCAAGAATACCCAGATTGGATTCAATACAGGCTCAAGCGTAGCAATGATGGATGCGGTTGTTGCTTGGGTTTGTTTGATACCCAAGGCGAAGAGAATATAACCGAAACCTAATTGAAAGATACCCATGGTGATAATAAGGATCCAAACCTGTGGATTTTGATTTAAAGCGAAACTTTGATCAAAAAAGACAAAGGGAATAAGCAGGACACTTAACAAGTTACCGACGAAAGTCGCATCGATGGGAGATGCGCCAGGCAGTTTGTTTGCGAAAAAGACACCTGCGAAGCTTAAACCAGACGCAAGGGCTAAGAGATCACCCAGCATGTTTCCAGACTGAAGTTGTTCCAGGAAGAAAAGGCTGATGCCTAAGAAAACACCGAATAAAGCAAAAAGATCACGCTTGCGTGGTTTTTGTTTATCAATAAAAATGGAAAGTAAGATGATAAAAATCGGAGATGTATATTGAAGGACGATGGCATTGGCTGAGCTGGTCAGTTTGTTTGCCATCATGAAGAGGATGGTTGTGAGGGTCAGACTGAGTGAAGCCAATAAAATGGAACGATTGAGTCTGAAGCGGAAACTACGATGATAGATGCCAATTGTGATGGCTGCGAAAAGCCCGCGAAATGCCGCGATGGTGATGCCAGACCAAGGAATGAGCTTGCCTAAAAGACCGCCAAAACTCCAGAAGATGGCGGCGAATAAGATGAAAACTGGACCCTTGATTTGTTGTTTCACGTTTGTCATTATAGCAGAAAACAAAACGTTTGAAATACTTATTCCAAATCAAGAAGTTGAATCGCATTAACACCTTTACAGTGTTTAAGATCTTCCAGTAACTGATCCAACGAAACTCGCATATCCAAGATATCCAGCATGAGAATGACCGATGCGATGTTTCGAATCGGCGTGTTTTGATTTAAGGTTAAAACGTTGGCATTGGTTCGTGCAATAAAACCCAATACTTCCGATAAGACACCTTGTTGGTGGTCTAATAGAAAGGTAAGAATTGCTTTACGCGTCATTTTATTCTCATCCGGACGAAATACCAAGTCTTTATACTTGTAATAGCTTGAGCGTGATAAGTTCAAACGTTTACATGCCTCGCTGATGTCTTTGACCTGTCGTGTTTGAACCAACTCACGTGCTTCAATGACTTTGAGATATGTTTCTGGAATCAACTTTTGATGAATGATGAGAAATTCAGGTTTCATAGGACCACGCCATCCCTTTCGTATCCAAATTAACGTCTAAGATCGACCATTTTGCTTGTGTTCCTTCAAGACAGCTCTTCAATAAAGATTCTTCCTCGTTTGTCACAACCATGAGACTTGGACCTGCGCCACTGAGATAGTAGGCTAAATGCTTTGATGCTAAGTTGTCTGTAATGATTTTGAAGTCTGGATGAAGATTAAGACGAACGTTTTGGTGAATGCGATCCGTGATCGCCCATGCCAAACGTTCACTGTTTCCCGTACTCAACGCATCCAGTAAAAAGGGGATTTGACTGAGATTATAGACTGCATCTTCACGTGATATTTGTGTGGGTAAGACCTTACGACTGTGTTCGGTTGAGAGTGTAAAATCTGGAACCAAGAGCTTGAAATGATATGATGCATGAACGGGATACCGAATGACTTCAACCTTTTCGAAAAGGTGTTTGGAAGCACATAGACCCCCCACGATGGCAGGGACAATGTTGTCGGGGTGACCCTCAAGTAGATTGGCAAGTTGAATCAAACGCGTACGATCCAAACTTTTTGTGTGCTCGATTAAAGCAGTCGCAACACCTGCCACAATCAAGGCAGCACTGGATCCCAGACCTCTTGCCATGGGTATTTCAGAGTGCATCTCAACTTTAAGCGGATGAACTTGGGTTTGTTCCTGTTCGCAAGCGAATTGATAGGCTTTTAGAAAAAGATTGTCTTCACTTTCCTCAAAGCCGATGCATTCGTTTTGCCCACTGATCGTAACGATAAAATCCGCATATCGATTGATGGCTAAGCCGAGACAGTCAAAGCCAGGACCTAGATTGGCACTGGTTGCTGGGACACGTATTCGAATCATTTCAGCTCCTTTGCTTGAGCGATAGTCAAGATTTGGGTATGGATTTCAGGGAGATCTTCAAGTGAACGTAAAGCTTTCGGAATCAGAGTTCCTGTTAGCTTTGATAATTCGATCATGGCTTTAAAGTCATCCTCTGAAGGCTGCGCTTTTAATGCATTAAGAACACTACGCGGGAACTTATACGCTGAAGCAGTCGAAAGAACGGCAAGGGCTTGGTTTGGGTATTCAATTTGATAGCGTTCTGCTGCAGCCCATGCGACTGCTGTGTGTGGATCAAGGAGTACCTGCTCTTCATCATAAACCGTTTGAATGGTTTGGCTTGTCAGAACCTCATCAATGCGATAAGCCTTGAATCGTGACTGAAGTTGATTTAGTAAATCAGGATCGATTTGATATGCACCTTCATGATCCAAATCATGCATATACTTTGAAACGTGCTTATCGTCTGCTTCTAGAAAAAGTAGACGTTCTAGATTACTTGATACTAAGATATCCATGGAAGGGGATTGTGTGTGCATAAATTCTCGTCTAAGATTGTATCGACCTTGTGTGAAGAATTCGGTTAAGACATCATTGGCATTGGAGGCGATGATCAGATGCTTGATGGGAAGTCCCATACGATAAGCACAATAGCCTGCAAAGGCATTTCCAAAATTACCACTCGGGATGGAGAAACTCAAGGCTTCGCCTTTTTGAATTCGGTGATGCTTGATCGCATCGCCATACGCTTTGAAGTAATAGGCAAGCTGTGGAATCAAGCGACCAATATTGATGGAGTTTGCTGAACCATAGTGGTGATTCTCATCATTTCGAAAGAGGTGTTTAACGACTGCTTGAGCATCATCAAAATTACCTTCGATTCCATAGACTTTGACACCTTTAGCATCGATCGTAGTCATTTGACGACGTTGGATTGAACTGATGCCCACTTGTGGATAAAAAACCGTGATGGGGAAAACAGAATCCTTAAATCCCATTAAAGCTGCGGAACCCGTGTCACCACTTGTCGCTGTTAAGATATGAGGAACAACACGTGTTCCTGATTTGATGAAAGCGCGATGACTCAGTTCAGGTAAGACACTTAAAGCAATGTCTTTAAAGGCAGCGCTGGGACCGTGGTAGAGTTCAACGATTTGATGTTTACGAAAGATACTGGGCACGATTTCAGGTTGCTCAAATTGAGCATAGGCTTTGTGGATAAAATCCTTGTCGATATTTAGTTCGGGAAAAACGATGCTTAGAATTTCATAGATGATGTCTTCAAAGGGAAGATTGATCCATGTCTCCCATGAGACAAGTGGAAATTCATTGAACATCCAAAGACCACCATCGGGTGCCATGGGTTGGATCAATGCTTGCCAAGTAGTTTGTTCTAAATTTGTGTTACGTGTGCTGTAGAGTTTCATATTTCACTTGTTTTTAATTATACACGATGCTAGAATGTTTTCAATATGAAAACAGATGTATCGAAAATAGAAACAAATAAACGCTTAGGCATTGGTCTACTTGGCTATGGAACAGTGGGAAAAGGTTTAGAAACTCTCCTTGAGGCAACGGCATCAGATGCCTTCTTTATTGCTAAAATATTACGAAGAGCTACGAAAGCGAATCGTCATGACATGGTTGAAGATATTGAATCCTTGCTTCAGGATCCTAATGTGGATATTGTCGTCGAGGTTCTTGGGGGGATAGAACCAGCCCGAACGTATATACTGGCTGCTTTGAACGCAAAGAAAGCGGTTGTTACTGCGAATAAGGCTTTGATCAATCGACACGGGGATGAATTGGATGCGTGTGCGAAAGCCAACGGTGTTGCTTTGCGTTTCAGTGCAGCGGTTGGTGGTGGCATTCCTTATCTAGCGACCTTGTTGGAAGTCAAACGTCACACCCAGATTCAAGCGATAGGGGGTATCCTCAATGGTACGAGTAATTTCATGCTCGATAAGATGGAACGTGAGCAGTGTGCCTTTGAAGAAGCTTTACGTGCAGCACAACAATTGGGTTATGCCGAAGCAGACCCCAGTGCGGATATCTTAGGCACAGATAGTTTGAATAAGATACGTTTGTCAGGTGTTGTGGCCTTTGATCGGTGGATTGAATTTGAAAGCATTCCATGTGAGGGAATTGCGTATCTACAAGCTGAGGATATTCAGTTTATTCAAAACTTGGGTTATCATATCCGACTGTTTGCGACCATGTGTCGAAGTGAGGATGGTATCCAAGCTTATGTCGAACCTCAGCTTTTTAATGTGGAAGATGCGGAGGCATCTATATTGGCTAATCACAACATCGCTTGGTTCGTTGATTCGATGAATGAGCGTCAAGCTTTGATTGGACAAGGTGCAGGGGGATTACCAACTGCAGGTAATATTCTACGGGACTTGATGCAGATCAAAGAAAAGACAGGGGGTATGTTGCCGGAAGGACATACGAAACTTGTCGCAAATAATACCAAAGCGATTCATCCATACCTGATTCGAAGTTCAAAAACCTTGAAATCAGGCTATCTGGAAGCTTTGAGTGAAGTCAAATGGATACAAGGCAACCGTATCTATCGCATCACAAAAGCCATGGACGTATCACGTATCCATGCCCTCGTTCAGACATTGCGAGCGACAGAACCCATCTTTTTCGCTGGTATACAAACCAAGGAGACATTATGAAAATCTGTAAATTCGGTGGGTCATCACTCGCCAATGCTAAACAATTCAAAAAAATCATAACCATAGTGGAAAGCGATCCTAAACGACGAATCGTCGTTGTTTCAGCAGTGGGTAAATCACATCCGGATCAAAACAAAATTACGGATTTACTTTATCTTCTCCATGCGCATCTTTTGTATGGGGTGGATTATCAAGCACTCCTGAATGAAATCATTGAGCGTTATCGCTCAATTCAATTGGATCTAGGTTTAAAGTTCGATGTACAAGCGTTTTTTGATCGTCTTAAAATGGATTTGAGCCCAAAAACAGAACGTGATGCCTTGGTTTCAATCGGTGAAAAACTCAGTGCCATCTTGTGTGCGGAGTACTTGAACTGGCCAATGATTGATGCGAAGGATGCCATCGTTCTTACAAGTGATGGCACAGTAGATCTTGAACGCTCGACACAGAAACTCAATACGCTTTTTCAACAGTATCCTCATTTTGTATTGCCTGGTTTTTATGGGGCTTTACCCAATGGTCGTATCAAGCTTATGAAACGAGGGGGCTCGGACATTACCGGTTCGATTGTCGCGGCAGCGTTGCATGCGGAAATCTATGAGAACTGGACCGATGTCAGCGGCATCATGATGGCGGACCCTAGAATCGTCCCTGAAGCAAAACCGATTCCCCAACTGACTTATGGTGAGCTCCGTGAGTTGACATTCATGGGCGCTTCGATTTTGCATGAGGAATCCATTCAAGCGGTCAAACATCTCAACATTCCACTTAATATTCGCAATACAAATAAACCCGAAGAACTGGGTACTTTGATTCGCAATGATATCATCGATGATGATCAAGCTGAAGGTTTCATAACGGGCATCACTGGCCTCAAAGACTTTGCGGTCGTAACCGTGCATAAAGAACAAATCGCACGTCACCCACAGGTGTTACGTCAGATTCTAGAGAGCTTTGAACGACATGATTTGTTGATTGAACACATGACCAAAGGCATCGACAGTTTGAGTCTGACCGTTAAGGTAGAAGCTCTTAAAGAGCGACAATTCGATCTCTTTGCGGATCTCAAACAGAAATGTTCGATTGATAAACTAACCTTTGAAGATGATTTGGCCTTAATTGCGGTTGTTGGTCGCAACATGAAAGAAAAGCCAGGCATATCTGGCCAACTCTTCAGTGCACTGGGGGCAAAGAACATCAATATTCGTTTGATCGCTCAAGGTACCGATGAGATCAGCATCATCGTGGGTGTCGCCAATGCGGATTTTGAGTTGACGATTCAAACTCTATACGAACACTTCATTCGTAAGAATGGTTAAAGAAAAGACGAAATATCGTCTTTTTAACTGGATTCTTTTTTGATGACTTGGAAAGGCAGAGTATGTGCTGTGGTGTCCAAGGTTTCGGGTTTTTCAATCCGCTTCAACAACAATTCCATGGCCTTACATCCCAATTCATACGTATTGAGTTCAACCGTTGTGATGGCAGGTTGCGAGACACTGGAGAAGATGGTGTTGTCAAAACCAACGACGGAAATATCTTCAGGAACGCGTAGGTTTCGAGATTGAATCTCATCGATGATGCCAACAGCGGTTAAATCGGAAGTGGCAAAAAAGGCATCGATTTCAGGCTTTTCATCCAATAAGACGGAAGCGACTGCTTTCCCAGAGATATAACCAAAATAATACTCTTCAGAGACTTCACATAAGACGGGGAGTCCATGCTTATTCAAGACATCTTTATACGCACGATACTTTTCGATATTAGAAACAATTTGAGTCGAACCGGTATGCACATAGGCAATGTTTCGTCGACCCGATGCGATCAAATGTTCCATCAATTCAAAACTTGCCTTATAAAAATCCACACTGTAATAAGGTGCATTTGATCCGGGCACATATTCGATGGTCTGCACAACAGGGTAGGACTGATTCAAATCATTGATCTCATCCAATTGAAGGGTGTTCGAAATCAAAATCATCCCATCCACATAATGATTCCTTAACATCTTTACATAATGTCTCTCACGTTCACGATCCCCATAGGTCGTACAAATCAAAACATTATAGTTATTATGATGGGCAATGTTTTCAATACCTTGAATGATCATCGAAAAGAATGGATTGTCCACACTGTGCACCAAGACCAGAATCATGTTGGTCTTATCCTTGCGTAAGAAGGTTCCCATGGCATTAGGTTGATAATTCAAACGTTGGATGGCAAGCTCGACACGTTGGCGAGTGGACTCGGATACATTGGCACTTTGATTGATGACACGTGAAACAGTGGCGACACTGACGCGGGCCAAAGAGGCGACTTGTTGGATGGTACTCATGTTGATTTCATTATAGCATAGGCACATTCGTGCGTTTACAGGACTTTGCATTTTGTGATAACGATTTGTAATCGATTACATGTGAATGAATGGACAGAATGTAAACGATTACATCATCACACAATTTTTAAGCGAATATAATGGAATCACATAGAAACAGGAGGAACACAATGAAGAAAATAATCGTTTTTATTTCTATGCTCTTAGTCTTAGTCTCATTAACTGCTTGCGCACCGAAGGAAGCGGAACAAGTCGTCATCACATTCAAACAAAACAAACCTGAAATTGATGATGCTTTGCAAGCTTACGCAAAAGCCTATGAAGCTGCTACAGGCGTTAAAGTCAACGCGGTATCGTGTGGTGGTGGTAGTTGTACTTTAGGGGATATGTTGAAAGCCGACTATGCGGCAGGCGAAATGCCAGACATCTTTCCAATCGATGGTCCCGATAGCTACAAACAATGGGAAGCCATCATTGCAGATCTCAGTGGAGAAGATTGGGTTGACGAAACATCCGTTGAATACGTTGTGGATGGCAAAGTCGTTGGTTTCCCAGTTGCTGTCGAAGGCTGGGGTATGGCATACAACGCGGATCTCTTGGCTAAAGCCGGTATCGATCCAAAAACTTTGACAAATTATGCGGCTTATATGGATGCGTTTGTGAAGTTGGATGGTATGAAAGCTGAATTGGGCATCGACTCTGTCGTATCCATGACTGCGGGTCCTGGTATGTACTGGGTTACGGCTCACCATAATTTCAACAGCTTGTTGTCCAATGGTTTGGAATACAATGATCTAACGGTTGCGAACAACATTCTTGCTGGCAACATCGATGACACACGTTTGAATGAGTATGCGGATTGGGTTGATTTGCTCTTCAAGTATGCTGATAAAACAGTCTTGACGACAGGCAACTACGATTCACAAGTCGGCGCCTTCTTGAATCAAAAAGCTGTTTTCTTGCACCAAGGCAACTGGGTGGATGGAAACTTAACGGATGCGACCTTCAAAATGGCGTTTGCACCGCACGGTTCAAGCACCAGCGACACCGATGGTATCTTCGTCAGTGCACCGGCATGGTATGTCGTGAATAAAGATTCAAAGAATTATCAAGCCGCTTTGGATTTCTTGAATGCATTGGTCTACTCCGATCTTGGCCAAAAATACATGGTTGAAGATGCGGGGATGATTCCAGCGTTTGGAAACATTAGTTTACAACCTAAGGGTCAACTTTCGCAATCTGTTCAAGCTTGGACAGCTGAAGGCAAAGTTTATTCTTGGAACCAATATTTATTTGCTGGCGAATTCAGAGACAATGTCTTGGGTCCGATCTATGATCAATTGGCTCAAGGTGCGGTCACTGCAGACGAATTCAAAGCGTTGTTGAAGACTGCTTTGATGGAAGCGAAATAAGCTTATTCGATTGAATAGGAGCAGGGAAGTTCCTGCTCCTGTTTTTTAAAGGAGGATCGTATGAACGATAAAACAAAAACGAAGACGAGTTCCATATCCAAGGACAAGAAGATTGAAAAGCTTGTTTTTTGGTTGTTTCTAGCACCTGCATTGTTTTCATTCCTGATGGTGCAAATCATTCCATTTATGATTGGAATCTATTATTCGTTTACGAACTGGTCCGCAACCGCTCAAATATCCATTGATTTTGTGGGCATGAAGAACTACTTTGATGCTTTTCAGGATCCATCGTTCCTCTATGCGACCATCATCACAAGCATTTATACCTTTATGAACATCATTCTGGTGAACATCATCGCCTTTTCATTGGCCTTATTGGTCACATCGAATCTTAAAGGTAAAAATATCTATCGTGCTGGATTCTTCTTACCCAACATCATCGGGGGGATCATCCTTGGTTACATCTGGCAATTCATTTTCAATCAGTTCGTACCTAAACTCGCCGCAGCAGTTGGGTTCACTTATTTAAGTGAGAATCTCATGTTGGGCAACAGCAATACCGCCATTCTTGCACTGGTCATCGTCAGTACCTGGCAATATGCGGGTTATATCATGATGATCTATGTGGCCGCATTGCAAAATGTACCCAAAGACTTATTGGAAGCTGCTCAGATCGATGGGGCAAGTGCATGGCAACGCTTCAGAAATGTGACCATTCCATTGGTTGCGCCAGCGTTTACCGTTACTTTATTCTTAACTTTGGTTAATTCATTCAAACAATTCGATGTGAACGCATCCTTGACGAATGGGGGTCCGAGCACCATGTTCATGGGGAAGGCCATCAAAGGGACAACCTTATTGGCGATGAACATCAACGATACCTCCATCATTTCCTTGAATACGGCTCAAGCCCAGGCAAAAGCGATTGTCTTCTTCCTGGTGTTGGTCACATTCTCACTCATCCAAGTCTATGTCTCGAAGAAGCGGGAGGTTGAACTCTAATGTTTAAAAATGCAAACAACAAAATCATCGCACGCAACATCTCAGAAGTCATGACGTTTACAGTCATGATCATGTTTCTGGTACCCTTGTTTCTGGTGTTGATCAATGCGGCGAAGACGAATAATGAAATCATCTCTGCACCCTTAAGTCTACCTACGGATTGGTCGGTCTTGATTAAAAACATCACGACTATTTGGTCCAACCCGAATCTTCGCTATTCACAGGCTTTAGTCAATTCATTCGTCATCACCACCTTCTCCTTAATGGGCATCACGATTTTCTCAGCCATGGCGGCGTGGGTTCTACTTAGAACGAAAACGAAGTTGTCGACGGCGATCTTGATGTTGTTTATTGCAGCGATGGTCATACCTTTCCAAGTCGTCATGTTTCCTTTGGTCAAATGGTTCGGTATCTTCCAATCCATCACCGGCATTCAGATGTTGAGAAGCTATACCGGCATCATCATTGCGTACATCGGTTTTGGGAGCTCTTTATCGATCTTCATGTTTCATGGCTTCATGAAATCCATTCCACATGAAATTGAAGAAGCAGCCTATGTGGATGGTTGTGGAAAGTTCAAGACCTTCTTCTTGATTGTATTGCCGATTTTAAAGCCGATCTATGTCACGATTCTGATTCTGAATGGCATCTGGATTTGGAACGATTTCCTGCTTCCCATGTTGGTTTTGGGGAAGGGGACACCGGTTCAGACCTTGCCTTTGGCGGTGAATAACTTCGCAGGTGCTTTCCTTGTCTCATGGGATTTGATGATGACCGCAATCTTGATGGCTTTGGTTCCCATCATTGTCTTCTTCTTGGCTGCTCAGAAACACATCATCAAAGGGATGGTTGAAGGTTCGGTTAAATAGATCATGGCAAAGTTCTGTGCATTTGGAGAATTGTTGTGTGATGTGACAGCTTACGGGACATCCGATCGCGGCTTTCCCATTTATGAGTTCAATCCGGGGGGTGCACCCGCCAATGTGGCGGTGGCACTTCGCAATCTAGGAATCGAAGCCAGTTTTATGGGTCAGGTGGGCAAGGATCACTTTGGACTTTTTTTGAAAGATACATTGACTTCAAAGCAGGTGGATGTGGATGCGCTTCTGTTGAGTGCTGCCTATCCAACCAGCTTGGCCATTGTGAGCAATAAAGCGGATGGGGATCGTAGTTTCAGTTTCTATCGCAAACACAATGCGGATGTGATGGTGGAACTTCAGGATATCTTTCTACAAAAAATAAATGAAACAGATGTCTTTCATGTCGGTAGTGTAAGCATGAGTGATGAACCCAGTCGAACAACGACCTTCAGTTTAATGAGACATGCCAAGCGACAAGGTAAGATCATTTCTTTCGATCCGAATCTGAGAGTTTTGTTGTGGGAGGATTTGAATGATGCCAAACGTCAAATTGAAAAAGGATTACAACTTTCGGATATTGTAAAATTAAGTGAAGAAGAACTTTTCTTTCTTACCGATATCAAAAATGTCCAAGAAGCCTGTGCGATGTTGATGGGGATCTATGATATTCGGATTCTTTTGATCACCTTTGGATCCAAGGGTTGTGCGAGCTTTCATCAAGATGTCTATCAACACATTCCTTCTTTTGAAGTCGATGCGATCGATACGACGGGTGCCGGTGATGGCTTCTTTGGGGGCTTTTTAAGTCAATGGATAAAGAATGGCATGAAGATGAAACTCTCAAGCCGTGATCTTGCACTCTATTGCCGATACGCGAATGCCTGTGGGGCGATTGCGACGACGCAAAAAGGGGCGATCGGTTCTTTGGCAACGGAAGAAAGTGTTCAAACTTTTTTGGAGGTTCACAATGGATAATCGCTCGAAAATCGCCAAGCTATACATGCAGCTTTATCATGATGATCAAGCGTTGAAGCAACTTTTCTCCTTAATGGATGAAGCGAAAGCTCAACGTTCATCAGAGCTGATCACCCTGGACAAGAACGAACGTTCTTGGTATTTCAGTCAAGACATCGTCGGGATGACCTTATACACCGATCTGTTTGCTGGTTCACTCAAGAAGTTGAAGCAGAAGACGGCTTATTTTGAGGATTTGGGAGTCAGTTTTCTTCATTTGATGCCTTTACTCAAACCACGTGATGGCGAAAACGACGGAGGTTATGCGGTTGAGGATTATCGCAACATTGATCCTCGTTTGGGGGATATCGATGATTTCAAGAGCTTGTTGAAAGAACTGCGAAAACATGACATCAAAGTATGCATCGACTATGTCATCAATCATGTTGCGAAGGAACATGCCTGGGCTCAAGAAGCCCTAAACCAGGATCCCATCAAGCAAGCATATTTCATCATGTACGATACCGATGAGATTCCGAATAAATTCAATCTGAGTGTTCCTGAAGTCTTACCGGATAAGTGTCCAGGAAACTTCACTTATTATCCAGAAATCAAGAAGTATGTGTTTACGTCTTTTAGTGAATTTCAATGGGATTTGAATTTTCAGAATCCGTATGTCTTCAATGGCATGAGTGATAATCTTTTATATCTGGCCAATCTGGGTGTAAACATGATCCGTTTGGATGCGATTCCGTTCATGTGGAAAGAGTTGGGGACGACGTGTCGCAATCTTTCTCCAATCCACGATTTGATGCGACTCTTACATCTCATCAAAGAAGATGTGTGTCCTTCACTTGCCTTATTGGGTGAAGCGATCGTTGAGCCGGAGCAGATCGTAAAGTATTTTGGGGACGATGAGCGTACGGAATGTGAAGTCATGTACAATGCCAATCTCATGGTGGACATCTACAATGCGTTCGCAACCCGGGATGTGCGCTTGTTGACAGTCGATGCGAATCGTTTTCAGATTCCGCAACGGGGTACTTGGATGAATTATGTGCGTTGCCATGATGATATCGGTTGGGGCTTCAATGAGGAAGCAATCCGTTCCTTTGGCTTCAGTCCTTATGAACACAAGCAGTTTTTGATCAACTTCTATGGCAATCAATTTCCAGGCTCTTTTTCCAAAGGGGAGATGTATCAGTTCAACCCATTAACCAAAGATGCTCGAACGAATGGGACCCTGGCGAGTCTATTAGGCTTGGAGAAGGCGATTGAGACCCATCAGGTCTATCGTAGGGATGAAGCGATTCGACGCATCAATCTTGCGCATGCGATGATTCTCAGCTATCGTGGTTTCCCTTTGATTTATTCTGGGGATGAGATCGCGACACTCAATGATCCGTCTTATTTATTGGATCCAGATAAGAAGGCTGAGGGACGTTGGATCCATCGACCTTACTTTGATTGGAAACGTGCAAAGAATAAAGATGTGGTTGGAACGGATGAACATGCGGTTTATCAAATGCTCAAGAACTTGATCAAATTGCGCAAGCAATTACCTCAGTTCCAAGGCCAAGCCCATCAGTATGCTTTGGATCTGCACAATGAGCACGTGTTTGGCATCCTGCGCCAGAATCGCAATCATCATTTGTTTGCGCTCTATAATTTCAGTGAGTTGACACAAAAGGTGCCAACGGAACATCTCCGTCAGATGTTCAATGGGACCTTGGCACGGGATGTGGTTCAAGGACGCATCTTCAATTTGAATGAACCGTTCATCGAATTGAGTCCCTATGAATTTGTTTGGTGTGTGAAACATAAGAATGCTTGAATTTAACAGTCCCTTCAAGTTGAAAGGACTGTTTTTATGGTTGGCCGTGGTATGATAAATAAAAAGGAGTCTCATTATGAAAATCGGGGTCATCGACTTAGGATCCAACTCAATCCGTTTGGTTATTTATGAATATGTCGATCAACAGTTGAATAAATTGCTCAATTTCAAGCATCAAGGAAAGGCGGTGCTCTTCATCAAAGATAATAAGATGAGTGATGAGGGCATCGAAGCCATTGTGTCTTCATTGAAACAACTGGTGTTTATGGCGAAGATTTACGCGTTGGATGAGTTCAGAATCTTTGCGACCGCATCGCTGAGAAACATTGATAACAGCGAAGAAACCGTTGCGAAGATCGAACATCAGATTCATCACAAAGTAGAAGTCTTAAGTGATGAAGAAGAGTCTTTGTTTGGTTTTGACGCGATCTTACGCAATGAGGATCTTCCCATTTCGGGTTTGACCATCGACATCGGTGGGGGTTCCATGGAAATCATCTATTTCAAGAATCGCAAAGCCCTGTATTCAACGTCGATTCCTGTTGGAAGCTTATCGTTTGCGACAAAGTTTGTGGATGAAGTCATTCCAACGGAAGAAGAACAGGCTGAAATGCGTAAGTTCATTCGCTCCCATTATGAAAATCTGCCTTGGTTGAAAGCGATACAAGTGGATACGGTCATCGGCATCGGGGGAACCTCACGTGGTATGTTCAAGATGAATAAAGAATTGGATCTTGAGAAGAATGGGTCACTTAAGTACGAAAGTGTCGCCACCATTGCGAACCTGGGATATGAAGCGTCAAAGCAGATCATCAACGCCGTTCCCGATCGTTTGATGACGATGTTGCCGGGTGCCATCATGATCGATGAACTCATGCAGCTGGTTTTGGCGGATGAATTCAGAGCTTCGAAAATGAGTGTCCGTGAAGGCTATATCTACAATCGCATCCTAAATAACTATGAACAGTAATTATATCAATCGAGAATTCAGTTGGTTGCGTTTCAACGAACGCGTTTTGGATCAGGCACGGTGGTCTACCGTCCCTTTTTTCGAGCGCCTTCGTTTTCTTTCGATTGTTTACAGCAATTTGGATGAATTCTACATGGTTCGTGTCGGTTCACTCAGTGAGCAAAAAGGTTTGCTCAAGGCACCGGATAATAAAACCAGTCTGACCATTGATGAACAACTCAAAGGCATCGGTAAGCATGTTAAAAAGCAGATGGCGGATCTCGGCGCGGTCTATGCACAATGGGCTTTGGAAGCTCAGACATATCAGATCAAAAACCTTCAGCTCAAGGATCTGAAGTCGCATGATTTGGATTATGTGACGACCTATTTTCACAACATGGTTGAACATCTGTTGAGTCCGATCATCGTGGATAAGGCACATCCATTTCCGCATCTGATGAACAAGCAGGTAGCGGTCAGTGTCTTACTGAAGCATGGATCGAAGACGATGCTTGCGTTTGTCCCAATTGACTTGAACCTCTTACCGGCAACCATCGTTTTACCCAAGAAACATCGCTTAGAATTTCTAGCCATCGAACAAGTGGTCTATGATTTTGTGGATGTGATTTTCAAAGGTTACAGCGTCGTGGAGAAAAACATCATTCGGGTCACACGGAATGCGGACTTGGACTGGGATACCTATTCCGATGAAGATTTGGATTTTCGCGATACGATGAAAAAGTTATTGAAGAAGCGTTTTCGTTTGAGTCCGGTTCGATTGGAAGTGAAGGTTGAGAGTGAACAGATCATCAAATCACTCTTGAAGACATTGAACATCGATAAGGATCATGTCTTCATGAATCCAGCACCTTTTAATTACACCTTCATGAGTGACGTTGAAAAGTTTTTGAGTCAACGCACCAAAGATGCGTTTTATCCTGCCCATGAATATCGTTATCATCCAGCGATTCAAAGTAAGGAACCCATCTTATCACAACTCAACAAAGGCGACCTCTTCTTTCATTTTCCCTACGATGCGGCAACAGGCTTGATTCGTTTCATCCAGGAAGCTGCACAATCGCTCAAGGTCGTTTCGATTCGCATCACCTTGTATCGGGTCGCAAATGTGTCGAAGATTGTAGAAGCCCTGATACAGGCCAAAGAAGCGGGTAAAGAAGTCATCGTCATCATCGAGCTTAAGGCGCGTTTTGATGAAGAGCACAACATTGAATGGTCGAATCGTTTGGAAGAAGCGGGTTGTACCTTGATCTTTGGGGTTGAACACATGAAGGTCCATTCCAAAGTCTGTGTGGTCATTGAGAAAGACAGCCATAAGACCAAACTGTATACACACATCGGTACAGGCAATTACAATGAGCAGACTTCTCGTTTATACAGCGATTTCCATTTGATCACAGCGGATCAAACGATTGGTCAAGAAGCATTGTATTTTTTACAGTCGATCCAGATGGGTAATATCGAGCGTTTGAATCAGCCCTTCAATTCGATTATGGTCGCACCTTATACCTTGAAGCAACAACTCCTCTCAGACATCCAAAAGGAAGCGTCCACTGATAATGGACACATCATTTTGAAGATGAACTCACTCACTGATAAAGACATCATTGATGGCTTATATGCGGCGTCTCAAGCCGGAGTGAAGATCGATCTGATCATCCGTGGCATCTGTTGTCTGGTTCCCGGAGTGAAAGGCTTAAGTGAGAACATTCGTGTCATTTCGGTCATTGGACGTTACTTGGAACACACCCGTGCCTTCTTATTCAAACAAGAGGGATCGTGGTTGAGTTATTTGAGTTCTGCGGATCTGATGACACGCAATACGGAGAAACGTTTGGAATTGGCAGTCAAAGTGAAGGATCCACGTGTCAAGGAAGAAATACGTGCCATTCTCTTCTCCTATCTAAACCCTGAAATCAACCATTATCGTTTAGACGAAGAGGGGAATTATCTGGGGCATCGCTCGGACATCGATGTGCAGAACAAGCAATATGAACTGAAGGCAAGTCAAACACAAGAAAGAAGCTTATGGCAAAGAATAAAAGATCGGATATTAAAATATGAACGATAGTTTAGATATCATCAATGCCCTTAAACAGTTGAAAACGGGTAATCGTTTGCGTCTGGATGCGAAGACACAAACCATTTTCAGCTATCACCAAGATAAGATCGATGTGCATACGGATCATGCGCATCTTTTGATGCGTGAAGAAGATTTCATTGCTTTGTATCAGGACGCGAATTTTCTAGCTTATTCAAAGAAACCAAACATTGAGATTGAAGCAGAGAAGGATGAGGCTTATTACACTCAATGGAAAAAATAGGCTTACCCATATTGCTCAGCTTGAATCTTTTTACGTTCATCTTAATGGGCTTGGATAAAACTTTCGCCATTAAACAACGAAATCGCATTTCAGAGCGCAATCTTTTAAGCTTGGCATTTCTGGGTGGAAGCTTGGGCATGTATTTCGGTATGATCGTATTTCATCATAAGACACATAAAATGCTGTTTAGTTTAGGTGTTCCTTTAATGATGGCCGTTCATTTTGTCTTATTTTGGTATCTTAATCCTTGACTTGGAGTGTACTCTAAATGTTAAAGTGATTGAAATTGAATCGATGTGTAAACATAGATGAGGAGAAAATGATGACCATTTCAGAAGTCAGTAACTTGTATGATCTCAGTGCCGACACACTGCGTTACTATGAGAAGATCGGATTATTGGATCCAGTACAACGCAATACCAGTGGTATTCGCAATTATCAAGAAAGTGACTTGCGGCGCATCGAGTTCATTCGTCACATGCGTAATGCGGGTTTGAGCATTGAGGTATTGATCCGCTATATCGAACTCTTTCACCAAGGCAATCACACCATTCCACAGCGTAAACAGATCCTCCAGGAACAAAGAAATCTCCTTAAGGATAAAGTTAAGGAGATGCAGGAAACCTTGGATCGTTTGGATTATAAGATAGAAAACTATGACAAGCTTCTGCTTAAGCATGCGGAAGAGCTTCAAGCCATACAGGATGAAGCGGAATAATCAGTTTTGCAGGATGGAAGCGATGAAGAATTCATGCATGATTTTAAAGACATCTTGATTGATGTCTTTTTCATCCAAGATGCGATGGGGGACATTCTTCAGGATGAAAAGTCGTTTACGTTTGTGTGGAATCTGGTCATAGGCATAATCACTGCTTCTTACGGGTATGGTCTGATCCGCCGTGCCATGGAAGATCAAGACGGGACAGTAGACCTGGGTGATGCTTTCCTTGCATTTCGCTACCACTTCACGAAAGGTGTTTGTGAAGTGATCCGGGAGCTCAGGATATTCGCTTTGGCTGACGGTATTGTCGGGTAAGCGTAATATCTGTCGTGCTTTATCCCCAACCGTTTCCATGACTGCTTTGACGGTGATGTATTCGAAACCTGGCGCAATGAGAACCAAGCGATCGACAGGATAACGACGTGCCAAATCTGAAGCGATGACCCCACCCATCGAATATCCGATCAGAATGATGTGAGAATGAGTCTTAAAGAGCTCTTTCAAGGGTTCTTCTGCACGTGCGATCCATTGTTTGGCGTCGATGTCATCCAACTGCGTCTGATCGAAAAGCAGAGGGGCTACAAGGGAATAGCCCAAGGGTTCAAAATAAGCACGTAAGGTATCAAACTCATGGGTACGCCGGACCCCAAAACCGTGAACGCAGTAGAGTAGGGGCTTTTTGTCTTTCTTAAAAATTTTATCAAACCAGTTCATTCCAGTCACCTCGATTTAACGATAACACTCTGAGCATTTTTTTGCACTATGCTATAATTTAAAAAAGAGGAATGAACATGGAAAAAATAGCATGGATTGGAACGGGTGTCATGGGACATGCGATGGTCAGTCATCTCATCAAAGCGGGTCATCCGGTTAAAGTGTATAATCGCAGTCTTGAGAAGACAGCAGGCTTGGATGCGCAGGTTTGCTTATCCATTGAGGATGTTGTAGGTGATGTGGATGTGGTGATCACAATGTTGGGCTATCCCAAGGATGTGGAGGAAGTGTATGCGAAAATCTTCCAACACCAAAACACCAAACCTTTGTGCATCGACATGACGACCTCTGCACCGCAATTGGCGAAACAACTTGCCCTTAAGGCTGAAACGTATGGGATGCAGGTTTTGGATGCGCCCGTATCTGGAGGTGACATCGGAGCCAAGAACGCCAGCCTTGCCATCATGGTGGGTGGCAATGAGGATGCCTTTGTAAAAGCACTGCCTTTATTTGAAAAGATGGGGAAAACCATCACCTATTGTGGTGCGAGTGGCAATGGTCAACACTGCAAGATGGCCAATCAGATCGTTGTAGCTGGGAATGTAGCGGCCGTAGCCGAAAGCATGAGCTATGCGATCAAACAAGGTTTGGACCCCAAACTTGTCCTAAAAGCCATCAGTGGCGGCGCTGCCGGTTCTTGGCAACTTACAAACAACGGACCCAAGATGATTGAACGCGATGAAAAACCTGGCTTTTACATCCATCATTTTGTAAAAGACTTGTTGTTGGTGCTAAGTGAAGCTGAACGTGTGGATCTGGAACTTCCCGTCGTAAGTGAAGTACTGAGCAGTTATCAGACACTGGTGGACAAAGGGGATGCGCTGAAAGGAACACAGGCATTGATAAAGCATTATTTGGATTAGGCGTGGTAAGATGAAAACAGGAGAATCATTATGAGAAAATTTCTAACAATCATCAGTTTGATTATGTTGTTAAGTTTAAGTGCCTGTGCACCTGCAAAGGCTCAGAAGACACCCGTCACAATCGCAACGATGTTGGACTCCGAGGGATCCATTTTAGGCAATATGATCATCTTGGCTCTGAATGCGCAAGGCATTGAGACCGTGGATAAGACGAATTTTGGAACTCCGGATATCTTACGTGCCGCACTTGAGAATGCGGAAGTGGATCTGGTTGTGGATTATACGGGATCGGGTCAATATTATCACCCAGAGGATGCGAGTGATACCAGCATTTGGAACGATCCGATTGAAGGGTATAACTTTACCGCTCAACTTGACCGTGAGAAGAAGGACATCATCTGGTTGACGCCATCCCCTGCAAATAATACGGAATCGATTGCCGTGACCCGCAGTTTCGCCTCAACAGAGAAGATTGTAAACATGGAAGACCTCGCGGCTTATATCAATGCGGGAAAACCCTTCAAATTGATCGCATCCGCAAGTTTCGTTGAAAATCCAATGGGCTTGTTGGGTTATGAAGAAGCTTATGGATTCAAGTTGACCAACAATCAGATCATTTCCTTGGCTTCTGGAAACACAGCAGAAATGCTCAAAGCTTTGGCAGAAGGAACGAATGATGTGAATGCATCTTTGGTGTATGGGACGGATGGGGCTTTGGATAAGTTGGATCTTGTGGTCTTAGAAGATCCCAAACACATTCCTCCGGTTTATCTTCCCGCACCGGTCATTCGTAAGGCGGTCTTGGATGTGTATCCAGAGATTGAATCCATTCTGAAGCCCATCTTCGAATCTTTGACTTTAGAAAACTTACAAAGCTTGAATGCAAAAGTGGCTTATGATGGTGAAGATGCAGTCATGGTTGCGGAAGCTTATTTAAAGGATAATGGCTTTTTAGACTGATGAAAGATGGCATACGGCGTGGATTAAGTCTGATCTTGTTTTCGACACTTCTTTTCTTACCAATGGGATTCTTCAAAGTGAATCGGGTTTTGAATGGAAGTGTCTTTTCATTATGGGATTTCGATTTCGTCTGGTTCTTAGTCCTATGCGCCATGTTTTCGACATTCAGAGTGCATAATCGATTCATCTCACTGATACGAACGCTTTTCTTAATGGTGTTGCCGAGCATCTTGATTTATGTAAGTCAAGGCTATTTGATTACGGAATCCTTTGATCCCAATGTCGCACGCATCAGCCTAGGACCGAGCATCTATCTAGCCATCGTAGGCACATGGGTTTTACTAAGTACAGAAGAAAAAGGCACATTTAAAATTGTTGCGAGTCTTTTGGTGCTCTTAGCCCTCTTTGGCTTTGGAGCATTTCCAATGTTGGGCTTCTATAAGGAATATATCAATCGTCAGACAACATTCTTCCTTGAACTTCAACGTCATTTAAGTTTGGCAGTGTCGTCCTTGTTGTTCGCATTGGTTCCGGGAATCTACCTGGGGTATCAAAGCACACGCCATCCCCGTTTAAGAGAATGGATCATGGGCTTTGTGAATGGCTTTCAAGTGGCACCGACCCTATCCATGTTGGCGTTGTTGATGATTCCCTTGGCAAGCTTGGGTCAAAGTTTTCCTTTTCTAAGAGCTTGGGGTGTCAAAGGTGTGGGCTTCTTACCGGCGTTCATCGTCTTGAGTCTATATGCGCTGCTCCCCATCACAAGCAATACCTATACGGCATTCAAACAATTGGATCCCGCGGTCATGGACAGCGCAAAAGCTTTAGGCTTGAGTTCTAAGCAGATTTTTCGCAAGGTATCCTTTCCCTTGGCTTTACCCTTTATCATCACCGGAATTCGCATCGCTTTTATTCAAAACATTGGCAATACCATACTTGCAGGCTTGGTTGGAGGGGGTGGCATGGGTTCGCTCATCTTCTTAGGCTTGGCTCAGTCCGCAACGGATTTGATCCTATTTGGAAGTTTACCGGTCGTACTTATGGCTTTGGGATTTGAAGTGATTCTGGAGTTCACTGAATTGCGTTTAAAGAAAAAGATGGGGGTTCTGTATGATCAAGCTTAGTCAAATTCGTAAACTCTATGATACCCAAGAAGCGTTACGCAATGTGGATCTTCAAATCGAAGATGGGGAATGTGTCGTCTTGATTGGACCCAGTGGCTGTGGGAAATCAAGTCTATTGAAAAGCATCAATCGTATGATCGATATCGATGCAGGAACCATTACTTTTTTCAATCAAGATATCCAATCACTGCCTGTCGAACAATTAAGACGTAAGATCGGTTATTGCATTCAAGGAGTAGGTTTATTTCCTCATATGAATGTGAAGGAGAACATTGCGATTCTGCTTCGTATCTTGAAGTGGAAGGAAGAAGACATGGATCGAAGGGTGGATGAACTTCTCGTGATGAGTGAATTGCCCTTGAGTTATAAAACAAAGAAACCCCATGAACTTTCAGGTGGAGAAGCGCAACGCGTCGGGGTCTGTCGTGCTTTGGCAACCGATCCACCAGTGCTCTTGATGGATGAACCCTTTGGGGCTTTGGATCCGATGACGCGTGAGAAGATACAAATCGCATTTCGAGACATTCAACAGAAGCTTCATAAAACCGTGGTCTTTGTGACCCATGACATTGAAGAAGCCATTCTTTTGGGGGATCGCATCGCTTTGATGAATGAAGGTCAAATCGTTCAGTTGAGCACACCAGAGGCTTTGATTAAGGACCAAAAGGAAAACTTTACGAAGAGTTTCATTGGTCAAGATTATCCGCTCATGGTGCTTAAACGTTATCGTGTGCGTGATTTAGGTCTAAAGCCTCATTCAAATGAAACGGTGACACATGCAATCGATCTGAATACCAATCTGAAAGAAGCCTTGGCCTTGTGCATCAAGCAAAGTGAGCCAGTTGTTTTCAAAGATGGACAAGAAACATATCAATTGAAGTATTCCGATATCTTTACTTTTATTCGAGGTATGCAAGATGAAGCAGCTCATTAAACATCGTGTGTCGATAACGTATGCAGTGCTCTTTCTGGTGTGGATTTTTCAATTCGATTGGATTAAAATGAACATCCTTTTCTTCATCAATGATCAAAATCGTTTGGTTCAACGCATCACACTCGTGGAATTGGCTGTCCAACACATGCAAATTGTCATTCTATCCAGTTTGATTTCAGTTGCCATTGCTTTGGTCTTGGCGTTCAGTGTGCATCTATCCCAGTCCAAAGAATACCGTGATCTTATCCTTCAGTTCAGTACGATCGGGGAAACCTTGCCGACAGCAGCGATCATTGCCTTATCAGTGCCCATCATGGGCTATGGAAATGGACCACTGCTTTTGGCCTTAAGTATCTATGGCATCCTTCCTATTTTGAGAAACACTTTGGAAGGCTTAAGCAACATCCCACGGTCCATCCATGAAGCAGCCTTGGGCTTGGGCTTGACCTCAATGGAGCGTCTGATTAAAATCGAATTGCCATTGGCCATGCCGAATATCTTCACAGGCATCCGGATTGCGACCATCATCAATGTCTCTGCCGCAACCATTGGTGCGACCGTAGGGGCGGGTGGTTTTGGGGTGATGATCGTTTCAGGCATCCGTACCTATGAACCTCTTTTGGTTGTGCAAGCTTCGGTACCGGTTATTCTTCTCGCTTTGTGGTTCGATCGCGTTTTGCGTGTGTCGTCTCATTAAAAAATCTGCATTTCTGCAGATCAAACGTCTAATATGTGATAGCCAACCGCTTTCTTCAAGCGATTCATGAGGGCCAAGCCCAATTCTTCTTCCTCAAAGGCTTCGGTGATGACATAGTCCAAATTGAGTGTGTCACATGTACGCAAGATGGTGAAGAGTTGTGAAGCCATGAAAGCAGGATTTGAAAGAGATCCCAGGGATAGACACATCAAACCTGGATAATCTTGGATATGCTCATCCGCACAGATGATTCCACATTTCAAATGTTTATGTTCATCCATCAGTTGGATGATTTTTTTTACGACCTGTTGATGATCGCCACGAACCATGAGCATTTCTGCTTGAGGGGCGTAATGGGTGTATTTCATGCCAGGTGAACGGGGTGTGTCGACATTGTGATGAACCTGAGGATCGATGGATACGGAGGGTAAAACGCTTTGGAGTTGAGATAAGGTGACACCACCGGGTCTTAAAATAAGCGGGGGATTCTGCGTCATGTCCAAGACGGTGGATTCCAAACCAATGCGACTGTGTTCTGCCGCAATGATCACATCCACACGTCCTTGCATGTCATCGATGACATGTTGGGCGCTCGTGGGACTGGGTTTGCCGGAACGATTCGCGCTTGGAGCGGCGATGGGAGTGTTCGCAAGTTCAATGAGCTTCAAGGCGATGGGATGATCGGGCATCCGTATGCCGACCGTGTTCAAACCTGCGCTGACATTCTGGGGGATCAAATCCGATTTCTCTAGGATCAAGGTTAAAGGACCTGGCCAAAAAGCGTGCATCAAAGCAAGCGCATCCTCGGGAATCCGTTTGACACATTGCTCGACCATAGTCATATTGGACACATGGACAATCAAGGGATTGTCTTGAGGACGCCCTTTTGCAATGAAGATTTGATCAACTGCCTTACTGTTCAAAGCATTCGCACCCAACCCATAGACGGTTTCTGTGGGAAGAATGACGGTCTTGTTGGATCGGATCGCATCTGCGGCTTTTAATAAAAGCGTTTCATCGATGTTTGTTTCGTGGATGTGGAGAATCATAGTGTCTTTCATATTGGTATCATTCTATCTTAAAAAGCGCTCATTGCCAAATAAACATGCAGAATCAAAGAATGTCCATGATACAATCATACTAACAAAATGAAAGGGAATAGACATGATTAAAAATTTGGTTACTGGCTTTCCAGAGGGTTTCTTATGGGGTGGGGCTACCGCTGCCAATCAATTGGAAGGAGGCTTTGAGGCGGGGGGTAAAGGTTTCTCGTCTGCAGATTTCGCAAAGCATGATGAAGATAAGCAAAAGAATCTGATGAATCTCTTCATGGGCACATCCCGTGAGGCTTTATTAAAAGCGATGAATGATAAAGAGGGAAATTATCCAAAACGCCGTGGCATTGACTTCTATCATCGTTATAAAGAAGATATCGCCTTGTTTGCGGAAATGGGCTTCAAGACCTTCAGACTCTCCATCGCATGGCCTCGTATCTTCCCGAATGGGGATGAAATGCAACCCAACGAAGAAGGTTTGAAGTTCTACGATGAAGTCTTGGATGAATGCTTAAAATATAACATCGAACCTTTGGTCACCATCTCCCATTATGAGTTTCCAGTTGGATTATCATTTAAACACAATGGTTGGCTTGGACGTGAGACGATCGAACACTTTGAACGTTACGCAAAAGTCTTATTTGAGCGTTATGGCAAAAAAGTCAAATACTGGCTAACTTTTAATGAAATCAATGTCTTGTCCATGACTGCTTTCTTAAGTGGGGGTATTTTGACGGATGGTGTGACCAACATGAAAGAAGTCATGTATCAAGCGATCCATCACCAATTCATCGCAAGTGCCAAAGTGGTCAAACTGTGCCATGAGATGCTTCCCGATGCGAAGATCGGATGCATGTTGGCGCGTCAGGAAAGTTATCCGAAAACCTGTCATCCAAAGGATGTTTGGGAATCCTTACAAGCCGACCACAACAATCTCTTCTTCACCGATGTCCAAGTCCGGGGTGAGTATCCTGCGTACACGGCACGTTTCTTTGCGGAGAATAAGATTGAACTCAAGTATGAAGACGGGGATGCGCAGATACTCAAAGAAGGCAAGGTGGATTTCCTGTCC
This sequence comes from Erysipelotrichaceae bacterium, assembly GCA_030604855.1. Taxonomy (GTDB): domain Bacteria; phylum Bacillota_I; class Bacilli_A; order Erysipelotrichales; family Erysipelotrichaceae; genus UBA2212. The sequence goes on from JAUVVC010000001.1 coordinate 79,719, forward strand.
TTCAGCTATTACATGAGTGCGGTTTCCACCCATGAAACTTTGGGTGAAGCGACCCATGGCAATATGATGTTTGGGGTTAAGAATCCTTATCTGGACTATTCGGAATGGGGTTGGGCGATCGATGCCTTAGGTCTAAGAATCACCTTGAACAAGCTCTATGATCGCTATCAGATTCCTTTGTACATCGTCGAAAATGGTTTGGGTGCGAAGGATGAACCCGATGAGAAGTTCTGGGTGGAAGATGATTATCGCATCGATTATTTGAGAAAGCACATCGAAGCGATGAAAGAAGCCATTCAGGATGGGGTTGAACTGATGGGCTTCACACCTTGGGGCTGCATTGATCTGGTCAGTGCTTCCACCAGTGAGATGTCGAAACGTTATGGTTTCATCTATGTGGATGCGGATGATGTTGGAAATGGGACATACAATCGTTTTCCTAAGAAATCCTTCTATTGGTATAAAGAAGTCATTGCCTCCAACGGCGAAAAACTCTAATTAAAAGGGCGCACATGCGTCCTTTAGTTTGTATTGAATAAGGTTTGGACATTGAAGCTGTCCCACTCTTCCAGATCACCAGCCATGAATCCTTTTCTGAACCAACGTTGACGTTGTTCAGAGGTCCCATGTGTGAAATTATCGGGTGTGACACGACCCGTGGCTTGTTGCTGGATGCGATCATCTCCGACAGCCGCAGCCGCATTCAAAGCTTCTTCGATATCCCCATCCTCCAAGTAACCCATGCCTTGGACATGATTGGCCCAAACACCAGCGAGATAATCCGCTTGGAGTTCCAAACGGACATTGAGTTCATTGGCTTGGGTTTGCGTCAAGCCTTGTTTGGCTTTTTGGACATCTTCCAAGACGCCGGTCAAATGTTGGACATGATGACCGATCTCATGCGCAATGACATAGGCCATCGCAAAGTCACCGGATGCCCCAAGTTTGGTCCGCATCGTGGTGAAGAAACTGAGGTCGATGTAAATGCTTTGATCCAAGGAACAATAAAACGGTCCCACTTGTGCATTGGCATAGCCACAACCCGAATCTGTCCCATCACGGTAAAGAATCATTTTAGCAGGCTGATACGTCATGCCATAGTCTTGAAAGACCTTTGTCCAGACATCTTCGGTATCCTTTAAGACGACGGAAGCGAAATCCCCAAGGGCTTGTTCCTCAGCGGTGAGTGCTTGATTATTTGTGGTGCCACCACCTAAAAGGTTGCCGATGAGCATGCTGGGATCTCCGGTCAATAAGGTGTATGCGATCAACACAACAATCCCGATCCCACCGATCGCGGCCTTACCACCCGTTGTTCGTCTGTCTAAGACATTACGACTTCCACTGCGTCCTTGCCATTTCATGGTTCTGTTCCTTTTGCTTGTGTCCTCACTCTATATTAATTATAATACGTTTATGTTACTCATTCAAAACCAAGCGTTTGATCCACGGTTAAGCGATCCTGCCATCATTAAGCAAAACATCGACCAACTTATCGGAACCAAAGTGATCCGTGTGGAGTGGTTTGATTTCAGTTTGACTCAAGCGGACGCATTGAAGTATTATCTCCCAATGATTCAGTATGCTCAAGAACGAGGTTTTGATGTCACTTGCTACATGCCGGTTGATATGTCGAAACACTTGGTCCGCTATAAACATTTGATGTTTGTGGATCCCTTGTTCTTACGTAAATTCAAGTTCAAGTCCATTGAGTTCAAACTGCCAGTAGAACGTCCGGATCTCATGCGCTGACCCATCTTCGGATGGGTTTTTAAATGCTTATTTGTGATCCGACCTCAAAATAGTCAACTTGATCCTGCATGCGTTCTTTTAAGATTTGATACGGGCGCAGACCCGTACAGTGTCCGGTATGATACTGTGCTCCAGTGACGATCAGATGATGAGCGATTTTTTGGATGACTTCAGGGTCTTCAATCGTATCCAGGGTCAAGTTATAGAAATGAAAGCCACCGAAGACATGGGTGATGGGCTTCGTCAATTGTGCTTGGATCTGTTCAACGATATTTACGATGCCATTGTGTGCGCATCCCGCCATGAGGATACAGTGCTTATTTTCATGGATGATCAGGTTCTGTTCATGGTTAAAGGCATCGAGTTTGTCTTCCTCCAACAAGACGGAGTTGCCTGAGGGCACGAATGAACGTTGTAGGATATTGCCATATAGAACGAGACTCTCATCGATGATAAAAGGAAAATTGTCCACCAGTACCACTTGCGGGTGATGCTTGTACATCGGGTCGATGCCAATCGGCTTCAACTGATCCGCTTTGATGGAATAGTGTGGATTGAATGCTTCGTGGTGAATGTACACCTTGGCTTTTGCGTTTAGCTCAAAGAATGTCTTAAGTCCACCTCCATGGTCATAATGACCATGCGATAGGACGACGGTATCGACGGATCCCAGATCGACCTTCAGAACCTGTGCATTTCGTGCAAAAAGATCCGTGTGCCCAAGATCGAACAAGAGATGATGGTTCTGGGTTTCAATGTAGGTACTGAGCCCATGTTCACTGCCAAGATTGGCTATGTTGGATGTGTTGTCCACAAGATTGATGATTTTCATAATTGGTGTCCCTATTTACATTATAGACGCTATTCTTGATAAAAATTGATGAATGCGTATTTAGTACTTTAAGATAAACAAAGCTATGGCATAATAATATTAAAGGTTAGGGGTAAGTGAATGAAAGCCACCCGATGCAAACGCTGTGGGGTATGGGTGTATGATGGTTCGCCTATGTGTCCAGCTTGTATGAGCCGCCACTATGAAGTCTACTATAATATGAAGATGGATTTTGAGGATGAACAGAAGCTTCAATTTGAAGAACCAAAGCGAACTCCGTGGTTACCTGTTGTCCTCATTATGGTGTTGTTTGTCGGAATAGGATTGGGATTTTTAACCCTCAATCGGGGTAAGAATGCTTTGGATTTTGATAGTTTTCCCGAAAATGGGCAAGTTTATGTTTATGATACGTTAAAATTCGAACGTCGAGATCCGTGTCCAATAAAGATTTTCAGTGATCGTGATCAACCATCGTATATTGAATGGATCGACTTAAGTGATGAAGCGGTTGTCTATTCCGTATTTTTACATCCCAACACGAATTATGCGTTCTATCTTCCAGAAGGATCGTATCGAGTGCATATTTTGACGGGTAAAAAATGGGAGAACATTCAAGCATTCTTTGGGAATACAACTGAAGTCTATTTCAAACAGGATGCTTTGTCTCTGGTATATCCATATCCCACGAGCCTAGATTTAAGTCTAGATCAAGCCGATATCCAGAAAATTCAAGACGTCCGTTTCTAATTAGGTTTATACTTTAATTAACAAGGAGTCGATATGAAAACAGTCCAACGACTAAAAGAAACGTTTACGACGGGACGTTTGGAAATGTTCGATGCGTCCAGCAAATATGTCATCGTAAGTGATTGTCATCGGGGGAATGGGAATCAATCGGATGAGTTCACCAAGAATCAGAATACCTTTCAACACGCTTTGAATCATTACTATAAAGAGGGTTTCACCTTGATTGAAGCAGGTGATGGGAATGAGCTTTGGGAACATCCTCGGATTAAAGACATCAAGAATGCTCATTTTGAGACCTTTGAAATCATTAAGAAGTTTCATAAGGATAATCGATTCATTCTGTTGTATGGGAATCATGACATCTATTTGAAAGATCAAGATTATGTGGAAGAAAACTTGTATCGTCATTTAAATGAACATACACAGGAATGGGTTCCTTTCTTACCCGATATCAAGCCAATCGAGGGCTTGGTGCTCAAACATAAGACAACAGGCCAAAACATCTTCGTGGTTCATGGTCATCAAGGGGATTTTCCCAATGATCAGGGTTGGTTCTTCAGCATGCTTTCATTAAAATACTTTTGGAGACATCTCCATGCCTTGGGTTTTCAAAATCCAGCGAGTCCGGTGAAGAACGCGTATAAACGGCATAAGATCGAAAAGAACTACGCGAGTTGGATTGAGAAATATCGTGTCATGCTTATCTGTGGTCATACCCATCGCTTGAAATATCCACGCAATGGGGATCTGCCGTACTTCAATACCGGGTGTTGCATCTACTCGACCAGCATGACGGCGATTGAAATTGAAAACGATCATGTGACGATGGTGCGTTGGAAGATTCAACCTGATGATCAAGGTCTGCTTAAGATCTCAAGAAACATCATTCATGGACCCGATCCAGTAGCGAAATATGACATGCGTTGAAAGGAAAGACATGCGAAAATTTATCATTGATACCGATACAGGAAGTGATGATGCTATTGCCTTATTGATGGCGTTGGCAGACAAAGAGATTGAAGTTTTGGCATTGACCACGGTTTTTGGGAATGTATGTCTCAAACAGGCGACACGCAATGCACTCATCAGTTGTGAATTCGCAGGTGTGAACATTCCGGTTTATCCAGGGATGGATCGACCTTTGGTTCGTGAGCGCATTGAAGCGATCCATGTGCATGGCAGTGATGGCTTAGGGGATGCGGGCATCTTGGATCCCAAACTGAAGGCTCAGTCGAAACATGCGGTTTCCGCATTGATCGACCTTATCTCTGAACATGACGATGTCGAGCTCATTACCTTGGGACCTTTAACCAATGTGGCTCTGGCGATGCGTAAGGCACCGGAGGTTCTCAAATGTTTAAAGAAGATCACATGCATGGGTGGCGCACAATTGGGCTATGCGGCAGAAACGGAAGTAGCGGAGTTCAATATCTTAGCGGATCCGGAAGCCGCGAAAATCGTCTTTGAATTCGGTGTGCCCTTGGTCATGGTTCCTTTGGAAGTCTGCTTGAATGGGGATGGACGTGAAGGGGCTGAAACAATTTTGAATGAAAATGATTTGATGTCGATTCAAGCCATCGATACCTTGAAGTCTGATTTTTTATTAAAAATATCATCCTCTTTATTGAAGTTCCATGAAATCTATTACGGGGATGTGGGTCTTGAGCTCCCCGATCCCTGTGCCGTAGCTGTTGCACTTCGACCGGATTTGATTCTGCATGCGTACACAGCCAATGTGTCGGTGGACATTTCAGGATCCTTGTCCTATGGTCAAACGGTGGTGAACACCAAGGGTGGAACCGTACTTGAAGATCAGATCTATGTCGCCAATGTGACGATCGTATCCGCCTTGGATGGCAGAGGTTTTAAAAGCATGATTGAGGAGGCCGTTCGATGAATAAGCGTAAATACATCATAGATACCGATACCGCATCGGATGATGCGGTGGCCTTGGTCATGGCTTTGCGTTCAGACTTGGATATTTTGGCCATCACCTGTACCGCAGGTAATCTCTCTTTAGCGAAGACCACGCGCAATGCACGTTTGTCCTGTGTGTTTGCGGATACCTATGCACCACCGATTTATGCCGGTTCGGATCGACCTTTGGTCAAGACTTTGGTCGTGGGAGAGAATGTACATGGCAGTGATGGTTTGGGGGATATGTTTTATCCTGAACCGGATGTTCAACTTGAACAAGAGCATGCGGTGGATGCGATGCTTGAGATTGCACGGACACATAAGGATGTTGGTTTGATCACCTTGGGTCCTTTGACCAATGTGGCGATGGCCATTCTTTTGGATCCCATCGCCATGCGCAACATCACGCACATCATTGCGATGGGAGGTCAATATCGTATGACCAATGGGTGTACCGCCAATGCCGAGTTCAACATCTGGGTGGATGGCGAGGCAGCGAAGATCGTGCTTGAAAGTGGAATTCCCATCACGATGGTTCCTTTGGATGTCTGTTATGGGGAAGCTGAAATCACAGCAGAAGATCGAGCCTATTTGAAAAGCTTAAAGAGTGCTCGGGGCGATTTCTTCGTGGACTGCAATCGTCATTTGTTGGCGTACAATCAACGGAGCTACAACAAAGACATCATCTCCATGCCCGATCCAACAGCCATGGCCGTTGCGATCGATCCCAGTATCGTCACATCGTATGTCGATGTGTATACGCAGATCGAACTCAGAAGTCCTTTAAGTTATGGTCAATTGATCTATGATTTCTACAATCGACATAAAAAGGCAGCGAATGTTCGTTTGATTACGAAAATCGATGCCCAGAAGTTTAAGACACTTGTCTTTAAGACAGCGGAGTAAGAAAATGATCGTACCCTTTATGAATTTTCACGGCCAATGTGAAGAAGCCGTTTTGTATTATCAATCCATTTTTAAGTTCAAAGATCCCTTCTTTCTGAAGTATGCGATGGCTTCGCCTGTGCTGTTCGCTATTCCAGAGGACTATGGGCATAAAGTCATGTTTACGGAGTTCACGATTGCACAACAGAAAGTCTTTGCCTGTGATGTGTATCCTGGAGTGATGAGTCACAGGGGTCAAAGTGTCTCCTTGAATGTCATCCATGAATCGTTGGAAGACATTCAATGTTGGTTTGATGCCTTATCCAAAGATGGACAGATCGGCATGCCGATTCAAGCGACGAACTGGGCACCCCAATATGGTTCGTGTACCGATAAGTTTGGAATTGTTTGGCATTTCAGCTGGAACCATTAAAAAAAAGGCTTACAGCCTAGAATAGATGTCCAAATAGAATTCGAAACCCCATGAGGATCAATAAGATGCCTCCAATGAGTTCTGCCTTATGGTCCAACCATAGGGCACTTTTTTTACCAATCAGAACACCTAAGGTGGACAGTGTGAAGGTGATGACGGCGATGACACTGGATGTGAATAGAATGTTTCCAGAGAGTACGGACAGGGAGATTCCAATGGCCAAGGCATCGATGCTTGTGGCAATGCCCGAAGATAAGAGGGATCTGAGGGAGAGATGGGGATCGATCTCACAGACGATGGCTTCGTTCTTCAAGGCATCGTGAACCATTTTAGATCCAATTCCCACTAGTAGGATCCAAGCGATCCAATGATCGATGTTCACAATCAAGTCCATGAATTGTTTACCAAGATGATAGCCACTCCAGGTCATGAAGCCTTGGAAAAAGCCGAAGGTCAAACCGATGATCAAGGCGGATCGGGTTTGATGATCTTTCATGCATAAGCCTTTGATGAGGGCGACGGCGAAGGCATCCATGGAGACGCCGAAACCGATGATGAGGATGCTGGTGATGTCCATGGAGACTCCTTTATCAAATGTGTTTATTTTATGATTGTTTAAAAACGAAGTCAAGCCAATCTTCCGACTGGCGATACGGATGAAATCATTCTATAATGAAGACAAGTGCGGAGGACATATGGATCATCTAGAAAAATTATTGATTGGTAAAGGCGAATCAGAACTCTTTTTACGTCTCAAAATGGCGAACCGACATGGTTTGATCGCAGGTGCGACTGGAACCGGGAAGACAATATCCCTCAAGGTTCTGGCGGAGCAGTTCAGTGAACAGGGTGTGCCGGTATTTTTAGCGGATGTGAAGGGGGATTTGGCTTCGGTAGCCCAAGCGGGTGTGATGAATCCGAAGCTCAATGAGCGGATTCAGAAATTGGGTTTGGAGCCCTTTGATTTCAAGACCTATCCCGTTCGTTTATGGGATGTGTTTGGTGAGTTGGGGCATCCCCTTCGTACGACAGTTTCGGAAATGGGACCTTTGCTTCTGGGACGTATCTTAGGTTTGAATGACACGCAAGAGGGAATACTCAATATCGTCTTTAGAGTCGCGGATGAACAAGGACTCTTGCTCATTGATTTGAAGGATCTCAGAGCGATGCTTCAACACGTGGGTGAGAACGCCAGTGCCTATACTTTGGAATATGGCAATGTGTCGAAAGTATCGGTGGGAGCGATTCAAAGAGCTTTATTGAAGTTGGAAGATCAAGGGGGGGAAGCTTTCTTTGCGGAACCTGCTTTTGATATCAATGACCTGATGAAGTTGGATACCGATGGCCATGGGATCATCAATGTCTTGGCGTCGGAGAAGTTGATGATGAATCCGACTTTGTATTCTACATTTTTATTGTGGCTGTTGTCGGAGTTGTTTGAAGAACTTCCTGAAGTGGGTGATGTGGATAAACCGAAATTGGTGTTCTTCTTTGATGAAGCCCACTTGTTGTTTGCGGATGCGCCAAAAGCTCTGATGGATAAGATTGAGTTGGTCGTTCGTTTGATTCGATCCAAAGGAGTAGGTGTGTATTTTGTGACCCAGAATCCCATTGATATTCCGGATAAAGTCTTAGGCCAATTGGGCAATCGGATTCAACATGCGATTCGTGCGTACACACCGAAGGACCAAAAGGCAATCAATCCCATGGCGGATACCTTCCGTCAGAATCCTGCCATCGATATTCCTTCTACCATCACCGATCTGAAGACCGGGGAAGCTTTGGTGTCGATGTTGGATGAAGAAGGACGACCGACGGTTGTGGAACGTGCGATGATCGTACCGCCACACAGTCTGATTGGAACGCTAGATCCTTTGAAGCGTCGTGCTTTGATTGAGAATTCACCGTTCTACTATAAATACAATGAAGTGGTGGATAAAGAGTCTGCCTATGAGATGTTGAAGTCGAAAGTTGAGCTTCAAGCCCAGCAGATCGCTGCGGAAAAGAATGCGGCTTTGTTGGAAAAAGAAAGACGTAGCCAAGAATTGGAAGAATTAAAACTTCAACGTGAACGTGCCCGTACCGAACGTGAAGTACAACGCGCCAAGGAGAAGAGTGCAAGTCAAGTGACCCGGATGGCGAAGTCGTTTTTGGGGACGATGAGCTCTTCGATTGGTCGTGAAATCGCACGCGGTGTGTTTGGTTCTTTATTGCGTCGATGACTTGCGTCGGTGTTGAAGAATTGCTATAATCAACTCTGTTAAAGGGAGTAGACCCCACTGGGAGATCGCTTCGTCAACACGATGAATCTTCATCCGGACGATCCTAAGTTCAAGACTTTAGCACTGTGCTAAAGTCTTTTATTTTTAGCCTAAAGGAGAAAACACAATGGAAAATCAGAAACAGTGGTACCAAAAAAGCTTAAGTGAAAGCTTAAGTCAAGTGGATGCGCAAAACGGTTTAAGTGAGCAAGAAGTTCGAGCCAATCGCGAACAGTTTGGTGCGAACATCTTGGAAGAAGGCGAGAAACACAGTTTATTGAAACTCTTTCTTGCACAGTTTAGTAATTCGATGATCATCATCTTGATCATTGCGGCCGTTATCTCGTTCTTTTTAGATGAGCGTGCGGATGCCTTGATCATTTTGGCCATCGTCACTTTGAATGCGGTTTTAGGGGTGTTGCAGGAAGATAAAGCGGAAAGAGCTTTGGCGGCACTCAAAGCCATGGCAGCCCCCATGAGCAAAGTCAGACGGGATGGTCAGGAAAAGGTCATTCCATCAGCGGACTTGGTTCAATTCGACATCTTGATTTTAGATGCAGGAGACAAGGTGTCTGCGGATGTGCGTTTATTAAAAACGTCAAGTTGTCAGATTCAAGAATCCTCCTTAACGGGTGAATCGGTTCCCGTCGACAAAGATGCGGAATTGGAAATCAAAGGTGAGGTTCCATTAGGGGATCGTAAGAACATGGCGTATTCCTCCAGCAGTGTGACCTATGGGCGTGCCGTGGGGATGGTTGTAGGTGTTGGTATGAACACCGAAGTCGGTCGCATCGCGAGCCTTTTGACCTCGAATAAGAAAGAAATGACCCCCCTTGAGCATAAGTTGGATCAACTGGGTAAGATTTTAGGTGTTGCGGCCCTTATTTCGGTCACCATCATTTTTTTGATTGGTGTATACAATCAAAAACCATTGTTGGAGCTTTTCATGAGTTCCGTATCCTTAGCGGTTGCGGTCATTCCGGAGAGTCTGCCTGCGGTTGCGACGATCGTCATGGCGATGGGTGTTCAACGTTTGGCCAAGCGCAATGCGATCATACGCAATCTGTCCAGTGTTGAGACCTTGGGTGGGGCTACGGTCATCTGTTCCGATAAGACGGGTACTTTGACTCAAAATAAGATGACGGTCACGAAGACCTGGTTGTTGGATGAAGCCGATGAACGTGAACTCAAGAAGGGTGCGTATCTTTGTAACGATGCTCGTTTATCCGATGGTCAATGGGTGGGTGATCCTACGGAAACCGCCTTGTCTGAATGGGCGATTCAAGCGGGCTTGGATGTGGAAGACATCGCCCATCGTTACCCGCGTGTTGCGGAAGTTCCCTTTGATTCCGCACGTAAACGGATGACGACGGTTCATCAAAAAGGTGAGCACATCATTGCGTACATCAAAGGTGGGGTGGATGAAGTCCTGGCGGGAGTCGATCAAATGCTCATCCACAATGAAATTCGTAAGATCACAGATGAAGATAAGACTAAAATCTTGGATGCCAATCGCGCCATGGGTAAACAAGCCTTACGAGTCTTAGCGATCGCCAAGCGTAACTTGGATGAAGTGATCAAGGATGGAGATGTGGAAGTTGAACAGCACATGACCTTTGTGGGCTTGATCGGAATGATCGACCCACCGCGTGAAGAAGTCAAAATTGCGATTCAGGAATGTAAGGATGCAGGGATTGAAGTCGTCATGATCACCGGTGATCATCGTACGACCGCTGAAGCCATTGGCATGCAGATTGGTTTGATGCAGGATGGCGATAAGGTCATCACGGGGCTTGAACTCGATCAGATGAGTGATGAAGCACTCTTTAAGGAAGTGCGTTCGATTGCGGTCTACGCGCGGGTCTCACCAGAACATAAGATGCGCATCATTGATGCATGGAAGAAACATGGCGAAATCGTCGCAATGACGGGCGATGGGGTCAATGATGCCCCAGCCTTGAAGAAAGCGGACATCGGAGCTGCCATGGGCATCGTGGGGACGGAAGTCGCCAAAGGCGCCGCGGATATGATTTTAACGGATGATAATTTCGCAACGGTCGTCAATGCGGTTGAAGAAGGTCGTCGCATCCGTGATAACATCACCAAGGCGATTTCTTATCTCTTGTCATGTAATGTGGGTGAACTGGTGGTCTTATTGATTGCGAGTTTCATGAACTGGGCGACCCCTTTATTACCGATCCATATCTTGTGGATCAACTTGGTGACGGACAGCCTGCCTGCTTTGGCACTCGGTGTCGATCCGGCTGAAGAAGGCATCATGAAGCGCAAACCCAATCGTGAGACAAGTCTGCTCACAAAACCCATGTATTTCAGAATCGGATACCAAGGCATTCTGATTGGTGTCCTTACTTTGATTGCCTTCTTGTATGGTTATGGTGCTTTAGGTCAAAGTGGTTCTTTGGCTCAAGGCCAAACGATGGCCTTTACAGTTTTGGCGTTTAGTCAATTGGTTCATGCCTATAATATTCATTCATCCCATGGAACGGTGTTCAAAACCTTCTATGTGAATAAATGGTTGATTCTCGCAACGCTGGTAAATGCCTTGATGATGTTGGCAGTGTTGTTTGTTCCTGTACTGCGTGATTTGTTCAAACTGGTCACGATGGACAGTTCCCATTGGATGGTCGTTTTAGCCCTCATTTTCATTCCGATTCCAGTTGTGGAAGTGATGAAAGTCTTAAAATTGAACGGAAATCATGCTTAGAGTGGGAGGATGTCGAAATTCGACATCCTTTTTCTGTTAGATGAAAATTTCTCCACAATTATTTTTCGTGGGTGCTAAGGGTTGTGGCATCGAAATGCATCTGTTATAATCACAACGAATAAAACGGATAGAGTGAATCCTGGCTTACGGGATGACAAGATCATAATGTTTAAGAAAGGATGCGCATGCGTTTAAAGCGAAAAGTAAAAATCACCATCTATATCGTCTTGACCCTGATCTTCGGATGGGTCTTGACGGTTTCAGGCATCTCGGCCATGAAACATCTCAATCGTTTGGATGCGATTGAATTCAGAGTCAATGGGGAGACACGTTTTACCCTACCTGCAGATCAAGCAGAAGAATTGGATCTGTTGCTTAGAAAATATAAATTAAACTATTTGTCCAAGTCGAGCATCGCTGCAGAGGCTAAAATACTTGAAGTGGATTTCCAACAAGACATCGAAGTGATTCCGATTAAAGTCGATGAGGAATTTGTTTTCCAGAGTGTGGAAGACATCGCATTGGATATGGAACGCAATGAAGAAGAAGCGGTTTGGTATACGGTTGTAAAAGGGGATAGTCTTTGGCAGATCGCTGTGGATCATGAAGATGTGAACATGAAGACGATCGCGGACTACAATCCCACGATCGATATTACCACAGGGAAAATCTGGCCAGGCGATCAGATTCTCTTCAAACCTGCGAATCCCTTATATGATGTGGAAGTGCATTTAGAGAATACGGCATTGGAACCTGTTGAGTTCGATGTCATTCGCATTCAAAATGCGAATCTCTTGACCTCACAACGCAAAATCCTTAAAGAAGGGGTTGAAGGGGAAAAGAAAGTGGTTTATGACATCACGATCGTCAATGGCTATCCGACTGAAGTCATCGCCATTCAAGAAACGGTATTGAAACAACCGATTGCGGCTGAAGTTGAAGTGGGAACCAAGCGAACCGTGGGTCGTTCCGGTGGTGGTAATTATGGGGTTGTCAAAGGACGTTTAACAAGTAACTTTGGTTATCGTACCCATCCGATTTCAGGGCGTCGCATCTTCCATAATGGCATCGATATCGCTGCTGCGACAGGTACCGCCGTCTATGCGTATGCGGATGGAAAAGTCACCGGTGTCGCTACGGACAACACCTTAGGTAAATACATCACAATCGATCACGGCAATGGATTGAAGACGCGCTATCTTCATCTCTCTGCTTTTAAAGTCAGTGTCGGAGATAAAGTCACAGCTGGACAACGCATCGGTTCGGTGGGCAATACGGGCTACAGCACTGGTTCACATCTGCATTTCGAAGTTCTTAAGAATGGATCGTTTGTCAATCCATGGAACTACATCTAAGCATCACGTAAGTGGTGCTTTTTTTGTGATAACCATCACATTTAATGTATTTATCTTCATTCTTTGGTATAATGGGAAACATGTTAAAGATGGTATATCAAATTGGAGGCAGTATCAGTGTCGGCTTGGCGATGGCGGGTTTGTTTCTACCGGTTCTCCCAACGACGCCTTTTGTCTTATTGGCAATCTTTTTGTTTGGGAAGAGTCAACCTGAGAAGGTCGATGAGATCCTACATCATCCTAAATTAGGACCTTTTGTACAGGATTACTTAAACCCTCAAGGCATTCCTTTGAAGTCGAAAATAAAAGCACTGCTTGTGCTTTGGTTTAGTATTCTAATCAGTGTCCTTTTCTTTATTCCACTCTTGGCAATCAAGATCTTCGTCTTAGTTGTGGCTTCGCTGGTCAGTGTCTGGATTTGGACGAAACCCACACGTCATTGATTCAAGTACTCGTTCTTTAAGTTGATGTATTCTTCCGCATTCCAGTGGATGTGCTCGATCTCTTCATGTGTAAGGGGTCTTTTTATTTTGGCGGGTAAACCTGTCACAAGATGGCCCTCTTCGATGATGGTTCGGGGTGAAACCAATGCGCCTGCGGCGATGAGATTATGCGAATGTATGATCGCATTATCTAAAACCGTCGATGTGCTGCCGATGATGCATTCATCGTGGATGGTCGCACCATGGATGTGGGTCAAATGACCAATGGTCACATTCTTGCCAATGAATACTTTTGTGTCGGGATCGACGTGGATGACGGCTCCATCTTGAACATTGGATCCAGATCCGATGACGATGGGGTTCACATCTCCTCGGATGACGGCCGATGGCCATACGGACACATCGTCTTCGAGTGTCACATCTCCAATGATGGTTGCGGTTTCGGCAATGTAGACATTTTTTCCGATTTTAGGGGATTTATTGCGAAATGTTATAAGCATGGGGAGTCCTCACTTGTGCATTATTTTAGCATAGATGGCGTAAAGAAGGCTATTTTAAACACTAGGGTATGTTTTTATAGGTCATGTATGAAAATTTATGAAAACACTTGTAAGTTAATGTAAGTTTGATAGAATAGAACTATAAATCTAAGATTGGAAAGTAGTAGTCTTTAAGAAGCATGCTTTAGAGAGTCCGTGGTCGGTGTGAACGGATGCTTGCGTAAAGATGAATGGGTCCATGAGAGCACGGTGAATCACAGTAGCCAAGCCGCAGGCTGAGCGTTAAAACAGCTAGGATATGTTAGTATCCGATCAAAGATATCACTTTTGTGATAATTAGGATGGCACCGCGAACACCACTTGCGCCTACAGTAGGACAGGGGTGTTTTTTTGTTAGGAGGTGAGCACAATGACATGAAGGAATCCTGGAGTATTGGATATAAACACGCAAAGGAAAAGAGAAAATGAAAACACGCGAACTCGTATTAGCAGGCATCTTATTGGCATTGGGCTTAACTTTACATGCGGTGACTCCCGCTTTGTTGGGTAATGTAAAACCGGATTTCTTATTGGCAACGATGTTCATTGCCATCTTGTTTCAACCGTATTTGAAGAATACCCTTGTGATTGGTTTTGTGGCAGGGGTGATGGCGGCGATGACCACAGGTTTTCCTGGAGGTCAACTCCCATCTGTTTTGGATAAGTTGATTTCAGCATTATTTGTTTTATTATTGATCAAACTCTTCAGTGTTCAGATGAATCTGATCAAAGTATCCATATTAGGATTCATGGGAACCATCGTCAGTGGCATCGTGTTCTTGGGAAGCGCTTTGTTTATTGTTGGTCTACCTGCACCTTTCACCGCTTTGTTTATGGTGGTGGTATTGCCGACTGCACTTGCGAATACCGCATTGACCGTGGTCTTGTATAAAACGGCTCAATTAGTCATGAAAGGGGCAAAGATCCGTAAGGTTTCATTGACTTAATCAAGATATACGCATAAAATTTGTTTGGGAATGAATGTCTCCCAACACAATTGTGTGAACCGCGTAAGCTGATGACTTCTGTCTCTTTTGACAGACATCAGCTTTTTTTGGAGGAAGAACATGTTACAAAGTTTAGGGTGGATGGTTCTGGTGGGCTTTGTCTTAGCCGGACTGTTTCAAAAGTTTAGATTACCAGGTTTGATCGGAATGATGCTTGCAGGAATGATTCTGGGACCTTTTGGTTTCAATCTGCTTTCCGATAAGATTCTTTTCATTTCGCCTGAACTAAGACAGATCGCACTCATCGTGATCCTACTTCGAGCCGGACTCAATCTCGATCTTAAGGATTTGAAACAGATCGGGCGTCCTGCGTTCTTGATGTCCTTTGTACCAGCTAGCTTTGAAATCCTCACCATTATTTTAATTGCCACAACGATCTTTAAGATAAGTCTACTGGAGGCTGCTTTGTTAGGGTCGGTTTTGGCGGCGGTATCGCCTGCTGTTGTCGTGCCCCGTATGATTCATTTGAAACAGATGAACAAAGGTCAGAGACATAAGATTCCCCAAATGATCATGGCAGCGGCCAGTGTGGACGACATCTTTGTCATCGTGTTGTTTACTTCGTTTATAGCTTTATTAAAGGGCCAACAAGTCAATCTAAGTTTGATCTATGAACTTCCACTTTCATTGATTTCTGGCATTCTGATCGGTTTTTGCTTCGCTTATCTCTTAACCAAACTCTTCAAACGCATCCACATGCGTGATACCATAAAAGTACTCATACTTTTCAGCTTAAGTTTTTTCTTGGTTGGTTTCGAACCAGAAATTAACAGTTTATTTCCATTCTCTGGTTTGTTGGCGGTTATGACCTTGGGCATGGGTATTCAAGCATTCTATCCACTGCTTGCCAATCGTTTGTTGGGTAAGTTTGCGAAGATCTGGGTAGGGGCAGAGTTGTTTCTATTCATACTAGTTGGGGCTGTGGTCAATCTAAGTGTCCTGAGTTCAATTACTTCGATTGGTTTAGTGGTGATCATTGTGGCTTTATTGGGACGTATGGTCGGGGTTCAATTGTGTCTGATTAAGACCCCTTTGAACATCAAGGAGCGACTCTTCACAAGCATAGCTTTCTTACCCAAGGCAACCGTACAAGCCGCAATCGGGTCTATTGCCTTAAGCCAAGGATTAGCGGTGGGTGAATTGATTTTAAGTCTAGCTGTTTTATCCATTTTATTCTCTGCACCTGTTGGTGCGATTGGCATTGATTTGACGACAAATATCCTATTGGAGGAATAAATATGAATACCATACTAGAAAGTCTATATCAACGCAAATCCTGTCGCGTCTTTACGGATGAAGCTGTTTCTGCAGATTTGAAACAAGAACTGATCCGGGCTACCATGCAGGCACCAACTGCTGGCAATATGCATCTCTATTCCATCATCGATATCACCGATCAACATATCAAAGATCAATTAGCTGAGAGCTGTGATCACCAAGCATTCATCGCAAAAGCACCTCTGGTGTTTGTGTTCTGTGCGGATTATCATCGAGCCTGGCAGGGTATGAAATCATTTATTGATCAAGAAACGCGTAAACCTGAAATCGGGGATATGTTTTTGGCGATGAGTGATGCCTTGATCTGTGCACAGAATATGGTTGTGGCGGCACAGGGATTGGGATTAGGGTCTTGTTATATCGGGGATATTTTGGAAAACTATGAGTTTCACAAAGACTTATTAAAGTTACCTCAAGCAGTTTGGCCAATTGGAATGCTTGTCTTGGGCTATCCAACACAACACCAATTGGAACGTCAAAAACCAAAACGATTTGAACCCAGTTTCGTGGTTCATTCAAATGCATATCAAGCATTAGGTACTAAAGATCAACAGACACAGATCGATGAACTGTTCAAAGACCATCCAAAACCCATCTCAGCACTAAACTATTATGATGATCTCTATCATCGTAAATACACCGCCGACTTCACGCATGAGATGAATCGAAGTGTAAGTGTAATGATTGAAACGTTGTTAAGCACAAAATAAAAGTGTCTTAATACATAGACGGCATATTTATGTGCTTATTTTGGCATATTGATAATGGTTTTTGATTGTATTGTGTTTACAATCGTACTAAACTAAAGATAGAAAGAGACCTAGGTCTCACTTTAAAGGTATCATGAGAAACAAAAAGGGTTTGACACTTGTAGAAGTCGTAGTAGCCATGGGTTTGTTCGGTATCATCATGGTCACACTTTTTCCTGCGTTCTTGATCACCAATCTTATGAACATCACATCGCGTGAATTTACGGATGCGAACTTTGAAGCACAGAGTGAATTGGAAGAAATATATAACTGGAGTAAAGTTGCTGGGGCGACACCTACAAGTGTTTTGACCAAAGCTGAGATGGGTCCATATACCTGTGTTGGAAGTACTTGTAGCAAAGATGAAGGAGATTATCATTTTGTGGTTACATATGGACCAAATGCTGAAGTTGCGACAATGGTAAATTTGGTCATTACAGTTTCAAAACCCTCAGCAAATCCAGATTATGGAAAAAATCGGGCACAACTTGAAATTATTCTAAGGTTTGGTGGCTGATATGCGACTATCAAAAAAAGGTTTTACTCTGATTGAGCTCGTCATTACAATGCTCATCGTTGTCATCGTTTTTGGGATATTGGCGAATCTTGTAGGGTTCTCAACAACATTCTTCAGAGATGAGAATACACAAGTCGCGAATCAAACTGGATTGAGGCAGGTTGCCGTAACATTTGAGAAAGACATAAGAAAGCATGCGTTGAATCAGTCTCAAATCTCCGTAATTGGAAGTTGTTACACTTTGGGTGGTGCGATTACCTACTGTCACGATATAGCGAACCAATCGATTACAAGAAACTCTGTAACGGTGGCAAGAGATATCCAGACATTCACAGTTAATTATGATGCATTAAAAGTTAATTTGTTCATTAAGACAATTTTAGACTCAAGAAATCAATTCGTTGATATCAGCTATGATGTCTACTTTCGTACAGATAAGTAAGGCGTCATGGAAAGGAGGTTTCAATTATGCATAGAAAAGACATGAATAACAAAGGCGTTGCCTTGGTCACAGTCGTACTGTTTTTTCTTGTGCTTGTCATCTTGCTTGGTGGTGTGATGTTTTCATCGATTTCAAATCAGAATAACGCAGTTCTATCTAAAGAACATAGTTCAGCTTATTATACTGCTGAATCTGGATTGAATGTAGCGATGGAGAAACTTAAAAAACATCTTATAGATGGGAATTATGCGGATATTCCTGTTGGTCAGTACGATGCTAAGATTGCATCCCTTGAAAATTTTCTTAACACGCAACTAAATAATAGTGTAGGTACACTCAACGGGACTTCTCAAACTGGAACATATACGATTCAGGTTCAAAAAAGTTTGTCTGATCCAGAATTATATACACTCCGGTCGATTGGTACTGTGGATGGAGTTTCGAGAACACTTGTAGGTGATTTTAAGATTACGAAAGTTTTAAAAGAGTTGATGAAAGCAGTGCTAACCAAGAACGGCATTAATAATACGGATGGTGGTGGTGGTGTCATCGACGGAGAAGTTGCGAGTTTGATGGAAACACCTGGATCTGTCATAAAGTTATCAGGGTGTGCTATAGATGCTGTTACAATACCTACAGGCACACCAGCAACAATCCCCAATTGTTCGCCAGCAATCCCAGTAAAGGATTTAGGGACGCCAAAACCAGTTTTTGATGCTACAGCCATAAATACAGCATTGCTTCAATATAATGATGATCCAGCGAATCTGATTAACCTTGTAGACAATGGGGGTAATTTATTTACATTCCCATTACTTTCCGGAACACAAACAGGATATAAAATTGGTAAATTGCCAAATTCAAACATTACATTTGATTTAGGTACAGGTGCTGATAATCGCATTTTTGAGCTCTACGTTGATGATGTGGATTATGCAAATAATTTGGTTGGCAGTATCAATGTAAAAGGAAATGGGAAACTTAATGTCATTATTGTAATTGATTCTGATGACACCAAAAAAGTTTCTGGTACTGACGGCTACTATAATTGGGGTTGGAATGTTAATAATAATCCTTTATTGACAGACTTATCTAAGTTCCAGTTGGTCGTTAAAAAAGGAGTTGGGTTTAGTACAAATGTTAATCCAACCTTTACGATGCCCAATGGTACGGTTTTTGTAGGTAGTTTGCTTGGTAATGATGTCAATTTGTTTTTTGGTAATTTGGAGTTTAAAGGTTTCATCGCAACACTTGGGAAATCGATCACATTTAAATCGAACGGTGCTATCGCTGGCCCCATGTGGATCTATGCTCCAAATGCACATGTGAGTGTTGAATCAGGAGCTGTCATAAATGGAGCGGTTATGGCGAGTTCAGTTAGCCTGACAAGTAATTCTTCAATAATCTACAAAACTTATACAGGAACAATACCTTTTAATATTACACTTCCTACTTTTGCTGGGGGTGCCTTGTATCCTATTGGAATCACGTATAATTTCATTAACTTCAAAGAAGTCTAAAACAAGAGGGGGGCTTTATGAAGAGTTATCATATCCAGGCCGTTGATCAGGGCGGTAAGACGATTGAGGATATTATTGCGGCAGAAGATGCGCAAGAATTGGCACAGATCATCAAGAGTCGATCATTATACTTATTAGAATACAAAGAAGGGGTATCGACATCCGATTCCATCACGAAATTGCCACTCAAGAGTTTGGTCATTTTCTGTCGTCAATTGGGTACGATGGTTGGATCTGGGATACCCATTGTACAAGCCTTGGATATGCTTCAAGCCAAAGCCGATAATAAGAAAGCCCGTCAGATCTTCCGAAATATTTATGAAGAAGTTCAAAAGGGCAATTCTTTATCCAAGGCGATGCAGTTGCAGAAAGGATCTTTCCCTGAGCTTTTGACGAACATGGTCATGGCAGGGGAAATGGGTGGTACTTTGGACCACAGTCTTTCCCGTATGTCCACGCACTATGAGAAGGAACAGAAACTCAATAATAAAATCAAGTCGGCAAGTATTTATCCGGCTATTTTGGGTGTCGTATCCGTAGCTGTCATCTTATTGTTAGTCACTTTTGTATTGCCGACCATCACCAGCATGTTTCCTGCTGAAAACATGCCTTGGTCAACAACCCTGATTCTTGGCTTCAGTGAGTTTCTCACAACCAATTGGATCGCGCTCTCTGGGGGGCTGTTGATTTTCGTGGTAGGCGTACGATTATTGTTGAATGTTCGGGATATCCGTGTACAATTCGACAAATTGAAGTTGCTCTTACCTGTGTTTGGTCCGTTGAACCAAACTGTTTACTCCGCACGTTGTGCTCGTGCTTTGGCATCGCTGTATTCCAGTGGTGTTCAAACCATTGATATGTTGGAAACCACATCACGTGTCTTGAATAATACTTATCTTGAAGATCAGTTCATCAATGTCATTGAAGATGTGACTAAGGGTGAATTCATTTCGAAAGCGATTCAATCAACCGGTTCATTCGATCCGATGTTGTCATCGATGATTTACATTGGTGAAGAATCCGGTTCATTAGGGGATATTTTGAACAGTACGGCGGATTACTTCGATAACGAAGCGGATTCTGCCTTACAAAGAATGATTGCGATGATTGAACCGATCATGATTGTAATCTTAGGGGTTATAATAGGCTTTATTGTTGTTTCGATCATACAACCGATCTTTACGATGTATGAATCCATTGGTTAATAAAGGGGGCATGTGCTATGGCATTATCGATTGAAATTCGACACGGTTACGTCTACCTGGTCGAAGCACGCACTGGAAAGATGAGTGCAGGACTGCAAAAGACACACTACTATGAATATCCGGAAGAATGGGTTACAGAGACCGGCATCACCAATGTTGAGGGATTTGCGTCATTGCTTTTGCAACACCTCAAAGAGCAGAACATGCGTGATAAGAAAGCGTATTTCTGCATCAACAACAATGCGGTCATTTATCGTGAACTGAACATTCCAAAAGTTGATGAAAGAAAGGTTCAATTGCTTGTCAAAACCGAAATGATGAGTGCTTTGAACCTGACACCGGACTACATCATGGATTATGTCTATCTCAATGATGTGGAAGTCGAAGGCAATGTACAAAGTCGTGTCTTAGGGGTTGCGATGCAGATCAAAGCCATTGAATCTTTATTGGAAGTCGCAAAATTGTGTAAATTGGATGTTCAAGGCATCGATTCCGCAACCAATGCCATCATCAAGATGATGGAAGAAAGTCCATTATTGGAGAATACGACACAATTGATTGTGGCGGATATCGGGAATGGTCACTTGCGATTATACCTATTTGAAAATGGTATCTATGCATTGGCACGCAACAATAAGATCATCTCCTTTAAAGATGTCACACCAGAAGAAGTTACGAATTCCATCGTCGACAACATCAATAAGATGATTCAGTTTTCTTATACTCGTAAGAATGGATCGGATTCCAAGAAAGTTGTGATCACCGGCATTGATGAAGAGTTGGAAGATGTCCAAAGATTCGTTAATGAGAACTTGTTGATTGAGTGTGAGATCTTAGGGAAACCACACTACGTTACTGGTCATAAATTTGAAAACAGATACACCAATGCCGTTGGCGCATTGTTGAGGAAGTAAGTATGAAAAAGCAAGATATGAACTTATTGCTTGCCTATAGAGCCGAGCAAAAACGTAAAGCAAATAAGATGTCGCCGATGCAGGTGTATACCATCGTATTGATTGGGGCGATCTTGATCGTCGGTGCCTTTGCCATCAAACTCTTTGTCGATAATCTGAATGTGAAGAATGAGTCCGCTTCCATAGAAGCTTACATCAATGATCCATCGGTTGTCGCTAAGATGCAAAAGATTGATAAGCTTCAAAGTGATATCAAACAATTGGATGAACTCGCTGTTGAAGCTGCAACGCTAAAAGATGTCATCGCGTATAAACCACGCTTTGATTCTCAAGTCTTGGATATCATCTATTATGAAAAGCCAAGTACCTTGAAAATCACAAACATTGATTTTGCGTCCAATACCGTGACTTTGGATTACACGGCGACCTATGTCTCGGATGTATCCAATTATGCCTTAAGATTACAGCGTACCTTCAGTTTCGCAGATGTTTCGTATTCCGGGTATACCTACAATGATAATGGGACCTACAGTGGGACCATTGCCTTGGTTATGAAGGGGGGCAACTAAGATGAAAGTCTCAAAACGTGAAGCCTTCTTATTGTTCATACTCGCTTTTATCGGCATTATCGGGATGATGGTTGCCTTTGTTATCCTTCCATTATTGGGTGAGTTGGATGCGAATAAGGCTATATTAAGTGAACTTCAAAGTCGTAAGTTGGTAATTGATACAACGTTGCCCAACGAAAAGGCACTTCAAGCCCAACACGATACGAAGTTGGAAGAAGTTTCTAATCTACTGCATGCCTTTGAATCCCCGATCAATGAAGCTCAATTCGAACGTTGGGTTTTACCTTTAACTAGTA
The DNA here is from genome assembly GCA_030604855.1 of Erysipelotrichaceae bacterium. Lineage (GTDB taxonomy): Bacteria > Bacillota_I > Bacilli_A > Erysipelotrichales > Erysipelotrichaceae > UBA2212. Next base: position 102,105 of record JAUVVC010000001.1, read on the forward strand.
AATATAACATGCGCATCACCAACACTGACTTCGTCGAAGTCAGTGCCACAACGCCAAAGGCGATTGATACAGTGCCATCTGAAGTTTACTATTCGATCCGTGATTTGGTGGACAAATACCACGCGGTCGTAAAAGAAGAACTCGCCGTACCTGATACGAGTTCGTTGTTGATGTTGTCGCAACACACCTACGATGTGAATACAACGTATGCGCGTTATGTATACTTCTTGGATTCTGTTCGGGATTGGAATACCTCGATCTTGATCTCAAATTCCAGTTATAACTTTGAGGATGCGACCGCAAGTTTCACCTTCGATTTGTTTGCACTTCATCAATTATTACCGGATGATATCGAAGTGGATTATACACCAGACATCATTGCTGGCGGTACAGGTAAGGGTGATCCCAATGAAGATCCGCATCCTGAAGGCGGGAAGTAATTAAGCAAAAAAGCTTAAATACCAGTTCCACAAATCATTGCCATATAAATAAGCAAAATAGATGCCGACACACAGATAGGGACCAAATGCGATCAGCGATTTGCGTTCCTTCTGTTTTGTCACTAGTAGATAGATCGCAATGCTTCCACCTAAGATGCTTCCAATGAAGAAGGCAACCAAGGTTGCTTTGAATCCCAGAAGCAAACCAGCTACGGCAATCAATTTGATGTCTCCACCTCCAATACCGCCTGTTAAATAGGCAATGAGATAAAAGGGGATACTGATGATGAAGAAGCCAAATAGGTGATCCAGCAAGGGTAAGGGTGTAATGAGAAGCATACCAAATGCGAGTGTTAGAATCATGATTTGAAATCGATCGTAGATTTCCATGGTATCGATGTCAATCATTGTAACGATGATCAAGATGGATGCCAAAAGAATACCAATTAATGTGAAATAGCTGTAGCCATAACGAAGATAAACCAAGACGTATGAGATTCCTGTAATCAATTCAATCAAAGGATAACGCCATGAAATGGCTTCCTTACAGTGTCGACATTTTCCTTTTAGAATCAAATAGCTTAAAATAGGGATAAGGTCATAGGCTTTGATCGGCTCCATGCATTTGGGACAATGCGAAGAACCATGAACAATGGACTCCTTATTAGGAAGTCGATAGATAACGACATTGAAGAATGAGCCGAAGATGGCTCCAAAGATGAATAAGATGATGAGAATAGGTGTTTCCATTGCAGATACCTCGATACCACTATTATACCGAATTTAGGGCATTAAATAAAAGGAAGGGTAGAACATGAAAGCAGTCCGTTTAGGCCAAGTATTGGTCGATGAAAAAATCATTACAGAAGATCAATTGAACTTGGCGTTGGAACGCCAGAAAACCGTAAAGAAACGTTTGGGGAATGTCATATCCGATATGGGAATGGCCAGTGAACGGGATATTTTACGTGCTTTGGCAAAACGTTTGCAAGTCGAGTATGTCGATACACCCTTATTCCAGATAGAATTGGATTCCATTCGTTTGATTCCGGAACATTTGGCGCGTAAGTACAACATCGTTCCTTTAAACATGCGTGCCGGTGTCATTACGATTGCGACCAATGATCCCTTGGATTTCACCTGTTTGGAAGATTTGGGCATCATCACGGGTATGGAGATTCGGACCGTCGTATCGTCAAGCATTGAAATTGAGAAAGCCATCAATCGTGTGTATACCCGTCAAAATGCGGATGAAATCCTCAATGACATCCGCGATGAATATGGTGTCAGTGCCACTGCGATGGAGAATGCGGATGATGAATCGATGGCGGAGCGTGTCGATTCCGCACCGGTCGTAAAGCTTGTCAATAACCTTATCTTCGACGCCTTCCAACAGAATGCATCGGATATCCATATTGAACCGGAAGATAATCTCACAAGAGTGCGTTATCGTATCGATGGAGACTTACAACTTCACAATGAGTTTTCTGCGGATGTGCATCAGTTGATCATTACCCGCATCAAAATCATCAGTGGGATGAACATTGCCGAAAAACGGATTCCACAAGATGGCAGTTTCCAGTTCAAGAGTGAATTCTTTACTTTTGATATTCGTGTATCGTCTCTTCCAACACCATATGGTGAGAAGATCGTTTTACGTTTGTTAGGTGCAGACCGAAATATTGACTATAATCTTTCCAGTTTGGGTTTATCACCCTATACCCAGGAAATTATTCAAAAGGCCATCAAACTTCCACATGGAATTCTTTTGGTCACAGGTCCAACCGGAAGTGGTAAGACCACGACTTTATATTCCATGTTGGCGCAATTGGCTGACATCAAGAAAGCCATCGTAACCATTGAAGACCCGATTGAACGTAAGTTCAGAGGGATCACCCAAGTCCAAGTCAATCCACGATCCGGCTTAACCTTTGCGAGTGGTTTGCGAAGCATCTTACGTCAGGACCCCGATACGATCATGATCGGGGAAATCCGTGATGGGGAAACCGCTGAAATCGCCATTCGTGCTGCGATCACCGGTCACTTTGTGCTTTCAACCGTCCATACCAATGATGCTTTATCCACGGTTGTCCGTTTAGTCGATATGGGTGTAGAACCTTTCTTGGTCGCATCCTCTGTCAAATGTGTCATTTCACAACGTTTGGTTAAGAAAATCTGTCCAGTTTGTAAAGTTGAGCATAAAGTGGATCTTTCCGACAACATGCTTTTACAAACCAATCTCGTAACGGCTCACAAAGGCAATGGTTGTTCGGAATGCAACCAGACGGGTTATCAAGGCCGTACGGCCGTGTTTGAGATCATCTTGATCGACAACAAGCTTCAAGAAATGATCGCAGACAGAGCAAATATGGATGATTTGAAGGTGTATGCTCGAGAAAAGAAGATGCGTATGCTGAGAGAAGAAGTTTTAGATTTGATCAACACTGGTGTGACGACGGTTGAAGAAGGCATCCGCATTCTCTACTCCGTCGATTAAGGGGGACTTATGTTACACACGATTCTAAAATATGCACGGGACCATCAATGCTCAGACATCCATTTGGTCGCAGAGCGCAAACCGGTTGTTCGTGAAATTGGGGAACTTGTCAGTTTGAACTTGGATCCCTTGAGTAGGGACGATGTTTTTGATGTCATCAAGATCATCCTATCCGAAGAACAATTCGATTTATATCTTTCCAATAACGATGTGGATTGCTCATACACGGACGACTCCGGTCACCGTTATCGGATCAATGTCTATCGCCAACAAGGCCTTCCTGCCATCGCCCTCAGACTTTTGAACAATCACATCCCGACCGTGGATGAGATGAAACTTCCACCGATTTTGAAAGAAATTTCGCTCCTCCCGCGTGGGTTGGTCTTGGTCACAGGTCCTACGGGAAGTGGGAAATCCACTACCCTTGCGGCCATGATCAATCACATCAACACGAATAAGTCGGAACATATCCTCACATTGGAAGATCCCATTGAATACATTCATCAATCCAAACAAAGCATGATCAATCAGCGTGAAATTCATAAAGATGTTCATGACTTCAATACGGGATTAAGATCCGCACTCCGTGAAGATCCCGATGTCATTCTCGTCGGGGAAATGCGTGACTATGAAACCATCAGCTTAGCCCTCACAGCCGCAGAAACCGGACACTTGGTCTTCTCGACCTTGCATACCACCGGTGCCGCCGCAACCATCGACCGTATCATCGATGCCTTCCCACCGCACCAACAATCTCAAATCCGGATACAATTAGCCAACGTGCTCAAAGCGGTCATCTCACAATCTCTCCTTCCGAGAGCAGATTATGCAGGCCGTACCGCCGTGCATGAAATCATGCTTATGACGGATGCGATTGGAAACATGATCCGTGAAAACAAGATTGTCCAGATAAACACCGCGATTCAAACGGGACTACGGATCGGCATGCAGACACTGGATGGCAATTTAGCGAAGTTGGTGACCGATCAAGTCATCTCCTTTGAAACAGCTTCTGAAATCACAAGTAATGTGGAATTGTTAAAACGATACTTAGGTAGGGCATAATAGTATTAGTTATTATTTGCTTATATGTATTATTTCGTGAATTAAATGTTGACGAACACCTTAAAAAGGGGTTTAATTTACTTAACAAGGAGGGGAATATAATATATGAAAAAAATTCTCACTAAAAAAGGGTTTACATTAATTGAGTTGATTGTTGTTATCGCTATTTTGGCTATTTTGGCTGCTATTTTGATTCCGAGTTTGGTAAATTATTTAAATGAAGCAAAAATCGCAAAAGGTACTGCTAATACAAGATCACAATATACAGCTGTAATGCTGGATGTTGCTACTGATGGAGATCTCGATGTTACGCCTGCAGGATGTAATGTTACATTAAATGCTTCAAATGTTGTTACAGCATTCTATTGTGATTATGATTCTATGAGATTTACAATTAATGTAACAACTGGTGCTGTTACAACAGGTGCAATACCAGCTTCTTGATTTTATTTAAAATTGATAATATCAAATTTTAGTGACTTGAAAATTTTGTAGTTTAAAGTAACGCAAAGGTTTGAAAATCACGCGATAAGATTCAATGTGGGTAAAGAGAAGGATAATCAAATGTCCTTCTCTTTTTTCTTATGGTGTCTAAGTTGTTTATCTGAACGCATTTGACCAGAAAGTGCATAAAAAATCTTTGGATTTAGCGCGTAGATAATACGTTTTCTAAAACGAGTGAAGTTTTGAGAACCATGTGTTATCGCAATATAGGCGCGCAGTTGACCATTTACATTTCCAGCTAAAGCATTGGATTGTTTACGATCGTTGTGAGGTCTTTGAAATGAGTTGATAATCTCCTCTTGCCAATAATTAAGAGTCGAGTGAACTCATTATATTCAAGGATGACTGAAGCTTGAAAACGCAGAATCAGGGCATCTAACCAAGGACCTGCATTTTCATAGGTCGCAGTGTCATTAAAGAACTGATACGCTGTTTTAAGATTATAGGCATCTAAGAGTTTATCCGAAATACTAAAGATCATTTCGATGGGTTGACGCTTCGTTAATTTACGACCAAAGTGGTGATTATATTGGGGTTCTGTATCCAATTCAACTGCTTTTAAATCGAGTTAAATATGCCAAGTTTTTAAGAGATAGTAGGGATCACTCCCATGCATACATTGGTTCATAATGGATACTCGAATCTTCGTAGATGCGAAAGATAGATTCTTAACGACATGAAAAGGGTCGACGGCGACCTTGCAGTTTTTAAATTGATGTGAAGCCACGTCTTTGTAAGGTTCCCACATATCAATGGTTACGAACTTTACAGAATCTCTTTGAGTCTTTGAATACTGTTCGAAATGCTTATTTAAGTTGTGTTTAGACCGTGAATTCAAGATGTCGATCGGATATCTGTTTTCGTTATCGATAAGGATACAAAGATACGCGGAATCACGATAAGCCATCTTGGAGTGAAGCTCATCGATTCCAAGATTCTCAGGCAAAGAGGGCTTGGGGATAAAAACATATGAATCCAAGTACAATTGGACCGTTGAAATCGAGATATGATTCAACTCAGCGATCCGCTTAAAATTAAGATCGAGTTGACCGAGCTGCTTCATGATTCGATCCATTAATGCGTAACTTTTATTGAACCCTGAAAATGAAAAAGGATTGGTTTCGAAAAATGTTCGATGACAATCCTTACAGATATAGCGTCTTGCGTGATAATGAATCATTCCATCAAAATCAATTAAATTAGGATGATGGATCTTTAATTCTTTTTGTCCATGGGAGATCGCATCTTCTCCACAATACGGACATGTATGCCGCTTCAATTTGAGTTTAATATGATAATGAAAAATGGATGCTTGTTTAAATGCTTCAAGTGATTCAATATCATCTAACTTCACATTAAACAGGGCTGTGATAAAATCGGGTTGTGGAATCATTGTATTCCTCCTTCGTGTGCTTTTTGCTCGTAACTATAAAGTAACACGAAGTCTTCTATTGCCCACACCTAAGCTTACAGTCCACCCACACCATATCTTATAGACACCCCACACGATATCTTAAAGCGTCTTTTTATATTATTTGTATTATTATAATCAACTTGGAAAATATTTATCAGAAACATTCAATAATAATTAAGACTTAGAAGAAACACTATAGATAATTTCCACTCTCACATAATACCTTAAATGTAAAACTATATGAATTAAGTCCTCTGAAAACTCCATTGTTGGAATACTTTTTTTGCTTTCTTTTCTAATAAAGCGTATACTACATAAGTTATTTAAGGAGAATTATGCAATTTAATGAATTAGAACTTATCGAGCCACTTAAGAAAGCATTGGCTCAAGAAGGATACACAGAACCTACACCCATTCAGGCCCAAGCCATTCCTTTTGTCTTACAAGGTCGTGATTGTTTAGGCATCGCACAAACCGGGACAGGGAAGACCGCTGCGTTTGCTTTACCCATCCTACAAGCTTTGGCATCCCAGAGTACGGTCAAAAGAAGTCTACGTCCCATCTCTGCATTGGTATTGGCTCCAACCCGTGAATTGGCCATTCAGATTGAAGAGAGCTTCAGAGTCTATGGAAAGCACTTGAATTTGAAGTCGACTGTCATCTATGGGGGAGTTGGTCAAAAGGCTCAAACCACAGCTTTGGCACTGGGAATCGATATCTTGGTGGCGACACCTGGACGATTGTTGGATCTTATCGGACAGAAACACATCAAGTTGAATCAAGTCAAACACTTTGTCTTGGATGAAGCCGATATGATGTTGGATATGGGTATGATCCACGATGTACGTCGAATCATCGATCTTTTACCGCATGAACGTCAGAACCTATTGTTTTCGGCCACCATGCCTAAAGAAATCGCCAACCTTTCCTCAAGCATTCTTCGTGATCCAGTCAAAGTCAGTGTCACACCGGTCGCATCCACGGTCGATACGATCAATCAAAGTGTCTACTTTGTGGCTAAAGATAACAAGATCAGTTTGTTAGTCAAGTTATTGAAGGATATGCAAATGGAATCCGTATTGATCTTCTCACGCACCAAACATGGTGCGGACAAGATCGTAAAGGCTTTATCCCATGCCCATATACAGGCTTTAGCCATTCATGGGAATAAGTCACAGAACAATCGTCAAATGGCTTTAAACGCCTTTAAAACGCGTCAGGTGAAGATTCTTGTGGCAACCGACATCGCAGCCCGTGGTTTGGACATCGATGAGTTATCCCATGTGTTGATCTATGACCAACCTGAAGTGCCTGAAACCTATGTGCACCGTATCGGACGTACCGGTCGTGCAGGCTTGGGAGGCGTTGCCATCAGCTTCTGCGATCCTGAGGAATATGTTTATTTCAAAGGTGTATTGAAGTTGATTCAAAAAGACATTCCTGTCATCAAGAACCATCCTTTTGCCATTCAGATCGATGAGAATGCGGTGGTCAAAAAAGTCGCAAAGACGAATCATCGTCCCAAGCGCAATCCTTCCGCCCATCCTTGGGATAAACAAGCCAAGGCCAAAAAACAAAGACCATCGAACTTCAACACCCGTAAGCCTAAAGCTTAGGGGTGTTTTTCATGAGAAAAGAAGGACTAGTCCTTCTTGATGACTTCATTCAAAGTGTTGGGTTTGCCAAAGTGATACCCTTGACCATAATGACAGCCCAGTTCAATAAAGAACTGCTTCTGCACTTCGGTCTCAATACCTTCCGCAATGATCTTAAGTTTAAGTTTATGTCCTAAGTCGATGATGGAGCTGAGGATCTCTTGTTGCTTACCTTGGCCTTTTTGTAATGCAAAGGTACGATCGATCTTCATCGTATCGATCGGGAGTTGATGTAGATAGGTGAGTGAGGAATAACCGGTCCCAAAGTCATCCAAAGCGATGGTGAAACCCAATTGTTTCAAACGCATCAGATTACGTTTCGCCAAATCAAAGTTCTCAATGATGGCTGTCTCGGTGATTTCAATCTGAACATTGGTAGTGGATATCTTTGCATTCTTCAAGAGTCGCTCAATCGTATGGATGAAACTGATGTCCACCAGACCCTTTGACGAGAGATTGATTGAAAGCATCAGATCCACACCGTTTTGAGCTTGAACCTTGATTTCATGGAAACACTGCTCAAAGACATACTCCTCCAAAGTACTGATCAAATTGGTCGTCTCCGCCACATGGATGAACACATCCGGTGAAACCTTACCCAAAACTTTGGAGTCCCACCTCAACAAGGCTTCATACCCAAGCAATTCATCATTCCGCATGTCCACGACCGCTTGATACACCAGATACAATTCTTTATTTTCCAAAGCCTTACGCAACTCATTGACCATGCGGATGCGATCCATGCGCTGATTGTGATAATCCTCTGTATAGAAGTTATAACTGTTCTTACTGATTCCCTTGAGATGATGCATCGCCGTATCCGCAGCCTTAAAAAGATCATCGAAACGCTGTCCATCTTTGGGATAAAGTGAAACCCCGATGCTTGACGTGATGAAGATGGATTGGCCCTCAAGGATCCGCTCCTGACTGATCAGACTCAAGAGTCCATTCAAACTTTGATTCAATTGAATCTGATTCCGCTCACTCAAATCATAAGTGATGATGAAGCCCGTCCCACTGCGTGATAAGGTATCCATCGATCCAAGCCGTTGCGATAAATCCTTCGTCAAATCGATGAGCAGGGCATCTCCGATCGAATACCCCAACAACTCATTGATCGTTGCGAAATCATCGATGTCCAAAGAGATCAAAGCGAAAGCAAGATTAGGATTCTTCTCGATGCGTTTATCGATGATCTCCGACAAGCGCCTGCGGTTGGGAAGTTGGGTCAACTCATCATGACTCTGTTGGTATAGGATGCGATCATTCAATTGCTTGTTGCGTCGTAAACGTACCCCAAGAATCGATGCAAAAAGAATCGCTGAGGCAAAGACATAGAACCAACCTTTAGCGGTTTGAAATTCCACCAATAGATCGAAGTCTTTAACCATCATGGCTAAAAGATCATCCGAAGTGGTGATCCACAACAAACCCACGATCAAATAGATGGCCGTGAAACGAATGACTTCGTACTCCGGACTTCCAATCCATTTTTCGTTGAAAAGTTGACGTTCAAGTTTGATGAAGAAATCGTGTAACTTTTTCATAGTGATTTTCAATATCATAATAACACAGTCCTTAATCGAGACAATAAAAAAGGCGTAATGGATACGCCTAGATGTTGTGTTCTTCCATTCGTTTTGGCTTGGAGATGACATAACCTTGGATCATGTCACAACCAAAGTGCTTAAGTAGATCGATTTGCTCCTGTGTTTCAACGCCTTCAGCCACCACCAACAACTTTAAGTTATGGGCCAAAGTTATCATGGAGCTGACCAATTGACGGGTGGGTTCATCGTTCATCATTTTATGGACAAAGGACTTATCAATCTTGATGTGATCGATGGGGAAACGACTCAAATACGCCAAAGAGGAATACCCCGTACCGAAGTCATCGATCGCGATCTTACAGCCAATCGCTTTGATTTGATGAAGATCCATGAGTTTGACCTCCACATCGTCCATGGCTGTACTCTCGGTCAATTCGATGCACAGATTTTCCGGTTTTACCCCGATGACTTTGATGCGATTCTTCAGGAAGGTGATGAAATGCGTATCCTTCAACTGCAAGGCCGAGACATTGAGTGCCAAGACCAGGTCTGGATTTTTTTGATTCAAACGCTTCAACTCCAAAATGGCTTCATTCAGGATATAGCGACCAATCTCAATGATCTGAGAATTGTTTTCGGCGATCGTAATGATGGTTTGTATGGATTCCTGGTAAAAAGTGGGGTGATTCCAACGCAATAAAGTCTCAAAGCCGCTGATTTCCATTGTGTTCAAATTCACGATGGGCTGATATACCGGATAAAGTTCTTTCTTTTCAATAGCCTTGAAGAGTTCAGACTCGATATCTTGTTCCTTCTTGATCTCTTGTTGGATGCCATCTTCATAAAAGACCGCAAGATTGCCTCCCAGCTTCTTAGCTTTTAGTTTAGCTAAGGTCGCATTGTGAATGGTCGTTTCAATCTCATGAAGTTTGTCGTGACATGCAAAGCCGCAGGACAGGCTCAAATGGATCTCAATGTCCATGATTTTGAAAGGTCTTTGCGTCATCGCCAAGAGGCGTTGGATGCGTAAACGAATGACTTCCTCATTCTCCGCATGCAAGAAGAGAATCATCTCATCCCCGAAATAACGGGCCACCAACTCATACGCATAAAGACTGCTGTTGAGAAGCTCGGCAAATTGCTTTAAAGTCTCATTGCCGAAACCATAGCCTCCCATGCTGTTGATCTTCTTGAAATCATCGATGGAAAGGACGATGACATAATATTGCTTATCGGGATGCTCGAGCGTTAGTCGCTGCGCATCCAAGAGATAAGAACGATAGTTGGCCACTTGAGTGACGGGGTCCACAAAAGTCAGATTCTTGATCTCATTGAGCATGCGGTTGAAACCTTGGCCTGCCACACCCAGTTCATTTTGAACTTTTGAGTCTGCGACGACACTCAGGTCACCCTTTTCCGCACGTGCAAAGACTTCAGTCAATTTGATGATTGGTTTGGTTAAGCTGTTTGCATAAATAAAAGAAAAGCTGATCAAAGATAATAGACTGAGAATGACTGCCCAGTTGATGTAAGTCATGACCGCATTCAACTGACTGAACGCTTGGGATTCTTGAACAGAGATGACCAATTTCCAATCATTCGTATTGTGTATTGGTGAATAAACGGCCAACATCTTCTCATTGTTATAACCGAGATAGTTGAAAAAACCCTGGCTCGATGAAAAGGGTTGGACATCGATTTCTTTGATGACATCTGTATAATCTTCATTGATATTGATCTCAGGATCCGGGTGTGCGACGATGCGTCCATTGCCATCCACAATCCAAGCGTATCCATAAGAATCAAAGTGGATATCACTGATGATGGTCTCCATGAAAGTCGTCGTCAAAACCGCATTCAACAAGCCGATCGTCGTGCTTTCACGCTGAATCGCATAGGATAAGGTGATGATCGGCACGTTCTCATAGAAGTACGGGCTGAAGAATGGGTTTGAGATGGAGTAGAGTTTATTTCGTACAAAGATATTTGTAAACTGTTCTTGTTCTCGAATATCAATGCTTGCGCCATAGGTTGTCCAAGCGCGTCCATCGGGAAGTGCGATCGTCATGCCTTTAAAATCACTGTGATTCAATAAACTGGACAAATACGGAAGAATCGCTTCCACATCCATGGACTCTAAAAAATCCGTATGGGCGATCATATGCACTTTATTCAAATGCCCTTGAAGTTCTTTAGACAGTTCATCCGCTCGCGCACGTGTGATTTCACCGTAAAAATTACGTTCATGGACGCGAAGTTCATTGAGCTTATTTTCAATCGCTATGTTTAAGACGCCAAAAATCACAATTGAGACAATTGCGATCACGGCGATCATTTGAAAACGAATTTTTTTGAACATTCAAACATAGTATAACGAAAATGCGGGAAATAATACACTAAAAGCACTTGACATCAAACATATATAGGAATATATTAACAGTGTTCATAAAATAGAGAGGTGTTCATGTCACAAATCAAACGCCAACGCATCACGCAAATCTTCGTCGAAACAGCGATTCGACAGATCAAGGATCAGGGCATCGAAAGTCTGAGTGTACGCAAGATCGCAGATGAGACAGGGTATTCGTATGCGACCATCTACAATTACTTTTCAGATTTCAATGCTTTGTTGTGGGCGTGTAAGAAACAGATGATCCAAACTTTAACGGAGCACATGTTGAGTGAAACAGTTGAAGCATCCAAAGCGGGGGTCCATGCGCTTTTCAAGCGCTATGTGCATTATTTTCTGGACCATCCTCATGTCTTTCGATTTTTCTATTTCCATCATGTTCATCCAGGTGAAGAGCGGTTCAATGAATTTGGCTTTGATGCTTTGATGATGAAGTCTTTTCACTTCTTGAAGAATGAGAAAGACGATCAAAGCATCCAAGCGATCGCACTTACCTGCATTTATGCCATCCATGGCATACTGCAATTACATTTCAGTGGGAATGATCAAGCCGATCAAGCAAGCATCGATCTCAGCATCGATACCTGCTTGGATGTCTTGCTTCAATAGGAGATAAGTTCATGAAAATCAAGATGATCGTTTATTCGTATACCCACAACACGCTGCATTTGATCCAAGAATGGGCCCAGCGCTTGAACCAACACGATGTACAGATCGCATCCATCCATGCAGTGGATGAGGATCCCAATGTCAAAGCCATCACACTGTCTGAGAAACCAAGTGTGGATGGGCAGGATCATCTGGTTTTCGCAACCTGTGTGCGTGGTTTTGCCTTGGCTCCCATCATGGAAGCGTATCTCAAACAAATCCCGAATCTACGCGGTCAAAAATGCACTTTGGTCTTGACTCATTATTTCCCCTTTGATGCCTGGGGTGGTAATCAAGCCATGCATCAATTCAAACATTTGGTTGAGGCAAAAGGTGGCATTGTCACTGCCACTTTCATCTATAGCCGAAGTCGTAAAAGCAAAGCGCAAAAAGAAAGCCTTTTGAGTCATGTCCCGCAAGCTTAAGATCTTCTTGATGGTGTTTCTGCTGTTTTCGGTGGGTATATATTTTGGGTATCAGAAACTGAATGCGGATTTGGAAAACTTAAATAAGCAGGTCTTGAACACCCCCCGATCCTTCTAGATGGAAAGATGGATCTTACGAAGGTGAAGCGTCGCAATTTCCCATCAAGGTGAAAGTGGAAGTAAAGATTCAAACGAATCAGATTACGGACATCACACTGCTTGAACATCAAACCGGGGAAGGGCAGAGTGCTGAAGTCATTGTCCAAGATGTTTTGGCTGCCCAGTCATTGGAGGTGGATGTGATCACGGGTGCGACCTATAGTTCCATTTTGATTCTAAAAGCCATTGAAGATGCCTTGGAGAAAGCAGATGAATAGACAGTTAAGGCTTCCTTTGATGCTTGCCATGACACTTATCATTCTAGACTTAGGTTTAAGCATGGCGTTACAGAATCGTTTCCCGATTCCGCTGACAGACATGGATTGGTTGAATGAACTGAACAAGCATCCCTTTGTCTTTCTTTATCATTTGGATGCCTTGAATCTGATCATTGCTTGGGTGTTTGCGATTTTCTTCGTTCAATTGAAGCGAATGAATCCACGTTATGATTCACTTTTCATCTTATATGGTGTTGGCTTGATCTTGATGACCATGATGAATCGAGCCTTCATCGTATGGATCTTGTCTCAATACACGACAATTCAAGAGGCATCCCTTCTCACACTGATTCACCAAGGGCATCATGACGCCTGGTGGACATTGCTGGGTTTCCTGCTTCAAAACATCAGTTTTCTCACTCTTGCTTGTTATCTTGTTCAAAATAAAACAAGCCGGATGTTGGGTATCCTGGCTTGTCTTGGCTTCAGTGTATTAAGTGTATATCTTGTTTTGATTCGATTCATCACACTTTCCCCAGGGATGATGGGTCTTGCGGCCGTGGGTGGAATCCTTGCCTTGATTTTCTATGGTGGCTTGATCAAACACCTTCAAAGTCATTCAATCTAAGATTGCGATCAAAGATCTTCCGGATCGACTCAAACTCTTGCACGAAGGCATGGACGACATCGGGATCGAATTGTGTGCCACTGTTTTCTTTGATGTAGACATAGGTCTTCTCGATGCTCCAAGCATCTTTGTAGACCTTTTTGTTTGTCAAGGCATCAAAGACATCGACCAAAGCCATGATGCGAGCAGATAACGGAATCTGATTGCCTTTCAAGCCTTCAGGATAGCCGTTGCCATCCCAGCGTTCGTGGTGATACTTTGCAATATTCAAAGCTTCACGGAAGAATTCCAACGATTCACTGTTCATCGCAGAAACCATCAAACGATCGAACAACGATGGTTCGATCGCACTCCGAATCGAATCATAACCGAGGGTCGTATGCGTTTTGATCAAAGTGAACTCATCCACCGTCAGTTTATCTTTCTTTAAAAGGATGGCTTCTGGGATGCCCAACTTACCGATGTCATGCAAGGGGCAGGCTTTGACCGTACGGATGATGTATTTCTCATCGATCAGTCGACTGTATTTGGGATGTGTTTGAAGCTTTCTAAGAATCAACTCATAATAACGTTTCAATTTTGTGAGCTTTTGACCCGTCAATTCCTCACGTGTCGCCACCAGGTTCGAGACGATGTCCAAGGAAAGATCCAAGCTCAACTGCAGATCATAAAGTCGCTTGTTCAAACTGGATTCCAACCATTGTTCCTGATTTGAGACAAAATCTTTAAGTCGTTTGTGTTCACTGTAATGTTTGTAGAGTGCAAGCAAACGGGTGTTGCGCAAGGGTTTGATCAAAATGTCACTCACCCCTTTGGCATAGAAAAGGGCTTCATCCCGCAATTGATCCTGTGTGATAAGCATTAAGATGGGTAGATGAACGTAACGTTCATCATTGCGTATCCATTCCACGGCTTCAAGTGTCAGTGCGTTTTGAGCACATAAAAACAAGACATCGACCTTTGGCCCCGTTTTGAGATGATTCAAACACTCCGTACTGGTTCTAAAATGGGTGATGTTCGCATTGTTTTGTAGGTTTTGAGCGATGGTATGGAATTGCTCGATGTCGTGTTCGACGATAATGACTTCATTGTGTTCAATCATATAAACCTCATTTAATTTAGTTTATGCTTTTATTGAACTAAAAACAATATGATACATAATGTTTATGCTTATGTATTAACGATAATCCTTTGTTGAAATTTAATCAAAACTGTTTTAAAGTAGTGTCACTTAAACTATGCAACGCTCAAACATCGCCTTCTTCACCCTTATTCTATTTGCACTCTCCATGGCTTTTTGGTTGAATGCGAATGACCCTCAAGATGAACAATTTTTAAGTGCGCAAAAAGGGCAATTGGAAATTTCTGATTTTCAAATGGAAGAGCGTTATCGTTTGCAAGGCGAGTGGGTGTTCCACCCGAATCGTTTCGTTCAAACGGATGGGATCACTTCTTTCACGTATCTAGAATCCAATCAAGATTGGTCAAAGGTTCTTGGCTCCCAACAAGGTTATGGTTCCTATGTCCTTCATTTGACTAAGTTGGATCCAAACATCATTTATGGCTTATTGTTGGAAGAGGCAGGGAATTCCCATCGTGTTTATGTCAATGATGATTTGGTGATGGAGAATGGTAAGATTGCCAAAAATGCACTGATTTATAAAGCTGCCACCTATACGACAAAGACGGCTTTTGTCAGCGATGCACAAGGGGAAGCACGCATCGTGATTGAGATTGCGAATTTTGATGGCATCCAAGGTGGTTTGATCAAAGCACCTTTATTGGGTACGATAAATGCCATTGACTATGTTTATGAGCTTACACTCATGACCGAAGTCTTCATTTTCGCCAGTTTGGTGGCGCTTGCTTTTATTTTCTTGTTTCTTCATTTTATTGTGAACGATGTGCGTTCTTTATACATGGCGATTCTAAGTGCCTTGGTGGCCTTGCGGATTGCGACCACGGGGACACACTTCATCTATATGGCATTGCCTTATTTTGATCTTCCTTTGATGTGGATCATCCGCATGGAGTATCTCAGTGTGTTTTTGATGTTGCCAGTGATGTTGCTGCTGTTGGGGACATTTGATGCTTTCCCATACTCTAAAACCGTAACCAAGCTGATCTATGCACCGATCATTCTTGCGCCGTTGATCGTCACATTCGCAACTGAAGGCATGCTCTCAGCAATCTTCCAAGCCTTTCAAGTCGTATTGATCATCAGTGCACTCTATCTTATTTATCTGATTTTTCAGGCGTATCGCAATCAAAAAGTTAAGTTGGCTCGCATGATCGTCATTGCGGTGATGATTTTGACTGCGATTCTATTCAATCGCATGTATAACGAAAAAACAAACATCACGTATTTCTTGTTGTATCTCTTTATCCTCTTCGTAGGCACAACAGTCTTACGACGCTTCTCCCTGATTCGATCTCACAGTGAACGACTGGCCTCAACGGTCAAGATCGATCCACTCACAGGTCTATTCAATCGAGGTCATCTCGATCAACTCTTGACCGATTCTTCTGCATTCGACGCCCAACAACACTACGCCGTCATCTTTTTAGACATGAACAACTTCAAAGAAATCAACGATGAGTATGGTCATGAAATCGGAGACCAAGTCTTACGCATCAGTGCGAAACGATTAAGAAACAGTTGTCATGAATCCGATCGGATCT
Organism: Erysipelotrichaceae bacterium; assembly: GCA_030604855.1. Classification (GTDB taxonomy): domain Bacteria; phylum Bacillota_I; class Bacilli_A; order Erysipelotrichales; family Erysipelotrichaceae; genus UBA2212. The sequence continues at coordinate 118,400 of JAUVVC010000001.1, forward strand.
TCCGCTTCGGTGGTGATGAGTTTGTCATCATTGCGCGTTTAAAAGAAGAAATGGATGTTAAAAAAGTGATCAAACGCATCCGGGACAACTTCATGGAACCCATTGCACTCAATCACCTTTATTTGAAAATCAGTGTCGCGATCGGATACACACCGTATGATCCAAGTGTTGACGACTTGAAGGAAGTCATCACAAACAGCGACATGCGGATGTATGAAGATAAACGTAAGCATAAGAAGACTTAAGTAAACATCTTCGTAGTGCGACTATGATCTTTAAACTAATTCTTTGTATAAAACATCCTCGTAGTCGGGGTGTTTTTTAAACTCTGCTTGTGCGTATTCACATTCAACGGCCAATTGAAACTTCTCATTGCGTGCGACTTCCACAGCATATTTGACCAAGGCACGTCCAACACCTTGTCCGGCTAAACTCGCATCCACTTCTGTGTGTTCCAAAACCATGCCAAAGTCGGTATTGCGAAAGACCAAACGAGCCAATGAGTTCGTGTAATCGTCTCCGATGTAGAAAGCCTGTTCGTTTTGTTTGATTTCCATGTTTGTACCTCTTGACCATTATACATAAAAAGGCCATGAATTTTAAATCGAATGCATTTTATGGCATAATAATCACAAAGAGGATGACCATGAAACGCTACACCACACTGATTTTTGACTTAGGCAACGTCTTGATTGATTTCTCACCATACTCCATCGTATCTTCGTATACCAACGATGTGCATACGATTCAGACCTTGGTGTGTGAGATCTTTCTAAAACAAGAATGGTTGGATTTGGACCAAGGCATCATGACGCTTCGTGAAGCTAAAGAACGTATACTTCAACGCTTGGACGCTACGCTTCATGTGCTGGCTTTGGACATCTTGGATACATGGTACAATCATTTGACGGAACGTCCTTATTTTCCGGATCTGCTTAAAGAACTCAAAGCCATGGGGTATCGATTGGTATTGTTTTCCAATGCGGCACTGTGTTTTCACGATTATCAAAACCGTATCCAAGCGCTTCATTACTTCGATCACAAAATCATCTCAGCGGATTTGAACTTATCCAAGCCCGATCCAGCGTTCTATCAAGTCGCATGTGAGAAAGCGGGGATCGATCCATCCACCGCATTCTTCATCGATGATTCGATGGCAAACATCCAAGCTGCTCAAGCGTTTGGGATCGATTCCTTTTGGTATAATGGCAACTTCGATCGTTTAGTGGACTACTTCGCAAAAATAAATATCTTTTAATGCAAATGCAAATCATTTGCATATTCTTCAGACTTCAATTACACTAACACTGTAATAGGAGTCTTTTTATGTTCAAACGTGTAACTGTTTTAGTGCTTATTTTAGGTTTATTTGCAGCATGTCAAGCTGAAGTTCAAGTCATAGACAAACCAAAGATCATGGTCAGTCTTTTCCCACAATACGATATCATTCGCCAGATTGCGCAAGATAAAGTGGATGTGGAGTTCTTTTTACCAGCAGGGGTCGAACCCCACAATTATGAACCGAGTGCATCAACCTTGATGCGGATCGTAGAAGCGGATCTTTTGGTCTATACCAGTGAGGGTTTGGAACCCTGGGTGAAACGCTTGGTTGAAGGCAATGCCTTGGAAGGTTTGGTCCTATTGGATGCGTCTCAAGGCATCAGCTTGATTGAAGCCGATCATGAACATGAGGATGATGAAGAGGAAGAAGCAGAATTCGATCCCCATTATTGGTTGGATCCTTTGAATATGATCATCATGAGTGAATCCATTTTGAATGCACTCATTGAAATCGATCCAGAGAACGAAGTTTTCTATACCACCAATGCGGAAGCATACATCGCTTCATTGAATGATTTGGATGCGTCTTGGAAGGATCTGTTTGAGCGCTCTGCGTTGAACCAAATCATCTATGGAGGTCATTTTGCCTTTGGCTATCTCAGTCATCGTTTTGGTTTGGAGATCCTCTCCCCCTACAGTGGGTATGCGCCAGACGCAGAACCCAGTGCTCAGGCTTTGGCAGGCTTGATGGATGTCTTGAAAGAAAAAGACATTCATGTGATCTTTTATGAAGAACTCATCGATCCACGGGTTGCCCGTATCATTGCCGAACAAGCACAGGTTGAAATTGAAGTCTTACATGGCGCTCATAATCTCAGTGTGGAGGATATGCAGGCTGGATGGACATATATTTCCATCATGGAAGATAACATCGCTAAGTTAAAGGAAGCCCTTCGTTATGAATAAACTCTTGGAAGTTCGCAATCTTTCTGTGAACTTTGGTCGTGTCAAGGCTTTGGACGACATCAGTTTTCATGTGGAAGCGAATGATTATCTTGCGATTGTCGGACCCAACGGCTCCGGTAAGAGCAGTTTGATGAAGTGCATTTTGGGTTTGATTGAATCGTTTCAAGGATCATATGTGTATTGGGATGATTTGCAGCGTGAGGACATCGGTTATCTTCCGCAACGCTCACCCAATCAAGACAAGCATTTTCCAGCGACCGTTTATGAGATCATACAGACTGGTATCACCAACAAGAAGATCGATCGTAAAGCGATGCACAAAGCCATTGTGGAATTAAGTCGGAAATTGGGCATTGAGGAACTTTTGAATCAAAAGATTGGAACCTTATCCGGTGGACAGTCCCAACGGGTCTTCTTGGCGCGGGCTTTGATTCATAAGCCGAAGCTTCTGATCATGGATGAGCCGACCTCTGCTTTGGATCCTACGTTTCGGGATGAGTTTTATCAGCTCATCAAGCAGCTTCATGATGAAGAGGGGGTTGCGATCGTATTGATCTCCCATGATTTGAGTTCAGTGAATCAATACGCAAAGAATCTTTTGTATCTCGATCAAAAAGTCGTCTACTTCGGATCGGTGCAGAACGTGTGCATGTCTGAAGCATTGATGCATCAAATAGGACCCCAAGCGACCGCAGCTTTGTGTCAGGTGGAAAACCATGAACATCACATCCATCTTTAGACTCTTATCCTATGCCTTTGTACAAAGGGCATTGATCGTCGGTTTATTGATCGCCATCAGCAGTTCATTCCTGGGTATCTTTCTGGTCTTACGGAAGTACTCGATGATCGGCGATGGTTTGGCGCATGTGAGTTTCGCAACGGTCGCCTTGGCTTTGGTTCTGAATCAATCGCCTTTGATCATCTCCATTCCCATCGTCAGTCTGGCTTCGTTGTTGATCTTGAAATTGAGTGAAGAGAATCGCATCGGAGGGGATGCGGCGATCGGTTTGATCGCTTCCACATCCTTGGCCATCGGGGTCTTCATCACATCAGTTTCCAATGGTTTCAGTGTCGATCTGAGCTCATATCTCTTTGGAAGCATTCTGATCATCGCCCAGAGTGATGTTTATCTTTCCCTGATTCTGACGGTCTTGATCGTGAGCTTGGTCTTGGTCTTTTATCAGGATCTGTTTGCGATGACTTATGATTTGGATTACGCCAAGGTCAGTGGACGCAAAACAAAGCGTTTGAATCAATTACTTTCCATTTTAACCGCCATCACCATCGTCTTGGGCATCCGTGTCGTTGGGACGATGTTGATCTCGAGTTTGATCATCTTTCCCACCGTATCGGCTTTACGTCTTTCCAATGGGTTTAAATCCACCATCGTATGGGCGGTCATCATCGCCATCTTCAGTGTGTTGAGTGGCATCTTGATTTCCGTCACTTTAGACTTTCCAACCGGTTCAAGCATCGTCTTGATCAATGCGATCTTGTTTGGCGTGATCAGTTTGACGATGAAGTTGAAAGGGGGGAGTGCATGAAAGCGCGTGAATTACTGAATAAACACCAACTCAAGTATTCCAAACAACGTGAAATCCTATTGGATCTCCTTCAAGCCAGTACGGAACCCTTGAGTGTCGATGATCTTTTGGACCAACTTCGTTTAAAAGAGGTCTCGATGAATCAATCCACGGTCTATCGCATCATCGACCATTTCTGTGCCCATCGCATCGTCGAGAAAAGTACAAGCACACTCCACCCTAAACACTTCTACACTTTGATTCGTTTGGATCATCACCATTATCTCTACTGTCAATCCTGTCATGTCCGGATTCCCTTGGATGCTTGTCCTATGGAAGCGTGGTTGAAGGATGTGGAGGAAAGTCATGGCTTTCAAATGACCCAACATCACATAGAAATCATTGGACTCTGTGCCGAATGTCAAAAAAAATCAGTTCACATGGACTGATTTTTTAGTAGATTTGGATTTGATTACGACCATTTTCCTTGGCTTTGTATAAGGCTTGGTCGGCTTTATCCAAGAGTTCATTGGGAGAGGTTTCAGTACTTGGAATCATACTGGTGATGCCGATGCTTAAACTGATGTGTGGGGCAATCGGACTGTACTCATGAATCAAAGTACGTGCTTTGACTTCTTCTTGGATGTTCATGGCGATTTGAAGCGTGTCTTCTTGAGGGGTGTTGCTTAGAACGACGATGAATTCATCTCCACCGAAGCGAACCGCAAGATCACTGCTGCGCTTCGCATGTTTCGCAATGAGTTTGGCGATCAGGATGATGATCTCATCCCCTTGAAGATGACCGTAATGATCGTTGTATTCTTTGAAATGATCGATGTCCAACATCATCAAACTGATCCACTCATGGGAGCGAAGGCAACGTTTGAATTCGTAATCATAGAACTCATCGAAATGACGACGATTGGCGATGCCAGTCAAACCATCGATCTCACTGAGATCCAAGAGTTCTTTATTCAATTTCGCCAATTCAACTTGAATCGAATTCTTCTCCTCAATCTCCACTTTCAAGGCATTGTTTTTCTGGGTGTTGCGGATGGCGATGGCGATGTAGGCAGCCAAGGTCTCCAAAGTCTTAAGGGATTGTTCATTGTAGGCATGATCGGCTCGATTTTGAATGGTGATGATCCCAATGGCCTTGTCTTCAATGACCAAGGGGACAAACATCATGGAGTTCATGACATTCCCGATCATCGTCGATGGATTCTGGTTGAGAACGTTCTTGATGTCATCCCGTGTTCTGAACACCAGACTTCTGTTTTGAATGAAACATTGGACCGCAAGACTGTTCTTATTGTCCAATGAGGCAAAGTGATTTTCCATGCGCTCTTCATCCACGATCAGATACTGATATTGAAGGGCATTCAGTTTCTCACTGTGGATGGCGATTCCAAAGGTGGTGGAAGCCATCAGGATGGAGAGATTCTCATAGACGATGTTATAAAGGGCTTCCAAGTCGTCCGTGGCGGTCACCTTGCGTCCGATCGCATGGATGACTTCGGCACTTTGATAAGCTTTTTCCAATTGTTGATTCAATAAGAAGTAGTCATCCCGTTCTTGGGCCGTGATGTCCGCTTGTTTCATCAGTTGAATGCTGCGACGCTTCTGTTCCAGTTTGACGCTTTCGATCTCTTCAGAAACTTCCATGTATTTCTCCATGAAATAATAGGCGTTCTGGGTGTTGTTTAAGGCTTGATGGTCCTTGATCAAGCGTTGATACGCTTGCTTCAGGATGTGTTTCGCATTCAGGTCTTCACCAATCATGATGGCTTCACTGAGATAGATCAAGGATTGCTGGATCTTGTTTTGTTCGGTATAGAGATCATGGAGTTCAAAGAGGACATCCGTTGAAAAGAGTAGTTCTTTCGTTTGACTGTATAAGGTCAGACTTTGATCGAGATAATCTTCAGCCAAGCGATAGTTGAAGTTCTTTTTCGCAAGGATACCAAGGAATTTAAGGGAGAGCGATTCGATGATCTTGTCATCATAAAAACGCGCGAGTTCAAGGGCTTGCAGGGTGTACTCTTCAGCCAGGTCCAGTTTGCCTTGCGAGAGATACACGGCTCCAATGTTGGAGATGGGGTAAATGATGCGGTCTTTCTCTTCAAGATTCTTCAAACCTTCCAAACTTAATTGATAATGATCCAAAGCGGCCTCATTATCATTCAACTCCCGATAGATCTCACCAACGTTGCTTAAAAGTGTCGCAATCATCTTTGGATCGTTTTGGTGCTGTGCCTTGTGATAGCCCAATTGATAATAAGTAAAAGCCAGGTCATAAATTTGAAGATCGAGATAGATGTTGCCGAGGGTGTTCAGAATCTCTACTTCATGAACAGGTTGTTCCAAGTATTTATTGATGATGTCGGCTTCTTGAAGGGAAGTGATGGCATCCGTGAGTTGGCCCAAACGCCATTTCGCACTGCCGATGAAGTAATGACTGGATGTGATGCTGGTCGAATCTTGGGATTCCAAAGCCAAGCTCAAAGCCTCGGTGGCGAGGTCCAAAGCTTCTTGGGGATTCCGATTGATGATCTGTTTTGCATTCTGATTCAGACTTGCAATCCGGCGGAGTTTTTCGATGTTTGGCATACGTGTTACTTAGTTACAATGATACCATTTCTTAAATGCAATAAAAGAGAGAAATTTACCAAAAAGATTGTTAAAAAAATAACAAGTATGTGTTATACTAGCTCCAGCAGTATATGTTAACAAATTAACAAGTGAGAAAGACCTATGGAACACCTGAATCAAACCAGTCTTGACGCTATTGCTCGCATCATTGAGCAACACCAAAACAAAGAAGGTCCTGTTAAACGGATCCTCCACGACATCCAGCGGGAATGCGGCTATATCCCAGTGGAAGCCTTACCGATGATTGCGCATGCTTGTCAAAAGCCCGTTGCGGAAATCTACGGCGTTGTAAGTTTTTACACGCAGTTCAGTTTGAAGCCCAAGGGGAAACATGTCCTCAGCATCTGTATGGGCACGGCTTGTTATGTAAAGGGTGCGCAAGCTTTGATCGCAAAGTTTCAAGCACTGACGAACGCCGAACTGAATCAAACCAGTCACGATGGTTTGTTTTCCTTGGATACGACGCGTTGTTTGGGTGCTTGTGGTTTGGCACCGGTTGCGGTTCTAGATGGCGTCGTTTATGCGGATGCCATTCATAATCCAAATCTGGAATTCAAAATCCGTGAACTCATGCATGAACATGAGATGAAGGCTCAAGGTGAACACAATGCTTGATGTCAAACAATTGAATGAAATCAAAGAAAACAGCCTCAAGAAGATGCGTCTTGAAGATGGACAGGTCACGCATCGCATTCTGATCGGCATGGGAACCTGTGGCATCGCCGCAGGGGCACAAAGTGTCTATGACTTTTTGATTGAAATGAAAGAGGTGTATCAATATCCCATCGAAGTCCTCCCAACCGGTTGTTTGGGCATGTGCATGTTTGAACCCATGGTTGAAGTGGTTGAGGCCAACGACAAACATACGATGTACATCAAAATGGATCCCTTGAAGATGAAAGAGATCCTCCACCATCACATCAAAGAAGGGTATACCCTCTATGCGTATACCTTGCAAGGAGGAAAAGACCATGCTTGAACAACGCATTCATTTGGCCTTGGGATCGCAGTGCAATCAAGATGCGGTGCTGCATCAATTAAACGCATCGCTTAAAAAGAACCGTTTGGATGATCGCATCCAAGTATATTGTCATACCTTGAATGATTTACAAAAACCCGCTTGTGGTATTTATCCGGAACGCATCTTTTATGAAAACATCAATGAGAATCTGATGCGTTTGTTGGTGGAAGTCCAACTCTTGAATAAAACACCTTTGGAGCAGTTCCAACAACTCAAATTGGACCAAAGTTTGATCGAACGTTTTGATCAGTGGGACAAAGATCGTTTCTTTTACAAGCAGACCCGCATCGTTCTAAAGAATGCCGGAAAAATCAATCCGGAAGACATTCAGGAAGCCATTGCCATGGATGCCTATCAAGCGCTCGTCAAAGCGCTGACAAGCATGAGTCCGCAAGAAGTCTTGGATGAAATCACACTATCCGGTCTGAGAGGCCGGGGTGGGGGTGGTTTTTCAACCGGACGCAAGTGGCAGGTCGCTCATGATCAAAAAAGTGAAATCAAATACGTCATCTGCAATGCGGATGAAGGCGATCCGGGTGCGTTTATGGATCGTTCCTTATTGGAAGGCGATCCGCATGCGATCTTAGAGGCCATGATGATCGCAGGTTATGCGATCGGAGCGAAGCAGGGCTGCATCTATGTGCGTGCAGAGTATCCGGTTGCGGTCAAACGTTTGGAAATCGCCATTCACCAAGCGGAGAACTTGGGTTTGTTGGGGAAAAACATCCTCGATCTTGGTTTTGATTTTTCAATTGAAATCCGTTTAGGTGCGGGGGCTTTTGTCTGTGGTGAGGAAACCGCACTGATCGCCTCCATTGAAGGCCAACGCGGAACCCCCAATCCAAAGCCTCCGTACCCAAGTGTCGCTGGGCTTTGGGGTAAACCGACGATCATCAATAATGTGGAAACCTTGGCAAATATTCCCCAGATTCTCTTAAAGGGTTCCAAGTGGTTTCGATCGATGGGCACAGCCGCATCCCCTGGAACCAAGGTTTTTGCTTTAGGGGGTAAGATCAAACAGACCGGTCTGATTGAAGTCGAAATGGGCTTGTCGCTCAAAGAAGTCATCTATGACATCGGTCAAGGTTGTGGTCAGAATAAGATTTTTAAGGCAATGCAGACGGGGGGACCCAGTGGGGGTTGTATCACCCGTGAAGACTTGGATACGCCTTTGGGCTTCGATGAACTCATTCAACTGGGATCCATGATGGGATCGGGTGGGATGATCGTCTTGGATGAAGACAACTGCATGGTGGATGTGGCACGTTTCTACTTGGATTTCATTGTGGAAGAATCCTGTGGGAAGTGTACGCCTTGTCGTATCGGAACTAAACGTTTATTGGAGATGTTGAATAAGGTTACCCAAGGGGAAGGAACCTTGGAGCTCTTGGATGAGATGGAGGAACTTGCGTATTACATCAAAACAAGTTCACTCTGTGGTTTGGGTCAAACCGCTCCGAATCCATTTTTATCGACCTATCATCATTTCAAAGATGAATACATCCGCCATGTGGTGGATAAGAAATGTGATGCGAAAGTGTGTAAGGCTTTATTGGAATACACGATTCAAGCGGATCTGTGTAAGAAATGTGGTCTCTGTGCCCGTGCCTGTCCAACCTATGCCATTTCCGGTGTGGTGGGTCGCGATCCGTTCACCATCGATCCCAATCTATGCATCCGTTGTGGGGCGTGTGTGTTGACCTGCAAATTCGATGCGATCAAGAGGCAATAAATGAAAACAATCAAATTGAACATCAATAAGCAAGAAGTCCACGTTCAAGCAGGCTTGACAATCTTGGAAGCCTGTCGTGCGCAAGGCATCGCCATTCCGACGCTCTGTCATTTGAGTGAATGTAAACCCAAGGGTGCCTGTCGCATCTGTGTGGTGGAGGAAGAGGGTAAACAGAATCTCATACCTTCTTGTGTGAGTGAAGTCAAGGAAGGCATGAAAATCTTGACGCATTCCAAACGCAGTCTGGCATCGCGACGAATGAGTCTGGAACTGATTCTTTCGAACCATCGCAAAGATTGTTTGAGTTGTACACGTAACTTGAACTGTGAGCTTCAAACCTTGGCGCAGACCTTGCATGTCCGTGAGGATCGCTTCTTGGGTGAAAAGACCGAAGGACGCTACGATGACTTGGCCAATGGTTTGGTTCGCGATACCAGCAAATGCATTTTATGTGGACGTTGTGTCGATGCGTGTCTGAACATTCAAGGTTTGGGTGTCTTGACGATGATGAATCGTGGTTTTGAGACCCGTTTGGGTCCGGTTTTGGATTTGAGTTTCAAAGATGTCAACTGCATCGAATGTGGTCAATGTGTCCTTCACTGTCCTGTTGGGGCTTTGAGTGAGAAGGAAGAGATCCACGCTGTGATCAATGCCTTGGAAGATCCCCGAAAATTTGTGATCGTCCAGACCGCGCCTGCGGTACGTGCTTCTTTGGCTGAGGAATTCGGAGCACCAATGGGCACGCGCATCACGGGTAAAATGGTTTCTGCCTTGAAACAGGTCGGTTTCGATCGTGTCTACGATACCAATGTGGCCGCGGATCTGACGATTCTGGAAGAAGGTCATGAACTGCTCCATCGATTGGAAAACAAGGGGGTTTTGCCTTTGATCACTTCCTGCAGTCCGGGTTGGATCAATCACCTTGAAAAAGAATATGCCTCATTGATTCCACATGTCTCCTCATGCAAGAGTCCACACATGATGTTTGGGGCGATTCTAAAATCGCATTTCGCCAAGGTCAAGGGTTTGGATCCCAAGGACATCGTGGTTGTGAGCGTCATGCCTTGTACAGCTAAAAAAGGGGAGAAAGAAAGAATGACTTCCACGCATAAGGATGTGGACCATGTCTTGACGACACGGGAGTGTGGTCGTTTGATCAAACTCTATGGTTTGGATCTGATGGCGATGCAAGATGCATCCTTTGATCAAGATATGTTTGGGACCAGCTCTGGTGCCGGTGTGATCTTTGGCGTCAGTGGTGGTGTCATGGAGGCTGCGCTCAGAACCGTGGTCGAGAAATTGACAAACAAGCCTCTCGATAAACTTGAGTTCAAAGAACTGCGTATGATCAAGGACATCAAAGAAGCGGAAATCGATGTGAATGGGGCAATGGTTAAGGTCGCGGCGGTGAGCACGATGAAAGCAGCCAAGGTCATTTTGAAACAGATTCAAGACGGCACATCGCCGTATGCTTTCATTGAAATCATGGCTTGTCCTGGGGGCTGTATCAATGGGGGTGGCCAAAGCATCTATCCACGCAATCAGGATTTGAAGACGGAAGATGTGATCCGTTTAAGAGCAAAAGCTCTTTATGATGAGGACTTGGATAACAGCTTGCGAACATCGCATACCAATCCCGCTATTCTCAATCTCTATCGTGATTTCTTAGGTGAACCGGGAAGTAAAATCGCCCATCAACTCTTGCATACGCATTACAGTGCGAAAGCTGCTCTGCAACTTGAATTTGATTAAGCATATGAATTGAAAGCTTGTCTGTGATTCATTACACTTTGAACAGATGAAACCAAAAATCTTTGTGAAAGCAGCGATGAGCCTCGATGGTAAGATTGCGACGAAAACCGGAGATTCCCAATGGATATCCAATGAAGCCTCACGTGCCTATGTGCATGGTTTAAGAGCGGCATACGCGGCCATTTGTGTGGGCGTTGAGACCGTGATCCAAGACGATCCTCGTTTGACCATTCGTATGAATGGGCAAGAGGATTGTCACATCCGGATGATCTTGGATTCAAAGGGACGCATTCCTTTGACCAGTACGGTCTTGAACGATGACTTTCGATCCAAAACAATCGTATTCACGACCCGACACATGCCGCAGACGGTGGAAACACAAATCTTAGAGAGAGGGGCGAAGGTCGTTCGTTTGAAAGACCTGGGTGGACGCGTCGATCTCAAGGATTGGGTTGATGCCTGTGAAGCTTTAGATATTCCCTCCATCTACATTGAAGGGGGCGGTGAAATCATTGCCGCAAGCCTTTTAGCCGGTATCGTGGATGTCTTTGCCGTTGCGATCGCACCGATGATCATCGGGGGTCAGGATGCCAAAGGCATCGTTGGGGGTCCTGGAATCGAGCATCTTCGTGATGCGGTTCGTTTGAAGCATCCGAAGATTCAATGGTTTGACGAGGATTTGATTTTGGAATATCAGGTTGTAAAGGAAAACAGACAATGAAAAATACAAGTGTAAACGATGTTTTAAAGACCTTCAGTGAAGGGGGTCTGGTTTTGATTCATGATGGCTTGGATTCAGATAATAAAGCACATTTGATCGTTTCGGCAGAGAAGATCACAGAGGAAAGCTATAAGGCCTTGAAGCGTGTCGGTCATCTGACCATTCACGTGGCCTTGGAAGCTTCCCGTTTGATCGATCTCGGCTTCAAGGCAAGCTTTGAAGACAACAGTTACCAAGTCGTCAATACGGTCTCAGTTGATGCGAAGGATAACGAAGCAGAAAATATCCTCTTAAGTGAATTGAAGACGATTGCCAAATTGGTCGATCCCCACAGCAGTATCCTTGATTTCAAACAACCCGGTACGGTCTTCATCACCCAAGCTGCTTATGGGGGTGTGTTGAAGCGTGCTGGCCATGTGGAAGCAGCTGTGGATGTGGCGAGACTCTCCGGTTTGAGAGCCATCGCTTTGATCAGTGAGATTGCGGATGAGGCGGGTAAACGTTTAAACAATGAAGAACTTGCGGATTTTGTATCAAAACACAAGATCCCCTGTCTAAAACTCGAAGATCTCATCCTTCATCGTCGCCAAAACGAATCCATGGTCAAACGGGCCTCTTCGGCGAAGATGCCGACGAAGCACGGCGAGTTTACGATTGTGGGCTATGAGAACATCCTGACCAAGGAGCACCATGTGGCTTTGGTCAAAGGGGATGTGTCGAATGGGGAACCGGTTTTGATCCGTGTGCACAGTGAATGTCTGACTGGTGATGCGTTTGGATCCTTGCGTTGTGATTGTGGTCAACAGTTCGAAGCGGCGATGAAGTCGATTGAAAAAGAAGGCCGTGGCATCTTGCTTTACATGCGTCAAGAAGGGCGTGGCATTGGTCTGATCAATAAGATCCGTGCGTATAATCTCCAGGACCAAGGTTTGGATACCGTTGAGGCGAACTTGGCTTTGGGTTTTGGGGCGGACATGCGGGATTATGGCATCGGGGCTGAGATTCTTGCGGACTTGAGAGTCAAACAGTTGAAGTTGATGACCAACAATCCCCGTAAGCTGGTGGGTTTGTCGGGCTATGGCATTGAGATCGTGGAACGTGTGCCAATTCAGTTGAATCACAACGAAAAGAATGAATTGTATCTGAAGACCAAACAAAACAAGCTCAGTCACATGCTCAAGTTTGAGGAATGATATGTGGATCTTATTGATTGCTAAGAAACATGCCCTTCGCATTCTACTTATCTTCAGTATCTTGCTTGGCGTGGGAAGCTTTGCGTATCTGAGTGACTACAGTAAGGCGGATCCAGAGGCACGTGCCATCTTGGGCACTGAATCCATCACGTTAGAGGATCAGGTCTATGACTTTTGGACCTCTGCGGATACGGCTTTGATCTTCTATCCGGGAGGGAAGGTGGAGGCGGAAGCCTATGCCCTTATGCTTAAAGGCATCCAGGATGCGGGCATTCGTGTCTTCTTGGTGAAGATGCCTTTCAACCTTGCGGTTTTCGATGCGAATGCGGCAAGTCAAATCATAGAGAATCATCCAGAGGTTGAACATTGGTATATCGGGGGGCATTCCTTAGGTGGAGCGATGGCGTCCCAGTTTGCCGAGAAGAACGCGGATAAGTTGGATGGATTGATCTTGTTGGCGGCGTATCCCTTGAATGATGCGATGGAAAAGGTGTTGATTCTCTCGGGTAGAGAAGATAAGGTTTTGGACCAAAGTAAACTCGATGGTTTCAATGTCCAGTGGATTGAGGGTGGAAACCATGCGAATTTTGCACACTATGGTGTTCAAAAGGGGGATGGGGAAGCTTTGATCGATAAAGATGAGCAAATAAAAATGACCCAGCAATGGATCATTGAATTCATGAATTTCTAAGCAAACCGAGGTTTGCTTATTTTTTTTCTAAAAGGGCTTTAAGATCAGGCTCAATGTCTCTCGGTTTGATTTCAGGTTCATAACGTTTGATCACATTGCCGTCTTGATCCACCAAGAATTTCGTGAAGTTCCAACGGATTTTGGTGGGTAAAACATTTCGCAAGAGTTTTGATGTGGTTTCCTTACGCAAATGTTTGAAGAGGGGGCTGGCATTGGCTCCATTCACAAAGACTTTTCCGAAGGTGGTGAAACTGGTGTTGTAGTTCAAACGACAGAAATTGGCAAGATCCTCATCACTGCCCATGGCTTGTTTGAACTGATTGGAAGGGAAATCGAGTACTTCAAAACCCTGTTCTTTGTATTTCTTATAGAGAGCTTCCAAGCCTTCATATTGAGGAGTCAAGCCACAAGCTGTGGCGGTGTTCACGATCAAGCAGACCTTGCCTTCATAGGGTTTGAGTGAGATGGGACGACGTTTCGTGTCGTTGACGCTGAAGTCGTAAACCTTCATTTCTTACGCTTCAGATAATTGACTTTGATCCAGTTGAAGTTGAGGAAGATGTGGACCGCAACTGTAATGACCAAAGCATAACCGGTCAAAGGATGAAAGGTGCGGAAGGTTTCATAAGGAATGAAATCCTGGAAGATGCCTGAAATCGCGATGCCGACGAACAGAAAAGCGAGGATGAGATTCACAATCTTTAGGGCTTTATTTTTTTGCATACCATGCTCCTTTTTCTTTTATTAAGTGTAGCACAGTGAATTCATGTTCAACCATCAAAATGAATCAAAATGAAAAATGTTCATTTCGCTTTCATTGATTTCTTACATTCATTTGATATAATGTGAGGCATACAGGAGAACGACCATGAGAGATGCGATTTACATCCATAAAAATACGGCTGTCTTAAATTTTTCGACCTTTTTTCCACTGACCAGTGAAGAATTCATTGCGTCGGATGCCTTCAAGGTCATCGCGAAGAGCTATTTGGAGAACCTACGTAAGAAGGATGAGGTCCGTTTCAATCAATTGACGAATGGACTGAGCATCGATCGTTTCATTCCCAAGATGGTGAAGTTCTTGAAGCTTTTGCTTGTGTTGGATCTGAACGAGTTGGAGAGTGAGGATCAATCTCGATTGAAGTTCATTGGGATCATCGTTGAAGATTTCTATAACTATTGGCGTACATTACAAAGAGTATCGACCATCAAGATCTCTGCATCATCCAGTGGTCAGGTTTCCAATTTCATGGAAGCCGATACCCGTTTCAACAATCTGATCATTGCGACCTATCGTGCGTTTCAAGAAAAGATTCAAGGGTATAAAAATAAAGTCTACCGTCAACTGCAAGCCGGAACCAATGCGTCGATGGTTCTACGCGATGTGAAATGGGCGATTCCAAAGAAGTATGAAGCGTTAAGGGGGATTCCTTTTGCCGATAGCATTCTGCTTCGAACTCCCTTGCTTTTGCATCCGGAAGGAACCAAGCGTTATGGCTCTTTTGTCTTGTCCGATCAAAATCCTTTTGATCAATTGAAATTGAATCGCCATGAATGGTTCTGTTATCCTGCTAAAGTCGGGGAGTTGTTGATACTTATTTATGTGCATTTTGATTACAGTTTCTCAGGCATCACCAATGCGAATCTCTTTGAGTTGGCCAGTCCAAAAGAAGTGCTCAATCGTAAGCCGGATGGCATCCTGCTGTTTGGTTTGGACGATAAGACTGAGGATTCGACCTATCATTACGATGGGATAAGTGATTTATGGGTCGCAAAAGTACCCTATATGACCAAGATCGAATATTACGGCTATATGAAGAAAATGGTTTTGACCATGCACAATGCGATCATGATGAAAAAAGGCTGGTTACCGATCCATGGTTCGATGATAAACATTCATTTCAAAGGCAGAGCTCCGATCGGGGTCTTGTTTATGGGGGATTCCGGGGCAGGGAAATCGGAAACGATTGAAGCCATGCAGTTGTTGAATCATCCAGAATTGATCGATATGGACATCATCTTTGATGATATGGGTTCTTTGCACATGCATGAAGGACAAGTGGTGGCACAGGGCAGTGAGATCGGAGCTTTCATCCGTTTGGATGATTTGGACAAGGGTTCACCGTATAAAACCATGGATCGCTCCATCTTCATGAATCCGGAAAGCGTCAATGCACGCGTCGTCATTCCCGTCAGTTCGTATCAATTGATCGTTCAGAATCATCCAGTTCATTACTTCTTCTATGCCAATAACTATGTCAATCAAGTGGGATTGCATCTGGCGAACAGTGCGGAAGAATTGAAGCAGGTGTTTGTGGAAGGTAAACGCATGGCCTTGGCTACGACCCATGAAGTGGGCTTATCGACCACTTATTTCGCGAATCCTTTTGGACCGATGCAGGATAAAGCGTCCTGTGATCCTTTGATTGACTTCTATTTCAAGGAAATGGATCAATCCAAGGTCAAAGTCGGGGAAGTTTATACGGGTTTAGGAGTTAAAGATGCGGTGGAGGATCATTTGCGTTTGACTGCCGAAGCGCTGCTGAATACTTTGCTCGGAGCCTGATATGGAAGTATTTTACGCACGTGAAGCTGACTACATTCAATTGCTGGGATGGGAACATTTCTTTTACATGACTTTGATTCTCGTTTTGGTCTTTGTTTTGCTTACACAGCGTCGTCGTCTCTATCTCTATCAGGATTCATTGACAAAAATCCTATTAGCCGTCTCCTTATTCCAACAAATTCTGCTTTATGCTTGGTATTTCTTTGAGACAGGCTTTGACTTAGGTGAGGCATTGCCGCTGCATCTTTGTCGCATCTCGAGTGTCTTGGGTATTGGTTATCTGATCACCAAGAAATCAATCTTGATGGATGTGGTCTTCTATTATGGGTTGTATGCCTATGCATCCTTTGTGTATCCGCAAGCCATCTATGCTCCGTATCATCTCTTGGGAATTTCGTATCTCTTGAATCATGCGATCACCTTGGTTCTTCCAATCGTAGCGTATTATGCCTTTGGATGGCGACCAAAAATCAAGGGTCTGATTCTATCCATCCTTGGTTTCCTTGTCTATTTCGTGACTGTCCTCTTTGTGAATGCATGGACACAAGGGAATTACTTCTATCTGACCAAGCGTCCATTTCTGCATGACATACCCGCCTGGCAGTTTGATGCCTTGGCCATTGTGATTACGCTCATCGGTTTTACTTTGGCGTATTGGGTCGTAAGTGGACGTAAAAAAAGCGTTTGATCCTCACCAAACGCTAATCCAAGTAACCCAATCTGATCAATGCCTTCAACAAGCCATCCTGATCCACATCCTCTGTGACGTGATCGGCGATGGCTTTTAATTTGGGATCCGCATTACCCATGGCAACGGAGATCTCAGCGCCTTGAAGCATTTCCATGTCATTCTGTGAATCCCCGAAGGCTGTGAAGCGATGATCCAAACCTAGATCATTCAAGAGCTCATGTATGGCACTGAGCTTGCTCACACCTTTGGTTGCCAGATCCGCATAGGTGGAGACCGATACAAAAGTCGTCAAACCTTCAATGGCTTTGTAGGGGGCATAATCATAACCCTTTGGGGCATAGACCAAAAGTTTATCAATCGGTTGATCGACATAAACCCCTGGCAGAGGGATGGGTTCATTGAAGAAATGATGGGCTTCAAAGACCAAATCATTGGGGATATCCATCATGAAATCACCACGAGGGGTGCTGAAATACACGTTCATGTTTAAGGCTTTGGCTGTTTCAATGACCTTAAGAACGCCGGTTTTAGGTAAGAAATGATGATGAATGACATCTTCCGTTCCTTTGACGACCACTTGACCATTGCTTAGGCATAAGCCGCTCCAGGGTACCAGATTCAAAGCACCGGTTTCTTTGAGCAGAAAATGACTGCGTCCCGATGCGATGGCGATCTTGATGCCTTTATCGACGAGACGTTTAAGCGCATCCAAGGCGGATTGTGGGATGGTGTGGGTCTTACTATCAATCAAAGTGTTGTCGAAATCAAAGAAAATCATTTGTGGTAAGTTCATAGCGGGCTCACTTTCTATCGTTTCTAGTATAACAGAGTGCTGTTCAGGATGTCATATCTGCGCATCATATGAAGCGAGTATTTTCAAATGGAATTGAATGCGGAAGTTGGATCGAAAGCAACCAAATAAGTTACACTTTTTGCCAAGTTTTTAAAGTGGATGTGATACAATGGGGCAATGATAAAATTGTTCGTGTGTGATATCGATGGGACCTTGTTTGAGCCCAGCGTGGGTGTTCCAGAAGCGAACATCCAGCAATTATTAGAGTTACAACGCCAAGGGATACGTTTGGCTTTGGCCAGTGGACGCTCCACAGGCGCGATGATAGAGATCGCCAAACGACTCCAGATGGAGCAGTTTGATGGCTATTTGATCGCAGGCAATGGGGCGGAAGTTCTGAGTCTTAAGACAAATACCTATCTACATAAAGCGCATCTGAGTGTCGAAGAACTTCATGAGCTTGTTGCGGTGGCGCAGAGTTTGAATCTGCATTTCTCGTGCATTCAAGAGAAAGTCTTGGTGTATACACATCATGATCGAGCGATTGAACATGAAGAGGAGCACGGTGGTTTGACGACACGTCCGTTATTGGATGTGAATGCGATCACGGTTTCGAGTCCCAAGTGTTCATTGAACATTGAACTGGAGGAGGATCCTGCACGCATGGCTTTGTTTGCGGAACACTTCAAAGGGAAGATTGCGATGGAGTGGATCCTACCATGGTACATGGATTGTGCAAGCTTAGGTCAATCCAAACTCAATGGGGTCAAGATCTTGGCGAAACATATCGGTGTAAGCTTAAAAGAGGTCGCAGCCATCGGAGATGGGGAGAACGATCGTTCCATGTTGGAAGGGGTCGGTCTATCGGCAACTTTGGAAAATGCGCACATCAGCATTCAAGCGCTTGTGGATCATGTGGTCCCACACGTAAAAGAAGCAGGGGTTGCCCGCTTCGCTCAAATGATATTGGATTCAAGAACTCACTGAGTTCTTTTTTCTTGAATGTCGTACCAAAGCATGGGAATCATGCCGAATAAGCTGGCAATCGCAGGATACAGGGTGATGAGGGTAAAGATGGCAGCCATGGCTTTGGGTTGTTGGAGGGTGTTTTCAATGAAACCACTTTGATCCAAGAGAAAACCGATGAAGAATAAACCAAAAGCAGATTGAAGCTTGGTAGTGAAAGTATGAAACGCGAAGCTCAAACCTTCGGTACGAAGGCCGCTCTTTTGCTCATACGCATCAACACAGTCTCCGACCATGGTATAGGTGAGTACATCGTTCAAGCCCAGTGAGAGCCCCATGATAAAGAGGAAGGCATAATTGACCCAAGCATTCTGGTATCCAAGGAAGTAAAGAGTGATATGTGCTAAGAAGCCCAAGACCAAAGACGCTTGATAGAGTGTTTTCTTGGTGAAGTGTTGTTTGAGCTTTGGTGTGATGAACATGGCCAAGATCATGGCCAAGATCAAGAGTCCACCGAGTAAAGAGAACTGTGCTTCATCCTGAAGATTGTATTTAGCGAAATAAAGTCCTGCGGTCGCAATGACCATACGGAAGGCTTGAAGCAGACGCGAGGATTGCAGAATGATCAAGGCTTTGTTTTGTAAGAGGTTCTTGAAGCTGCTGGGTTCCGGATTGTCGGCTTGGATGCGCTCATGCGCATGGCGTCCAACCAAACTAAAGAGCAAGGAACCGATGGATGCCATCAAGACAGCTGTTAGAAGGTAGGCTTGTTGGCCACCGCCCCAGAGTTTGATGAGCAGGGGTGGTAAGACGATGGATACGGCCAAACCGACATTGCAGAGAATACGAGCCAATGAGACCAAGGACAGACGTTCTTTCGCATCCGCTGTGATCGTGACACTCAATCCCCAATAAGGGACATCACTGACGGTATACATCAGATCCCAAAGAATGAAACTGACATAAGCATACAAGAGCTTTAGTGCTGGAGACATGTCAGGGACGAAATAGACCAAGACCGAGATGACGAACATCGGAATCGGAATGGCTTTGAGGTAGGGAATCAACTTGCCTTTGGGACTGGGGTGGCGATCGATGTAGTTGCCCAATATGGGATCATTGATGGCGTCGAAGACGCGTGCCACCAACATCAAGGTTCCGACTGCAATCGGTGCGATCAAGGCCACATCGGTGTAGAAGACCATGATGTAAGCGGTCGTGTAATTATAGACCATGTTTTGTCCTAAACCAGCTAGACCAAAAGCCCAACGTTCTTTGCGTGTGATTTGTGTTTCCATTGTGACATCCTTGTGTTAGTTTTAGTATACTGAAAACAAAGATAGAAATATAGGGAACTGTGATGGAATCCATTGAACGTTTAAGTAAAATCTTAGTGATCAAGAGTGCGGCTTGTTTGGAAATGATTCAGTGGAAGAATCAGGTCTTGGATAAAGAAGCCTATAAACAGAAACTCTTGGAAGTCCAAAAGACCTTGGATGAACTCCTGGAATACTTAGGATAATGCCTTAAGCTTGCGTAAACAAGAGTGGAGGTGCTTTATGGCCACAACTACCGTTCTTGTTTATATCGCCGTCGCTGCCGGGGTGGCAGCCATCTTTAAGATTTTGACCTCATCACGGGGACGCGTCAGCATTCCCGGGGTCGAGATGACCTGGGGGAAATAGAGGACATTGTCCTCTTTTTCACGATGAAAATCAAAGATGTCAATGTAGAAGACCGTCCCCGCGAAAAGCTTCAACGCTATGGGGTCAAGGCTTTAAGCAATCGTGAGCTGATCGCACTCTTATTAAGAAGTGGGACGAAGACGCACAGTGCTTTGGATCTGGCGGATCAAGTTTTGCATAAAAGTAAAGGTTTGTTGGGTTTGGCACAGTGTGAGATTCAGGATTTCATGAGCATCGATGGCATCAAAATGGCCAAGGCTTCGGAGTTGTGTGTGATTGGTGAATGTGCACGGCGTATGGCTTTTGACGCTGCGCAAGGGGTGAGTGTCGTCGATCAACCACAACGGGTCATCCATTGGCTGCAACGGGAGATCGGACATTGCATGCAGGAACATTTCATGGTTGTGTTTTTGAATACGAAGAATCACATTCTTGGTTATCGTCCTCTGTATGTGGGAGGTTTGGATCGTTCCATCGTCCATCCCCGGGAAGTCTTCAAACAAGCCGTTGCGCACTCTGCCGCCCGCATCATCGTGGTGCACAATCATCCCAGTGGGGATGTGACCCCGAGTGAGAACGATTTCATGGTCACATCTGTATTGGAAGAAGCGGGTGAAACTATGGGGATTCCACTTTTGGATCATTTAATTGTCAGTCCGCAGCGTTATCTGAGTTTGAAAGAGGTGCTCAGAAAAGATTGAACTTAAGGGGACCACTCTATATAATGGGAGTACAGTTATGCGCAAACTCTCACCTTTACAAAGGGTTCTCATCAGCATCATCGGCTTGCTTCTGAGTGTGACCTTGATTCTAAACGTTATCCAATCAACACGCCCCACCGCATCCCAAACGGGAGAGGGCGTTCGTTTTTATGCACAGCTTCAATATGCCTTCGTTCAAAGACCTATTTTTGCGATCACCAGTTTCGTGCAAGATGTGAGTACCTTGTGGTCGACCATGGAAGAAAATAGGATGCTTCGTGAGCAGATCGATCTGATTGCGACCTATCAAAGTCGTTTGGAAGAAGCCTATCGTGACATTGAAGCTTTAAAGCAGTTGAATCACTTGAGCTTGAGTTTGAGTGAAGCCTCAACGATCTCCGCCACAATCATCCAACGCAGTATGGACAGTTTCACGCATGCGATCGTTCTGAATGTCGGCTTGAATGATGGGGTAGAAGTCGGGGATGCGGTCATCAGCAGTCTTGGTTTGCTGGGCAAGGTCGTGGAAGTCAGTGAGAAAAGCAGTGTCGTTCTTTTATTGACGACGGAATTGGACATTAATAAGATCAGCGTCAAGATTCAAATCGATCCGACCAAGACCTCTGAAGCCATCTTGGAGCGTTATGATCCCAACACCAAGAGTTATTCTTTAAAGCTCTTGGACACCAACTCCTCCATCACTGTCGGGATGAAAGTCATTACCTCAGCGGCAGGGGGCTTGTTTCCAAGTGGATTGTTGGTTGGGGTCGTGAATCATGTGGAAACCTTGCCTAATACGATTGGTTTGAAGATATTGGTCACGCCTGCAGCGGATTTCTATGATTTGAATTATGTTTTGATCGTGAAGCGTGGCGTCAATGAGTAAGTTCATCTATCTTTTGATCTGCTTTTTCATGGATCTCATTCTGAGTCATATTTTTCCGATCGATTACGCCCTGTATCGCTTGAACTTCATTCCACATGTCGGATTGATCGGTTTGATGTTGGTGGCACGTGAAATGGATCTGGGAACAGCCTTGATCATTGCATTCGGCTTTGGTCTATTTGTGGATCTGACACACTATGGTTATTTCATGATGAATGCCTTTGTGTTCACTCTGACTATCTGGGTTTTGCGTCAATGGTCGAATCAGGTCAATGAAAGCATCATCGAGCTACTTGTTTTGGGTGTATTGACGATTTTTGTCAAAGAGTTGCTTATCTTCAGCATCTTGCATCTCTTCAGTTTGAGTCACATACGCTTTTTGGTTTGGTTCTCGCATTGGCAGTTCTTGAGTTTGTTGGGAAATCTTCCACTGATGGCTTTGGCGATCTATGGCTATCATTTGCTTGAAGGTTTCTTGTCCAACAAAGATCGAAGACGGCGCCAAGGTGAGAAGACCTTGTGGATGAAGATGCTTAACCCCTATGAGTGAGTATGATATAATAATCGAGGTAAAAGCGGCATGAAACAAATTATCAGAACCATCACGATCCTCGTCTTACTTAGCTTGAGTTTAAGTGGCTGTACGTTTGCCAAACTCAATGTGGGTGTGACGACCTATCCCATTCAATATCTCGTCAATCGTATCGCAGCGGATAAGGTGAATGTTTTGATGTTTTCCAAAGGACAGACGATGCTTCGTACGGAGATTGTGGATGACTATCAGGAACGCTTGGGATCGACGGATGTGTTGTTTCATTTTGGAAAGTTGGAGCCGTATCTAACGCTTTATTTGAATGAACTCCAAGCCACTTCGATGCAGTTGGTGGATTTGACCAATACAGCGGGTGTGTATGAGTTTGCACGTTATACGACGACGAATTTGGAAATGAATCGCATCAGTTTCACCAGTCCGTATTACACGGGTGAGGCTTTTAATAAGATCGATACCTATGATACCGACCCATATTTATGGTTGGATCCGATTACGATGATCTCGATGGCGGGTACGATCAAGGATTGGTTGATTGAGAAGTTTCCGGAAGAGAAACAATTCTTTACGAGTAATTATGATATGTTGAAACAAGAGTTGGCGTTCATGGATGCGGATTATCAAGAACTGTGGAAACAGGACATTGCGTTTGTCTCGGTGACCCCTTCCTTTGGCAATTGGCAGAAGGCTTATGGGGTTCGTGTGTATCCCTTGATTCTATCCCGTTATGGGGCGTTACCGACGGCCACACAGTTGGCTTTGATCAAAGAGCGGATCAAGGCGGATGAAGTCAAATTGATCGTGCATGAGCCCAATCTCAGTGAAGATATGGAAGCTTTGTATAATGCGATTAAAACTGAATTGGAACTCACTTCGATTGAACTGCATTCCTTGACGTTCTTAACTCAACAGAATATCCTCGATAATAAGGATTATAAAACCATCATGTTTGAGAATCTGGATGTGCTTGAAGGACTTCAACCCTAACCAAAGGAGACTTTGGTTTTTTTATGGAAGGGCTATGTTAAAATAGAGAAAAGGTGATTTGATATGAAAAAAATGTTACTGGTGGATGGCAATTCACTCTTCTTTAGGGCTTATTATGCGACGGCGTACACCCGCATGACCACGACGTCTTTTGGGGTACCTACCAATGCGGTTTATGGCTTTGCGATGATGCTCAATAAAGCGATCGAATTGGTTCAACCCCAAGCCATGGTCGTGGCTTTTGACAGTGGGAAGAAGACTTTCCGTCATGATCAATATGAAGACTATAAAGGAACCCGTAAATCCTTGCCCGATGAACTGATCGCTCAATTTCCCATCGTTCGTGAATACTGTGATGCGGCAGGTTTGTGTTATTGGCAGGAAGATGGTTTGGAAGCCGATGACATCATCGGTTCTTTAGTCAAACGTTATCCCGATTGGGACATCAATGTCTTGAGCAGTGATAAAGATTTATTACAACTGATCGATAAAACCACCTCCGTATGGTTGATGAAAAAAGGCTTGACGGAGATTGAGGAGATGGATGAAAGCAAGCTCCAAGAAATGTGGGGACTACGCCCCGATCAGATACCGGATCTCAAGGGTCTGATGGGCGATGCCTCGGACAATATTCCAGGACTTCCTGGTGTTGGGGAGAAGACGGCCTTGAAGCTTCTGAGTGAATATGGCAGTGTCGAAAATGTGATTGCCAATGTGGAACAACTCAAGGGCAAACTTAAGGAGAACGTGCAGAATTTTCATGAGAAAGCGACGTTTTCAAAATGGTTGGCCACCATTAAGACCGATGCAGAGATTCATGTGAAGTTGGAGGACAGTTTGTACCAAGCCGATGTGGCGGGAGCCAATGCCTTCTATGAAAAATACGAGATGAAGAGCATGATCAAGGAAGTCGGTGTCCAAGCGGAAGCCTTGAAGCAAGTATCGATTGAAGTTGTGAATTTCGATCAACCCTTGTCTTTATTTGGTCATTATCGTTTGGATGGTGATTGGCCCCATACCTTATTGGGCATCGCTTTAAGCGATGGTTCAAACAGCAGCTATCTTGAAATGGATGAATGGGACAAACTGAAAGAATATCATGCACGTTTAGCCCAACATAAAGCCTTGTATGTGTATGATGCCAAGAGTTTGTATCATGCGCAGACTGATGCGTTTAAATTGCCTTCTTTTGTCTATGACGTGATGATGATGGCCTTCATTGAGGACAGCAATCTCAACACCTTCGATAAGGTCAAAGAGAAGCTGGATTGGCCATCTTATCCAACCGCGCGCATCGATGATGAGAACACCCAGAAGTGTGTGGAGATCGCTCAACGTTTATTGAAGAGTGGACAAAGCATACAGGAGCGTTTAGTCGAAAACGATCTATGGTCGGTTTATAAGGAGATTGATTATCCTTTGGTGGACATTCTTTATCGCATGGAGAAGGAAGGCATTCATGTCAAACAAGAAATCTTGGAAGACATCGCCTCTAACACCCTTCAGAAGCTCAATACTTTGAGTGAAATCATCTATGGGCATGCGGGTCAAAGCTTCAACATCAACTCGCCGAAACAATTGGGTGAGATCTTGTTCAATCAATTGAATCTGAGTGCGAATCGCAAACAATCCACGTCCATCGATGTCTTGGAATCTTTACGTCATGAACATCCGATCATCGAACCTTTGATCGAATATCGTAAATACCAAAAGATCTATTCCACTTATGCCATCGGTCTACAGAAATTCATCCAGAAGGACCAAAAGATCCATACTGTCTATGCGATGACGATTGCGCAAACAGGGCGTCTCTCTTCTACGGATCCCAACTTGCAAAACATTTCTATTCGGGATGAGGAAGCCCGTGAGATACGCAAAGCCTTTGTCCCTAGTGTTGGGAATGTATTATATTCCTGTGATTACTCACAGATCGAATTGCGTGTCTTGGCACATATGGCTGATGAAAAGGCTTTGATTGAAGCCTTCACACAAGGTCTGGATATTCATACCAAGACCGCCATGGACGTCTTTGGACTTCAAAAAGAAACAGTGGGTCCCAATGAGCGTCGTGCGGCTAAAGCCGTCAACTTTGGCATCATCTATGGCATCTCGGATTTTGGTTTGGCGGCTCAGATCAATACCGACCGTAAGACGGCGAAACAGTTCATTGAACGTTATTTGAAGACTTATCAAGGCATATCGACTTACATGGATCAGACCATCTTGGATTGTCAAAATCTGGGCTATGTCGAAACCTTATACAAACGCAGACGCTATCTACCGGAAATCAAATCCAGCAACTATCAAGTACGTGAGTTTGCCAAACGGGCTGCGATGAATGCGCCGATTCAAGGCAGTGCGGCGGACATCATGAAACTGGCCATGATCAAAGTCGATGAAGCCTTGAAAGAAGCAGATTTGAAGGCGAAAATGATCCTTCAAGTGCACGATGAATTGGTCTTTGATGTGCCAGTGGAAGAACTTGAAGCCGTGCGTGAGCTTGTCGAAAAAACCATGCGCGATGCGGTCAAGCTGCATGTGCCGATGGAAGTGTCCAGTGCCTGGGGTGCGAACTGGTATGAGGCGAAATAATGCCTGAATTACCAGAAGTTGAGACGGTCGTACGGATTCTGGATGAACAGATCACCCATCATCGATTGATAGATAGTTCTGTTTATTGGGATAAGACGATCGTGAATCGGGATGAACTCATCGCCTTGAATGGACAACAGGTCCAAAAGGTTTCGCGTCGGGGAAAATACATTCTTTGGCAGATGGAGACCGCAACGATCCTCATTCATTTGCGCATGGAAGGGAAGTTCTACAAACTTGCGAAGAATGAAGCTCGAAACAAGCATTCGCATGTGATCTTTCACTTCGATGACTTTGATTTGGCATTCAATGATACGCGTAAATTTGGTAGAATTGAAGTTAGCCAAGATCTGGAACATTTCTTCAATCATAAAC
The DNA here is from genome assembly GCA_030604855.1 of Erysipelotrichaceae bacterium. Taxonomy (GTDB): domain Bacteria; phylum Bacillota_I; class Bacilli_A; order Erysipelotrichales; family Erysipelotrichaceae; genus UBA2212. The sequence continues at coordinate 144,724 of JAUVVC010000001.1, forward strand.
TGGGTTTAGAACCTTGGGATGAACTCTTAACCAAAGAATATCTAAGAAACAAAGCGCGTTCGCGCAAGGTGCATCTCAAAACCTTCCTCTTGGACCAATCGGTCATTGCCGGCATCGGCAACATCTATGCGGATGAAATCTGCTTCAAATTGAAGCTTTCACCCTTTACCCGTGTCCACCGTATTCCGCTTTATAAATGGGAGGAATGCGTGGATGTGACCCGTCAAGTGTTGCAAGAAGCCATTGACTCAGGTGGCTCGACGATTCGTTCGTATACCGCCAGTTTGGGCATCACCGGCCGTTTCCAACTACGGATCCATGTCTATGGACGGGCCAATCAACCCTGTCATGACTGTCATACCCATTTGATCAGAAGCGTGGTTGGACAACGCTCAACCGTTTATTGTCCACAGTGTCAAAAGAGGCTTTAATGAAACGAATCGCAATCACAGGGTCGATGGGCAGTGGTAAATCGACGGTCAGCCAAATCTTAAGTCAATGGGGATACCCAGTTTTTGATGCGGATAAGATTGCGAAAGAGGTGCTGGAAAGTGATCAGACCAAAAATCACTTGCTTGAGCGCTATGGCATCGATGTTTTAAACATCGATCAAAGCGTCAATAAGTCCTTCTTGGCTTCACGCATCTTCAATCATCTTGAAGATAAGCAACATCTCGAAGCCATCATCCATCCTCAGGTCTATGCCAAGATCTTAAGCATTGAATGTGATCATCTGATGTTTGTGGAAGTGCCACTACTGTATGAAAGTCAGGGTGAGCGCTACTTTGATGAAGTCTGGGTGATCGTGAGTGAAGAAGCGATTTTAAGGGAACGTTTGAAGAAAAACCGTGGCTATACCGACGCAATGATCGATGAGCGCTGGATCCATCAAATGCCCCAAGCCGAGAAGATCAAACGAGCGGATGTCGTCCTTGTGAATGATGACGATCTGGAGACCTTGGAAACATCCATTAAGAAAGCCTTGAAACGATATGAACCTACAAGTACAGGATAAATACATCATTGAATGGCCAGAAGAAGAACAAGATTGGCGTTCGCTCTATCGCGTGTATCAACGTTTGATCGGTGCGAGTGCTTTGGCCTTGTATGGCTTTCTTTGGCACGGTAAGCAAAACAGACAAGAAGAAGACATCCAGAGTCTTTGCGATGCCTTAAGTGTCACCTTGGCCAAATGTGATCAGGATCTGACCCGACTCGAACAGTTCGATCTCTTGGAGATCTATGTTCAATACCATAAATTGGGTAATCATTACATCTTTAAATTGAAACCTGCCTTGCCTGTCCATGATTTCTTGAAACATGAAGTCTTTGGACGCTTGTTCATCCAAGTCTGTGGCGCGAGCCAATACGAATACATCCTTGAACAAAACACATCAAGTTGCTTATCCAAAGAAGGCTACGAAATGCTTCGTCATCCGTTGGATAAAGCTTTTTTACAGAATTGGACCACCCAGGCCGAACAGAAGTTCGTCGGTCAGGAAGCCCCTAAAAACAACCGTCAAGATCTCAGTTTCGACATTAAGAGCTTCTTGGTGGAATGTAGCTTGATTCTCTTTCCAAAACATTATCGGACACAGACCGCCATCGATGCGATCAAAGAAATCGGAAGCATCTATGGCATCTCCGTGCGTCGAATGGTGGATCTGGTCGGCAAAGCCTATGTGGCTAATGAATCCAGCCTGAACATCAAACGCTTGCGTAGCCTAGCATCCAAGGAACTTGTCTCAGAAGTGCCAGTGGTCAATTCTCCGTATGAATATCCACCGGTCATTTTCCTCAAGAAACTTAGAAAAGACATTGAACCCACAGCCTTGGAAAAATACCTCTTGAATCAATTGGTTTCGGTCATGGGCCTCAATCCGCAAGTCGTCAACGTCTTGATCGAAGCGAGCTTCAAAGCCAATCGCCAGGTCATCAACACACGCAATGTGGAAATGATCGCTTTGCAGTGGGCAAGTTTGAACATCAACAGCTTAGAGAAAGCCAAGGCTCAAGCCAGCCAAAGCTTTAAAACCAATACGAAGCGCAGAGTTGAGAAAGCCAGTGATTATCCGGAAGCCAAACAAGAAAGTTTGAGCTTCGAGGAAGAAAAGGCTTTGATGGAAGCCTTTATGAAATTGGGAGATGAATGATGGAAAAGTTGAACTTCGAATTTGAATTGAGTCCGAGTCAGAAATTGGATCGTGAAGAACTCATCAAAGGGTTGTTAAGGAACATGCATGTCCAAACCTTTCTAACGAATCATCATTTGGATGCGAGTTTCGTATCGGATAATGCGTCCAAACTCAGCACTTGGCTTGCTCATTTAGAGAAATGCAAGAACTGTGTGGGTCTGCATGCTTGCCGTCAAGAAGAGACGGGCTATGTCTTGGGGCTGCAGTTGGATCCTTTGTTGAGTTTTGAACTTCAAGCCTGTGCGTACCAAATGAATTATTTGAAACAAACTGAACACAAATCTAAATTCAGTGTATTGGATTGTCCGGAAAATTATCTATTGGCGGATGTGCGTAATCTTTTGAAGGTGAAGGCTGATTCGCAATACATTCAATCGATTAAAGACATACCGACATGGTTGACGCAGAACCCCCGTCAAGGTTTATACATCTATGGTGGTTTGGGAGTGGGCAAAACCTACTTGGCCATGGCTATTCTGAATTATCATGCGAAACAGAATGTGAAGGTTGCCTTTGTGAATGTGCCGGAATTGGCGTATCAATTCTACAGCTCATATACGGAAGATGATCAGAGAACGATCAAGCTGGAACGCTTGAAGCAAGCGAGCATCGTCGTGTTTGATGATATCGGTGCGGAAACCTATTCGTCCTACTTCCGAGATGAGGTGTTGTTTCCTTTGTTAAATGGTCGTATGGAAGCGAAAAAGATGACCTTATTCACATCCAATCATGATCTCGCGAACCTCGCGGTGCATTTTCGCTTCAATGCCAAAGGCGACGATGAGAGCTTGAAATCACGGCGTTTGTTGGAGCGCATCGAACGTTTGGCGAAACCCTTGTATTTGGCTGGAATGAATCGTCGAAACAATGAAAATCCAGTGTAAAATTTACACAAGAGTACATAATAATGTTAAAATTGTTCTGGATTAAGGAGGCATATCGATGCTAAAACGGATTGGAGTTCTCACCTCTGGAGGTGACTCACCAGGCATGAATGCAGCGATTCGTGCGGTGACACGTTCTGCCTTATCACAAGGGATCGAAGTCGTTGCCATCGAAGATGGATTCAAAGGCATGGTCGAAGGATCCATGTATTTGATGAACACACGTTCAGTCAGTGATATTCTCTATCGGGGAGGGACCATCTTGGGATCTGCCCGACTACCAGAATTCAAAGATATCGAAGTTCGTAAAGTCGCCGTTGCGAAATTGAAGGAATTTGGCGTCGAAGCGGTTGTGGTGATCGGTGGTGATGGGACCTATCGAGGTGCGATGGCACTGACGGATATGGGCATCAACTGCATCGGCTTACCGGGTACGATCGACAATGACATCGTTTCAACCGATTATACGATTGGTTTTGATACGGCGTTGAACACCGTCATTCAGAATATTGATAAATTAAGGGATACCAGTTCTTCGCATCATCGTTGTTCGGTGGTGGAAGTGATGGGGAATAAATGTGGGGATCTTGCGATTTATTCAGGTTTGAGTTGTGGCGCTGAGATCATCGTGACGCAGGAAACGGGTTATGATGAACAAGAGGTTTTGGCGAAACTGCGCGAATTGGATATGAATCGTAAGAAGAAGCATGCGATCGTCGTCATCAGTGAGAAGATCACGGATGTCGAGATGTTGGCTGCAAAAATCAGTAAGGCGACTGGATTTTCAGGTCGTTCAACGGTTTTGGGTCACATTCAAAGAGGTGGCTCGCCCACCGCATTCGACCGTGTCTTAGCGACCCGTATGGGGGATTATGCGGTTGAACTATTAGTGAAAGGAATCGGGGGCCATTGCGTTGGAATGGTTCACAATGAGATCACTTCCTTTCCAATTGAAGAAGCATTGGCCATGCCAAAGGCTTCACGCAAGGCTTTATTTGCCTTGCACCAACGTTTGATCTAGGAGAAACCATGAGAGAAATTCGTAAAACTAAAATTGTATGTACACTGGGCCCTGCGACCGAAACGCCAGAAATGGTTCAAAAGCTCGCTGAAATCGGGATGAACATCGTTCGTCTCAACTTCTCGCACGGCAACCATGAAGACCATGGCAAACGTATCAAAATGGTGCGTGAAGTCAGTGATGTGGCAGGCTTCAACTTGGCCATCATGTTGGACACCAAGGGTCCTGAAATCCGTTGTGGCGTGATGGAAGGCGATGTCTTGCATTTCAAGAAGGGCGATGTCGTCAAAGTCGTTAAAGAAGCGGTCGTTGGAAACAATGAACGTTTCCATGTGGACTGTCCTGAAATGTATGCCGATGTCAAACCCGGGAACTACTTGTTGATTGATGATGGAAAGATGCGTTTGACCATCACCGATGTGGAACCGGGTGTTTTGACCTGCCGCGTTGAAAATCCAGGTGTGATCAAGACACGTAAGGGTGTCAATGTCCCGAATGTAAAATTATCCATGCCGTTCATCTCTGAAAAGGATGAAGGCGATCTGCGTTTTGGTTGTAAGATGGATGTCGATTTCGTTGCGGCGAGCTTTGTACGAAGAGCGTCCGATGTCTTGGCCATTCGTAAGATCTTGTTGTCGGAAGGCAAGTCTAAGATTCAAATCATCGCTAAGATTGAAAACCAAGAAGGTTATGACAACTTGGATGAGATTTTGGAAGTATCCGATGGTGTCATGGTTGCGCGTGGCGATTTGGGTGTTGAAGTCAGTACCCAATTGGTTCCGATCTATCAAAAGAAAATCATCAAGCGTGCGAATGAAGTGGGTAAACCCGTCATCACCGCAACGCATATGTTGGAGTCCATGATGGGCAATCCGCGTCCAACGCGAGCAGAAGCCAGTGACGTGGCAAATGCGGTCTTGGATGGCAGTGATGCGATCATGTTGAGTGGTGAAACAGCGGCAGGGGATTATCCTTTGGAAGCAGTCACGACGATGGACATCATCTCACGTGCGATGGAAGAGATTCTTCCGTACCGTGAACGTTTGGATCAAGCGATCAAGTCGTCACGTAAGACGATTCAAGATGCGATCGGGATTTCGGTTGCGGACTCTGCGTTGCAACTGGATAAGGTGAAAGCCATTGTGGCCTTTACCCAAGGAGGGTCTACGGCTCGACGAATTTCGAAGTTCCGCCCTCCAGTGCCTATATTCGCAGTTACCTTTACAAAGTCGGTGCAACGTAAGTTGGAATCACATTGGGGTGTCATCCCAATCTTGTCGGATATTCAGAATGAAATGACGAACGATGATGAATTGGCAACGATCATTGCCAAAGATCGTGGTTTGGTTCGTGGTGACTATGTCATCATTACCGCTGGGTATCCTACCGGTGAGGGTACCGCCAACATGATGAAAATTGTTGAAATCAAATAGGGGACAAACATGAGAACTGTAATCGGGATTGATTTGGGTGGCACCAATGCACGTGTTGCCAAAGTGACTGAAGATGGTCAAATCTTACAAGTCGTAAGCGCTCCTTCGCATGCTTTGGAAGGTACTGAAAAAGTCATGGATAATCTCAAGGCTTTGATCCGTCAGATCAAAGGTTTAGATGAAGTCATTGGAATCGGTATTGGTGTTCCGGGCCCTGTGGATACCGTTCGTGGTGTCATGACCATGGCAACCAATCTACCCGGTTTTGAAAACTATCCGATGGCTCAAGAAATTGAACGTGAGTTCAATAAGCCGACCTATGTCGATAACGATGCGAACGTCGCAGGTTTAGCGGAAGCTTTGGTTGGGGCTGGTAAAGGTTATAAGATCGTTTACTACATGACGCATTCAACCGGTGTCGGCGGCGCGTTGGTCGTCGATGGCAAAGTCGTTTCAGGTAAGAACGGTTATGCCGGTGAAGTTGGAAACATCATCGTCACCAGCGAAGGTGAGAAGATCAATCACTTGAACGTTGGGGCAGCTGAGAATGTCTTCAGTGGAACCGCTTTGGTCAAATTGGCTCAAAAGGAATTGGATCCTAAGATTACTTCCGCCAAAGCCATCTTTGATTTGGCTCAAGAAGGCAATGAAAAAGCCATAAAGATGATCGATGACATGGCGTATCACTTTGCACTTTTGTGCTCTGCGATCGGCCATGTGGTGGATCCCCATGTGTTTGTCATCGGTGGTGGGGTTGCGAAGTCCCATGCGTTCTACTTTGATAAAATTTTAAGCAATTACAATAATTTAGTGCATGTCGGCATGCGCAATCCGCTTTTCAAACGTGCTGAGCTCAGTGAGCCTGGTATCGTTGGGGCGGCCATGCTTCCAATATCACACGGAAAATAGGAGTTTTATGTTAAGAAGAAAAACATTATTGAGTAAATACGCTGAGTTGGCGGTCAAGATCGGGGCAAATGTCCAAAAGGGTCAACCTTTGATGATCAGTGCCAACATCGAAACGAAGGATTTCATCCGTATTTTGGTTGAAGAAGGCTATAAGGCAGGGGCTTCCCATGTCTTTGTCCGTTACAACGATGAAATCGTGAATCATCATACCTACACTTATTGTGATTTAGAACAATTGGGAACCGTTCCAAATTATATCGTGGAACAATTCAATTATTTCATTGAAAAAGGCTATGCCTTGATTTCCGTACATGCGGAAACACCCGGTTTGATGGCGGACATCGATCCAATCAAGATTCAAACGGCTGCGATCGCACAAAACAAAGCACTTAAATCATGGCGTGAGCACACCATGGGCAATCGTACCCAATGGTGCGTCATCTCTGTCCCAACCGCAGGTTGGGCTAAGAAGGTCTTCCCTGACATCACGGAAGAAATGGCCATCGATGCTTTGTGGGAAGCCATCTTCAACGCGGTGCGTGTTCGTGAGGACAATGATCCTGTTGCGGAGTGGGAAAAACACAACGAAACCTTGCACAATCACAATGAAGCCTTGAATACCTACAACTTCAAGTCCTTGCATTTCAAGAACAGCTTGGGAACCGATCTCACGATCGAACTCATCCCGAATCATGTCTGGGCAGGGGGCAATGAGAAGTCGACCAAGGGGGTCGTGTTCAATCCAAACATGCCGACCGAAGAAAGCTTCACCATGCCGTATAAATACGGTGTGAATGGTAAAGTCGTTGCGACAAAACCACTCAACTACAATGGTAATCTGATCAAGGATTTCTGGTTGGAATTCAAAGATGGCAAAGTCGTCAATTACGATGCCAAAGAGGCTAAGGATTCACTCAAGAGTTTGATTGAGTTTGATGAAGGATCATCCTATTTGGGTGAAGTCGCCTTGATCTCACACGATTCACCGATCTCCAACAGCAATATCCTCTTCTTGAACACCTTGTTCGATGAAAACGCATCCTGTCACTTGGCATTGGGACGAGCATATCCCATGAATGTCAAAGGTGGCAACGATATGACGCAAGAAGAATTGGATAAGTTGGGTTCAAACAACTCGATGGAACACGAAGACTTCATGTTTGGCAGTGTGGACATGTCCATCATTGGCTTGACGCAAGACAATCAAGAAGTGGTTGTGTTCAAAGACGGTAATTTCGCATTCTAATCAAGGGAACAGCAGTTCCCTTTTTCTTTTGTCTGTGTTAATCTGTATATACAATGTATATACACAAGGAGTCTTATGAAAGATTCAATCATCAACCTTAGAGTTGAGAAAGCCTTAAAAGAAGAGGTTACCCTAATCCTTGAGGAACAAGGTCTAAGCATGTCTCAATTCATTCAACTTGTTTTAAGAGAGGTTCAACGTTCAAAACGTATCCCTCGACATCTTGTTTTAAAGGATGAGGATCAAGAAAATAGAGATGATCCAATTCATTTGAAGGGTGAATCCAATGCGACAATCAGTGAACACTTGTATCGAAAGATGACTGCACAGAAAAAGTGATGGACACCATGTTCATCACTCTTAATTTTTCTTTATTGAATCCCTTTCGATTCGATCGATGACTTTTGTGATCATCCCTTTTAATAAGCCTTTGACCAAGAAACCGGTTCCTGGAACCAAAGGTGTGAACTGTATCACCCAGGACAAATCTGTAGAATCCTCTTTTTGAGACAAATTGAGCGTTCCGAGATAATCCGATTGAACCGGTGCGCCTTTTAACAGTGTGTAAGTCATTGAAAAGGGTGGATCAGAACTCAGACATTTCTCTTGAACGCTGAGGGGTCCATTGAATATCTTTCGAATCGATCCGACACCATTGTTTGGATTCCCTTCATCCAAAATAATGACTCGATATGGACCTGTAGCGGTTTTGAAATTAGATGCCTTCCATGCCTTGTCGATGGATGCATTGATATGACGATTTAGCTCAAGCTTTACCATATTTAGCCCTCCTAATGTCATCATAGCACTTTATCTTTTTGATACAACGGGAATATCGAGGTATATTGCATGACATGGAGTATAAACTTTGTAGAGTTTAATGTATAAATTTAGCAAAGCAACCATCTATTGTGATTAATACAATAAAGACGTGCTTTTTTTGATGATTACTATCAAAATAATTCGGATACTCTATTGAGAGTCGAACCACTTTAAAACGATATGAATTATCATTCTAAATTCGATAGAATATTTAAATCTTTGTATTGTGTCATAAAAATATCTTGATAAAATTCAAAATATATGACAACAATGCTATAATTGGATTACCAGGGGAGGATATTATGAGTTCTATTAGAAATAATTTTCGTCGTATCAGAGAATCTATGAATATAACGCAAGCATACTTAGCAGAGTATCTGGGTATCGATCAATCCATGCTTAGTAAATTTGAAAAAGGTGAACGAGAGTTAAGTACACATCACCTTGATAAGGCGTGTTTGTTATTTGGTTGTTTCATACAAGACTTGGAGATTGAAAATTTTAGTCCAAGTTTAAAGATATTGTTTAGGGCAAAAGAACTCGAATCTATTGACCTTGAATCGATTTCAAAGATTCAACAGATAGCCCTCAATATTATCGAGATGAAGGGGTTATTACATGAAGACTAAAGACAGTTTACAACGCTTTGCTTATGATGTTCGCACTCTTTTAGGAGCAGAAGTAGGTGGTCCCATCGACCTTAAAACACTTGTAGAAGCGCATGGAAAACTAACGATTGTATATTATCCTTTTGCAGATAATATTAGTGGTATGTGTTTAAAGTCAGCTGATTTGATTGCGATCAATTCGAGATCTACTTTAGGGCGACAGAATTTTTCTCTAGCGCATGAACTGTACCATTACTTTGATCATCAGAACGAAGATAATTCAGTATCCGTTGCTCAAAATTCTAAAGTCAAAGGAAATGATTCTGAAGTAGAAGCTGACCTATTCGCTAGTTATCTACTGATGCCTTCACAGTCCTTGCATTCAGATATTACAGAGCGTAAAGAGGATAGAAATAAATTAGAACTCAAAGATATTATTTTTATTGAGCAGCTTTATGGAGTGAGTCGAAAATCGTTGCTGGTGCGTCTTGTAGCAGATGGATATCTTACCGTAGATGAAAGTAAATACTTCGAAAAAGATATTCAAAGAGGAGCGCTTCGTTTGGGTTATGATTTAGCTCTATACAAAACTTGCGATAAGAATATTCATTCAACAACTGGGCGTTACCTATCGCTCGCACATAAATTAAGAGATGCATCATTGATTTCTCAAGGTAAATTTGAATCATATTTATTAGATGCTTTTAGAGAGGATTTAGTTTTTGATTTGGAAGTTAATGAAGTATATGACTAAATTGATTTTCTTTGACACGGATTGTTTGTCTTCTTTTTTGTGGGTTGATTCGATGAACTTGCTAATACAATGTTTTCCACAAGGATTCATACTTCCAAGACCAGTATATGAAGAATTTAAAAAAATACCACACTTTCATCAAAAAGTTGATGGTTACATTCAAAAAGGCTTTCTAGAAATCAAGGATATTGAATCAGGAACAAACGAATATCGGAACTATGTAGATCTTGTTAGTGGACGAGATGCGAGTGTTCCGCGTATTGGTAAAGGTGAAGCAGCTGCAATTGTGTTGGCACATCGATATAAAGGTATTTTAGCAAGTAATAACTTATCGGATATAAGTTATTACATCCAATTCTTTGATCTTGAGTCATTAACAAGTGCGTCAATCTTGGAGATGATGTATCGTAAAAATATCATTGATCTTCAATCCGCTGAGTCGCTTTGGAGCGGCATGTTAAAAAAGCGAAGAAAACTTCCATGTTCAACGTTTCAGGATTACCTGGATAAGCTTGAAAAGTATCCATATTGACATTGATTTCCATTTGGCTTAAACTCTAGACATAGCCAATGCTTAAGACATGATGATTGGTGCTTTGTACAGAGAGAAAGTGTTTGGTGCAAACTTTCCTGAGCTCAATTGATTACCACTTAAGGGGTGGATTCATGAAAGAATCCCGTTTGATCGACGTTAACGATGAGTGCAAGGCAATAGCTTTGAATTAAGGTGGTACCGCGAGAATCTCGTCCTTTGGATGGGATTTTTTTATATAAAAGGAGGATCGTGGAATGATCAATATTAAAGAACATGCGGAATTGAATGTATTGAATCACTCCGGAGCGCATTTGATGGCTCAGGCAGTGAAACGTTTGTATCCACAAGCGATGTTTTGGGTAGGACCTGTCATTACGGAAGGCTTCTACTATGACATTGATTTAGGAGATGTGGTTTTGAGTGAATCCGATCTTCCGAAGATCGAAGCGGAAATGAAGAAGATTTCTAAAGATGGTAAGCGTATCGTACGTGAAGAAATCTCTAAGGAAGAAGCGTTGGAGCGTTTCAAGGATGATCCCTACAAACTCGATCTCATCCACAACATGGAAGGGGTCACCATCTCGACCTATAAACAAGGTGAGTTTGAAGACTTGTGTCGTGGGCCACACGTGGATACGGTCAAACAAATCAAGTTCTTCAAGTTGTTAAAGGTTTCTGGAGCGTATTGGAAGGGTGATGCCAACAATAAGATGCTTCAACGTGTTTACGGTATTGTATTTGATACCCAAGAAGCTTTGGATAATCATCTCTACCTCTTGGAAGAGGCGAAGAAGCGCGATCATAAGAAGTTGGGTAAAGAACTCGAACTCTTCATGATGAGTGAATACGGTCCGGGTTTCCCATTCTGGTTGAACAAGGGGATGATTCTTAGAAACATCCTGGAGAACTTCTGGTATGAAGAGCACACCAAAGAAGGTTATGAGTTCATCAAGACACCGATCATGTTGTCTCAAGAATTGTGGGAAGTATCAGGTCACTGGTTCAACTACAAAGAAAACATGTACATCAGTGATGTGGATGATCGTCAATTTGCGATAAAGCCAATGAATTGCCCAGGCGGCATGTTGGTGTATAAGAATCGTTTGTATTCCTACAAAGATCTGCCACTGCGTGTGGGTGAATTGGGCTTGGTTCATCGTCATGAGGCAAGCGGTGCGCTCAATGGTTTGTTCAGAGTGCGTACCTTCACTCAAGATGATGCGCATTTGTACATGACTCCGGATCAGGTTGAAGATGAAATCGTACGTTTGATTGCGTTCTTCGATCGTGTGTATAAGATCTTTGGTCTACAGTACTCCATTGAACTCTCAACACGTCCTGAAGAGAAATACATCGGAAGTATCGAAGTATGGGATGAATCCGAACGTATCCTAGAATCGGCTTGTAAGAAGTCTGGACACAGTGTCAAGGTCAATCCAGGGGATGGGGCATTCTATGGTCCTAAGTTGGATTTCCACCTCCAAGACTCCTTAGGACGTGCTTGGCAGTGTGGTACGATCCAATTGGATATGAACTTGCCAGAACGTTTCGATCTGACCTATGTGGACAGTGATGGTTCGAAGAAAAGACCGATCATGTTGCATCGTGTCATCTTTGGTTCCGTTGAACGTTTCATCGGCATCTTGATTGAGCACTACGCAGGTGCCTTCCCATTGTGGTTGGCTCCGGATCAAATCCGTATCTTACCGGTCAATCCTGAGATCCACCATGACTTTGCACATGAATTGAAGGATCAACTTCTCGCCTTAGGTTTCCGTGTTGAAGTGGATGAACGGAATGAAAAGTTGGGTTATCGCTTACGTGAAGCTCAAATGAAGAAAGTTCCAATCCAATTGACTATTGGGGATAAAGAAGTTGAGAATAAAGAAGTCAATCTTCGTCGTTATGGTTCACAAGCAAGTGAAACCGTCAAAGTACAAGAGATGATTAAGAATCTTCTTAGTGAAGTGAAGGAAAAACGATAAAATGAAGCGATTAATCAGCGTCATTCTTAGTTTATTGATTTTGTTTGGATGTCAGGCTAAACCTTTAGAGTGGGAGAATCTAACGATTCTCTCCCCTAAGGGGGCACCTGCACTCAGCTTGATTCCACTTTTGGATGAGGCAAAGGATCAGATTGAGTTTGTGGATGGGACGGATGTCATCAGTGCGGAACTCATCAAGGGTGAACAAGATATGATCATCGCTCCAGTCAACCTTGGGGCTGCCTTAAGCAAGAAGGGTGAGAACCAATATCGGCTCTATGCCGTCGTGACTTGGGGTAATCTCTACTTAGTGGGTCCAAGCAATACCGACATCAATGCAGAAACCATCGCTATCTTTGGGGAACAAGCAGTCCCAGGTCTTGTATTCAAACAGGTCTTGAATCAAAGCACTGAAGCCTTTGCGTCGGTTACCGATGTCCAAGGTCAACTCTTAGCGGGTCAGTATAAAGTAGGACTTTTAGCAGAACCTTTGGTTACGGCAACCATCGCAAAGGCTAAGAGCTTGACGCCTGCTTTAGAATTAAGCATCCTCAGCGACCTTCAAGAATTATGGTCCAACAAAACAGCACAGGACAACTATCCTCAAGCGGCTATCTTTGTAAAGTCAGATCTCAGTGAAGACAAACAAGCTCAAATCGATGCCCGTTTATTAAAGATGCAAGCCTACAATGAAGCCATCAATCAAAATCCAAGTCAATTGGAAAGTGATATCACTGAAGAAAGACTCACTCAATTGGGTGTGCCCAGTGGTAAGATCTTAGCTTCTGCTTGGGAGCGTATGAACATCAATGTTCAAGCGATCGCAGAAGTGAAAGATGCCGTTGAAGTGTTCCTGGAGCTCTTCAAGTTGAATGGATTAGAGAATTATTACTACGAATAAATACGAAGGAGCATTTTATCGTGCTCCTTTTTTAATGGAGGAATCATGAAACCGAAACAATTAAAACAACTCACAAACTTTACCAATGAAGAACTGATTCACATCATTGAACAATTCACACAAGCGAGCAAGTCCAATCAAGATTTATTGGATGCACTTTTAGCAAGTGAGAAGGATATGGAAAAATTGTTTGTGAAGTGGGAAAAGAAACTGGATAATAGTTTTTGGACGCGTTCAGGGGATCTCAAGATTGCTAGCCCCAAGGCTGCCAATGATCTTTTAGTGTGGCTCAAAACCTTTCCTCAAGAAGAAGGGCGTTTATCCCTTATCCTTGATTTTGCGGATAATCTAGCTCTAATTCTGGAGGTATTGTATCGACCGGATGAGCGATATCTGGATGTGTTGGAAGATGCGATCTTGGTCTGTTTGGATCGAAACATCGAATGGAAAACTAATCATCTAGAAATGATCGAGAACATAAAGTCGCATTCACTCCCTGAATACATGAGCAATTATGATGAAGTCTACCGTTTAATGGAAGAGCTTATACCCTATGAAGAAGATGATGAGGAAGAATGATGCTTTTTATTTTTCGTTGATTCTGTTATGATACTTCCATTCTTGGAGAAGCAATGAAACCACTCAAACGTATGACGATCTCCGCACTCTTAGCAGTCTTGCTTGTAGTGTCGGCCTATATATCCATTCCTTTGCCCATATCGAGTGTCGCATTTACGGCACAGTCCTTAATGGTCATGCTTATTGGCTTAAGCATGCCGGTGAACATTGCGTTCACCTCGGTTGGTTTGTATCTACTTTTAGGTGCGATCGGGTTACCGGTGTTCTCCAATGGGACGGCTGGTCTAACAGTACTTTTCGGCCCAACAGGGGGCTATCTCTTTGGTTTTCTGATTGGAGTCGTGGTGATGTCCATCATAAAAGACCATGCGAAAGGTTATGGCGGACGTATGGTGGCGGCCATCTTTGGGGGCATCATCGTTGTCTATTTCTTTGGTTTCCTCGTATTGAAATTGGTTCTCGGTTTGTCCTACGGCAAAGCCTTGATGATCGGTGTCATCCCATTTGTACCGCTTGATTTGCTTAAAGCTTGGATTGCGGCCTGGTTCACGAAGAAATATCAGAAGCATTTCAATCGAATGTTGGGACTATCTGTAACCAAGACTTGAACATTACGTAAAGTGTATTATAATAATTATGTACATGGCCTAATAAGGTAGGGAAGAACCACGAAGGTGGTTTTTTTCGTTATACGCTAAGTTTTTTTGTTAAGATTTCTATACTATTCTTGTTTATTTTTATTGTGTTGTCTAATAAACTTAAAGCATAAGAATGTTCTTATATCTTACCACTGAGGTTCACCATGGGCTTTAAACTCCTCTCCTTATATCTCTTTCTCGCAATTCTTGCACTCTCGTATCTCTTTGTGCATTCCTTTGTCCGTGGTCGATCCCAACATGCCAAACTCTTAGGGATCTTGAGCTTGACCTTGCAAGTGTATCTCTTGGGTTATCTAGTGGAGTTGAATGCGACGTCCTTGGATGCGATGATCTTTTGGAATCAGATTCAGTACTTTGGGATTCCGTTCTTTCCAGCCTTGTGGTTTGCGGTCAGTGCGGTGTATACCGGACGACCACAGTGGATCCAGGGATGGCGAGGTCTGTTGGTCATCAGTGTTCCCGTTTTGACGTTTGTCATACGTCTGACCAATGATTTTCATCACTGGTATTATGCGTCCATGACCTTGGTGTTCTTAGGTGATTATACGGCCATGTATCTAGTCAAAGGACCCTGGTATCTGGTTCAAATGACCTATGTGTTGATCACCTTGGTCGCATGTACGCGGTTCTATGCCTTACGTTATCGTAAAGCAAAGGGGAATGAGCGGATGCAGTTCAGTTTGTTGTTGTGGGCATCGATCTTACCCTATGTAGCCTTGGTTTTGGTGTTCATAAATTTTGGTGATTTGGGCATTGATTATACAGCTTTAATTCTACCGCCGTGTATACTCTTGATCAATCATGCGCTGACGAAATATAACTTCTTGGAGATCAAGGAAATGGCACGGGAGCGTGTGTTTGAGGATAATCGGATCGGGTATTTGTTGTTAAGCAAGCAGTTGAAGGTCGTAGATATGAATCCTTTAGGGAAACAATTGTTGAAGCAATTGGAGACAAACAATCCTTCAATTCATGAATGGATCTTGGATGATGCGAAGCATCTTATCCAATTGGAGAAACATAATAAGACAGTATCAATCTCCAGTCAAGCCATTGAAAACAGTGGGTATTTGGTATCCATCGAAGATGTGAGTGAACGAGAAGCGATTTTGAATCGATTGGAGCATTTGGTGAACATCGATGCTTTGACGCAGTTGAACAATCGTCGTTCTTTCTTTGAACAAGCCAATCAGATCTTTGATCATGCGGATCGTTACCATGAACCACTTGCCTGTTTGATGATTGATATCGATCACTTCAAAGATGTCAATGATCACCATGGGCATGAAGCAGGGGATACGGTATTGAAATCCTTAGCTGAAACCATGAAACAATGTTTTCGAAGCAGTGATGTGATTGCACGCATGGGGGGTGAGGAGTTTGCGGTTCTTTTACGTATGAGTGAAATGGATGCCGCACTTCTGATTGCCGAACGATTACGTGTAACGGTGGAAAAGGAAAGCATCCAGCATAACGAACTCAATCTAAACATCACCATCAGTCTAGGGCTCGCTGTACGCATTGATCATGAAGATCTTGAGTCTGTACTCAGACGTGCAGACAAGGCATTATATGAAGCTAAAGCAGCAGGTCGTAATCAAGTGCGTCGTGCTCAGTAGGTATTTGTTATAAAGATTATGTTTCTCACAAATTATTCAAATTGTTTCAATCATCAACGGGATTATCCTCGTTAATTTGTTCTTTATCGTGTGTAAATACTTCACATTTACTTACCAATTGGTTACCATTAATGTATAAGGTGGCTCAATGAAAACAATACTCAGAATGGGCTTATTATTAAGCCTTTTTATTTCGCTTCACACACCAATTCAAGCTTTAGAAGTCAAAGAAGTGTATACCGTTGATGATTGGTTGTCGATTGATGTTGGGGATACTGTTTTACTGATGAATGATTTGGATTTTGATGGGGTTGATTATAGACCGATTCCATTGTTCAGTGGATTATTGGATGGGCAGGGGAATACGCTAAAGAATGTGGAGATCATTCTGTCAGAAAGCTCAATATCCAATGTGGGCCTGTTTGAACAGCTTTCTGGCGCAAGTATTCGTAATCTAAATGTGGACAGATTGACGATCGATGCACTTATGGAAATGGTAAGTGTTGGATCGATTGCAGGACGCGCGCTAAACAGTACACTTGAAAACATCGCGATATCAAACGTTGAACTGAATAGTGGTTTCAATGCAGGGGGACTGATTGGAACAATCGAACCACTTGATCCTTGGGCTGAAGTTCTTGAGCCAAATGAAGTGCAGATCAATCAGACTTCTTTTAATGGCATGATTAAAGGTGGATTCCAAGTCGGTGGTTTGATTGGTGCAGTCAATAGAAGTACAAGTGTATCCATCCGTAATTCTTTCACAAAAGGGACGCTTGATGCCTTGGATAGTATTGGATTGATCATCGGTGAAATCTTGTCATCTTCAGTAAACATCAAGGATGTGTATTCAAAGATGACTTTGATCAATACAAGTGATGAAACATTGTTGGGTAGTTTTGCATGGATTGGTACACGAATGGGAGATGGGTGTGAAACACATCAACTCATGATTGAACATGTTTATCATCAAACCAGCATAAATGATCCGAACTTATATCAAAACTTGAGGGCATGGGTTGGGTCAGAATTAGACTCACCAGAAACAATATTGAATGATGTTTATTATGATCGGGATCGATTGTTAGTGGATGATGTGGGAATGAAAACAGGTGAAGAACTTTTAATCAATGAAACCTATGCACATTTTGATTTTGATACCATTTGGCTAATCGATACGAGTTTAAATGATGGACATCCCTTATTTCAGTATGAAGTATTTGAGGTAACGATACATCCTAATAATGGAGATGAAATTCAAGTTACGAATCACACTAAAAACAGTAGTATTATATTGCCTGAGTTGATCTACGATGGATTTACACTCGAGGGGTGGTATCAGGATGAAGCACTAACGATTTCGTTCGATTCAACAAATACATACAGTCAAGATATGGCACTCTATGCGAAATGGATTGAAAATCCAGCGGACGAAATCATTATCGAAGAACCCGTTGCGGAAGAACCTATCTTTCAAGAGCCAAGTCCTGTAGCTTCAAATCCAGTTCAAGAAGTAGAAGCAAATAATGTACAATCGCCAGTCATCATTGTAAGTAAACCGATAGTGGTGTCTCCAGTCATTGAGGAATCATCAGTAACTGAAGATGAACTCGATACGAATGAAATTATAGCGGAACCAAAAGATGAAGAAGTGGAACCATCATTGGAGCCTGTAGAAAATAAGGTATCTAAAGCTGGATCTTGGTGTTGGTTGTGGTTGTTACTCATTCTATTGCTTATTGCATACACCATCTATCGTAAGCTTAAGAAACGTAAACTTGTAGATAACGAGTAATGCCGTTAGAATAAGGGCATGGAGGATGTTTATGAAGAAAATAGGATTATTACTCGTGGTGTTTCTACTAACAGCGTGTGCGGTTAAGCCGGATGCGGTGTTGAGTGAATATTTCAATATGATTAAATCAAATGACAATCCGATTTATGATGCGGAGTTACATGCAAGCTACTTTGATCGTGATCCAGGTTTGAATACCGAGGATACGGAAGCATTATTAAACAATCAAACTGAAGCGGGTAAAGAGCTATCTGCCGTTTATCTCGATTTAGTACAAGAGTTTGAATATACCATCAACAATACAACCATTACGGATGATGAGGCTGTGGTGAATGTGACCATCAAGGCGTATCCTTTGATGGATATGACGATGGATCTGATGAATCGTCTGATGTCAGCTTTATTTAGCTTAACCTTTACAACTGAAGAAGAGACAACAGCGTATATGTTGGAGCAGTTCAATCTCTTAAAAGTGGATTATACAAAAACGTTTGAAGGTACGGTTGATGTGTATTTGGTCAAAGTGGATAAGGATTGGAAGATTGTCGGTGGTGATAAGAATCTACCGCTCTTCTATGCATTAACAGGGAATTTGATGAATATACAGGATGAGTTAGAGTACTAAAGGGCTGAGGCCCTTTTCTAATGATAAAGCAGAAGTAGAATTGGAATTTGTGTTGGATTATAAATGCAAATTTAGTTTAGAAAAAAAGTACTTTGTACAAGTACTTAAGCCGAGGTTATATCAATGATGTTATATTTATTTTCCAAAAATCTTTTCTTATAAAGTCGATTGGTTGTGTTGATAACTCGTGTTATGTAACCATAGTTAAATAACCCACCCACCACAGCTCCAATAAATGGAATGCCTTGTATCATCTTTGTTTTTGATAAACGTACACCCTGTGATGCTGCAAAGTTCTTTGCTATCTGAGGGAGTAAAAACTTACTCCCCATTTCATTTAATTGTTTATATGTGTTCCTCTTTATTGCTATTTTAAGTGCATTCATTTCAAGCAAGAGCTCCGTTTTACCGCCTAGTGAAATAAAATCAGAGAAAGCCATTGCTTTTAACATAAATGCTTGCTCGAAATCACTTTCAGGATTAAATCCGTAACATGAGCAAATTTGTTGTTGGACACGTGCGAGTAAACTAAAAAACACTGGAATTTCTGCAAGTGTCGATTCAAGTCCGCCAATTCCAAAACCAGCTCCTTCAACTGCTGAAGCAATTTTATTTTGATCTGCTATCTTCTTAACATGATGCTCAATTGTATTTGCGTTAAAGCTGTTTAGCTGATCAAAAGAGTCAACCTTTAATGCTCTTAAGATATAACTTTTATCATAAGTGTACTTTATATTATCGTGTGTAAATTGGAATGCACCAGCAATTGCGACTTGTAGTGTTTCTTGAACCTTTTTTGACAGATCACTGTCGGTTAAAGGTTTAAATGTTCTCGATAATGGTATGGTTACAGGCTTTGCAAGTTCCCCAACCCTCTTAAATGTTCTATTCACAATACTATGCTCACGTTTATTAGTGTATTCCACTTCCCAGTGCTTTAGTTCTTCTAAGGCTCTAGAATCGTCAATATTCATTATGGATCCCCCGTTGTTATGTAACTATTATACTTAATATTGTTTAAGAACGAATTAAAAAATGTTGGAATATCATTACTTCAATGTCCATGATAGGTATGTGTCCTTAATTATGTACTTGAATTTGTTTAGTCTTAATATTTCGTTTATGTTGTTTTAAGGAGGGATGTAGTATATGAAGATTCTTAAAAATATACAAATAATTCATCTGTTACCAGTATTTTTTGTGCTTAATATTATCTTCAACAGTGTTCCACAATAGAAATATCGATATTAAAATTAAAGTTTTTGATAGGTTTATTTACTTAATACTCACAAAAACACAAGGTTTTAACATGTTTAACAGTGTTATAATTAATTCAATGATGTTTTTGTGGGGGGTATGATCATGCAGTATCCTTTGGATAATTTGAAGCAGGGCTCGGTGAGTCAATTCCTAAAAGACAATATACAAAAAGATTCTGAACTTTTTGTTGTGTCACCGATGTTTACGATCTATGCATTTGATGAATTGAAAGAAATCTTGAGAGATGTTAAGAAGGTTAGATTCTTATTCAATGAACCGACTTTTATACGTCGACTTCAGAACAATCAAAAAGAAGTTCGAGAATTTAAATTGGAAATGGCGAAACGCGAGAAAAATGTTTCTGAATTTCCTTATGAGATTAATCTGAAGAATAATCTGGATCAGAATCAAGTCGCAGCCGAATGTTACCGAATGATTGATAAGAAAATGGATGTTCGATCTGTAACAACCAGCAACACTGTTCAAACAAGTAATTTTTATATTCATGAACAAACACCAAGCTTCTTAGTCAATGGATCAAGTTTGTCTTTTTCGCGAGAAGGTTTGGGTTATTATAATCGGCCAAACTTTACCTTTAATATGGTGAGTAGTGAACCTGAAGTTTTAAATGTATTTAAGGGCATGATGGATGATATCTGGAATAATGAATCAATGGTTCATGATGTGAAGGATACCTTGTTGTCGTATATCCTAAACCTCTATAAAGAGAATTCCCCAGAACTGGTCTACTACTTAACTTTATATCAGATTTTTGGAGAGAAGCTTAATTCGATGGATGAGATGGCACGAATTAAAGAGCGTACGGGTATCAGTAAAACCAAGATTTGGAATATGCTATATAATTTTCAACATGATGCTGTTGTAGGAGCGATTAAGAAGTTAGAACTCTACAATGGCTGTATCATTGCGGACTCTGTTGGTTTAGGGAAAACGTTTGAGGCCTTAGCCATCATTAAATATTATGAGCTTAGAAATGATCGAATCCTAGTTTTAGCACCTAAAAAGCTAAGAGCAAACTGGGCTGGATTCAAACAAAATTCAATTTACAACCCATTGGTCGATGATCGCTTTAATTACGATGTTTTATTTCATACAGACCTTTCCAGAGAAGCTGGGTATTCAGGTGAAATTGACTTATCAAAGTTGAACTGGGGTAACTATGATTTAGTCGTCATTGATGAGTCGCATAACTTTAGAAATAAGCCTAATGCACCTGAGAGAAAAACAAGATATCAGAAGTTGATGGAAGATATCATACAGTCTGGTGTTAAAACAAAGGTATTAATGTTATCCGCAACACCTGTTAATAATGGGTTTACAGATTTACGTAATCAAATCATGTTTATCACAGAGGATAAAGATGATGCTTTTCAAGAAAATGCCGGAATAAAAAGTATCAATGAAACGTTAAGAATTGCGCAGACACGTTTTAACGATTGGGCGAAACAAACGAATGATAAACGTAAAGTGGAAGAGTTACAAAAATCATTGGATTTTGATTTTTACAACTTACTCAACACAGTCACCATTGCACGAAGTAGAAAACATATTCAAAAGTATTATGAAACAACGGGTATTGGAGAGTTCCCAACTCGTTTAAAGCCTATTTCGATAAAAACAAATATCGATATTAAAGGTAATTTCCTTGATTTTTCAAAGATTAATAACGAGATTCTTAGATTAAAGTTACCGATCTATTCACCATTATTATATCTTCTTCCAATAAAACGGGATGAATACGAACAAGAATACAAGCAAGTGGTGCAAGAAGGAAAGAGTGCATTCTTTCAGTCGGATCGTGAAAGAAATCTAGTCAACTTGATGCGAGTCAACTTATTGAAACGATTGGAATCCAGTGTGAATTCATTTGCACTGACACTTGAAAGAATTTTAAACAATGTCAATTCAACTTTAGATAAACTTAATATCGTTCAGGACTTTTCAGAGTTTAGTGAAGAAATGGACGATGAGGAACTTGATGATCTTGAAATTGGAAAGACAGTCAAAGTGAAACTTAAAGACATGGATCAAAAAAGATATGAAGAAGATCTATTAGAAGATCAAAGAATTATTAAGTATCTTCTGGAAATGTCTCGTCAAGTTAAGGCGAAAGATGATGCTAAACTGAATAGACTAATTCAAGAGATTGAAAACAAGATATTGAACCCTATAAATCCAAATAATCGTAAAGTCATTGTATTCACAGCATTCAGTGATACGGCTGTCTATATCTATGAACATATTCATCGTTATTTCTTAGAGCATCATGGAGTTTACAGTGGTATCGTAACAGGTTCGGATATGGTTAAATCTAATGTTCCTAAGATTAGGAATGGATTTGAAGAAATCCTAGCTTATTTTTCACCGCGTTCAAGTAAGATGAATCAAAAGATTCAAGAGATTGATCTTTTGATTGCGACAGATTGTATTAGTGAAGGTCAGAATCTTCAAGATTGTGACTACTTGATTAACTATGACATTCATTGGAATCCAGTTCGTATTATTCAGCGTTTTGGTCGTATTGATCGTATTGGATCTACGAACAAGAGTATTCAATTGGTCAATTTCTGGCCGAATATTGAACTGGATGAATACATCAACTTAGAGAATCGTGTTCGCAATCGTATGGCCATGGTGGATTTGGCTGCGACAGGTGAAGATGATCTATTAAATGCTGAAAGTAAGAATTTACAATATCGTAGTGAACAGTTAAAACAGTTACAAAGCGATGTGATTGATCTTGAAGACTTGACTGGTGGTATTTCAATTACTGACTTGACACTCGATGAATTCTTAATGGCGTTGGATCAGTACATGAAAGCAAATCCGGATGTACTTGAATCTTATCCAACGGGCGTGCATGCAATTACGGACATACCAAATGTTATTCGAGATGAGTTTGAACCCGGTGTTGTTTACTGCTTGAAGGAACGTAAATTTGATCGTAATGAAGTTGCGAGTAATTCACTTTATCCGTTTCATCTTGTCTATGTAAAAGAGGATGGATCCATCCTCTATGGACATGATCATCCTAAGAAAATCTTAGATGCGTTGAAGCTGATGGCAGTCGGTCGTAAAGAACCGATTGAACAGTTAGTGAATCAATTCAACCTTGAGACACGCAATGGAAACAACATGTCTAAATACACCAATCTACTCGAGAAAGCTGTTTTTGACATTCAAGGTCGAGTTGAGGAAAAGGGGATTGATTCCTTATTCAAACTTGGTAAGTCTTCATTGATTGATAAGCAAATCTCCGGACTTAGTGATTTTGAATTGGTTACTTTCATGGTGATCGCATGAGTTGGATGGAGGCTTTGAATCTACCAAAGTCATGTTTGATTCAGAAGCGGATTCCTCTGAAGAAACTGGTAGAACATAGTACGCTCAAGCAGAAACAACTCATTGAGCAAACAATTTCATCTGTTACGCTTGTTGCCTTGATTGATGAGGAAACGTCGCGCATAAGGGCTTATGTGGATGCTTATGAGAATTATCAAGCCTTCTTTATCTTGGAGATAACGAGCAAACGATTTCCATTAAGTTCAGAGGTGTACGGCTTACTACATGGAATGTTTCCAAACCCAACCATACTGTATTCAATTTACGAGAATAGGATTCAACTCTCGAGTGCTTTAAAGCGAATCAATTTGAATAACGCTGAGCAAACGATTGTAGAAGAAGTTTATATTACACCAACATTAACGATTAATGAGGAATTCATAAACTATATAAGTCAGATCAATTATCAGAGAGTAAAAGTATCAAACCTCAAAGAATACTATTCGAAGTATTCACAAATCATTCAGTTGAGTCAGATTATTGAGGACATGAATCAATATCCAAGTATTAATGTTGATGTAGAGTTATTGCAGAAGTTGGTCGAAGATATCAAGAATATTCAAGTTTCAATTAAATTAAATGAAGCTGAAAATCGAAAAGAGAAGAGTCTAGCAAGACGTATGGATCTGCACATGCAGATCAAAATAGATAGAAAGCGATTAGAAGCGTTACAAAAACAAACAATGGAGGTCTTATGTCAGAGTTAAGAATAGAAAAACTGTCAATGGAGAGTGTTGATATCACTAAAGAGAACATTGAGAAAATCAAGGAACTTTTTCCACAAGTCGTTACGGAAGGAAAGATTGATTTTGATGTACTTAAAGAAATACTAGGCGAACAAATCGAGTCTAGAAATGAACGTTATCAATTTACTTGGAGTGGTAAATCAGATTCCATTCGTTTTGCTCAACGCCCATCTACTGGAACGTTAAGGCCTGACAAAGAATCTAGTAAAAACTGGGATGCAACTGAGAATCTTTACATTGAAGGAGATAACCTTGAAGTGTTAAAGCTTCTTCAGAAGTCCTATCACAGTAAAATAAAAATGATTTATATTGATCCTCCATATAACACTGGTGGGGACTTTGTGTATAAAGATGATTTTAAAGATAGTATTAAGAACTACAAAGAACAAACCAATCAAACTTTAAGAGCAAATCCTGAAACAAGTGGAAGATATCATACAGATTGGTTAAATATGATGTATCCTAGATTGATGTTGGCAAAAAACTTACTTTCTGATGATGGAATAATATTTATCAGCATTGATGATAATGAAGTTGATAATTTGAAAAAGATTTGTGTAGAAGTTTTTGGTGAAACGAATTTTGTAGCGGATTTAATTTGGACTAATCATGAAGGTGGAGGGAGCTCTGACAGTAAACTTTTTAGAATTAAGCATGAACACATACTCTGCTTCTCAAAGTCAATAAATTTACTAGAAATTCTTGGTGTAGAAGTAAGTAATGAAGATCGATACAAGTCTTCAGATCAGTATGTTGCTATTAGAGGCAAATACTATCTTCAAAAATTAGGGATGGGATCTATTCAATACTCAAATTCACTGGACTATCCAATAACCGTACCTGATGGTACTATGGTCACCCCAACTGATAATAATGGTGGGAAAAAAGCATGTTGGAGATGGTCTAAAACAAAGTTCGAATGGGGGTTAAAAATGGGTTTTATTGAGTTTAGAATGGACTCTAATCGAAAATGGATAGTCTATACAAAACAATATTTAAAATGTGATAATGAGGGAAACATTATTGAAAGAACCCAGAGACCAATGGGTATTATTAGTAACTACTCAAGTACCCAAGGTTCAAAAATGCTTGACTTCTTAGGTTTAAGCTCATTTTTCAATTATGCAAAGCCAATTGAATTATTAAATTATCTACTTAATCGAGTTGATTCAAGTGATTGTATAACGTTAGATTTCTTCTCTGGTTCTGCTACTACCGCCCACTCCGTCATGCAACTTAATGCAGAAGATGGAGGTAATCGTAAGTTTATCATGGTTCAATTGCCTGAGAAGACAGATGAGAAATCAGAAGCATTCAAAGCAGGATATGAAAATATCTGTGAGATTGGTAAAGAACGCATACGTAGAGCTGGAGATAAGATTAAGAATGAATTAATTGAGAAACGCAACAAGCAAGGTATGCTTGAAGATACGATTGATCCTGAACAATTGGATATTGGATTTAAAGTCTTTAAGTTGGATACGAGCAATTTGAAGACATTTGATAGTACATCCAAAGACTTGGAGAATATTTTCTCTGAAGATGTGTTCTTACCTGAACGTTCAAGTCTCGATATTTTGTATGAGATTCTATTGAAATATGGTGTGTTCGATAAGCCAGTTGATGTGATTCAAATCAATGGTAAAGAAGCATTTAGCATCGCAATGAATCAGACAATCGTGTATATCAACCAAACGATTACCGAAAGTGATGTTTTGGAGATTGCTAGACTAGCACCACGAGAAGTCATTTTTGATGAACGTGGTTTTGTTAATGATAATGATAAGATCAATGCGTTGAAACGATTGGAAACAGCTGGTGTAGAGAAAGTCGCAACAATTTAGGTGGTATGATATGGAGCTGAAATTTAGTATTCAGCCGTATCAAACAGATGCGGTTAATTCCATTGTTCGAATCTTTGAAGGAATGGAAATCAAGCAGTCACAATTCACCATAGATATCTCTCAAGACTTAGGAAGCGTGAGTGGCTTTGCATTAGAAGGTCAAGCTGTATCGTATTTAACAGGTTTTTCTAATAAATGCACACTTACAAATCATGAGATTCTGCTTAATGTACGCAAAATACAAGACGATAATAACATTCGTATGTCAACGACTTTGGGAAGTCGAGACTTTTCAATTGAAATGGAAACGGGTACAGGCAAAACATACGTCTATACCAAAACGATATTAGAACTGAATAAGCTTTATGGAATGACAAAGTTTATAATAGTTGTTCCTAGCATTGCGATCAAAGAAGGTGTGTATAAGAGCTTTCAGATTACCGAAAGTCATTTTAGAGCACACTATGACAACGTAATCTACAACTACTTTATTTATGATTCTAATCGACTCGAAAGAATCCAAAATTTCGCGACGAGTTCAAATATTGAAGTCATGATCATTAACATCGATGCCTTTAAAAAGAGTGAGAATATCATTAATCGTCCTAATGATCGACTTTCTGGAAACAAGCCAATTGATTTAATTTCAAGTACAAATCCAATTGTTATTATCGATGAGCCTCAATCTGTAGACAACACTACAAAATCCAGCGAAGCGATTGATACACTAAGACCATTGGCTAAGCTCCGATATTCTGCAACTTACCGAAAGGGTAAGGAGTTTAATATGATGTATCGCTTAACACCAGTGGATGCTTATCATCAAAACCTAGTAAAACACATTGAAGTATCTTCAATCATCGAAGATCAACCAACACATCTTGCTTATGTAAAACTCATATCAATCAATGTGAAAAATGGTTACTCCGCAGTCATTGAGATCAATCAGCTATCTAAGAACAATGAAGTCAAACGGAGTAAAGTAACTGTAAGAGTTGGAAGTGATTTATGGGAAAGCTCAGGTCAATTGGATTATTATAAAGATCAGAACTTTATTGTGGATGACATCGATGCATTCGAGGGACAAGAGAGTATTCAATTCTTGAATGGTGAGATATTAAAAATTGGCCAAAGTATAAATGAATCCAATCCAACCATATTGAAACGTGCTCAAATTCGTGAAACTATTTTCCAACACTTGAAGAAAGAGAAACACTATTTATCGAAAGGGATAAAAGTGTTGAGTCTTTTCTTTTTGGATGAGGTTAAGAATTATCGAGTGTATAAAGATGACGGATCTGTCGAAAAAGGGGAATATGCTCAGTGGTTCGAGGAAGAATACGAGAAGCTGATCAATGGTCAATTCAAGTATTTGAAAGATGCGTTTCCGAACGTAAACTTTAATTCAGCAGATATACACGATGGTTACTTCTCGATGGATAAGAGAGGGAAGTACGTTAATACTAAGACTGGTGAGGCTGCGGACGATGAGACAGCTTATCACCTCATCATGGTAAATAAAGAAAGATTGCTAAGTTTAGAAGAACCTAGACGCTTTCTATTTTCACATTCTGCACTTAAAGAAGGTTGGGATAATCCCAATGTTTTTCAAGTATGTACGCTTATCGAGTCAAAGGATACAATGACTAAAAGACAAAAGATTGGACGAGGTTTACGTTTGTGTGTTGATCAAAGTGGAGAACGCGTCTTAGATATGAATTACAACAAACTTTGTGTCGTTGCCAATGAATCCTATTTTGATTTTGCATCGACTTTACAAAAAGAGTTTGAAGATGAAGGATTCAAGTTCGGAATTGTTGAATCTCAAAGCTTTAAGGGATTGTATGTCCATACAGCAGACGATGATAAGTTGATCATTTCAAACGAAGATTCAAGTAAATTACATAAGTATCTTA
Organism: Erysipelotrichaceae bacterium; assembly: GCA_030604855.1. Lineage (GTDB taxonomy): Bacteria > Bacillota_I > Bacilli_A > Erysipelotrichales > Erysipelotrichaceae > UBA2212. The sequence goes on from JAUVVC010000001.1 coordinate 172,423, forward strand.
TAGAGCAAGGTTACTTGAAACAGAATGGTAAAGTTGACGATAAATTCTTTATCGATGTAAGCAGTAATACTTTTGAATTACCGACTCAATATGAACCATTCAAAGAAAAGATCATAGCGGAGATTAAACATCTCTCACGTGAGATCGAAATCAAGAATGTTAAAGAGAAGATTGAAGTAAAACTGAACAAAGAAGTGTATTTATCTGAGAACTTTAGAGTTCTTTGGGATAAGATCAAGCATAAGACTTTGTATAAAGTGAACATCGACATTAAGAAATTGATAACATTATGTAAATATAAAATAGACTCTATGCCAACAATCAAATCAGACTTGATAATTAAAAGTGGTGGAGATGTTGAGATTGGTAGTGGCGGTATTACGGTAAATGAACATATCTTGGGTAGAGAAATGGATATGGGAGACTTTGAAAATCTAACTTATCCTGATGTCTTAAGAAGACTACAAGACAATACGCAATTACTTAGAAAAACAATTCTAGAAATCCTACGTAGTACAAAACGTTTTGATGATTTCTTTAAGAATCCTGAGGTGTTCATTTCTCGTGTTTCCACAATTATCAATGAAGTTAAGAGAGAACTTACCTCCGAAGGACTTCAGTATTTCAAGTTGGATGAGGAGTATGTTCAGACTCAGATTTTTGATGATTCTGAGTTGTTTGGCTACAAAGACTATAATGTGCTGGATATATCTGATCGAAAGAATGTATTTGACCATGTAATCTTTGATTCAATCATTGAGAAACAGTTTGCGTTGGATGCAGAGAAAGATAATGATGTTGTTTTGTATGCGAAACTTCCAAGTGAGTTCAAGATTGATACACCTTTTGGCAAGTATAATCCAGACTGGGTTGTTGTTATTCAGAAGGATAATGATGATAGGCTTTATTTTGTGGCAGAAACAAAGGGGACTTCTTTAGAATCTAGTCTTCGAGGTTCTGAAATGAATAAAATAAACAGTGGTAGAAAACACTTTGAAATCGTTGACAGTGAACTTAAATATGAGTTAACCACAAGCTTAAAAATGCTAAAAAGAGAAATGTAATTTTATACCAGTATTTCTTTTTTCAAACGAGAACTTAGAGAGGAGCTGCTTTGAAGTTAAAAGAAGATGTTATTGAAATTGAATATAAAGAAAAGGACTACTCAGAACTAGAAAACATTTTAATCAAATGTAAAATGAGATGTGCAGGACTTTTAGAACAAAATGATCTAAAGTATCGTTTTGATATTCTTGAAAAATCAATAGAGAAGTCTAAAGAGATAAAGAATGTTGATTTTGAATACTTATCCAGACTGCATGAACTAAAATCTATAATACTTTTCTCAGAACTTGGGAGTTTGACAATCTCAAATGACGCTAAACATGAAAAGGGTCCGGATCTATTATTTAACAACGTGTATATTGAGTGTGTTACAGCAAATGTTGGGAACAAGGATAATTATAAGGAACTTAAAAAAAGTGGATTTGAAAAATATGGTTCACAAGTCATTGATTATGGTGAGAAGTCCAGACAGATGATTTTGAGATTTACAACAGCATTAAAGTCTAAAGTAGATCATTGTAATAATGTTTGGAATGATGAGTATCAGCCATTATGTATTTTTTTACACTTAGGCAGATTCTCAAATCAATATCATCAAGGAGAATTCCTGGACGAAATGACGAGGTTTTTAGTAGGAAAAGGATCATTAACTTTAGCATATGATGTAAAACAGGGAAAAATTGTTAATGTATATTATCAAAAAAATGAGAACATAAAGAATAATAACTTAGCAGATGTAAATGTGAATTTCTTTGGTGATAGCAAGAATAGTATTGTTTCTGCTGTAATTATTTCAAGTGCTTATTACTCAGAAGATTATGATCTAGAAAATACAGTTGTTTTTACAAACTATAATGCAAAGCATGAGATTAATGCATATTACTTTAATAACTTTGTTATTTGGACAATGAATGATTTAGGTGAATATGTACCAACCAAAGATGGAAAGCAGCTAAAACTAAAGGACATAAAGATTATATGACAACTAAAAGCCTATCATTCTACTACCCAGAAAGTAGTAATGCTTCAAGCCTGAAGATTTTCAAAGAGATTGGGACTGCCCTAACTGGCTTTTACTTTAAACGCTCAAGTCTTCCAGAAGTCGTTAAAGAACCGAACGCTGAGAACTATGCAATCTATTTCTTATTTGATGATAGTGATAATGAACCGATTGTGTATATTGGTCAGTCTACCAATGGCGTCAATAGAATCAAAGAACATGTGAAGCTCAAAGAATTCTGGAGCTATTGCATCATGATTGTATCTGATAACAATAGCTTCGATAAATCAGCAATCGATTATTTAGAATATCATTTCGTCCAAAAGTTTAAGAACACAGTTTATAAACTTGAGAATGTGGATGGTCGCAACAAAGAACCACAAATCGATATCTTTACAAGAACCACATATAACAACTATTGCAACCAAATAGCATTCTTACTAGAAGCTAATGGTATTGACTTCTTAGAGAAGAAGAGTAGCAAAGAAAAAGACTTTCAGTATTTTGATGCGAGTAAAGGTGTAAAAGCCAAACTATATTTAAAAGACGATGTGTTTTTTGTATGCAAAGATTCTGTGATCACATTGCCAAATGAATCTTCTAAGCTTTGGAGTGATGAAGGGAAATTTTACAATAAACTGGTGAACAAGTTAAATCATTTGATTGAAGAAGGCAAAGCTAAACTAAAAGATAATGATTCGACTAAAGCAATCTTACTTGAGAATATACCTTTCAAGAGTCCGAGCTCAGCTGCTGAGTTGTGCTCTGGATCATCTGAGAATGGATGGCAGTTTTGGAAGGGCTTATCTTCAATTCGAAAGAACGAAGACTAAATGTTTGAAAAGGGGGGACAGATAATGCAGACATGGGTAATTTCATGTAGTTTAAAAGAGTATGATGTGATTGGTGCCTTTCGAGAGTTTGATGCTATTGACTGGAAGCAAAGCGCAAACTTTGAAGTTAGGGATATAATCTTCATTTATGTAAGCCATCCTATCATGAAGTTGTTTTTCAAATGTGTGGTTGAAGAAATAGGACTTGAAACCAGAAGTCAAAAGGATCGTGAATTTGTTAGTGGGATAAATAGTTTTGAAGATAAAGGACGCTACATGCGCTTAAAGCGTATAACAACTTTTGAAGAGCCAATTCCTTTTAAATTGCTCAGTGAGAATGGACTTAAAGGCAATGTACAAGGCCCAAGAAGAATATCAGGAATGTTACTTGAATTTATAGAATCTTATCTAGAAAAATCACGAGTAAATAATGTTTCGATACTTGAAGACAATAGACTGAACGAGAGTATCCAAAAGAGTCTTACTCGCAATATTAATCCGGTGAAGTATGTACCTAAGCCAAAAGTAAAACCACAGCATAATTATGTTGATGGTGTTAAAGTGTATCCTCGATGTCGTGAAGTAGCAATAAACGCTCTAATAAGAGCGGATTTTAAGTGTGAATGTGCAGTTGATCATTCCACATTTAAATCTAAGTTTAATGGACTTCCTTATATGGAAGCACATCACCTCATTCCACTAGCATATCAAGATGAATTTGATTTCTCGCTAGATGTAGAAGCCAATGTAGTTTCATTGTGTAGTCACTGCCATAATGAATTTCATTATGGACAGGAAGCAAATAGTAATCTTTTGAGATTGTTAAAAATGAGGCAGAATGAATTAATGGATTGTGGAATAATAATTGAAGTTAGCCTTATTTTGGAGTTTTACAAATGAGTGATAATCTTAAACAATTAGCAAATGATGAATTTTTGTCTGAAGATGAAATAATGAGTCTTCTAGAGCAGAGGGATATAAACATAGCAAACAATAATCTTATTTCAAAGAGAAACTTAGAAAGTATAACAACTTTGAATGCAAGACAACAAATGTATATGAGTCTATTTAAAAAGGGATATTTAGTGGAATACCCTCACGGTATAGTATCGCAATATGGTGCGATAAATTTGGCTCCAACTCATTTCAGAGGAGAGAATAGAATCTTTTCGGGTCCTTGTTATTCTTCATTAGCAAGAAGGGTTGCAAAACTTACTGAGATTCAACGCAGAGCACAAATTGTTATCGCGAATCTCAGGGTAAAAGTTTTTGAGGAATTTCTTTTGCAATTGAATATGTATAGAGATTGGGATATTAGCGAAATAAATGTTGAAACAATTGCACAACATTATGGATTTAATACAAGTCATCTTGATATTACTGATGATTTTGCGGTAGCATTATTCTTTGCATGTTGTAAAGCAAATAAGTCAGGTAAATATAGACCTTTTACTGAGAAAGACATTGAAGCTTGTGGAAAGTATGGTGTAATCTATCGCAAGAACAGACTTGGCTTAGTTAATGAAAATGGTGAAGCATATAAAGACATTGTTCAGATTGGATATCAACCATTTACACGCTGCCATCTACAAAGAGGCTATTATGTTGAGACAAATCTTGAGAAAGATTTAGTAGATTTTGATTTGATTAAAACCATTGGATTCAAGAAACAGTTATTTTTAAGAACAACAAAACTCTCAAAGTTTATTTATGAAAAAATGAATAATGGGAAAGCCATTATTGATTATGAACTTTTAGATATAGCGAGCCCAATAATTAAGAGAATAAAGAATGAGACTCGATTCACAATAAATGAATTAACCACCGTATTAAATATTTTGGGATGGAAACTTAACTCCGATGATTTTGAAGAACTTGCTAGATGCCAAATTAGTGTAGGTGATTTTAAAAGAAAGTTTAATAGGTCTATTTTAGATTCAATAAATTCAAAATGGAGTTTATCGAGATATATAGAAGATAACAGTTTTTATCCAACGACTAGTTTAATCAAATATCCGATGTGAACAAAAATGGTACATTCCAATTAATGATTATTTAGAGTGAATGCGTATCTAATAATAGTGTAGTATCTTATTCTAATCAGGAATGGAATATTTGGGGGGACGCATGAGCATCATCAAAGGCATCATCAGTTTAATGACGCAAGATTTCTCAGAACCAATCATTGTTAAAGACAGTTGTGAAGCCAAGGTTACCTTAGATAACCTTTTAAGCATTTCTTCTAAACTGAATGATGAAGGTGAACAAGTTATTGAACAAGAAATCAAATTACTGCAGTCTGGAATCTATGGGGAAGACTCCATTGCGTTTGAACTGAAGAACAGCCATTTACCACTTGTGGTTTTAAGAGACTTACAGTTATCTTATGCTGGACTATCTGCTCAAATTGATTTCCTTGTACTGACTCCAAAAGTAGGAATCGTCATTGAGTGCAAGAATATGATTGGAAATATTGAAGTCAATGCCAATGGAGATTTCATACGAACGTTTTCATATGGCAAACGTTTCAAGAAAGAAGGCATCTATAGCCCAATCACCCAGAATCGACGGCACTTAGAATTGCTTCGAAAAATAATGGTTGAGCAAAAAGGTAGTATCCTATCCAGAATCTTTTCAGATTTGCATTTTGAACAATACTTCCATCCAATAGTGGTTGTGGCGAATCCTAAATCCATCCTAAATATCAAATATGCCAAAAAAGAAGTAAAAGACAAAATCATTCGAGGAGATCAACTCATCGAGTACATCCGAAGATGTATCATTAACTCAGACATGATTGCTCGATCTTACGACGATCTTGCAAAAATGGCTGAAATGTTTCTGGATCATCACCATGCAAAGAGAATTGATGTAGAGAAAACGTATGGTCAATGGATAGAGAATAGTATCGTTGACGTTCCACCAGTATCTAATGTAAAAAATGAGTCTATGGGTGTAGTCAGTAAGTCGTTAAATATTGAAGAACATCCAGTTTATATCGCTTTAAAGAATTATCGGTTATTAAAGAGTCGAAGTGAGAATATCAAAGCATTTTATATCTATAGTAATAGTCAACTTGAATCACTTGTCCAATCAATGCCTAAAAGTATCGAAGAACTACTTAAGGTAAGTGGATTCAACCAAGTGAAGTGTGAGAAGTATGGCAAAGAGATCATTGAGATAATACTTAAAAACACTTTAGATAATTAACCTGAAGTATTATGAAACTACTTTATAAATTTGAATCAAATGAATAATTAAACAAACAAAAAAGGAGTGACCTATAGTCCTCCTCCTTTGCCCCAACGGGGATGCCTATACAGGCCGTTTACATTAAAATTATACCACAGCATAAATCCGTTTCAATGTTAAATATCCAGAAAAGGAATACACATTCATGCCCCTAACCATCATCCGTCAAGACATCACAACAATGCATGTCGATGTTATCGTCAATGCCGCAAATACACAACTCAGAAAAGGGGGTGGAGTTTGTGGTGCGATCTTCAGTGCAGCAGGTGCAGAAAACCTACAAACCGCATGTGATGCCTATGCACCTATAAAAGTTGGTGGAGCAGTCTTAACTTCTGGCTTCAAACTTCCAGCACGATACATCATTCATGCTGTGGGACCTGTCTACAAAGAAGGGAAGTCAAATGAAGAAGAATTACTATCGAATGCTTACTGGAATAGTTTGGAACTTGCGGTTAAACATGAATGTACCAGCATCGCATTCCCACTGATCTCCAGTGGAATCTATGGATATCCTAAAGATGAAGCACTGCATGTTGCGATTAGGACGATCCGTAGCTTCCTTGAATCCCATGAATTGATGGTCTATCTTGTCTTGTTTGACAAAGCCAGCTTAAAGATCAGTCAAGAACGTTTAGGTGATATTCAAAGCTATATTGATGAAAACTATGTAGAGACCCATACTTTTGGAAGAGGTCGCTTCAATGAACCGGATCTTGTTCTGTATAAGCAAGCATCTTATACAAAACCATCAGTTAAAGACATCGAAGACTGGGTCAAATTGGTCGACCAATCCTTCTCCGAAACACTCTTGCATTGGATCGATGTCAAAGGGATGAAGGATGTGGACGTTTATAAACGTGCCAACATGGATCGTAAGTTATTCTCAAAGATACGATCCAACAAGGATTATACTCCTAATAAACGAAATGTTTTGGCTTTGTGCATTGCGATGCGACTAGGTATAGATGAAACAAATGCATTATTGGAGTGTGCAGGTTATGCACTCTCATCCAGTCAACTCTTTGATGTGATCATACGCTATTACATTGAAAACAAGATCTATGACATTGATGAGATTAATGCCGTATTATTTCAGTATGATCAAGCTTTACTGGGTGTTTAGCGATTACAGAAAGCATAATAAAAGGGTCTTTCGACCCAATTTGGAGATAAGAATCTCCTTTGAAAAACTGCGTTACGCTCACGACCTAGAAATCTAGTATGAGCTAAATACTGTATCAGTAATATAACACTAACTGAAGCAATTTTCAACTCCAAAGTGTATTATGAGTAAACAATAACTAGGATAGTACTTTATCAACTCTAAAGTCCAAAGGACCTAAGCAAGTTGCGCTCCATCTTTTTAAGATTCTCCGGATTTACTAATCCCATGTTGAATTTTAGTCGAACTTTACTTAGTGTCCGAATATCTTCAAATTGAACAATTGAATCAAATGAGAGAAACGGATAATCCACTTTTTTCATAAGATACTGTGTTGGTAAGAGTTTGATCGTACCATCTGGTTTTTTCTTGTTTTCTGCATCAGTCATGATCGCAACAATAACGTTTGTACTTGTTAAATTGTTCTGATCGTTAGAGATTATTAAAACGGGTCTCGAATTTGATTTTTCATGTCCAACATTTTCACCAAGTTCAGCGAAATATACGGTGCCTCTAACGATTTTACTGTTTACAAATCGATGAAAACTTTCATTTATGGATACACTTTTACCAAACCAATCAATCGCTTCTTTGTGTCTTGTATATGTCATTAACCCACCCCTGTTTAATTATTAAAACAATAACTCAATGGTAAGTCAATCTAAAAATAACTAAAAAATCGATCATATTTAATGAGTCATATGTTTGTAATTTTTGTCTCAAATTATCATGAAAAACATGCACTTAGTAAATGAATTTTTCGATATTAAGACTCAGATACTCGTCCTTCTAATATCAACTCCTGCTTATCCGCATCCAGTGTCGCCAACACTCCTATCGGTAAGGTAAGCATCGGATGCGTATGTGCACAATCAAACTCTGCGAGAATTGGAAATGTGGGTTTACCAATGACTTCCAATAACAACTCATAGGGTCTACGACCTGTACCCATGTCTTTGAACAGTTCATGCTTACCTAAGATCAAACCACCAATGCGATCGAATACACCATTGACTTTGAGATGAGCGAAGTTACGTTCCAATGTCGCAATATCTTTTAGTGAATCCTCAATGAGCAGGATATCTCCTTGCTTGATTTCAGGCATGTATTCAGAACCCCAGATGCCACCCATGGTATTGAGATTGCCACCGATGAGTCGACCGGTATGATGACCTGAATGTACGGTGATTAATTGGTTTGTTTGTGGAAGTTTACTTCGATCTTGAAGTGACCAATCGATATACTCCTCTGTCCACTCTTTTGGAGTAGGAAGAGGATAAGGATACTTAATTTGACCCGATACAATCGCTTCAAAACTTGCGAAAGTTTCGTCCACATACGGAGGAAACTCCCCGAATGATGCGACTAAAGCAGGACCATAATAGGTCACCAAACCTGTTTTCGCATAGATGCCTAAGAGGAGTGCCGTCACATCTGAATACCCTACAAAGATCTTCGGATCTTTTTTGATGGCTTCATAATCCAAATAGGGAAGAAGTGAATTGGAGTTCATACCACCAATCATCGACATGATGCAGCGTACTTCAGGATCACGAATCAATTCGTTTAACTCTTCCACACGTTCTTGAATAGAACCAGAGCGATAGAAATCACGTTGTCCTGTTAAAGAGCCTTCCTTGATGATATAGCCCTTGGCTGATAAATAAGCCTTGGCACGTTCAAAACGTGCTAGCGCAAAAGCACTGGCAGGTGAAGAAGGGGAATAAACAGCGATGATATCGCCTTTACGTAAGGGTTGTGCGAACATATATGGTCTCCAGATATTGAATTCATTATACAAGAAAACGTCCTAAATTAAATGTCGCTTCGCAAGCGACCTTTCAATTGTTCCCAGCGATTAAACTATGAACATAAAGGAGCAATACATTATGAAAAACAACGCTACAGAATTGGTCTTCATCTTAGACCGCAGTGGATCCATGGCAGGTTTGGAAAGGGATACGATTGGTGGTTTCAACGCCATGCTTAAGAAACAACAAGCAATCGAAGGCGAATGCCGCATCACCACCGTCCTCTTTGATAATCAGATAAACATCCTCCATGATCGTTTAGACATCCAAGCCATTGGATGTTTAACTGAAAAAGATTACCAAGTGGGAGGTTCCACTGCACTCTTGGATGCGATCGGCTCAACGATAAATAAGATCGGTAATGTCCAGAAGCACAGTGCTTATGAACATCGTGCATCCAAAGTCCTCTTTGTGATCATCACCGATGGCGAAGAGAACTCCAGTCGAGAATTCTCGTCTGAACGTGTCAAGAAGATGACTGAGCATCAGATGAAGAAATATAATTGGGAATTCATCTTCTTAGGCGCAAACATCGATGCGGTAGAAACCTCAAAGATGTATGGTATACGTCCTGATCGTACCCAGAACTATCATGCGGACGCAAAGGGAGTCAACTTGAACTTCGATGTCATGAGCAAGACCGTCGCAAACTTCCGGATGAGTGCCTGTATTGATGAGGGTTGGAAGGATCAGATCGAGAAGGATTTTGATGAACGGAATAAATGATTTATGGCTTAGATCAATCATTGAACTCATTTTGAAACACAGCGATAAGCTGTGTTTTTTTGAGCCTGCATCAATAAAAAATATTCAGGAAAAACTGAAGTAATAGCGTAAGAAAGAAGGTAAAGTCATACTAATGGATTGAAAAAATGAGTTGATTATATTACAATTAATTTACCTTTGAGGTAAAGAGGTGAAACTTGATCATTTGGTACAAATCGAAGAAGCTTGAAAAAGTATGTACTGATTATGCAAGTGCTCAAAGGGTGCATGGTAAAGATATGGCTCGAATCATCCATATGCGAATCGATCAGATTGCTGCTGCGGATTCAGTGGAAAGCTTGGTAAAATATTCAATCGGTCGTTGCCATTCTTTGCAGGGTAATCGAGATGGGGAATATGCCATGGATTTAATTCACCACTATCGACTCCTATTTGAAGTTAAGAAAACAGAAATCAATATTGCAAAAATAATGTGTATCGAAGATTATCACTGATATTAATGTGATGAGGAGGTAGAAAGGTGCATAAAAGCAAGACAACGATTGCGATACCGCCAGGTTCAACGATTCGTGAACAACTCCTTGACCGTGGCATGATGCAAAAAGAATTTGCAGTGAGAATGAATTTAAGTGAGAAACATATTAGCCGTTTAATCACTGGACAGGTGGAGTTGACGTATGAAGTCGCTTTGAGACTCGAATCCGTTCTCGGTATTCCAGCGCAATTTTGGAATAATTTGGAAGCAATCTATCGAGAAAAGATTGTACGTATCGAAGAAGAGAATGAAATGACTAAAGAATTGACGTTGGCAAAGCTGTTCCCATACAACGAAATGGCTTTGCTTGGTTGGGTTGAGAATTCAAAGAATGGGGTCGATCGTGTTAAAAACTTAAGAAGCTTTTTTGAAGTGGCTCGATTGTCATCCATTTCAGAACTTGGAATTCCAGGGATCGCCTATCGAAAAGTTGGAGAAGGGAAGAAAAGTGACTATGCACTTGCGGTTTGGTCACAAAAAGCGCGCATTGAAGCCCGTAATTATGATACATCATTGATAAATATCAATAAGCTTCATACATTATTACCAAAGATTAGAGCAATGACCTTGAAAGAACCGAAAATATTTAGCTTTGAGCTGAAAGAACTGTTTTCTGCATGTGGGATCGCTTTGGTTTTCTTACCACATATCAAAGGCTCCTTCCTACATGGAGCGACTTTTGTGGATGGGGATCATATCGTTATCGGATTGACACTTCGAGGCAAAACATCCGATAAGTTTTGGTTCAGTCTATTCCATGAGCTGCATCATATCATTAAGGGTGATGTATTCAAACCCGTAATGGAACTCGGTGACTCAGAACTGGAAGCGGATCGCTTTGCGCGTGATGTTCTGATTCCAATGGATGCCTTTGAACGATTTATAAGCAAGGGTGTTTTCGATCAAGATACCATATTGGATTTTTCTAAAAAACAAGGAATAGCACCTGGAATCGTAGTTGGTCGCTTACAAAAAGAAAACATCATTCCTTACAATGAATTGAATAGTTTAAAGATGGTATACGCTGTAGATGAATGATGGTTTCCAAAGATGTGTGTCCGATAAAACGGACATACATCTTTTATGTTTTGCACATTAGATTAAACTATGCATAAGGGGGAAGTGTTATGCCGATCATCTTATGGTTAGCTTATATGGTGGCATTGTTTTCTGGAGGATTGATCTATGTCTCCATTTTTGGTGGCGTACTCAGAGCAGAGAGCTTGATCATCGGACTCCTGTTCTTCGTAGGATCATCCTTTGTGATCCATCATTTGAATAAACAGATACCGGATGGTCAAGATATTGAAGATTTGATCGATCGAACAGAGCCAAGAGAATAAGCTTACAAGAGACTGTGACGTGATGTCGCAGTCTTTTTTAGGAAGATGAGTACTTATTACATAACCATTATTGATATCGTATGTGATATTATGGAGGTGTAAGATTAGTAAAAAGAAGAGAAGAGCAGATCGATTATTATCGGAACCATTTCGTAGTGATGTTCGCTTCAAAGAAGTTTTTGTAGTACTTAATGATTATGGTTATTTGCTCAAAAGGTCTCGTGGAAATCATTTCATATTTGATCATCCGCAGCTTCAAAGCATTTGCATTCCAAAGTCAGAGCCTATTAAAGTTGCATACATTCGAATGATTGCTGTAATTCTCAAAAAGGAGGAGGAAGATAGATGAGTTATCCGATGCGCTTGTTTACTGTAAAGACTACGAAGGGATTTGAGTGGGTTGCTGAGTTTGTAGATTTCAAAGGATGTGTTGGAGGAGGTGATACTGCTCAGGAAGCACTTGACGCGGCATTAGTAAATCTTGATGTTTACTTGCAATACCTTAAAGAAAAGGGTGAGGACATTCCTCAACCCTCTGATTATAATGAATGCAATGGTAAGATTGCCTTGCGTATACCAAAGTCGATGCATCGTCGTTTGGTAATGAAAGCGGATGAAGAGGGTGTGAGTTTGAATCAACTCTTGGTTTCTTATCTTGCGGAAATGTTGGGAGCTAAAAGTAAGGATTGATGACTTTCTTCATCCATACGATGTCTCGCCATTGATTGAATTTATAACCTAATTTCTCGAAATGGGCCACCTGTTCAAAGCCCATTTTTTTATGGAATTCAATACTCAAGTCATTGGGGTAGGTGATGCATGCCAACATGGTTACGATGCCTTGTGTACGTAAAGCTTCTTCTAAGGCCGTATAGAGCTGTTTACCATAACCCCGAACTTGGACATCTTGACGGATATAAACACTCGTCTCAACCGTCCAATCGTAGGCAGAACGTTCTTTGTACTTCGTCGCATAGGCATAGCCTACGATGATATTGTCTACTTCAAGAACGAGGTAAGGGAAACGTTGTTGGATGTTATTTATGCGTTGTGTGAAATCATTTAACGTCGGAACTTCTGTTTCAAAGGTGATTGTGGTATTCAAGACATAAGGCGTATAAATATCTAAAAGTGCTTGTGCATCATCCAAAGTAGCTGTCCGTATCATAATGACCTCATTTCAATGCTTCTATTATAAAACCATTTTACAAACATGGATGAATAATCTTTGAATTCGCTGTAAAATGTGGGTATAAGGAGGAAATGTTTATGACACAGATCATTCGTTCCATTCCCGCCTATTCCGCTGAAGACAACGTGACAGGCTGCTGTCCCGTTTTTCATCCCGAACACTACGATAATAAGCTCTTTGATTTCAGTGATCTACACTTCATTCAAACATCAACCAAGAGTTTGATGTACGTGCCAACAAACATGGACAAAGTCTTCACAAAGACCCAAGCCGACATCGAAGCCAGTGGTCAAGGCATTCATGATCGTTACTTGATCCTCTCACAGGATGTCAGTCCATTTAAATGCAATCACTACTTCATGACCCAAGGTTCTGTAAAAGATTATCCAAGTATGGAAATCAAAGGCAACTATCTTGCCAAAGTCTACGATGGTGATTTCAAAGACATGGGGAAGTGGATCAAGGACTTTTCAAAGGTGCTGAAAGACCAAGGAAATCCAAAGCCATCGATCTATACGTTCTACACCACCTGCCCGAATTGCGCCAAAGTCTACGGCCATAATTATGTCGTCTTATTTGGCGAACTTCCACACGCATGAAGCCAGTCTTGATCTTCGACATCGATGGGACACTCCTCGATACCCTCCGATTGAACATGGTCACACTCTTGGAACTGGTTCATGAACTGGGCTTCAAGAACGAAGACGGTCATAGCATACTCCGCTTTGCATCTCATCCCGGCATGCAAGTCATGCATGAATTTGGGCTTGAGAAGCCTGAAGAAGCCTATGCCCGTTGGGTTCAAAAAGTGCGTGCTTTTCCTGAGCAAGCACAGCCCTATCCAGGCGTGGTGGAAATGATTAAAAGCCTCCATGACTCAGGCTATCGACTTGCCATCGTCAGTTCAAAGAGACGCCAACAATACGAGATCGAATTCAAGCGTTTAGCCTTGATCGACTATTTTGATGTGGCTGTATTGGCGGATGATTGTGCTAAGCAAAAACCCGATCCAGCTCCTTTGCTTCAGTGTTGCGAACTGTTGGGTGTTGATGTCAAAGATGCGGTCTATTTTGGTGATTCAATCATGGATCGCTTAGCCGCAGAAGCTTGTGGCATGCCATTCATTGCATGTGTCTGGAAAGGATTTGTGGAAGAAGGTTTGGAAAATTCTAAGATCATCGAATCACCAGCTGACATCCTCGAAATCTTCAAATAAAAAGGATTTCATGAATCCTTTTATGCGTATTTCGTTAGTCGATCTTTGATGAACGGTAGGACATTCAACACAATCGTCCCAATGATCAGAATCCTCGATGCGAACACCACCGCATCATTCGTATCCAACAAAGCAATGGTATCATTGATTTGGATTAGATGATTCGTATACAGGATCTGAGCATACAAAGCAATCATACAAGCTGTAAGGCTCAAACCACTGTACAAATTTCTTTTTACATTGCGCATTAGCAGGATGCTGATTGGCAATCCCCACGCCAATAAACCCATGATAAGACTTAGGATATTCAAGTAAGCCATTGTGTTTCCCCCTTGATTTATAATCGTTTTACATGATTGAAAATCTTACCCATGCTTGATGAACGTGCCTCTACGTAATTCTTCAAACGCATGTTCCAACTCACCCCGTGTGTTCATGACGATCGGACCCCCAAAGGCCACCGGTTCACGTAAAGGCTCACCTTCAAACCACATGAAACGCGCATCATCCAAAGCCGTGATCGTGACTTTGGTGCCTTCATCGAATAATACCGCAGATTTTTGTGGTAGTACTTTATCCATGTGTTTAAGTTGACTGTTGAAGGTATAGATGAACAAAGTATCATTCATATTCATGCTAAGGGTCAATGAATGATCCTTTTTTAAACTGATATCCAAGATTCGTGCTTGGACATATTTCGGTTGAATCTTTGGTACCACCCCATGCACTTCACCCGAAATGACACGGATCGTATAACCATCCGTCACAATCGGTTCCACATGATCCGCTTGAATGTCCCAATAAGCGGGTTCACACATCTTGGCTTTCTTCGGTAGATTGATCCAAAGCTGCAGACCCAACATGCGTTGTGTTGGTTTGGGCATCTCTTGATGGATGATTCCAGAACCGGCTGTCATCCATTGCGCTTCACCGCTGTGAATGATGCCTTTATTGCCTAAACTATCTTGATGTTCAATCATCCCTTCAATCAAGTAAGTGAAGGTTTCGATGCCACGATGCGGATGAAAGGGGAAGCCCGCCACATAATCACTGGGATTATTGGAATCAAAGGCATCCAGCATCAAGAAGGGATCCACATCATAGACATTCTGAGCCCCGATGACCCGTGTGAGTTTGACACCTGCCCCATCCTGAGTAGGATGTCCCTGTATGATTTTCTTTACATTGCGTTCCATCTTATTTCTCCATTCGATCGATGATCTTGAGTTCATACAAATCATTCAAACTGATCAGACCTGCCGCATAGAAATGTTTGACCTTGATGATTTCTTCATCGGATACAAAGAAGATTTGATCACTTTTCAAGCAGTTGAAATAGTACTGATAATTCGCATCCGTATCCAAGTATTCAATGGCTTCAGCACAAGCAAGCTGATTTTGCTCAATCAAATCATAGATTGCATAGTCGCCATAAATCGCTTTCGGCTCAAGTTTGTCAAAACGTGCAAAAGGATCCGTTCGTTGACAGGATGCTAAGAAAAGAAGTGAAAGTAGAATTATTTTACGCATGGCTCTTTTTGTCATTATAGCACTTATATGATGAACATGGAAAGGAAGAGGAAGCTTCTAGCTCAGGATTAGAGCTCATGTGCAACACAAAGCAGAGGAGTGTTATAATGAGTCTAATGATCAAGAAATTCAGTATCTACAGCCTTTATTTCGCTCTATGGCAAGGGATCGCCATGATGGTGAACAGACCCGTGATTCTTCCAAGCTTTGTGGATGTTTTTTTACGCTTGGTCAATCTCTTGCTTACCAGTGATCTATATCTCCATGTGTCCATGACGCTACTCCGTGTCATCCAAGGTACAGCTTTAGCCTTTGTTTTGGCTTTGATTGTAGCCCTCATGACCCATGAATCCAAGCTCCTTAAAGATCTTCTAAGTCCACTTATACTCATCACAAAAACCATCCCTAACATCACTTACATACTCCTAGTTCTCATTTGGTTCGCTCGTGAATTATCAGTGATTGCGGTTAGTTTCTTAATCCTATTTCCCGTTCTCTACAGTCAATTCAAGACCGGCTTGGATCAAATCAATCCGGAGCTGATCGAGCTTTTTAAACTCTATCCTGAAGGTTTGATTCATAAGGTGAGTAAAGTCTTGGTTCCACTCATCAAACCTTATCTCTTTGCAGGTTTAAAGAATGGTCTATCCTTAGGGTTCAAAGTCGGTGTCATGGCTGAGATTCTTGGCCAAGTCCAACCCGGTCTAGGCTATTTGATGCACATCGCACGCATGAATTTCGAAACAACCGATCTCTTCGCTTATACCACTATTATGATTCTTGTGGTGGTGATCATTGAGAAGGGAATCGACCACTTTTTAATCAAAAAATAGCTTAAGTGCAGATAAGTGGCAAAATCTACAATTTTACACAAAGCTAAATATCTAAGTTTATTGAAGATATGATGTGTTGATTAATTAACACGTATAAAAACATGCTTATAGTTTTTTTGTCGTGTATAATAATTTAAAGGAGCCTATAATATGCCAAATATAAAACCAATCTCTGATTTAAGAAACTATACTGAAGTTTTAAGTGAAGTACATGAAGACAGTCCGGTATATCTAACGCGTAATGGACGAGGTGAGTATGTCATCATTAAACTTCAAGAACTGGACAAATTGAAAGCAAGAATCCAACTTTTAGAAAAACTTGCGGAAGGTGAAGCTTCTGTTCAAGATAAAGCTTGGATCAGTGTAGATGATGTCAATAAAATGCTTGGGCTGTAAAGTATGTATATAATTGATTTCTCGATATCAGCTTTACAGGACTTAAGAAACATAAAATATTATCTTGAAGAGAACTATGGGGAAAGTGTAGTTTTGGAGAAAATACGAGAAATATCTAGAAGAGTTCGTAGACTCGAACAATTCCCTTTAACCGGGGTTTCTTTATCTAACTTGGTGAAATCTAGTCTAAATTATCGGTATTTGGTTGTAGAAAAGAATTATGTCTTTTATCGAATCGATAATAATCGAATAAAAATTATTAGAATACTAAATGAACGTCAGGACTTCATTAAGCTGTTATTCTAGTTTAGATAAGAGACTTTATCATCAATACGATAGATATGAATGTGTAAGTAAAAGGACATACCCTTAGTTATGCCCACTCGGGCATGCCCTCATTCTAGTGAATAATTAATAATTGCTCTTCTTAGATGAACGCTTAATCGATAAGTTTAAATTAATCAGAAATTGATTAAGTGCAGAAAAGTGGCAAGAATATCAAAAAATAAGTGCAGAAAAGTGGCGATATGATATAATATTGCCATGAAACGTCACTTAAGCTCTGAACTCTTAAAATGGAAGCATCGTTCGAATCGTAGACCCTTGATTTTACAAGGCGCCCGTCAGGTTGGCAAGACGTACTTGTTGAATGATTTTGGAAGAGAACATTATCAGAATGTAGCTTATTTCAATTTCGAGAGTCAATCGAGTCTAGTTGATATTTTTAAGTTTGATTTCAATCCTGAGCGGATTATTAAAGCTTTATCTTTTAGTTCAAGAGTGAGCATCGTGCCGGAATCGACATTGATCATTTTTGATGAAGTTCAGGCGTGTGAGGAAGCTCTAACAAGTTTGAAGTACTTTGCAGAAGATGCTCCAAGTTATCATATAATCGCTTCAGGTAGTCTTTTGGGTATCGCGGTTAATCGAAAAAAGTTTGCTTTTCCAGTGGGTAAAGTGGATTTAATGACATTGTATCCCTTAAGCTTTGAGGAGTTTCTTTGGGCTATGCAAGAATTTGAACTGATTGAGCGAATTCAAGCATCCTATAAAACCATGTCGGAAATGGCTGTACCTTATCATCAAATCGCTATTGAGAAGTTATTAGAGTATTGGGTGGTTGGAGGGATGCCGGCAGTTGTGAAAACTTATCTAGAAACTCAAGATATGAATTTGGTTCGTAACGAACAGAACGTTATTTTGAATACATATCTTATGGACATGTCCAAATACAGTTCACCGAGCGAAGTTCGTAAAACCAAAATGATCTATCAACAAATCAGTTCACAATTGACGAAAGCAAACAAGAAATTTAAGTACAGCTCATTAAAAACCGGTGGTCGACAACGAGAATTCGAAGGATCAATCGAATGGCTAACAAGTACAGGGATCATGAGTCAAGTGTTTAGAATTGACCAAATCAAGCATCCGTTAAGTATTTATCAGGATGTGGAAAGCTTTAAGGCTTTTACCTCTGATACAGGCCTATTATGCGCCATCGCTCAGGTACATCCTGAATTGATTCTGTTTCAAGACCAGAGCATTTCAGACTTCAAGGGTGGTTTGGTTGAAAACTATGTAGCGAATCAATTCACAAATATGGCGATAAACCATTTCTATTGGACTTCAGAGGGTAGGGCTGAAGTTGATTTCATTATTGAGTATAAAAATAGGATCATTCCAGTCGAAGTGAAGTCATCTGAAAACGTTCGATCACGAAGTCTATCCATTTATAAAGAACGATTCGAACCAACCCAAATGATTCGATTATCGCTTCGTAATTTTGGTCTAGAAGGCAATTTGAAAAGCATCCCGCTTTATGCTGCATTTTGCCTAAAAAAGAGCGATTAAATCATTAAAAAAGAACCGAAGTTCTTTCTTAATCATTGAGTTTAGAATTCACAAAATCCAAGACTTCATCGATGTTCACCAGTTGAACATCTTTTTCATTGCGCAACTTGACTTCAACTTGTCCATTCTCAATCGTTTTACCAACCGTGATCCGTACAGGTACACCAATCAAATCCATATCATTGAATTTAACCCCAGCACGCTCGTCACGATCATCCAAGATGACATCGACTTTTGCTTTTTGAAGTTGTGTATAAAGACTGTTTGCTAAATCGTTCTGAGCTTCTACCTTGGTGTTGATCACAACGATCGCCACTTGGTAAGGTGCGACTTCTTTTGGCCATACGATGCCATAATCATCATGGTGTTGTTCCACGATGGCAGCCATGCATCGACCAGGCCCAATGCCATAGGAGCCCATGATGACTGGATTGAGTTGATTGTTCTTATCCAAGTAGTTCAAACCCAAGGCTTTGGCATACTTGTCGCCCAGTTTGAAGATATTGCCGATTTCAATCCCTTTTGAGAATGTGATGCGTCCTTCGTTGCACTTAGGACAGACATCGCCTTCCTTGATATTGCGAATATCAGCGAAGGTGTGAACTTTGAAATCGGAGAGCTTGACGTTTTTAAGGTGATAGTCGGATTTATTGGCCCCAACTAAGAAATTGGACATCGATTTGATGCGTAGATCGGCGATGACTTTGAGTGTCGTGTTCACAGGACCTGCGAAACCCACTTTAGCGTTGGTCAAACGAACCACATCATCATTCTCTGCTAAGACAACCGATTGTGCATTGAATAGCTTCTGAAGTTTGACTTCATTGATCTCGTCATCACTGCGAACCATGATCAGATAGAACTCACCATCGATCTTGTAGATCATCGACTTGGTCATCTTTTCGAGGGGAATGTTGTAGTTATCGACCAAGTCTTTGATCTTACCCACATTTGGGGTATAGAGTTCTTCTAGTGTCATTGGATCTTCAAGTTCCAATGGTGTTTCCACACACTCCGCTACTTCAATATTAGACGCATAATCACAGTGATCACACAAAACCAAGGTATCTTCACCAATATCGGTCACCGCTTGGAACTCTTCAGAAAGCAGCCCCCCCATGACACCGGTATCCGCACGTACGACTTTATAGTCCAAACCCATGCGATCGAAGGAGTTACGATATGCTTTATCCATCTTACGATAGGAGACTTCCAAACCATCCAAATCCGCATCAAAGGAATATGCATCCTTCATGATGAATTCACGCACACGGATCAAACCGAAACGGGGACGCGGTTCATCTCTGAACTTGGTTTGGAATTGATAAATATTGAAAGGGAGATCCTTATAGGACTTCACATTGCTTTGGGCTGCCATCAGGAACAATTCTTCATGGGTAGGACCTAAGACGAAAGGTTTACCAAAACGGTCTTTCAGAGAGAACATGCTGGAGCCGATCAAAGCACGACGTCCGCTTTGCTCATAGATTTCTTCTGGAATCAAAGCAGGCATCAAGACTTCTTGCGCACCACTGTTGTCCATTTCTTCACGGATGATCTTTTCGATCTTCTTGAGCACACGATAGCCCAAAGGAAGATACATGTAGATGCCGGAAGAATTCTTTTTGATCATCCCACTGCGGACAAGCAGATTGCCACTCAAAGAGTCTTCATCTTTGACATTTTCGCGTAGGGTATAAAAATAGCTGTTTTTAAGTTTCATAGTTGACCTCTGAATCATTTGACATTATAGCATATTCAAGCTCTTGTGAAAGGGTGTGTTGCTTGTACAAAGAAACGAAAATGACAAGAAATCACAAGGTTTAATGAAGCTGCTGTGTCATTGCCTCTAATTCGGTGTAAAATGAAGTTAACGAATTGTTATCACATAATGACAACAGAAAGAGGCACGCTCATGTTAGAAGAGATTATGCATCCAAGCTTTGATGGGACCCTTTTACGTCTGCGCAAAGACAAGGTGGAGAATCCTAAAGCTGTAGTCGTCATTGCGCATGGACTCTGTGAACACTTGAATCGTTACGACTATGTCACAGAACAACTGAATGCAAATGGTTTCTGTGTGTATCGCTACGATCAAAGAGGTCATGGCAAGTCCGAAGGGGCAAAGGTATTCTTCAGTGATTTCAAAGAAATGGCAGAAGATTGCAACAGTGTGTTCAATGTGGCAGCGCTTGAAAATCCAAGGTCAAAGATTTTTGTCTTAGGACATAGCATGGGAGGGGAAACCGTGAGTCTGTTTGGAACTTTGTTTCCAAAACACGCGGATGGCTTTATTCTCTCCGGAGCTCTGACCCGCTACAACAATCCTCTGATGGGAACCGACTTCCCGATTCCGGCACCGGTCGATCATTATGTCGAAAATGGCTTAAGCGATGGCGTGTGCAGCGATCCAGCGGTTGTGGAAGCCTATGTGCAGGATCCTTTGGTTGAGAAGAAGATCTCTATTGGTTTGATCAATGAAATCTATAAAGCCGTTCAATTTTTGAAAGAGCACCCACAAGATTTTGTAGATCCTGTACTGATCTTGCATGGGGCGAACGATGGCTTGGTTTCCTATAAAGATTCCTTGGCCTTCTATGATGAAATCGCATCCTTGGACAAAGGCCTTCAGATCTATCCAAAACTCTTTCATGAAATCTTGAATGAACCATCCAAAGATGAAGTCATTTCCGACATCGTCTTATGGCTTAATAAACATCTGTAACACATTCAATAAAAGGGGGATTTATGGAAATCATTAAAACACTGCTTCTCATCGTTCTGGTTTTGGTTTTGATCGGCATTGTCTATAATGCGTCACGTCTGTACCACAAACTCTATCACGTCACATACCAATCAACCAAGAATCCTATTTGGCGTGCAATCAAAGCTGGATTCAGATCACTGGCGTACGCGTTTGTGAGTCTGTTGGCCAGTCAGCCTTACGAAGGCTAACCATGAACTGGGAGACACTCGGCCAAACTTTTTTGGTGGCGTTCATTTTCTTTGTGATTGGTGTTGTCATTTATGCATTGATTAATTCCGTCAAGTATTACCAAAAACTCTACGATGAATCCAAAATTGTTGAACCACGCATCCTAAGAATGATTCTATGTTTCTTGATGGCGATGCTCTATGCGATTGTCGCCTTATCCGGAGTGGATCCTTTAAGAGGTCTTGAAGAATAAGTGTTTGACATCCTGGTTTAATCATGATTAAATAAGCAAGTTGATAGAGCAATTCATCCATGTATGTCATCGCACTGCGTTTGACACACTTAGATAACTATGCTATATTAAACAAGCAATAAACGTGGAAAGAAGAAGTTCCTGCTTCTCACCCGATGGCTTAAGTCATGGGTATCGTGCTACAAATGGTTATTTTAAATAAACCAAGTACATTTAGCGGGACCTTTGTGCCCGCTTTTATATTGTAAGGAGGTATATTTATAACTAATAAGAAACCCAATAAGTCAGACGAACTCGTAAATGAAAACATCCGTTTCAAAGAAGTGCTTGTCATTGGTCCCAATGGTGAACAACTGGGCGTAAAAATGCGCCGTGAAGCCTTGGAAATCGCCTATGAGTATGAAATGGATCTCTTCTGTGTGGCTCCTCAAGGAAACCCGCCTGTCTGCAAGATTCTTGATTACGGAAAGTACCGTTTTGAACTGCAGAAGAAGACAAAAGAAGCGAAGAAGAACCAACATGTGACGGAAGTTAAGCCGCTTCGTCTCTCACCGGTCATTGACAAACATGACTTCGACACCAAGTTGAAACATGCGCGTGAATGGTTGGAAGACGGAATGAAGGTTAAACTCGACATGCGTTTTAGAGGTCGTATGATGACAAGAATCGAAGTTGGTCAGAAGATCATGAACGATTTCATTCAAGAAGTGTCCGACCTTGCGGCAGTTGACAAACCTGCCATTATGGAAGGTAGAACCCTAAGTTTGGTTCTCAATCCAAAGAAGACTAAGTAAGAGGAGAGCATCATGCCAAAAATGAAGACAAAAAAGGCTTTGGCAAAACGTGTCAAAGTAACGGGTAGTGGTAAACTGAAACGCTCACATGCGTATGTATCCCACTTTGCGGCCAACAAATCGCATAAACAAAAAAGAAATTTACGCAAATCAACATTGGTTCATGGTACGGATTACAAACGTATCAAGTTGATGTTACAGAAGTAGGAGACTAGAAATGCCAAGAGTAAAAAATTCGGTCGCGACACGTGCACGTCGTAAGGCCATCTTAAAACTTGCCAAGGGTTACTTTGGAAGTAAGCACACGATTTACAAGACAGCGCATGAACAAGTCATGCACTCCCTCAAATACGCATACAGAGACCGTCGTCAACTGAAGCGTGAAATGCGCAAATTGTGGATCGCGCGTGTCAATGCGGCAGCTCGTATGAATGACATCAGCTATTCCAAGTTGATGCATGGTTTGAAGTTGGCCGATATCCAAGTCAACCGCAAGATGTTATCTGAAATGGCGATTCATGATCCTAAAGGATTTGCGACCGTCGTTGAAAAAGCTAAAAAAGCTTTGGACAAAGCAGAATAAAAAGCCTTCGGGCTTTTTTTTGTTATATGATTAATTTATGAACAAAACACTGGAATGCTTGAATATCGCACATCGAATCCAAAAACGCAAACCTTGGCTTCACTTCAGTGATGCGGATTTCATTCAATTGTGTCCGTATGAAAAGGAACCCATCTTTGTCACAATCATGGGCAATGCCAAAACCACCTATGGCATCGGTTTCTATTTCGGCAACCGTGCCTTTGAAGATCTGCTTTATGTCTTGGACAATCCGGATCTGCCGGAACTGCAACGCTTCCGTTACACCGATGCTTTGACGATCTATTTCGATAAGAAGGATGAGATGGAAGCTGAGGATCTTGCTTTATTGGATCAGGCTGAAATCAAGATCACCAAAGCACAAAGAGGACCTTTGTTGCGTAAGTTGAACTACAACATTCCGTCTTCCTATAATGATGTCGACCTGGATCGTTTGATGCATGCATTGGGTATCTTGGAAAAAGCTTTGGATCGATACGAAGCCAAACATCCTGAGGTCTACTTCGCATACGGTGAACTGCTTCGCTTCAAAGAAAGTGCCAAAGGGACTTGGGTGTTGCGTGGCATTCAGATGCAACGCTTTTATCATGTCTATCTGTTTTATGAATTCGATGTGCAGAAACTTCGCAAGTCGAATCCAGCAAAATATCCGCAACAGATCGAACTCGACTTTGCTCTTCTAAACACACTGATCGATGACGATGAAAAGGATCCTTACCTTCCACGTGCGATGATGATTGCCAGTGTGTCGGATCATTTCATGCATGTCTGTCAGATTATGGATCCCAATCAGAAGATTGAGGAACTCTATGCGCAGGCCTTGCTTGATTTCATCAAAAAGAATGGGCGACCTGTTGCGGTGATCGTCCGAGACCTCCAAGCTTTGGCGGCGATCGAGGGCATTGCCTTTGTGCTTGAGATTCCCTTTGCCATGTCCAATGAACTCTACATCATTGATGATTTCATTCAGGCGATGCAGGACTCCCAAAAGGACTTTGAAGAAGAATATTCGAAGATCCGTTTCAGTTAAAGCAAACGTCTGTTTCAGTGTGAAGCAGACGTTTTAATGTATGGCCTTAAATTTTTGTTTGGCGATGTTCAAATAGACTTCTTCATTACGTGATTCATACATCATACAGGCCCAGGTGCACCATAAGAGATTATGAAACTGTTGGTACATGAAGAGGTCTTTTTTTTCATCCTCGGTTGGTATTCTTTGGAAGTATGCTTGGATGAAGCGATTAATCTCATCTTGTGTCAAATCATTTTCCGTCACAAACGACATGACATCAAAATAAGGATCGTTGTCTCCTGCATACTCATAATCAATCAGATAATCCCGTCTGTTGGTGAAACAGATGTTTCCAGGAACCCAATCGTTGTGACAAAGGGTAAAGGGACGTTTGTGCTGTGTGATGCCATTTAGGATTTCTTCGACCTTGTCATCTTTGATCATCGGGTGCTTGACTTGTTTACGATACATTTTATAACGTTGAATAGGATCGAAGTTCTCACCGATGCATTCTTGGATGTCATGGAGTTTGCGCATCAAAGCAGCGGTTCGCTCAATCTTGTCTTTCCCATGATATTCCGTAAAGGTCAAAAGATCTTCCACCGTATCCGTGATTTTAAGCCCTGTCTTTTCGTCAAAGTAGCGGGTGGGTAAATTGATACCCGTCGCTTCCACTAGACGCATGGCCATTGCTTCATGGTCGCGGTGCACGATTTGTTGGTTATTGGGGTAGGGAATGCGAACGATCACATCATGATTTTTTGTTTTGACACGATAATTGCGATTGGTCAAACCTTTCTTGGTGTCAATGATTTCAAGGATGGGTTCATTTAAGATCAAGGTTATGCGAATTTGCCATTGCTTTTCCATAGTCCTATTTTAGCATAGCGCACTGTTTATGCTAAAATAAGTGCGATATGAACATTGCCCTTGTCAGCTTGAATGTCAGCTACATCCATAAGAATCTTGCCCTAAGATGGCTCTATGTCACAAAACCTAAGCATCTGGATGCGACGATCTATGAATACACCACCAAACAGGTGGATCTTTGTGCTGCGAAATTGATTGAGGACAAGCCAGATGTGGTGGGACTCAGTACCTATATTTTTAATGTGGAAGCGACCAAAGAACTGATCATTAAACTTAAAGCAGGCTTACCTCAGGTACGCATTTATCTCGGTGGTCCTGAAGCCACAGCCAATCCCGATCCCTTATGGGACAATCCCATTGATGGCATCTTGATGGGTGAAGGAGAATTCAGTTTCTGGAAAGCCGTGGAAGCTGAATACACACCAGGTCTGCAAACATATAAAGGTGCATCTTCATCAGTTCTTCGCACAGACTTGTTAGAATTGGAACGCTTGGAAAGTCCTTACTTCTTATCTTTTGATCAAGAAGATATGGGCAAGCGTTATTTATATGCGGAGACATCACGAGGTTGCCCTTATGGTTGTGCGTATTGCATGGCATCATTGGATCGTCAAGTTCGTTTGTTTTCTGAAGAATATATGGATTCTTTCTTTGATCAACTTAAAGATACACAGGTTAAACAAGTCAAGTTCTTAGATCGAACCTTCAATGTGGATCCCAAGCGTGCTCTGCGTTTAGGCAAACAATGTCTAAGCATGCCAAAGGATATGCAGTTTCATGTGGAATTGGTAGGCGATACCTTGCATCCAAGCTTGATTGAGTTTTTTAAGAAAGATGCGGTAAAACGCTTCCGTATGGAAATCGGTGTGCAATCCTTCCAAAAGAAAACCTTGGAAGCGGTTGGAAGACCTTGTGATCTGGACAAATTAAGCAAGGTCATCCATGCGTTCGCCCAGGTTGGGGCACACCAACACACCGATCTTATCGCAGGTCTTCCCTTTGAAAGTCTGGCTTTATTCAAAGAATCCTATCGAAAGATGATTCAACTAGAACCCTTTGAAATCCAAGTGGGCATCCTAAAACTCTTACATGGGACGATTCTCCATGGTTTGAGAGAAGTTTATGGTTATCAGGCTGAAGAAGTAGCACCTTATCAGATCACGCAATCCAAATGGATGGATAAATTAGACATCGAAGCTGTTGAGGCGGTCGCACTGGCTACGGAGAAATGTTACAATTCAGGTCGTCTCAAGAAGGAGTTGGATGCTTGGTTCAAACAGGATGTGGAACCCTTTGACGTGATGTTCATGATCGGAAAAGCACTGTTAAGTTTAGGTCATCCATATCAGATCAAGCAATTCTATCAAAACATCTACGAAGCCATTTTCGATCTACAACCAGGACCACGAGCCTTTGTGGAAGAAGCCTATTATCGTCAGAATCGAACTCGACCCAGTTTACTGTTTCCCATGGAAGTGGATCAGGAACTGTGCAAGCAATTGAGCAGAAACGATGAACGCTTACATCACGCCATCCTTATGAAACAAAACAATCGCATCAAAGCGGTCTTATATATCCACCAAGCGCAAGTCTGGTTTGATTGTACAGAAGAAGGAGAAATCATCAATGAAGTTACTCTTAGCTACACAAAATCCCAATAAAGTCCTAGAACTCAAACGTCTGAGCCACAATCACTTGGATGTCGTGAGTTTAAAGGATTTGAACATTCAAGAAGATGTGGAAGAAACAGGAAAGAGCTTCGAAGAAAATGCCCGTTTAAAAGCGCTATGGGCGTATCAGAAGACCGGTATTCCTTGTATCGCGGATGATTCCGGCTTGGAAATTACAGCCTTAAATAATGAACCCGGCATCTATTCAGCACGTTATTTGGGTGAAGACACTGCGTATTCAATCAAAAATCAAATCATTTTGGAGCGCATGCAGGATCAAAGTGATCGTAGTGCACGCTTTATTTCAGTTGTGTGTTTAGTGCTTGGAGAGAATGATGTTCATTGTTTCGAGGGCATCATGCCAGGTTCAATTGATTTTGAAGCAAAAGGATTCAATGGATTTGGTTACGATCCCATTTTTCTTCCAGAAAACCACAGTTTGACCTATGCAGAGATGGATCTGCAGTTGAAGAACAGTTTGAGTCATCGTGGACAGGCTTTCCGGAAGGTCATCGCTTATCTAGAAAGTCGAGTCGAATATGAAAAATAGAAGTTTATCCCTGATCTTTGGTTTAAGCATTTGGGTTGTGATCATCTTGGGGGTCATCCACATCAGTTCATTGGATAAAGCCTTTTATCGTGATCAGTACGCAAAGAATGAAGTTGCCGAAAACATCGGTATTAATGAAGTGGAACTGGAAAAAGCGACGGCTGTCTTGTTGGATTACCTTGAAGGGAAACGCGATGACTTGAGTGTTTTTGCGACGATCGATGGGACCTACCAAGAAGTCTTCAACACCAAAGAAAAGGATCATATGATCGATGTCCAGGTTTTGTTTGTCAAAACGATCTGGATCCGCAATATCGCCTTGGGATTATTGCTTACAATCGGTGCTTATTTAGGCTTCACCATGAAACGTGCAGCGATTGAAAGTCTATCCAAAGGCTTTAAAGAAGCTTCGATGGTTTTGGGGGTCGTGTTCAGCTTCATTGTGATCTATGCCGTCTTGGACTTTCAAAACTTCTGGATTCTATTCCATAAACTCCTGTTTTCAAACGATTTATGGTTGCTTAATCCATATACGGACAATCTGATTTTGATGGTTCCACTTCCATTCTTCTTCAGTTTGGTGAGTCTGATTCTCTTTCGATCTTTAATGGCCCTAGGCTTTGTGTTCACCTTGGACTGGGGTTTGACCCATCAAGGGTTTGACCATCGATTTTTGAAATGGTTTGCTCTAATTACCATGACCATCGACCATGTCGGACACTTTTTGTTTCCAGAGTACATTGAGTTGAGAGTGATCGGGCGTTTGGCTTTTCCCATCTTTGCCTATCTCTTTGCCTTGACCTATCGATATACCTCCAATCGTAAACGTCTGCTTATTCAAATGAGTATCGCGGCTGTATTGACCCAAGGCTTGCTTTATGTCGCGAATGTGACGGAGTTGGTGAACATCTTTTTCCTTTTCATGTTGGCTTGGCTGGCTTTTGATGCGATGGATAAGCGCCGCGTTTGGTTGATCATCGTGATCGGTGCCTTGGCGGACTATTTCGGAGTGGATTATGGCATGTATGGCATTGCCGTTTTGACGATGTTTTATTTCTATCATGAACAACGCACCAAACAAATGCTGGGCTATGCGATCATCACTTTGATGTTTGTCTTGTTGCCGTTTACATCACCGAACACCTGGTCGTTGATTCCTCAAATCCTATCCAATTTCTTTAGTTTTTATTGGCGTTACTTCTTACAAGCCCTATCCATTTTGGCCTTGGCTTTATTGTTTTTCTATAATAAGCAGAAACCAAGGGCATATGCCAATAAACAAGTGGCTTTTGTCGAGAAGTATTTCTTCTATGTCTATTACGCCGTTCATCTTGCCTTATTGGGCATTCTAAGGGGCTTATTATGATCCATATCGTATTATTTCAACCTGAGATTCCACAGAACACCGGCAACATCATGCGTACCTGTGCGGCAACAGATACCCGTTTGCATCTGATCAAACCTCTGGGTTTCAAATTGGATGAGAAGAGTGTACGTCGAAGCGGCATGGATTATCGTGACATGGTTGAAGCTGAGGTGTATGAGGATTATGAAGACTTCAGTGCGAAAAACAGGGGTCGTTTCTTCTTCATCACGCGCTATGGTCAGAAAGCGCCTTCGGATGTCAAGTTTCAAGATGTGAGTGAGGACATCTATCTGATTTTCGGACGTGAAAGTACGGGGATTCCAAAAACGATTCTTAGACCTCATATCGAAGATTGTTTACGTTTGCCCATGGTTGCGGATGCGCGAAGTTTGAATCTCAGCAATACCGTGGCCATCGTGGTATATGAAGTCTTGCGTCAGTTGAATTATCCTGGGTTATCCCCAGTCGAAGTCTTGAAAGGGGAAGATTGGTTGAGCCATGACTAGCTTCAACCGTTGGTTGAATCATCCCAAGCATCGACTCTTCGTGTTTGTCTTGATTCTATTCATCAGTTCTTGGTTTGTCGTCGTGCCCCAATTGCGTTTGGGTTGGTTTCTGCTTGAAATCAAGAGCATTCCGCAAGTCGCCAATCTCAATCAGATCCGTGAACTCACATGGACCACACGTTTGGTGGCCAATGCCCTAGACCATGGGCTTCAACTCAAAGTGCTGAGTGATAGCCTCCATGGAGTGGATCTTGTGTTTTGGATCTTGTTGGTTCTCTTTGCTTGTTCAAAAAAAGGGGTCTTGACGTATATCTTTCAAAGTACGCTTATCATTCAGGTTTTCATCCATCTCATGCTCATCGTACGCTTCTGGCAACTCAGTGCCGCAAGCAATCCCAACGTTGCTTTGATGTGGCTCCAACAGCTGGCATATCTCCATTTGATCCTTGGAACCATCAGCCTATGTTTGTTGGCGGTAAGCTTTGTTTGGATGCTTCTCAACTTGGATGCGAATGCATTGCATGAAGATGAAGAAGTCTAGTATAATGAAACGCGAGGTAAGATCATGTTGGAAAGCGTAAGCGACTACATCGCGACAGGCGTACTCCTTGTTCTGTTGGTTGGGACATTGGCTTTTGTCTTACGCATGTTCCTGCATCATCGGACCAAACGATTGATTGAAGAAGAAATAGAATACTATCAAGAATGGTAAAAGGAGGACATTGATGTTTACCAAAGCGATTCATTCGAATAATGCCCCGAAGGCGATCGGACCTTATTCACCTGCCGTAAAACTCGGCGATTTTGTATATTTGTCAGGGCAACTTCCCGTTGATCCAGAAACAGGTTCCATCGTTGAAGGTGGCGTACAGGAACAAGCCTATCAAGTGCTTAAAAACATGGAAGCGCTCTTGGCTGAAATGAACTTGGAAATGCGTCATATCGTGAAGACAACGGTCTTCATGAGTGATCTGTCTGGATTTGAACTCATGAATGAGATCTATTCCACGTACTTTGCGGATCCTTATCCTGCACGTACAACGGTTGAAGTCAAGGCTTTGCCAAAGGGTGCTTTGATTGAAATCGAAGCGATCGTCATTGATACTCTCCTTTATGAACAACAATTTGCACACCAACACAATCATGGTGAAAGCTGTGGATGTGGCGAAGGTGGCTGTGGTGATGGTGAAGATGCTGCTTGTTGCGGTCAAGGCTGTGAAGATTGTGGAAGTGAAGAAGAAGCATGCACCGATGGGACATGTTGCGGCTAAATGCCGCTTTTTTTTAGGGAAAAAGCTGTTTTAAGCGTAGTTTAGGGTATGCTTCATACCATCAAAGTCATCAAATACAACCCGATCAAAAAATGCACTGAACTCTGGGGAGATAATTGGATTCAAGTCAAAAAGAAACCCCTTGTTTTAATGGAGGACTATTGCAGTCATTATGGTTTGAGTGTTTCTGGCAGCCAAGGGGCCATCCGCAAACATTTGAACATTTACCATAAAGTCCCCATTTTGGTACACCCACTTTTACAGTGTTATTTTCTGCCGACGATGGCGCCCCATCATACAGACTGTGTTTTCTTGAATGCGAAACGGATCCAAACAATTAAAGCAATTGGTTGTGATACGCTTATCGTTTTTGATGATCAAACAAGCTTGGTTGTGCATCTAGGTCATCGTGCCATCAAAAAGCAGATGCATCGTGCCCAACGCATGGCTCAGCATATCCAACGTCAGTACCAACTGGACCATTTAAGTCTTGAATCTTCGTTGAACACAGGTATAATGAGAATATTGAACTAAAAAAATGAAAAATCCACTCACCAAACACATCAAAACAAGCCTCGTCATCACGATTTCCGCGCTGATCGCAGCCATAAACATCAATGTCTTCGTCTACTCCGGAAACTTCTTTCCAGGTGGCTTTTCAGGAATATCGGTCTTGATCAATCGCTTGGGACTCCAGTATTGGAACATCGACATTCCGTATGGCATCCTCTACATCCTCTTAAACATCTTTCCAACCATCCTGGTCTTCAAGTACATCGGAAAGCGTTTTACAATGTATTCCATCCTGCATTTTAGCTTGACCAGTATCTTCACCCTGATTCTACCGATGGTCAAACTGGAATATGACATCATCTTAATCACCATCTTTGGTGGGATCTTCGCCGGCATCAGTGTCGTCTTGGCTTTGATGCAGAATGCTTCGGGGGGTGGTACGGATTTCATTGCCATCTATGCCTCCAATCGTTATCGCAAGCCGATCTTCAATTACATCCTATATGGCAATATGGTCATTCTCTCCATCGCTGGAATCTTGTTTGGTTGGGAAGAAGCTTTGTATTCCATCATCTATCAATTCGTTGTGACGCAGGTCATTGAATCGCGTTATCAACGTTATAAGTACATGGCTTTACACATGATTACCGAGCATCCGAATGAAGTCAGCGCTGCCATCTTCAAAACGACCCGTCATGGCATCACGAAGATGTGGGGGGAAGGGGCTTACAGTCAGAAACCCAAATGCTTGCTTTATATGGTCGTGAATGCATTTGAAGTCAGTGATGTTGTTCAAGCTGCGAAAAGTGCGGATCCCACGATTTTTATCACCATTTCGAAAGCAGAAAAGATTGTTGGGAATTATTTCTTGAAGCCGATTGAATAATGCTTGCATCAATCGGAAAAATATGTTTTAATTTTGAAGTCTTATCAAGAGCTGGGGTAGAGAATTAGCTCAATAACCCCACACCAACCTACAGCGATGCAAGGTGGTACTGCTAATCCACGATAAGGGATCCAAACATTTCAATGTGAAGCCCTGTCGTATGCAGGGCTTTTGTTTATGTAAGGAGGAAACACATGAGCCGTAAGTATTATTTTTCATCCGAGAGTGTCACAGACGGACATCCGGACAAAGTATGTGATCAGATTGCCGATGCGATCCTAGACGAAGCCTTGAAATTGAATCCCCATGCGAAAATGGCGGTTGAGGCAACCATTAAAGATGGTGTCGTGCTTGTCTATGGTGAGCAGAACCTCGGTCCTGATCTCAAAGATGTGAAGTTGAATTATTCTAGAATTGCGAAAGACGTCTTGGCCGATATCGGCTTGGATGAAGATCAGTACAATGTGATCACCTTGGTGGGCGATCAATCTGCGGACATCTTCAATAAAGTCGTCTTAGGCAATGAAGTCGCAGCAGGTGACCAGGGCATCATGTTTGGTTATGCGTCGAATGAGACGGAGAACTACATGCCATTGGCCATTGACACCGCACACAAACTTTCCAAACGTTTATCCGATTTAAAACGTGAAAATAAGCATATCCGTCCGGATGGCAAGACGCAAGTCACGGTTTTGTATGAAAATGACAAGCCGGTTGCAATCACCAAAGTCGTTGTCTCAACGCAACACTCCGAAGCCATCAATCTTCAAGATTTGAAAGACTTGATCTTGAGTGAAGTCATCCATAAGGTCATCGATCCAAAATGGTTGACCCCTGAAACGGAATACATCGTCAATCCAGGCGGACGATTCGTCATCGGCGGTTCGTTTGGAGACAGTGGAACCACCGGTCGTAAGATCGTCGTGGATACCTATGGAGGCATGGGACGCATCGGTGGAGGCTGCTTCAGTTCCAAAGATCCTTCCAAAGTCGACCGCAGCGCAGCGTACTACTGCCGTTATGTCGCAAAGAACATCGTTGCGAACGGCTTGGCCGATCGTTGTGAAATTCAAGTCGCTTATGCGATTGGTCTAACAAAACCACTCTCCGTATACATCAATACCTTTGGGACAGAAAAAGTCGACATCGATGCCTTATACGCGATTGTTGAGAAGAACTTTGATTTCTCCGTATCCAACATCATCCAAGAATTGGACCTCTTGAATCCAATCTACCGTAAGACAGCGAATTTTGGTCACTTCGGTCGTGATGGCTTCACATGGGAAGTCGTTAAAGAACTCGTTAAATAGTTGAAAGCACCTCAAATCATTGAGGTGTTTTTTTAGATCCATGCTATGCCTCAAAGGGGATTTAGGGTAAAATAGGATAGGCTACGCTTAGGAAGGAATCTCTATGACCATCACACAACTACTGGGTCAAAACCGTAAACAATTCTTCCGCTACATCATCGGTGCCTTGCTTACCACGGTCAATGGCTTAAGTCAAACCTTTGCCTTATCCATTGCCTTTGGCATCATCGAAGCACCCGATTCATCCATTGCATTACGACTTTTCGGCATGTTTTTCTTTGCCATCCTACCGATACCGCTTCAATACCTTTCACGTTTTCTACGCATTGGTTTCATGCGTGATGTCTTGATTCAAGTCCGCTCAATGGCCTATCAAAAAATCATGCATCGTCCAATTGAAGTCTTCAAGAAACAATCCAAAGAGAGTGCCATGGCCATGGTGGTCTCCGACATCAACTTGTTTGAGAAAGACTTCTTTTTAGCCATCCTGAACATCGTCTTCAGTTTCGGGAGCTTCATCATCGGTGAGATCATTCTCTTCATCATTTCTCCAACCATCGGCTTTGGGACTTTGATCGCAAGCAGTCTGCTTTACATCGTTGTTCGATTCTTTGAGAAGCCGACACGTGAGATCAAGCGCTTGACGCAAGAAGCGCATGTGGATTACACAAAGCAGTTGACCAATGTTTTACGGGGCTTGGAAGTCATCAAACTGTATCGTGTTGAATTGAACTTTAAGAAACCGTTCTATCAGATCGTCCAACATCTGGAGAACATCAAGCAGAAGGCCTTTCGTTTGGATGAGTACCAAAGCAATCTCAATGTGTGGATTGCATCCAGTTATCAGACCTTGGTATACATCTATGCGACTTATCTCTTCATTCAGAATGAACTGTCTTTGACATCTTTGATTCTGGTTTTCAATTTGATTGGTCAGTTGATATGGGGCATGATCAACGGCTTCAATTTCATCAATCGCTTCAAAGCATCCATGGATATCTTTGAGCGCATCACCAAGCTTGAGCAATATCCCTATGGAAACAAAGCGTTCAGCTTGAAATCTGGTTTATGTGTGAAGAATCTATCGTTCGCATATGAGGATAAATTGGTTCTGGATCAGGTCAATTTTGAAATCAAGCCAAAAGACAAGATTCTGATCACCGGTCCGTCCGGTGCCGGGAAGACGACGCTGCTGAACTGTTTATCGCAAAGTCTGTCGACCTATAGCGGTGAAGTTCTATACGATCAGAGTGAAGTCAGAGACATCGATCCGAATGCGTTTTTGGCGAACTGCGGTTACATCCGTCAGAATCATTTCCTCTTCAATGACACGATCCAACAAAACATCATTTTGAATCAAAAGTATGATGAGGCGAAGTTCAAACTGTGTCTCAAACAAGCCGCGCTGAGTGAATGGATTGAAAGTTTGGACATGAAAGCTTTGCATAAGCTTGAACAGGATGGAACCAACATCTCAGGGGGTCAACGTCAACGCATCAGCATTGCCCGAGCACTCTATCATGATAAGGATGTGTTGTTTGTGGATGAACCCTCTGCAAGCTTGGATGATCAAACTGCTTTGACCATCTATGAAACCTTAATGGCATTGGATAAGACCATCATCTTGGTGGCCCATCGTCATCTCGATTATCTCAATCAACGTTTCACCAAACGATTGGAACTGAAGAAAGCAGGTGCGCATCATGCATAAACAGGCTTATGGTTCAAAACTTTGGTTAGGCATCATCACCCTCTACATGATCTCCATCACCGCTTTGCATGGATACAGCATCTACCTGCTTCGTTTCATCACCGATTATGGTCTGGCGCGTGAGATGGATAAATTGGTGGATGTGGCGATCCGGATGCTCGTCATCCTTGCGATCCTCTTGGTATTGGAGTTAATCGGCACACCGCTACGTTCCTTGTATCTTTCAAAAAGCATGGTTCAGATGAAACAAGCCTACATCGATCGTGTCTTGGACCAAGACATCACCCAGGTCCAAAAGGAGCAGGTGAACCGTTATCTCTCGAATCTGACCAATGATTTCGATCGTTATGAACAGAAGTACATTAAGAATTTGATGCAGCTGATATTTGTGGGACTGCGCTTCGGCATGTCCGTTGTCTTGTTGGCTATGGTGCATTGGGGCTTGGTCGTGGTCTCCATGGTTTTGCTGGTTGTTTTTGTGAAGTTCACCTCACGAACAAGTAAGCCGGTTCAAAAGACCGAAGCCAAGAAGTCGGCTTCGCTTGAAGCGTATACGGAT
This sequence comes from Erysipelotrichaceae bacterium, assembly GCA_030604855.1. Taxonomy (GTDB): domain Bacteria; phylum Bacillota_I; class Bacilli_A; order Erysipelotrichales; family Erysipelotrichaceae; genus UBA2212. The sequence goes on from JAUVVC010000001.1 coordinate 207,978, forward strand.
TTCGTGAGTGAGAGCCTTCAAGGTTTCGAAATCATCAAACAACACCAATTGGAATCCGATCGTTACGATGCCTTCCATGCGCATGCGGTAGCGGTCCAAAGTGACAACTACAAGGTCGATGTCAAGACAACACAAGTCGACGCCTTGAACAATCTCGTTCAAACCTTGGTCATGTTCACCTTAATTGGAGGTGGCATTTTGGTCGCACGCTCCACAGCACTCTCTTTAGGTAGTCTGATCGTCATCGTATCAAGTTTCGGCAATGCGATGTGGCCATTATCGGAATTCAGTCCTTTGCTTTCGCAGATGAAGGGGATTTCACAGGTTCTGATTGATTTTGAAAAGAATCTGACCCGGCCTGTGTATCATCGACCCATCCATGTCCAAAGCTTTGAGAAACTGAGTTTTGATGACAATGATCTGGGTTATCCCGATGAAGAGGCATCCATTCTTCAAGCGGTCAATTTGAGTATTGAAGCGGGTGAGAAGGTCTTGATCGTAGGACGCAGTGGGTCTGGTAAGAGTACCTTGCTTAAGACCTTACGTCAATCCTTAGTTCCCAAAAAAGGTTCGATCACTTTGAATCAAAATGATATCCAAAGCATCGATCCTCATGACTACCATCGCCTTTTCTCTACCGTCGATCAAATCGGTTTCATCTTCAATGGCAGTGTGAAAGACAATCTTGATCTGTATCAAGCCATGGATCCAAGCATTCTCATCAATGCGATGCGACAGGTTGGTTTGGATAGTTTGGATTTAAATCAGTTGTTGATAAACAATGGTTCGAATCTATCCGGGGGTCAACGTGCACGCTTGATGTTGGCACGTGCCTTGTGTTTGGACAGTTCGATCATTCTCTGTGATGAGATCTTTGCGAATCTTGAATACAGCATCGCCAAAAGTATTGAAGCGGATCTGTTGAAGGTCAAGAAGACACTCATCAATGTCAGTCATATCATCTTCAAAGAAAGCCTGGACCGCTATGATCGCGTCTTCATTGTTGAAGAAGGCAAGGTTCAGGAAAGTCATGATCTCAGCCAAATCTGGTCACGGATGTTGGATGAAAATTAAAAAGGAAATCGTTGGATTTCCTTTCTTTTTATTCAAAGCGCAAGGCTTCGACGGGTTCAAGTTTACTGGCGGTATACGCAGGATAGAGACCAAACACCACCCCGATCGACAAGGAGAAGACCAAGGAAAGCAAGACGGCATCCAAGCCGAGAATGACATTGAAATCCGTGATGTAGGTGATCAATAAAGTCCCTAAGTAACTGATGGCTAAACCAAGGATGCCACCGAGACTGGTGATGATGACGGCTTCGATCAAGAATTGAGCCAAGATCTGCGACTGACGGGCACCCAAGGCTTTGCGGATGCCGATCTCTTTGGTGCGCTCTCGCACCGTGACCAACATGATGTTCATAATGCCGATGCCACCGACGATCAAGGAGATTGAAGCGATACCGGATAACAAGGTTGTAAGCAGAGCCATCAAGGTGTCCAAGACACCGAGGATCTGGGTTTGCGAGAAGGCACGATAGCTGTTCTCGGAAGGCATGATGGTTTCCAAATAAGTCAGGACACGATTCAGAGTCAAATCCACCGTGTCTTCGGAAGCTGCTTCGATGTAGAAGGTTTTATTGCGTGTGTTGAAGCCACTCATGCGACTTGCGAAACGCATGGGGACATAGACCATCAAGTCATTGTCGCCACTGAAGTTGGTGCCACGCTCTTCAGCCACTCCGACGACGGTGAAAGGCATGCCTTTGATCATCAGGGTTGAACCGATGACTTCTTGATTGGGAAGAAGCAGACCTGGTATCTTGGATCCCAAGACGACGACGGGGGAATCATACGCTAAATCATACTCGTTGAGGAAACGACCTGTGGTCATGTCCAAACTGTTGATGGACGCATACTTATCGTTCACCCCACTGATGGACACATCCACCGCCTGACCTTCAATCGTATAACGGACTTGCGAGGAAACCAATTGGGAATAGTTTTTGATGAGTGCGGCATCCTTGATGTTTTCAAGCCAATCGTTGGGCAGGCTGCCTTCACGGTCGGTGATGTTCACAAAGATCAGATTGGATCCGATGCCACGGATCTGATTGGCGGCTTCTTCACGTGCGCTGTTGCCCAAGGACATGAGCAAGATCACGGAAGATACGCCGATGATGACACCGAGGGTCGTCAAGAGGGCACGGATCTTATGTGCCAATACGGAGCGGATGGCAATCGCGAAGTACTCTTTAAGCATGGTGTTGTACCTCATCTTGGATGACTTTGCCATCACGTAAGGTGATGATGCGATTGGTGTTCTTTGCGACTTCCAAATCATGCGTGATGATGATGACGGTCTTCCCGCTTTGATTCAGTTTCTTCAACTGATTCAAGACTTCATGACCGGTCGTGGTATCCAAGGCTCCTGTGGGCTCATCCGCCAAGATGATGGCGGGATTGTTCGCAAGCGCACGTGCAATGGAGACCCGTTGTTGCTGGCCACCCGAGAGCTCGGTGGGTTTATGATCCATACGATCGCCTAAGCCCACAAGATTCAAAAGTGCTTCGGCTTTTTCTTCACGTTTCTGTTTGGAGACTTTGGCATAGGTCATCGGCATCATGACGTTCTCAATCGCTGTAAAATTATTCAAGAGGTTGAACTGTTGAAAGACAAAACCAATCTGTTGGTTTCGAATGTCCGCAAGTTCATCTTGATCATAGTCTTTGATGGATATCTTATTCAGTTCATACAAACCACTGGTGACGACATCCAGACAACCAATGATGTTCATCAGTGTGGATTTGCCGCTGCCGGAAGGTCCGACGATGGCCACCATTTCACCTTCTTCGATTTGGATATCGATGCCATCCAAAGCTTTGACGACGTTATCGCCCATGAGATAACGTTTCGTTACGTTTTCGAGGCGGATCATTGATTCCCAATGATTGGGAAGAGGGAAGTCTTTTCAATGATGAGGACTTCTTTGCCTTCCAAATCCGCTCCGATCACTTCGACATAAAAGGCATCGGCTAAACCAGTTTCAATGGGCAAATAATATTCAGATTGAGGACGACGACTGTTTTCAAGCCATTCTGCAGAGACCAGATAACGCTGTGTTCCTTCGGTAACGATGGCTTCAAAGGGTACGATCAAGATGTTTTCTTTAGTGTTGGTGATGATGGACGCACTACCGCTCATGCCCAAAAAGACAGTCGCATCCGCCGCATCGAATTCGATGGTCACAGGATAGGTCGTATAGTCTAGATTCGTGTTGCCGACATAAGCGATTTTCACGATCGAACCCTCAAAATGACGATCGATGGCTTCGATGTAGATGTCCGCACTTTGACCGATGGAGATTTTGTGAATATCGGTTTCCGTAATGTCTACGGTCAGCTCCAAGGCTACAGGATCGGCTATGACGAAACCGGTACTGAGACCGCTTGGAATGGAGGTGATGATGCCATCGCGTGTGGCGACGATCTTCACATTTGTTTTTAAGCTGGATTGATATTCACCCAGTTTCTGATTCTTAGTAACGACATCGCCAACTTTGACATCGATTTTAGTCAAGCTGCCATCAATGGTGACACGTGTCTCTTGCGCAGCTTCCAGCTTACCATGGACAAAATAATCCCCATAGCCTTCCAGTTGCATCTTGCTGACGGCACTCATGCCGACGCGGACTTTGCTGGTATCCCCATCAAAACTAAGCGTGACGCCAAAGGTGCTTTGAGGACCCAGGATGGTAGCGACTTGATTGATCTTGGTAACGGAACCGTAAAAGGTTTGATCGATGGCAGAAACATAAATTTCCGCATACTGTCCCAGTGAAACACGTTTGAGTTCGGTTTCTGGGAGTTGAATGACCATTTTGTATTGATTGGATCCAGCAATCGTCAAGGTCGAACCCAAGGCACTGGGGACTTCGGTCACCACGCCACTGACGGGGGCATATAAGCTGTTCGTGCTGGATTGACGTGTGTATTCCCCGAGAATGTCTCCTTTGCTTACGACATCACCCAGGGCTACGAGGGTGTCGGTGACACTGCCATTGAGTTTGATGCGATCTTCATTGGAAGAGGTGAGTTTACCTGTGGCCAAGGCCAAGAGTTCAATCTTACCTTTTTCTATCGTGTAGGTTTTCACATCGGTCGGAGCTTGATTTCGAAAGCTCATAAAGATGACTGCAAGCACCAATACGATTAATCCTAAGAAAATCCATAGGGATTTGCGACTTTTTTTATTCTTTTTCATGTTCTGTTCCTTCATCCAGGCTGAGATGGCAATAGGCTACGATACGATCCAATATTCGATTGAAGAGCTCACTGTCTTCAGGTCCCAAGTAGTCGGCCATTTCCTTGAGTCCGACTTCAAATGCCTTAGAGCCTTGTTTGAGAATGTCTTTTCCTTGTTCGGATAAAGCAATCAGACTCGAACGTTTATCGTGTGGATCTTTGATGCGCACGACAAGCTCATTTTTTTCCAAAGCATTGATCAACTGTGTTGCGGCCGGAGCACTGATGTGATAGCTGTCTTTGATACGGCTGATGGCTACTGGTCCATCTTTGGTGATTTGTTGAATCATGACCAAATGTTGAAAATGTGCACTCTGAGCCTTCATGGCTTTGTGCATCAAGAGACTGTCCAATTGACGTAGATGGCGAAGATTATAAATCAATCTTTCGATGCTTTGCATGGTATTTTTGTTCATATGCTTAAGTTTATCACTTCACGCTTCATTTGCATCAACTATGCACTAAATTCCGTAAAAAAACCAAGTGTTTCTACTTGGCTAGACTTCCAAAGCATGAAGTTTGGTGATGCTCATCCGTGTCGTAAGGCGGATCAGCATCCAATTTATACCACTTAAAATGATAAAGATGGTGATGACAGTGAACCAATTGTTCGGAAGATACTTCATCAACATAAAGGGGAGAAAACTCAAGGCAAAGGCTGGGATCATCGTGAAGGCCGCATTCAGATTCTGTTTGACGGCCGCAGCTTCTTGTTCCCACACGAGTTTCGGACGTATGAGATCCACGATCATGCCCAGGTAGTTCATAAAGATCATGCCTTGGATCGACATCACCAAGATCAAGGCGATGACGATGGGGTGCATCTTTAATAAGATGATGGCCGCAATCAGTGAAAAGAGGATGCCGAATAAACTCACCGCCAGACCACTGGCGATCTTGGCTTGGATTTGTTTGACATAAGACATGGGAATGTATTTCATAAAGAAGATGTTAGAACCCTCACGTGAAAGCGCGGTAGGTGTGATCAGATTCATCGTACTCATCATCAAGCCTAAGGCCAATCCGGCAAAACTCACCACCAAGAGCAGATCGGGATTGGTCCAATCGATGCTGTTGATGAATGTGGATAGTTCTTCTTCTCCACTGCCGATACTGCTGCCGATCGAAACCAAGAAGATGATGGGGAGCAGAAATGCCGTGGCGATGTTGTTTAAAAGATAAATGGGGGTTCGAATCATCAAGCGCATTTCCTTTAGGAAGTAGCTCATGAATGCACCCTTGGTGGATGTTTCCTTCTGATAGGCTTTTAGATTCAGCTGTTTACGTCCTGCAGCGGTTTCATTGACACCAATGATGCCAATGAAATAAATGATTTTGCTGATGTAAAGGAAGATAAATATAACAAGCGCTGTGATGACTAAGAAGAGAATGAAACTGATCCATGAACCATCGACCAAACTCTGAATCGCAAAAGGTAGGTTGGGAAACATGAACTTAAAGATAGCCAAGAGGGAATTATTGCCCTCCGTCAACATCTGCAGCAATTTTTCCTGTGATAAAGTAGCCGTTCCACCAGCGACCATATTGATGCCGATGGCAAAGGCTAAAGCGAGAAAACCACTGGCATAATTGAAGAGGTCACGGTTTTTGAAGAAGGGCACGAAGGCCATGATCACCATGATGATGATCGCTCCAAAAGCGAGGGGAACGACCGGACTTAACAACAGAATTAGAATGACTTTGACATAAAAGAAGACGTCGGGATTCATCACTTGAACATAAGCAACCAAGACGGGAATCGCCAACATGAAGGTCGTCAGGTACTCGTAAACTACCGATAAGCAGAACTTGCTTAGAACGATTTCTTCAGCCTTTAGTGGCAATGCCAACAAGGTCTCACTGTCTTTACTGAAGTAATAGACCGCTGGAACCAAGAAGATGGACATGAAAAAGGTGACACTGCTCAAGGCAATGAACAGTAAACTCAACACCAAGCCTTCTTGTTGGATCGGAAGCAACATAAACAAGCCTTCCTTAGCCAACATATAAAGTGAGAAAAGGGTGGGCATGAACGCCACAAGCAGAAACAAACCCATGAACTTATTCAACTTACTGCGTTTTGTACGACCATCCAATAAGTTGAAGGTATTCTTGAGCATGACGATAAACAAAGCTTTGAATTTACGCATTTTGGGTGACCTTCAAGAAAATGTCTTCCAAGGAAGCATTGGGATGGTCAAGTTTCAATTGTTCCAAGGAACCAAAATAGAGAAGCGCACCTTTATTTATGATGGCAACCTTACTGCACAGCTTTTCCGCAACTTCCAAGACATGGGTTGAAAAGAAGACGGTTTTACCGAGTGCGACATGTTCACGCATCATTTCTTTGAGGGCGAAGGCGGATTGAGGATCCAAACCGGTCAAGGGTTCATCCAAGATCCAGATCGATGGGGAGTGAATCAAGACCCCCATCACGACGATCTTCTGACGCATCCCATGGGAATAGGAGAGAATCTTATCGTTCAATGCACTCGTCATCTGAAAGGCTTCCGCATATTTGGTGATGCGTTCACGACGGGTGTTCTCATCCACATCGTAGATGTCCGCCATGAAGTTGAGATATTCAATGCCTTTCAAACGTAGAAACATGTCGGGTGTATCGGGGACAAAGCCGAACTGTTGTTTGGCCTTAAGGGGACTCGACTGGATGTTGATGCCATTGAGCAGGATTTCACCCTCATCAGGATTCAAAATCCCGGTCATCATCTTCAAAGTCGTGGTCTTACCGGCCCCATTGGGTCCGATGAAACCGATGATCTCACCGGCTTCGACGGTAAGGGAGAGTTGGTTGACAGCTTTGACCTGTCCAGAGTAGGTTTTTGAGATGTTTTTGATTTCAATCATGATGAGCTCCTTAAATGAACATCGAAAGACTAAGCATGAAGATGGAAAAGACAGCAAGACCAAAACTTAAGTACATTTGACTGTCCAATAAACGATCTTTTGAACGTACGATGTTACTCACGTTCACAAGTGCGTTGATCCCAAAAGCTGATAAGAGTGCCAACCACTTCGGTGCCGTTCGATTCACAGCCCCACTGAATGAGAATTGCATCGGGATGACATCCGGTAAAATGGGGTAGAGGAGGGCTAAGGCGATGGCTAGGCCAAACATGAGAAACATCAAAACACGGATTTGTTGACTTCGATCTAGATTTTTCATAGTTTCAGTCTAGCACTTCCATACTTTGATTTAAATACTCAATCAAACAGGTTGAGCGTGCTTCGTCTTGGTCCAATAAGGTCGTTTGAACGAAACGATCGGGATCGCCAATCAGAATCAGCGATTTGCTGGCTCGGGTGATGGCGGTATACAGAAGGCGTTTGCTGTGCATGAAGCGATGCTCCGGTACGATGGGTAGGATGACGATGGGATATTCACTGCCTTGGGCTTTGTGTACGGAGACACAGTACGCCAAGGTGATGTTCATGAAGTTTTCAGTAGTATACTCCACGATGCGGCCATCGAAATCCACGATGATGCGGTTCTGTTTCAAATGGTCCTCACTGGCGTAGATCACTTCCACCAGAATGCCGATGTCGCCATTGTAGACATCGTCGTTGGGTTGATTCTTGAGTTGGAGGATCTTGTCTTCCTCACGGAAGGTGGTGGTCCCGACTTTCAGTTCACGTTTGGCGAAATCACTTGGATTGACGACTTTCTGGATTGCGTGATTCAGATTATCGATGCCTGCCAAGCCACTGTACATGGGTGCCAAGACTTGAATGTCTTGAATGCTGTAGCCTTTCGTGAGGGCTTGTTGGACAAGCTTGATGATGATGTTCTTGACTTCAACCGCAGGTGCTTTGAACCATTTGATGTCTTGGGTGAGTTGATTGAAATTAAGCTCTTTGGTGCGCATCTGATGCGCGAGTTGAATGACATCCGAACCTTCCTTTTGGCGGTAAATGTGTTGAAGGGTGATGACGGGGAAACGTTTGGACGCAATCAGATCCCTTAAGACCTGACCCGGTGCGACACTGGGTAACTGATCCTGATCTCCAACCAAGATGATCTTCTTGACTTGTGAAGAGGCATCCAATAAATGACTGAACAACCAGGTATCCACCATGGAGAACTCATCGATGATCAGACAATCGATGGCCAAGGGCTGCTTCTCATTCATGCCAAAGGTATTGGTTTCCAAATCCCACTTCAATAAAGCATGGATGGTATAGGACTCCACTCCATTGAGCTCAAAGAGACGTTTGCTGGCACGTCCCGTTGGCGCTGCACAGGCCAGGGAATGACTTGGATAGAGTTGTCGGAAGAGTTGGATCATCGCACCGATGACAGTTGATTTACCGGTACCCGGTCCACCGGTCATGATGGTGAAAGGACTATTGAAGAAGGTATGGATGGCTTCTTTCTGACTTTGGTCATACTGGATGCCAATGGCTTGTTCATGCAGTTCGATGCGATCATCCAAGATCATCTCATCGATGGGACTGAGATCTTGAAAAGGGAACTGACTTAATAGATGGGCAATACCTTGTTCAGCTTTAAACTGACTGGGATGATAAACTTTATCCTCCAAAAGGATGAGCTTATTCTCGCGGACACAGGAGAAAAGAATGGCTTCAAAATCACTCTGGAAATTCTTCTCAAAGACTTGACTCAAATGGTCGTATGAAACGTAGCTGTCGCCCCGACGCATGCATTCTTCCATCGTCATGGCGATCAAAGCCGCACTCAAGCGACGTGGATCATCCAAGTCGAAACCGATGGATAAGGCAAGTTTATCCGCGGTCTTGAAGCCGATGCCATCGACTTCTTCGATCAAGCGATAGGGATTGGCTTTGACCAGAGCATATGCTTCCTTACCATAGACACGATCCAAACGCATGATGTTGCGGATACCTAGACCATGGGTGGTGAAGAAACGAATGGCTTCCTCATCTTCGCCATAATTCAAAAGACCCGCTTTGATACTTTCTTCTTTTTTAGGGGTATGACCCTTAACGTCTTTTAAGATACTGCTGTCTTCCTTTAATCGCTTTAGACAATCCGGACCGAGATGTTCCACGACTGCTTCCGCAAATTTCTTACCAATCCCTGGAAAGAGAGGGGAAGATAAGAAGGTGATGATGGACTCTGGTTCATCGGGTAAGACGCGATGGAAAGTTTCGATCTTGAACTGCATCCCAAAGCGGGGATGTTCGACATAATTGCCTTTAAGATTCAAAAGGATATCATGGGGCATTTCGGGAAGATAGCCGGTGATGGTCACCAACTTCTCATTCAAATCATACAAACGAAAACGCGCTACGGTGTAGCGACTTTGTTCGTCTTGATAGATGACATGACTGATTTTACCTTGGATTTCAATGGAATCCATCATAAGATACTCGAAAGGTAGATGGCGAAGACACCGATGGCGTTGTTGATGAAATGGAGGATGACAGGGGTATACAAACTCTTAGTTTTAATATACGCACGATTCAACCAAAAACCCAACATGAAATAGGTGGGTAAAAAGAGAAGATCCATGAATTTCCCATCAAATAGTGAGGGATAGACGTGCGCCATTCCAAAAAAGAATGAGCTGAAGACGATGGCGAATACTTGGGAACGTTTCTGAAGCATCCCAAAGAGAAGGCCACGATACATCAATTCTTCAATGATGGGGGCGAAGATCAAAGCTTGAAACACCAATAATAAGGGATAATCCCCAAAGATCTTGATCAACTCGTTTTGATTCTGGGAGCCATCCAAACCGGTAAGTGTTGTGATCGCGTAATTCAATGCGATGGAAGTAACCAACATCAAGGGCAGGGTGATGAGGATGGTTTTAAGATTCAAGAAAACGTCATGTTTGAAGCGACGTCCCATTTCCACCCAGAAATCTTTTGTAAAATGAACACTTAAAAGAAGTAATAAAATGGCATAGATGAAATCAACATTCGGGTTACCCAAGAGATCCATTCTGTTCGAACGTGCAAGGACAGCGACGATGAACATGGGATACAAAGCATAGGTTCCTAAGGTGAAATGAAAGAGAAGAAAGAAAATCTTTTTCTTTGAATAAGGAAGATCAAAATTACGCATGGACAACTCCTGCGATGGCAGCACTCAATGATTGATCATTCGTATAGATCTCATCAATCACGCCACCACCCAGACAAACCTGATCCAAATAGAACACGGCTTCCTGACCCGGAGTGACTGCGGATATGCCCTGAGGATAATGAACGATGATTGAACCATCCTCACGACATTCGATTTGAACATCTTGGTCCTTTTGTCGATATCTGAACTTTGCTTTACAGGCGAGGCTCTTCGCAGGAAGCGGATTGAACCAATTCAGATCCTTGACCACACAAGATGTGGACTTCAACCAAGGGTTGTCTTCGTTGCGAGCCACATAGAGTTTGTTGGTTTGAACATCTTTGCCAACGACGAACCAAGGACCTTCGAAGGCGCTGATATCCAGTCCTTTACGTTGACCTAAGGTGTAATAGAGCACACCAATGTGGGACCCGATGACTTTACCACTTTCGATATCGATGATCTGACCACTTTTGGCAGGGAGATAATTTCGCAAGAATTCTCTGAATTTCCGCTCGCCAATGAAACAGATGCCGGTGGAATCCTTTTTCTTTGCGACATTCAAATCTAGTTTGAGCGCAATCGCTCTGACTTCAGGTTTCTCCAGTTCTCCCAATGGGAAGAAGGTCTTCTGCAAAGCCTTCTGATTGACCTGACACAGGAAGTAGCTTTGGTCTTTGTTATTATCAACGGCCTTCCACATCTCAGAATGATCTAAATGATGTTTGACACGGGCGTAATGACCGGTTGCGACATATTCAAAACCACGTTCTTGTGCGAATTTAAAGAAGGCATCGAATTTGATGTATTTATTGCACAGGATATCCGGATTGGGGGTTCGTCCACGCGCGTATTCTTTAAGGAAGGTTTGAAAGACATCATCCCAATACTCGGTGATGAAATCAATGCGATGCAAAGGTAGACCCAGCTTCTTGGCCACCTCGAGTGCATCGTTATAGTCTTGTTCCTGGGTGCAGATGGCTTCATCCAAGGTTGGATTGCCTAAAATATCGTTATTGGTCAAGGAATCCCAGTTGCGCATGAAAGCACATTCCACTTCGTGACCTTGTTCTTTTAAGAGATAAGCAGCGACGGCGGAGTCCACGCCACCAGAGAGTCCAACTAATATTTTCATAGCATGATTATACCATAATAAAAAAGCTGTTCTTCTAAACAGCTTTCAGTCGAGGTTGATTTGCATGCTCAAGACTATCACGGGTTTGACCACAATGCCCATAACTTGGACAATCCGGAGTACAGGCATCGCAAGCGACACGACGGAGTTCTTGAGGCACAAAGGCACCGATTTCTTCTTCATCATAACCTACGAGGAAATTACGCTCGTTGATGATGATGGGACGTTTGAGAATCGAAGGATTCTGTTGCACGAAACGTACAAGATCTTTAACGGACATTTCTTCAACATCGATCTGCTTTTCTTGGATGATCTTGGAACGTTTCGAGATGATGTCCTCAGTTCCATTTTCACTACGCATCAAGAGATGACGGATTTCATTTTCATTGAGCAACGTTGAAAAGATGTTCTTTTCAATGTATTTTAAATTACGATCTTTCAGCCATTGTTTGACCTTGCGGCAACTGGCACAACCTGGGGAAGTGTATACAACAATCATGGTATGTCCTCCATATTTAATAATTATACACAGTGTTCTTACTTTTTAAAAGAGAATTTTACAAAAAGTGAAGAATGTCACTATTTTATACGTCTTCATCTCTAGTTTTTCCCTTTTAGTATCCATGTACACAGCAACTACCATGTAAGAAATCAATAAGCATCAAATTATTTCATTTATTTTCTGAAAATTACCAATGTTTTTCCGATTTCGATTGACGCACGCGAATGGCTTATGTACACTTTAGCTATCATTTTAAGGGGTCTTTATGGAAAATACAACACAACGTAAATTTGGCTTAATCACAACCATTGCGATGATTGTCGGCATCGTCATTGGTTCAGGCATCTTTTTTAAGACGGATAACATCTTACAAGCCGTAAATGGTTCAGTGTTCTTAGGCGTTCTCGCCTGGACACTGGGTGGTTTCGGCATCATTTTTGGAGGTTTGAGCATTGCGGTTTTGGCGCGTCGTGATGAACATGTCGGTGGTTTGATCACGTATTGCGAAATGACTTGGGGCAAACAATTGGGTTATTTGGCAGGCTGGTTTCAGACCATTCTCTATTATCCGGCCTTGGTCGCGGTCGTTTCCTGGGTGGGTGCGATGTACATGTCACTTTTGTTTGATTGGACAAATCCTGCGCTACTCTTTGGTTTAAGTTTAGGCTCAATTCCAGAGTGGGTCTTTCCTTTCAATTTGACACAGTGGGTCTTGACCCTGATCATCTTTATCCTTTTCTTTGTTATCAATCTTTTCCAAACAAAAGCAGCGGGTAAGTTTCAAAACATCTCTATGTTCACCAAACTAGGTGCACTCGTATTACTGGGTTTGTTAGGTCTTATCTTCGGTGATCCCGTTGCAGTCAACCATGTGAGTGATCTGGGTCAACTTGGAGCGGGCTTCTTTGCGGCTTTGGTTCCTGTTGCCTATTCCTACGATGGTTGGCAGGTCGCACCTTCCATCACGCATGAAATCAAGAACCCTAAACGCAATCTTCCTTTAGCCTTGACCTTCGCACCTTTGACGATCATGGTCATCTATATCAGTTATTTCGTCGCGATCAATGCGGTCTTAGGCCCCGATCAAGTATTGGCCTTAGGCGATGGGGCTGTGTCTGTCTTTGCGGAACAATTCCTCGGATCCATCGGCTATCGCATCGTATTGTTGGCCATCGTTATTTCCGTTTTAGGTACTGCAAATGGTTTGATCCTTGCCTACATCCGTCTACCCTATGCCTTGGGTGTCCGGAATGAGATCATGGCAGCCAAACAATTTGCGTACGTGGATGAAAAGACGGATGTGCCGATGTTTGCCGGACTCTTCACCTTCATCGTATCCTTGGTTTGGTTGTTTCTACACTTTGCGGCGACGGTCGGTGTCATTCATTTGAACTGGTCGATGTTCACTGGCATCAATGTCGATGAAATCGCCATCATCTTGATCTATCTTTTCCTGGTTCTCATCTTTGCCGGCATCATCAAAGAGTTCATCCAAGGCAAGATCACTTCCAAATTAGAGGGCTTGGTCTTCCCACTGCTGGCAATCTTTGGTGCTTTGACCGCCATCTATGGAGGATTCCTAAATCCTTCGGTCGCCATCTATCTGATCATCTCCATCGTAGCCATCTTATCTGGCTTATTGGTTCGTCCTAAAAAATAGTGTGTCCGCACACTTTTTTTATGCTAAACTATGAAAAAGACCGTGAATGAAGTAAAGTAGTCCCTGTCTTGGACACAAGCGATATCCGGAATTGGTGCGAAGGATACAAGAGACAAGGATGAAGTGGGCTTCAGGAGTTTAAGCTCAGCTTACGCGAACCAGCGTTATGGTGAAGTGATCGATGTTCGATAAAAAGGGTGGTACCACGGTGAAGCGTCCCTGTTGAACATTTTTTTATTGGAGGAAACAAACATGAAACGTATGTTAAGTGGCATCAAACCAAGTGGTCAATTGACCTTGGGCAATTACATAGGAGCCCTCAAAGAATTCGTAAAGTATCAAGATGAATACGATATGTACGTATTTATTGCCAACCTGCATACCTTGACGGTGTATCAAGATCCCGAGAGTCTAAGAAAGAATCTTCGAGATACCGTGCTTTTGTATCTGGCTTGTGGTCTGGACCCCAAGAAGACCAAGATCTTCATGCAATCCGATATCATGGAACAAGCTCAATTGGGCTTCATCCTGAGCTGCAACACCTATCTGGGTGAACTCAACCGCATGACCCAGTATAAAGATAAGTTGAGTAAAGGTGAAGAAGGCCTGAGTTCAGGTTTCTATGTTTATCCGACCTTGATGGCTGCAGATATTTTGGCGTATCAACCAGATTATGTACCGGTAGGGGATGATCAGAAACAACATGTCGAACTCACGCGCGATGTGGCGGTCCGCTTCAACAATCGTTATGGGGAGACCTTCAAGGTCCCTGAACCCTTGATTCCCAAGCAAGGGGCGCGCATCATGTCGTTAAGCGATCCCAGCAAGAAGATGAGCAAATCCGATGAAAGTGACAAAGGCTGCATCTATCTTCTTGACGATCCCAAAGTCGCACGCAAGAAAGTCATGTCGGCGGTTACGGACTCGATCAACGCAATCAACTACGATCCCAAGAATCAGGCGGGTGTCGCCAATCTCTTGACCATTCACTCCGCACTTTCCGGAACTTCGATTGACGCCTTGGTTGAGCAATTCAAAGGCCAAGGTTATGGCACACTTAAGAAAGCCGTAGCGGATGAAGTCGAAAAACTTCTCATGAATCTTCAAACCTCGTACAAAGAACTCCTAGATCAAAACATCCTCAGTGAGGTTCTGGCACAAGGCAAAGCCTCGGCACAACCGATCGCACATGCGACGCTTGTGGAGGTGCAGACAAAAGTAGGCATTGAAATTTAAGGGGTTTGTGCTATACTAATCACGAAATCGTACTAAAGAAGAGTAAGATAAGCCGCTTTTATAGAGAGGAAACGTTGGGTGAAAGTTTCCAAGCTTAATATCCGAAGCCACTTTAGAGAGAAGTCAAACTTCCGTCTTGTCCGCGTTAAGGAAAAAAGCTGTGTCGAAGGACAAAGCAGGATGGTACCGCGTGTTAAACGTTCCTGTAGGAACGTTTTTTTATTGGAGGAAAAGATATGCAACATCGCAGTGGAAATGAAGTCAGACAGTTGTTTCTAGATTACTTTAAGCAACAGAATCACATGGTTGAACCTGGGGCTTCCTTGGTGCCTGTGAACGATCCCACCTTATTGTGGATCAACTCCGGTGTGGCTGCTCTCAAGAAATACTTTGATGGCAGTGTCAAACCGCAAAACAAACGCATCACGAATGCACAGAAATCGATTCGAACCAACGACATCGAGAATGTGGGTAAGACGGCACGTCACCATACCTTCTTTGAAATGTTGGGCAACTTTTCGATTGGGGATTATTTCAAGGAAGAAGCGTTGAAGTTTGCCTGGGAGTTCTTGACCAGTCCGGAATTCATCGGCATGGAAGTGGAAAAGATGTATGTGACGGTTCATCCAACGGATGATGAAGCGTATCGCATCTGGATCGATATCATCGGCCTGGATCCAAAACACATCTTGAAATCTGAAGAGAATTACTGGCAGATCGGGGAAGGTCCTTGTGGCCCCAACAGTGAGATCTATTACGATCGTGGACCGGCTTTCGATCCTGAGAACATCGGGGAACCCTTGTTTTTCGAAGAGCGCGAGAACGATCGCTACATTGAAGTTTGGAACGTCGTCTTCAGTCAATACGATGGTAAAGAGGGCGTGGAACGCAAAGACTACAAAGAACTTCCACAAAAGAACATCGATACCGGCATGGGTTTGGAGCGTTTGGTATGCATCGTCCAAAAAGGTGAAACAAACTTCGATACCGACTTGTTTCTACCGGTCATCCATGCAGTTGAGAAATTGGCTAAATACCCTTATGCCAACGAACATAAGATGGCATACCGTGTCATTGCGGATCATATCCGTACCGTCACCTTTGCTTTGGCGGATGGGGCTTTGTTTGCGAATGAAGGCAGAGGTTATGTCTTAAGAAGAATCCTACGTCGTGCGGTCCGTTTCGGCATCAAACTGGGCATCGAAGGTGCTTTCATGCATACTTTGGTTAAGGTTGTGGCTGAGATGATGAGCCCGTTCTATGCCTATGTGAATGACAAGGTCGATTTGATCGAACGTTTGGTCAAGGCGGAAGAACTGCGTTTCCATAAGACTTTGCTTGCTGGGGAACAACTTTTGATGCTTGAGATCGAACGCTCTGAATCCAATGTGCTCGCTGGTTCAACAGTCTTCAAACTGTATGACACCTTCGGTTTCCCTGTGGAGTTGACCCAAGAGATTGCGGAAGAAATGGATTATTCCATCGATATGGAAGGCTTCAAACACGAAATGCAAGCCCAACGCGATCGTGCCCGTGCTGCGATCGATAAGACGGAATCCATGAAGGGTCAATCCATCGACCTGATGAATTACACAACAGCTTCTGAATTCGTCGGATATACAACATTCAAGACGGATTCAAAAGTCTTGGCTCTGTTTAAGAATGGGGTTCGTGTGGATAGTTTGGACGATGAAGGGGAGATCCTTTTGGATGTGACGCCATTCTATGCGGAAAGTGGGGGTCAGATTGCCGATACCGGTCGTTTGATGTTCAAAGACGGTGAAGCCTTGGTCAGTGATGTTCAGAAAGCACCGAACAAACAGAATCTCCATAAGATCAAAGTCCTCGTCGGAGAACTGAAAGAAGGGGATTCCATTACGGCCCAAATCGATGTGCAGAAACGTCAAAGCATCACCCGGAATCACTCATCAGCGCATCTGCTTCAAGCTGCTTTGAAACAGATCGTAGGGGAACACATCCAACAAGCCGGTAGCTATGTATCGGATGAATACATGCGCTTCGACTTCACGCATTTTGAGAAAGTCGACGATAAGAAACTGAAAGCCATTGAAGTACTGGTCAATGAGGCCATCTTCAACGCCAATCCTGTGAGCTTTGCCCTGCTTCCAATTGAAGAAGCGAAAGCACAAGGTGCCATGGCCTTGTTCAGTGAGAAATACGATGCGATCGTACGTGTCGTCACCATGGGGGATGTCAGTAAGGAACTTTGTGGGGGATGTCATGTGAACAATACTCAAGAGTTGGGTTTGTTCAAGATCGTTTCTGAAGAATCCATCGGATCGGGCATTCGTCGCATCACGGCTAAGACCGGTGCGCATGCGTATCAGGATTTCGTGTCCTACCAAACCCAATTGGAGACCATCGCTTCCTATTACAAAGCGAATTCCATCCACAACATCGAAGATCGCGTTGAAAACGGCTTGCATGAGTTGAGTGAAACCAAGCAGGCATTGGGTCAAGCGAAACAGAAACTTGCGGTCTTAGAAGCAAAAGTCTTGAGTCATGAATTCGTGGATAAGGACGATCATCAGGTTTTGATCAAGCGCATCGATCAAAACAGTGACCACTTGAAACTACTCATTGAAAATCTTAAAAAGGAGAACACGAAACGCATCATCTTCTTAGCATCAGGCGATCAAGAAAAGGCTTTGTTTGTGGCGTATGTCAGTCCTGATTTGAATAAACAGGGCATCAAAGCGGGTGATCTTGTGAAGGAAGCAGCGGTGCTTTGTGCAGGAAATGGTGGAGGTCGACCGGATTTCGCCCAAGCTGGAGGCAAGGATGTGTCCAAATTAGGGGATGCGCTCCAGATGATTGCACAAAAACTCATCTAAATGCTTTCAAAAGCGTAGGGACTAGTTTAGAATAAAGAAAAAGGAGGATTATGGTATGAGTCAAAACCACACGGAGACGGTTGCCTTCAAATCAGATCAAATACGTCGCGATAACATCAAACAGATCTTAAAACAAGTGCAGGCTGCGCTCGAAGACCGCGGGTATAATGCAGTGAATCAATTGTCAGGCTATCTCATTTCCAATGATCCTGCTTATATCTCAAGTCATCAGAATGCACGTTCCTTGATTCAAACGGTTGAACGTTATGAGATCATTGAAGAATTGGTGCGTGCCTACCTGGATGATGCGGAATGAGAAGTATCGCATTGGATGTGGGTTCTAAAACGGTTGGGGTTGCGATCAGCGACCTCAGCGGTTTTTTAGCGAGTCCTTTGGTCACCTTACGCTTTGCGAGTGAGGATTATGACGATGCGTTGGATCAGCTTGAAGCCTTGCTTAAAGAATATCCTGTGGATGCGATCATCTTGGGCTATCCCAAACACATGAATGGGAGTATCGGAGATGGGGCCTTGCGCTCGGAGTTCTTTAAGGATGAGATTGAGAAGTTCACCTCTGCTCCGGTCATTCTGTGGGATGAACGTTTGACGACGGTCATGGCGCACCAAAGCTTGATGAGCAATCAGATGCGCAATGAGAAGAGGAAGAAGGTTGTGGACCAAGTCGCAGCCGTAACGATGTTGCAGGAATACTTGGATCAAAAGAGACAGAAGGAGTCCGCGCATGGAAGAAAATAGTATCGTTGTCATTGACGAAAGTGGAAAAGAAATCAATATGGAGATCGTCTTCACCTATGAAGATGAGGAATCGGGTAAGAATTATGTTTTTTACTTTGATCCAAGTCAAGAAGATGGGGAAGTCTTTGTGTCCTGTTATGATCCTGAAGGGAATCTATCCCCGGTTGAAGATCCTGAAGAGTGGAAAAAGCTTGAAGTCATCTTTGAAGATTATGTATTGACCCATGAAGAAAACGAAAACGCGAAAAATTAAAAAGACAAGCTTAGGCTTCATCCTAATCTTGTTTTTTATCGTTGGCCTCGGGATTGGCACGCTGTATGTCCAAAGTAAGCTGGATGCGGTTGGGCTTGAAGGTGAAAAGGTCCTTTTTGCCGTTGAAAAAGGGGACACTTTGGATCAGGTCACGAATAAACTTTATGATTTGAATCTGATTGAAGATAAGTTGGTGTTTGAAGTCTATGCCAAATACATGAAGCTCACCGATTTCAAAGTCGGAGCCTTTCGTTTGGACACTGGCTTTGATGTGAAGACCATTCTCAGCACTTTGGTGGATGCGAGTAAGATCGTTCCAACGGATGTGGTCGTGACCATCATTCCAGGGGATTGGGCGAAACAGATTGCACTCAAACTGACTGCGGATATGAACAAGACCACTTCAGAAGAACTGATGGCCTTGTGGAATGATGAAGCGTACATCCGTTCTTTGATGGATGAGTATAGTGTATTGACGGAAGAGATCTTTGAGAACAAGGGTGTTCGGGTTTTGTTGGAGGGCTATTTGATGCCTGAGACCTATTTCATGAATCCCAATGCCTCAGCAGATTCATTGACACGCCGTGTGTTGAATCAAACGCAGAAGGTCTATGATGAAAATAAAGCCTTGTTCGATGCCTTTGGGATGTCCATTCACGATGCGATCACCTTGGCTTCTGTGGTTCAATTTGAAGCCGGTTTGGTTGAGGACATGAAGATGATCTCACAGGTGTTCTTGAACCGTTTGAAAATAAACATGCCTTTGCAGTCCAGTGTCACCGTGTGTTATGCCTTGTATGAGTATGAAAGTTGGAAGGATTGTGAGAGCTTTGCGAATCAAAAGATCGATTCACCTTACAATACCTATCTGTATCGAGGTCTACCGATCGGTCCGATTACGAATCCTTCAAAGCAAGCCTTGTTGGCAACGATTCAACCGACTCCCAATGATTATTATTTCTTTTTAGCGGATATATACGGTGATGGTAAGGTTTATTATGCAAAGACCTATGCCGAGCATTTAAAGAATGAAGATAAGTACCTAAAACGATAGGAGGATGACATGAGTAAACGTATCATTATTGGTGTAGCGGGGGGCAGTGCTTCTGGCAAAACATCTTTGGCTAAACGTTTGAAACGTGAATTTGAAGAAACAAATTCCGTTGTGATCATCCGCCAAGATGACTATTACAAGGATCAAGCAGAAATGACCATGGAAGAGCGTTTGAAGGTCAATTATGATCATCCCTTTGCCTTTGACAATGATTTATTGGCAAAACACTTGGGTCAGCTTCGTAACGGTCAAACCGTGGATATGCCGACCTATGATTTCATTGAGTACACACGTTCATCCGTGATTGAGAAACTCGAACCCCATGATGTCATTGTTGTGGAGGGTTTGTTTGTTTTGGAAGATGAAGCGATCCGTGAGCACTTGGACATCAAACTCTTTGTGGACACACCTGCCGATGTTCGTTTCATTCGTCGCTTGAATCGGGATGTGCGCGATCGTGGACGCAGCTTGGACAGCGTCATCACGCAATACATGAATACGGTACGTTTGATGCACGATCAGTTCATTGAGCCTTCTAAACGATACGCGGATGTCATCGTTCCCGAGGGGGGTAAGAACGAGGTTGCCGTGGACCTGCTCACGACGAAAATTGGTAGTATTATCAAGATGAATATGCTATAATCCAAAAGTTAAGGAGATCATAAGATGGCACAGGAAAAAGTAAGAGTAACAAAAGAAGGTTTTGATGAACTCAAACGCGAACAAGAGCATTTGATTCATACCGTTCGTAAAGAAGTCATTGAAGATTTGCAAGCAGCACGTGCCCAAGGGGACTTGTCTGAAAATGCGGATTATGATGCGGCTCGTGATCGCCAAGCGCGTGTCGAAGCACGTATCCGTGAGTTGGAGAACATCTTCAACAACATCGAAATCATTGACATCCAAGGTGGCACACGTGTCGTCAAATTGGGTGCGCAAGTCACCATTCGCAGTCGTGATGGTTTTGAAGAAACCTATACCATCGTTTCTTCCGTTGAAGCAGACCCATTGAATGGCAAGCTCTCCAACGTCACCCCTTTGGCAGTGGCTTTGATGGATCGCATGGTCAGTGATGAGGAAATCGAAGTTGAAGTTGAACCACGTGAGTACATTCGCATCATCGATGTCAAATAATTAGGAATACCCAATAAATCAACGTATAAAGAAGGATGAAAATCCTTTTTTTATTGCTTATCCTCAGTTCCTGCGCATCACTTAAAGTTCTTCCTAAACAGGAGGTGCGTATTCAAGTTCAAGTCCAACATCTTGATCAGAGTATTGAGGTATTTGATGTGCCTCTTTACAGCACACTTGAGCTGATCTTGAATCAGATCGACTGTGCGGATTGCGATTTATCCCGCTTGAATCCTCAACAGATCCTTCACGACAAGGACATGATCGTGTTGTATCCCAAACAGGACCAACGTATTTCCATCAACCAAGCAAGCTTAGATGAGCTGTGTCAACTTCCTGGTATTGGTCCATCCATTGCCGCTAAGATCATTGCCTATCGTGAACAAGTCGGTATGTTTCAAACGTTAGAGGATTTGATGCTTATCAAAGGCATTAAAGAACGCCTATTTGCCAAGCTCAAAGATCATATCCGTTTATGAAGTCGTTCTTTGTGTATCTCAGTCTTTTGATGTGGATAAGCGTGAAAACACCTTGGCTCGCCTGTGTTCTATGCATTTACCTGCTCATCACGAAATCGATTCCATTCAAGTTCGTTTTTACTTGCTTGTTTGTTTTGTTCATCGTTCGATCCAGTCTTCAAATCTGTGAACCCATGGATCAAGGCCGTGTCGTCCGCTTGAATCGAAGTTCCATCTTGGTTCAAAAGGGCTTGACCAAGGTGATGGTTCAAGTTCACGATGTGCGTCGCTATGCGATGCATGATCACATCATACTCTATGCATTACATCCCATTGAAGCCAACATGAATCAAGAGGGTTTTGATGCGATCGATTGGGCGAAAGCCAACAACGTGTGTTATCGAAGCGCAGAAGCGGACACCTATCGTACTGAGGGACAAGGTCTCATGCATCGATTAAGCAAGGGGGGCTTGAGTGCGGATGAACGTTTTGTTCAGGAGATCCGCGCTTTGCTTTTTCAAAGCGATCCGGATGATGCGTACAGTCTTTGGGTTTCGATGGGACTTGTCTATCTTGGCATCTTGGATTTTATCAAACGTTTGTGCATCCATTTCAAGTCCATTTGGATCGAGCGTATTCTTTCCATATCCGTTCTTTTATATCTCGGTTCTGCCTTAGGCATGCCTTTGGCTTTGGGAAGAGTCTTGATCACAACGTTGATGGGAATATTCATAGAGGATCGTATACTTAAAGGATCGCTCAGTCTTTTCCTGTGTCTTTGGCTGTCACCCTATGGAAGCACGCAATTGGCGTATCTCTTTCCTTTCTGTCTTCTAGCCACCTCATTGTTTGTGGATAAGAAATCCGCTAAATGGGTCCGTATTTGTGTCGCGTTCTGGTGTTTGTTGGTAAGCTTGAAACGTGTATCCATCTTGAGTTTGATTCTATTTCCAATGCAGCGAGTTCTCAATCTACTTTTAATTGGATTTGGGACTTTAAGTACGTTCATTCCATCCCTTCAAAATAGCTTCAGTCTTATGTATCAACGCTTGGATGCGCTTTTTATCCTTACGCAATCCTTATGGATCATAAGAGGAAGTGGATCCATGGGAGTATTTATCCTTTTTGTGTTGGTTTGGCATCGTATCAAAGATAGCCATTTCATCATGAAGGGACTCACGTTAAGTCTCATCAACTTTCTGATGATCTATGCATCATATCCATGGTTCTATACCGTATCCATGCTCTACGTCGGGCAGGGCGATGCGCTTCTTTTACAAGCACCTTTTAATCAAAGTGTCATCTTGATCGATACCGGTCCTCCGTCGCAGTTTGCGAATCTAAAGGCGAGTTTGGACCATCGCGGGATTCATACCATCCACACTTTGATCATCACCCACGATGATTTGGATCACAATGGCAACCTTGAAGCACTAAGCAAGGACTTTGACATTAAACAGCTTGTGAAACTGGGGCGAGACATCGAAGATGATTGGTTCTACCTAAAGTACCTTCCGATTCAAGATGCGAAAGAGGATAATGATCTTTCACTGGTGTACCATGTGCAGATCGCAGCGACACGTTTTTTGTTTATGGGGGATCTTGGCGTTGCGGGTGAACTGCAACTCATCAAAGCCAATCCAGAGCTTAAAAGCGACATCCTCAAGTTGGGACATCATGGCTCAAAGACATCCAGCAGTTTGGCTTTTCTTGAACATGTGCAAGCCCGCATCGCTTGGATAAGTGCGGGTAGAAACAACTATGGTCACCCCCACGTAGATGTTTTAGAACGTTTGGATCGACTTGCGATGCGAAACATGGTATCACAGACTGTGGGTACCGTTCAGATCGTCGTCACACCCTGGTTTCGTTTGATGTGGGATCGTTTCAATCACTTCAGCTTGTTTTAAAAAGAAGAGGAATCTTTGTTATAATAGTCCTGTATGAACAGCTTGATCTATGGCAATGAAGCCTATCTCTTAAATCAGTCGCTTGCAAAGCGCATCAAAGCCTTGGTTGGTGATCAAGATGGAATGAACACGGTTTTTTACGATGCCTCCAGTCCGAATTTCTCCATGCAGGCACTTTTGGAAGAAGCTCAAACACTGCCGTTCTTCTCAGAACATAAGGTGTTGGTTTTGCAGAACTGTACCTTTCTAACGCGTGGAACGGCCTTGAAAGAGAGTGATCAGAAGGATCTGATCAACTATCTCAAACAAGAACAAGGTTCCAGTTCCATCTTTTTCTTGCATGACAATGACAATCTGGATACCCATAAAAACATCACCAAGAAGATCATGGAAGTCTGCGAAGTTGAATATGTCAAAAAGTTGGAGCCCTTTGCCTTTCGAAAAACCCTCCAGAAACTTCTAAGTGATCATAAGATAACGATGAGTGAAGCGGCATTTGAGGAGTTTCATAAACGGATGGATTCGAATCTTTCGGTAAGTCATCATGAGGTTGAAAAGCTGGTCTTGTATGGTAACCGGTTGGAACTGAGTGATGTGGAGGCCTTGGTCAGTCGACCTTTGGATAATGAGACCTTCCATCTGGTCAATGCCTTGATGGCTCAGGACTTGAAACAAGCCTTGAGCATCTATCGGGATATGATGACCTTGAACATGGAACCCTTATCCTTCAGTGGTTTGATCGCAAGTCAATTGCGTTTGTTGTATCAAGTCGCTTGTTTGCAGGATGCCGGTTATCATCGTCAAGAGATGATCAATAAGCTCTCTGGAGCCAACAACATAAATGTCTATCGTTTGAATAAATTACTGGATTTAGCGAATCTGACACGACCGGATCGTGTGCTCAAAGTCTTGAATGCTTTGGCGGAGTACGATCAAAGGGCCAAGAGTGGATTGGTGGATAAGAAGTTTGGATTTGAACTATTTCTGATCGAGGCAAGTCAAGTATGGAATCACTAAAAGAACTCTATAAGTTGGGTCCTGGACCCAGCAGCAGTCATACGGTTGCACCTTGGCGTGCGGCACAGATGTTTAAAGAACGCCATCCGGATGCGGTGGCTTTTGATGTGGAATTGTATGGCTCTTTATCTTTGACAGGGAAGGGGCATTTCACCGATCAGATCTTGATTCGAACCTTTGCGCCTAAACCTTGCAAAATCTATTTCCGTTTGAATTGGGAACATCCATTTGACAATGGCTTGATCATCAAGGCCTATGATGTTCGAAGCAATCCGATTGGTCAATGGACCATCTTCTCATTGGGTGGAGGAAGCATCAAAGTCCTCGATGAAGACTTTGATTTCCAACGTCAAATCTATCCCCAACAATCCCTTGGTGAGATCTATCGTGAGGTGATAGAAAAACATCACAGCATTCCTGCCTATGTCCTGCATTATGAGAAGGATGTCGAGGTGCATTTGATGGAGGTCTTGGAAGGCATGTTCAAGGCGGTAAGAAGAGGTTTGGAGACAACAGGGATCTTACCGGGTTTATTGGAGATTCCGCGTGTGGCGAAGTCACTCTATCTACAAGCCATGAGCAAGGACGATCCATCCGCACAGAATCGTTTGAAACTAGTGGCGTATGCTTATGCGAACAATGAAGAGAATGCGGCGTGTGGGATGGTCGTGACCGCCCCAACCTTAGGCGCCAGTGGCGTCATGGCTTCCTTGATGTATCATCTCTATACCGATATCGGGGTATCCAAACATAAATTGGTTCAAGCTTTGATGGTGGGGGGGGTCTTTGGGAATGTGATCAAAGAGAATGCGACGATCAGTGGTGCCATTGGGGGCTGTCAGGCTGAGATCGGTAGTGCATGTTCAATGGCGGCTGCGGCTTTGGCTTATGTCAATGGCTTACCTTTGGAGTTGATTGAATACGCGGCTGAAATTGCCATGGAACATCATTTGGGTCTCACCTGTGATCCGGTGGGGGGCTATGTGATCATCCCATGCATCGAGCGCAATGGGGCTGCTGTGCTCCGATCGATTGATGCGGTGATGATGGCGGAAACGGTGGGTAAGGCCAAACCGAATCGTGTCTCTTTTGACATGGTGGTCAGAACCATGAATTATACGGGTAAGAAGATTGCGTTGGAGTTGCGTGAGACCTCATTGGGAGGCTTGGCGACGGAGATCAATATTCATCCGATTCAAGAATGATAAAAGAACCCCAGACTTCATGCAAGACATGAAATCTGGGGTTTTAATAAAAAAAAACAATCCGAAGATTGTTTACTGAATCGAATTAACTGCTTTGGACAAGCGAGCTTTTTGACGAGCTGCGTAGTTTTTATGATGAATACCGCTAGTAACTGATTTATCCAAACGAGAATTAGCCAAATCATATGCGGCTTTAGCTGCATCTACGTCTTTGACAGCTACAGCTTTCAAGACATTTTTGATGGCGGTTTTTAGATAGGATTTTTCAGATGTTACTGCGGTGCTACGTTTCAGATTCGTTAGAGCGCGTTTCTTTTGCGATTTAATTTGTGGCATGCGTTGCACCTCCTTTTTAATAGTCCTAACGCATTATAACAAAGAACAAGTTCCAATGCAAGATAGTTGCGTGAATTGTCTGAATCAAGCGTCGACGATTTGTCATGATCGACATCATTATTTAACAATATTCTATGCTATAATATGCAAGCAAGGAGGAAAATGATGAAAAAACGTGTTTGTTTCATGGGTACACCCCAATTTGCCGTGGGTATTTTGGATGCTTTATTGACGTGTGAAATCGAACTTGTGGCCGTTGTGACACAGCCGGATAAAAAGGTTGGTCGTAAGCAGGAAGTTCAAGCGACACCCGTTAAAGTTGAAGCACTCAAACATCAGATTCCTGTCTTTCAACCCGAAAAGATTGGATCTTTAGGGGAAGAAATCATCGCTTTGGATTTAGACTTGATCGTGACCTGTGCCTATGGTCAGTTCATTCCGGAACGCATCTTAATGTCACCTCGCTTTGGAGCGATCAATGTCCATGCGTCGTTATTACCAAAGTATCGTGGGGGTGCTCCGATCCACAAAGCCATCATAAACGGTGAAACCGAGAGTGGCATCAGCTTGATGCGCATGGTGAGGAAGATGGATGCCGGAGATGTCTTGTTTCAAGATAGTTGTCCGATCCACATCGATGATGATGTGCAAGCTTTGCACGATCGTTTGATGGTATTGGGTGCGGATATGATCAAGAAACATCTTCCAAAACTCTTTAATACAGAAATAGTGAGTCATCCTCAAGATGAATCACAAGTCAGTTTTGCTTATAACATCACATCTGAAGAGGAGTTCGTCGATTTCAATCGACCGCTCTTAAATGTCTACAACCAGATTCGAGGACTTCATCCTTGGCCGGTTGCGCATGCGAGCTTTGAGGGCAAGAAAGTCAAACTCTATAAAGCACGGATGCTCAATGAAGCACCGATCGAAGCACCGGGAACCGTATTGGGTTTAATGAATCAAGGCTTGGCAATCCGTACTCAAGATGGGATCGTATTGATTGATGAATTACAATTGGAAGGGAAAAAACGCATGAGTGCCCAAGCCTTTTATCAGGGCTTAGGGAAGCAATGGCTCAAGCGTCGATTTGATGAACATGAAAATTAAACAACTTGCACTGATTTCCGTCTTCATAGCGGGCATCACCTTGATGACTATGGGCTTTACCATTACCATATTCCAAGGGTATATCAACTTTGGAGATACCCTTGTCATGGGTATGGGTCTGGTGGTTGGCTGGCCGTTTGCACTCTTAGGGGGCATCGGAGCGGCCTTAGCCGATGTTTTATTGGGTTATGGACAATATGCGTTCTTCACCTTAATCATCAAGGGCATTGAAGCGAGCATCATTGCTTTACTGGCGTTGCGTTCAGGCAAAGTTCAGCTTTGGGGTTATCTCTTGGCGGGGACTTGGATGGCTGCGGGCTATGGTTTGACCGATGTGATTTTGGCAGGTGAATGGCGTGTCTTCATCGTGTCCTTTGGTTATAATATCTTACAAGGTTTGGTATGTGGTGTGCTTGCATTCTCCATTCAAGGCTTGCTTATTCGTTTAAAGAAACTCTATTCCGTTTAGAAAGGATTCGATATGGATCAATCGCTTATCCGTAATTTCTCCATCATTGCACATATCGACCATGGTAAATCCACTTTGGCCGATCGTATTCTTGAATTGACTGAAACATTCATGATGCGTGAGATGATGGCCCAAATGCTTGATACCCTTGATTTGGAGCGTGAACGTGGCATCACGATCAAATTGAATGCGGTCCAACTCTTGTATAAAGCTTTGGATGGACAAACATATACCTTGCATTTGATCGATACCCCAGGACATGTGGATTTCACTTATGAGGTGTCGCGTTCATTGGCCGCCTGTGAAGGCGCTGTTTTAGTCGTGGATGCGGCGCAGGGGATTGAGGCTCAGACCTTGGCCAATGTTTACTTAGCACTCGATAATAACTTGGAAATCCTGCCTGTCATCAATAAAGTCGATTTGCCTGCGGCACGTCCGGAGGAGATTCGTCATGAGATTGAGGATATCATTGGTTTGGATGCCTCAGAGGCTCCTTTGATCAGTGCGAAGAATGGTTTGAACATCCGCGATGTCTTAGAGCAGGTCATCAAACATGTGCCAGCCCCAAAAGGGGATAAGGACGCACCATTAAAGGCTTTGGTGTTTGATTCCATCTACGACAGTTATCGTGGGGTCATTTCGTATGTCCGCATCAAAGAAGGTTCCGTGAAGGTTGGGGATAAAATCCGTTTCATGGCGACCAATGCGGTCTATGATGTGACGGAAGTTGGGATCCGTACCCCTCGTGAAATCAAGAAACAAGAATTGACCTGTGGTGAGGTCGGATGGATCGCAGCCAGTGTCAAATCCGTCAAGGATGTGCATGTTGGGGATACCATCACCCTTCATGATCGTCCTGCAGAAACCCCTTTGCCGGGGTATCGTCAATTGAATTCCATGGTTTTCTGTGGGCTCTATCCGATTGATTCGAATCGTTATAACGATCTTCGGGATGCCCTTGAGAAGTTGCAGTTGAATGATGCCTCACTTAAATATGAAGCAGAAACCTCCCAAGCTTTGGGCTTTGGTTTCCGTTGCGGTTTCCTGGGTCTGTTGCATATGGATGTGGTTCAAGAACGTTTGGAACGTGAATACAATTTGAGTTTGATTGCGACCGCACCCTCTGTCGTCTATCATGCCTATCTGACCGATGGATCCATGGTCAAGGTGGATAATCCTGCTTTATTGCCGGAAGTCCAACGCATTGAGCATATGGAAGAACCGTATGTCAAAGCAACCATCATGGTTCCAAAGGAATACATTGGTTCGGTCATGGAGATCTGTCAGAAGAAACGTGGGACCTATATCGATCTTGTTTATATCGATGGATCACGAAATAATCTTGTCTATGAATTACCACTCGGAGAAATCGTTTATGATTTCTTTGATAAATTGAAGTCGGCCACCAAGGGTTATGCTTCATTTGACTATGAGTTCATCGGCTATCAAACCAGTAATCTGGTCAAGATGGATATCATGATCGCAGGTGAACATGTGGATGCCTTGTCTTTGATCGTCCATCGTGATTTTGCGTACGGTCGTGGTAAGGTCATCACGGAGAAACTCAGAACTTTGATTCCAAGAATGCAGTTTGAGATTCCAATACAGGCTGCCATCAATCATAAGATCATCGCCCGCAGCGATATCAAAGCCTTACGTAAGAACGTGTTGGCGAAGTGTTATGGTGGAGATATCAGTCGTAAGAAGAAGCTTTTAGAGAAGCAAAAAGAAGGGAAGAAGCGGATGAAGCAGGTGGGGAATGTCGAAGTTCCACAGGAAGCATTCATGGCGGTTCTTTCAATGGATGAGTAATGCAGGAAATTTTTGATGTGATCCAAGCCTTTCGTTTGAAGAAGGGCTGGGATCAAAGTGATGATCCCAATGTCTTGGCGAAGTCGATCAGTGTGGAAGCTGCGGAGCTTTTGGAATGCTTTCTTGAGGAAGAATATAAACTTGAGAATGTCAAAGGTGAGTTGGCGGATGTGTTGATGGTGGCTTTGACCTTGGCCATGGATTTGAAGCTGGACGTCAAGGAACTGATTGAAACCAAGTTGCTTGAGGTGGATCGTAAATATGCGGACAAATAAACCAAAGGCACTGTACGTACATGTGCCTTTTTGTGATGTGATCTGTGCCTATTGTGACTTTACGCGGGTGGTGACACATCCCAAGTTGATTGAAGACTATCTACTTGCTCTATATGAAGAAATCAAACTGTATCCGGATATTCAATATGAAACGATCTACTTAGGTGGTGGAACCCCATCTGCTTTGGACTTGGATCAACTCCAAACCTTGTTTGAAATCATCAAGCCCCATTCCTTGCAGGTGAAAGAATATACGATTGAGGTGAATCCGGAAAGCATAACGCAAGATAAGGCTCAATTATTTGTGGATTATGGCATCAATCGTATCAGTTTCGGTGTTCAAAGCTTCAATCAAGATGAATTGGATTTCATGCATCGTGGCCATACCACAAACATGATCAAACAAGGCATCGATTGGCTGCGACATGTCGGCATCACAAACATCAGCATCGATCTCATCTATGCCTTACCTCATCAAACCCTTGATAAATGGGCGTATAATCTTGGACAAGCTCTCTTGTTGGACATCGATCATATCTCTTTGTATGCCTTGACGATCGAGGACAATGCGGAATTTGGTCGTATGAAAATCAAGCCCATCGCATCGGAGATCGAAGAAGATATGTATGAGCTGGCGATAAAAACATTGGCGAATGCAGGCTTCCATCGTTATGAAATCAGTAATTTCACCAAAGCTAAGCCTTCGCAACACAACCTCCATTATTGGCATTACGATGATTACATTGGTTTGGGTCCAGGTGCGGTGTCTCTGTATCAAGGCAAGCGCATTGAGAATACCAAGAACCTATTGTATTACGGTCAATTCAAGTTTCATGGGGAAATCATTGACCTCTCATCAGCCGATCAAATGTTTGAATTCATGATGATGGGTCTAAGAGTTCGTGAGGGAATTGAATTGAAACGCTTTGAGAAGCGCTTCAATCAATCACTGCTTGAAGTGTATGCATCCTCTATCACATCAGAAACAGAAAAAGGTTTGTTGGAAGTCGTGGATGGCTTTGTCCGTTGTACGGAGAGAGGTTATGGTTTGTTGCATGATGTGTTGTTGGCGTTTATGGAAAGCAGCTAATCACATATCTGTTTGATTGTGTTCTATTATGATTTTATTGAACAGTGCATGCACTGTTTTTTTTGTTTTAAGACTAATAATTAATGTTAGAATCCTTTAGCTTTTTAGATTTTGTGCTAGAATTTAGTTAACGACCCAAGACAGGGATCATTCATGTGAATTTATGTTCTTAGCAACATTTTTTTCGCATAGAGGGAGGGCTATGGATTTACTATCGTTATTGAATAGTCAGTTACAAGATCAGGATGTGGTTAAGAAGATCAGCAAACAAGTAGGGGCTAAACCAGATCAAGTCAAGCAATTGACAGAGTTGGCATTACCGACCTTATTGCAAGCCATGAATAAGAATACGCAAACTCAAGATGGCGCCAAGTCCTTGCTTAAGGCTCTTGATCAACACCAAGATGATGATGTCTCTGATTTGAATCAATTCTTTAGTAAAGTTGATAAGCAGGATGGGGCTAAGATATTAGGTCATCTGCTTGGCAACAAAGAGTCTAAAGTTGAACAAGGTTTGGCTGCGAAGACGGGGATGGATTTAGGTCAGGTTTCAGGCTTATTGACGATGTTGGCACCACTCTTATTGGGTCAACTCGGTAAGCAGAAGAAACAACAAAATGGTTTTGGTATCGATGACTTGATGGGCATGTTGGGTGGTTCCAGCAGAGGTTCCAATGATGTCATGGGTATGGTATCGGGTTTATTGGACAGTGACGGGGATGGCGATATCATGGATGACGTAGGTAAGTTGTTAGGCGGTTTCTTAAAGAAATAGCAGTGTATTCATCAAGGAGGAAAGATGGCAAAGTTAAGTTTTATTGAAGGCATTGGAGCGGTTTACGAAGGTAAACTCAATGAAGTCGGCATTCGTAGTACAGATAAATATCTCGAACTCTGTGGAACTAAAAAGGGACGTGAAGACGTCGCTGAAAGAACCGGTATTTCCAGTAAGCTCATTCTGGAATGGGCGAATCGTGCGGATTTGGCACGCGTCAAAGGTGTTGGCAGTGAATACGCGGACTTATTGGAAGGTGCAGGTGTGGATACGGTACCTGAATTGGCGAATCGTAATCCAGTGAATCTTTATCAGAAGATGGTGGAAGTCAACGAAGAGAAGAAGCTTGTTCGTAAATTGCCAAGTGTCAATCAAGTCACCGCTTGGGTTGAACAAGCCAAAGCATTACCACGCGCATTACATTATTAAGTCGTTGTCCTGTCACGGTCGGAATTAATTTAAAAGCTAGTCCAACTAGCTTTTATCTTGTAAAATGGGGGTAACATGAAACTTTGGACTAAATTGATCTTACTTGTCTTGGCGTTGGGCTTGGGACTGGGTGGATACATCTATTACGAACAAAAACAATTGGAGAACAGTGAGATCCAATCTTTTGAAGTGAGTTTCAATGGGACGACGATTGAATTTTTGGATTTACAGATGCATAAACCGATTCTTGGTTCATTGATTGATTTGAGCTATTATGTCCATCAAGATGGCTTCAATGATTTGAACAGTGATCAGATGCTCAATACCTTCAAAGTCGATCCACGCGCAAAGGTCAGGATTTCAAATGAGCTGGGTGAGGATGTTCCATATCAGGAAGCCTTGGTTCTTGAGCCCGGTAGATACTCCATAAGCGTGAATATCGTGGATGGCATCGCACAGTATGATTATTTGTTTCATGTGGTGGTGGATCCTGAACCTATAATTTCATTGAGTGATTTACAACCTTCACAGGGAGGTTTGGTTCTCATCGACATTGAGAATGTCTCTAAGGCGACTGAGATACAAGTGATCAGTAATTTCAAACCATCTGCTATCTATCGAACAGCACACAGTGCACAGTTCTATCTTCCCATGGCGTATCAATCCGAGGCGAAGAACTATGGTTTACAGATCGTGGTTGGAGAAGATGTGTTCGATTATGCCTTGGATGTGCAGACCTATGCTTTCAAAGAATCACATTTCACCGTTCCGGTGAGCATATCCAGCGGTACGGTTGGTAATCAAGATGCGGTGAAACAATATCGAGATGCGATCTATCCGACCTATGTCTCTTTCGTGGAAGAAGTCTATTGGAAAGGGCCTTTTATCATTCCAGTTGAAGGCGCGCGGATTTCATCGACCTTCGGCGAAAAACGTTTTGTGAACAATGCGAAGAATCCAACACGACATTCTGGCATCGATTATGCGATCGCTTGTGGGACGGATGTATATGCATCGAATGCAGGAATCGTGGAGTTTGCGGACTTCTTGATCATGATTGGAAATACCATCGTCATCGATCATGGTTTGGGTTTGAAGACCTATTATGAACATATGGAAGACATTGTCATCAAAGCGGGGGATATCGTCGAAAAAGGACAACTGATCGGTCATGTGGGGACGACGGGCTATTCCACGGGTTGTCATTTGCATTTCCAAGCGATGGTCAAGAATCAATCGATCAATCCAGATGTGCTTTATCGTCTAGAATGATTGCATTCATTGTTTAAACATGGTATATTGTTAAAGCTTTTGTACTGGGTTCATCGATTCCTCAACGATTTACGCGGTAGAGAAGGACTATAAATAGGAGGACACAAACATGTTGTCAAAAGTCGAAAAGACACAAATCATCAAGGATTACGCTCGTTTTGAAGGGGATACCGGTTCGGTTGAAGTCCAAGTCGCAGTCTTGACTGCACAGATCAATCGTTTGACGGAACACTTGAAGGAACACAAGAAAGACTTCCATTCGCTTCGTGGTTTGATGAAGATGGTTGGTACACGTCGTAGCTTGATGAATTATTTGAAGACGGAAGACGTTAATCGTTACCGCACATTGGTTAGTCGTTTAGGATTGAGAAAGTAAGACAAGCTGAAAAGCTTGTTTTTTTCTTTAGTTTAAGGTTGTTTATATGATATGATATTCAAGTCAAAAAAGAGGTAAATAAATGGCAAAACAAGTATTTAGTCTAGATTTCTGTGGAAGAAATCTAACAGTGGAAACCGGAGAAATTGCCAAACAAGCTGGAGGATCGGTGTTGGTTCGTTATGAAGACACCGTCGTGTTGTCCGTAGCGACTGCAAGTAAGCAAGCTAAGGATATCGATTTCTTTCCTTTAACGGTTTTGTTTGAAGAAAAATTGTATTCGGTTGGTAAGATTCCGGGTGGTTTCTTACGTAGAGAAGGTCGTCCAAGTGAACATGCGACATTGTCGTCACGTGTGATCGACCGTACCTTGCGTCCCTTGTTTGCGGATGGATTCCGTAACGAAGTGCAAGTCGTGAATACCGTATTATCCGTCGATTACGATCGTTCACCTGAAATGACGGCGATGTTTGGGGCTTCATTGGCCTTGGGTGTCTCCAACATTCCGTTCAATGGTCCAATCGCAGGTGTCCAAGTCGGCCGTGTGAATGGTGAGTACATCGTCAATCCTACACAAGCTGAAATGGAGAAATCCGATATCGATCTAACGGTCGCGGGTACCAAAGATGCCATCAACATGGTTGAGGCGGGTGCCAAGGAAGTCGATGAGGCTTCGATGTTGGAGGCGATGCTTTTTGGGCATGAATTCATCAAGCAATTGTGTGCTTTCCAAGATGAAGTCACACAAGCCATCGGTACTGCGAAGATGGAAGTCAAGCTCTACGCACACAGCGATGAGTTGGTGAATGAAGTCAAGGCGTACGCTGAAGCACGTTTGGTTGAAGCGGTTCGCATTAAAGAAAAATTGGAACGTTATGGCAAGATCGATGAGATCGAAGCGGAAACGTATGCTTATTTTGAAACAAAAGAATATGCAAGTGATTCCGTCAAGGCAAAGACCTTGAAGCAGGTCAAAGAAATCACACATGATATCGTTGCGACGGAAGTGCGTCGTTTGATCTCCATCGACAAGGTTCGTCCGGATGGTCGACAGATCAATGAATTGCGTGCTTTGAATTCACAAGTGGATTTGTTGCCTCGCGTACATGGCAGTGCTTTGTTCACCCGTGGTGAAACACAAGTGTTGTCGGTTTGTACCTTAGGCGCATTGGGCGACAATCAAATCATCGATGATTTGACGGAAGTCGAATTCAAGCGTTTCATGCATCATTACAACTTCCCTCCATACTCCGTAGGTGAAACCGGCCGCATGGGTTCGCCTGGACGTCGTGAAATCGGTCACGGAGCTTTGGGTGAGCGTGCGTTGTTGCAAGTCTTACCAAGTGAAGACGCTTTCCCTTACGCAGTGCGTTTGGTTGCGGAAACCTTGGAATCCAATGGATCCTCTTCACAAGCATCCATCTGTGCCGGAACCATGGCATTGATGGCAGCAGGGGTTCCGATCAAGGCACCGGTTGCGGGTATCGCGATGGGCTTGGTCACTTTTGGTGAACACTATACCGTATTGACTGACATCCAAGGGATGGAAGATCATTTCGGCGATATGGACTTTAAAGTAGCGGGTACCGCGAACGGTATCACGGCATTGCAGATGGACATCAAGATCGATGGTTTGAACCGTCAGATCTTAGAAGAAGCTTTAGCGCAAGCCAAAGTGGGTCGTTTGCAGATTCTTGAAAACATGATGGCTACGATTGGTGAAGTTCGCGCGAACGTCGGTGAATACGCACCTAAGATCGCTAAGATGCAGATCGCACCAGATAAGATTCGTGATGTCATTGGTGCCGGTGGCAAGATCATCAACCAAATCATTGCGGATTGTGATCAAGTCAAGATCGACATTGAAGATGATGGTCGTATCCTGATCTATCACCAAGACCAAAAAGCCATCGATAAAGCGAAAGCGAAGATCGAAAGCTTGGTTCGCAGTGCCAAAGTCGGTGAAATCTACGATGCGAAGGTCGTACGCATTGAAAGCTTCGGAGCCTTTGTGGAACTCTTCCCAGGGACCGATGGCTTGTTGCATGTATCGAAGATCTCGTATGATCGTGTTGAAAAACCAAGCGATGTCTTGAAGATGGGTCAAATCATCCAAGTCATCGTCAGTGAAGTCGATGAAAAGGGTCGCGTCAATGTATCCCATAAGGATTTGTTGCCAAAACCTGAAGGTTATGTCGAAAAGCCACAAGCTGAACGCAAACCTCGTCCACCGTTTAATCGGAACAAGAAATCCTAAGGGATTTCTTTTTTTGACTCTAAGTGATGATTGTAAATATGCTAAAATAGATAAAAGAGGTACGAAAATGGACTTTTATCAAGAAACACAAAAACGTAAAGAGAAGATGATTCAAGACCTGCAGGGTTTGATTCAGATTCCATCTTTACGTGATTTAGAAACTAAAGCGGAGAATGCACCCTTTGGGAAAGATTTACGCAATGCATTGGATTATGTCTTGGATTTAGCGAAAGCGGATGGCTTCAAGACCCGTGATTTGGAAGGTTATGCCGGTGTCATTGAATTTGGTGAAGGGGAAGAAATCCTGGGTGTCTTAGGTCATCTGGATGTCGTTCCGATTGGGACCGGATGGACGGTCGATCCCTTTGGTGGTGAAATCAAAGAAGGCTTCATCATGGGTCGTGGTGCCCAAGATGATAAAGGTCCGACCATGGCGGGTTACACGGCCATGAAGATTTTGAAAGATATGGGTT
Organism: Erysipelotrichaceae bacterium; assembly: GCA_030604855.1. Classification (GTDB taxonomy): domain Bacteria; phylum Bacillota_I; class Bacilli_A; order Erysipelotrichales; family Erysipelotrichaceae; genus UBA2212. Next base: position 244,205 of record JAUVVC010000001.1, read on the forward strand.
TTCAACCGAAGAAGCGTGTCTTTTTGATCGTCGGTTGTGATGAAGAAACAGGCATGTCCTGCATGAAGTATTACAATGAACACGGTGAGATTCCCAATTTCGGCTTTGTGCCAGATGCGGATTTCCCAGTTGTCTATGGTGAAAAGGGCATCATGAATTTGAATTTGAAGGGAGATGTTCAAACGAAGATCCTTCGCATCAAAGCAGGTGAGCGTCCTAATATCTGCATTGGTGAAGCAAGCATCGTGATGGAAGGCTATCCACTCAAGGATCTCTTTGCATTCTACTTAGAAACGCATCATCTCAAGGGTGAACTCATTGAGCGGGATGGCGAGAGTGAATATAAATTCTATGGGAAGTTCTCCCATGGGGCAAAACCCGATGATGGCATCAATGCGGCTTGGCATGCGCTCAACTTCGTAGGGGGTGCGTATCAGGACCGTTTCGCAACGAAACTTGCGGAACTCTTACGCGATTGGCGTGCAGAACCCTTGGGTGTCAAAGTCTTTGGATCCCATATGGGTTACTTGACGATGAACATCGGGGTCGTGAACATTGAACACAAGCATGCTTCGATCATCTTGGATATTCGTTATCCACAAGAAACCAATCATGAACACATCTTCAGTGAAATAAGCAAGCGTTTTAATGAAGCGGATCTTGGTTTGAAGGTCGAATTGATTCAAGCGAAGGAACCTTTGTTTGTGGATCCAAAGAGTACCTTGGTCACGACTTTGGAAAAAGTCTATCGTGATTATTCCAAGGACATGACGACACCTTTATTGACGATGGGTGGCGGCACCTATGCACGTTCCTTTAAGAACTTCGTCGCCTTTGGGGCGGAATTCCCAACACGTGAGCGTCCAGCTTGGGTCGGACAGGTCCATCAAGCGGATGAAGGTTATGAGTTGGAACAATACTATTTGGCGACGGCGATTTATGCGCAAGCCATTTACGATTTGAGTAAATAAGATGCGGATGCGGAATAAACCTTGGGCAAACGATTTTTTGCTTGCTCATCCAAAATGTATTCAAGATCCTAGCGTTTTCAAAGGAAAATGGAAAACGCATTTTGGTTTTGAACAATTGATCCTGGAGATCGGCAGTGGCAAAGGGGATTATTGGCGCTCAATGGCTAAAATGGCTCCCGATGTTCTGTGGATCGCACTTGAGAAGGATAAGAATGTTTCTGCGGTTGCCTTGAAGAAGACGGAAGATTTGGAGAATGGATTCTGGATCGTGAATGATGCGGCACATCTCACCGACTGGTTCGATGTGGGTGAGTTGGATACGATTCATTTGAATTTCAGTGATCCTTGGCCGAAAAAAGGGCATGCGAAGCGAAGATTGACTTCGGATACCTATACAGAGACCTTATTGTCGTTACTCAAACAAGGTGGACAGATCAAGTTTAAAACGGATAATAAGTTACTGTTTGAGTATACGATTCTACAATGGCAGGACAAAGCCTTAAAAATGGAAGAATTCAGTGTCGATTTCAGGCGTGATGAACACCAAGAAGATGCGATAACGGAATATGAACAGCACTTTATGGAGCTTGGACAAGTGATCTATCGTGCGGTATGGAGGAAAGTGTGATGTTAAGTGAACTGAGTTTGAAGCGATTGAAAGATTTGACGGAAAAGATGGCCATCAGTGGCGATGAAGTGGAAGTCCGTCGTTATCTGGAAGAAACATACAAGACTTATGGTGGTGAATTGATCAGTGATAATCTTGGATCCATCGCACTCATGAAGAAAAGTAAGAACCCAGATGCGAAGACGGTCCTTCTTTTAGGCCATATGGATGAAGTGGGTTTCGTTGTGAAAACCATCAATGAAAAGGGTAATCTTTCTTTGGCAACGATTGGTGGTTGGTGGTCGCAAACCTTATTGGGTCAACGCGTCTTGGTCAAAGCCAGGGATGGCAAGAAGTACAAAGGAACGATTGGAAGCATTCCGCCGCATCTTCTTACAGAGGCGGATCGTGCCAAACCCATGGAAATCAAAAACATGTTGGTGGATATTGGTTGCACAAGCAAGGATGAAGTGCTTGCTTTGGGCATCAATACTGGGTCTGCGGTCATCTTGGATGGCAGCTTTGAAGTTTTGAATAATAAACGACTCTTGGCGAAAGCCTTTGACAATCGATATGGTTGTGCCATGGGTTTGGAAGCTTTGGAAGCATTTAAAGATGTGGAGTTGGATGTCAATCTTGTGGTTGGGGCCAGTGTTCAAGAAGAAGTGGGTTTACGTGGCGCACAAACTTTGAGTTATGCCGTCAAACCGGATGTGGCGATCATCTTTGATTGTTCACCGGCGAACGATGCGAGCGGAGACAATGAAGCCTTTGGTCAGTTGGGCAAAGGTCCTTTGGTGCGTTTCATCGATGCGAATTATCTGCCCAATCGCGGTTTCTTGGATCTCTATGTCGATACCATGGAGAAACACAACTTACCTTATCAGTACTATCAATCATTAGGGGGAACGGATGCAGGGGCTGTACATAAGCAGTTCAGCGGCATTCCAACCTTGACGATGTGCATCTGTGCACGCAACATCCATACGAACAGTTCGATCATCGATCAAGCTGATTATCAGAACGCACGGACGGCCATGATCAAGGTCATTGAACAATTGAATGAACAATCGATCGATGCGATCGTGAAGGCGAATCGATAAAATGCGCAAACTTTGGCTTGTGTTCTTGGTGTTTCTCATGAGTGCTTGTACGAGTGCTTTTGAGCTGCGCGATTATGATCAAGCCATCCAGAATGCCCTGTCTCAAGAAACCAGCACCTATCTCACCATGAATCGGGATCTGTTCAGTTATTATCTCCCGGTTTCCATCGGTCGTAAGGCGTCCACACCCAATTCGGTGACTTTGAACAGCCACAATCAAACGATCTTGATGAGTTTGGATGTTGTGAACATCTTGAATCAAGCTTACTATAAGGATGAGGATTCCCTTCGTGACCTCTTGAAAACGGGTGTCGCATTTTATACCCATACAGACACCTTTCTAAGCAATCAAAGCATCCCCGTCGATTTCCGTGTGAATGCGGCCAAGATTTCAGACCACTTGGTGTTGTTGATCTTACAAACGGAACATTTCGTTTTCACCTCGATTCATCCAGAAACGATCTCACCCGAGATTCTGTATGATATGCTTAGAGTGGCTCGCAGTGCACGCATTGCGAAAGAAGTAGTCTTGAGTGTGTATTCCAAGCGTGAGGTCATTGATTTCAAGGTTCAGAATCTGAACATGTTCGCACAGGTCGCACCGGAGTCGGGGACGGTCATGGATATGATCAAGGAATTGGATGAAAATGACTTTACCGATTTTGATTTTAATGCGGATGAGAACGATCCCGATGCACTTATTGATGAAGTGATCATCGAGGAATAAGGAGCCTATCATGTTAAAGAAACTAGCATCTTTGTTGTTTGAAGAGGAAGAAGAAGTCATCGAGGAGGAGTTGGACCCAAAACCGATTCCAAAGAAAGTGACCAAATTACCTTTCAAAGAAAAAGTTGAAGAGGTTAAACCCTCTGTGATTGCGGCGATGAATCCTGTAAAAGAAGAAATCAAGAAGGAAGAACTGCCACGGGTCGAGGAAGTGATGATCGATACCAAAGTAGAACAATTGCTTCAAACAAAAAAACCGGAATTTGGCATCGAAGCTTCACAACCTGTGAAGACCAGTGTCGAGTCGAAACCGAAGAAAATTGAAAAAACGATTTATGAATTCCATCCTGTGATCAGCCCGATTTTTGGTGTGGAGGAAAGCCGTCGAACACCGATTCACAAACCCATTGTTGAAGTGAATAAACATGTGAAACGGAGTCGTATCAATACGGTCATCAGTCCAATCTATGGGGATTTGGAGAAGTCTAAGGAAGAACCGAAGGCGAAGCCGAAACGTTTTGTTCCCCATGATCCCATTGAAACCATGGATTTACCGAAAATCAAGGCTGAGAATTACAGTTTGGATGATTTGTTAAATCCAATCAAAGCGGAAGAAGAGACACTTTTTGTCAATGAAACAAGCGCAGAAGTTGAAGAAGGACTCCATCAAATATCCTTGTTTGATGATGTGAAATAGAGGTACGTTATGATTTTCTTTTTAGGCATCAAAGGTGCGGGAATGGCCGCTTTGGCATGCATGCTCCATGAACTCGGTGAACATGTCGAAGGGTCGGATCTCGAGAAACACTTTTTTACGGAAGAAAGACTTCATGAACTGGGGATTCCGGTTCATCCTTTCGGAAGCTTTCCTCCCGAGGGTTCGACCATCATCCTGGGCAATGCTTTTAAGGATGATTTTGCGGATATCGTTGAACTCAAGAAACGTGGAACATATCAATTCTACCGCTACCATGAATACTTGGGTGCTTTATTGAATGATTATGTCGGTGTTGCCATCACCGGTTCACATGGTAAGACGACGACCACAAAAATGGTCACCAGCATGCTTCAAGCCCATAAACCGACCGCTTATCTGATTGGGGATGGACATGGTCATCTTGCGTCGGATTCTCATTATATGGCCATTGAGGCAGATGAATATCGACGATTCTTTTTAGCGTATCATCCTAAATATGCCGTGATCACCAATGTGGATTACGATCATGTGGATTATTACAAAGATGCCTTGGATTATGCTTCGGCGTATGAACAGTTTGCTCACAATGTCACCGGTGCACTTTTTGTGTATGGCGATGATCCGGAAGTGCGTAAACTTAAGTTAAGTGGAACGGTGTATACCTATGGCTTGGAGCCAAACAATGATTTGGTCGCGACCATTGATTACGAAGATGCGCATGAAACGCGCTTCAGACTTAATTTCAAAGGCGATGATCTCGGTGCGATTCGTGTTCCTTTCTCCGGACGACACTTGATTTGGAACGCATTGGGATGCATTGGCATCGGTTTGTTGGAGAACATTCCGCTTACGGTTATTGAAGAAGGACTGGGCTCCTTCGAGAATGCGGCGAGACGATTCAAAGTAGAGCTCAATGGACCCAACATCTACATCGATGATTATGCCCATCATCCAACAGAAGTCAGTGTTACGATCGATGCGGCACGTTTACGTTATCCCGACCATAAGTTGATTGCGATCTTCAAACCCCATCGCGTATCCCGTCTCTATCATTTTGCGGATGCTTTTGCACAAGCCTTGGATAAAGCGGATGAGGTTTATCTGTGTGGATTTACAGCGATCGATGATCAAGAAGCTGGTTATGATATCACAATTGATTATTTGAAAGATCGATCCAAGAAAGCACGTGTCATCACGGAAGATGAAACTGGGGCACGCTTGTTGGAAAAGCAGGGTCCTGCGGTGTATTTGTTCATGAGTTCAAAGGATATTTACGGTCTTGCAAATCTTTTGAAGCGCTATCAAAAGGATTGAAAATATTTTCATAATTGATATAATAGGTTCAAAGAGGTGAGCCTATGGATGCATTCTTTAATAGTCTAAGCGAAATATCAGTCATCTTCCTGCCGATTTTAGGTGCGATGGTGCTGGTATTTTTGTTGTTTCTATTCTATCGCCTATATTTGATGATGAAAAAGGTGGATCTGCTGTTGGATCGGGTGGATAAGACGTTGAATGTCGTGGATCAGGAACTCAATGAGTTGAAGACCTCCATTGAAGTTCTGTCCGGCGTTGCCAAAGGCGTTCTATACGTTCAAAACTTCACCAAGCATTCCTTAATGACGGCGACCGTCTTCTTGGCGGAGCATTTTGAGGGCATCAAGAAGTGGTTCCAAGATATCTTTGATAAGAAGTCAGATACAGATACTCAAACAGAAGCGGACGAAGAGAGAGCCGCATAGAAAGGACCTGATATGGAAGACACAAACAAAAAACTTGAAGAATTCGTAGAAGAGACAAAAGAAGTGGTCGAAGAAAAAGTTGAAGAAGTAAAAGACGTCTTGGAGAATCCAGAAGGTCTTGAAGAAGTGAAGGAAGATGTTGAAGTGAAATTTGAACATGTTAAGCAAGATGCCAAAGAAAAACTCGAAGATGTCTTGGAAAATGAAAAAGTTCAAAAAGTAGTGGAATCGATCAAAGAAGGTGCTAAGGTCGTGGGTGAGAAGACGAGTGAATTCCTTGATAAGATCGATGCGCAAGAAAAATTTGAAAAAGCTAAAGAAGTGACGCTTGAAGCTGGTCAAAAAGTAGTGAAGAAATTTGATGAATTGCGTAATGATGAAGAACTGAAAGCAAAATTCAAAGACACGACGGAGGATATCGTCGAGGGCAGTAAAAAGGTCATTGAAGAGATCAAAGAAAACGAAACCGTGCAAAAGGTTGTGGATTCGGTCAAAGATGGGGCTCGCAATGTGACGGAAAAGACGGTTGAATTCTTCGAAAAGCCGGAGGTTCAAGAGAAGATTGAAGAAGCAAAAGAAAAAACCTTATCGATTGCCGAGAAGGGCATGTCGAAATTGAAAGAATGGTTAAAGCCGAAAGGTAAGGATGATCAAGGCGAATGAAAAGAGTAACGATTTATGATGTGGCTAAGGAAGCGAAGGTTTCATTAGCTACGGTCTCACGTGTCATCAATGGTCTTGAGATCGTCCGTGAGGATACGCGTCTGCGTGTCAACGAAGCAATTGAAAAATTAGGCTACAAGCCCAATGCGATCGCACAGGGTTTGGCTTTACAGAAGACCACGACGATTGCCTTGGTCGTACCGGAAGCGAGTTTTTCGTATACGGGTCAGATCATCAATGGTTTATTGGATGTAGCGAAAATTTACAAGTATAACATCATGTTGCATACGGTTTCGGAAGGGATTGTGGAAATCGGTGAGATCATCGATACCATCATCAAGTCCAGAGTCGATGGGGTTGTCATTTATAACGATAAACTTATTTATGATGAACTGAAAGCTTTGACCAATTATCAGTTCCCAATTGTTTTGATCGGCAATAAGATGTCGACCAACAACATATGCAGTGTCTATGTGGATCTTGAGAAAGCGGTTTATGAATTGGTTTCTGAATATTTGGATAAGGGCAAAGGCGATATCGCCATTGTTCAAGACCGTAAGAACAAATATATGATCGAACAGTTGATCAAGGGTGCGACGACCGCATTTGAACGTCGTGGTTTGGTCTTCGAACAGTACATTGAAATTCCGCAGGAGTATCGCAGTTCGTACCAATATCTCAAAGAATACTTCAAGAAACGTCGCCATGATTTGGTCATCGCGTACCGTGATTCACAAGCTTTGGCCGTAGCGAATGCGGCCGCAGAGAATGACATCAAAGTTCCAGAAGAACTTGAAATCGTTTGTATCATCGATTCAAAATACAACTCGATGGTTCGTCCACAACTTTCATCGTTTACCTTCCCATCGTATGATTTGGGTGCGGTCTCGATGCGTGTCATGACCAAGATGTTGAAGCAGGACAATTTCGATGATCGTGAGATTGAGTTGAGTTATCTCTTCACACCACGTCAAACGACCAAGTAATTGATTATTGATTGGTTTTTGTTATAATGATTGTGCGTTGAAAAGGCAGAGTAGATGGGCGTTCGTTTCAGAGAGGTGATGGGGCTGAAAATCACTACGAACTAAGATTGAATACACCTTTGAGCTGCTTTATGCAAAGTAAAGCCGTCTGCCGCGTTAAGGCTTAAAGTGACGAAAGTCGACTAAGGTGGTACCGTGCTAAAGCACCCTTGGAAGGGTGCTTTTCTATTTCAGGAGGAACTATGGAATTTTTTGATGAATTAAAGTGGCGTGGTTTGATTAAAGATGTGACGGATGAGGCGGCGTTCATTGAGCGTTTGAAATCGCCGTTGACTTTGTATTGTGGGTTCGATCCAACGGCGGATAGTCTGCATATCGGTCATATCCAACAGTTGTTGCTTTTAAAGCGATATCAGTTACAAGGGCATACTCCGATTGCTTTATTGGGGGGTGCGACTGGGATGATCGGGGATCCACGTCCAACAACTGAGCGTAAGCTTTTGACTTTGGAAGAAATCCAAGACAACGGTAAGAAGATTCGTGTTCAATTGGATAAGTTCTTAGACAATACCGGTTCGAATGCTTTGATATCGCTGAACAATTACGATTGGTTGAGCAAATTGGATTTGTTGTCGTTCTTACGTGAGTATGGCAAATACTTCAATATCAACTACATGTTGAATAAAGAAACCATTGCCAGTCGTTTGGACAGTGGGATCTCGTTTACCGAGTTCACTTATACAATTTTACAAGCCATTGATTTCCATCACCTGTACACACACTACAATTGTGAGTTGCAGATTGGTGGTAGTGACCAATGGGGTAATCTGACCAGTGGTACGGAATTGATCCGAAAATTGGTTGAGAACAGTAAGGTGTTTGGTGTGACTTCACCTTTGATCACCAATTCCGATGGCTCCAAGTTTGGTAAATCCGAAGGGAAGAATGTTTGGATGGATCCTGAAAAGACCAGTCCTTACCACTTCTACCAGTATTGGATGAATGTCAGTGATGCGGACGTGATTGATTTCATGAAGCGTCTATCCTTCAAGACCCCGGAAGAAATTACGATGTACATTGAAAAGGTTCAAACATCCGGACACTTACGAGAGGCTCAAAAGGTTTTGGCGGAAGAGTTGACGGTCTTGGTGCATGGTGAAGAAGGTTTGGCTTCAGCACTGAAGATCACCTCGGTCTTCTTCAACAATCAATGGGATGCCTTGGATGAAAATGAATTGGGGCTTGCACTCAGTGATGCTCCCCGTTTAAACTTAAGTGAATCGAGTCTGTTGATTGATGTCTTGGTTGCAGGTAAACTTTGTGTGAGCAAACGTGAGGCACGCGAACTGATGCAGAAGGGTTCGATCAGTATCAATGGTGAGAAAGTGGTCGACTTGGACTTCGTATTGTCCAGTGAGCAGGCGCTCTTCAATCACTATACCGTTATTAAAAAGGGAAAGAAGACCTACTTTGTGGTCAATTTTGGTGAATGACAATGAATTGGATGAATTGGACACTGATTGGAATTACAGCAGCTTTGACGATTTTCATCATTGTTTTAAGAATTGGTGAAGTCACTCGTTATAAGAAGTCGCTTGTTGTCTTTAAAGAAAAAAACAAGAATTTTGAAATCTTATACCACAGTAAGCGGAATATCTATTTGTTCATGGCCATGGGGGTTGTGGTGTTCACGGTTTCCATGTTTGTGGATGGGGATATTTATGAGCGTTTATCCATGGCCGTCATCTTTACGATATTGGTATTAGCTGAGAGTTTCAGCGCTTGGATGAACTCGACCTTGTATAGCAGTGACAAAGAGTTTCTCTTTGGTTTGATCAACGATCGTTATCGTTCGATCAAAACGTATAAGGCAAAGGGTAAGCGCAATACCATCATTGTGACATTGAAGAATGAGGAGTTGGTCGTACCGAATCCGATTGCGGAGATGATTCAGAATAAGGCGAAAGAAATTAAGAATTCAAAGAAATAGTTTTGTATAATAGAGACGAGGTTGTGCATGCGTAAAATAATCGTGACTTTGATGATCGCTTTGTTGCTGAGTGCTTGTCAGAATGAAGCTCAGATCTTACAGGAAAAATATGAACGATACAAACTCCATTATCAGAGTATTTTAAACACGACGCAATTCAAGACCTCGTCTGAACATTATTCAATAGAACTGAGTCTTGTGAAATTGTCAGAGGGTCAGTATCGATATGATGTGTTTGTGGATCAGCCTAAGATTGCGATGCATGATGTGGAGATCTTGGTTATCGTGGATAATGGTTTATTGTTGGTTTCCGATAAGATGATGCCCAGTGTGGGTCTTTTTGAGGATGAGAGTTATCGCTTGATTCCGTATCAAGTGGATGCGGATCTGGGGTATCACAAAGGCTTCAACTTGAATGGCATTGTTGATTCCAATGCGATCAATCTGAAGATGGTCGTGATGTGGAAGGATTATTTTGAGATTAAGACAGAGCGTGAATATTTCAGCTTTGATTTGAGTGTAGAGGAATAAATCGATGAATGAGCGTCAAAAACATTCTTTAATCCTCGGTGGATTGACCAGCAGTGCTGGTATTTTTATTTCAAAGGCAATTGGGATTTTGTATGTCACGCCCTTTACGATGTTGGCGACGGATGCGAATCTGGTGTACTATGCACGTGCCTACAACATTTATGAAATTGTTTTAAATGTGTCGATCGCAGGTCTACCGTTTGCGATTGCGACGATGGTTGCGAAATATAATCTAAAAGAGCAGTACAAAACCTTGTTGTTGGTACGTAAGTTATCCACGGCGATACTGGCTTTGTTGGGTTTTGTGGCGATGATGGTGATGGTGCTCTTAGCTCATCCGATCGCTCAGTTTTCGGTGAGTGGGGCTGCGGATTCCTTGGAGGTTCTGCGGACGCGTAATGTCATGTTGATCATGGCTTTGGCGGTGTTTACGGTTCCTTTGTTGAACAGTTATCGGGGTTTTTATCAAGGTTTGAAGGAGTTGAGCATTTATTCTTTCTCCCAAGTCTTGGAACAGATCACGCGTGTGGCTTTCCTATTGGGAATTGGCTTCATCTTGGTGTATATCTTCAAATATGACGCGATTTGGGCCGTGTATGGCGCGATTCTTTCAACTTCCGTGTCTGCATTAGGGTCGATTGTTTACTTCATTCAGAAGGACCGTAAGTACCTCAATGAGATCAAAGCGAAAGCCTTGGTATCGGATGAAGTCGTTCCAGATCAAAAAGCAATCATTAAAGAAATGTTTTATTTTGCGGTTCCGTTTTTATTGAATGTGGCGTTGAACAACAGCAGCAACATGATCAATCTGATGTTTTTCAATCGAGCGATGTTGATGCATGGTGAGACCATTAAACAAGCTGATCTTTATTATTCCATGGTCATGTTCACAACCAATAAGCTGACTTCGATTCCACAGGTGGTTGCACCGGGTTTCGTTACCGCGATCATTCCGTATGTGACGACGGCTTTTGAAAAGAAAGATCTCAAACAGATGCAGGATTATGTCCAAGATTCATTGGAGACGGTCTTCTACATTACTTTACCTTTGGCGTATTTCCTTTTTGGCATCAGCACAAAGATCTATTATGTCATGTATGGGGGTGCCAATGCGATCATTGGTGGCGAAGTTCTGGCTTATAACAGCATGACGGGGATTCTTTTCAATCTTGCGGCGGTGTCCAATGCCTTGATGATGGCGTTACGCTTAAGAAAACAGAATATCATCGTTTCGTTTGTTGCGGTCATTTTCAAGTTCATTGTATTCATTCCACTTATTCTTTGGTTCGGCTATCGTGGAAGCATCTTCTCGAATGCCTTGAATCAGTTATTACTCTTTGTGATTAATATGGCTTTGATCAAGAAGACCTATCATGTCAAATTTGGACGCAGTCTAAGACGCATCAGTTTGATGATCATCGGTTTATTGGGCATGCAGTTGAGTTTCATGTTCCTGGATTTGATTGGATTACATGTCTTAGATCAAAGTCGTTGGATTGCTTTGATCGAATTGGGGGTCTATGGTGTTGTGGGCATACTGGTGTATCTTGGGATCACGGGCTTCTTACAATTACCTCAGAACATTCTCAATTTGGACTTTAAACGACTTGTAAGGAGATTGAAACGATGAGATTGGATAAAATGTTGGCTCATTTGGGTTATGGAAGTCGTAAGGAAGTTAAAAAAATCATTCGTGCCGGTTGGGTTCTGGTGAATGATGAACTTGTACGTGATGATGATTTCCATGTCAGTGAAGCGGATTCGGTTGTGGTTTATGATGAGAATGTGGAAATGTTGACGGAGCAGTATTTCGTGATGAACAAACCCTCGGGTACGATCTGTTCACATGACAATAGCTTGTTTCCTTCAGTTTATGACCTGTTTGATGAACCACTTTTACCAAAGACACAAGCATTTGGTCGTTTGGACCAAGATACGCAAGGGGTATTGATACTCAGCAGTGATGGTGTATTAGGGCATCGTTTGCTGTCGCCGAAACATCATGTTAAGAAAGTCTATCAAGTGGATCTATTGAATCCATTTGATCTTAAGTTTATCCCATTGATTGAAAAAGGTTTGAAGATTGATAAAGAAGAAATCTGTGCGTCTGCTGAAGTAGAGGTCGTATCTGAAAAGCAGATTTTATTGACCTTAGTTGAAGGAAAGTATCATCAGGTTAAACGTATGATGGTGGCTTGTGAGAATGAAGTCACCAACTTGATTCGCATACAATTTGGACCCATCACGTTGGATCCTGAACTGGAACCTGGTCAATATCGTAAGTTGACTGCAGAAGAAATCGAATTATTGAGAAACCATGCTTAGGTTTCTTTCTTTATGCCAAAAGAAAGAACACCTTGCGGTGTTCATTCATCTTATCGGTTGTAGTATTCAACAACTAAGGCTTCGTTGACTTGATCATTCAACTCTGCACGTTCTGGCAAACGTACGAAGGTGCCCTTTAAGGCTTCTTTATCAAATGTAACGTAGTTCTTAGTGGAAACAGTTGCTTCCAAAGCTTCTTTGATTGCAGGAATGTTGCGTGATGCTTCCTTGACGCTGATGACAGCACCAGGTTTGACCAAGAATGAAGGGATGTCTACTTTTTGACCATCGACCAAAATGTGGCCGTGGTTGACAAGTTGACGTGCTGCACGACGTGTTCTTGCTAAGTTCATACGGTATACGACATTGTCCAAACGGCTTTCGAGTAAGAACAAGAAGTTATGACCAGTATTGCCCTTTAAGTGTTGAGCTTTTAAATACAAGTTGTAGAATTGACGTTCGTTGACACCGTAAGTGAAACGAATACGTTGTTTTTCACGGAGTTGTTGTCCGTAGTTGGTGAGTTTTGCAGGACGTGCATCTGGTGCTTTACCAGGAGCCGTTGTGCGTGGTCTCTTACCTGCGAATTCTTCGCCGGTTTCTAGAATTGAGAATTGTAAGCGTCGCGATACTTTCCATACCGGACCATTAATGCGTGCCATTGTAATACCTCCTATGTGTTTAGGCTTCAAATCACTAGGGACAAATCTTCATCTAGGGTGTTAATCTTAGAGTTTCACCATTGCAGCATGGGTACTTCTCGCCAGAATGTGATTAACGCGGGTTAAATGACTTTGTCTGCCGCTCATTGACGCTTATAGAGTTTAGCATTTCTACTATGACTTGTCAAATCAAGCACCAAGCTGTCTCAATTTGAAATGTGCTAAGAAAAACCGCATGCATGGGATGACCAGATTGCGGTTTTTCGTTCGAGTTTGAATAGACTTTATGAATTGTTGGATATCGAAAGAAGATGTTGGGACGGTTATTTAGTGATCGAGTGCATTGTTTGGATCAAGGCTTGATGATCTGCATTGATTGTACCATCAATGACATAAACCGTTGAATCTATAGTGATGGTTCCTTTGATGCGTGCATCGCCATTGTAAACATAGCTGTAATCGCCATCACGTTTAGATCCATACATGTTGAATTGTCCTGCATCTTTGTCAAAATACAGAGTTATGTTGACGATTTCGTTGTTAAACGTTGCAATTCCCTTATTGAAGTTGATTTTAGATGAGAGTGAAAGATAGAAATTCTGGCTGACGATTGAACTCATGGTGTCATCATCCCAACCATAGAGATAAATATAGTCTTCACCTGAAAATTCATCTCTTAAGAAAATATTCCAATAGATGCCAGTGTCGCTCTGCCATAGTTGTGATCCAGATTCGATGCTGAAATAGTTGTTTCCACTGTCGATTGGTCTTGCAGAAACAGATTGACTTAAACCGATAATCAAGATACAGATGAGGGGATACTTAAGAATTTTCATTCGTAGAGATCCTTTCTTCAGTCTTTTGCATCAAGACTGAACAAACCACGTTAATACTGAAATCAATGCTCACAAAAAACCGGCTTAAGGGCCGGTTACGCTATTTGCTCGAGTCTATTCAAAGCGTCCAAATTAGGATAGACTGTCTCAACATCCTCTTCAACATCACTCTAGCTATTATATAACATATATATTTAAATAAATCAAGTTGTGCAAACATGGCTTTGAAACAAATAGAACTGCTACTCATTGCAATGATTATGATACAATAGGAAAGAGGTGAACGGGATGAATTTTGAGATGATTTTAAATTTATTTAAACGCTTGGAAGTACAGATTGCACTTGTGGTCTTGATCGTTTTGTTTCTCGTGATTTTGATCATCAAACGGATGAATCTCCATCAATTGAAACAGAAGATGCAAGCTGTTGAAAAGCGCTATAACAATGTTAAAAGTGTACCGTTACCATTCAAACTGAACAAGGCAGTTGCCTTGGCTCGGGTGAATCCAGAAATCCTAGAAAATGCGAATGACTTTAAGAATAGTTTCGAAGAAATACAAGAAAACTTTAAATCCATCGTGCATGTCTTGGCAGAGACCGAAGATGTTTTGGTCATTGGCAAGAGCAAGCATGCGAAGTTGAATCTACAAGATTTGAATCAGATGTTGAATCAGATTGAAAAGCAAGTTGAACAGTTGAACAGCCGTTTGGATGGCATTCTTGAAGAAGAGAACCAACAACGGGGTCAGATTACGGAATTGAAGGAAATGTTCAGACAAGCCAAGACGGATCTTACGGCACGCAGTGTTCAACTTTCACCTAGTCTTGCGGCTTTGGAAGCGCGTTTAGCTGAGATTGAGAAGGCGTTCACCAGTTTTGAGGAGTGGATGTATGCCTCGGAGTTTGGTAAAGCCAAAGAAAAGATGGAAGAGATTCAAACCAATTTGAATGAACTGCGGCATTGGATCGATGAATTGCCGGAGTTGATCGGTTTGGCGAATGGCGTCATTCCCAAACAAATCGATGAGATCGCAGAACTGACGAAGCGCTTGAATGCCAAGCAGGTTTATACACGTCATTTGGAGGTTGAGAACAATCTTGCCTTGATTCAAGAAACCACGCAACAAGATCAAATCAGTTTGAGCCGTTGTCAGGTATCCACTGTTCAGGAACACTTACGTGAGAATCAAAAACGTTTGGCACAACTTATGACTTCATTACAGAAGGAAGAAAGTGCGAAAGAAGATGTGGCTAAACACATCGAATTATTGAGCTCAGGGCTAAGTGAGATCAAGAACATGCATGTGCAGTTGACGGAACATCTCAAAAAAGATGCCGGTCGTTTTGGTTGGGAGAATCTCAATGATCTTCTGATCGATAAGCAGAAATCCATTGGTCTGTTGGAGGCTTCGATGCTTCAAAGCGTCAAGGTCATCGAGGAGAACAGCTTGCCTGCAAGCAGTTTGATGCTTAAGTTGAAAGAATCCATACAGGATGTGCATAATGCGAAGACGGATTTGAGTCATGCGTTTGAGCGTTTATCCAGTGCCCGGAATGATGAAGATCGTGCCAAGAAACAGTTGTTGAAGTTGCACCTCATCATGAATGAGATTCAGGTCAAAATCCGTAAATTCAAATTGCCTGTGATTTCGGAAACCTATGAAGGAGATCTCCGTAAGTCCTATCAATATGTCAACAGCATCGCGAAGCTATTAGAAGAATCGCCTTTGGATATCCAGCTCTTGAATGCGACGGTCAATGATGCGATCGACCATATTTATAAACTCTATAACAATGTGAACAATCTGGTGGGTACGGTTGAAATGATTGAGAACACCATCGTTTATGGAAATAAGTATCGGAGTCAGGATTCAGAATTAGATACACAATTGACACGTGCTGAGTTGTTGTATCGAAATGGTGATTACACCCAAGCCATTAAAGTTGCGATTGCGGCCGTGGAAGCGGTTCAGCCTAAACATTTTGAAGGCTTGATCAAGGAGAATGCAAAAAGTGCCTACTAATACCCCCATTTATTTCGATCATGCCAGTTCAACCCCTGTGCATCCTGAGATCGTTAAAACTTTAAGTGAATTAACCACAGCTCACTATGCGAATAGTGAGTCTTTACATCAAGCGGGTTTGGATATTCAGACCATGTTGCGCAAAAGCCGTGATGCGATTGCGTCCATGTTGAAGGTGAAGAGTGATGATCTTTATTTCACCTCTGGAGCAACCGAAAGTAATAATCTTTTGATCAAAGGCATCGCTTTTGCTTATCAAAACAAAGGTAGACATTTGATCACGACGCGTGTTGAACATTCAAGCGTCTTGGATAGTTTCCAGGATCTTGAATCTTTTTTTGGTTTTGAAGTCACGTATTTGAATGTGGATCAAGCAGGCCGGGTTCGATTGGATGAACTAGAAGCAAATTTGCGTCCGGATACCACCTTGGTGAGCATCATGGCGGTGAACAATGAAGTAGGAACCATCATGCCGATCGAGGCATGTGCTCAAATCATTCGAGCTAAGAGCCAAGCTGTGTTTCATGTGGATTGTGTTCAAGCATTGACCAAAATCGATTTCAACTATGATCTGGTTGATTGTGCGAGTTTCTCGGCGCATAAGATCAATGGGGTCAAAGGAAGCGGTTTACTTTATAAAAAGGAACGTGTACTTTTTCATCCGTTAATCACCGGTGGCCAACAAGAAAAGGGGATCCGTCCAGGAACACCTAATGCGGTTCATCATATCCTGATGGCAAAGACCATTCGTTTGGCGTTTGAACAGGCAAAGGATAAACATGCGCACGTTTTAGCAATCAAACATTATTTAATGGATGCGTTTGAGTCGATTGAAAGCATTGTCCTCAACAGTCCATTGGAAGCTTGTTCAGATTACATCCTGAACATCTCTTGTTTGAAGGTGCCTTCGCAAATCATGTTGAACTGGTTGAGTTCGCATCAGATCTATGTATCCGCGATGGCAACCTGTCTCAATCGAGATGTCCGTCCTTCGCATGTCTTGGAAGCGATGGGGATTTCAGGGGATCGTTTGAATGGTGTGATACGCATCAGTATCGGGTATGTGAATACTTTGGAAGACGCAAAGCGTCTTATTGAAGTCATGGAAGAAGGAATCAAGAAATATGGTCGAATTTAAAGCGGAACGTGTTCTGATACGCTTTGGGGAGCTTTCCAATAAGGGTAAGAATCGTAAATTGTTTGTCAAACAATTGATTGCGAATCTCAAGGCTCAACTCTGTGCATATCCGGAAGTAAGATATAAGAATCATTTTGATCGCATCATGGTCGAATTGAATGGGGCA
This sequence comes from Erysipelotrichaceae bacterium, assembly GCA_030604855.1. Classification (GTDB taxonomy): domain Bacteria; phylum Bacillota_I; class Bacilli_A; order Erysipelotrichales; family Erysipelotrichaceae; genus UBA2212. Next base: position 261,374 of record JAUVVC010000001.1, read on the forward strand.
CCTGAGGATAAAGTGATTGATTTGATGCGTCGTGTCTTTGGCATCCGTTCAATCAGTCCTGTGGTCTTGTGCGATCCAGATATGGACACAATCACGCAAGTCTGTCTTCATCTGATGCAAAAAGAAGATCCATGTACCTTCAAAGTCATGACGAATCGAAAAGATAAACATCTTCCGTATGGTTCGGATGCCTTGAATCGTTCGGTTGCGACGGCAATCTTACAAAATACTGAACATAAGGTGGATGTGCACAATCCAAGCTTAAGAATTAAGATCGATGTGGATATGGAAAAAGCTGCGATCTCCACACGGGTTGTGGAAGGAGCGGGTGGTTTTCCAATCGGTGTGGGTGGAAAAGCACTGTTGTTGCTGTCTGGAGGCATTGATTCACCAGTTGCAGCGTACCACATCATGCGACGTGGGGTTGAGGTGGAATGCATTCACTTTGCGGCACCTCCATATACGACGATTCAAGCATTGGATAAAGTTAAACAGTTGGCTGAAATCTTGACAGCGTACCAAGCAAAGCTTAAACTGCATATCGTAGCCTTTACAGATATCCAAATGGAGATCTATAAACAGGCTGGTCCAGATTATGGGGTTATCTTAATGCGTCGATCGATGATGCGCATTGCGGAGAACGTTGCTGAAAGCAACAAGTGTCTTGCTTTGATTACGGGTGAGAACCTTGGCCAAGTGGCCAGTCAGACGTTGCAAAGTATGCATGCGATTGAAGCGGATATCGACAGTTTGATGTTAAGACCGTTATTGAGTTTTGAGAAGAATGACATCATCGAGCAAGCGAAGAAGATTGGAACCTACGAAACGTCTATTCTACCCTACGAGGATTGTTGTACGATCTTCAAGGTTGTGAATCCAGTGACCAAGCCAAAACTTAAAATCGTACGATTGGAAGAAGCCAAATGTGATCTGAGTGAAAAGGAACAACTGGCTTTAGCGAATATTGAAACATTCATCTTTCCAATTCGGGAAGAGAATTATTTATAGGAGGAATCATGGCATTTGATCGATTAACCGAAGCGCTGAGCGCAAGCTTTAAGAAGATTACAAAACAGGACCGTATTTCGGATAAGCATCTGGATACGCTTTTAAGCGATGTTCGTTTGGCTTTATTGGATGCGGATGTCAACACCAAGGTCGTCAATGAGTTCTTAAGCAAGATTCATGATCAAGCTTTGAATCAAAAGATTTTGAGTTCTTTGAAACCGAACGAAGCTTTGATGAAGTTGGTCTATGATGAGTTGGTTGCATTGTTGGGACCTGAAACACCAGACTTCGATTGGCCAAAGGGTCAACGTAAGATTGTTTTGTTCGTCGGTCTTCAAGGGACTGGGAAGACGACCAGCGCGGCGAAGTTGGCGAAGTATCTCAAGGAAAAGAAAGATCGTAAACCGATTTTGGTTGCGGCGGATTTGGCGCGTCCTGCGGCTATTGATCAGTTGGAGATCTTGGGTCAACAAGCCAATGTCGATGTTTATGCTGATAAGAACGAGAAGAATGCGTTGAGCTTAGTCAAAGCGGCGATGAAGTATATCCAAGCCAAAGACTACGATACCATCTTGGTGGATACAGCCGGTCGTTTGGCGATTGATGAAGCTTTGATGCAGGAGTTGAAGTCCATCTTTGATTTCTTACGTCCAGATGAAGTGCTTTTGACTGTGGATGCCTTGAGTGGTCAGGATGTCATTCATACCGCAGATGGTTTCAATAAGACATTGAAGTTGAGTGGTTTGGTTGTCACTAAATTCGATGCGGATGCCAAGGGTGGGGCGGTATTGTCCGTTAAAGCTTTGACAGGGGTTCCTGTCAAATTGGTCGGAACGGGTGAGAAGTTGGATGATACGGATATCTTCTATCCGGATCGGATGGCGAATCGTTTGATCGGCATGGGAGATTTGATGAGTTTGGTTGAACAAGCTCAATCGAAGCTGGATGTGGAAGCGAGTGAGCGCAGCATGCAACGGATGATGGAGGGAATCTTCACCTTTGATGACATGCTAGAGCAGTTCAATCAATTGAGTAAGATGGGTTCCTTGCAAAACATGCTTAAAATGATTCCAGGTGCCAGTCAGTTGGCGGGTCAGGTCAATGATCAAGAATCCAATGCGATGATCAAGAAGAACAAAGCGATCATCTACAGCATGACCAAGGAAGAACGCAATGATCCAAGTCTACTTCGAGCATCACGTAAGAATCGCATTGCAAAGGGCAGTGGGACATCGGTTACAGAGGTCAATCGTTTGATCAATCAGTTTGAAAAAGCGAAAGAACAGATGCGTTTATTGAAGCGGATGTCTAAACAATTTCCGGGTTTAAAATAATTATTGACTGTCAAGTTAAAAACCTTGACAGTTATTTTATTTCGAGTATACTAATGAAGTAAAACATGAGGAGGATCCTATGGCAGTAAAAATTCGTTTAAAGAGAATGGGTGCTAAACAAAATCCATTTTACCGTATCGTCGTTGCAGATTCACGTTACCCACGTGACGGTCGTTTCATTGAAAACATCGGTTACTACAATCCAAGCACGAAACCCGCTGAAGTTAAGATTGATTCAGAAGCCGCATTGAAATGGTTATCCAATGGTGCACAACCATCTGACACCGTTCGCAACTTGTTATCTGAAGCCGGTGTCTTAAAAGCATTCCACGAATCAAAAAACAGTAAGTAATCATGAACCTGGAAAAAGCTTTATTGGACTTGGTTCTTCCGATCGTCAGTGATAAACAAAGCGTGAGTGTTAAGGAAATGACCAGTTTGAATGAGAATGAAATCTTGCTTTATGTGTATGCAAAGAGCGAAGATGTTGCTCGTTTGATTGGTCGTCAAGGTAGCATGGCTACCGCTTTGCGCAATGTCATGGCGATTGCGACGCGGGTTGATAACAAACGCATTTCGATCAAATTCGAGGCTTATTAGGATGCGCTGCATCCTTTTTTAAAACATGAGTGAAAAAATACGTGTCGGTAAAATATTAAGAGGCTTTGGCATCAAGGGTGAGGTGAAGGTGCAGATCATCACCGATGAACCGGAGAAACGCTTTAAAGTTAAAAAAGTGCTTTATCTTAAACAAGATGAAACCTTTTCACCTGTGACAATCACATCGGTTCGTTATCACCAAAGCAATGTGCTCTTGAGTTTTGAGGACCATCCGGATTTAACCAGTGTCGAAGGTTATCATGGTTGTGAGTTGTTCATTGATCGTAAAGAGATCAAGAGTAAGGACAGTGTCTATGCTTTTGAGTTGATGAATGTTTCGGTTTATAAAGAAGATGGATCTTTGGTTGGCGTCGTGTCGGATATCTTGGATACCGGTGCGCATATCGTTTTAAGAATCAAAACAGATGCGAAGGATGTCTTGGTTCCCTATGTGGATCGCTTCATCGTACGCTTCGATCAAACAAAGAACATTCTTGTCATACGTTGGATGGAGGGTCTATGAAAATCAGTATCTTGACCTTGTTTCCAGAAATGTTCGAAGGGTTCTTGAATACATCGATCATCAAGAAAGCACGTTTAAAAGAATTGGTTGAAATCGAGTGCATCGATATTCGAGCCTTCTCCACCAACAAACACAAACGGGTGGATGATTATCCTTTTGGCGGTGGTCAAGGTTTGGTCATGGCGGTGCAACCCGTCGTGGATGCCTTGAAAAGCGTTCAAACCGAGAGCTCCTTTGTCTTGTTGAGCAGTCCCCGTGGACAGGTCTTCAATCAAGCTCAAGCACGCCGTTTGAGTCAGAAGAATCACATCGTCTTCATCTGTGGCCATTACGAAGGCTTGGATGAGCGGATCACCCACTATGTGGATGAAGAGATCTCCATCGGTGATTTCATTCTGACTGGTGGTGAATTGGCCAGCATGGTCGTTACGGACGCAGTCGTTCGATTGTTGGATGGCGTCATCCGTGAGAGTTCACACCAAGATGAGAGTTTTGAGCAAGCCCGCTTGGAATATCCTCAATACACACGGCCGGAAGAGATCAATGGTCATCGTGTACCGGATGTGCTCTTATCTGGCCATCATAAAAACATTGAAGCCTATCGTTTGAAGGAATCTTTGCGTGAAACCTGGTTGAGACGTCCGGATTTGTTCTTAAATCAAAAGTTGAGCAAAGAAGAGACCAAATATTTGATTGAGGTCTTGCAAGAAGAGCTTAAAAAAGATTGATTTATTATTTTATCTGTGTTAAATTAATTGAGCCTATGGCTTAGCTAATTGGCTTGGCTGTTCCGCTGTCGCCTTAAGGACAAGAACGGACCAATAAACATAAAGGAGCGTGAGAAAATGAATTTGAGTATCGTAGAGCAAATTACAAAGTCTCAATTGCGCACTGATCTTCCTGATTTCAAACCTGGATACCAAGTCCGTGTGGACGTCCGTATTCAAGAAGGTAACAAATCCAGAATTCAGGCGTTTGAAGGCCTCGTAATCGCCCGTCAGGGCAAAGGCATTGGTGAATCGTTCATCGTTCGCAAAATGTCTTCACAAATCGGTGTAGAAAGAACTTTCCCGGTTCATTCACCCATTATTGAGAGCATCACTGTATTGCGTCGTGGTAAAGTACGTAGAGCTAAATTGTTCTATATGCGTGGACGTTCAGGCAAAGCATCTCGTTTGGTCGAAATTCGTTAGTAAAAGCCGGTCTTCCGGCTTTTCTTCTAAATTATGGAAAAGAGACAAACTTCACTGTTCAAAGAATTCTTCAAAAGCGTCGTCACGAGTCTTGTCTTTGTCTTGGTTCTGACCAACTTCGTGGTCAAGCCTATCAAGGTCAACGGCTCCAGCATGTATCCGACGCTCAAGGATCAATCCTTGGGATTCGCCAACATCTTAAGCTATCAACTCTTTGGGGTCGATCGCTTTGATGTGGTCATTGTTTATGTGGAGGCTTTGGATGAATATTTGGTCAAGCGTGTCATCGCTTTGCCGAATGAAGTTGTGGAAATGAAAGATGATCAATTATATGTGGATGGGAAACGGATCGATCAAAGTTTCTTGAATCAGGATTACTTGAAAGAGTTCAATCAATTCACCACCAGTTTCGGTCCCCTTAAAGTGGGTGCGAATGAAGTGTTCCTATTGGGTGACAATCGACCGTATTCCAGTGACTCACGTGTTTTTGGGGCCTTTGATCTCAAAGATGTGATCGCGAAAGATACCTATATCTTTTATCCACTGAATGAAATCAATTGGTTTAAAGGACAATAAATGAACGTACAATGGTTTCCCGGTCACATGACGCGGGCAAAACGTGAAATGGAAGAAAAACTAAAGATGGTGGATATGATCATCGAGTGTCGGGATGCGCGCATTCCGCTCGCTTCTGAGAATCCACTTCTTTTAAACTTGGCCAAGGATAAACCACGTTTGATCGTCCTAAGCAAACAAGACATGGCCGATCCCATTGCGACCAAAGCCTGGATGCATCATTTAACCAGTGAGAACACCAAGGTCATTACGGTGGACCTCTTGGATAAGAGCAGTCGAATGAAAGTCATCGATGCGGCTTTAGAAGTGATGAAGCCTAAGTTTGAACGCTGGAAAGCGCGCGGAATTGGGGCACGTAAGATTAAAGCCATGGTTGTGGGGATCCCCAATGTTGGTAAATCTACTTTGATCAATCAATTGGCGCAGAAGAAAATCATGACGACCGCCAATCGACCAGGGGTCACCATGGCACTTAAATGGGCGAATGTTCATCCCAAATTGGACCTCTTGGATACACCGGGAGTTTTGTGGCCAAAGTTTGATGATGCGAAGGTGGGGATTCGCTTAGCGTTGGCGGGTTCGGTCAGTGAGAAGGTTTTGCCAATTGATGAATTGGCGTATTATGCGTTTAAATTTGTTTTGAAACATTATCCAGAATCACTGGAACAACGTTATCAATACACGGGGGAGGATGTTCAGGCTTTCTTTGAACATCTCGCAAAACTTCGACTCTATGTTCGTAAAGACGAACTATTGTTGGATCAAGCGTATCAAACTTTTTTAAGAGAAGTACGACAAGGAACGTTAGGAGCGATGAGTTTTGAGTATGTCGAAAACGTGGATTGAAAATGATTTTGAGGATACATGCATTTTAGGCTTGGATGAGGCGGGACGGGGTCCGATGGCGGGTCCTTGTGTCGTAGCAGGGGTCGTGTTGCCGAGGGGCTATGTGCATCCCTTGATCAATGACTCCAAACAATTGTCTGCGAAACAGCGTCAAACATGTTTTGACGATATTCTAAGAGATGCTTTGTGGGTGATGGTCGTAACGGTGAGTCCGGAGACGATCGATCAAAAAAACATCTATCAAGCCACTAAGGACTCGATGCGTATGATTGCGAAGTTCTCGGATGCGACGCTGGTTCTCAGTGATGCGATGCCCTTTGAAGTGAAAGACAAACGCGTCTTGGATTATATCAAAGGAGATTCCTTGAGCATTTCCATTGCGGCCGCAAGCATCATTGCCAAAGTCACGCGTGATCGCATGATGGATGTCTATGATGAAGCCTATCCTGAATACGGCTTTAAACGCCATAAGGGGTATCAAACTAAAGAACATAAAGAAGCTTTATTGAAGTATGGTGTCTTACCGATCCATCGCAGATCGTATGAACCGGTACGTCAACGACTTCAAGCCAATTTATTTGATTTGTAATCAGGAACTGTAATCGTTTGTGCATATATAAAGGTATGAAACGCGAACAATTACTGGCATACAGCTTAAAATACAAAGGGGATCATCGTCGGATCAAAGCTGCCTTATTGCAGAATGAAACCTACGAAGTGCGTGATTATAAGGGAAAGTTTCTGACTTTGGTGGATGCCAATTATCCGCAAAGTTTGAAACAACTCCATGACCCACCCTATGTCTTATATTTGCGAGGTCGTATCGACCTTTTAAATTTGCCCATGATAAGCATCGTCGGAAGTCGCAATCATGGAAGCTACAGTGCGGAGTGGACAAAAAAATGTGTGGAACACTTCAGGGCTTATGTCATTGTCAGCGGGATGGCTAAGGGCATTGATGGTTTGGCGCATGTGCATGCGCTGAGGCAAGGTACGATTGCGGTCTTAGGCTGTGGCATCGATGTCATCTATCCCAGACAGAATACGGAGCTCTATCATATGATCCTGAAAATGGGCTGTATCGTTTCGGAATATCCCGAGGGAACCGCCATCCAGAAACATCAATTCGTCGCTCGCAATCGCATCATCGCAGCATTGGGTCAAGCGTTGTTGGTCATGGAATCACATTTGAAAAGTGGATCGATGATCACCGTAAACAACGCTTTGGATTGTGGTAAAGATGTATATTGTCTACCCTTTAGTCTTGACATGCCAGAGGGTCAAGGAAACAACCTTTTGATCCAGCAAGGCGCAAATATCTTGACAAACCCTTTAGAATTAACCAAACTATGAAATACAGACGTCATGACAAAGTGGCGTTGCGTTAGGAGTACCGATGCGAAATTTAGTCATTGTGGAGTCACCCTCCAAATCTAAAACAATTCAGAAATATCTTGGGGATGATTACGAAGTTGTTTCCTCCAAAGGCCATATCCGCGATTTAGCGACCACGGGTAAAGGTGGTTTGGGTGTGGACGTGGAACATGATTTCAAACCCAGTTATAAAATAAACAAAGATAAAGGCGATACCGTCAAGCAACTAAAGACGAAGGCGAAGAAGGCTCAGATGGTTTATCTGGCAACCGACCCCGACCGTGAAGGGGAAGCCATTTCGTGGCATTTGGCGGATGAACTTGAATTGAGCGAAGATAAGACACAACGTGTCGTTTTCAATGAGATCACTAAGCCCGCCATCCTAGCCGCATTTGAACATCCGCGTCATATTGATATGAATCTGGTGCGTTCGCAAGAGACACGTCGTATCTTGGACCGCATCATCGGGTTCAAACTTTCCAAGCTTTTACAAAACAAGATTGCCAGTAAATCTGCGGGCCGAGTCCAATCGGTTGCGTTGCGCTTGATTGTCGAGAAGGAAAAAGAAATCCTAGCCTTCGTTCCTGAAGAAAAATGGAACATCAAGGCGAGTTTTGAAAAAGATAAGATTGAGTTCGATGCGGACATCGACAGCTATCAAGACAAGAAACTGAAACTCAAGAATAAGGCGGAAAGCGATGCGGTCATGGCCGCTTTGGGTTCGACCTTCACCGTAGAATCCATCACTGAGAAACAAGCCGCAAAAGCGAATAAATTTGCGTTCATCACCTCCACCCTCCAACAAGAAGCTGCGAACAAGTTGAACTTCCCTGCGAAGAAGACGATGCGCATCGCTCAGAAGTTGTATGAAGGGGTGCAAATGAATGAGGGTCAAGAAGGTTTGATCACTTACATGCGTACCGATTCCACCCGTTTCTCGGATCAGTTCGTCAAGGATGCGCAGGCGTACATCAAGACGACCTATGGTTCTGAGTATGTAGGGCATTATCAAGTCAAAAAGAGCGACAATGCACAGGATGCGCATGAAGCCATCCGGATGACGCACATTGAATACACCCCCGAGGCATTGAAGGATGTTTTGAGTGCGGATGAGTTGAAGCTCTACAGTTTGATCTATGCACGAAGCTTGGCATCGCTCATGAGTTCACCTAAAACAAAGACCATTACCGTTAATTTGGATCAAAATGGTTATCGTTTTGTGGCGAAAGGCAGTAAGTTGGAGTTTGATGGCTATTTGAAAGTCTATGGTAAGTACGAGACCAGTAAAGATAAATGGTTGCCGCATTTGGATGAAGGTGAAAAGTTGGAAAGTTTGAAGAATGAAGCCATTCAAAGCTTCACCAATCCTCCTTTGCGTTATTCTGAAGCCCGTTTGATCGAAGCATTGGAAAGCAAGGGCATTGGTCGTCCAAGTACCTATGCGATGATCATTGATACGATTGTGGAACGTTTGTATGTCACCTTAGATAAAGGGGAGAACAGTCGTACCAAAGTTTTCATTCCAACCGAACAAGGTTTCTTGACCGATGCGAAGTTGCAGGATCACTTTGAATCCATCATCAATGTGGATTACACCGCACAGATGGAAAGTGAATTGGATCATATCGCAGAGGGCAATCAAGACCATGTGGATGCGCTGAATCGCTTTTATGAGCGCTTTTTGCCTCTATTAACTGCGGCTTATGAACAGATGGAGAAAATCAAACCGACTGAAGTCGGTCGTGAGTGTCCGGATTGCGGCAGTCCTTTGGTGGAACGCAATGGACGTTACGGTAAATTCGTGGCGTGCAGCAATTATCCGACCTGTAAACATGTCGAACGTGAAGTCGTTGAACCGGTCTTGACCGGTGAGTTGTGTCCGAACTGTGGCAAAGCTTTGGTAGAGAAGATGGGACGTTTTGGTAAGTTTGTGGCCTGCAGTGATTATCCGACCTGCAAGACCATCATCAAGACGGCGAAACCGAAAGCGGAACTTAAACCGACGGGCGAAATGTGTCCGGATTGTGGCAGTCCATTGGTTGAACGTTTGAATCGTTTCGGAAAAACCTTTGTGGGTTGTTCAACCTATCCGAAGTGCAGATACATCCAGAAGAAAGTCAAACAAGATGACGAGGCATAAAGCGGTCAAAGTGATTGGGGCTGGCTTGGCTGGTTGTGAAGCCACTTGGCAGCTTGTCAAGCGAGGGATACCCGTGCATTTGTATGAGATGCGTCCTAAGAAGATGACTCCAGCCCATAATACCTCTGCTTTTGCGGAATTGGTGTGTTCCAATTCTTTACGCAGTGATGCCTTGTTGAATGCGGTGGGAGTATTGAAGCAGGAATTGCGCATGGTGGACAGTCTGATCCTTCGTTTCGCGGATGAGCATCGTGTTCCAGCGGGCAGTGCTTTAGCAGTGGATCGTGAAGGGTTTTCCAAGGCCATCACTGATTTCTTACGTAACCATCCCTTGGTGACCCTCTTCAATGAAGAAGTGAGTGAATTAATCGAAGATGAAGATACGATCATTGCGACGGGTCCGTTGACATCCGATCCTTTGGCGGAGTTCATTCGCAAACGTTTTAATCAGAGCTCACTGTATTTCTATGATGCGGCAGCGCCGATCATCGAAAGAGATTCCATTAATTTCGATATCGCTTACTATAAATCACGTTATGATAAAGGGGATGCGCAGGATTACATCAATTGTCCAATGACGAAAGAAGAATTCGAGCATTTCTATGAAGAATTGATCCACGCAGATGTCGTTCAACCCAAAGACTTTGAGAAGGAAATCTTTTTTGAGGGTTGTATGCCCTTTGAAGTCATGGCCAAACGAGGTCCTAAAACGCTTACGTTTGGACCGATGAAGCCGGTAGGTCTGGCTTTGGATCGTGAAAAACCACGACCGTATGCGGTCGTTCAACTCAGACAAGACAATGCGGCAGCGTCTTTGTATAACATCGTCGGTTTTCAAACGCATCTGACTTGGCCAGAACAACGTCGAATCATCCGGATGATTCCGGGTCTAGAGAATGCGGAGTTTGCACGTTATGGCGTCATGCATCGCAACACCTATATCAAATCACCGAACTTATTGAATCAAAATTACAAAGCCTTAGAGAATGAGCATTGGTATTTCGCTGGTCAGATGAGTGGGGTTGAAGGCTATGTCGAATCCTGTGCGAGTGGTTGCGTCGCCGGTATCGATATGGCACGACGCTTATTGGGTTTAGAACGTTTCTATTTCTCACCCAAGACAATCATGGGGGCGATGGCGTATTACATCACGCATACCGATGCGGAAACTTTCCAACCAATGAATGCGACCTTTGGTTTATTGAATTACGAAGACAAGGGGAAGAAACACGATCGTAAGGAGCGGATGGCGAACAGCTGTCTAGAAGCTTTTGCGGAACAAATCAAAACCTATGATGTATGATCATATCGACGCTTTCTTAAAAAACATCCGTTTGAAGAATACGGGATCGGTGCATACCGAAGCGGCTTATGCGCGCGATATCCGTCAGTTTCATGCGTTTTGCCTGGATCAAGGAATCGAGGATTTTAAGGATGTCGACTTGAATCAAGTTCATCAATATCTCAGTCATTTGAATCAAACATCGAATGCAGGCTTGAAAGCCAGCACTTTAGCGCGTAAATGTTCCAGTTTACGCTCTTTTTATGACTATCTGTATGAACGTCATCTCGTTTTAAACAATCCATTTAAAGATCTGAGTCCGATTCGACAATCGAAACATCTTCCGGATTTCTTACTTTTTGATGAGATGATGCGTCTGTTGGACAGCTTTGATCTTGAAGAGAAGGAAGGGTATCGCAATCGGGTTCTCTTTGAGCTGATGTATGCCTGTGGTTTACGTGTCTCTGAAGTCACATCTCTCAAACTCAATGAGATCGACATGGAGGACATGTTTTTACGCTTTGTCGGCAAGGGGAAAGTGGAGCGTATGGTTCCGTTCTATCCTGCGATGCAGAAGAAGCTTAAGCATTACTTAAAAGATATCCGACCTCAGTATGAACATTCTGTTTTGCATCCCTATGTCTTTGTGAACAGCAAAGGGGATCGTTTAAGTCCAAGAGGTGTGCAATTTATCCTAGATAAAGCAGCTCAAATGGCTGGCATCAATCGAACGGTTCATCCTCACATGTTGCGTCATTCTTTTGCGACGCATCTGTTGGACAATGGGGCGGATCTACGGATGGTTCAGGAACTCTTGGGGCATGCGAATCTATCGACCACCCAGATTTATACGCATGTGACCTTAGATCGTTTGAAAGCAAGCTATGAAGCATCTTTTGAGCGGGCAAAGAAGTGACTTAATGCTTGTCATACGCTGTTGGCTATGGTATATTATTGAATGGCATCTTAGGGATGCACTTCACACACCCGGGATTCACGATTCCGTGCTCACTTTAGAGTTAATCGTGTTAGAACGAGTGGAGGACTAACGGAAAGCGAGGAATAATCATGTCAGTCGTATCGATGAAGAAGTTATTAGAACACGGAACCCATTACGGTCACCAGACTAAGAAATGGAATCCAAAAATGAAGCCTTATATCTACACAGCGCGGAATAAGGTGTATATCATCAACTTGGAAAAGACTTTGGAAAAGTTGGATGATGCGTATGCAGCAATGCGTGCGATCGCTGAAAAGAATGGAAAAGTCTTGTTCGTAGGAACCAAGAAGCAAGCTCAACAAATCGTTTTGGATGAAGCATTGCGTAGTGGTGCTTTCTACATCAACCAACGTTGGTTGGGTGGAACCTTGACAAACTTCAGAACCATTCAAAAACGTATCAAACGTTTATTGGATATCCAAGAAATGGAAGCAGCTGGAACGTTGGCTGTTTATCCTAAGAAGGAAATCGCACAAATCAAAAAAGAAGAAGCCCGTTTAGAAAATTTCTTGGGTGGAATCAAAGATATGAAGAAAGTACCGGATGCGGTCTTTGTTGTTGATCCAACAGAAGATTACAATGCGGTTTTGGAAGCTAAGAAATTGGGCATTCCTGTCTTCGCAATCACCGATACCAATGCCGATCCAGATATGATCGATTATGGTATCCCTGCCAATGATGATGCGATTCGTTCCATCAAAATCATGGTCAGTTTGATGGCGGATGCGATCGTTGAAGCGAAGGGCGGCATCTTGACCTACGCTCACCAAGAACAAGATCTTGAAAAGGATATCACCATGAGTGATGTCATCATCAATGTCAACCAACAAAATGAAGAAAATGAACGTCGTCGTCGTCAACGTATGGAAGAACGTCGTCAACGTGACGAACGTAGTGGACGTCGTCCATACGATCGTAACCGCGACAACAGCGATCGTCCAAAACGTGATTTCAAACAATACACACCACGTCCAGTTGAGAAGACCGAAGCAACTGCAGCTCCTGCAGAAGTAAAAGTTGAAACAAAAGAGGTAAGTGAATAATGATCACAGCAGCACAAGTTAAAGAATTAAGAGACAAGACGGGCGCAGGGATGATGGACTGCAAGAAAGCCTTGACCGAAACCGATGGCGATATCGCGAGAGCAATCGACTGGTTGCGTGAAAAAGGTATTTCGAAAGCAGCGAAGAAAGCTGACCGTGTTGCGGCTGAAGGCTTGACGAGAGCGGTCGTGAATGGCAATCGTGCCGTCGTATTTGAAGTGAATTCAGAAACCGATTTTGTTGCGAAGAATGAACAATTCTTGGAATTGCTCAGCGTTTTGAGCAATGCCTTGGTCAACAGCTCCGTCAAGAATCTTGAAGAAGCGTTGGCTTTGGAAATCAATGGCAAAACCGTTGAAACCTTGGTCGTGGACGCGACTGCGACGATCGGTGAGAAGATCACTTTGCGTCGTGTTGAAGTATTGGAAAAATCCGATGCGGAAGTCTTTGGATCCTATGTACACATGGGTGGCAAGATCTCTGTCATAACGAAGTTGAGTGCTACGGAAGATGCGGATGTGGCGAAGGATATGGCAATGCAAGTTGCGTCGATGAACCCAAGTTTCATTTCCCGTAATCACATGCCTGCGGACTATATTGAGCATGAACGTAAGATTCAAGCTGAAATCATCAAGAACGATGAAGCTTTGGCCAGCAAGCCAGAGGGTGTATTAAAAGGCATCTTGGAAGGACGTTTAAGCAAGTCTTTGCAAGACAGCAGTTTAGTGGATCAATTGTTCTTTAAAGATCAAGATAAGAAAGTTTCAGATGTCGTCAAGGCAGCTAAAACTGAAGTATTGGCATTTGTTCGTTACGCTGTCGGTGAAGGCATCGAGAAGAAAGCGGATAATTTTGCTGAAGAAGTTTTGAATCAAACTTTTGGTCAGTAATTCATTAAAGGACACGTTTGTGTCCTTTTCTTAAAAGGGAGGCAGCATGTACAACAGAATCTTACTAAAACTCAGTGGTGAAGCGCTTGCCGGAACCAGCAATGGATTTGACGCAGAAGTATTGGCTCAAATCGCCGAAGAAGTCAAAGAGATCACCGAGATGGGCATTCAGGTTGCGATGGTTGTCGGGGGTGGAAACTTCATCCGTGGCAAGTTTGCGGAACAAATGGGCATCGATCGTGTTCAAGCGGACTATATGGGCATGTTGGGAACCGTGATCAATTCGATCGCTCTCCAAGGTGTCTTTGAAAAGCATGGCATCATCACACGTGTGCAAACGGCGATTGAGATGAGCAAGATTGCCGAACCCTTCATTGTTCGTCGTGCGATCCGTCACCTTGAAAAAGGTCGTGTCGTGATTTTTGCAGCGGGTACAGGCAGCCCTTATTTTTCAACGGATACCACGGCGGCATTACGTGCTTCTGAAATTGGTGCCGATGTCATCTTGATGGCTAAGAATGGTGTGGATGGCGTCTATGATGCGGATCCAAAAGTGAACCCAAACGCGAAGCGTTATGATCACTTGACCTATCGTGAAGTCATCACCCGTAATCTGCAGATCATGGATCATACAGCCATCACGATGTGTGCGGATAACAACATTGATTTGATCGTGTTCAACATGAATCAAAAAGGAAATATAAAAAAAGCAGTAATCGATCGAAATATTGGTACAATAATATCAAAAGAGGAGAATTAAAATGAAAGCACATTTAGACGCTGCCAGAGAAAAAATGGCTAAACGCATTGAGAAGTTGGAACATCATTTTGGAACCATCCGTACAGGTCGTGCGAATCCAACCCAGTTGGCTGATGTCCACATCGATTATTATGGAACACCGACACCGATCAATCAGATCGCAAGCATCAACGTTGTGGAAGGTCGTCAGATGGTCATCAAGGCATATGATACTTCCAGTCTACGTGCGATTGAACATGCGATTCAAGCCGCAAACTTGGGTTTCAATCCTACGAATGATGGCTCTGTGATCCGAATCTTGGTTCCGGCTTTGACGGAACAGACACGTAAGGAATTGACGAAGGAAGTCGCAAAACATGGGGAAGAGGCGAAGGTTGATCTTCGCAACATCCGTCGTGATGCGAATGACCACATCAAGAAGGATGATACCTTGAGTGAAGATATGGAAAAGGAAGCTTTGGACAAGGTTCAAAAGCTGACGGATGAGCATATCAAGATTGTCGAAGAGATGATCAAAGCAAAAGATAAGGATATCATGACTGTTTAAGCTCACTTTGTGAGCTTCTTTTGTAAAGGGGAAGATTATGGGATTCAAACATGTGGCCATCATCATGGATGGCAATGGACGTTGGGCGAAAGCCCAACACCAACAGCGTACATTCGGCCATCTTCAAGGCAGTGAGAAGGTGCGTGAAATTGCGATCGCGGCGAATGATTTAGGCATCGAGGTTTTGACCTTGTATGCTTTTTCGACGGAAAATTGGAAGCGTCCTAAGGAAGAAGTCGATTATTTGATGAAGTTACCGGATGTCTTTTTCAATAAATTCCTTAAGGAATTGATGGCAAAGAACATCCGCATTCAAACCATTGGTGAATTGGAAGCATTCCCCGATTCAACGCGACAAGTCTTGGAGCGTGCGATTCTAGCCACATCGAAGAATACAGGGATGATCCTGTGTTTTGCGATGAATTATGGGGGTCAACGTGAAATCATCTTGGCGGCAGAGAAGTATCATGAAGCGGTCGTAAATGGTATAATAAGTAAAGAATTAAGTCCAGAAATTTTTGAGAGATTCTTGATGACCAAGGATTATCCTGCGGTTGATCTGTGTATCCGGACATCGGGTGAGCAACGTCTATCCAACTTTCTATTGTGGCAGTTGGCGTATGCGGAGTTGATTTTCGAAACCTTGCCTTGGCCGGAGTTGACAGGGGATCATTTCAAAGAGCTGGTCTTGGATGCGACTCAGCGTGATCGACGCTTCGGAGGTCTTTGATGAAACAACGCTTTTTAACGGCATTGGCCATTACAGCCGTTGTCTTGCCCTCGTTTCTGTATGGGGGTTGGCCTTTTCGTATCGTCGTGTTCTTTTTCATTCTGACTTCACTTTATGAAATGTATGCCGTTAAGAAGGATGTTTGGCCTTTATGGCTTTATTTCATCATGATTGCGTTGATCATTTTGTTTGCGGTCTTGAATTTGGAGAAACTCTATATCGCGTTCATCTTATTGATGATCGCGCTCTTTGTCTTAACCATCAGTTTCGAGTGGTTCACCCCGTTGGATCTGACCTATATCTTTACCATGCTTATTCTATTGACGACCGCATTGCGTTCGGTGTTTTTAACGGTCAGTTATGGTCGTATCGAATTGGTTTATCTCTTGGTCGTGACCTTCTTGACGGATACCGGTGCGTATTTCGCAGGGTATTTCTTTGGTAAGAATAAACTGAATGAACGCATCTCTCCGAAAAAGACTATTGAGGGTTCGATTGGAGGCTGGATCGTTGGGGCAGCTTCAGGTTTGATCTTTGCTTACTTCTTGGTGGATCGACTGCCGTTTACAATGATGATCGTGAGCAGTTTGATGCTTCCGATTATTTCACAGATTGGAGATCTGGCGTTCAGTTCAATCAAGCGTCACTATAAGATCAAAGACTTCGGGACCATCTTCCCAGCCCATGGGGGTGTCTTGGATCGCATCGATAGTCTGTTATTTACTTTGATGGCATTTTATGTGCTCTTGATGTTGTGGATGTAAAATGAAAAAAATCGTAATTTTAGGCGCCAGTGGTTCGATTGGTACACAGACTTTGGATGTCGTTAAGCAACATCCATCTGCCTTGCGATGCTTAGGCATCAGCGTGGGTCAAAACATTCCTTGGTTGTTTGAACATTTAAAAAATCATCATTATGATTTGGTGGTGGTACAGGATGAGTTCGATGCGAAGTCCTTGGCTCTCTTCTATCCAAATCAAACCTTTTCTTTTGGATCTGAGGGTCTTGTTGAGTTGGCTTGTCTTAATGATGCGGAAGTTGTGGTCAATGCCTTGGTAGGCTTTGCAGGCTTGGTTCCGACGCTTAAAGCGATTGAAGCGAAGAAAGACATCGCCTTAGCCAATAAAGAAACTTTGGTTGTGGCTGGTGAAATGGTCATGGCTAAAGTCCATGAACATCAGGTCAATCTCAGACCCATCGATTCAGAACATTCCGCCATCTTACAAGCCTTACAAGGCAATGATTTTAAGGCTGTAAAACGTTTGATCGTTACCGCTTCTGGAGGCTCATTCAGAGATAAGACGCGTGAAGAACTAAGAGAAGTGACGGTAGAAGATGCCTTGAAACATCCCAATTGGTCAATGGGTAAGAAGATCACCATTGATTCCGCGACACTTGTGAATAAAGCGTTTGAAGTCATTGAAGCACATCACTTATTCAATCTTCCTTATGAACAGATTGATGTGATCGTGCATAAACAAAGCATCATTCATTCGATGGTCGAATACATCGATGGATCCATTATGGCGCAATTGGGCACACCCGATATGCGTGTTCCCATTCAATATGCACTCTGTGGTCCAGAACGCTTGGCACTAGATACTAAAGGTTTGGATTTTAATGCAATATCACAATTGGATTTCAAAGCTTTGGATACCGACTTCTATCCCTTGTTTCCACTTATCATCTCAGCCGCTAAGCAAGGTGGAAATCGGATGTGTGTGGTAAATGCGGCAAATGAAGCCGCCATTCAGCTCTTCCTAAACAATGGAATCAAGTATCTCAGCATTGAAACAATTATTGAAGATTGTTTGAATCATTTCCCTTATGCATCGAATTTAGACATTGAACAGATGGTTGAGTTGGATGCGAAGGTTAAAGACTATGTATTGCATCAACATAAGGAGCTTTCATGACAAATATTCTCTATTTCGTCTTTGTCTTAGGGGTCATCGTTTTGATCCATGAGATTGGACATCTCATAACAGCTAAACTCTTCAACGTGTATTGTAAAGAGTTTGCGGTTGGTATGGGTCCTAAGATCGTTAGTAAGAAGTTTGGTGAAACCGAATATAGTATTCGTGCTTTTCCTTTGGGTGGCTTTGTGTCCATGGCTGGGGAAGAGGGTGTGGATACGGATATCAGCTTTGAACGCAGTATTCTAGGTATCAAACCGTGGAAGCGGATGATTGTGATGTTGGCAGGGATCTTTATGAACTTCGTCTTGGCTTCAGTGATCTTTATTGGCATCTATATGGTCCAAGGTTATGCAGTGGAAGCACCGAAACCCATCATCAGTGGCATCATTGCGGATTCACCATCGGAAGCTGCTGGATTTAACCAAGGCGATGAAATTGTCAAAATCACTTTTATTGATGGCACAACCATTGTTCCGGTCGATTTCTATGAAATCATCACGTACATTCAAATGTATACGGGTGAAACAACGTTTACCGTGGATCGTGATGGTGAGTTGTTGGATATTACAGTTCAACCTGCTTTCATTGAAGCAGAGAATCGTTATTTTATCGGTCTTGAAATCCCACCTGCGACGGCAATTGAAATCAATGCGTTTGAGGCGATTGGATATGGGTTCAAGGAAGTTAAGAATACCGTGGATGACATGGTCTTCACTTTATCGCGTTTGGTTCGTGGGATTGGCTTGAATGCAGTGAGTGGTCCGATTGGTATCTATCAGGTCACCGCTCAACAAGCTTCTTATGGCTTCATCAATATTCTCTATCTCATGGGTTTATTATCAATCAATGTGGCAATCTTCAACTTATTACCACTTCCAATATTGGATGGTGGTCGAGTGGTCCTAACCCTTTATGAATGGTTCTTTAAGAAGCCGATGAGTAAGAAGGTTGAACAAGCGCTGATGATGATCAGCGTCGGACTCTTATTGCTCCTGATGGCTTTTGTGACGATGCAAGATATCTTTAGATTGATGTAAGTTTTATGCTAAAATGAAACATATGAAATTCTATCAAAGTAAAGTAAATCTACTCTTAATTAGTTTGGTGCTCAGCTTATCCGTGTTGTTTGGTTTTTCCATGCAACGTAATCTAAGTATTGAGACACCGATTCGCATCATTGATTTCAGGAGTATGGAATCGGATGCGCTTTTGGCTTGGGGCCGTGAGAATGATATTCAAATAAAAACAACGGAAGAATACAGTGAAGATGTCGTAGCGGGTATGGTCATTTCTCAGAGCTCGATCGTTGGCGAACGCTTATATGCGGGATCAACGATCAATGTGGTTTTGTCTAAAGGACCGGATCCTGAGGTTATCGTTAATCTGATTGATTTCACAGGTAAGGATATCGGTGAGATTCAGCTCTTCATTGAAGAGAATAAATTGATGGCAGCTGAGATTCTCTTTGAGAAGAGTGATGCCATACAGTCAGCTTATTATATTAAGAAAAATATCGATGCGGAATCGATTCTACGGAAAACACCCATCAAATTTTATATCTCAACAGGGTCGAGAGATGAGTTGACGACGGTAAGTGTTCCAGATTTTACAGAGTACACACGCCAACAAATTTCAACTTGGTCGTCTACGAATAATATCAAGGCGAACTTCGTTGATGAGTTCCACGATACGGTTGCGGCAGGTAAGGTGATCAGTCAATCCCAAGCCGCAAATACACAAGTTTATGATGGAAGTAGTATCACATTCAAGATGTCTTTGGGAGTTGGGGTTGTCTTAGAGAACTTTGTTGGTAAGACAAAGGGTGCGATTGATAAGTTCATTTCAGATAATGGCTTGAAGGTCAATTACAGCTTCTCCTACAACGCTACTCAGAATAATGATGTCGGAGTTAGTATGAGTCCAAATGCTTCTGTACGTGTTCCTAATGGCTCTACGGTCAATGTGACTTTATCCTTAGGTAAGATCAGTGTATCGGATTTCACTGGTAAGACACTCAGTCAGCTCAATGCTTGGGTGAGTGAGCAGAATAAATTGGGAGCAAACCTAAAAGTTACTTCCACACAAGATTACAGTGCAACAACCGCAAGTGGTCAGCTCATCAGTCAAACACCTTCAAGTGGCGATATCAATCCAGGAACAACCATTAAAGCTTCTGTATCTAAGGGTGAAGGGGTTGTGGTTAAGAACTTTGTAGGTGGTACAAGTACTTCTCAAGAAGGCTTGAAAGTCAGTACAAGTCAGACCTATCATGCGAGTGTTCCGAGTGGTCAAGTCATCAGTCAAAGTATATCATCTGGAACTAAAGTAGACACAAATAGCTCAATCAGTTTAGTGGTGTCTTTAGGTAAAGTAAATATAGAGAATAAAACGGGTCAAAGTTTAGACGCATTGAGGTCTTGGATCAATGCAGTTAATGGCCAAGGTGCAAATATCTCATTCAGCTCAAGTTCAGAATATAGCAGCAGTGTTGCAAGTGGTGCGATTATTTCTCAGTCACCATCCAGTGGTTCAGTGAATCCTGGTACTTCTATCAGCGTTGTTGTATCAAAAGGCGCAGGTGTAACCATAAAGAATTTCGTCGGTGGTACAAGCACATCACAATCTGGATTGAACGTGTCTCTAGCCTACGAGTTTAGTGATTCAGTCGCAAAGGATGTGGTCATGAGCCAATCCCGAGCAGCTGGCACAGTTGTGGATTCAGGCACAAGCATAAGCCTAGTTGTTTCTAAAGGATCTGAACCAACATTTGTAATTCCCGATTTAGCTGGACTCGTTGCTGGTCAATCATCAAGTGTCGATACATCAAAGAGCATCATCAGCAACTATTTGAACAGTGTAGGAGCGACAAATTACTCATTCAATACCGGTGCTTACGGAATCGGTGCGGGAATGGTCAACAGCCAATCTCCAGCAGGGGGTACTTCAATTAAGTACAACACTCCGATCGTTATTAATCTTTCTACAAATTAGTCTACAACCTAGGTACAATTCCTAGGTTTTCTTTTTATGATAAAAAACACCTTGATTAATCAAGGTGTTGTGGTCTGCGTATCATCTGGTGGGGTTATAACCTCTTCGATATTGTTTGTCGTAATCCTTAAGACATAGCGTCTACGAATGTTCAAGCTTGGTTCAAATGTATATGTCTTGTTTGAAGAAGTAAAGACTTGGGTATTCTTAATCAAAATATCTCGAACTTCTACCACGTCTTTATACAACTTATTGGATGTGATGATGAAGATGCGATAATCACCATCTATCAAACCATCAATATTGACTTTCTCAGCATAATACCAAGCTCTGCTGTAATTGTATCCACCATTTGAAATATCGTAAATGCCTGTTGAGGTTCTTAATGGGTAGATGTGTTGTTGGCCAGTGGGATCGACAAATAATAATTCATGCTTTGGTTCATCTGCTTCAGCCATATTGATATTCTGCATGTATGAAATGCCTGTGATATTGATTAAATCTAATCCAGAACTATCTTCTTCAATTGATATCGCAGTCATATACGCAGTTGAGTTGAATCGTGTCGGCAATAAAGGTGTTACGCCTGTAATACTCAGACCGATCTCTTTAGACAACTCATATCGCATTCCACGTGTATTATTAAATGAGAATCGATACGTAAAGCTATCCCGATCCACAATCTGTGCTCTTGGTGCATTGACTGTTGAATTTGCAAGTGAAGCTTTACCACTGGTATCACCGCTTTTTGTTATGATTTCAAAATGGTAGTTTCCTTCAGGAAGCGTTCCGACATCTATTACTCCATCAAACCACGCTGTTGTGTAACTGAATCCATTGCCTAAGTTCAGCGGATAGTTCTCAGGTGCAATATTCAAAGCAAATGTGTATTTCTGTGTCTCATCTAGCATGTTGACGGCGTTAAGTTGATGCGTGACTGCACCTAAAGCCATATTGGTGTTTTTGAGCGCGGCCCATCCTTTTACATATAAGTTGTTATTTTGCCAATCCCAATTTGTAACATACGTTAATAATGTATCTTCGCTATTGACCACATAAGGCTTATCGCTCGCTGTATTGACGAGTGTTACTTGATCTTTATGGATATAAGCAGTTGAACCAGCCATGTTGTATGGGACAAGACCTGCAGTACTTCCTGTAATCGCAACACCATTGACTAAGGGGTTTGTGGATTGAACGTAGTAGACATTACCACTTGTAGCTTTGATTGTGAATGGATAATTTGTTGCACGCGAATCAATGGAATAAAGAGGAGAAGTAAGATCCGTTTTAGAGTGTACCACACGAGATGCATCTGAGTTTAAAACCGCAATCTGATATTTATTTAAGTCTTTTAAACCAAGGTAACGATCGATCCTAAACGCATAACCAGCAATCTTGATGCTCCACCATGGATCAGATGCGTAACGTGTATTTATCCCAGCCCCTTTTGTGCCAATGTTAGACGCATAAAAAAGGGAACTGTTTGCAGTCGCGTTGTAGTTACTGTAATCAAGATAATGACGTAGGTTGATACCCATGTGTTCATTAACGGATTGCTCGACATTGGCAAACGTATAAGCATTATCAGGATTACTATCGTATGCACCATATCCAAAGAGATTGAAGCGATTGACGGCGTAACTACTGCGCCCATAAGCACTTTCATGAATGGCCATTGAATAAATCATCAAGGCATTCATGCCATAGGTGTTCTGTGCATCAACAAATGCACTCCCTTTATCTTTCATGACACTTGAGTTTGGATCAAGTTTGTTTACTGAGAAGTAATAGTAAAAATACTCATCCAATTCTTGAGCGGTATATTGTGTTGTTGTTCTAAGGTTTAAGAAGTCATAATAATTAAAATAACGACCAACGACGCCATTTACAGTCACTGGATTTTTAAGGTCCATATCAGTATAGAAATTGATGCCATTTGGACTGTAATAGGTCCCAACGGGCAACCAGTCAGGTGCGACTCCATAGGAATAAGTATTGACATACAATGCTGTGTCAACTTGAACGGAAATCTGCCTAATTGTGACATTTCCTGTTTTTGTCGCGCTTGAAACGTCCGCAACCTTGTATTGCGTTATGTTTGGTCGAATGATGTGACCAGTGTACGTATTATCCAAAGAATTGCGTGTTGTGAAGCTAATGTACCAGTTATTGGCTCGATTCTCGACATAAATCAAAGGAATGATATCGATTCCGTTGATTTGGATGAATCCTCTCGCACCATTCACTTCGATTTCAGCCACAAGATCTGAAGGCTTGACAGCTTCTGAAGAGGACTTGGATTTAATTTGAGTGTTGTAGTAGTAGAGTGGGTTAGCTTGGTTGATGTAAGTATATGGCACAGTTTGAGCTTTATCACGCCATACATTAATTGTGTCTGATTTCAAGTATGTATGATTCTGTGAATATGCCATTGCTCGATCTGCTGCGACAATGTTCATTGGACTGTAGGACTCTTCATGGCGAATAACAACATTGGGAGCGGTTGTGGCTTCACTCAACATGAAATCATACGCTTGTTGAAACTGATTCTCATTAAAACAACCCAACTTCGTGAACTGATCTTTTCCGGTAATACGGTCGACACTGTATTGATTGACAGCACAAGCAACAGGGATGTTTGATGCGGCATATGTAATCGTCCAAGCTTCCGCTTGGACCAATACGAGTAAAAGTGTGATTAGAAAGATTATGAATCGTTTCATTAATTACCTGTGAGTGAAAGTGAATAATACTTATCGTCAGAAACTGAGAGATAGATTTGAACTTCTGTGAATGATGATAAGCTTACATCACCTAAGGCTTCAAAGAAGAGATAGCCTTCGGTTGTGCCACTGATGTATAGATTGCTTAAATTCGTAGCTCCATCAATGAGATAAGAATTATCAACCGCATCGTAGAGTGTTCCACCATTTTTTATGAGTGCCTTAGTGATTCTAAAGGAATCACTCAGCTTATTCTCGATTTTAATTTTTATTGCGACAATCTGTGATTGTGAGGTGAAACTTGCTTCAACACGATTGCCATTCGTG
The DNA here is from genome assembly GCA_030604855.1 of Erysipelotrichaceae bacterium. Classification (GTDB taxonomy): domain Bacteria; phylum Bacillota_I; class Bacilli_A; order Erysipelotrichales; family Erysipelotrichaceae; genus UBA2212. The sequence continues at coordinate 285,184 of JAUVVC010000001.1, forward strand.
TCCAATTGATAGAATTCTGTTGGACTGACCGTTGTCTTATTGAGAACAGTCATATTCGCAGCCATATTGGGTTCCAAACCCATTTCACTGATCCCTAAGTCGGACTTCATCCCAAGCTTAGTAGGATTACTTAAGTCAAAGGATAAGCTGGAACTTGGATAGAGATTGATTTTCACATCCAGTGATGTGGCTTCAGTATTTACGATTGGAATAAACAATAGACCATCCATCTCTGTGGTAGCGGAGTAGAGAGAGAACACCAACTTATAATCCCCAAAGGTATACCCAGCTGCTTCAATTCGACCCAGATATTGGTCGACACTGTTGAGTTGGATGTTTTCACTGGTCGTGAAATGGCTGAGTGCGACATTAATCGGCTTGTTGCTTTTGACATGAACATCCGCCAAGATGAAATCAAAACCGAATTCCTCAATTTCAAAGAGTGTGAATTCATTTACTGAGAACTCAAAGGTTTGCTGAACAGTGGGATCATTGATGATTGGATCATCTGGAACGGGATCTTTTACAATCAGATTCCACAAGAAAATCCCAGCTACGATCATAAAGCTCAGGACGAGTAGCACAAAGAGTGTTTTCAATAGGGTTAGGGCAGTGTTTTTCATCTTTGTTATTTTAACATAATTGATAACAGATGCCTACTTTTATGGGCATCATAGTCATTGCTTGGGACAAGGTTTCTAGGATGGTATACAATGGGGTTACGGAGGATTAGCATGCAAACATTTACACTGAATAATGGTTTGAGAATACCTGTGATGGGCACAGGAACCAATACCTATGGGAAGGTCAATCGTGACTACATGGGTGACATCAACAATGACACAACGGAATTGGAATCGGCTTTGGCTTTAGGATACACCTTGATTGATACCGCAATCTCGTATCGCAATGAGGGTGTTGTAGGTTTGGCCATCAAACGCTCCGGTTTAAATCGAGATACGTTGTTCATCACATCCAAGATTCCTGCGGATGATGTGCATACCAAAGATGAGACCTGTATCCGCAATGCTGTGGACGCGAGTCTGAAGGCTTTGGATTTGGACGTGATCGATCTCTATCTCTTACATCGCCCTTTGGAGAATAATGAAGATAATGTTCGTGTTTGGACGGTATTGGAAGCTTTGGTTCAAGAAGGGAAGCTACGCTCCATTGGTGTATCCAACTTTGATGTGGATCAATTGGACTATTTGTTGAAGCGATGCACCATCAAGCCTGCTGTCAATCAGATTGAATCCCATCCAGGTTTATGGAACGATGAAATCATTGATTTCTGTCAGAAAAATAATGTCTTTGTGGAAGCTTGGGGACCGGTCAAGAAGGTCAGTGATGAAGCGAAAGCCGTCTTGGATTCCATTGGATCCAAGTATGGAAAAACTTGGGCTCAAGTCATCCTTCGTTATCAAATTGAGCGCAATGTCATCGTCATTCCAAAGTCACACAAAGAAGCGAATCAAAAAGCCAATCTTGAGATCTTTGATTTTAGTTTAACAGACGAAGAAAAAACGCTCATTCAGAAACTCTAGAACAAGCGTTGTTGGATGGATTGATCCACCCACTTCAATTCATTTTGTTTGAGCTTACGGAAATCTTCCAAGAGTTGATCACCGTTTTCTAAGTATTTGTTTAATAGATTGGATGGAATCATCAGTGGAACACGATTATGAAGTTGGATGAAATCTGTTCTCACCTCATTGGTGAGAATGGAGAAACAGCCTTCCTCATCGTAGATGCCCGCCATATAGAAGGGGTTTTGCGAAGCATCTGTCACAAGGTGTTTCGCTTTTTCTTTATCCCATTCATAGAAGCCATCGGCTTTGATCAAACATCGTCTTTTCTTAAGATGATTCTCAAAGAAAGGAGATGAGGCGATGGTCTCACTGCGTGCATTGATGATGCGTCCTTTGTTGTCCCATTTCACATGACCCCATTGGGCGATCATGGGTTTCAAGCCCTGTGTTAAGACAATGGTCTTTTGGGATGGATAAACGACATGCAGCGAAAGATCTTTAGCCTCTTCGACATCTAAGTTCTTAAGCCATTCCTCCAATTCATCATCTTCATCTTGTTTGAATAGGTAACGTCCACACATATCAATACTCCTTTTTCTCAATGAACCAACGGTCCTCTTCATGATAGAGGTAACGACTCTGACCTTGAATGGTACAGGTATAACGTATGCCTGTACCCCCGGAAATGGTCGAGGCCGCCCGTGTGATCTGCGAGATCTTATCAATGCTGTATTTAATTCCATTATGCCATAAAATAGCCAGAGGTTTGATTTTACCCTCCTTGCTATTGAGAATGATCACATCTACATAGGTTTTCACTTATATCACCCCTTGAAATACGATTCTGGGAAGATCACATGGTCCTGCTTCGGATTGAAACCACTTAGTAGGGTATCCTGAAGCATCAAGCAGCGTTGAACCGCTTGAAAACCATAACGTTCCCGAATCTTTTCAATCGTCACTTCCAAATTCATTTTCTTTTGTTTTAAAAACGGATCCTCAAACAGATTGATCTGCTCAAGATTGCGCTCCACGATCAAGTCACTGGCCTTGATGCCGATGCTTCGCAAGGGGAGTTCAAAGTCCACATGCTTCGCAAACAGATCCAAGGCTGCTTCCGCAATCGTGTCACTGAGTTGCGTGGCCTCATCCATCTTGATCTGCCGTGTGAAGCCTTTCAGCTCCACATCACGTACTCCAATGGCAATCGTAAACGCCATCAAATGCGCTTCTTTCAAGCGTGCTGCGACACTCTCTGCCAAGATGTAGGCGATGATGCGTACATCATCTAGGTTCTTGAGATCCTTTGGAGCCGTTGTACTGTTTCCAATCGATTTGACCTGCGGTTCATAACCCCGAACCAAAACCGGACTCGTATCCTCACCACTGGCAAAACGCCAAAGATACTCACCCCACTTACCCAAACGTCGCTTTAGAATCTGAACATCGAAACGCGCACAATCGCCAATCGTTCGTATGCCCAAAGTATATAATTTTTCTTTTGTCGCACGACCCACATACAAGAGATCTGAAACAGGCAGGGGATACACGATTTGTTCCATGTTTTCCCGCGTGATCACCGTTGTGGCATCGGGCTTCCTATAATCCGATCCCAACTTCGCAAAAACCTTATTGAAACTCACCCCGATCGATGCGGTGATGCCGACCTCTTCTTTGATGCGTTGGCGAATCGTATCGGCCAATTCTTTCGGTGTCATCTTGAAAAGATGTAAGGTGTGCGTCACATCCAACCAACACTCATCGATTCCAAAGGATTCAATCTGATCCGTATAATCTTGATAAATTGTCTTAACCAAACGTGAGAAACGCAGATAAAGCGAGAAATTGGGTTTCACAATCAACAAATCCGGACACTTCTGCAAGGCTTGCCATAAGGCTTCACCTGTCTTGATTTCATATTTCTTGGCCAATTGATTCTTTGCCAAGATGATGCCATGACGTTTCTCCACATCACCGCCCACAGCCAAAGGGACATTGCGATATTCGGGATGGTGCAGGCATTCGACGGATGCATAAAAGTTATTCAAATCACAGTGTAGGATGATCCTTTCCATGGCATGTCCTCCTTTGATTTTAGTTTACTTGAAAATAATTCAAGTTACAAGTTCTACTTGAAAATAATTCAAGTGCAATGTATAGTAAGGGTATAAACATGGACTTCAAAGAAAAAATCAAAAAATATCGTAAAGAGCGGGGCTTGTCTCAAGAAGACTTAGCTGCACAATTTGGTTACAAATCCTTTACGACCATCCAGAAATGGGAAGATGGCAGTTCGACACCGCCGGTTAAAGTGATCCGACAATTGGCGGCGTTTTTTGGTGTCAGTACAGAAGACTTATTGAATGAGAGTTCACAAATTGCGATTCCGATCTTAGGGACTGTGCGTGGTGGACCTTTACGCTATGCCCAAGAAGAGTGGTTGGGTCAGGAATTGGTTCCCTTGGATGAGACGGTAGGAGGCGAATACTTCTATCTGGAAGTCATTGGGGATTCTATGATTGGAGCGCGTATCTATCCAGGTGATCTGGTGTATGTCAAACGCTCGAGTATCGTGAATTCCGGAACGATTGCGGTCGTTTTGGTGAATGATGAAGCGAATTTGAAACGAGTGTTCTTTAAAGGCTCTACGATGGTTCTGCATTCTGAGAACCCAAAATATGAAGATATGGTGTTCAGTGCTCAGGAGATTGAGGCAAAGGATATTCAGATCATCGGTGAAGTCTTGCACAGTAAGATAAGGTTCAAGTAATGAAAATAAAGAAGGTTCTGATTGGACTGATGATTGTATTCTTGGTTTCAGCCTGTACCATCAAGAATAATGAAATGACGCTTGGTAAATATGTATTGGAAGATGCGGAAGCCGTCGATATGGCGTGGCTTGTGCTCAGTGAAGAGAACCAGTTTGTATTTAACCGTAATATGTTTACGTCGTATTGGCCTAGTGGAAGCTATGCGATTGAAAACGGTGTGTTGATCCTTATTGCGAATGAAAATGAGGTGTATACCTTCAAGATTGAGGGAGATACATTGATTTTCGAAAGTGGAAAACACGCGGAAACATTTCTTGAAATTGGATCTCGGTTTACGCTTGTTAAAGATGAATCATAAAAAAATAGGAGCTCAATGAGCTCCTATAATGCGTTTAATTGATCTTCGATATTCTCGGTGACCGGACCACCATGATAACAGATGATCTGCTTGAGTGGATAATCCTTGAATCTCTTCATGGACGTGTAGGCTTGTTCATTGTCCAAGGTGTAACGTGGATTGGCAATACAGAGTTTGCCATTTTCCACCACCATCGCATCGCCTGTGATAAGGCTTTGAGTGGGTTTGTGATAGATGGAGATGTGACCGGGCATGTGTCCTGGGGATGCGACGATATGGGTGCCGCCTGCCCACGGATAATCGGATCCTTCAATAAGGACTTCATCCAAGTCCAAGGTTTCCATGGCTTCCAAGGTTTTATGGAAGACCAGGGCTTGTTCTTTTTGATTATCTTGAAGTGTGGGGAAGATGGATTCTGCTTGAATTAGACGTAAAGATTTCTTAGATCCATTGATGTAGTCTCTTTGAACACTGGATGAACAGACTTTGATTTTGGGATAACGTCGTTTCAGTTCAGCCGCTGAGCCCATGTGATCATAATCATGGTGGGTGATGATTAAATGGGTGACTTTGTCGAGACTTAAATCTAAGACTCTTAGAGCTTCGTCTAGTTTATCCAAAGAATTGGGATAGCCACAATCCACCAAGATGACTTCATCATCACCTTGGATTACGGAAGCGAAGAGGGTATTATTGGGATATTTGAGTTCAAGGGCTGTGCATTTTGACATGAGGAATCCTCCTAAAGGGTTTTAGTCAATTTATTCAGAAAGGCTCTAAAGAGCTTAAACGTATATGGTGTTTCATCGGTGCCTTGAAGTTGGATGCTTTCACGAAAGTAACCTGGACAGCTGATATCCATTGACCAGGCATTTCCATTATCCGTTTTCCAGTATTCAAGTGCAGATGAATTTAAAATGTCTTTAAGTTCTTTGTTATAAGGAATCATACGGCGAAAGGTGTTGACTTGTATATCGAGATGCTCAGGGTGGAAATCAATAAGGATATCTTCATCGTTCGTTTTATAGTGGATCTGTTTTAGATGATCCATGAACAGTTCCGTACATTGGATGTCGAAGCGTGTGTCACAGTCCAAACAATAATAGGGCTGCATTAGTCCTTGGATCGCACAACCCCCATGTAAGACTAAACCAGCTTCGATCTTTTCAATCAAGTCTTCATCGGGTGTTCCATATTCCACATCCATGATGTCAGTGGAACCACAGTTGATGCACTTATGCTTTTCCATAGTCCTTGATCAAGTCGATGACATGATCGATGTCTTCCTTGGTGATCCAATAATGTGTTACGAAACGATACCCATTGTAGTTGGAATTGATTTTGACATTGTTTTCAAGGAGATATTGTGCAAACGCATCGTGATTGAAGTTTGGATCGATCACATCAAAGAAAACCATGTTGATGTGAATGTCTTCCATTTTGACATTGAACAAACCTGTTTCCTTTAATTTGAATCCAAGGTATTTTGCGTTTTCATGATCGATGTGCAGACGTTGGGTCATTTCTTTCAAAGCGATAAGACCTGCAGCGGCTAAGATACCGGTTTGACGCATACCGCCCCCAAGGAGCTTACGATTCTTACGTGCTTTCTCAATGAAAGCTCTAGATCCTGCGATCATCGATCCAACTGGAGCACATAAGCCTTTGGATAGACAAAACATGACGGAATCGCAATACTGCGTGAGTTCCTTCACATCCACATTGAGATGAGTTGCCGCATTGAATAAACGAGCCCCGTCTAAATGAACTGCGATGTCCTGTGCTTTCGCAATTTCATAGTTTTCTTTCATCATCGATAATGGCATGACCTTGCCATTGGATAAAGCATTTTCCATGCTTAAGACACGGGTACGCGGTTCATGGATATCATTGGATCGAATCGCTTGTTTGAATGATTTTGGTTCAATGAAATCATCTGAATGATGCAAAGTTCTTAAGTTAGCCTGTGATAATAAAGCAACTGCGCCAACTTCATGAATCACGATGTGATTGTTTGCGCCCGTAACGATTTCATCGCCACGTTGGGTATGTGTCATTAAACACAATTGATTGCCCATCGTACCACTGGGGACGAATAGAGCGGCTTCTTTACCGACGAGTTGAGCTGCATAGACCTCCAATTCAATCATCGTAGGGTCATCTTGATAGACATCATCACCGACAGGCGCAATGGCCATGGCTTCACGCATGGCTTGTGTGGGTTGAGTTACGGTATCACTTCTTAAATCAATTGTTTTCATGGTTATCCCTCTTTCTATAGATTATACACGCGTCAAACTTTATTTTTTGTGAAAATTTGATACAATGAGTCAGTTAAAGGAAACACATCATGATCGAAATCTTGACCCATAAATTATTCTTAAGCAGTTTGACCATCGTGATCAGTCTATTGATCACCGTTTATTTAATGAAACGTTATCAACTTACGCGCTACCAAATCTTGATCTATGTCTTGTTGGTATTGTTTTGGTCTTCCATCAACTTGATTCGTGCATATCGTAAAGCCTATGCTGGAGGGAGCTTGGAAGTCGGAGGCTTAGGTATGGATGGCATCATGGCAGCCAATATTGCGGCAGCCTATGGATTGATCTCCATCTTTGTTCGTCTTCCCATTTTTGCCTTCAGTGATTTCTTCAAAACACGTAAGTTCTTCATTGCCTTGGCCTTGGTGTTCATCATTGGATCTTCCATTGCCGTATACTTCAATCCAAATTATACGAGCTTGATGCTTTCAAGCTTGGCTTTGGGTTTGGGAGCGAGCATGTTGAGTCTGTTCAATGTCTTGTTTGCGGAAACCTTCAGTCCCAAACAAGCCATCATGTCGGTATCAATTCTATCCGTTGCGCCCTTGTTGGCGGAGTTTTTGGTTGCGCCAATCCAGTATATCTTTACCGCAACGAAACCCAATGATTATGCAGGCATGTGGTTGACGAGTGCCATCATCGGCATCGTGGCCTTAATCTTCTTAATGTTTGTTAAAGATAATAAGAGTGATCAACGTAATTTCAGTATTGCCAAGTTCAAAGCTGCTTTGAGCAACTTGAATTTCATGAGCATCGCACTCTTAGGGGTTGTGGTCTCGTTCATTCGCTTTGCGACCAGTGGTTCCAATCTGGTCAACTTTGCGAAGATGGAAGGCATTGGGATGCATCCCTTAGGTGTTGCGTATTTGGATGTCGTCTATGCCATCGCTCAGTTGTTTGGGGGAGTCATCGTTGGTTTATTGTTGAAGCGTTTGATTGGTGTCAAGAAGAGTCTTCTATTGGGTTTGGGTTTGAGTGCGATTTTCAATATTCTATTGAGTTTCACCACCAACTCTACTTTGATCTTCATCCTGACCCCATTGAATGGCTTAGGCTATGGTCTTACGTATAATATTCTTCTAGGAATGGCGATGCAACCCTTTGCGAAGGACATGCGTGAAGTCACAATGGGCATCTATCAGACCTTCTTTGCAGTGGGTATCTTCTATGGGGATAAGATCTTTGCCTTGTTGATCAAAATGTTGCCATCAACTTTACAAGCGGTTCAGCTCTCTCAAACCGTATTTGCTTTGATGGGGGGCTTGAGCATCGTTACGATGTTGGTGATCATGCTGGTGTTCCGCTCTAAACATGAGCGTTTCTTGGAGGCTTAATGATAAAAATCTACCATACAGAACGGATTGAAGTCCTTAAACATTTCAAACCGAATGATATAGAACTTGTCTTAACAGAACCCTGTTTTTCATATCGTCATCCCATGCTTCAAACCAAGGAAGCCTTTGTTGAACACTTCAATAAAGCGAGGGGGATGGGTTTTGATCCTTACATTCAAGTCAATGGTTATATTGAAGAACAGGAACTTGTTGATTTAAGGGTTTGGTTGAAAGATTTAATTCAGTTGAATCCAAAAGGTTTCTATTTCAATGATTTTGCCGTGCAACGGTATTTGAAACAAAAGGACTATCGTGGTGAATTGATCTATGCACCTGAAACCATCTTAACCAATGCCTTGGATATTGAATTGATTCTGACACAAGTGGATCGTGTCTACCTTTCCAAAGAATTGACTTTGGAAGAGATGATGGATTTATGCAAACTCTTCCCAAACAAGATTGAAGCTTTTGGCTTAGGTTATCCTTTGATGTCCTTCAGTCGCAGACCCCTTGTCCGCAGCTACCTTGCGGAGATTGAATATGAAGCTGATGTGTTGAATCGTTTGGATATGACCATCAAAGAAGCGAAGCGAACTCAACATTTCCCAATCTTAGAGGAAAAAGAAGGAACAAGCATCTTTATTGATGCGATTCATTATCCTAAAGAAGAACTTCATTTATTGAGTGACGCTTTGTGTTATGGTGTTCATTTGGATGATTTATTGATTGAAGAAGATTCATTTGTAAACTTGAATCAAGCTTTGTTTGATGAAGCTAAATCCTTAGAGTTGATTCGTTTGGACCACAGTAACCATAAATTAGGCCAAGCCTATTATTATCGCAAAACCAACATGAGCAAAGAGGAGGGGCAATAATGGCGTTCATTGAATTATTGGCACCTGCAGGTGATTTAGCTCGTGCAAAAGTTGCCTTGGATTTTGGAGCGGATGCGGTCTATATCGGAGGTAAACGGTTTTCCTTGCGCTATCGTGCATCAAATTTTGAAGTATTTGATATTGCGGAAGCGGTTGAGTACGCTCATGCACGCAATAAACGGATCTTTGTGACGGTGAATATGATTCCACACCAAGGCGATCTTCCGGGTTTGAAAGAATATCTATTGGAGCTTGAAAGCATTGGTGTGGATGCGGTGATCGTGGCATCTTTGGGCATCGCTAAACTAGCGAAGCATGTTGCGCCTAAGATGGAAGTTCATCTGAGCACCCAACTCTCCATCACCAATTCTGAGAGCATGCGTTTCTATAAGGAATTGGGTGTCGATCGTGTCGTCTTGGCACGGGAATTGAATCTAAATACGATTGAGGCCATCATCCAGGAAGATGTTTTACCTGTAGAAGTCTTCATCCATGGGGGTATGTGTGTCAATTACTCGGGTCGATGTACCTTGAGCAATGAAATGACCTTGCGTGATGCGAATCGCGGGGGGTGTGCACAATCCTGTCGTTGGTCTTATGATTTGCATATCGATGGAATAAAAGTCAATCCAAGTGATGTGCCATTTTCGATGGGATCGAAAGATCTCATGGCCTTGGGATCCATCGAAGAAATGATGAAGATTGGGGTATCCAGTCTGAAGATCGAAGGGCGTATGAAGTCGGCTTACTATATCGGGGTCATTGTGCGTGCGTATCGACAATGGATCGATGCGATCCAGAATGGCAAAGCCAGTGATTTGTTGTATACTTCAATCATCAATGAACTGAAACAAGCGGAGAGTCGTCCGACATTCGATGGATTCTTGAAATCAATGCCCGATCAAAATGGACATCTCTATCATCCAAAAGAAGAAGGCGTCGTTCAAAACTTTGTGGGTAATGTCTTAGAACAGAAGGATGATCGCATTCTCGTTGAGATGCGCAATCTTGTCTCAGTAGGTCAAGGGTTAGAATGTTTCAGTTATCATCAGGATCCCCAAGCATTCTCCATCACAGCGATGTGGGATGAGGAGGGTCTGGTGCTCGAGGTGGCGAATAAGCCGATGTCGAAGGTGTGGATCCAATGCAATGTGGATGCGCGACCTGGAGACTTCCTCAGAAAGAAGAACGTATGATCATATTAGAAGGTGCTTTGTCCGTCAAAGCTGCAGTAGAAGCGGGTGCACGCACCATTCAATCGATTTGGATGGATGAAGCCAAAGAATCCAAGGATTTCGATTACATCAAACGCATCGTCAAACAACGGGGTGTGAAGTTGTTGATGAAGCCAAAAGCGGAAATCGATGAACAAGCCACGGGCAAGACCCATGGTGGCATCATCGCCTTTGCTTCACCACGAAAGATTGAAGATGTTCAGTATCTCTTGAAGAAGAAACCATGGTTTGTGGTCATGATCGAAGGGGTTGAAGATCCTTTCAATCTAGGACAGATGATTCGGACTGCGTATGCATCTGGTGCCAATGCCATCATCTTAAGCAAACGGGATTGGAGTCAAGCGGAAGTGACCTTGATGAAATCCAGTGCGGGTGCGTACGATCGCATCATGATCATCCAATTGGATAAGTTGGAGGAAGATCTCGCTTTGATCAAGAATCAAGGCTACAATATCGTCGTGACACATCGTGAAGAAACATCCATGGATTTCATGGACTATGATTATCCATTTCCGATGGTGCTCGCCTTTGGTGGTGAGTTGCGTGGTCTATCGAGATCTGTGCTCCAGGCACGGGATGTATCCTTAAAAATCAATTATCCAACGCAGACCAAGCTCGCCTTGAATGCGGTCAGTGCAAGTGCGATCATTTGTTTTGAAGTCTATCGTAAAAGAAAGCCTTAAAGTGTATTTCGCTTTAAGGCTTTTATGTTATAATGGCAAGAAAAAATGGAGGAAACGATGGATACGATGAATGGAAAAGTCATAAAAGATGGGTACACCTTTGATGATCTATTATTGGTTCCAGCGTATTCGCAGGTAGTCCCTGCGGATGTGCAATTGAAGACGCGTTTGTGTAAAGGCATTGAACTTTCAATACCGGTGTGTTCCGCTGCCATGGATACGGTTACTGAAAGCAAGATGGCCATCGCTTTGGCTCAAGCCGGAGGTTTGGGTTTCATTCATAAGAATTTAAGCAGTGATTTGCAGGCTGAAATGGTTAAAGAAGTCAAATTGGCTAGTGCTCTAACAAACAGTGCAGTCGATGCCAAAGGTCGCCTTTTAGCAGGTGCGGCAGTCGGTGTCAGTGAAGGAACGATGGCGCGTGTCAAACTGTTGGTCGATGCCGGTGTCGACATCATCACCGTTGACAGTGCCCATGGACATTCAGCCGGTGTCATTGAGACGGTTCGCAAGATTCACGAGACTTATCCGGATCTTCCGTTGGTCGGTGGAAACATCGTCACAGCGGATGCGGCACAAGCTTTGATTCAAGCTGGAGCAGCTGTCTTGAAAGTTGGGGTCGGTCCAGGTTCCATCTGTACGACGCGCATCGTATCGGGCGTAGGGGTTCCGCAACTCACAGCGGTCAGTGATGTCGTACAAGTCGCGAAACGTTACAATGTGGGCGTCATCGCCGATGGTGGCATCAAGTTCTCTGGCGACATTGTCAAAGCCTTGGCTGCTGGTGCGGATGCGGTCATGTTGGGTGGTTTGTTGGCCGGATGTGAAGAAACACCAGGTGAAATCATTGAAGTCTATGGTAAGAAAGTCAAGACCTATGTGGGTATGGGTTCACTCAGTGCCATGCAACGGGGAAGCAGCGATCGTTACTTCCAAGGTGGACAGAAAGAATTAAAGAAACTGGTTCCGGAAGGCATTGAAGCGACCGTTCCCTATAAAGGACCAATGAGCGATGTCATCTATCAAATGATGGGGGGCTTACGTTCGGGTATGGGTTATTGTGGATGTGCGAATATCGAAGAGCTCAAAGAAAAGGCTCAATTTGTGAAGATAAGTAATGCGGGACTTAAGGAGTCGCATCCGCATACAGTAGAAAATGTGAAGGAGGCTCCAAATTACCGTGGCTGATAAAATCGTCGTATTGGATTTCGGAAGTCAGTATAATCAGTTGATTGCACGTCGGATTCGTGAAATGGGTGTGTTCAGTGAACTCAAAGCCCATGATACAGAAATCGACTATTATAAAAATGATCCTGAGATACGTGGAATCGTGTTCTCGGGTGGCCCTAATTCTGTTTATGAAGAAGGCGCACTTCTCGTGGACCCTCAGATCTATGATTTGGGTATTCCAGTCTTGGGGATTTGTTATGGCATGCAGTTGATGGCACACCAATTGGGTGGGGAAGTCAAATCCGGTAAGATCCGTGAATATGGGAAATCGGATATTGAAATCAAACACTTCAACCCAATGTGTGATGGTTTACCATCAACACAAGCAGTTTGGATGAGTCATGGGGATGAAGTCCACCGTGTCCCTGAAGGTTTCACACAAGATGCTTTCAGTGAATCCGGTGTGCTTGCCAGCATGTCCAACGTCGATATACAACTTTATGGGGTTCAGTTCCATCCTGAAGTCAAGCATTCCGTATACGGACAAACCTGGTTGAAGAACTTTGTTTTCAATGTCTGTAAGGTCCAAAACAATTGGAAGCTTGAAGATTTCATTGAACAAGAAGTTCAAGCCATTCGTGATGTGACCCAAGGTCAAGAAGTCCTTTGTGCTCTGTCCGGAGGTGTGGATTCATCGGTCGTGGCAGCACTTTTGCACAAAGCTATTGGACCTAAATTGACATGTATGTTCGTAGATCATGGTTTGCTCAGAGAGAATGAAGCTGAACAAGTCAAACTTACCTTTGAAGATCACTTCAAAATAAATTTAATTAAAATTGATGCGAAGGAACGTTTTCTATCTAAATTAGCTGGTGTTGCGGATCCAGAGAAGAAACGTAAGATCATTGGAGAAGAATTCATTCGTGTGTTTGAATCGGAGTCCAAGAAATTGAGTCATATCGCGTTCTTAGCTCAAGGAACACTCTACACAGATATTATTGAATCCGGAACGAAAACAGCGCATACCATCAAGTCCCATCACAATGTGGGGGGCTTGCCTAAGGATATGCATTTCAAATTGATTGAACCCTTGAACATGTTATTTAAAGATGAAGTTCGTCAATTAGGATTATTGTTGGGTCTAAGTGAAGCGATGGTTCACCGTCAACCGTTCCCAGGTCCAGGTTTAGCCATACGTATTATTGGGGATGTGACGGAAGAAAAACTGCATATCGTTCAAAAGAGTGATACCATCTTGCATGAAGAGTTCAAAAAGGCAGGCTTGGACAGAGAAATCTGGCAATACTTCACCGTTCTTACAAACATCCAATCTGTTGGGGTCATGGGCGATCAACGTACTTATGATTATGCGTTGGGTATCCGTGCCGTCACATCCATTGATGGAATGACTGCGGATTATGCCAAGGTTCCTTATGAAATCTTGGATAGAGTATCCAATCGTATCGTCAATGAGGTTAAAGGGGTCAATCGTATTCTGTACGATGTGACTTCCAAACCACCAGCCACCATTGAGTGGGAATAGAATACCAACATCATGATTTCTAAAAGTCCATTTATATAGTGGACTTTTATATTTCAGTTCTTATTAGCCAAAATCTCGTTTAAATATATACTTCGCATAGTGCTATCATTAGAGTTACAGTACATGTGATAAAGATGCTCAACAAAAGCGTATGAATGTAAAACCAATCCTAGATATAATAGTGTAAGTGATAGAAATAACTGAGGGCATATGAAACCAACGTTAGCGAATACTAAAGATTATGCGAATAAATTCTTAAAGCACTTATTATTTCGCCTTAAGGAAGATGACATTGCTGGTTTAAGTGCGCAATGTTCATATTTTCTTTTCTTGTCGTTATTTCCGTTTGTCATCTTTTTATTTAGTTTGTTGAGCTTTACGAATATACCTCAATCGCAATTGATGAATCTCGTGTTTAGTTATTTTCCGACGGATGTCGCAATCGTTACTAGAACCATCATTGAAAATATTTTAAGCACACGTAACGTGACGCTTTTAACAGTAGGTGCTTTAATGACCGTATGGAGTTCATCGAGTGGTATCAATGCAGTCAGAAAAGGTTTATACAAAGCCTATCGTAAAGTTGAAACACGTCCTATTTGGCAAGTAATTGTGGTCAATTTGGTATCCACCGTTGGTTTAGCGTTAATTTTGTTTGTAACGATTGTCTTTTTGGTATCGGGTGAAGTTCTTGGAAATCAAGTTTTTAAAATATTAAGTATTTCCAGTACATTTGAATTTGTATGGAATCTCATTCGCTTATTAGTACCACTTATTACAATGGCTTCTGTATTCACTGTGTTGTATATCTTGATTCCATTTCGAAGAGTAAAGTTCAATGAAGTTTTTCCAGGTGTCATATTTGCGATGGTGGCATGGCTTACGATCTCGTTATTGTTTTCATACTTTGTCAATAACTTTACTAATTATGCCAATATCTATGGCAGTATCAGCGGAATCATTATTCTATTGATTTGGTTGAATTTGAGTTGTTTATTCTTGTTGTTGGGTGGTGAAATCAACGCTTCGATAGCTTATTTTAATGCTTTGGATAAGGATGATCAAGAATAGAGTCGACGTTCTTATTTTTTGAACTTTAGATAAGATGAATTTTATCAAAACTTATAAAATCAATGAATCGTAGAATTAAAAGTCTACAAAATGTACAATTTATGACTTCACCAATCCATATTCTAGCGGTATCATATGAATATACTCAATGAGGAGGAAGATATGATGAAAGTTGAACTCGCTCAGAATATACGGAAGTTACGAAAAGAAAAGTTGATGACGCAAGAGAATCTAGCGGAAGCACTGGGTGTTTCGGTTGCGGTGATCTCTAAATGGGAGTTAGGCGCATCCACACCAGATGTTCAATATATCGCGGAGATCGCTTCTTTCTTTGAGACCTCTGTTGATGTGCTCTTTGGTTATGAACTTCAAAGCAACAATCTCACTAAAACGCTTGAAGCCTTGGATCAATGTCGCCAAAGCAAGAATTATGAACAAGCGTTATTGCTTGTAGAGAAGGCCATTCAGAAGTATTCAAATAATTTCATGATCAACTATAAGAGTGGACGTCTGTTGGCTTCGTTTGGGATTGAAAAGAAAGATGTTCAAATCACGGAAAGAGCAGTTGTGCTCTTGCATCGTGCGATTGATCTAATTTCACAGAACACGGATGAAAGTATTACTGAAATTGAGATCTATTCAGAGATTGCGGAGAGTTTGATCACCATCGATTGTGCAGAAGACGCACTTCAAATACTCAAGAAACATAATCCTGGAGGCTTGAACAACGCAACGATTGCGATGATCTATGCAAGTGACTTGAAACAAGCGGATGAAGCGTTCCCATATTTGACGAAAGCGTTGGGCGAAAACTTACAAGTACACATTCGCACAATCATTGGGTTTGTGAATGCGTACATGCTTAAGAAACAGTATTCGAATGCATATGAAGCCATCACGTGGTTGATTCGAAATTTGGAAAGCTATAAGAAACAAGCAACGGATGTGACGTACATTGATAAATTGGTGGCCGTGTTCACCGTGGCGGCAGCGGATCTTTCGATCCATTTAAAGCAATTGGATCAAGCAAAGCACCATCTTCACGACGCCTATCAAGCCGCAGTACGATTTGATGAGCATCCGGATTATGGCATCAAACAACTACGTTTCTGTGAAAGTGCTCCGGATACTGCGGTTGCCTATGATGATTTAGGTGAAACAGCCCTGAAGGCGATCTTGCAGGCAATCCAAAACAGCGAAGAGAATCAAACCAGCTTAGAAACAATGTGGAAGGAGCTTGCTTATGAAGACAAGTGAAACCAAACAAAGACGTAATACATTCATCCAGCAGTTCTATCACAATAATAAACTTGCCTTTGGCTTTGCGGTGCTCGCAACGATCTTGTTATCTTTCATCAATCTTGCGATTTCGTGGTTGTTGCAACAAGTACTCGATGCGGCGACAGGAAGTGAGAACACATACAGTTTGACGACGTTGGCGATCATCTCGATGATGTTGATCATCTTCATTCTATTTGTAGGTCTGTTAAATTATAAGTCCAAACCTAAATTCATTGCGACCGCAATGAAACAATACAAAGATCATGCTTTCAAGTTCATCACGAAAAAGGGCATCCATGCATTCAGTGGTGAAAACACATCGGTTTACTTATCGGCATTATCAAACGATACGACAAACATAGAAACGAACTATTTGAACAATACGTTTACACTGGTCTCACAGCTTTTATCCTTTGTTGGAGCCTTTGCGATGATGTTGTGGTACAGTCCACTCTTGACGCTGGCGGCTGTGTTGCTCTCATCACTTCCACTTCTGGCATCCATTTTGGCTGGTAATCGTTTGGTTGTGGCAGAAAAGAATGTCTCGGATCGCAATGCGAGTTATGTCGCAACGCTTAAAGATTGTTTGAGTGGATTCTCCGTGGTTAAGAGTTTCAAAGCAGAGAAGCAGATCATAACCATGTTGGCCAACTCAAATGACAATGCTGAAGGTGCGAAACGTTCGCGTAATCAATTGAATACGGTCATACAGATTGCGGCTGCTTCTGCAGGCGCTGCAGCTCAATTGGGTGTCTTCTTGATTGGTGCTTGGTTGACGCTTTCTGGAAGTGGCATCACAGCGGGGGTTGTATTGGTGTTTGTGAACTTGATGAATTTCGTGATCCAACCGATCGCGGAAGTTCCTGGACTACTAGCCAATCGTAGAGCGGCGTTGGGTCTCATTGATAAATTGGCGGATGCGGTTTCATCAAACATTCGTGATACGGGTCATTCCATAGAAAATGTACTCAAACACAGTATTCGACTTGAAAATGTATCCTTTAGTTACGAAGACAAGAAAATGGTTCTTCATGATATCAATCTGAAACTTGAAAAAGGGAAGAGCTATGTGATTGTCGGTGGTTCTGGCAGTGGGAAGTCCACTTTATTGAATCTCTTAATGGCTGCCAACAGCAACTATGAGGGACAGATCTATTATGATGACGTTGAACTCAGAGACATCAGCACGGAATCACTGTATGACCTTGTATCGATCATCCAGCAGAATGTATTTGTCTTCAACAGCACCATCGCCGAGAACATCACGATGTTCAGTCCATTCAAACAAGAAGACATCGATCTCGCCATTGAACTTTCAGGCTTATCGAGTTTGATTGAGCAACGCGGGTCCGATTATCTCTGTGGTGAGAACGGAAGTGGCTTATCCGGTGGTGAGAAACAAAGAATCTCGATCGCACGAAGTGTATTGCGTAGAACACCGGTCATGTTTGTGGATGAGGCAACTTCGTCCTTGGATGTGGAGACTGCGTTTGATGTGGCCAATGCGATCTTGGATCTTCAAGGTTTGACGAAAGTCATGGTTACACATACCTTGGATGATGCGATCCTAAGACGTTGTGATGCCATCATCACCTTGAAGTCTGGTACGATCAAAGAATTCGGAACGTTTGACGATTTGATGGCGAATAAAGGTTATTTCTATTCCTTGTTTACGGTCTCGCAAGGGGAGTAGCGTCATCGACGTTACTGAAAGGCGTATACGACTTTTTAAAGATAATATCAAGTCTAAAAGAAAGTCTTAACTTTCTTTGATTAATCTGACTAAAAGTTGTGAGAACTATCAGTGAATATTCTTAGAGTCAAACGTGAAGTACTCTGTATTTCACGTTTTTTATTGGTAAAATAGTTTCATTAGACATGAGGGCTTAACAATGAATCTTCGATTAATACGTCCCACCAAAGAACACCGAGAAATGATTGTGGACATGATGCTGGAATGGTCCGCAACAGGAGAACGAATCATACCAGGAGCCATCAAATTTCATGATTATTGTGATTTTGAGGGTTATCTGGAACATTTTCGCTTAGAAGCAGAAGGACCTGTTCCTGAAGGGAAGGTCAAGTCGACCACTTTCTTTGCCTATGATATCGATCGAAAACGAATGGTAGGGGCAGTGAGTATTCGCCATGAACTCAATGCGGAGCTTTTACACAGTGGAGGACACATTGGAGATGGTATTCGACCCAGTGAGCGTAATAAAGGTTATGCGACAGAGATGATTCGCTTGGCACTCGATTTCTGTCGTGAGATAGGGGTCAGTAGGATCTTGATGACCTGTGATGAAGCCAATAAAGCCTCGGCACGCACCATTCAAAAGAATGGGGGTACTTTTGATAGTAGCTTCATTAATGAAGTGGGTGTCGTGGAAGAACGTTATTGGATTGAAGTTTGAACGTCGAACAGATCTTTCGATATAACACATACACCTCAATTAATGCATATTAAATTGCACAAAATATTGAGCAATATAGTGAGTTATGATAGAATGCTTATAAGAAAGTAGGTGTGTTATGATTTCAATCCTTGAAAAGAATAATGGACTAGATAAAGTGTCAGCTACGGATGTGCGACGTCGTTATGCAGAGTTCTCGGATATTGTTCATGCGAGTGATCGACCTATTGAAATCACATTGAATGGAAGAGCGGATTTGATCGTTATGAAACCAAGTTTTTATAATGCTTTAATGGATGTCTTGGAAGACTATGATGATCAACTAAGAATTTTTAAGCTCTTAACTGAGAAACAAGAGGATAATTCAATTCTGTTTGATGATGTGTTTTCGGATGAAGATCGTGGTGATTATGCGGAGATGTCGATTGACGACTTATTGAGTCAATAAAATGCGAAAAGTTGAAATTACTAAAGATTGCTTAGAGGATATCCATAAATTAGATAAACGATGTCGTCAATGGGTTATGTCAATCGTTGATTATTTGAGAGATGAAAAACATACCATTGAGATGATTGAACAGCATTTTCCAATGTTGTCAGGTGGTCTACATGGTTTTCGCAAAGCGAAGCATCGAGGCTTTGGACTACGAATATTATTTAGGGTTGTATCCAATAAACGGATTCTCGTTACGATTGATCGAAGTTTTGGTGATCTGGCTGTTGATGAAGTAATCCAGTTATTTGCAGTAGGGCATCGAGACAAGATTTATGATATTGTACGTAAACGAATCAGATAAATAAACACAAGTCTGGCTTGTGTTTTCCTTAGGTCTCCAAAATTTTGATGGATTCCGCATATCGATGGAGTCGTTCTTTTGTTTTATCATCAACGTGATTCAGGCGTGATACATCACTGTTGTGTTCTAAATCCGCGAGTTTTACAATACGAGCGAGCTCATTCTCTTTGACACGATGTATGTATTCGATGTAGTCTTCTGAATCATCGTGCGTTAATAATTGAAGCGCAGCCATGATTGAAGAAGAAAATCCATGATGATCAATATCTTCAAATGTATAGGGAGAATCTTCTACCACATCATGCAAGATTGCTGTGATGATCGAATCTTCTGTCTCCATTTGTGTTGCGAGATAGAAGGGATGATAAATATAGGGTAGTCCTGCTTTGTCAACTTGATTCTTATGGGCATCATAGGCAAGTAGCAAGGCTTTATTGATCATTGGCGTATAGAACATAAAAAGACCTCCGTTAAGTTTATTATAAACGAATATTTAATTAATTGACTTAATTAA
This sequence comes from Erysipelotrichaceae bacterium, assembly GCA_030604855.1. Lineage (GTDB taxonomy): Bacteria > Bacillota_I > Bacilli_A > Erysipelotrichales > Erysipelotrichaceae > UBA2212. The sequence goes on from JAUVVC010000001.1 coordinate 305,083, forward strand.
TAAATATGATACCATTAGATTGTAAACAACCTAATGGAGGAACTATGAGTCTATATCAATTCAATGTTAAAGATGTGAAGAAGAATGATATCAGTTTAAAGGATTATGAAGGCAAGGTTTTATTGGTGGTGAATACAGCTTCGGGTTGTGGCTTCACGCCGCAATATGAGGGACTTGAAACCTTGTACAAGCAATACAAAGATCAAGGTTTTGAGATCCTGGATTTTCCATGCAATCAATTCATGAATCAAGCACCGGGTAGTGATGCGGAATTAGCGGAATTTTGTCAGTTGAAATTCGGCACAAGCTTCAAGACCTTTGCGAAAGTGAATGTGAATGGAGAGGATGCGGATCCGTTGTTCAAGTATCTTCGTCACGAAGCACCCAGTGAACATGAAGATGAAAAGGCTAATTCTTTTAAGAAAGTGTTGAATGATTTGAAACAAAGCTTTGCGGGAGATTCTGTTAAATGGAATTTCACGAAGTTCTTGGTGGGTCGTGATGGCAAGGTCATTGCACGTTTTGCGCCAACGTTTAAACCTGAAGCTTTGGAACCTTTCATTCTTGAAGCTTTGAAGTAAGATGGATGAGCATTTAAAGCTGGAGAATCAACTCTGCTTTGCTTTGTATACGGGTGCGCGTACGATTGTGCGTAAGTATAAACCTTTCCTGGACCCTTTAGGTCTGACCTATACGCAGTACATCGTGATGTTGGTTCTTTGGGAACAAGACAATATCCCTTTAAAGGACTTGGGAGAGCGTTTGATGTTGGATTCGGGTACACTTACACCCTTGATCAAAAAGCTTGAGAAACAGGGTTTATTGAAGCGTGAGCGGGGCCAATCGGACGAGCGTTTCATCTCCATCGTATTGACTCAAGAAGGGCGAAGATTGAAAGAAAAGGCAAGTGAAGTTCCCTATCAGATTGCAAGTTCTTTGCGTTTGACCGTGGAACAAGCCATTGATTTGAAGTTACGTTTGGATCAATTCATCCAAGACGATAAGGTGAATGAATAGAGAAAGCAAAGCTTCCTTTTTATGTGGTCATTTCATAGAATCGTCACAATCTCTTTGCCTCCATTTGATAGAATTAGAAGTGTTGAGGGAATGAATGGAAACGAAACGACTGGATGTACATCCAACACAACATTTACAATTACCGTGTGTGGTGTTATTGACACCAAAGAGTGATTTGATGACTTTGAAAGAAACGATGACGATTCGTCAAGCGCTTGAAAAGATGCGCCATGCCTCGTATACAGCGATGGCGGTACTGGATGATCGAGGGCATTATGTAGGGACTGTCAATGAAGGCGATTTTCTTTGGTATCTATTGAATACAGGGCAGACGCAAGCCAAAGAATTAGAAGATGATCCCTTGCGTACGATCTTACGATTGAACTGGAACCCAACGATTTCAGGGGATGAGCCGGTCTCATCGGTGTTGGAGCGGGTCATGGACCAAAACTTCGTACCTGTCGTGGATGATCGAGGTATGTTCATGGGCATCATCACGCGAAAGTCTGTCATTGCCTTCACCATGCGTCATATGCAAAAAAATAGGGTGTGAGCCCTATTTTCAATATTGGATGAAACCTTGTCCTTGGAAGAATTTCAACAGCTGCATGCGTCCTGGATGTTTACGTGTCATGCCTTTTGCGATTTGTGTGGTGAATTCATCGACACGATTGTTCGCATCCCTTAAATCATAATATTCATGTACAATCGCATCATAGTCTTTGAGCGCTTCGCAGACGTTTTCGAGTTTTGGATACGTGTTTTCAAAATGCATGATTTCACGTGGCAATCGGGGTTTGAGTTGAGGTGCTTGGTCTGGATGACCCAAGGCAATGCCTAAGACGGGGACGACGTGTTTGGGTAGATTGAAGAGTTCAATCAATTGATCGGCATGATTCAAAACACTTCCAAGAAAGACACCACCTAAACCCATGGCTTCTGCCGCAAGCAGGATGTTTTGTGCGGCTAAGATCGCATCCGTCGATGCCACAAAGAAGCGATCGAAGGAACCGAGGACATCAGTATCAAAGCCTTGTTCCTCTGCGATCAATTGATTACGATGTTGGTCTGCCAACATAATGAAGAGATGTCCGCTCTCCGCAATGTACTTTTGATTTCCAATCACAGCGACCTTTGCCTTCTTTTCAGGATCGGTGACGCTCAGGATTGAATACGACTGCATAAAGCTTGAGCTGGATGTATGCCGTGCCACATCAACGAGAAGATTGACTTCCTCGCTTGTTAGTGGAATGTTTTTGAACTTACGAATGGAACGATGATTGAGTTGATTTTGAATGGTTGGATTCATAGGGATACCTTTCTATTTACACTGAGAATTATAACATGATGCATTAAAATAAAATGAATCTAAGTTGACTTAGATTCACCGTTCGATGAGTTTAGGGGAGGGGAAACGAGCGTTCAGATAAGCAATCGGTTCACCATCCAAGATGTAAACGCGAGGAATGCGATCGTTGAGTTGGGGGAAGATTTCATAAGGAATGGTTCCTAAATGTTTAGCCAAAGCATAGACATCGATATGGGGTCCGAGGACTTCAACCATCGTTCCAATCGGGTAAGCTTTATCCAGCTTCACAATGGCAAGATCCATACAGATTCGTCCAACATACTCATGAAGTTGGCCATCAATGGCACAATGAGCCCCTTGGAAGTGACGGCTCAAACCATCCGCATAGCCGATGCCAATCGTCCCAACTAATTCATCCTTTTCTGCGACATAACTTGCACCATAGCCTACAGATTCGCCTTTAGATAAGGCCTTGACATCCAAGATCGGCGCATGGAGCTTCATCAAAGGTTTAAGGTCGACATCATAGTCGGAATAACCGTATAGCGATAGACCGATACGCACCGCATTGCAGAAAGGGGTAGGGAAGTTCACAACAGCACCACTGTTTGCACAATGGATCCATTTGAAGGTTCGATTGATTTGTTCAACCATCTGATTGAATAAGGTATATTGAGCTGTGGTTTGTATGTTGGATGGTTCATCACTTGAAGCGAAGTGGGTGTAGATGCCTTCTAATTCAAAGCCTTTGGTATCAGCTAGAGCCAAAGCAGAATCCAAATCACTTTGAAGTTTGATGCCCAAGCGATTCATACCGGTATCCAACTTAACATGGACTCGTAGACCAGCAAGCTTAGGTGCTTTGACGACCCAATCCAAGGAGACCATCGTCACGATAATATCGTTTTGATATGCAATTTCCAAATCCTCAGCTTCCACATAACCCATACAAAGGATATTGAGTTTGATACCATGATTACGAAGATTGATGGCTTCATCCAAGGTTGCGACGGCACACATGCGTGTCCCTATTTTCTCCAAATGACGTGCCAACATGATATCCCCATGCCCATAGGCATTGGCCTTGATGACGGCAATAAGCTCCTTTTGATGATAATCATGGAGCACTTTTACATTATGTTCTAAAGCGTTCAAATCCACTTCAGCCCAGGTTTTACGAAAGGATGGTTTCATTAGATGATCCTCGACTTGTTATAGGCGGTAACGATCCCCCAAGCAAAGAATAAGAGATTGATCAAACCATTGATCGAACCCAAATAGACTTGTGTGATGATTAGAATAGCTTGGTAAAGGATGATTGGATTCAAGCTTAGCCCAAAATAACGAACGACATCCGAGAGGACAAAGGCGATGCCAGCCAAGACAGCCCCAAGAATCGAGAACTTGACTTGGACACCACGACCAAACTTTTGGATGACCATGCCAATAAGATAGCCAATCCCAACATAGACGATGGAGAAGGTGATGGGTAGGATACGTGAAATATAGCCGTATGCGATGCCAAGGCCGAGTGCCGTAGGAATCCCATAGAGAAGGGCATTGAGGAAACGTTGATTTGAATTCAGTTTGAATGAGTTGTAGATTCGATACATAGTATTCTCCTAACGCAGTTTATTATAGCATTTACATTTAGGATTTTGAAATGAAGCAATGAATTAATCATTAAAGGTGCTAAAATTTAAGTGATCTTAGCGTGTGTATTTAAGCCAATTAAATGTCATTTTTGTATTGACGATAAAATACCCTTATGGTATATTTAAAAGGCACTTGAGAGAAGCATGGAGGCTTAGCTCAGTTGGGAGAGCGTCTGCCTTACAAGCAGAGGGTCGGGGGTTCGAGCCCCTCAGCCTCCACCATTTTTATTTAAGTGCAAAATTGCCGGCTTAGCTCAATTGGCAGAGCAACTGATTTGTAATCAGTAGGTTGTGGGTTCAAGTCCTATAGCCGGCACCATTCTTGTCTCTCAGTAGTATTTACTGGGGGGGTAGCGAAGTGGCTAAACGCGGTTGACTGTAAATCAATTCTCTCCGAGTTCGGCGGTTCGAATCCGTCCCCCCCCACCATTCAAATTGGGGTATAGCCAAGCGGTAAGGCACCAGACTTTGACTCTGGCATCTCCCTGGTCCGAATCCAGGTACCCCAGCCATTATGTGACCCGTTAGCTCAGGTGGTAGAGCAACTGACTTTTAATCAGTGGGTCGAAGGTTCGAGTCCTTTACGGGTCACCATTCTTATTACCACCCGCGGATGTAGTTCAATGGTAGAACTTCAGCCTTCCAAGCTGACTACGTGGGTTCGATTCCCATCATCCGCTCCATTTTACGTAAAACTCTCAAAAAGCGCTTAAACAGGCGCTTTTTTGCATATTAAGCTAATTTTACTGGGTCACGCTGGGTCACGGGTTAAAAATTATGTGCAATTTTATGCAATTTTACGTAGTTTTACATCGTCGTTTTCCCAATTATGGTGGCTCTCAAATGCTTGTTATTTTTCTAAAATTAAGTTGAGAAAACACAGAGAGGGTAAAAGAATGCCAGCAACAAAACAAAACGATGGATTATGGAGATTTCAAAAAGTAATCGTAGATCCAATTACAGGTGAAAAGATTAGATTAAGAAAACGAGGTTACAAATCAAAACGAGATGCAGAGATAGCCGAAGCTTCTGCTATTATCGAAGCTACAAGCCAACCTGAATTGTTAGATGAGGTGTTAGGGAAAGTAGTTATTGATGACTTTATTTCATATAAAGACGCAACTATTAACGCACGCTCTATGCAAAAGAAAAATAGAATGATTAATGCGTTTATCTTACCTAATCTTGGTAATCTAGATTTAAATAAGTTTACCAATTTGCATGCACGTAAATACTATGATAAGTTAATTCACTTTGAAGCATCATTGAACCAAAAAAATGCAATACTCGACTTAACGAAGTCAATCTTCTATCATGCTGAAACTAACTTTGGGATTTCTGCTCAGCCAATTAGAAGACTTCAAAAATTTAAGATCATAAAATCAAAAAGACGTTTATTTGATGTTTACGATATTGAAGATTTTGAAAAATTTAATTCTACTTTCTCAGAAGATACAGAGTATGAACTTACTTTAAAAACATTCTTTAACGTACTATTTTGGACAGGAGCTAGAAGGGGTGAAGCAAAAGGTTTGAAATGGAATGACATCTGTATACGACACACAAATTATACCACCTCGTCGCTCAAGTCAGAGCCACCTCATCGGTCGTTGAGAGCCATCCCATCGCTGCTTGAGAGCCACCGATAATTACCTTACAGTAAAGTTGCACAAATCAGTTCGTCGTGCGACTTTTTTGTGTCAAAGGAGGTTGCGATCATGCAAGATATTAAAGAAGTGTCACGTTTGCGATTGTTGGGTTTGAGTCAACGAACAATCGCCAAGCAATGCCGAATCTCAAGGAATACGGTAAAGCTGTTTTATGATTTTTTAGACTCAAGAGGTTGGGACTATCATACGATCAAGGATTTTGACTGGCTTCAGATCATCGATTTGATTGAGCTTCAACTTAAGTCCGTCAGGGAACTTCATTACGAACTGCCTGACTATGAAAAACTGGTTAAGGAGTTGAGTAAACCGGGTGTCACAATGCAGTTACTCTGGGAAGAGTACGTACAGAACTGCCGCAGATCGAATCAGCTGTACTACCAGATCACACAGTTTAAAAAGCATTTTCATGACTACATCAATACCCACAGTTTCACCGATGTGATTCAACACAAACCAGGAGAACGCATCGAAGTGGATTGGGCTGGAACACCTGTGATGTACATGGATCCCGATCATGGTGGAATGGTCAGTGGATCGCTCTTCGTTGCGGTATTGCCTTTCAGTGGTTACACCTTCGCATGGGCATGTCCAGACCAGAAACAGGCCAGTTGGATCGATGCCCACTTGCGTATGTTCAGCTACTTTGGGGGTGTCTCACAGCTTCTCGTGCCGGATAACCTGAAGACCGGCGTCATCAAACATCCCAAATATGAAGATCCCATTCTGAATGTGAGTTATCGTGAGATGGCTGAACACTATGGTTGTGTCGTATTGCCCACACGTGTACGAAAGCCCAAGGATAAGGCCAGTGTTGAGAACAGCGTGAATCAACTGACACGCTTCATCATTGCGCGTTTACGCAATCATCAATTCTTTACCCTAATGGAGTACAATGAACAATTACTCATCACCTTGGATGCCTTCAATCATAAACCGTTTCAAAAGAAGCCTGGTTCACGGAGTGAAGCCTTTGAGCAATTCGAGCAAGCATTCCTTAGACCACTTCCTAAATATCCGTATACCTTCTGTCAATGGCGAAAAGCCAAGGTCCAGATGAACAGTCATATTCAATTTGAGAAACGCTATTACTCGGTACCTTATCGCTTTATTGGCAACGAGATTGAGGTCAAAGTCTATGCCGATCACCTTGAGATGATCGCTTCAAGCTCTGTGATTGCCCAGCATCAACGTCTGGGCGTCCCTATGGGCGGTTACAGTACGATTCCGGATCATATGCCACCCCAAAGCCAGATTCATCAAAACTGGTCCAAAGAACGCTTCATCCTTGAGGCGAATCTTATTGGAATCCATACAACGAAGGTCATTGAACAGTCCTTCGAGAATGTCAAACATGAAGCGCAAGGATACAAGACTGCCGTCTCAATACTTAAGTTGGCCGAACTCTACTCTGTGGAACGATTGGAGAATGCGTGCCGACGCTTGCTTGAGAAAGGTCAGAACCCTCGCTATAAGCATCTTAAGACGCTCTTACAGAATGGTCAAGACAAGATGAGAAGCTCTGATATCGAAGCGGATCAACGCAGTGAGAAAGCCTTTGTGCGAGGAGGACAGTACTATGCCCGCAAAGCTTGAACACGATGCGATGATTCGCAAACTGCGCGAGATGCGCCTCCCCATCATGGCGGATGAATTGGATCATCTTCTGAACTCTAACCAATTGAGTAAAATGAATACCCTTGAGGTGCTAAGACATCTCATTGATGAGGAGTATACCAACCGTAAAAACAACACGGTTCACCGCACCATCAAGAAAGCCAAGTTCTCAGACAGTCGAGCGCGTTTGAGTGAGCTACTCCCGGATCCCGAGCGCGAGATCAATCTCAGTGTCATCGAACAGCTCAAGACGAATCAATATATTCACAATCGAAAGAATGTCATCCTCTTAGGAGCGACGGGAAGTGGGAAGTCCTTTCTCGGGAATGCGCTGGGAATCCATGCTTGTGAAGCGGGCTATACCGTCAAATATGTTCGTATGATTGAGCTGCTCTCCGATCTGGAGATCAATAAACTTCAAGGAACCTATTGGCAATTCATTAAACAACTCGCTAAGCTTGATTTACTAATTATCGATGATTTCTTATTGAGCAGTACGACCCAACAGGAACAGCAGGATCTGATGGAAGTCATGGAGAAACGCTCACGGGATCGCTCGACCATCTTCTGCTCACAAATGGAGATTGAAGAATGGCATCGACGTCTAGGAAGTAGTGCCATCGCAGATTCCGTTCTCGATCGTATCATACCGAAGTCACATCAACTCATCTTAAAAGGTGAATCGATGCGTTCTAAAATTGACTAAATAATTGGCTAGAGCCATCCAATTTTTGGGTGGCTCTTACTTTCCGACGCAGTGGCTCTCGATGTCCGATGCGCTGGTTCTATTTTGACGGCGTTTTCA
>JAUVVC010000002.1 GCA_030604855.1 Erysipelotrichaceae bacterium
ATCATCAATAAAGTCCTCACCCAAAGTATAACTGAATTCCCTTTGTGTGAGGACGATGAATAAATCATGGATTATGTTTTCTTTATTTTTCAAGATGGCGAAGATTTATCTTCGTCACTTTTTTATGCTATGATGCAAAGGGGAGATTGCTATGTACACTTTATCGTTGAATACGGCGTTTTGGTTGAATTGGATTGTGTTCGTATTGGTTTTGCTTGCGCTCTTACAAGGCTATGCCAGAGGTTTTGTTCGCCAATTGTTTGATTTGGTGATTTTTATTGTGGCGCTTGTGGGTGCGGCTTATTTAGGTTTACGATTGGGCGATCTGATGCCCATCTTAAGTCGTCGCTTGGAGATGTTTGATCATCCGATCTGGGGATCGTTTATCCATGGCATGCTCAATGGAGTCGTCTGGTTCGTCTTACTTTTGATCGCAATCACGATCGGTATGGAATTACTTCTTAAACCCGTTGTACGAATGATACGTGAACGGAACGAACTCCGAATCATCGATCGGATCCTGGGTTCAGTTTTCGGATTTTTACGAACCTTATTATGGTTCTTGGTGGGAATGGTTTTCATTTTAAGTCCATTGTTCACCAATGGTCGTGCAGTATTGGAGCGGTCCCTGTTAATGCCATTGGTTCCGCTTGCGGATACACTTCAAATGGAAGTGATGAATGGCTTAGGCCCTGTTCAGATTTTTACTGAGGATGGCTTTGATCAAGAGCTTGTTACAAAGCATGCGGAAGCAATCACCGATTGGTTGGTGGAAAATGGAGTAGCGGAAGAATTCTCGACTTTCATCGAGAAAGGCTTGAAGAATGAAGTATTTACTGAATCAGATCTTGAGAAGGCTCAAACATTCATTCAAGAGAATCAAGTGTCAGAGGATGAGTTGGTTGATTTTCTTAGAGGCATCGGAGTCGATCCGGAGCAAATCGAGAAGGCACGGGAATACTTCAAATTTGAGAATTAAAAAAACGGCGATTTGCCGTTTTATAGTTTTGGTGAGCGTGTAAGGATCTGCTCACGCTTAGGTCCATTGGAGACCAAGCTGATGGGCACATTCAACATGCGCTCCAAGGCATCCACATACGCTTTGCAGAGTTCTGGCAATTCATCGTAATTGCGGATCTGTGAGATATCGCTCTTCCATCCCGGGAAGACTTCAAGGATCGGTGTGCTGTTTTCCAAACGGGTGATGTTGGGGAAATGCTCACGACGTTTACCGTCGGTCTCATAAGCGACACAGACAGGGATTTCATCCAAGTAACCCAAGACATCCAAATTGGTGAGTACCAGATGGGTCGCGCCTTGGACTTGGCAGCCATAACGGGTTGCGACGACATCGAACCAACCCATGCGACGTGGACGACCGGTGGTGGCACCGAATTCACCCGCATCACCGCCACGGATACGCAACGCTTGAGCTTCTTCACCGAAGATTTCAGAAACGAAAGGTCCTGCACCGACACTGCTGGAATAAGCTTTGGTGACCGCATAGACTTCATCGATGTGTTGCGGTAAGCCTGCACCGATGGGACCGTAAAACGCTAAGGTCGAACTGGAAGTGGAGTATGGATAGATACCGAAGTCAGGATCGCGTAAGGCACCCAATTGACCTTCCAAGAGAATGACTTTTTTCTCATCCACAGCGGTTTGGAAATACTTGACCGTATCATGGACGAAAGGGGAGATCTGCTCACGATAAGCAATCAATTCCGCAAAGACATCTTCTTTACGTAAAGGTTCCGCATGGTACAAATGCGTCAAGAGGACATTCTTAGCCGGTAGGATTCGATCGAGTTTGGCATCCAACCAAGCCTCATCGAACAATTCAGAGATTTGAAAACCAATCTTGGCATATTTGTCGGAATAGAAGGGTGCGATGCCACTTTTGGTCGAACCAAATTGAGCTTTGCCCAAACGTTCTTCTTCCAATTTATCGAAGAGGACATGATAACTCATGACGATTTGAGCACGATCCGACACGATGATCTTAGGCATTGGAACACCTTTCTCGACAATCGCATTTAACTCTTTGATGAAAGCGGGAATGTTCAAGGCGACCCCATTGCCGATCACGTTGGTCACGTGGTCATAGAAAACCCCAGAAGGCAACATATGCAAAGCGAACTTGCCATAGTCATTGATGATGGTATGACCGGCATTGTTTCCACCTTGGAAACGGACGACGATATCTGATTCTTTGGCGAAGACATCGGTAAGTTTACCCTTACCCTCATCGCCCCAATTCGCACCTACCACAGCTTTGATCATTTGTTTGCTCCTTTAAATAAAACAAGGACAGCGTGTGCTGTCCGTTAGACACCTATAAAGCTATCAAGAATCGGTTTCAATGTCAATCATTCGCCAATTTTTTTAATAAGTGATCGGCCACAAACAAACCATGTGCAGCCGCTTGAGATAATGAACGGGTGAAGCCCGCTCCATCTCCGATCGCATAAAGACCTTGATACTTAAGCAATTCAAAGTCTTTCGTATCCGGACGTGCGGAGTAATATTTGCACTCAACGCCATAAAGTAAAGTATCCATGTTTGCGGTACCGGGTGCAACCTTATCCAAGGCAAAGAGCGTCTCGATGATGTTGTCGAGTTGACGCTTAGGCATGCAGAGGGAGAGATCGCCTGCGACGGCTTTCAAGGTCGGTTGGACGGTATTTTGCGCCAAACGCTTGTCATCGGTTCGACGACCTTGTAAGAGGTCACCCAAACGTTGAACCAAAACAGAACCACCACTGATAAGATTACCTAAATGAGCCACATGACGTGCATAATCAATCGGATCATTGAATGGGGTTGTGAACTTAATGGTAGAGAGGAGTGCAAAGTTGGAATTATCCGTCTTCTTCGCTTCTTCCTTAAAGGCGTGGCCATTGACCGTCAAGATGTCATTAGTATTCTCCATCACCACATGACCACGTTCATTGAAACAGAACATCCGGGTGATATCTCCATATTGCTTGCTTCTGAACCAAATCTTCGGCTCATAGATGACCGAAGAGAAGTGTTTCCAGACCGCATAGGGAAGCTCGACGCGAACACCGATATCGACTTGATTGCTTAGAAGAGAGATATCGTTATTATTGCACCAAGCACTGAAGAAATGACTTCCGGCACGTCCCACCGCAAAGATGATCGCATCGGCTTGAAGTTCAAGATGAGCTTGTTTATGTTTGTAATGAACGATCTTCTGGACGCCATCCACATCCAAGACTTCAGCTTGAGTGATGATCTGAACCCGTTCTTTGATGGTCTCGATAAGTTTGACCATTGTTTTGAAGTTCGCATCGGTTCCCAGATGCTTGACCTGCGCTTGTTGCATGTGGAGATCATTTTGAAGACAAAGTGTCTTCAATTCATCCGAAGGTTGGTAACGTTCACTGGTCGCACCATGTTTGATCAAAATAGAATCGGCTTGTTCAATGTAATTATAGACTGTTGGTCTAGGTAAGAAATCCGTCAACCAACCCCCATATTCTGTCGAAATGATGTATTTCCCATCTGAAAAGGCACCGGCACCTGCCAAACCTTCCATGACGCCACAGCTTGGACAATTGATGCAGGAAGGAACCTTACCCTCAATGATGGGACATAGGCGGCGTGTGATGTCCTGACCTTTTTCCAATAAGACAATCTTCAAGCTTGGATTCTTTTCACTTAAACGGTGGGCAGCCATCAAGCCACTGATTCCACCACCGATGATAATGACATCTACTTTTTCCATCGTTACCTCCCGATTAACCATGCATAGTTTAGCTTAAATCAGAGTATGATTCAATGATGATTTGACAAGCCAAAATGAAAGCACCATAATATTGGCATGGGACAACAGGTTAGCGCTCATCTGAGCTTTAAAAAGAATTTTCAAGGGACTTTGCATTTAGCTGAAGGGGAGATTGCCATCGGGGTGAATCCAAACGAGGCAAGACCCTATGATTTACTACAAGGTGCATTGGTGTCATGCCTGCATTCAACCTTATTGGATATCCTTATCAAGAAACGGATTGAGATTGATGGGGTCGAGTATGAAGTCAAGGGTGAGAAACGTGATGAGGTGCCGACCATGCTTCAAGAAGTCGTCGTGACGGCGACCTTTGATGCGCATCCCAAAGCCGATCAGATCATCAAATCCATGGAGCTTGCATGTAAATATTGTTCGGTATACAATACCTTGGCACAGGTTGCCAATATGAAAACCGAGGTCATCTTCAAAAATCATGAGCTTTAAAAGAATTAAGCGTAAAATTCGATATAAAATGAACCCAGCCCAACAAATAGCATTGAGCTTCGCACTTGTTATTCTCGTTGGGACTTTTTTGTTATCACTGCCCATCAGTAACAAAGTTTCCGGCACACCCATCCTTGATCATTTGTTCACCGTTGTTTCGGCTGTCTGTGTGACGGGCTTGACGACGGTCACCATCGTCAATCAATACACACAGTTTGGCTTGTGGGTCATCTTGATCATCATTCAAATCGGTGGTTTGGGCTTGATGACCTTGATCGCTTTATTCGTGATTTTCCTTTCCGGTAAGTTATCCATATCCAATCGATTGGCTCTGAATGAAGCGGTGAACTATTTTGATTTGCACGATTTCAATCATTTCATCCGATCCATCATGAAATACACCTTGTTTTTTGAAACCATTGGTTTCGTCCTTTTATCCTTCCGTTTCGTTCCCATCTTAGGGGTCAACCAAGGCTTGTTTACCGCTTTGTTCACCGCTGTTTCTGCATTTTGCAATGCAGGTTTGGATACCTTAGGTGCGGTGAGCTTACAAGCGTATGTCTCGGATCCTTTGGTGAATTACACCGTCATGTTTCTGATCGTGGTCGGAGGACTTGGTTTCGGTGTTTGGTTCGATATCTCACAAGGCAGTAAATCCTTATTGAAGGGAAAATACACATTCACTTATATCGTTAAACATTTCAAAGTACACACGAAAATCGCCATCTTGACCTCTGCGGCTTTGATTGCGGCGGGAGCCTTGATCATCTTTGTGGCAGAGTATGGCAATCCCACAACCATCGGCCTTTTAACCTTACCCGACAAATTAATGTCTTCACTCTTTCAATCCGTGACGACACGTACCGCGGGTTTTGCTACACTGAACATGGGCTTGATGAAAAGTGCGAGCTTATTTGTCATTATGATCTTAATGTTCATTGGGGGATCTCCGGGTGGTACCGCAGGGGGGATCAAGACGACGACCTTTGCGATCATGATTTTAATGATCACAGCTGAGCTTCGTGGTCATAAGGAATTGATCGTCTTCAATCGTCGCATCCCACGCGAACACTTCCGCAAAGCCTTTGTGGTCGCATTCATGTTGTTGGCGACGGTGACCATGGGCATCATCTTCTTGAATCTGAGTGAGTCGTTTGACTTCTTGTCGCTCAGTTTCGAAGCGGTATCGGCGATCGCGACCGTTGGTTTGTCGATGGGCATCACTTCAGGCTTGAGTTCTGTTGGTAAAGTGATTATCATTCTATTGATGTATTTAGGCCGTATCGGACCTTTGACCTTGATGTTGTCGGTCAATCGCAGTGGTCTAAGGAAAGGACATGAATTGAGCTATCCTGTTGGGGATATCTTGATCGGTTAAAAACATGAAACGTAAATCTTTTGCAATTCTAGGCTTGGGAATCTTCGGGTCCACCATGGCTAAGACATTAAGTGAGTATGGTTATGATGTCATTGGCATCGATACGGATATTTCCTGTGTCGATCGCGTCAGTGATTTCGTCACGCAAGCCGTACAAGCGGATTTTACCGATCTTGATCAACTCCGTTCGATAGGTGTCGAGGATGTGGATGTGGCGGTCATCGCGACCGGAAGCAAACTTGAAGCCTCCGTCATGGCGGTTTTACATCTCAAAGAGCTGGGTGTGCCTTTCATCTTGGCGAAAGCTAAAAACAAAGTTTACATGCAAATCCTATTAAAAGTAGGGGCGGACCGTGTCGTTCGACCTGAAAAGGAAATGGGTGAACGTGTCGCAAAATCTTTGATGAGTCAAAACATCATCGACATGGTGGACATCGATGAAGATTACTCGATGATGGAACTCTCAGCGCCACATGATTGGGTTGGGAAATCCTTGATCAAACTGGATTTGCGTGCGAAATTTGGTGTCAATGTCTTGGGTGTTCGTGAAACTCCAAACTCAAAATTGAATTTTGGCATCACGGCAGACTATGTGATCCATCAAGAAGATACCTTGTTGGTGATCGTGGATAATGACAAGTTTGAGGAACTTGAATATCAAGGTAAGATATAGAACAGATGAATTATCTGTTCTTTTTAAACGCATTGGTTGCTCATTTAGGTGAGCGGCTTTATAATTACTGTTATGAAAACAATACACAAGATCGGAGTCGTCCTCAAAGAGGGGTGTGACATCGAAGGGGGTCAATTTGCCATTGATGCGCTTCAGAAGCACATCGTAATGGATGATGTCATCCGTTTAGATGAAACACGTATCAAGGAGCAGGATCCGCTCTATTTGGATGCGGTTGTCGATTTGAATGCAAAACTGAAAACCTCTGTTCGAAAAGCGTTTGAACAGGGTGATTTTCCTTTGATTTTCGGAGGTGATCACGCTTTGGCCATTGGTACGATCTCGGCGGTCGCACAAGAAAATCATGCCATCTTATGGATTGATGCCCATGGGGACTGCAATACCGAAGTGTCCAGCGATTCCAAACGGATTCATGGCATGCCTTTGGCAGTTGTCCAAGGTCATGGTCATCCTTTGCTTACTCAATTGGTGGATACACCCATTGAAGCTAAAAACATCTTGTTGGTGGGAATCCGTTCTTTGGATGATGCGGAAGAAGCACTCATGAAAGAATGGGGTGTCCGTTGGTTGAGCATGGAAGAAATCCGTTCGCAAGGGATTGAATGGATGCACCAAGAAGTCATGCGATTTGTGAACCAAGCAGAGCATCTCCATGTCTCCTTTGATTGTGACAGCATGGATCCCATGCATTATCCGGGAGTCAACACACCGGTACGAGGTGGATTCGTATCAGAAGAAATCCTGCCTTTGCTTGAAGCTGTCTTAAGTCTAGATACCATCCGTTCAATGGATATCGTCGAATACAATCCGACGCGTGATCCCAATCGGGATACCTTGAACTTGATCCTTAACATTACCCAACGAGTGGAAACGCAACTCAGGAGGAAGTGAAATGCCGTATATTTGTGCCATCGATCAAGGAACCAGCAGTTCCAGAGCCATGTTGTTTGATGCGGATTTGAATGTCATCGCAAGTCATCAAGTTTCCATCAAGGCGTATTATCCCAATCCTGGTTGGGTTGAACAAGATCCCCAGGAGATCATCGATTCCGTCATCACAGTGATACGGGAGACGCTTCGTGAAGCTAAGTTGGAAGCCAAGGATGTTTTGGCTTTTGCCATCACCAATCAACGCGAAACCAGCATCGTTTGGGATAAAGCAACGGGAAAACCCGTTTATCCAGCGATCGTATGGCAATCACGTCAATCCTCATTTTATTGTGAAGATTTGAAATCGAAGGGATTTGAGCCCTTCATCAAGAAAAAAACAGGTTTGGTCATCGATTCCTATTTTTCAGCCAGTAAGATCCGTTTCATCTTAGATGAGATTGAAGATGGACAAAAACGTGCGGAAGCCGGTGAATTGGCTTTTGGGACGGTGGATACCTGGTTGGTACATCATTTATCCAAAGGTAAGGATTTCGTGACCGACGTGACCAATGCGTCTAGAACTTTATTGATGAACATTGAAAAATGCGAGTGGGATCCAAAATTATTGGACATTTGGAACATACCATCAACGATGTTGCCGAAGATTGTGGATACGGCCGGCTTATTGGCGGAGTGTGATGCTTCTTGGTTTGGACATGCGATTCCCATCGCTTCATTAGTGGGTGACCAACAAGCGGCTTTATTTGGCCAATTGTGTTTGGAAGCCGGTGATGTTAAAAACACCTATGGAACCGGTTGTTTCTTATTGATGAACACCGGGGATAAGAAGATTGAATCGAAGAATGGTTTGTTGACGACCATCGCTTGGCGTCGCAATGGCAAGATCAATTATGCTTTGGAAGGTTCAGTGTTCATTGCCGGTGCGGCGATTCAATGGTTGCGAGATGGTTTGCACTTCATTGAAAGCTCATCCGCTTGTGAAGCAAAAGCCTTATCCGTTCCATCCTCGGCGGGTGTTGTTGTCGTACCTGCTTTTGTCGGATTGGGCGCACCGTATTGGCAAAGTGATGCCAAAGGCGCGATTTTCGGTTTGACACGTGGTACAACGGATGCCCACATCGTAAGAGCCACCTTAGAGTCCCTTGCCTTACAGACCTATGATGTGGTTGAGGCCATGCAGGAAGATTCCTACATCAAATTGACCAAACTTCAAGTGGATGGTGGGGCAAGCAAGAATGACTATTTGATGCAGTACCAAGCGGGTATCTTAGGAGTCGATGTCATACGACCGGTCATTTCAGAGACCACAGCCTTAGGGGCTTTCTTGTTGGCAGGCCTGGCAATGGGGATGTTCAAGGATGAAAGTGAACTCCTGTCGAAATGGCGCAGTGAGAAAATGTTCAAACCCAACATGCTAAAAACTGAACAAAGTGATATCCTAGAACAGTGGAAACACGCGATTAAGGCGGTTTTGAAATTTAATGACCTTTAATATGAATAAACAAGACAAAATCCTGGTCATCACGATCTTGATTGCGTCCTTACTCTTATATGGCACGATGGAATGGTTTGTTCGAAGCACGACTTCGGATCAGACCGTTGCGGTTGTGAGTTATAAGGATAAAGAGATCTTACGCATCGATATGAAAATCGATGATACATACATCGTCCAAGGCACCTTGGGCGAAGTTTTCATCGAGGTCGAGAATGGACGTGTTCGTGTGGAGAAAGAGACCTCTCCGTATCATCTTTGTTCCATCCAAGGCTGGGTCCAATACGCCAATGTGCCCATCGTCTGTCTACCCAATCACATCGTTGTGATGATTCAAAACAGTGCGGAAGATCCCAACGGAGAGGACAGTGTGATCCAATGAAGAGACACAGTCCAACCCGACGTTTGACCTTGATCACGATGTTGTTGGCGATGAGCATTCTGATGCACATGATCGAGCCATCTTTACCCATACCGATTCCCGGTGTGAAATTGGGTTTAGCCAATATCCTGGGTCTGATCACCATGTTTCTCTTTGGCATCAAGTCAATGATCCTACTCAATCTCATGCGCGTCATCATTGCCTCCTTATTGCGAGGCATCATCTTTGGGACCGGCTTCTGGTTGTCTATGGGTGGGGTGATCCTCAGTACCTTCATCACCATCATTTTGTATAAGAAATCAAAACTCAGCCCGGTGGGTTTGAGTGTCGCCTCCAGTGCGTTTCATGGCTTAGGTCAGATCCTTGTGTTGATGTTCATCAATGATACGGTGATGATGATCTATTGGTTGCCTCTGCTTTGGTTCAGTTCCGTACCGACGGGTATGGTTACGGGGACCTTAAGTGCACAGGTGTTGAAGCGTCTAAAAGTCTAAACAGTGTTCCACTGTTTTCTTTTTGAAGTATAATAGAGAAGGATTTTGAGGTGTTTATGACAATTAATCAATTATTTATGAAGTATTTGACAGGATTGAGACTACGGATGGCCTCTCTTTTTGTGGTGGTCATCAGCTATGTCTCACTAACGCTGATTTCACCGCTCTTATTTGCGTTCTTGATCGACAATGTCATCAATGGGGCTGCCATCGATGCGTCCTGGTTGGTCTGGTACAGCAATCTTTTTGGTGGTGTTGAGACCATTCGTAATCATTTGTGGTTGGCTGCTTTGATGATCATCGGCGTCAATCTCATTATTTTTGTTTTGATGTATTTCAGGGGACATCTCAATGGTGTCATCAGTGAGCGTTTTGTGGAACGTTTGCGGAATGATCTTTTTGAGCATTTGCAATTGATGCCTTATCATTCGCATGTCAATGCGAAGTCCGGAGACTTGATCCAACGTTGTACTTCAGATGTGGACACGGTTCGTCGCTTTTTAGCTGGTCAGGTTTCAGAGTTGGTTTATGCGATCTCCATCGCAAGCATTGCGATGGTCATCTTGCTTCAAATCAATCTGCGCTTGGCTTTGATCGCAATGATCACCTTACCGATTCTGATTCTCTTTGCCTATTTCTTTTTCAAACGCATGCAAGCCATGTTTAAGGCAAGTGATGAGGCAGAAGGAGAGCTCTCAACTGTTTTACAAGAGAATCTCTCTGGAACACGTGTGGTCAAGGCATTCAATCGCGAAGTCCATGAGCTTGGCAAATTTGATGCGAAGAATCGCAACTATAAGAATCTAACGTATAAGTTGATTGAACTCTTAGGCATGTATTGGGCAACCAGTGATTTGATCGTCTTATCTCAAATTTTCATTGTCGTCATTTTTGGAATCTTTGCGGCACAAAACGGTGAGATCACCGTAGGTCAGTTCTTTGTTTTCCTATCGTATGAATCCATGATCCTCTGGCCGATCCGAAATGTCGGAAGAATCTTATCGGACTTAGGCAAGATGTTGGTCTCCCTTAAGCGTTTGAATGAGATTTTTGATGAACCCATTGAAGATTTAGATCAGGGTGATGTGGTGGATGTGAAAGGGGATATCGTCTTCGATCATGTCCGTTTCCAATACCCAGATGGTCATGAGCCAGTTTTGAAAGACGTGAGTTTCACCATCAAGAAAGGTGAAACCGTTGCGATCTTGGGCCCAACGGGCAGTGGAAAGTCCTCTTTGGTTCATCTTTTGACTCGTTTGTACGAGTATACAGAAGGTTCGATCCGCTTGAATGGACATGAACTGCGTTCCATTCAAAAAGCACACATCCGTCAAAACATCGGCATCGTCTTGCAGGAACCTTTCTTGTTCTCAAAGACAATCTTAGAAAACATTCGTGTAGCGAAACCGCAAGCGGATGAAAATGAAGTCAAACGTGCGGCGGAGATGGCATCGGTCAATCGTGTCATCCATGAATTTGACTTGGGTTATCGGACCTTGGTTGGTGAAAAAGGGGTAACCCTGTCCGGAGGTCAGAAACAACGAATTGCGATCGCTCGTACGATCTTGAGCGATACCCCCATCTTGATTTTTGATGATTCTTTGTCGGCGGTCGACGCGCATACGGATGAGCGCATCCGAACGGCTTTGAAAACACGCTCACAGGGAGTGACGACCTTGATCATAACTCATCGCATCCTATCGGCGATGCAGGCAGATAAGATCATTGTCTTGGAGAATGGGATTATTTCGCAACTTGGTACGCACCAAAGTCTCTTGGAAGAAGAGGGTTTGTATAAGCGTATCGCTTGGATACAAAACCAGATGATTGAAGGAGGTGATTCGCTTGAGTGAGCATTTTGAGGAACAAGAGTATAATACCGATCATTTAGATACCCACTTATGGCGTCGCATCCTGAAGCATTTCTTTAGTTATAAGAAGGATCTTACGATCATTTTCATTTCGATGGTCTCAATGGCCATCATTGACATCATCTTTCCATTCTTGAATAAGACAGCCATCGATACGTTTGTCTTGGCCAATGGGGATTTGAAACTGCTTCAACCCTTTGGCATCGTCTATGGAATCTTGATTATTTTACAGGCTTTGGTTGTGTATTTCTTCATCAAATTCACGGGTAAGGTTGAAATGCAGTTTGCGTATGACATCCGCAATCAGGCATTCCGTAAACTCCAGGAACAATCCTTTGCCTATTTCGATAAGACCCCACAGGGTTGGATCATGGCCCGTCTGACGGGTGACATCGGTCGCTTGGCGGATATCGTATCGTGGTCGATCATCGATCTGGTTTGGGGATTGACCTTGATTCTTGGCGTCAGTGTCGTGATGCTGGTGGTCAATTGGAAGTTGGCCATGATGGTTCTGGTGGTGGTGCCGTTTCTGGCTTACATCAGCATTATTTTCCAAAAGAAGATTCTCAACCGCTATCGTTTGACGCGTAAGATCAATTCGAAGATCACCGCTGCGTACAGTGAAGGCATCTTGGGTGCCAAGACAACCAAGACGATGGGTCTGGAAAGTAAGCAAAGCCATGACTTCAGAGGTTTGACGCACGATATGAAGAGTCAGTCGGTCAAGGCTGCGATTCTATCCGCTGCCTTCATGCCGATGGTCATGGGCTTAGGGGCTTTCTCCAGTGCCATGCTTATCTGGTTGGGTGGACAAGAAGTTTTGGTCGGGACCTTGGCGTTTGGGACCTTGGTTCTGTTCACGCAGTATGCGGCACAGTTCTTTGAACCTTTGCGTCAGATCGCACGGCTCTTAGCAGAATTCCAAATGGCTCAAGCTTCGGCTGAGCGGGTATTGAGTCTATTGAATGCGGACATCGATTTAGTGGATCGTGAAGAGGTCATAGCCCGTTATGGAAGCATCTTGGAGCCAAAAGAAATGGAATATGAAGCGATTCGGGGGGATGTGTCCTTCGAACATGTGGATTTCTACTACAAAAAAGAAGAACCCGTCCTGACGGATTTCAATTTAGAAGTCTTTGCCGGTCAGACGATCGCCTTGGTCGGTGAAACAGGCAGTGGCAAGAGCACGATTGTGAATCTGATCTGTCGTTTCTATGAACCCAAAGCCGGACACATCAAAGTCGATGGCATCGATCTTCAAGATCGCTCTTTAGGTTGGCTTCACAGCAATCTTGGTTATGTCCTTCAAGCACCGCATTTATTCTCTGGATCAATCATGGAGAACATTCGTTACGGTAAATTGGACGCGACGGAAGCCGAAGTGATCGAAGCGGCCAAACGTGTTTCTGCGCATGATTTCATCGTGCAGATGGAGGAAGGCTATCAGAGTGACGTTGGCGAAGGAGGAGGTCGACTCTCCACAGGTCAGAAGCAATTGATTTCGTTTGCGCGTGCCATCTTGGCCAACCCAAGCATCTTCATCTTGGATGAGGCAAGTTCAAGCATCGATACGGAAACGGAGCACATCATACAAACCGCGATTGAATCGGTTCTTAAAGATAAGACAACTTTCATCATTGCGCATCGCTTATCCACGATCGTCAATGCGGATCGCATTCTCTTGATTGATAAAGGTCGGATTGCAGAGGATGGCACCCATGCCAGCTTGATGCGTCAGAAAGGTCAGTATTATCGTTTATATACCAATCAGTTCAATGAAGAGCGTCAGAATGAGCTTTTGAACATCAAAGAGAACAAATGAAAAATGATCAATGTGATTTGATCCATCCAAAAAAGGTCAAAGAAAAAAAGCTTGAAATCATCGATGGCATGACCATCAAGTACCATGCGAATGGGAAAACCATATGGTCCAAGGGACAGATGGACGATGATCAGCCTGAAGGGTATTGGGAATGGTATCGCGTGGATGGATCATTAAAGCGATCGGGACACTTTGCGAAGGGTGAACCCATCGGTGAATGGAAGACCTATGATGAAAAAGGTGAAGTGTTTAAAGTCACCCATCGTAAGCAATAAGGGGGTAGGGTATGCGACTGGATCTAAGTGAGCTCATTGCACTTCAAGCGCAGTTGGATGAGCGGATCATGGCTTTGCATCAAGAAGAGCGACACAGCACACGCAACAAACGCGTGCTTGCTTTGATTGTGGAAATCAATGAATTGGCGAATGAAACACGTTGTTTCAAGTATTGGTCACTTAAAGGGCCAAGTCCGGTCGATGTCTTGTTGGAGGAGTTCAGTGACACCATGCATTTCGTCATCTCTTTGGGGATCGACCTAGGTTTGGATCAAATGGTTTTTGAAGCCAAGGATGAACCTGTGGAATTGACGCAATTGTTTATGGCTTGGATCAAGGCCGGTACGGACTTGGTGGAACACTTCGATGTCGAGCATTTTAATCGGGTGGGTGTACTGATGGCGACGATGGCCAAGACCTTGAACTTTGATGAAAAGGCATGTGTCCAAACCTATTACGCCAAAAATAAGACCAATCATATTCGTCAAAGCGAGGCGTATTAAGCTTGTTTGTGAACTTGGGCTAGCGTATAATATTTTTCAAGTGAGGTTGAAACATGAGTGAAAAAATAGTTGAAATTGAAAAGGCATATGGTGAATTGAATCTAGAATTGATGCAGGAATTCACCGATGCGAATGGTATTTCGGGCAATGAAAAAGCAGCGACCCGTGTCATGAAGAAATGGCTTGAAGGGGTTGCGGATGAATTCAGTTATGATAATTTGGGTTCCTTGATCGCGCTCAAAAAGGGCAGCGGTGATGGCGTCAAGTTGATGTTGGCGGGACATATTGATGAAATTGGTTTCGTCGTCCGTCATATCGATGACAAAGGTTTCTTAAAGATTGCGCCAGTTGGCGGCTGGTGGGGACATGTGCTCTTGTCTCAAGCCTTGACGATCACAACCCGTGATGGTCGTGAATACATGGGCATCGTCGGTTCAAAGCCTCCTCATGGCATGCCAGCGGATGTACGCAATAAAGTCATCGATGTCAAAGACATGTTTGTGGATCTAGGCGTCAAGGATAAGGCGGAGGTTGAATTGTTGGGCATTCGTCCAGGGGACATGGTCACACCACGTTCCGATTTCAATGTCATGGCCAATCCGAACTACTTGGCTGCCAAGGCATGGGATGATCGCATTGGTGCGATCATCGCAAGTGAAGTGCTCTTACGTTTGAAGAACGAAGCTCACAGTGCAGATGTGTATGCTGTTGGAACGGTTCAAGAAGAAGTCGGTCTGCGTGGAGCCAAAACGGCGACGTATGCGATCAAACCGGATATCGGCATCGCTTTGGATGTGACTTTGGCGAATGATATTCCAGGCGCTGAACCGGGTAGTAAGATGGGTGTCGGTGTCACTTTGGCGATTCAAGATGGATCGCATTTGGGTCATCGTGGGTTCATCAATTACCTCAGTGATTTGTCGAAAGAATTGAATTTGGATGTTCAGTATGACCTCTTATTGGCAGGGGGAACGGATTCGGGTGAAATGCATAAAGCCTTTGATGGCATCATCAATGTGACCTTGTCCATCCCATCCCGCTACATTCATTCACACCGTGCTTTGATCCATCGTAAAGATGTGGTCGATACGATCACCTTGATCGTGGAATTCGCGAAACGTTTGGATCGCAATGTCTTGGAAAGCTTACGCATCAGTAATCGATAAGCATCACCTTCCTTTCGGGGAAGGTTTTTTCTGTTATAATGGTGGATATGAAGATTAAGAAATATGAACTTTTGATCGTTGCGACGATCGTAATGGCGGATGCTTTCAGTAAGGGCATCATCGTCCGGATGTTTGAATATGGTGAGCGATTGGAAATCATCAAAGACTTTTTCTGGTTGACCTACCTTAAGAATACAGGTGCCGCTTGGAGTATCTTAGAAGGACAACTGTGGTTTTTCATCGTGATCAGTTTGATCGCCATGGCCGGCATGATCTGGTATTATCTCAAGACCGAACAGCGACAAATCATTCTCCGCATTAGCTTGATGTTTCTCTTTGCCGGTGCCTTGGGTAATTTCATGGATCGCTTGCTTCTGGGGCATGTCCGTGATTTTCTGTCGTTTAAGATTTTTGGATACTATTTTCCGGTCTTTAACATTGCGGACATCAGTTTGAATGTTGGGGTGGGATTATTGATATTGGATGCCTTGTTGGAAGGAAAGCGTGAACATGGAAAATCTTGAGTTTATTGTGAGTGAAACGCAGAATGGTTTGCGTTTTGATAAGTTGTGTGTGGAGATCTTACCCGATCTTTCTCGGACGCGGATACAGGATCTGATTGCGAATGGTTTCATCACCATCAATGATCTTGAAGTCAAAGCAAACACAAAAGTGAAGACAAATGACATCATCTCGGCAGAGTGGCCGGAAGATGAGGAACTGAAGGTTGAAGCAGAAGAAATGGACTTGGATGTCCTATATGAAGACAGTGATCTCATTGTCGTTAATAAACCAAAAGGGATGGTCGTCCATCCTGGAGCGGGTAATCCGAATCATACCCTTGTCAACGGCTTGCTTGCGCATTGCAAGGACCTATCGGGCATCAATGGTGTCTTACGTCCTGGCATCGTGCATCGCATCGATAAAGATACCAGTGGTTGTCTGGTTGTGGCTAAGAATGATTTGGCTCATCAGAATCTAAGTGAACAGTTGGCAAAACGGACCTTGAAGCGGACGTATATCGCTTTGGTTCATGGGGTCATCCAGCACAATGTGGGGACCATCGAAGCACCGATTGGACGCGATAAAAATGATCGTCAGAAAATGACCGTCACCTCCATGAATGCTCGACCTGCCTTGACCCATTTCAAAGTCATGAAACGTTATGATCAATATACCTTGGTAGAGTGTCAATTGGATACGGGAAGAACGCATCAGATTCGTGTTCATTTCCAATACATCAATTTCCCGATCGTGGGAGATCCGAAGTATTCCATCAAAAAGACACTGGAAACACAAGGTCAATGTCTACATGCACAACGCATTGAATTCATTCACCCGCGTACACAAGTTTTGATGCAATTTGAGGCAGAAATGCCGGACGTCTTTAAGCAGGTATTGGAGGAATTAGATAAGGCATGAATATCAAAGAATACTGGTTGTTTAAAACAGCGCATGTCTTGATAGAAAAATATGGGTATCAATTGATTGATGTCCGTCCAATTCAAGAAGAAATTTGGTTGAACAACCCCAAAAAAGAAGCCTATGGTTTAGTTCGACTCTCCTTAGCGAGTGGTTTTAACATTCAATCCATAGAAGAACGTACGCACAAGATCCGTGAAGCCATTGAACAGGTCATGAGCTCACAACCCACGTTTTGGGATGTGCAGATCGATGATGAGGGAACATTGGAAGAGACCAACCCCGATGGCATGCATTGTGTCATCAGTCCGGAAGCTTTGGACAATGGATTTGTTCAACAGTTTCCTGAGCTGAAGGATGCGTTTGTCAATGTCGAAGATCCCAATCAAGAACTGGAAGAAATCAAAGAAAAAATCAAAGCCATGCGTAAATCCAACAAGCCCAAGACCTTAAGGGATCAAGTCAAAATTATACCCCGTGGTACCATGATCATTACAGCCGTGATCATCAGCATCACGCTTTTATTGATGGGTATGCGCTTCATCGGTTATGATGTTTTCGCATCCGCCATCTTCATCGGGGCATATTATAAAACCTTCGTCTTAGCCAACAATGAATACTGGCGTTTGCTTACGACGGGTTTCATTCACATCGATATCTTCCATGTGTTGATGAACTCCATTGCATTGATCAATATCGGTAGTTTCATTGAACGACTTTATGGAACGAAGCGTTTCCTGATCATCTTGATCAACGGCATCTTCTTTGGGACCTTCTTCGTCTTCGCTGCTGAGGGCAACAACCTTGTGGTGGGCATCAGTGGAGGCTTATACGCATTGTTGGGTGTGATGTTGGTGTATCTGTATGAAAGTGGTTTGATGCGTCAGCCCATGATTCGATCACAAATCATGCGGATGGTTTTTATCAATGTCTTGATCAACTTCATTCCACAAGTCAGTGTTCTGGGTCATATGGGCGGCTTGATCGTCGGCATCTTGTTGGGATTCATGTTATCGAGAAAACCAACTTGGGCAGCTTTGCGTAAACATGGTTACCTAGCCTTGATCGTTTTAAGCATGGCGGTCGTAACTTTGGCTGCACAGAATCAGAATTATCTTCCACTCTATGGTCAAACCGATCAATGGGTCTTGGATATCGCGGAAGATGTGGGTTTAAAAGGGTATGCAGAGCATATGGATCAAAGGTTATTTGATTATTATCAAGAGGTAGGACAATGAAAAGAGCCAATGCGATCAGTTGGGAGACTTAC
Organism: Erysipelotrichaceae bacterium; assembly: GCA_030604855.1. Lineage (GTDB taxonomy): Bacteria > Bacillota_I > Bacilli_A > Erysipelotrichales > Erysipelotrichaceae > UBA2212. The sequence continues at coordinate 17,916 of JAUVVC010000002.1, forward strand.
TTCATGGGCATTGCCCATTTGTCTGCATTACGTTCAAAAGACCCCAACACACAAGTCGGGGCCGTTATCGTCGATCCAGAACATAAAGTCGTAAGCATTGGATACAATGGCTTTCCCAAAGGCTGCTCCGATGATGAATATCCTTGGGAGAACGAAGGTTCGAGCTTAGAAACAAAGTATGTGTATGTCGTGCATGCGGAACTGAATGCGATTCTGAACAGTCCACGTTCGGTCAAAGGTTGTTCGATTTATGTGTCTTTGTTTCCATGTCATGAATGTGCCAAAGCCATCATTCAATCGGGGATTCAAGAAATCGTGTATGAATCGGATAAATACGCGGCCAGCGAGAGTGTACTGGCGAGCAAGCGCATGTTGGAGAGTGCGGGCGTCAAAATGGTTCAACTCACCAAAAAAGTAAAAGTCGAAGTAATGGAGCACATTTAGCGCTCCATTTTTTGTGTGTTTTTAAAGTGGAGCTTAGCGACTTCATGAAGTCGTTCGAATCCATATTGATCGACAAAACGTTGAGCGGCCTGATCGACCAAAGCACCGGATCCTTTTGGGAACGTGAATTGATATTGTTCCTCCATTTGTTTCCAAACCTGAAGGAAACGATCGCGTGCAATGATGGAAGCACAAGCAACCGCAAGATATTTATTCTCAGCTTTGGTCTCAAAGCGTAAAGCTTTGAAGACATCTTGTTCATTTTTCAAATACTTGAAATATTGCGTTTCCGGCGTGAATTGATCGATGACATTCAGGACTGGCGTGAACTTGAGTTTCGTGATCAAATGTTTATACGCTTGATTGTGGAGTTTGGCTTTGATCGCATTGAGATTGTTTGTTTGTTGGATTTGATTGTATTTCGCATTCTGAACGATCAAAACACTATAGGGTAACAGCTCCATCAACGTTGGGGCGATTTTTTGAATCATCGAATCATCAATGGTCTTTGAATCTTGGATCCCCAGATCTTTGATTAAGGCATGATGTTCATCATCCACAAAACAAGCCGCAACCACAACTGGCCCAAAGTAATCGCCGGTCCCCACCTCATCACTTCCGGCGTGTGGAGTGAAGCTCGTTTTTTGGCTCACACCCATGAAATCGATGTCGGCACCTTGTATGACGACTTTTCCGGATGTGTAGATGCTAATGGTGCATTCGGGTAGACGATAAAAAGCATCGATGTAAGGATTATTGACGGTACTGAGGTATTTTTTGTATTTCAGCTTGAGCTTTTGAATCTCGGCTGGTGTAAGTAAAGTGCTTTTAGTTGGCATCGCTTCTAGTTTATCATAGGTTTGTATTTAAACCCATAATCCATTAAACTATTGTTGAGGTTCTTATGACAATTCCAGAAACATTTCACCCTTATTTCGATATCCTTCTCTTAGCACTGATGGTATTCGTGCTTTGGCGTAGTTACCATAAAGGTCTATTATTGTTGGTGCTTGAAAGCATCAGTCTTTTTGTGGCCTTATTTTTAGCTTGGCTATTGGCTGCACCTTTAGCTCAAGCCTTACCCTTGTATCAAGCAGATGAAGCGCTCTTGGCGCTCCCCATCATTGGACCTTTTGTCAGTGTCCAAATCAATGGTTTGTTGTGGTTTGTGATTGTCTTCATCATCGTGAGTGTGATTCTGTTCTTGATGAAACCCATCTTTGGGGGCATTGGTAAAGTACCTCTACTCAAAGGTGTGAATCATATCTTAGGTTTGGCTTTCGGCTTCCTTCAAGTGGCTTTATATGGCTTTCTGATCTATATTCTCCTTTTGACCCCTTTGATCAAGAATGGTCAAGATGTTTTGGCGACCAGCCAACTTAAACACATGGGTCCACTTACCTCAAGTTTGACAAAGAGCTTGAACTTAGAAGAAGTCAGTCTCTTGAAAATCTTCAATCCCGATTCAATCAGTGCTGAGGATGAAGTCAAGATAAAACTTTGGTTGAGTGAGCGTGAGATTGAGCCGATGCATCAAGACATCCTCCTCAAGATCATCAAACACGATCAGCTTGATGCGGATGAACTTAACGAATTGCGTTCTTGGCTGAATAGTTTTGCCTTGAGTGCCGACAAAATAAATGAACTGATTGAAGGATTGAAATAACATGACTTGGGACGTATTGGAATATCCGCTCATCTTGGATGAGATCGCACAGTATACACAGTTTTCTTTATCCAGAAAGATGATCCTTGATTTGAAGCCAAGCTTCAAACCGCTTTGGGTCAATCGAGAGAACAAGCGTTCTTTTGAAGCCATGGAGCTTTTACGCCTGCATGGACCGTGTCCGATGGCAGGAATGAAAGACATTCGTTTGACCTTAGAGAAAGCATCCAAAGACATGGTTCTGGGGATGGATGAGTTGATGGATGTGGCTGTGTTTGGAAGAGGGGTTCACCTTGCGAAACAGTACCATCAGAAAGCAGAAATCAAACTTGAAGCACTCAATGATCTTTTTGAGTCGCTTCAGGAAAATGTGAAAGTATCACAAGCCATCGAGGCCTGCATCAGTCCCAATATTGAAATGATGGATCAGGCATCTTCGAATCTGGCGCAAATCCGTCAGAAGTTACGTAGAGCACTGTCTGAAAGAGACGGGGCGGTGCAGCGATTCATGCAGACGCATGCGTCAAGCTTAGCAGACAACATCTCCACGATCCGTAACGATCGTGTCGTTGTCTTGATCAAGGCAAGTGATAAGAATAAGGTCGGTGGTTTGATTCACGGGGAATCCGCATCGGGACTCTCTGCTTATGTGGAACCACCCGTTCTTTTGGAGTTGAACAATCGGATTCAAGAAGCCCTCACTCAGGAACAAGAAGAAATCTTTGCCATTTGCAAAGCCTTGAGTGCTTTGATCAAACCCATCAGTGACAATTACCTCCATGCCTTGGAAACCATGGCGTATTTGGATACCTATTTTGCACGAGCCTACTATGGTGAGAAACACCAAGGGCGTACGGCAAGCATCTCTGAAGATAAACAGATCTATCTCAAGGATGCGCGTCATCCTTTGATCGATGCGGACCATGTCGTTGCCAACACGTATCGCATGGATGACAAACATCCGATCCTTTTGATTACCGGTCCGAATACCGGGGGGAAGACGGTCAGTTTGAAAATCGTTGGTTTATTCACCTTGATGGCCTACAGTGGCATCCCAGTCTTGGCGGATGAAGCCATCGTCCCCATGTTCGATCAGATTTTCGTGGACATCGGGGATGATCAATCCATTGTGCAGAGCCTTTCCACATTCTCTGCTCACTTGTCCAAATTGGCACAATTGACCGATAAGGCCACTTCAAATTCCTTGGTTCTTTTGGATGAACTCGGCGGGGGTACCGATCCGCAAGAAGGAGAAAGCTTGGCCATCGCCATCTTGGAATTTTTGCGTACGAAAGGGGTCAAGGTCATTGCGACGACCCATTACTCCAAGTTGAAAGAATATGCACTGATCCATCGGGACATCTTACTTGCCTCGGTTCAGTTTGATATGGAAGCCATGCGTCCTACCTTTAGGTATTTGGAAGGCATCGCAGGGCAATCCTTTGCCTTTGAAATCGCAGCCCGTTTCAATCTCAACCCGAAGATTCTGGAACATGCGAAGGAATTAAAATTAGCAGCGAAGTCCGAACTTGCCTTACTGCAGGAACGTTTGGATCAAAAGATGTTGGAACTCAAACAATGGGAAGAGAAATTGGATTCAGCTCAGGCAGAACTCAATCAGGAACGCAATACGCTTCAACAGAAACTCCAACAATTTGAAGCACAAAAAGAAAAGAAACAAGCTGAACTCCAAGAAGCTTTGGATGAACTCTATGAGGAAGCTCAGATTGAAGCTGAAGTGATTCTCAGTGAGATGCGCTCGCAGGACCAGCCCTTGCACACCTTGATTGAAAAGAAGAAACAACTCTCGCAAAAACGACCGCAAGTCAAAACAGAGAAACCATTGGAAAACATTGAAATCGGTCAGTGGGTCAAACTCAAAGCCACCAACCAACAAGGAAAGGTCATCCAACTGAAGAAAAAGGTTGTGGTGGTCATGATCAATGGCATCCGCATGGAAGTCTCTCCCAGTCAATTGGCTTTAGGCAATGCGCCAAAAGCACAGAAATCCATCACCATCACCCAAGAAGCCGTCCCAACGGTACCGCTTGAGCTCAATGTGATCGGGTATCGGGTTGAGGAAGCCCTTCCCATCGTAAGCCAATACATTGATCAGTGTTTACGTGCCAAGATGCCGTTCGCGCGCATCATCCATGGTCATGGGACCGGTGCACTCAGACAAGCCGTACATGGCTTGTTGGCGAAACAGGAACGCATTGAAAGCTATCGTCTCGGTGGCCAAGGCGAGGGGGGCGTCGGTGCCACTGTCGTGCAATTCAAGGGTCAGTCATGAGTATCCAAGATAAGCTCGCCAGTTTACCGATGGAGCCAGGCTGTTACCTGATGAAGGATCAACAGGGACAGATCATCTATGTCGGTAAAGCGAAAAAGCTCAAGAATCGCGTCAATAATTATTTTACGGGCGCGCATGATTATAAAACGACCAAGTTGGTCAGTTTGATCCATGACTTTGACATCATTGTGACGGATACGGAAAAAGAATCCTTAATTTTGGAAATCAATCTGATCAAGAAACATCGTCCACGCTTCAATATCATGTTCATGGACGATAAATCCTATCCCTACATCAAGATCACCCAAGAGAAGTATCCACGCCTAAGTGTCGTACGCGAACTTAAGAAAGACAAAAAGGCCAATTATTATGGTCCTTTTCCCGATGCCAGTGCGGCTCATAATATGGCCACGTTGTTGAATTCGATTTATCCCTTGCGCAAATGCCGTACCCTTCCTAAAAAAGTGTGTCTTTATTATCATCTAGGCCAATGCTTGGGACCCTGTGAGTTTCCGGTTGAAGAGAATGTTTATCCTGAGATGCTCAAAGAAATCATTCAAGTCCTCAAAGGGGACGATAAGGATTTACGCAAACGTCTAACAACGGAAATGCAGAAGGCGACGGATGCCTTGAATTATGAAAAGGCCATTGAGTATCGGGATTATCTCAGATCTTTGGATCACATCAACGATAAACAGAATGTCAATCAAGAAACGCGTACCGATCGCGATGCCTTCAACTACTATGAGAAGGATGGGGTATTGACCATTGCGGCTTTGATCGTCCGCGGTGGCCAATTGATGGATCGCCATCTAGTCAGTGCCATCTTGGTTGAAGACGCACAAGAGAGCTTTGAACAGTTCATTCTTCAATATTACGATAAACAAGTGAAACCGAAAGAACTTTTGTTGCCATTTGGCATGGATGTCCGTAATCTTGAAGAGATTCTGGAAATCAAGGTTCATCAACCGCAACGGGGTGAACTACGTCAACTCATGGATCTTGTGTTGAAGAATGCGATGAACTATCATCGTCAATACGGTATGATGATCCAACGCAACCAAAGTAAACAAGATAAAGCCTTGGAAGATTTGGCTTCTCTTTTGAACTTAGACGATGTGAACACCATCGAGTTGGTGGACAACTCACATACCCAAGGTCAATTGGCTACTTCAGCGGTGGTCGTATTCAAACATGGGAAAGCCTTTAAACAAGACTATCGCATCTATCATCTACACAATGAAGCGGATGATGTCCGCAATATGGAAGAAGTCATTTACAGACGCTATTTGAGAATGCTTAAAGAGTCTAAAGCCTTCCCGAGTGTTCTCTTGGTGGATGGTGGTTTTCTTCAAATACAAGGAACCTTACGCAGCCTAGAGCTGTTGGATGTGAATATCCCGGTCTTTGGCTTGGTCAAAGATGAGAAACATCAAACCTCGGCTCTGATGGATCGCAAAGGCAATCGCATTGAGTTGAAAGATTCCATAGAGACGTTTTACTTATTGACACGCATGCAAGATGAAGTGCATCGTTTCGTCCTCTCGCAACACCAAAAACGTCGCTCTAAGGCCCAGACCACTTCCGTCTTGGATGACATTGAAGGGGTTGGACCAAAGCGTAAACAAGCATTGCTTAAGCGATTCAAATCGGTTAAAGGCATCCTTGAGGCCAGTGATGAACAACTTACAGAAGTGATTGGACCAAGCTTAGCAAAAACGATTAAGCAGCGTATTCAAGCCAAACAAGAAATGGTATAATATCCACTATGACGATTGGTATCATCGATTCCGGCCTCGGTGGCTACAGCATCTTTCATGCCTTGCATCAAGCGTATCCCAGCGCTGCTTTTTACTTTCTCGCCGATCAGAAGAATGCACCTTATGGGAATAAGACAGCACTTGAGATTCAAAACATCGCAACAAAGAACATACAATGGTTCATCGATCATGGGATCCATGAGATCGTGATCGCCTGCAACACCATGAATGCGGTTGCGCTTCCGGTGTTGAAGGAACGCTTTCCCACGGTGGTCTTTCATGAGGTCGTGGAACCGACCCTTGAACAGATTCCAAACGATACAAAATCCCTCTTGGTTGTGGCAACCAAACTTACCATCCAGAGTGAGATCTACACAAAAGCCTTGAGACAACGTTTTCCAAGAATGAAGATTCATGCGTCCGTCTTACCTGAATTGGTCAGTATGGTGGAAGGAATGCGGTCTCAAGCGGATATGCAAGCATATATAGAGCAAGAGCTCTCGCAGGAGAGTTTACATGCGGATGCCTTGATTCTAGGATGCACACATTATCCTTTGGCGCGTCCTGCGTTCAACCATGTCTTCAAACAGAACATTTATGATTCCATTCAAGTGATGGTGGACCAATTTAAAGACAAGAAATTGGTGGAAGGTGAAGTCAAATGCTTCACGACCAAAGATGCCATCTATGCGCACATACAAGTCAAAGAACTCTTTCAAAGTGACGTTGACTTTACTAAAATAGAGGTAGACCATGAAACAGATCCTCGTTGTCAGTGACACGCATGGACGTAACAGCGTCCATCAAGAATTACGTAGTCTCTATCCCCATGCGGAAGCTTATCTGCATTGTGGGGACAGTGAAAGCCCAGCCAGTGAACTGGATGGTTTCGTTTCGGTCAAAGGCAACAACGATCAATATTATGATTATCCAACACAGGTCATTTTAGACTTGGATGGGGTGAGGATCCTGCTCATCCATGGTCATCAGTATCCGATGTATCACATGGTCGAACGTTTGATTCTAAAAGCCAAGGAGGAACAATGCCAATTGGTTCTCTATGGTCACAGTCATGTCTTCAAGGTGACCCGTGAAGAGGGCATCACCTTGGTCAATCCAGGTTCCATTCATCACAATCGCGACGCCAGTCTACCTTCTTATGCGTTGATCACCTTAGATAAAGGTGAAATCACAGTGGAACGTAAAGAACATCCATGGCCAGAGAAAAAGCGAAAGTGGTTTTGATTCTTGAACTTAAGTTTCAAATTTGGTAAGATGTAACAGCACCTTGTCCTCGTAGCTCAGCTGGACAGAGCATGCGCCTTCTAAGCGCACGGTCGGGGGTTCGAGTCCCTCCGAGGACGCCATTATTTTGCCCTTATCAAAAGGGTTTTTTTATGCCCGAAAGAAAAGCTCAAATCAATTGAGCTTAGAGTACGGAACCACAATGTTTACAAAAACGGGCATCCTCATCGTTAAGCGCTTGGCATTGACGACAACGGACTTTGACGACTTCTTTGGCTTGAAGCGGTAAGTCGACTTCATCCAAAACATCGTTGAGCATTCCTCCCACTTGCGAGGAATAGGGTCTCAGATCCTCTCGGGCTTGTTTGGGATCCAAAATCAAACCTGAACCGGCTTTACCCAAACGAGCGAAGGTCATGATGCCTTGGCCGATGATGATCAAGACAAAACCGATGAAGCCGGGTGCCATGAAGCTGAAGCCCATTCGAAAAGGATCACCAAAAAATGCAAAAGCGAAGACGGATAAGAAAGAAACAAATCCGATGCCAGTTGTGATCAAACCGATGGTGTAGAATACTTTACGTTCTTGTGAGATTTCTGATTTCATGCGTTTTGTTTCTCCTCATCCTTGAAATGAAGTTGGATACTGAAGCGGATGACTTTACGACCATCGGTGACGATATCACCAGGTGTGACGCGGATCAATTGATCCAAGCTCTTATTCAAGTGATTCATTTCCAAACGGGAGACATAACCAATGACTTTATCGTGGTGGGTGACCTGGGCGAGATTCAGGCCTTTCTTTTGCTTATAGCTGAGCTTGAGTTCACTCTCAGGTTTGAGTTTTCTTAAGATACGTTGACTTCCAAAGGACTCAATACCGATGACACGTAACTCATGCTTGGTTTCGAAATCAAAGGTATCATTGAATACTTTTGCGGTAAACAAGCGATCATCGGTCTGACCTGCTTCCTCTTCCACTTCTTCGTTGAACGTGGGAAGAACAATCGTATCCCCATCCACATCATGCGGGCCTTCATCGAACAAAGTCGTCATGATACGTGTTTGATCGAAATCAGCGTGTCTTGCTTGAGTGTCGAGGGTTTCATGGATGACTTCATATGCTTTGGTTTTGTCTAGATCTAAAGAATCTTTTTCTACAGAATCAAGCTTTACTTCTAAGTTTTCAAAGGTATTCAGGTGATCATCTTGGGATGTTTCTTGTTTGACATCATTCTCTTGAATGACATGCAGGGCTTCAGTCTCACTGATGAACGCTTCAGAAGGTTCTGCTTCAACGATCACTTCTTTGACTATATTTCTTTTACTCTTAGGTTTCATAGCCAAGGGTAATAAGAAGAAATAGAGACCAAAGGTCATGGCTAGAAAGGATCCTCCCAACAACAAGCCCAGTCGTAGGGTTTCCAAATCATCAAACAACATAAACGTGTCATAAGCAAGGTAGACACCACCCGCAGTCAGGACTAAACCGACGATCACACTTAGAATTTTCATAAGTTTATTCTAACACAAGCATCTAACGATGCAAGCACGGACAAACTGTGCAATAATATTAACGATGGAAGAAAACAGCTATCAAATCCAGATTCAATTGATTGAACAAAAGATAAACGAACACGCTTATGAAGAAGCTTTGGCTTTGGTTTTAGAAGAACTAAGCATGCCCTATATCCCCAAGCTCTATCACGAGCGTTTTTTAAGTTTGCACGAACAATTGAAACAGTTGATGCAAAGCCCAAACGTCAAGCGTAGCTATTACGATGATGAGATGTTGCTCGAATTATTGACGAAGGATGAACACGCTCAACTCAAGGCTTTGGATCAACTCAGTCGCATGAATCTAAGAAATAAAAGTGACTTGATCCAAAGGTTCTTTGAACACCTTGAGGATCCTATCATGGCAAGACTTTTGGTTCGCATCTTGATTGAGCAACAACTCCACGATGAATTCATCTTTAATCTCGAAGGGGTTGAATACCAGGTCATTCCCGCATCTCTAGCTTTACCGGAAGAGGGAGATGGCTATCAAACGGCGGAGCATTTGATCAAAACATGGTGTGAGAAGAATCCATCGATGGAACGTCTGTGTTTGGATCGTTTGGTATATATGGGGCTTGTTCAACTTCCACTCGTATATACGGATGATGAAGGTGAGGATCTCGCCTATGCCATCTTGGAAGATGTGGCATCCAAACTGCTGGATCCAAAGGATTGGGAACAGTTGAAAAATCAATTATTTAGAGGCGATAACGGCCTTAGCACTCATTAGTTGACAGTGCTAATAACTGTGTTATAATATACAAGCAACAAGGAGGTCCTTATGAAAACTACATGGACAATGATTGAAAAAACCAAAGGTGATTTACACGTCGAAATCGATGGTGAGAAATGGGAAACCGCTCAGAAGAAAGCGCTCAATAAATTAGCGAAGAATGTACAGGTTCCTGGTTTTCGCAAGGGCAAGGCTCCTGAAGATATGGTCCGTAAACAAGTCACGGAACAAAACATCTTGATTGAAGCGGTCGAATCCATTGCGCAAAGTGCTTTGGAAGCAGGCTTGGATGAACAGAAGTTGACTCCGATCTCACGTCCTGAATTGGGCATCGACGCTCTAAGCAAAGAATCCGTAACCATGAAATTCACATTTGAAGTTTTGGGTGAAGTCAAATTGGGAGAATATAAGAACTTAGGCGTCACTAAAGATATTCCTACCGTCACACCGGAAGAAGTCGATGCTAAGTTGGAAGAATTGCGTGCGCAATTCGCTGAGTTGGTTTTGAAAGAATCCGGCTTGGTTGAACTTAAGGATACAGCTGTCATTGATTTCGAAGGTTTCAAAGATGGCGTTGCATTTGAAGGTGGCAAGGGTGAGAACTTCGCGCTTGAAATCGGATCCGGTTCCTTTATTCCTGGCTTTGAAGAAGCCATCATCGGTATGCAGAGTGGCGAAGAAAAGGATATTAATCTTACCTTCCCTGAAAACTATGGTGCAGAGCATTTGGCTGGACAAGATGTGGTCTTTAAGGTAAAAGTAAATGAAATCAAAGCGAAGCAATTGCCAGCTTTGAGTGATGAATTCGCAAAAGAAGTGAATCACCACGATGTGGATACGCTTGAAGGTTTGAAGGCACATTTCGAAGAAGAATTGTTGGCCAACAAACAAACCAAAGCGAACCAAGATTTCGACAACGCACTGTTGACGAAAGTCGTTGAAGGCAGTGAAATCGATGTACCTCAGGTTTTGATCGATGATGAAACACAAACCATGTTGGAAGACTTCTCAAACCGTTTGTCCCAACAAGGATTCTCGTTGAAACAATACACTGAAATCACGGGTCAAAGCACCGACGATCTTCGTGCTCAAATGCGCATCGATGCAGAAAGCAAGGTCAAAGTACGTTTGGTCTTGGATGCGGTCGCACAAGCGGAAGACATCAAAGTCTTGGCGGATGAAATCGAAAAAGAATACGTGCAAATTGCTGAAACATATCAAATGGATTTACCTAAGGTCAAAGAATTGGCTTCCGAAGCAACGATCGCTTACGATCTTCGCTTGCGTAAAGCATATGACCTTATCCGTGAATCCAATCAATAGATAAGACGCTCAGCGTCTTATTCCTTCATAAGGAGGTTAAGATGGAGAAACTAGAATTAAATGTGCCTGTCATCGCCACACGTGGCGTACTGATCTTTCCAGGTCAGGATGTCATGATCGAAGTGGGACGGGATAAAAGCATCAGTGCCGTGGAAGAAGCGATGGCTTATTTCGATGGTCAAGTATTTATCGTAAGTCAAAAGGATGTCTTAGTCGACGATCCTAAAATCAATGATCTCTTTGCCATGGGAAGTTTGTGTAAGATCAAGTCCATGAAAAAGAAAGAAGGCTTTCTCCGTGTGACCTTCAGCGGTGTGCAACGGGCAAGTGTGATTCGTCTCAGTGATGATGAGCGCATGTTGTTTGCGACCATCAAACCTGAAGAAGACATCGTCGGAGACAGCTTGGAAGAAATGGCTTTGGTGCGTCAAATTGCCAAAGGCTTGGAACAAATCACCAACATCGGTCAATCGTTTCCTCCTGAGGTGTTCAGTCAACTGACCAAAGGGGTCAGTGCTGTCACACTTGCGGATCAAGTGGCGCAATATTTCCCAATGAATTTGGATGAACGCCAAGCACTTCTCGAAGAATTGGTGCTCAACCAACGTTTGTTGATGATCATCTCCAATCTCAAAAAAGAGAAGGAGTTGACCAACATCGAACAAGGCATCAATGAGAAAGTTCGTGAACGCATCGAAGAAAACCAACGTGAATATTACTTACGTGAGAAACTCCGTGCGATCAAGGAAGAATTGGGTGATGTGCCGAATTCAACCGATGATATGGAAAGTCTACGCCGTTTGGTTGAAGACAATCCATATCCAGAAAACATCAAGAAGAAAGCATTGGAAGAAATCCAACGCTATGAAATGCTTCCTAGTTCATCCGGTGAGAGTGGCGTCATTCGAACCTATTTGGACTGGTTGTTGAATGTGCCTTGGTGGCAAGAGTCTCAAGACAATGAAGATTTGACAGCGGTTCGCGCCGTTTTAGATAAAGATCACTTTGGGCTTGAAAAAGTTAAGGATCGCATCATGGAATACTTGGCTGTCAAAACGATGACCAAGAGTTTGAATGCACCGATTCTCTGTTTGGTAGGCCCTCCGGGGGTCGGTAAGACCTCCTTGGCGAAGTCCATTGCCAATGCTTTGAATCGTAACTTTGTGAAGGCTTCCTTAGGGGGTGTTCGTGATGAAGCGGAAATCCGTGGTCACCGTCGTACTTACTTGGGATCTTTGCCAGGTCGTATCATTCAGTCCATGAAAAAAGCGGCTGTGGTCAATCCTGTCTTTTTGATTGATGAAATCGATAAGATGGCGAGTGATTACAAAGGTGATCCAAGTTCTGCAATGCTGGAGGTTTTGGATCCTGAGCAAAACAGCATGTTTTCCGATCACTATTTGGAAGAAGCGTATGATTTGAGTAAAGTCATGTTCATCGCGACGGCCAACTATTTGGAAGATATTCCAGCTGCTTTGCGTGACCGTTTGGAAATCATCAACTTGTCTTCATATACTGAAGATGAAAAGGTGAACATCGCGACGGCGCACTTGATTCCGAAACAAGCCGCTTTGAATGGCTTGAAGTCGAAACAATTCAATATCGCGGACAAAGTCATCTTGCACATCATTCGTAACTATACACGTGAAGCGGGTGTTCGTCAGTTGGAACGTCATATTGCGAACCTCTGCCGTAAATCGGTCTTAGCGATTCTCAAGGATGGCAAGAAGTCCATTACCGTCACCGATAAGTTGATGATGGAGTGGATGGGCAAAGAAATCTTTGAATACGGTAAAAAAGAAAAAGATAACCAAGTCGGTGTCGTCACCGGTTTGGCCTATACCTCCTTTGGAGGGGATGTGCTTCCTGTGGAAGTCACGACTTTTGAAGGCAAAGGACGTTTGATCGTGACCGGCCAATTGGGCAGCGTCATGAAAGAATCCACGGAAATCGCTTTGGGCTATGTCAAATCCAATGCGAAGAAATACAACATCGATCCGAAGTTCTTTGAAGGCAATGACATCCATATCCACGTACCGGAAGGTGCCGTGCCGAAGGATGGTCCAAGTGCCGGAATCACCTTGACAACCGCTTTGGTCTCCGCTTTGACGCACCGTGAAGTCTATTCTGACTTGGCGATGACAGGGGAAGTGACCTTGCGTGGGAATGTCTTGCCGATTGGTGGCTTAAAAGAGAAATCTTTGGCTGCGCACCGTGTGGGCATCACCAAGATTCTGATTCCTAAGTTGAATCTAAAAGACATGGATGATCTGCCTAAGATCGTCAAAGAAGCGATTACTTTTGTGCCTGTTGAATCCATGGAACAAGTTCTCAAGGAAGCTTTGGTGCACGAATGAATCTCTTTGTCACAGCCGAATTTCTGACGACAGCCGTTGAAAAGAAACAATTTCCAGAGACAAGCTTCCCAGAATTTGTCATGGCTGGACGAAGCAATGTGGGGAAAAGTTCATTGATCAATGCTTTGACCCATCAGAAAGCTTTGGCCTATGTCGGTAAACGGCCAGGGAAGACCCGATACATCAATTTCTATCAAATTCAAGATCGTTTGATGTTGGTGGATGTGCCGGGCTATGGCTATGCCCAACGCTCACGATCTGAAATGATCCAGTACGGTAAGATGATGGATGACTACTTTGAACTGCGTAAGGTCAATGGGGTCATGTTGGTCATTGATTGTCGTCATGGTTTGACGGATGATGATGAGGACATGCGTGAATTTGTGGAATCTAAGAAGTTGCCACTCTTGATCGTCGCGACCAAGTCGGATAAACTGAACCACTCGAAACGAATTGCAGTAAAACGCGAATTGAGCGGGAAGTATAAACAGGATGTGATCCTCTTCTCATCCTTGAATAAATCCGGTCTCGAAGAGATCGAGAACTGGTGTAAGAAATACATTCAAGACAAGTGATTCACTTGTCTTTTGTTTGTGTTTGCATTCCAATCAAAAATATGATAATGTGATGTATGTCACACTAATGTGTGAGGAGGGTAAAGAATGAAGAAGATTATCGGTGCAGCACTTTTGCTTGTCTTGGTCCTTGTGGGCTGTTCAAGCGCGCCAAAAGTGTACAATAATGGAACCTTTGAAGGAACCGGTGAAGGAAAGAAGGGGCCTGTTGTCGTCTCTGTCACCTTTGAAAATGATAAGATTACCGCAGTCGAAATCACAGCTCAAGAAGAAACACCAGATATTGCGAATGTCGTATTTGAAAACATTCCAACTCAGATTGTGGAGCTTCAGGGGACGGAAGGTGTCGATACCTATGCGGGTGCGACGTATACACGCGATGCGATTGTCACAGCAGTTGAACAGGCCATCGAACAAGCTAAAATAAAGTAGTGTACAAGGTAGGCTTATCGCTTACTTTTTTTATGCACTTTGAATGAACTTGTATCCATGTTGTGCTAATGCGAAGTATATCACTCATAATGTGAGGAGGCTATCCATGAAGAAGATCATGAGTTTTATGCTTTTGATCGTATTCGCATTATCCGCATGCGCAAAAACGCCCCAAATTTATCATGACGGGACGTTTGAAGGTGTCGGTGAAGGTAAGAAGGGACCCATTGCAGTAACGGTTACTTTTATGAATGATGAAATCACAAAAGTTGAGATCACCGCTCAAGAAGAAACCCCCGATATCGCACAAGTGGTTTTAGATGCATTGCCAGAGCAGATCATTGAACATCAAGGCACGGCGGATGTGGATGTATTCACGGGTTCAAGTTATACCCGTGATGCGATCATCGCAGCGGTTGAACAAGCGATGGAGAATGCTCGGATCAAGTAGACGTATTGTGGGACATGTAATACAAATATGATTGGATTAACAGAAGGGTCTCGGACGAAGCGTGCTAGATCCTTTTTTTTAAGGTGTAGATGTTGGATGAGGATCTCCTTATTTTCAAGAATGAACAAAAGCTTTGAGAGGTATTGGTGTGCTAATGCGAGACTAGAGGTATTGATAGACTTTTCGGGTTATTCGAAGCATTTAATCTTAGAACGTACCTGGTCAACTCGTTGTGTTCAAGATTAAGAACATATCAATATTCATTGAGTTGTGACTTTCACATATGCTCTAGTCACACGATTGAACATGCAAAAACAAAGTAGTTCAAATGAGAATTCATTTCGCATTTCTTCTTTTCAAATGACTTTGATTGACGAAAGGAAAAGAAACAGATAAAGTGTTGCATATGGATTCACTGCAATTGGTTGTTCTCTATTTTATTTATGGTTTGGCATTTTTCTCAATGGGATTGAGTTGCTTTTTCTTGTTCCATAAACATATGGACTTTCCTTTTAGAAGAAGTCTGTTGCATCTAGGCTTTTTTGGTTTGATCCATGGTTTTGCGGAATGGTTCATCATGTTCAACCGTATTCCCTTGTTTAATGCGTATAATGCTCAATTATCCATCACCATCTTGTTTCTGTATGGAAGTTCATTCTATTTCTTGTCTCTATTTGCCTATTATCTCATTTTGATGCTCCGCCGATTTGATCGCATATTCATTAGTGTTCTGACACTTTTTTATGCGTTTTGGTGGATTGTCGTTTTATGGGTCATGGCAGACAATGCATTCGATGTTCAATTGATCCGTGAGGGCTTGATTTTGTTTACACGTTATGTCACAGCTTTACCCGCCGGAATCTTTGCGACATTCGCATTAATGTTTTATCAACACGAGTTGCGCATTGCGAAACTCGATACGCTCGCTGGCATTTTACGGATTCTTGCAGCGGTGTTCTTTCTATATACGCTTTCAACCGGCTTGGTCGGTGAAGCATTTGATTTCTTTCCGGCACGTTTTATTAATCGTGATGCCTTTATTCATCAATTTGGTTTACCCATCGAAATGTTTCGAATCCTATTTGCTTTAGGGATTGCGATAAGTTTGTTTATATTTATGTTTTCATATGAACGTCAACAAAGACTGCATGAAAAGCGATTATTCAGACATCAAATCAGTCGTATCGAGCGACGTAAGTTGGGTAGTCAATTGCATGATGTGGTCTTGCAACATCTCTTTGTGGCCAATTTATCCGTCACAAGTCTTGAATCCCAGGGGGTTGATCCAGTTATTCTAAAGACTCTTCATGAAAACATTCAACTGTCTATGGAAGACATTCGTGCGTTTCTGAGATCGCCTGTTATTCGTAGCGTTGATCTCAGTGAATTCAAGTCCGAACTCGAGCACATCTTTTCGACAGGAAGTGCACCTGGCTTGCGAATCGAGTTCAGCTTTGATGTGCCTTTGATATACACCCAACCCATAGATTCGCAGGCGATGAATCACTTGCTGTATATCATAAGGGAATTCTTAATCAATACTAAGAAACATGCGAGAGCCACTCGTTTTGAATGTGTGATTATTGGAGACCCTGAAGCGTTAAACATCACATTGATGGATAATGGTCTTGGTTTCAAGTTTGATGAAGTCGACCAAAGTCAACATTTTGGGCTCAGCAGCATCAAGAATCGGATTGAAATGTGTCAAGGGTCGTATCATTGGCAAACAAGCGCAAAAACGCAACTAGATGTGCGGATACCCTGGAAAGGATTGATCTATGATGAACATTTTAATCGTGGATGATCATTCGATCGTTCGAGAAGGATTGCGTTCCCGCTTTCAATTGAACTATCCGGATGCGATGATTCAGGAAGCCAGCAGCGTGAAAGATGCACTGAAAGCCATGGCTGTGACTAAGTATGATGGTGTGCTTTTGGATTATCAGTTACAAGATGGAAATGCGATGGATGTGATTCATGCTTTAGAAACATTTAAACATCGTCCTGCCATCTTGATTCTTACTGCATTTGAAGATGATCGGATCATTTATCAATGTGTACAATCGGGGGTAGAGGGTATTTTATTGAAAACCTCTGATCCGCGACGTATCATGGACGCTATTCATGCCATATTGGCGGGGGCAAGCTATTATGATGAAGCGATTCTACATAAGATGGTTTGTTATGTTAAGCGAAAAGATGAGTTACAGCGGATCTTGAATGATAATGAATGCAAGATTTTAAAACACCTTTCCTCAGGACTCTCAAATCAGGATATTGCCGATCAAATGTTCATGTCAGAGAAAACGATTCGAAACTATCTGAGCATCATCTATGAAAAGATCGGTGTGAAGAATCGCACAGAAGCGGTATTGTATTATCAGCAACATGTTAAGTAAAGGACAATTGTCCTTTTATTTAAGGGCAAAGCTCAATTGTAAAAAATATCACAAAGTTTAAAATCGATGTGTAAGGAGAATACACATGAAACGAATTGGAATTATAGCAGTATTGTTGGCAGTGGTATTAACAGGATGTTCCAGTGCATCGGTTTATAAAGATGGACAATATGAAGGCAGTGCAGAAGGTAAATATGGACCTGTCACCATTAAATTGACCGTTGCTAAGGATAAGATCAAAGCATTTGAAGTTGTAAGTCATACAGAAACACCGGGTATCTCGGATCCTGCGATTCTTGAAATCCCAGCAGCTGTTTTAAAGAAACAAAGCATTGAAGGAATCGATGTCATCGCAGGTGTCACCGTTACATCAGAAGCGATTTTAAAAGCTGCTGAGGCAGCATTGGCGAAAGCGAAGTAAACCATGAAATCGATAAAATTACTATTGATTACTGTATTAGCAGTTTCATTGGCTGCTTGCTCAACAGGTCCCAAAGTCACGAAGACAGATGTCTTGATCATCGGGGGTGGTGGTGCAGGTTTGGTTGCGGCCATCACAGCGGCTGAAGCAGGCAAAAAAGTCATCCTTGTAGAAAAAATGAGCGCAGTAGGTGGAAACACCATCATCTCTGCAACGGGGATCACGGCATCAGATACATTCTTGCATCAAGAATCCGGGATCGCATTTACAAAAGAAGATCATTTTAAACGGACGATGGAAACGGGGAAGAATCTTGCCAATCCTGAATTGGTTCAAATCCTTGTTGATGAAAGCGCCGATGCAATCCAATGGTTGAGTGATCTTGGCTTGGCATTGAAGGTTCGTTCTGAAAAAGAACCATTCTGGTTGGTTCCCGTTGAAGGCCACTATGGATCACAACTGGTGGGTGTTTTATTAAACAAAGCAAATCAACTTAAGAATCTTGAAATTCGTACAAAAACAAAGGCATTGGAATTCGTCGTTGAGAATGGAGCCGTCACAGGCGCAAACGTCGAAGGTCCAGAAGGTGCTTACACCATTCAATCCGATGCAGTTGTCTTGGCAACAGGTGGAATGAATAACAATCCTGAAATGATCGCGTTCTACAATGCGAAATATAAAGACATCAATACTGAAATGACGACACCAAGCGCGACAGGCGATGGGATCACAATGGCGTTAGCGGTGAACGCAAACTTGATCGATATGGAATACATGCAGATTCGTCCCTTATCTTTGAATGGCGATTGGTATAACGAGCGCATCGTGAATACGGAAGACATTTCAGGAATCATCGTGAATCAACAAGCACAGCGATTTGTTGATGAAACCTTAGCGCCAAAAGCTTTGGCTTCTGAAATCCTTAAAACAGCGGAGCACAGTGCTTATGTCATCTTTGACAATCGTGTGCTGAATACCCCAGATGGTAAGAAATACTTCGAAAAGGGCAAAGGTGTTCAATCGGATACGATTGAAGGCTTGGCACAACTCATTGGTTTGGATGCCGCAACTTTGGTTAAAACGGTTGAAGACTACAACAATGGCATCGATCCATTTGGTCGTAAGGTCTTAGGCCGCTTGATTGAAGCTCCTTACCAAGCACTTGTCACAAAACCTTCCAATCATTATTCGATGGGTGGTGTTGAAGTTAATGCCGACGCTCAAGTTATGAATCGTGATGGTCAAGTAATCAAAGGTTTGTATGCAGCGGGTGAAGTCATCGGTGGATTGTACGGTGATGGACGTGTTGCAGGAAATAACACATTGGATGATGTTGTCTTCGGGAAGATTGCCGGAGCCAACGCAGCGAAATAACCTTGCACGAAAAAGACGCTTATGGCGTCTTTTTCAGTGTGAATAAAAGCTCATTGCTGAGCTTGGTGACTGAGTTCGAAGGGATTGCCAGAGGGATCAAGCACGGTGAGTGTTTGATCTTTTCTTTGGTATGGGTATTGGTGATTGCTGAGCTTCTGCTCCACTTGATCGAGGAATGCGATCGAAGGAACGTGCAATCGAGCTAAGGCAAGACCAGGTGCATTGATTGGAGTTTGGGGGACATTGCGTCCATTCCATAGGTTCAGGGCAATGTGATGATGATAAGCACCATAGGACATGAACAAGGCGGAATTCGGTAGATCGATGATGACATCCATACCTAAGAACTCCATATAAAATTGCTTGGATTTTTCCAGTTCAGAGACGTGAAGATGAAGGTGACCGACAATCGTTTCTGCTTCCATTTGATCAAAGATCTCAGTGTCTGGATTATTGGAGAGGACATCATCGATATCCATTGGCCCATTTTTGCCAAGGATATCGAGTTTACCATTGATCCATGGCCAGGTCTCATCTGGTGTATCCGCAGCGATTTCAATACCGTTGCCATCCGGATCTGCAAGATAGATGGCTTCAGAGATGCCATGGTCACTTGCGCCTTGGACAGGAATTTTATTCTGAATAAAGTGCTGAACAAGTTTTGCCAGTGCTTTACGCGTTGGGACCAAAAGAGCCACATGATAAAGTCCCGCAAAACGTTGGGGTCGAGGACTTGCTTCATTGAGTTCAATCAAGTCGATCAAGACTTGTCCTTTAGAGTTGCCAAGGCTTGCCTCCAATTTATTCTGTTGGATTATGCTTAAACCAAGGACTTTCGTATAAAAAGCCAATGAACGATCCAGCTTCGTTACTTTGAGTTGTACAGATTTGATATGGGGGATTTCATTTGTGTGATAGTTTTTCATGATACTTTCCTTTAGTAAGTAAAATATAGCATGCTTATGCTTTCTGATAAAGGAATATGCCCAATGTCTTGTGCATGCGTCTTTGCCTTGTTTATAATGGAGACAAAGGTGAACCATTATGAAACTCGATCATTACTTGAAGTCAAAATTGACGATATCGAAAACTTTACGTGTTGCGGTCGCATGTGCGGAAGATGAGGCTGTATTGATGGCCTTATCCCAAGCTGCGGAAGAAGCTTGGATTGAAGCGCATCTGTATGGGGATAAAGAAAAGATCGAGATGATCTTAGATGCTTTGAAACTGAGTTTCAAACTTAAAATCTTTGACTGTGCGAATCCTGAGGAAGCCTGTGCCAAGGCCGTACAAGCGGTTCATAAGGGGGAAGCTGAGCTTCTGATGAAAGGCTTGGTGGATACCAGTGTGTTTTTAAAAGCGGTGTTGAACAAGGACTGGGGCATCCGTAAAGCCCAAGTGTTATCGCATGTGACAGTGGCCTATGTGCCCAAACGGGATCGTATCTATCTTGTGTCTGATGCGGCGATGAACATTGCCCCGGATCTGATGACGAAGAAAGCAATCATTGATAATTGTGTTGAGGTTGCCCATGCCTTGGGTTTGTTGGATCCAAAAGTAGCGGTTTTATCGGCTGTTGAAAAGGTCAATCCAAGAATGCCATCCAGTGTCGATGCGGCGGAACTTTCTGCCATGACGAAACGAGGTGAGATCCTTGGATGTCAGGTGGATGGTCCTTTTGCATTGGATAATGCGGTGGATGTGGAAGCAGCGCATCACAAAGGGGTCGTGCATCCCAATGCCGGTCATGCGGATGTATTGATTGTGCCAAACATCGAAGCTGGCAACATTCTTTTCAAAGCCATCACATTTCTTGCGTTTGGTGAGACGGCAGGTGTGGTTATGGGAGCGGATGTGCCAATCATCTTGACTTCACGTGCAGATAAAGCAGAGGATAAGTATCATTCCATCTTACTCGCACATTTACTGAAAGGACAACACCATGGCTAGAAGCATCATTCTGAATTTAGGTTCCACTTCTTCAAAAGGAGCAGTGTACGAAGATTTGAAGTGTTTGGATGAGTTTACCTTACGACACTCTGCGGAAGAATTGAAACCGTTCAAACGCATCATTGACCAAGTTGATTTCAGACAGGAACGGGTTGAAACGTGGTTGAATAAACATGCGTATCGCCTGGATGAAATGGATGTCTTCTGTGTACGGGGAGGCTTGGTCAAACCCTTACCCAGTGGCATCTATGAAGTCACCGACGAAATCGTAGAAGAGGTCATGGTGGATAAATATGGTGCGCATTCCTCTAGCATCGGCATGGTCATTGGAAGGCGTTGGGCGATGACCTATTGTAAGCCTGCCATCTTTGCGAATGCTCCGATTACGGATGAGTTGCAGGATGTGGCACGTTTCACAGGTTTGAAAGGCGTTTATCGCCGTTCTTTGTTTCATGCTTTGAATCAGAAGCAGATTGCTTTGGAGTATGCTCAATCCATAAATAAAAACGTTCATGAGCTCAATCTCATCGTCTGTCACTTAGGGGGCGGTTTTTCAGTCGGTGCCCATCGTAAAGGTAAAGTGGTCGATGTGACCAATGCCTTGGATGGGGAAGGTCCGTTCTCACCGGAGCGAGCAGGGGCATTGAGTAATTTCATGGTTTTGGACTTGGTGGAACAGATTCAAGATATTCCAGCCATCAAGCGGATGTTGGGGGGGAAGTCAGGTTTGATTTCACACTTAGGTACCAACAGCATGATGGATGCCTTGAAGATGGCGGATACGGACGATTACGCCAAACAGGTCATCGATGCCATGATTTATCAGATCACAAAGGAAGTCGGTATGATGGCGGCGGTTTTAGAGGGAAAGGTCGATCAGATTCTGATCACCGGTGGGCTTGCCTATAATCAAGGCTTTGTGCAACGGATCATCGAAAAAGTGGATTGGATTCAAAGTGTAAGGGTATACCCAGGGGAAGATGAACTCTTTGCCTTAGCCAGTGCTGCGTATCGTTTCATCACGGGTGAAGAAGAACTGGGTTTTTACTAAAATTTCACTTGAAAACGCTTTCAAAAATTGTGAGATTTGATATACTTTAAGTATCAGTAGAAAGGTCGTTGAATCGTTATGCTCATGATTGTCACACATCACAAGCAAAGCAATCTGTCTGACAGTCGTTTTTTAGGGTAACTAGAGGCGGCTTTTCTTTTGGAGGAAAAAAACAATGAATAAATTTGATTACATGCAGAAGTATGGATATGAACAAGTCATTTACATGCATGACCGCTATTCTGGACTTAAAGGAATCATCTGCATTCACAACACGACCTTGGGACCTGCTTTAGGGGGTACCCGTGTGTGGGAATATGAGACTGAAGAAGATGCGGTATATGATGTCATGCGCTTGGCACGTGGGATGACCAAGAAAGCTGCATGTGCGGGTTTGAACCTTGGGGGTGGAAAAGCCGTCATCATTGGGAACTCGAAACAATTACGTAAGGATACCGTTCGTCGTGAAGCATTCTGGAGAGCTTTTGGTCGCTATGTCGAGTCCTTGGGTGGACGTTATATCACCGCTGAGGATGTTGGGACGACACCGGATGATATGAGTCTGGTTCGTATGGAGACAGATCATGTCTTAGGTTTACCGACCACTTCAGGCGATCCTTCTCCGTTTACGGCGTATGGTGTGTATAAGGGCATCAAGGCTTGTTTGAAAGAAACAATGGGTTCTTCCAAATTGGAAGGCGTTCGGATTGCGATTTCAGGTGTCGGTCATGTCGGAGCCGCGCTGTGTGATCTGCTCCATGAAGAGGGTGCGATTTTGACCATCGCCGATATCGATGAAGAAAGCGTCAAACGTGTACAAGAAAAGACCGGTGCGACGATCGTATCGCCACAAGCCATCTATGATGTGGATTGCGATGTCTTCTCGCCATGTGCTTTGGGTGCGGTCATCAATGATGATACCTTGGGACGTTTGAAAGCGAAGATCATTGCTGGGGCTGCGAACAATGTGTTGAGTGACAGTGCGATCCATGGGACGAAGCTTCATGAAATGGGTTTGATTTATGCGCCGGATTATGTCATCAATGCCGGTGGTTTGATCAATGTCTATCAAGAGAAAATCGGTTATAACAAGGAAGCATCGATGCGTGCCATCGATCAGATTTATGATCGCGTGCGTGAAATCATCGTTGAATCCAAGACGACGAACACACCAACGTATTTGGTCGCAGATTGCATGGCGGAACGTCGCATTGAAATGATGCGCAACATCAACTCGATCCACATTCCAAATGAGTGAGGTTTTGATCATCAGTGGTGCCTACGGTGTCGGCAAGAGTGAGTTTGCCTGCCAATGGGCACTGCGCAATGCGCCTTGTGTCTTAGCGGACATTGATGTGATCAATCCTTATTTCAGACCGCGCGAGTTGACGACTTGGTTTGAAGAAAAAGGGGTTAAGATCATTGGCTCATCCATCAAACATCACACCAATCAGGATTTTCCTGCTTTGAGTGGTGATTTGGGACCTGCTCTGCATGGATCCTTGCCTCTGATCATCGATTGTGCCGGAAGTGCGCATGGTTTGCGACCTCTGGCGGGGTTTAAAGAGGATTTGAAGAATGCCAAGCTCTACTTGGTGGTGAATAAATTTCGCAGTGATGCTTGGGGGGATGCGGTGCTTGAGACAATGGATACCTTCAGTCGTTTCCTTGGTATTCCACTTGCCGGCATCATCAATAATTCGCATCTCTTGGATGAGACGACAGAAGAAATAATACTCGAAGCACATCAAGAATGTCTGATGTTATGCAAGCAATGGAATGTGCCCTTGATTGCGACGATTCTGACCAAACGCTTTGTGGATCTTCAGGATAAGATCGGTAATGCGATCGTGTATGAAGAATTGGTGTTGCGTCAGACATGGATGATAAAGGAGACCTTATGAGAGGTGAAGTTCTATTTAATACAGATCGCTGCAAAGGATGCAGCCTCTGTGTGCATGCGTGTCCCGTGCATATCTTGGCTTTGGATACGACACGAGTAAATGCGGTGGGGTATAACCCAGCGTATTGCTTTGATATGAGTAAATGCATCGCATGTACGAATTGTGCGACGATGTGTCCGGATACCGTAATAACGGTCAAGAGGTTGGATATATGAGCAAAGTCTTGATGAAGGGCAATGAAGCCATTGCCCAAGCAGCGATTGCGGCAGGATGCAACGCCTTTTTTGGCTATCCCATCACACCGCAAAATGAATTGATTGAATATATGTCGAAGTACATGCCGGATAAAGGTGCCTTCGTTCAAGCAGAAAGTGAGTTGGCCGCAATCAATATGGTCTACGGCGCAGCTGCGGCAGGAGCGCGGGCAATGACCTCTTCGTCATCGCCTGGTTTGGCACTCAAACAAGAGGGCATTTCCTATTGTGCAGGGGCTGAACTACCTGCGGTCATCGTCAGTGTCAGTCGTGGAGGTCCAGGCTTGGGTGGCATCCTACCTGCTCAAGGAGACTACAATCAAGCGACGCGTGGCGGTGGGAATGGGGACTATAAAGTCATCGTCTTGGCTCCGAATGGAGTCCAAGAAGCTACGGAAATGGTGCGTAAGGCGTTCTATTTGGCGGATACCTATCGCAATCCAGTCATTGTCTTGGCGGATGGGGTCATCGGCCAGATGATGGAGCCGGTTGAAATCAATACCGAAGCTTTACCTTTGATCGCTAAACCCTGGGCGAGTGATGGCAATCTTTCCAGAGGACATCGCAATGTGGTGAATTCATTGTTTCTAAATCCTGTTGAGTTGGAAAAACACAATCAGGATCTTAGGGCGAAATACGATTTGATCGAAGAAAAAGAAGTGGATTATGAACTCAGTCATGATGAAAATGCGGAAGTGATGTTTGTGGCCTATGGGACACCCTCACGTATCGTCAAGGCAGCGATTGAGAATCTAAAAGCGGAAGGCATCAATGCGTGCTTGTTCAGACCGAAGACCTTGTATCCTTTCCCATATGAAGCATTGAAAAAGGCTGCGCAAGGCAAGAAGTTTGTCCTGTGTGCTGAGCTCTCCATGGGTCAGATGATCCAAGATGTACGTTTAAGTTTGGAAGGCAGTGTGCCGGCACACTTCTATGGTCGTGCCGGAGGTATGGTCTTTGAACCCAAAGAATTGGTCAATGCGGTTAAAGACCATTTAGGAGGACGTTGAGATGACGGTCGTATTTAAGAAAACCAAAGGTTTGACGGATGCGCCATTCAGTTATTGTCCTGGATGTACCCATGGCATCATCCACCGTTTGGTAGCAGAGTGTTTGGAAGAACTGGATCTGTTGGATCACAGTGTTGCGATCGCGTCGGTGGGCTGTTCGGTCATGAGTTATGAATATTTCAACTGTGATGCGATTCAGGCCGCGCATGGTCGTGCACCTGCGGTGGCTACGGGGGTCAAACGTGTTCATCCCGAAAAAATCGTCTTCACCTATCAAGGGGATGGGGATTTGGCTTCGATTGGAACCGCGGAGATCGTTCAAGCCGCGCATCGTGGTGAAAACATCACCGTCATCTTTGTGAATAATGCGATCTATGGTATGACCGGAGGGCAGATGGCTCCGACGACTTTACCGAATCAAGTCACCACAACCTCACCACGGGGACGCGATGTGTCCAAGACGGGCGAACCGATCAAGATGTCCGAGCTGATGGCGACCATTCCAGGTGCAACATACATCGAACGTGTCATGACGGCGGATCCGCTGAGTGTCCGTAAAGCAAAGAGAGCCATTAAGAAAGCGTTCCAATATCAAAAAGAAAACAAGGGGTTCAGCATGATCGAAGTGTTGTCCTCCTGCAACATCGGTTGGGGCTTGAGTCCCAATGATGCCTTGCAATACATTAAAAATGAAATGGCAAGCTATTTTCCTTTAGGTGTCTATAAGGATAAAGGAGTCTAGGATGAAAACAATCAAGTGTGTGTCTGCTGGTTTTGGCGGTCAAGGGGTCTTGACGGTTGGTCAGTTGATTGCGATTTTAGCGATGGATAAGGATCTAGCGGTGAGTTGGATGCCCTCCTATGGTCCTGAAATGCGTGGGGGGACAGCGAATTGCCATGTGGTGATCGATGCGAAAGAAGTGAGTTCTCCCTTGATTGCGGAAGGCATCACCCATCTGCTTGCGATGAACCAACCAGCCTTGGATAAGTTTCTACCCCGTTGTGCGGAAGATGTGGTCATCGTGACCAATGCCTCTTTAGTAAAGAATGTACCGAGTGATTTCAAAGGTTCGTTGATTCCCATCGATTTCAATCAAATTGCGCAGGACTTGAATGAACTCAAGGTTGCGAATATGGCGGCTTTTGGAGCCTTACTGAGGACCATGCCGATGTTTAGTCGTGAAGACGGTATTGAAGCCATCATTAAAAAACTCGGTAAGAAGAATGAATCACTTACCGAGCTGAACATCAAAGCATTTGAGATGGGTTACGCAAAAGAAGCTTAGGCTTCTTTTGTTTTATTCCGCATGATCATGTAGTAGAAGCTTGGCACAACCACCATCGTCAGGATGGTGGATACCAATAAACCAAAGAATAGAACCAAGGCCATCGGGGCCGTCATCGGATCTTTGGATAGAATCAAAGGAATCAAGCCGATACAGGTTGTGATGGTGGTAAGCATGATGGGACGATAGCGTGCATCCACGGCATTTTGACAGGTTTCCAAGAGCGACTGACCTTGTCTTAAGCCCTCATCCATGACTTCCATCAAAAGGATGCCGTTGTTTACGACAATCCCAATCAAACTTACAGCACCCAATAAAGCCATGGCTTGGATGTCTGATCCAAAGAGGTAAAGTCCTAAGAAGACACCGGTTAAGGAAAGAGGAATGCTGGTCATGATGATCAACGGTTTGATCAATTTCTCGAACTGAACCAAAAGAATCATGTAAATCACAAGAATGGCAATCAACGCAGAATAGCCAAGATTTTGAATCAATAAGAATATATTCGTCAGTTCACCATCGAAACGGACAGAAACACCTTCCGGCAAAATGAGCTCATCGATTTTATTTCTAAACGTCAGTTCAATCAAAGGTGCGGAATAACCAGGACGGATGTCGGAAAGAACGGTGATTGTCCGTTGCCCATTGTGTCGATAAATCGAAGGGATATTTGCCTCAAGATCCAACGAAGCCAATTGATACAGCTGCATGGTGGTTTCCGTTGCGGATGATTGAATGGGAAGTCGATACAGATCATCCAAAGAAGTGATGTCGCCTTTGACCAAGATGTCCATTTCTTGACCACCAGCTTTAAAGCTGGAAGGACGGGTGCCCATCAAAGCGGTGTTGATCTGTTTGACGATGTCATATTTCAAGATTCCACTGGTGGATAGGATATCCTCATGTATGTTTACGACGTACTCATATTCTTTCGGTACATTATTGTCTCGGATGTTGTAGGTGCCTTCTATGTCCTCAAGAACTGTTTTTATTTGATTGGATGCCAACAAAAGCGCTTCAATGTCTTCACCACTCAGTGTGAAGACCAGCTTCGCATCCGTAGGCATGGCGTATTCCAGATACTTGACCTCAAGCTTAGCCCCAGCGACATTTTGATCAAGACGTTGTTGGAGCTCAAATCCGAATTCCTCATTGGTCTTGAAGTCACTGTTGGATAAATCAAGTTTAAGCAGGAATTGAGCCTTGTCATCCCCAGGGTTCGAGTTGGGAACAGTAATGAAGAATTTGGGTAGACTGGTCCCAACCGATGAGATGATCTCTTCGATTTCATCGTATTCCTCAAGCAGGGCATAGACTTGATCGTGAACACTCTGTGTTTTCTGAATGGAAAGCGTTTCTGCTTCTAAATTGATGTAGATCACAGGTTTATCGGAATAAGGGAAGAAACTGATGCCCAATTGGGTAAACAACAATGCCGATATCCCTAAACTCAAAAAAGAAACGAAAAGTGTTTGCTTTGGGTATTTTAAACCTAATGCGAGCAGGTCATCAAAGAATTTTCGAATCGGTGAGTTGCTCGTTTTTTGAATCCGTTTTTCATCTTCTTTGGTGAAGAAATAAAAGGCAAAAACGGGTACGATCAACATCGCCACAAAATACGATGCGATGAGAGTTGAGATGATGACGATGGGAATGGTTGCGACGGTCTTACCGATGACCCCTGGCACAAACAATAGGATCCCAAAGGTGACGATGGTTGTCAACGTTGAAGTGAAAACCGGCGATGACGTTTCTTTGATCGCATTGTAAATGGCTTCTTCGATGGGTTTATCTTGGTTCACTTGGACTTGGATCGCATCACTGACCACGATCGCATTGTCCACAAGGATTCCTAAAGAGATGATCAAGGCCGCAATGGAGATGAAATGGAACTCGATCTTCAAGAGATACATAACGATGAAGGTGATCAAAATAGAAATGGGTAAGGATAACGAGATGATCAAGGCGTTGCGTAAACGAACACCGATCATGACGACGACAATGATCAAGGCGATGCTTTCCGCAAGATTGAGAATGAAATCATTGATAGAAGCATCGATGTCTTCCGGTGAGAAGACGACTTCATGAAAGATGATGTCGGAAGGAAGATCTTGTTTGAGGTCATCCAGAATGGTTCTGACTTCTTGACCTATCAGAACCGCATTGGTTCCAGGTTCAAAATATCCGGTCATGAGCACAGCATTTTGACCGTTGTGTTGATAGTTGATCTTACTTTCATTGATGATGGAAACCGTTGCCACATCTTTCAGACGTACGAAACCAACTTGTTCCTGCGAGCCACCAATGATGATGTTTTCAATGTCTCTGAGATTTTCGAAGGTTGCGGGGGTTTTGACATTGATGGTCTCATCCGCATAGGAAATCGATCCGGAGGGAATGGTCAGGTTCTGCGCTTGTAAAAGTTGTACAATCGTTTCGATGGAAACCCGATAGAGATACAAATCATCGATGTTCACATTGACCAAGACTTCTTTGTTGGTCACCCCATCGATATCGATGCGGACGACTTCTTCGACCTGTTCCAAAGCTTGTTTGATGCGTTTTGCGTAGTTGACCAGATCATCGGTTTGATAGGCATCGTTGGAAAGGGAAAGAATGAATTGTGGTACATCCGTCAAATCGGTTTTGACTTCACTTTCCATCGCGAGGGGTGGAAGATCTTTTTGAACATTGGCCACCAAGTCGCGGACTTGTTGGAGGGAGCGTTCCGCATCCACATCGATTTCAAAGAGTACGACCACGACCGAGGCACTGTTCACGGAATAGGAGTTTAAGGTTTCAATGCCTTGAATGGATTGAAGACTGTCCTCGATTTTCTGTGAGACCATGGTCTCGACTTCACTGGATGTGGCTCCGGGATAAACGGTGGTGATCATCGCAGCAGGGAAGTTCGTGTTGGGATTCTCTTGTTTCGGAATTTGTATGTAGCTGAAGACACCAAAAATAACGACAAAGATCAAGGAGAAAATGACGATCTGGCGTTGCTTGAGAAATATCTTGATGAGTTTACTCATACGGAATGATCTCCGTGATGTTCACTTCACTTCCCACACTGAGGAAACGGCCACCTTCAATGACCAATTGATCATCGACATTCAAACCGGATACCAGGACTTGATTGTTGTTGATGGAAAGGATGGTGATCTTTCGTTTTGCGACACGATCATTTTGAATGATATAGACATAATCTTCCCCATCATTCAGAATCGTAGAGAGATTCAACCAGACACCTTCGCGTAAACCGACATCGATGGCAACACTGGCGGTTTCACCGATGTTCAATTGACTGCTGTTTTTGAATTGAATGCGGGTCAGGTACGTTCGACTGTTGGTGTCGGGTAGTTTTGCCACATCCAAAACAGAACCATCGTACTCGTTTTCATCGATGGTGATGAAACTTTTCTGCTTCGCCTTAATGTCGTTGACACTGCCTTGGCTGACGCCGATGTGTACGACCATCTCGTGACTCGCAATGATGACGGTCGGGGCAAGGGGACTTCCGATGTCGCCAACTTTGGAGACAAGTTTGACAACGGTCCCGTTGATTGAACTTCTTAAAATGTTCGAGTCGATGTTTTCGTTGGCCGCATCGACGTTGTTTTGACTGATGGTGACTTGAGCTTTTGCGGCTTCAAGATTGGCATTTGCCCCATCTTTGCGGGCTTGTGCGATTTCGATTTCGGATGAGAATTCCACATCCCGCTCCAATCGATAATCGGCTTCAGCTTGAGCTGCCTCGGTATTGGCTTGAGTTAATTTTGTCAATGCTGCGCTTGCTTCGGCACTGTCTTCCCCATGATCCAAGACCACCTGATCATAATCGATCTGAGCTTGATCGGCTTCCGCTCGTTTTGTCTCTGCAAGCACACGTTTCTGCTCAATCACCACATCCTGAGTTTCACGGTCTTTGATGACGGCGTTATATTCGGCTTCCGCAACCCGTAGGTCCGCTTCCGCTTCTGTTTGTTGAGCTTTAGCTAAACGTAAGGATTCATTCGCATTATCACGACTTATTTCAGCCTGTTCGCTGTCTATTTTGGCCAAAGCTTGATCTTTCTTAACTGTGTCGCCTTCTTTGACATAGATCTCTTCGATCGTACCGACATTGCTAAATGTCGCTTGATTCAAGTCCTTTGGTTGGATGATGCCAATAAAATTCATCGTTTCCTGGTTGGTGCGTGTATTGATGGTCATAACCTTGACACTGAGTTTTTTGGCTTCTACGACTTCCGCTTCAGGTTTTTGGGGTCGTAAAAAAACGAAATATGCCAATATGCTTATAACCAAGGCAAGCAGAATCCATTTATTTCGTTTCATACATCGTGTCTCCTGCTTCAATCATTAGGGTGAAAAGGTTTAGATACGTCTCAAGTGTCCAGTCGATGTTGAGATCGAATTTACTTTGATATGCATCTTCAAATAATCGCGACAAACCAGCAAATATCGCATCCGCCAACATGGTGCAAAGGGTTTCGACTTGCTTGTTTTGAGCTTCGATGCTTGGAAACCATTGAAGAATGATGCCATCGATCAAGTGTTTGATGGATTGAGCGATTTGATCGTTCAGCTTGGAATAGCGCATGAGGATAAGCGTTTCAGTTTGATGTTTTGAGTACACTTCAACCAAACCTTGGGTCAATTGTTTGACTTGATCTTTGAACCACTCGTTTCGATCGACTTCCGTGTGTTCCGTGTTGCTTTGACTCAGGATGATCGTATTGAATGCAAGAATCGTGTCCTGAACCAAAGCATTGAATAGCTTTTCTTTGTTGGGATAATAATGGTAAAGATTGCCAACGGACATTTTTGCCTCGCTCGCAATTCGACGCATCGATGCGTCTTCATAACCATAATTAAAAAATTCTGTGCGTGAAGCGTTTAAGATCCGTTCACGATAATCGTCTTTGAGTATTTGTGCCATGCCATTAGTATACAGCTGTTCATCAATGAATTCAATTCTTGTGTCCATACTTTTATTTCAGTATGATTAAAGTAATCGTTCATATTTATCTAACATTTGCACCATCAAATCAAATCACAAACGATGCGTGGTGTTTAAACCATTGCATTAAAGATTAGGCAAAATTATTGCTTATTGTCACGTGTTTCGTTAAGCTATTTTTAAATATTCAGTAATTGTTAAGCATATTAACAATAAAGGGGGCTCATTATGAGATGGTTGGCATACTTTGGCGTAACATTTGTCGTTTTCATGGGCATTGATTTGATCTGGTTGGGCTTTGTGGCGAAAAATATCTATGCCAAGTATCTTGGTTATCTGATGGCTCCGAAGGTCAATTGGTTGGCCGCTTTGGTGTTCTATGTGATTTTCATTGTCGGCATCTTGTATTTCGTAATCGCACCAAGTTTGGTGGATCGTGATTTATCGCAACTGGTGATGCGTGCCATGTTGTTCGGCTTCATCACCTATGCGACCTACGATTTAACCAATCTGGCGACGGTGCGCGATTGGCCGATCACCATCACGATCATCGATCTCATCTGGGGAACGACATTGTCGACCAGTGTCAGTGTCATTTCATACTTCATCATCACCAATTTCTTATAGGAGTCAAACATGAAACAAATCAATGGACAAGAATTATACGCATACATCGTATCTGGCGCGAAAAACGTCATCGTCAATGAGCAGAATTTGAATCGCATCAATGTGTTTCCAGTTCCCGATGGGGATACGGGAACCAATCTTGCTTTAACGATGAATTCCATCATCAATCAAGCTCAACGTTTTGATCATGCCCACCAGACCATGGCTGAGATTGCTCAATTATCGATTGATAATGCTTATGGCAACTCCGGCATGATCTTCGCCCAGTATTTCAATGGTTTAGCCGATGCGATTCAAGCAAAGAGCAGCTTATCACCTGTGGAATTGGTGGAGAGTTTTAAACAAGCCGCATTGCAAGCAGTGACTTCGGTTGCACATCCCAAAGAGGGGACTATTCTTACGGTCATGCGGGAATGGACAAAAGCTTTGGAAGGCGCTTGGGAAGTCGACTATGATGTGATTTTTGAGAAATCGCTTCATTCTCTACAAGATGCGGTAAGCAATACGAAGAATCAGTTGAAAGTCTTAAGAGACAACAATGTCGTGGATGCTGGAGCACAAGCGTTTTACTTTTTTGTGGAGGGCATCGTACGTTTTTTGAAATCGGGAACCTTGGAAGATTTGGAGTTCACTGCGGCACGTTTGGACTTGATCACAGAAATGACACCCAGTTTGGAGATTGGGGCGCATCGTTATTGTGCTCAATATCTGATTCAAACCAAAGTGAACCAAGAAGATTTGATCAAGCATTTGGATCGTTTTGGGGATTCTTTGGTGGTCAATCAAAATGGAGAACACATCAGTATCCATGTGCATACCGATGAACCGCATGTGATCATGCGGGAATTGGTGAAAGATCATCGTGTGATTTCACACAAGGTCGATGACATGTGGATGCAGGCACATTTGATTCATGCCAAACAAGCCACCATGGCCATCATCACGGATTCGATTGCGGATCTTCCTCAGCAGTTCAAGGATGATCACCACTGCGTGGTGCTTCCTTTGAACATCATCATTGATTCCAATGTGTATATGGATAAGTTGACGATGCGTTCCAGTGATTTCTACAAACATTTGGATGATTATCGCTTGAACCCAAGTTCATCGCAAGCCAGTCCACTTGCGATTGAACGCATCTTGAATCAGGTCTTACCACACTATGATGAAGTCATTGGCATCTTCGTCTCGCAAAAGATGAGTGGAACCTATCAAAACATCTTAAAAGTCGTGCATAAGATGAATCTGAAAGACAAGAAGATTGCGATGATCGACTCCAAGACCAATTCAATCACTGAAGGTTTGTTGGTGTATGAAGCACTTAAACTTAGAGCTGAAGGGGCTTCTTTTGAAGACATCGTTGCCAGAATCGAGGCGATGATTCCGCGTCTGAACATCTTCGTGAGTGTCAAAGACTTGAAGTATATGCTTAAGGGTGGAAGAGTCTCCAAAGTACAAGGCTTCGTCTTGTCAAAGTTGAAACTGCAGCCCGTCATCTCCATTGATGAAGAGGGTAAGGGCATCATTCCATTCAAATCCTTGAACCAAAAGAGTGCTGTGAAATCCATTCTGAATGTGGTGAAGAAGGATATGGAAACCGTCGGGATTGATAAGTATGCTTTGGTGTATGCGGATGATCCGAACGATCTGACAGAGTTCAAAGCGTCCTTAGTCAAAATCATCGGTAAGGAACCGGAATACATCGAAACGATTTCACCGATCGTGGGGCTCAATGCCGGTAAGGGAGCCTTTGCGGTCGGATACATTAAGAAAGCTTAAATAGAAAAATTGAAACGTTCTCATTGATCGAAAGAATAAATGTCAGTGGAACGTTTTTTTTATGATGAAAGTGAAAGCCAAGGATGCTATCATACACTAGGAAGGTATCTTTATGTTCAACGAAATCTTTGGCAACATCATCAACAACATCGCGATTCTCATGGTCATCGCTTATATCCTACCGCGGCTGCGATTCTTTCGTAAAACCGTGTTTGAACATGAAAAAACACTTAAAGAGAAAATTATCCTGGGTTTGATCTTTGGATCCATCGGCATCTTGGCGACCCATACCGGAATCCGTATCCAAGGTGCCATTGCGAACACACGAGTCATCGGTGTCATCGCAGGCGGCTTCTTAGGTGGGCCCTTGGTCGGTTTCATCGCAGGTGCCTTGGCAGGCAGTCATCGTTATCTGATCGACATCAACGGCTTCACAGGCTTGGCGTGTGCCATCTCGACACTCGTGGAGGGTATCTTAGGTGGGATGATGTACAAACGTCTACGGGCCGGGAATCATCGTTATCCAACTATCTTTTTCACAACGGTGGTGGCGGAGATGTTACAGATGATCATCATTCTCATCGTCGCGAAACCCTATGCGGATGCTTTGGCTTTGGTTGAAATCATCGCGGTTCCGATGATCGTCATGAACTCCATCGGTGTGGTCGTGTTCATTGAAGGTTTGTACACCGTACAGAAGAACTTGGACCAAACGAGTGCTTATCATCTTAAGCGGGCTTTTGATTTGGCTGAAATGTGCCTACCGTTTTTGCGGAAAGGCTTGGACGATGAGAAGAACGTTCAAAAGACGGTTCGTTTGATTTTGACGAACTCGGATGTGAATGCGGTTTTCATTTCGAACACCGAGAAAATCATCGCAAGTGCAGGTGAGAATCTGGATAAGATGAAAGGCTTCAAATCCTTTTTCGATGAAGCATTGAAACAATGCATCAAAACGAAGGATATCCTCATCTTGCATGAGAAAGAACTGCGTCCTTATCGCATGGATAGCCATTTCAAACGTATCATGGTCGCCCCTTTGGTCAAGAATGGTGTCACGATGGGAACCATCGGTTTGATGGATCGTAAGTTTAAAGAAAAACTAGAAACCGATATTGAGTTCATCCAAGGTTTGGCCAGTCTCTTTTCAACGCAACTGGCTTTGGCTGAAATCGACTATCAACGCAAATTGCTTGAGCAAGCCGAGCTGAAGGCCTTGCAATACCAAATCAATCCGCACTTTTTATTCAATGCCTTGAATACCATCAGTGCGTATTGTCGTGAGAACCCAGAGCGGGCACGGAGCTTGTTGTTGGCGATGTCTTCGTATTTTAGGAACACTTTATCCACCCATAAAGATAAGGTGGATATTCATGAAGAGATTGAACATGTTTTATCCTATCTTGAGATTGAGAAAGCACGTTTTGAGGATCGCTTGGAGATTGTGATCGATGTGGATCCGAAATTGCACTTTCAAGTTCCCAACTTCATCATTCAACCGCTTGTGGAGAATGCGATTAAGCATGGAATGAAGAATCGCTTGAGAATCGTCATTCGTGTCACGGAGTTGAAGCGGACTTATCAAGTGAGTGTTGAAGATGATGGAAATGGCATCGATGCACAGATTATTGAGAAACTTTATCAGAATCAAAGTGATCAAGATAAGATCGGCTTGGCGAACACCCATCATCGCCTCCAACGACTTTATCCAAACAATAAAGGCTTGATCATTGAAAGTGTTCCGTTCAAGCATACTCAGATATTGATGGAAATTCCAAAATAGAGGTTGATGATGAAACTTTTAATCGTAGATGATGAACGGATCGCACGCAGCGAGCTGAAATTTCTAATCAAAGAGTTGAATGCAAACGTTCAGATCCTTGAAGCGGATAGTGTCGAAAGTGCCTTGGGAATTGTTCGAGAAGTTGATTTGGATGGGGCTTTCATCGACATGCAGCTTCCCGATGGGGTAGGAATGGAAATCGCTCAAGCAATCATGGATCGTCCGAAAGGAGCCTTTCCCATTGTCTTTGCGACGGCATTTGAACGTTATGCTTTGGATGCCTTCAGTGTCGAAGCAGTCGACTACGTGATGAAGCCGTTCAGAGGGGAAGACATTGCACGTGCCTTGCAACGCATGTGTCGCATCAAACCAAAGAATGAACTGCTCAGTTGTCCTACTGATAAGATCAGTGTGAACACCCATGAAAAGGTCGTTGTCTTGAATCTTCAGGAAATCGCTTATGTCACGGCGTTGGATCGTCATTCGGTTGTCCATACCCTGAAAGCAGAGTATACGACGCATTTAAGTCTCGATCGTTTGGAAGAGCGCCTGATGAACTGTGGCTTCATGCGTGTCCAACGTGCCTATATCGTCAATCTGAATATGGTGAATGAATTCATTCCTTGGTTCAATAATGGCTATGGTTTGAAATTGATGGGTTTCAATCAGAAGGTGATTCCGATCAGTCGAAATAAAGTGGGAGTATTGAAAGAAATATTTGATTTTTAAAACAGGATTCCATGCATTTCATCCTGTTTTTTTTACATTTCATCCAAAATGTAAGCGTTGTCAAAACATCTTTTTTATAATGTGAACGTTAAAAGGAGGATAGTTATGATTACATTCTTTATATCCCTCGTCCTATTGATCGTTGGTTATGCGACCTACGGTAAATTGGTCGAGAAGGCATTCAAACCGGATGATCGTCCAACCCCTGCTCGTGAGCTTGCGGATGGTGTCGACTTCGTTGAAATGAAGCCTTGGCGTATCTTCTTGGTTCAGTTGTTGAATATTGCCGGTTTAGGACCGATCTTTGGTGCGATCATGGGTGCATTGTGGGGGCCAGTCGTCTTCTTGTGGATCGTGTTTGGAACCATCTTCGCAGGTGCTGTTCATGACTTCTTGTCGGGTATGATTTCCATCCGTCATAAAGGTGCAAGTATTTCCGAGATCGTTGGAATCTACTTGGGACCTCAAATGAAGATGGTCATGCGTATCTTCTCCGTTGTCTTGTTGGTTTTGGTCGGTACGGTCTTTATGACAGGTCCAGCGGGCTTGTTGGCACGTTTGACACCTGACTTCATGACACGTAATGTTTGGCTGATCATCGTCTTGGTTTATTATTTCTTGGCTACGATTCTTCCAATTGATGCTTTGATCGGACGCATCTACCCGCTCTTCGGAGCTGCTTTGATCATCATGGCTTTGGGTATTGCCGGTGGCATGTTGTTCACAGGCGTACCGATGATGGAATTGACCTTAGCCAATCTACATCCAAAAGAATTACCCATCTGGCCATTGATGTTCGTTACGGTTGCGTGTGGTGCCATTTCTGGTTTCCATGCGACGCAATCGCCGATGATGGCACGTTGTATGACTTCTGAGCGCGATGGACGTAAAATCTTCTACGGTGCCATGGTTGCGGAAGGTGTCATTGCTTTGATTTGGGCGGCTGCAGGGGTTTCCTTCTACGGTGCGACCGGTGGTTTAGCGACTGCTTTGGCTGAATATGGTGGTCAAGCAGGTGTTGTATACGACATCTCATTCAAACTCTTAGGCCCAGTAGGGGGAATCTTGGCAATGGTCGGTGTTATCGCTTGTCCAATCACTTCTGGGGATACCGCTTTCCGTTCCGCACGTTTAACCTTGGCGGATTGGTTCAACTTAGAACAAAAATCCAATAAAGGTCGTTTGTTGTTGGCTCTTCCATTGCTTAGTGTGGGTGGCGCGTTGACGCTCATCGACTTCAATATCGTATGGCGTTACTTCTCATGGTCCAATCAAACCTTGGCGATGATCGCATTGTGGGCAGGTGCCATGTACTTGGTTAAACAAGCATCCAATCATTGGATCGCTACGGTTCCTGCAACCTTCATGAGTGCTGTCTCGATGACTTACATCTTGCAAGCTCCGGAAGGCTTCAAGCTAGCGACATCCATCTCCTATCCTGTCGGTATTGCATTTGCGATGATCTGTCTCTTTGCTTTCTTGTTCAAAGCAGGCATTATCGGAAAAGCGAAAGTTGTAGTAGAATAATAACGTAAAAGAAAGGTCCAGTACCTTTCTTTCATTGAAGGAGCTAAAATGAAGACACTCGAAGAAGTAAAGATTCAAGCCAAAGCCAACATGAGCATCTGTAAGATGTGCAAGACCTGCAATGGGGAAGTCTGTCGTGGATGGACGCCTGGACCCGGTGGCAAGGGGACAGGGAGCACCTTTGTACGAAATGTGGCGAAGTTGAAGGAAGTCACCTTGAACATGCGTTTGATTCGTGAAGATATGGAAGTGAACAGTTCATTTGATTTCTTTGGTCAAACGATCAGTGCACCCATCATGGCCGCTCCGATTGCCAATGTAAAGATCAATTATGGCAGTTCGGTGGATGAATTGACCTATTTGAATGGTTTGACCGAAGGTTGTTTGGCCCAAGGCTTACCGGTATTCTTAGGCGATGGCGCAAATCGTGAAGCCTTTGAAATGCCTTTGAAGATCCACCAAAACTTGAACAAGCAGACCATCATGACGATCAAACCTTGGACGATGGATCTCTTGATGCCAAAGCTGGAAGAGGTTAAAGCGTGTTCACCCTTGGCGGTTGCGATGGATATCGATGCGGCAGGCTTGATTCTGCTCAAGAAACAAGGGGTTCCGGTCAGTTTTAAAACGGTTGAGGAACTTAAAGCCATCAAAGCGTATTTGGGTGTACCCTTCATCTTGAAGGGGATTCTAACCCTTGAAGATGCTCAAGCTGCGTTGGACGCAGGTGTCGATGCGATCGTCGTATCCAATCATGGTGGACGTGTACTCGATGATTGCGTCTCAACGATTGAAGTACTTGAGAAAATAACGACCTATGTCCAAGGCGGCTGTAAGGTGTTTGTAGATGGTGGATTCAGAAGTGGATCCGATGTGTTCAAGGCACTTGCCTTAGGTGCGGATGGGGTGTTGATCGGAAGACCCTTCTCGCATGCGTCGATCGGGGGCCAAAGCGAAGGGGTTTCCGTCTATGCGGACAAACTTATTCAAGAGTTGAGAGAATGCATGCGTATGACCTCATGCATTACTTTGAAGGATATCCAACGCGCTTGTGTCAACGTTCACTTTTAGAGTTTGATTTTGGTCTTCTTTAGAGACCCTTCTTTACCCATGGCACGAATCAGACCGAATACCGGTCGATCGAACCAGGGACGGTCATGGACACCGGCGACACTCCATAAGATGCCGGTGTAACCATTGGGATCACGTCCGTCCAGCATATAGGTATCATTCAGATGAACCAGGATATCGATCGCTTCTGAAGCGTTCTTTGTCCAGAGTAAGACCATTTTAGCCCAATACATGCGTAGATAAGAATGGAGGTAGCCTTCTTCGACGATTTGTCGTTGACAGTGATTCCATAGATCATCGTGTGTTTGGGCTTTTTCTAAGCTTTCACGGGAATAGAGATAAGGTCGCTCATCTTGTTCGTGACGTTTGAGGGTTTCGATTGCCCAGGGCCAAGCACCTTCGAGCTTATCGTAGTTCGGATTGTAGAAACAGTAATTCTCGGCCAATTCTCTACGCACCATGGCTTCTTCAATGAAGAGCGCCGCATTGGGATGATTGGTGTTCAAGACTTCACGGATCATCTTGGTGGGTGCCAGCATACCATAGTGCAGATAGGCGGACAGATAAGATTGGCCCTTGGCATCGATTTCGTTGCGTCGGTCATAATTGTCCAAACCATGTGCAATGAAGAAATTGAGTTGCTCAATCGCCGCGGTTTCACCAGGGAGGAGTTTCGATGGTTCTATATACGGTAATGGAGTGGATGCATAGAAAGCTGCGATATCCGCAACCTTGAATCGATCATCCAATATGATTGTTTGCGGATGTTTGATCAAGTGGATGTCCATTTCCAAATAATCTTTATAAATCTTCATGATCTTTGGTCGGAAGGTTCGGGCTGCGAACTCAAGTTTGGGACTTGCCTCTTGAACAGGGACGACACAAGCGGTATTCACTTTAAAGAAGCGAATCTGATTTGCATACGACCAATTGGAAACCAAGGCTTGAACGGCTAAGAGGGGTCTTAAGACATGAACCTCCGTTATGATATGTTGAATATTGAAAGTCTGCTTCAACGTTTCAAGATGGTCGATGATGTTTCCAACTCTGAAATAGAGGGGAATGTTCAGCTGCGCGCAGGTATCGCTCATTTCTGCCAAGCCCTTAAGCAAGAAATCCATGTTTCTGAGATTCGCGTGAGGAAATCTGGGATAAGCGTTGAAAAGAACGATCAATTGAGCTTTTTGGGTCAAAGCAATCTGTTGTGCCTGATAGAAAGCTGGATTCTCATGGGTGCGAAGGGCACGTGAAGCCCAGTAGAGGACAGTGGCTTGTTTCATAGTTTCATTATAACAAAGTCTGCTTTACTTGCTTAAAGGATTAAATTAAAATAATGAAAAGAGGTTGACCATGGATAAGAAACAATATGATCAATTATTTGAAGCGATTCTAAGCTTAGAAACCAAAGCGGATTGTGCAGCTTTCTTTGAAGATCTCTGCACAATCAAGGAATTGAACGACATGCACGATCGTTTGGCGGTGGCACAGCGTTTACTGGCTGGAGAGACCTATGAAAACATCGTTAAGGAGACCAAGATGAGCAGTGCGACCATCTCACGTGTCAATCGTTGCATCCAGTATGGTTCCGGTGGATATAAACGCATTCTCAAACGATTGAAATAATTTTTTTAGAAAGTTCACTTTAACACTTTACAACGATAAAGTAATGAAGTATGATGTTAACATGTTTCAAGGAGAACGGAAATGAAAAAAGTAATACTCTTCATCACAATGATGATGTTGGTGGCTTGTACCCAGGCACCTGTAGCAGAAGGAGACTTGAGTTTGAAGACCATTGAAGACAATGGCAAAATGATCGTTGGCTTTACGGAATACCCACCGATGGGCTTCAAGGAGAATGGTGAGGTCACAGGTTTCGACATCGATATCGCGAAAGAAGTCGCAGAACGTTTAGGTGTTGAAGCAGAATTTGTATACATTGACTGGGATGCGAAAGTCTTGGAGCTCAATGGCAAAAACATCGATATGATTTGGAATGGATTGACCATCACGGCCGATCGTGAGAAAGAAATTCTCTTCTCGAAACCTTATTTTGACAATCGCATCGTCATCATCAGTTTGAAAGATTCTGGGATTGATAAGATTGCGGATTTGAGTTCAATGAAAGTCGGCGTCGAACTTCAAAGTTCCGGTCAAGCCGCAGTCGAAGGTAACGCTGTCTTTACCTCCATCGATGAATTGGTTAAGTACACCACAATCACCGAAGCGATTCTCGATTTGAAAGCTGGCGGCATCGATGCGATCGTTGCGGATGAGATCTTCGCACGTTACGCGGTTTCCAAAGAAGCCAACCAGTATCAAGTGGCAGCGGAAGTCTTCAATTCAGAGAATTATGGCATCGGCTTTAGATTGGAAGATGTGGCGCTTCGCGACAAAGTAGATGCGATCATTGATGAAATGGCGGCCGATGGAACGGCAATAGAGATTTCAATGAAGTGGTTTGGCGAAGATTTATTGAAGCGATGAGTTATTGGTTAGAGATCCTTCCACCGATTGTGGAAGGATTTAAAATTTCACTCTTTGTTTATGCACTTACGATGGTGTTTGCTCTACCGATCGGCATGGGCTTTGGATTACTGGCGGACATCGTCAAACCTTCCCGGAAATTCATCGCCATCTTTACATGGATCATTCGTGGGACACCCTTGTTGTTGCAATTGTACATAACAATGTATGCGATTCCTTTGATCATTCCGATGCGAATGAACCGTTTGTTTGCTGGAACCATCACCTTCATCATCAATTATGCGGCTTATTTTACGGAAATCTTCCGCAGTGGCTTAGCCATCATTCCACTTGGTCAATGGCAGGCCGGTGAAGTCTTGGGTTTGAAGAAGCGTGAGATCATCTGGCACATCATCCTACCACAAATGTTTCGGAATACTTTACTGCCTTTGATCAATGAGGCAATCACCCTGGTCAAAGATACCTCCTTGTTGGCGGCCATCGCGATCGGAGAGATGTTGCGGAATGCGAAGGAATTGGTTACCAAAGATTTCAGAATCGATGCCTTGGTGATTGCAGGTTTGTTTTATCTGATGTTTAGTTTGGTTGTAGTGCAATTAAGTAAACGACTTGAAATGAAATTATTGAGGCAACGTTGATGATTGAAGTAAAACAATTAAGTTACGCATATTCGAAGGATCTGGTGCTTAAAGATGTCAGTTTCAACATTCAAGCCAATGAAATCGTTGGTATTCTTGGTTTGAGTGGAAGTGGTAAGACGACCTTACTCAAGATTCTAAGTGGTCTGCTCAAGCCCAAACAAGGAAGTTATCTTGTGGAAGGACAATCTGCTTATCTCAAAGGTAAACGCAATCCTGTTTTAAGTCAGGAGTTAGGTGTCGTCTTTCAAGAGTATCAACTCTTCATGCATTTGAGTGTCATCGATAACTTGGTTCTGCCGTATCGCCTGCGTTTCAGCGTGAGCAAAGAAGAGGCGAAAATCAAAGCCTTGGAATTACTCGAACAGTTCGGTTTACTTCAGCAAAAAGATCAATTTCCGAATGAATGTTCAGGGGGTCAGCAACAACGCATTGCGATTGCACGTGCTTTGATTTTGAATCCACGTGTTCTGTTGATTGATGAACCCACCGCTGCCTTGGATTCTGAAAACACACAGAATGTGGCCAATCTA
This sequence comes from Erysipelotrichaceae bacterium, assembly GCA_030604855.1. Lineage (GTDB taxonomy): Bacteria > Bacillota_I > Bacilli_A > Erysipelotrichales > Erysipelotrichaceae > UBA2212. The sequence goes on from JAUVVC010000002.1 coordinate 60,541, forward strand.
CTCAAGTCGCTCAATAAAAAAGGGCTGACCGTGATTGTGATAACCCACGATCTGCCCTTTGCTCAATCGTTATGTCAACGTGTGATTGAACTCAATCAAGGTAAGATGATTAAAGATATGGACGCAAAGGATTACTTTGCTTGATACGCCTTTAAAGCATTGAATTGAGCAATCTGGATGCGCTTCTGCGCATCTATTTTTTTGCCTTCATCATCGATGAGAATGGTTGAACCTTCATGATAGCCCGACTTGAACTGCGTCGCATGTGGAAACTGTTCCTGGTTGCCCCAAAGGTAAGGGGTTGGAAGGTAGCCAAAGGCAAATATGTCGTAGAGTCCTTGAGCGGTATAAGGCTCATGAACCGTTTGGTCGATCGAGTCCAAAATCAATTGCGCTTCCTGTACGAAGTGCTGAGTTTTGGCTTGAATATCGGGTTCATACTGATTTGGATCAATTTGTTGATTAGCCTTCATTTGACGATATTTTTGTATGGCTGAATGCGTGATTTGAATGCTTTCATGAATGACTTCCGGTGTTGCCAAATAAAGGGCTTCACTGTAGCTCACCACATGCACAAGCGGAGGACTGAAACTGTCATTTGGTTCAATGTCGTCCATAAGCATGCTTACAACAGCCAGTTGACGTTTCGCTAATTCAACATCCGGTGCGAAATAATCCAAACCGGCACGCGGTTGAAGATACATCTTGAAGTCTTCATTAAGCAATGGTTTTATCAATTGAATGATGGCTCTTGCTTTCGCAAGATCTACAATGCCGGTTGTATAGCGTGGTGTATTCAACATGACCTGAAGGATGAAATCATGAATGCCATGTTTTTTTGCGCTTCGAGCCGCCAACACCGCCGATACGATATACGTCACATCATCACTCCCTCTGAAAGCGAAATGATGCGGAATATTGGGTTCAAATGGTTTTTTTGTCTGTGCGATGTATTTCAAGGTTTCAATGTGTTCTTGAAGATTGGTGAGCAGATCATTGGGACCTCGACCGTCCAATTGGTTGAACCACCAAAAGGAAAGGGCATGCCAAGCGATGTTGATGCTGCGCTCATGGATCTTCGCTAACTCAGGGACATTCTTTGTACCGGCGTAGGTTCTTAATAACAGAGGTCGCGATGCCTCATAAAGCTCACGGTATTCAAGTTCATTTTGAATCGGGACGCCTCCACCATTGCTTAGACCTGTCCAATCTTCATTGAAATTGGACTGTGTCAATTGGGATGAACCGATAGAGACAATATCGAGATAGCCAGCGTTGGCTAATTGCTTGCACCAATCTTTGAACAATTCCACCGCTTCTTTACGATTATGTAAATAAGGACCGACATGGACCCGTGTCAATGGGAGATTCTGTGTCTTTTGGTGATGTTGGAGTCGATCCACAAGTCGATCTTGGCGGGTTCCAAAACCGTCATAACCCGCTTTTGAAATGGGTCTGATGCGAAGATGTTCACCACTTTCAATCAATGCATCTGCGTAACGTTTGAGATCTTCATCATACCGTGAGGATTCAATCAATTGCTTCGGAATCTCATCCTCTTCCACACCCATTTTAAGCAGACTGTCGCGCGGACTTTCCGAACCGATGAAGCACGTTACCAATGTCTTATGTTCTTCTTCGATCAAGCGACAACTTTCGGGCAGTCCAGCAAAAAAGAGGTGTTGCAGTGTTCCACCATCAAAACTGAAACAATGTTCGCTCTTCAAGGCATGAACCAGATGACCCATGATCCATTGTGCGTCTTTGGGATCCAAACGATAGGAGACCCCTAAATGCGTGATCTCATGTTGTTTGATCCAAGCGATGATACGATCTTTTTGAACACTGTGTTCAATCTCGCGTAGTGCGATGGAAATCGTTTCATCCCCTACTCGAACATCTTGTCCGCAAGCCTCGAGTTGACTTTTGATCGCATTGATGCCCAAGGTATGTGCATCCAAGGAACTTTTAAGCAAACCGTATCGTTTCATCGTGGCCGGTACTGGTCAAAGAATGCGGACACATCATTGCGACCAATCTCACTGAAATCAATGCCGTACAGACTGTTGGCGATGTCCAACACCAACTGAAGATATTTGTGCGGTGTCCCCGCAAGTTTTGCCAATTCCAACATGGGCACGATGCCGGTTGGGATGTCTTCATAAATATAGCGTGTGGTGATGTCGCTGGGAGATCCGATCTCATCGTACTGACTTGTGTTCTGTAAAGCGGAATAGAGATGGATGCCTTCACTTCCATAGACATCTGTGAGCCAATCTTTGGCATTGGGCATTGGACAGTTGAAGTAGTTCGCTAAAGCGATGCGTTCCTTATCCAATTTCTCAAGGAATTTGGCAATCATCGGGGTGATGCCATCTTTGTAGTGTCTGTAATTTTCTTCACACTCGATGCGTGCTAGGTTCATGAGTGCAGGGAAAGGGTGAAAAATCATTCCGATGTTGGATAAGGAGGTATATAGAATGGACTCTTCCATCTTAATCATGGAGAACGAGTGAATCAATTCATCATAAATAGTTTTGGAGTGCTTTGGATTCAACGCAGCCACATGCAGCTTCTTCTTACGTGAGAAGATCTGACTGATGCCTGGGCGGATCTTACGAGATGTCAAGACGAAGGTATCGGTCTCTCCAATGGGCAAGTCCAAATCGCAACCTGCATCCTTTAAATACTTGTCAAACATGAAGGCACCTAAGGTGCGCCCTGGGTTGATGATGATCTTGTGATGTGCTTTCAAGTATGGTGCCATTTGGTTGGCGATGTCTTGGTGGGCATGCGCAGGGATGCAGACCATGATGATTTCAGATCTATCCAAGGTCTCTTTTAAGTTTGAACTTGCTCTGATTCCTTCGACCATGGTGTTGATCATGCCTTGAAGCTCGATGCCTCCATACGCATTGATCTGATCGATGACCATCTTGGTTCGATTATAAAGAACGGTAGGATTACCCAGATACTGTAAATAGGCGGCTAAAGCTTGGCCACCATGTCCAGCTCCGATAACACAATAGTTTTTTGTGACACGTGTTGTCATAGTTTCTCCTTATTATTGTTTGAATAGACTTCTAAGCATGGCCTTATTTTAACATTGCAAGGGACTCATTCATGAGTTTTAGGCTAAGGTTTCGTCAAACATTCACGAAAAAAGGAAGTTTTCAACCCAAAATAACACTCTTAATGAATATTAATGTAAAATTATGAAAATATAATTATCTATTTTCATTTCTTTCGGAATCAAGTACACTATAGAAAAAAAGAGGTTCCTATATGCAAAATCCCACATTGATCCATTTATTTGAACAAGTCAAATCTCGCAATCCTTATGAAACAGAGTTCCATCATGCCGTTGAGGAAGTCTTGAGCAGTTTGGAACCCTTATTTGAAATCGAACCGAAATGGTTAGAGAATGGCGTCATCGAACGCCTCGTAGAACCAGAACGATTCATCCATTTTCGAGTGAGCTGGGTGGATGATCGAGCTGTGGTTCGTGTCAATCGTGGTTTTAGGGTTCAATTCAACAGTGCTTTGGGACCGTACAAGGGAGGTTTGCGTTTTCATCCCAGTGTGCGTCCTTCCATCATTAAATTCTTAGGCTTTGAACAATGCTTTAAGAATGCATTGACCGGTCTTCCCATGGGTGGTGGTAAAGGTGGTTCCGACTTTGATCCAAAAGGGAAGTCGGATGGTGAGATCATGCGTTTTTGTCAAGCGTTCATGAGTGAACTGTATCGTCATATCGGCAGTGATATCGATGTGCCGGCGGGAGATATGGGTGTGGGTGCACGGGAGATCGGGTATCTTTATGGGATGTATAAAAAGTTGTCCAATGTACATGCGCAAGGTGTACTGACAGGGAAGTCCGTTCATTACGGTGGCTCTTTGGTTCGAACGCAAGCGACGGGTTATGGTCTGGTGTATTTTGTCGAGAACATGCTTAAAGATAAAGGAGAGGATTTTAAGGGGAAACGTGTCATTGTATCTGGAAGTGGCAATGTTGCTATTTATGCGATGGAAAAAGCTCAAGAACTAGGCGCTGTTGTGATTGCCTGCAGTGATTCCAATGGAACGATCGTGGATGAAAAGGGTCTGGATTTGGCTATGATCAAAGAAATCAAAGAAGTCCGACGTGATCGCATCCAAAGCTATTGTGAGGTTTACCCTCATGCAAGCTATATTGCCGATCCCAAAGCATTGTATGAATTTGCTTGTGATATTGCGCTTCCATGCGCGACCCAAGGGGAGATCCAAATCGAACAGGCACAAAGCTTAGTGGAAAAGGGTTGTCGTTTTGTGGCGGAAGGGGCGAACATGCCCAGCAGTTTGAACGCCATTCAATACTTCTTGGATCAGGGAGTCTATTTTGGTCCAGCCAAAGCCGCCAATGCGGGCGGTGTGGCGACTTCTGGCTTAGAGATGAGTCAGAACAGTCTAAGACTTCAATGGAGCTTTGAAGAAGTGGATCAACACCTGCATGCGATCATGGATGACATTTATGCGCAAGCGAAACAAACCGCAATTCTTTACAAAGATCCGGATAATCTGGTTATGGGTTCCAATATTGCATCGTTCAAGCGTTTGGCTGAAGCCATGTTGGCTCAAGGGGTGATCTGATGGCTCAAGTCTATAATTTTTCGGCCGGACCAGCGATGCTGGATCCTGGTGTCATGCGTCAGATCCAAGCCGAACTTTTAGATTATCAGAACACGGGCATGTCCATCATGGAGATGAGTCATCGCTCAGCTCTGTTTGAAGCACTGGTGCAAGATGCGAAAGCCAATCTACGGGTATTGATGAATATTCCTGAGCATTATGAAATTCTCTTTCTACAAGGCGGAGCCAGTCTTCAATTTTCAATGATTCCCATGAATCTGATGCTTGATCATCGACGTGCTGCCTATCTCAACAGCGGGGTATGGAGTCAAAAAGCGGTAGATGAGGCGAAACGTCATGGGGAAGTGATCATCGTAGGGGACAGTGCGGATCAAAAGTATAAATGTTTACCGATTTGTGATGCGCTACCCAGTGCGATCGATTATGCGTATTATGTCTCAAACAATACGATCTATGGAACGCAATTCAAAACGATCCCCATGGATCATCCTGTTTTGATTGCGGATATGAGTTCGGATATCTTATCCAAACCCATCGATGTATCCAAGCATGCTTTGATTTTTGCAGGTGCACAGAAAAATCTGGGCATCGCAGGGGTGACTCTAGTGATCATCCGGAAAGATCTGATTCGTGAAGACTTGAGTGTGGATACGATGTTACGTTATGCGACGCACCAGAAAGCGGACTCCCTGTACAACACACCGGCTAGCTTCAGTCTGTATGTTTTGAAGAAAGTAACGGATTGGTTGCTTGAAGTTGGAATGGATGCGATGACGAAGCGTAATGAACTAAAAGCGAACATGCTTTACACGGCCATCGATCAAAGTGAGCTCTTTATGAATGAAATCAAGAAAGAAGATCGTTCTTGGATGAATGTGGTTTTCACCACAAAAGATCCTCAATTGGATGAGGCTTTCATAAGTTTTGCCAAAAGCTATGCTTGTGTGAACATCAAAGGGTATCGAAGTGTGGGGGGCATGCGTGCCAGTTTGTACAATGCCATGCCGATCGAAGGGGTACAACGGCTTATAGAGGCGATGGAAGCCTTTGAAAGACAGGTGAAGCCATGAGAATCAAGGTCATCAATTCAATCGCTGAAGAAGGTTTGAAACGTTTGGGTCCAAGTTATGCGATCGTGAATGAGTCAGCGGATGCCTGGATCGTTCGTTCGGCAAATCTATTGACGGTGGAATTTGATCCTCAGCTCAAAGCCATCGCACGCTCCGGTGTCGGGGTGAATACGATTCCATTGGAGCGCTGTGCGGAGCGGGGCATTGTTGTGTTCAATACGCCGGGTGCCAATGCCAATGCGGTCAAGGAATTAGTTGTGGCGGGTTTATATTTGGCGTCGCGTGACATCATCGGTGCGACTGCTTGGGTCAAGACATTACCAACGGATGAGACCATCGTAAAGACGGTTGAACAAGAAAAGGCACGCTTTCAAGGTCAGGAGATCAAAGGCAAGACCTTAGGCGTCGTTGGCTTGGGTGCGGTGGGTGTGCTTGTGGCCAATGTGGCGCTTCAGTTGGGAATGCATGTTCTCGGTTACGATCCGTACATCTCTATCACCAATGCTTGGGGTTTGTCCTCTAAAGTCAAACGAGCCAACAGTTATGAAGAGGTGTATCGTCAGTCGGATTATCTAAGTCTCCATGTGCCGCTTGTGGATGCGACACATCATTTGATCAATAAAGATCGTATCAAACAAATGAAAAAAGGCATTCGGATTTTAAATTTCGCTCGTGCGGAGTTGGTGGATGATCATGCCATCTTGGAAGCTTTGAAGAGTCATAAAATCAATACATATGTCACAGACTTCCCCAATGTGATGACGCATCAAATGCCGAATTGCATCGAAATACCCCATTTAGGCGCATCTACCGTGGAATCTGAAGTGAATTGTGCCATCCTGGCTGTGGACACCTTGAAAGAGTATTTCGAGACAGGTTCGATCAAGAACAGTGTCAACTATCCAGATATGGAATGTGGCCCCGTCTTGTATCCAGCCCGTGTTCTCTTACTTCATGCGAACGTCGTGAACATGGTGGGTCAGATCACCAGCATCTTGGGACATTATGGCATCAACATCGAAGCGATGCAGAATCAATCTCGCAAAGCTTGGGCGTATACCTGTCTGGATGTGGATCGTAAATTGGAAGAAAATGTCATCAAAGCTTTATCAGAAATCGAACATGTCGTTCGTGTACGGGTGATCCATGGTCCGGATCAAGGCGTTTAAGCCCTACATTTTAAAAGAGAACCAAGCAGACATCGTAAGTCTACCCTACGATGTCTTTAGTCATGCGTCCGCAGTAAAAGAGATCGAAGGCAAGCCGAATCATTTTTTGCGTATTGATAAACCTGAAGTCAATGGGATGTCTTCCGTACAATCAAACATGAAACTTGTATTTCGACTTTTCAAGCGGAATCTCAAGTTGCATTATCACAAGGAGATCGTTCCAAGTTTATATCGATATGATCTGATATCCGAAACGCACCATCAAAAAGGCTTGGTGGCTTTGTGCTCATTGGATGATTTGCTTGAACGTCACATCCGTGATCATGAGGAGACGCGTAAAGACAAAGAGTTGGAACGGACGCGACATATCAAGATGCTTAATGCTCAGACGGGACCGATTTATCTTTTCCATTATGGACAAGCGGAGCTTCGCAATTTGATCGAATCATCAGACAATGCCTTGATTTTGGAGTTTAAGCAAAACGACATCACTCATCGCATCTTTGCATTGCAAGATCCTGATCGTGTTGAAGCAATCCTTCATGCAATGGCAGAAGTGGATCATCTTTATGTGGCCGATGGTCATCATCGTATGAATGCAGCCCGTAATGTCTATCTTGAACGTTTGAAAATGAAGCAGGACATTGGAAACAGAGATTATTTCTTATCCGTCATCTTCCCAGCTGAGGAGTTGCGAATTTTTGATTACAATCGTGTGGTTAAAGATCTGAATGGTTTGAGTGCCGAAGCGTTCATTCGTCAAATGGATCAAGTGTGCACGAAGCTTGAGACTTCAGGCAGGATGCTTAAACCTGAAGCCAAACAAGAGTTCACTCTGTATCTCGATGGATCTTGGTATCGTTATCGATTCAATGTGAATCAATTGAAAAACCTGAGACCAGATGAACATCTGGATGTGGCTTTACTTCAAAGTGTCATATTGAACCCTATTCTTGGCATCAAACAACCCCGTGTCGATGTTCGTATTGATTTCATAGGAGGTGTATTTGGACTGGAAGCCATTGTGGAGCGCTGTGAAAGTGACATGCGCGTGGGCTTCGCTTTGTATCCGACTTCCATCGAAGATTTGATGCGTTTGTCGGACTTAGGCATGAAGATGCCTCCTAAATCGACGTGGTTTGAACCGAAGCTATTGTCGGGCATTTGGCTGTGTGATTTGGATGAGTGAGGAAATATGAGTTTGACAACAAGAACATTACCGGGATATACGATTCAAAGCGAAGATCTTAATGTGTTTGATGCATGGTTCACTTCAGATGTGAAGGTTGCCGTTATCGGAGGGCATACAGCTTTAGCCTTGACTAAGGAATACCTATCAGAGCAATTAAGAGCACATGGTGTCTCTTTCTTTTGGACGGGAGGAGAATGCAATCAAAGCAATCATGATCGTTTATTAAAAGAGAAAATGGTTCATGAATACGATTGGATCATTGGTGTTGGCGGTGGTCGTGCTTTGGATCTGGCAAAATGGGTTGCGGATACAGTTCAAAAACCGATTCTAACGATACCCACCATTGCGTCAACTTGCGCGGCCTGCTCAGCTGTTTCGGTTGTTTATGATGAAAACCATCAATTCTTACGAATCCAAGAACTTTATAAAGCTCCCGAGCATGTCATCTTGTTGCCGACTATTTTAGTGGAGGCACCTGCTTCCTTTTTGCATGCGGGGATTGGGGACGCCATCAGCAAACCCATGGAGATCAATTTCTCAGGTAAGCATATGCCGTGGTCATTTCATAATCATTTGGGAAAATCGATTGCGGAGAGCGCATTGAAGATATTGACTGAACAGGGAGAAATGGCATATCAAGCGAACTTGAGTCAAAGCATGAACACTTCGTTCATCAATGTGGTTTCAGCCATCATCATGGGTATTGGTTATGCCTCGATTCTTGTAGAGGAAGACTATAACAGCGCATTGGCACATGCGTTGTACAACGCATTCATGCGTATGGATGCAGTAAAGAAACAGCCTCACGGCCTTGTAGTTGCTTATGGTATCTTGGTTCAGTGTCTTGTGGATGAGGATCAAACTTCTTTTAGTGAATTGTATGCTTTTTATCAAAAACTTGGATTACCGAAATCGCTTAGAACCATTGGCACGCAACTTGACCATAAGGATTTACCAAGTGTGATTGATGCGGCGCTTAAAATGCCGGATTGTCGGTTTGTATCAAAACAACTGAATGTGACTAAGGTGTTTGAGGCAATGCATACCTTGGAGTTACTGGAATCATCATCAAAAGAAATTGATTAAGGACATTAAATGGTTGGAAATGGTAGCGTTTTCTTCTATAATAAGAATGTCGAATTTTTGACTAGAACCGAGGGGACATTTTGATACAGTTAAAAAACATCAAAAAGAACTACACCAGTCGTAAAGGTGTCGTGACACGTGCTTTGAATGATCTGAGCGTGTCCTTCCCAAGCTGTGGTTTAGTTTTTATTTTGGGTAAGAGTGGTAGTGGAAAATCAACTTTGATGAACATTTTGGGTGGTTTGGATACAGCAGACAGTGGTGAATTCATCATTGAAGGGAAGAATATCGAAGGTTTGAGTCAGGTTGAATTGGACCATTATCGAAATGCGCATGTTGGTTTCGTTTTTCAGGACTTTAACATCATTGAGACTTTTTCGATTTATGAGAACATCGGTTTGGCGTTGCAACTGCAAGGTCAGAAGGCATCAAAGAAACGAATCGATGAGATCCTTGAATTCGTGGGTTTGAAAGATTACGGTAAGCGTAAAGGAAATGAGATCTCGGGTGGTCAGAAGCAGCGTATCGCGGTTGCACGTGCTTTGATTAAGAAACCCCGGATCATTTTAGCAGATGAACCGACGGGAAACTTGGATAGCAAAACAAGTGATCAAATCATGCAGTTATTGAAGGAAGTGTCGAAGACGAATTTGGTCGTCATCGTATCACACGATCCGGAAGAAGCTGAACTTTACGCAGACCGCATCATCAGAATCAAAGATGGTAAGTTGGCAGAAGACACAGGCAAGGATCCTGTTGATTTCGATCATCAGCCTTTCTCATTCGTGCATCAACATTTAGGGTTCTGGGCGAGTTTCAAATATGGCATTCACAGTATCTCACGCAAGAAAGGTCAACTCTTGATCACGACTTTCGTCATTGCGATCGCCATGTTGTTTGCGTACCTCTTAGGTGCTTACTTGGGATTTGTGGATCAACCGAATCCTGTTCTGTTGAACATGTTAAGTCGAGCGGAGCTGGCATTCTTGAGTCAGGACCTTCAAGGTTATCTTCCATCGGACTCTGCATTTCAGCTGAATATCGCCATGTACGTCATCTTTGTGGCGGTCACCTATGTCTTTCTTTCAATGAGTGTCACCCAACGTAAGAAGCAAATTGGGATTTTTAAGGCATTGGGTGGAAACACCCATGACATCTTAAGGATCTTCATCTGGGAAGGTGTCGTGATCGCATTCTTTTCTTGGATACTCGCAACCTATTTAGGCTATGCGTATGTCCTTGATATCAATATCAAGTTCTTCAACGCTTTACCTGTTCTCGTCTTCAATTGGCTACAGGCTGGTTTGAATCTCATACTTATTTTTGCCGTAAGCATCAGTTTCATCGTTCTTACAGTATTGGGAATCCTTAAAAACAACTCCGTGATTTCCATACTGAAGAAGTAGGAGTCCACCATGATTGAAATCAGTAATATCAATAAAAAATATACCAGTAAAACGAAAGAGGATGTTTTGGCAATCCAAGATGTCAATCTCAAGTTCAACACAACAGGTTTGGTTTTCATTTTAGGGAAGAGTGGCAGTGGGAAATCAACGTTTTTAAATATCTTGGGAGGTTTGGATTCCGCGAACACCAGCCGTATCTTCATCAATGGTAAGAAGCTCAATCGTTTCAATGAGACAATCTTATCGGAGTATCGCAATACCTACATCGGCTTTGTGTTTCAGGAATACAACCTCTTGGATAATTTGAACGTTTATGACAATGTCGCACTGGCGTTGGAGATGCAGAATAAGGTTGTGGATCCAGATACCGTCAAAGATATCTTGAAAAAAGTCGATCTGGAAGGTTTTGAAGAACGTGAGTTGGATGAACTTTCTGGTGGCCAGAAACAACGTGTCGCTGTGGCACGGGCCTTGGTCAAGAATCCTGAGGTCATTCTTGCGGATGAGCCAACTGGAAACTTGGACAGTGAGACCTCTGAGCAAATCTTTGAGTTATTCAAAGAAATCAGCAAGAAGAAGTTGGTCATCTGTGTATCCCATGATGCGGAGTATGCATATAAATATGCGGATCGCATCATCGAAATCAGTGATGGTCGTGTCATTCGGGATACCCAACCCGATGTGGTGGATGATGATTATCTGGCACCGGAGATGATCCGACCGGTCTTACCGAATAAATTCGTGTTGAACATGGGCTTGGGCAACATCTTGAATAATAAATTGAGGATGATCGTGACTTCGGTCATCGTAGCCTTCCTGATGGCGATTCTAACGGCTGTCTATGCGACCTTAAGTGTTTCACCGAGTGTGGACATGGAATTATTTAAAGCCAGTAAGATGAATCATCTGTGGATGACATCACGGAACAGTGAGACGATTTTGATTGAAGGGGACCGTTTGGTCAAGATTCAAACCGTCTTACCAGATTATGGTGCTCTGTTGTACAAACGCCAAGCTATTGTTGAGAATGGGACTTTGCTTACGATCAATGCGTTGCCGTTGACTCTGGATGCGAACAGTCTACAGAATCCACTCACACGCACTTTAGACGCCGGTAAAGTGGATGTCATCAAGGCTTTACCCTTGCATTTTGTCGAAGCAGGTGTGGGTAGTCATCTCTATGATGATTTGATTGGAAATGAACCAAGCAATAATCAAGAAGTCGTCATTTCAAGTTATCTAGCGGATCTCTTCATTCGCAGTGGTATGCTTGTCGAAGGCGAAATGCAGCGTTTCACCAGTTATCAAGATTTGATTTCGAAAGCCCCCGTCATACGTTTAGGGGAAAGTATGAATCTCAAAGTCGTGGGTATCATGGAACATGAGACACCGGTATTGAACAATGAGACCATCGCCTTGGAAACGGTCTACTCAAATCTTTATGTACAACGCGGGTTCCTTGCAGCGTCAAGTAAGGAATATCAATTGATGAGTTATGGCATCTTTGTGACAAATGTCGCAAGTCTACCTGACTTGTTTAAGGGTGTCAAGAATGCAGGTTACATCAATCTCAGACCGATCTATTCGGATACACTTCAGAATTTCACCCGTTTCGAGTTGGCTTTGTTGATTTCGGTCATCGTACCCTTGATTGGTTATCTGGCTTTGGTCTTTTTGGCCAACTACATCTCCAGCAGTATCCTTTATCGTAAGAAACAGATCGGAATCTTGCGTGCTTTGGGAAGTTTCATCAGCAATGTCGAACATGTCTTCCGTTTGGAAGCCATCATCGTTGGATTCTTCATCATGATCATGGCTTATTTTCTAACCCCGTATTTCGTGGATGTGATGAATTTCGCTTTCATGGTCTACTTTAAAGAAAGTTTCATCTCATTTTATCATTTCTCCGTCTTCTCGATGGGTTTTGGCAAGATTGTTGAGATTTTCTTACTGCTCAGTGTATTGATTACGATCTTGACGTTCACTTTGACCAACAATATCAATCTGATTGATCCGGTCGATGTCATCAATGGACGTTAAAGCCACCTTGCGGTGGCTTATTTTTTTAGAATGATGTTTTGGTAAGGGTAAGGAATCTCGATGCCTTCTTTATTGAAACGCTTTAGGATGCTTTCACGAAGATCCGCCAGCAGAACGAAGGCATCTCCATTGTTCTTCGCCCATAAGGTGATTCTCAATTCCACCTCACTGTTGCCAAGGCGAGATACAATGACTTTCAATTGTGGCACACCCTCTTTGATGTCTTTCTTGGATCGTGCATCAATCAAAAGGGGATGTTTCTTAGCTTCATCTAACAAGATGGCTCGGGCTTTGTCGATATCTGCGGTATAGGCCACATTGATGGTGAAGAAGCGGCAGGCTTGTTTATCTTTGATGTCACGATTCTCGATGATGGCTTTATTGATGACGCTGTTGGGAACGATGACGCGATTGTTTTCAAAGGTTTTGATGACCACATGTCGAAGGGTGATATCTTCTACGGTACCGATGATGTTTTCATTGGGTAAATTGACCAAATCGCCAACGGAGAAGGGTCTGAAGAAAGAAATGAAGAAACCAGAGATGATGTTTGAGAAGGCTTCCTGAGCTGCAAAACCAATGATCAGAACCGCAACCCCTGAACTTGCCAAAAGTGATATGGCGACTTCACTAAGTGGAATGATTTGAACCGAGATTCCAAATACCAAAATCGTATAAACAATGGCTTTGATGATGCGATAAATGAAAATGAAGTTGGTTTCATCCAGTTTGTTTCGCTTTAGGAAACGATTCAAGATGATGTGCACGACCTTGAGTAAGATCCATGAACTGACCAACATGAACAGGACAGAGAGTGAAAATTGGAGTAAACCACCTTTTAAAATGTTTTCAAGCACAACTTGTGTGCGGACTTCGTTGTATAATTGTTCCATGCATAAAGTTTAACAATTTTGATGAATAATGCAAATGAAAGGTGTTCTATGTTAGCAATCGGCTTGATGTCAGGCACATCCTTGGATGGTGTGGATGCAGTATTGTGTGAGATTTCAGGACCCATGGATCAGCTGTCTTTGAAACAGTTGGATTTCATGACACTTCCTTTTGAAGAGGGTGTGAAAGATCGCATTCGAATGGTTATCAAGGGTGAGCACATTCACACACAACTGGTGTGTAGTTTGAACTTTGAACTGGGGCACCTCTTTAGTCAGGCAGTCAAAACAATGTTGGATAAACATGGTTTGAAGGGAAGCGATGTGCGCTTCGTAGCCAATCATGGTCAAACGCTTTATCATCTTCCAAAAGCAGAACATCCTTATGTTCCTTCGACCCTTCAAATGGGCGAATCAGCCATCATCGCTTATGAGAATCAAGTGGATGTCATCGATGATTTCAGAGTTATGGATATGGCAGCTAAAGGGGAAGGGGCTCCTTTGGTTCCTTTCAGTGAGATGCTATTGTATCGCAAGCCGGGTGAAGTCATCGCTCTGCAAAACATCGGTGGCATCAGCAATGTGACAATTATTGGAGACGATTTTGTTCAAGCTTTTGATTGTGGTCCCGGAAACATGATGATCGATGAAGCCATGCGTCATTTCTATGGTTTACCCTACGATGCGAAGGGCACTTGTGCCGCATCTTCTCCCATCGATGAAACCTTATTCAATGAACTGGTCAAACACCCTTATTTAGATCGTATACCTCCCAAAAGCACAGGTCGTGAGGATTTTGGAGAGGCTTTTGTCATGGAAATCATCCGTCGTCATCCTACACTAAAAGCTGATCAAATCATTTCCACCTTCACACACTTCACAGCTTATTGCATCGCCGATAGCATCCAACGTTTCAGTCATCGTTTACCCACATCCTTGATCGTGGGAGGTGGCGGTGCCTATAACGATGAACTCATGCGTCGCATTCAAGCATTTTTACCCCATATCGATGTGAAGACACAGGAAGCGTATGGCTTTTCCAGTGAAGCAAAAGAGGCCATCGCCTTTGTCATATTAGGGTATGCTTTCTTGAATCGTGTCCCAGCCAATGTGCCTTCGGCAACCGGTGCGCAGAAGCGAGTCATTCTTGGCAAACTCACACCCAATCCATTTACGGATTCGCTTTACTTATATTAGGAGAATGATAAAATGGATTCATGTTTTTAAGAGGAAACGCATATGACACATTTTGAGAATGGCTTGTATATACCAGAAAACTACCACCATCCTTTGAACATCCGTGAAACCGAAATCGCAATCAAGAAAATCAAGGATTTCTTTGAACATGCACTTGCGGAACAATTGCTTCTGACCCGTGTGTCTGCTCCTTTATTCGTACGTAAGAACACCGGCTTGAATGATGACTTGAACGGCATTGAACGTCCTGTCGGCTTTGATATGAAGGGCAGTCCTGAGGATTGGATTGAAATCGTTCATTCCCTTGCGAAATGGAAACGCAATGCGCTGAAGCGCTATGGCTTCAATACCGGTGAAGGCTTATATACCGATATGAATGCGATTCGCAGAGATGAGGATTTGGATAATCTTCATTCCATCTATGTCGATCAATGGGATTGGGAGAAAAGTATCGAAGTCAAAGATCGTACGAAAGATTATTTAAAAACCACGGTTGAAATCATATTTCAAGTCATGAAGGATACGGAAGCGTATGTACATTCACTCTACCCGATGATCGAGCCCATCTTACCTCAAAACATCCAATTCGTTTCAACGCAGGAACTTGAAGATCAATATCCCGATTTGACGCCAAAAGAGCGTGAAGATGCGATCTCGAAGTTGTGGGGTGCGGTCTTTATCTCTCAGATCGGTCACACCTTGAACTCGGGCATCCGGCATGATGGTCGTGCTCCGGATTATGATGATTGGAATTTGAATGGAGACATCTTGGTGTATCATCCTGTTTTAGAGAGAGCATTTGAACTGTCTTCCATGGGTATCCGTGTGGATGAGAACAGTCTGGCGGAACAGTGTAGCTTAGCGAATTGCGTCAGTCGTTTGGATTATCCTTTCCATCAAGCCATCCTGCGTAAACATCTACCATACTCCATCGGCGGTGGCATTGGACAATCCCGTTTGTGCATGTACTTCTTACGTAAGGCGCATATAGGTGAAGTCCAAGCATCGATTTGGCCCAGTGAGATGGAAGAGCGTTGTCTGTCTTATAATATTCGACTCTTGTAAGATACTGTTCATTCAGTATCTTTTTCATTCTACTGATTTCCAGTAGAATCCCTTTCACAAAATGCGTTATAATTGATGCAACATAGGAGAGTGCAATGTTAAGTAATCAAGAACTGGCAAAGATTGCCAAACGGATCCGTAGAAACATCATCAAAATGGTCACGAACGCAAAGTCCGGACACATCGGGGGTGCTTTTTCAGCCACGGAAATCGCCGTGTCTCTGTATTTCAATGAAATGAACATCACAGCTGAGAACGTCAAGGATAAAGCTCGCGATAAGTTCGTCTTATCCAAGGGTCATGCCTCGGCTTTATTGTTTGCGGTTTTGAGTGAGAAAGGCTTTTTACCTGAAGAGGAACTTCTGACCTTTAGAAAGATCAATTCAAACCTACAGGGACATCCCAACATGAACTATGTGACAGGTGTGGACATGTCCACCGGGTCCTTAGGACAAGGATTGTCGACCGCTGTCGGCATGGCCTTATCGTATAAACTCCATCAGCAGGATTTCAGAGTGTATTCAATTGTCGGAGACGGTGAGAGTGAAGAGGGACAGATTTGGGAAGCAGCGATGGCTGCGGCGCATTATAAATTGGACAACCTCTGTGCCATCTTGGATATGAATGGATTACAGATCGATGGGGATGTGACGGAAGTCATGAATCCATTCCCTTTAGATAAGAAGTTTGAAGCCTTTGGCTGGCATGTCTTGCATGTGGATGGACATGATTATGATCAACTCCATCATGCTTATGCGCAAGCACGTACCCTTAAGGGCAAACCGACGATGATCATTGCCAAGACGGTCAAAGGCAAGGGTGTCAGCTTCATGGAGAATGATTATATGTGGCATGGGGTCGCACCGAGTGCTGAACAAGCTGAAGCAGCCTTGAAAGAATTGGAGGACTAAGTCATGGCAAAAATGGCAACTCGTGAAGCCTACGGTAAAGCGTTGGCTGAACTCGTCTGTGAGAATCCTAAAGTCGTCGTATTGGATGCGGACTTGAGCAAGTCCACCAAGACCGCCGATGCGAAAGCCGTCTGTCCGGAACGTCACTTTAATGTGGGCATCGCAGAAGGCAATATGATGGGGATCGCGGCGGGTTTAGCGACCTGTGGCAATATCGTCTACGCAAGCTCGTTTGCGATGTTTGCGGCAGGACGTGCGTATGAACAAGTGCGCAACTCTATTGGGTACACCCATCTGAATGTGAAGATCTGTGCGACACACGCAGGCATCACCTTGGGTGAGGATGGGGCCTCCCACCAATCCATTGAAGACATCGCCTTGATGCGCAGTATTCCTGGCATGACGGTCTTACAACCGAGCGATGACATCGAAACGAAACAGATGATCAAAGCGATCAGTGAAATGAATGGGCCGTGTTATGTGCGCTTAGGAAGAAGTGCTGTAGAAACCGTTAACGCAGAAGATTACAAATATGAATTGGGCAAGGGTGTCGTTCTTCGTGAAGGCAAAGACATCACGTTGATTGCCACGGGCATGATGGTTCAAGAAGCGATGAAAGCAGCTGCATTATTGGCTGAACAAGGTATCGAAGTTTCTGTCATCAACATCCATACGATCAAACCTTTGGATGAAGCACTTATCTTAAAATATGCTCAACGTTCCAAACTGGTCGTGACCTGTGAGGAACACTCGAAGTTTGGTGGTTTGGGTTCTGCAGTAGCGGAAACCTTGAGTAAGAATCATCCTACCAAGATGGCGATGGTGGCCATCAATGACACCTTTGGTGAGAGCGGGACACCCGCTGCACTGATCGAGAAATATGGCTTGACGGCGAAAGATGTCTTCAACACTGTAATGAATTCCATCCAACCTTAGCATTGCTAAGGTTTTTTAATGCATAAAATTTGAATATTCCAATTTTAAGTGATACAGTTTAATGGTTAATAAGCTTAACTAATAAAGGGGGTTCACATGCCACTATTTGAAGAGTTTAATCGTGCATTTCAAGCTTTGGATCAAGAACACTGCATCCAATTGACGTATGATGCTTTATCCAATGAAATCATCAGCGTTGAAGACTTATATGAGAATGTATTACGTAAAGCGTTATCGGTACTGACGGATAAAGAGACGGATCCCACTCACAAGATCTGGAGAGAGCATGTTCAATCGTCCATAGTTCGAACCATCATCGAAATGACCTATCCTTTTGTCATAAAACAACGCATTGAGATTTTAAATAAAAAAGCTGCTGTCGTATGTCCGGATGGTGAACAACATGAATTGGGTGCGCGCATGGTCAGTGACTATCTGAGGATGCTCGGGTATGAGACCTATTTTGTAGGACGAGATACACCCCGTTTGGAGTTTTTGGACATGATCAAGACCTTGAACTTGGATGTCGTGGCCATCAGTGTCACCAATTACTACAATCTATCCAAAGCGCTTCAAACCGTTGTGGATGTCAAAGAGCATTTTCCGGAAGTGACTTTGGTTGCGGGTGGACGCGGCTTGGATGCGAATGCGGAAGTCTTGGTTAAGCACGATGTCTTGATCACCCATGATCTTAATGATTTGAAGCGTATTTTAGGAGGAAACGCATGAAACTCGCTTATTCAATTGCCAAGCGTTTTCTTGGTTATAACAAAGGTCAGACGATTCTGATTGCGGTGGGCATCGCAATCGGTGTTTCGGTACAGATCTTCATCGGTCTATTGATTACAGGTCTGCAGGACAGTTTGATTGATAAGACGGTCGGCAGCACACCCCACATCACGATCACGCAAGAAGATGAAACAAGTTTTGAAGAATTCATGATTGATGGCGGCTCATTTACTGCGGTCGCGTATCAAGCGGAAGGTCCGGCGTTTGCCTTAAGTGAGAATGACGATGCGTCTGTCTTGCTTAGAGGTTTGAGTGCCGATGGGGATAAATTATACAAATTAAGCGAGAAATTGATCGAAGGCAGGATGCCAAGCGCAATGAACGAAGTCATCTTGGGTTCAGGCCTGTCGGAAAAGTTGGATGTGAGCTTGAATGATGAGTTGACATTGCGGACCATAACGAATCAAAGTGTTGTAGTGAACATCGTAGGCATCGTCGATCTCAAAGTCGATGCCATCAACAATTCCTGGGTCTTAGCAACCTTAGCAACGGCACAAAGTCTATTCGAACTCAAGGATGAGATCACATCCATCGCCATCCAAGTCGAAGATGTGTTTGAGGCCGATGTCTTGGCGGAAGGGATCATGACATTTGAGCGTGTGAATGAGCAGAATTTGAGCGTTGTGAACTGGAAGGATCAGAATGAAGATCTCTTAAGTGGTTTGAATGGACAAAGCATCTCAAGCCTCATGATCCAGGTGTTTGTCTTGGTCTCTGTGGTTTTGGGCATCGCCAGTGTTCTTGCGATCACCGTCTTACAAAAATCAAAGCAAATCGGTATTTTGAAAGCTATGGGCATCACAGATAAGACAGCCAGTTGGATCTTTTTGTTTCAAGGTTTATTGCTGGGATTCTGGGGTGCGATCCTTGGGGTATTGTTTGGGGTGGGACTGCTCTTATCCTTTACAACTTTCGCACGAAATCCAGATGGTAGTGCATTGATTCCAATCGCTTTTGATCCTGTGTTCATCGCATTCTCAGGTTCCATCGCCATTTTTTCAGCATTGCTTGCGTCTTTCATACCTGCTCAACGTTCGAAGAAGTTGAGCCCAATCGAGGTCATTCGCAATGGATAATATTCTAGAACTTAAAAACATTACAAAATTCTATGGAGACAAAATCAAGACGCAGGTTCTCTTTGGACTGGATTTAAGCTTTGAACGTGGTAGTTTCAACTCGATCATTGGACAATCTGGGAGTGGCAAGAGTACCTTGTTGAATATTCTAGGAACCTTGGATCGTCCCACGGATGGAGATATCATCATCAATGGAAAGAACACGAAAACATTGAATGCGAATGCATTGTCTCAATTACGCAATGAGAACCTTGGTTTCATCTTCCAATTCCACTATTTGTTGCCAGAGTTCACAGCGTTGGAAAACATCTTGATGCCGGTCCGTATCTTAGGCAAGAAAATCGATAAAGAAGTTATGGCTCGTGCAGAAGAGTTGATTGAACTGGTGGGTTTGAGCAAAGTCAAAAACAACTTGGCAACTCAGATGTCCGGTGGTCAGCAACAACGCACAGCCATTGCACGTGCTTTGATGAATCAAGCCAGCATCATTCTTGCGGATGAACCAACGGGCAATTTGGATTCCGATACGACCGAACAGATCTATGATTTGATGCGCATGATCAATAAGAAATATCAAACGACATTCATCATCATTACGCATGATCAAAGTGTGGCCGAAAAGACAGATCGCATCATCGAGATCAAAGATGGTCGAATTTTGATGGATGTTCGGAAGAAATAATCAAAATCAATCAAAAACAATCAAATAGTTAAAGAATATGCTTGACATATTCCTTTTTTTGCTTAAAATAAAGCTATAAATCCTTATAAACAATCATAAACAATCAAATACAGTCAAAGGAGAACAGAATGTTAATCACAAAGGAAAGTATCTTACTCGATTGCGCTATCAAAGATAAAGAGCAGATCATTCGCAGAATGGCGAGTCATGCGTTGCAGATCAATCGCATCACGGATGTTGAGCCCTTTGTTCAAGCAGTCTTGCATCGTGAGGGTGAGTTCAGCACGGGTGTAGGGTATGGCATCGCGATTCCACATGGAAAATCAAATGTCGTACGAGAGGCATTTGTGTTATTCTGTCGGGTCGATCATGTGGATTGGTCGTCCTTGGATGGCACAGATGTCGATATGGTGTTTATGATTGGTGTCCCTGAGATGGATACGAGCAATGAACACTTGAAAATATTGGCCTTGTTGTCTCGCAAACTGATGAAGGATGAATTCCGTCAAGCTTTGCGCAACGCACTACATGAAGATGAGATCATGGAAATCCTTAAGAAATGGGAGATCATCTAAGATGTTGGTCGCAGAACGACGAAATCACATTCTAGAATTATTGAAAGCGAACAGAAGCATCACGGTTTCAGATCTGTGTACGGCTTGCGATGCATCGGAAGCAACGATTCGACGGGATCTTTCATGGTTGGAAGCGAATGGGAAACTAGAGCGGACACATGGGGGTGCCGTGGTGAACCCAAGTGAACGAATATTTGAAGAAGACATGCTTACTTTAAGAGAAGGCAAAGCCTTGCTTGAGAAGCAAATCATTGCGAGAAAAGCGTTTGAACTTATCCATGATTATGACTCCATTGTTTTGGATGCCGGTACAACAACCTTTGAATTGGCGAGATTGATTGGACAATCGGATCTCCATTTGACCATCATCACCAATTCAATGATCGTCTTCAAAGAGTTGGCCAACAATCCCAATGTGGAGTTGATCATCTTGGGTGGAAAGGTGCGTCGCAATACCTTGGCGTCCGTGGGAAGCGTCGCAGTCGAGCTGATGCAGCGACTCTATGTGGATAAAGCCTTTGTTGGAACCAATGGTGTGGGCTTGAATGAAGGCTTCACCACATCGGATATGGATGAAGCAAGCATTAAACGTGCGATGTTGTTGACAGCGAAACATCGCATCATCCTCGCGGATCATACAAAATTCAATAAAGTGTATATGAATCAATTCGCTTCATCTTCGATGATCGATACCTTGATAAGTGATGGCCAGGAGACCAACGTATTGGATGCGTTTGTTGAGCATTACGACATCAAGATACTTTAGGAGGTCCTATGATCACAACCGTTACTTTAAATCCTGCGATTGATAAGACAATCACGGTTGAGCAGTTTCGTTTGAATGCTGTCAACCGGGTCTTGCGTGTCTATGAAGATATTGGAGGTAAGGGCATCAATGTATCTAAAGTCTTGCATCATTTGAACAATCGAACGGTCGCATGTGGTTTTATTGGCGAAGCCAATTATGGATGGGTACAACCACATATCAAACGACTTGGTTTGAGTACGGATTTCGTATTTGTCGATGCACTGACACGGATCAACACTAAAATCATCGATCCGATCGCCAAAAGTACAACCGATATCAATGAAACAGGTTTTAGTGTTTCTCAAGTTCAAATCGAGCAATTGAAAATCATGTTGCAAGCGTATGCGAAACAGAGCAAGTTCATGGTTTTTAGTGGAAGCATTTGCAAAGGCATTGATTTAAAGGCTTACCAATCACTCATAGAAGCCGTTCATCCAACCCCTTGGGTTTTGGATGCGGACCGAGACGTTTTGCGAGCAGGTTTGGCATTGCAGCCCTATCTGATCAAACCGAACATTCATGAATTGGAGGATCTCTTACAGATTCGTTTGAAGAATCATGATGAAATCGTTCGTGAAGTGCGTCGTTTGATCCAAGGATACAAGATTCACTATTGTTTGGTATCCATGGGAGAACAGGGAAGTATCTTGATCACTCAGGATCTTGCGTATTATGCAAAGGCATTGGATATTGAACTGGTTACGACCGTTGGAGCGGGGGATGCCATGCTTGCAGGCTTCTTATCATGTATCACTAAAGGATGCTCAGATGAGGAAGCATTGCGGACAGCGACAGCTTGTGGTGCGATTGCGGTGAGTGGCATTTCGTTAAGTGCTTTCAATAATATGGATATCGAAGCTTTGATTCAACGTGTTGAGTTGACAAAATTAGACTAGGACTGCATCCGTAAGGATCAAAATACATCCAAGGAGGAAAGAAAGATGAAAGTTTTAGCAGTTACAGCTTGTCCAACTGGGATCGCACACACATACATGGCTGCGGAGGCCATAAGTGAAGCGGCTCAAAAAAAGGGTTATGAAGTCAAAGTTGAAACGCGGGGTTCAGTTGGCGTGGAAAACGAATTGAGTCATGAAGACATCAAGAATGCGGACTTCATTGTATTGGCGTGTGATACCGCTGTACCAACCGATCGTTTTGTTGGTAAAAAAGTTTTGAGTGTTTCTGTCAGTGAAGCGATCAAGGATGCGGAAGGATTATTGTTAAAAGCTCAAAATGCACCTGTCATGAAAAGTCAGACGCAAAGCAGTGAGCCCGAGGAGAATAAGGGTCAGAACAGTTTCTATAAGCATCTCATGAGTGGGGTTTCCTTTATGATTCCATTTGTTGTGGCAGGTGGGATCGCGATCGCAATCAGTTTTGCTTTCGGTTATGATGCGTTTCAGACACCAGGCACACTTCCGGCTTACTTAATGGCGATTGGTGGTTCCGGTGGATTTGGATTGATGGTACCGATTCTTGCAGGTTACATTGCTTACTCCATCGCGGATCGACCAGGTTTAGCGCCGGGTATGATTGGGGGTGTTGTAGCAGGTCAGATTGGTGCTGGTTTCTTAGGTGGTATGGTCGCTGGGTTCTTAGCGGGTTATGTTGTCAATGCGATTAAGAAGTACATCAAGCTTCCAAAATCACTTCAAGGCATCATGCCGGTTCTGATCATTCCTGTGTTTGGTTCATTGATCGTTGGTTTGTTGTTGTTTTATGTCTTGGGAAGCCCAATGGCGGCGATCAATAAAGCCGTTGCGGATTTCTTAATGGGATTAAGTGGGGGAAGTGCGATTGTACTTGGCTTGTTGTTAGGTTTGATGATGGCTTTCGATATGGGTGGACCTATCAATAAAGCAGCTTATGCGTTTGGTACTGCAACTTTGGTTGCAGGTCAAGGCTCTGCTGTCATGGCAGCGGTCATGGCTGGGGGAATGGTTCCACCATTGGGAATTGGTTTGGCTACCTTGGTTTTTAAAAAGAAGTTCATTGCTGCAGAACAAGAAGCAGGTAAGGCGAATCTTGTGTTAGGTGCTAGTTTCATTACGGAAGGTGCGATTCCATTTGCCGCTGCGGATCCATTGCATGTCATGCCTTCAATCATGGCTGGAGGTGCATTGGCGGGTGCCTTGTCCATGGCATTTGGAGCGACCTTGGCTGTTCCACATGGTGGGATCTTCGTTCTGTTTGCTGTTGAGAATATCATTGGTTATGTGATAGCGATTGGTGCTGGTTCCCTAGTGACGGCAGTATTGCTCGGTGTGCTTAAAAAAGACGTTGCATAACATCGAACACCTCATCTATTGAGGTGTTTTTTTTATGGAACAGCTTAATCCATTCTTAATCTTAGCTATGATAGAATAACAGTGAAGTAGAGGAGGACAGTCTATGAACTTTATGAAACGAGCTTTTTTAAGCTTGATACGCCGCAAAGGAAAGTCATTGATTCTTTTGGTCATTATTTTCATCTTGAGCAACGTCATGGCGGGATCGATCGCAATCGGTCAAGCATCCCGTAATGTCGAAAAAACCATGAAACAACAACTGGGAGCGAATGCGACGGTTGAGATGGATTGGGAAAAGATGCAGAACTGGACAGAGGAACAGTGGCAGAATATCCAATATGTCACACCTTCGATGGCCGATCAGATCGGTGCTTTGCCGTATGTGAAGTACTACGATTACAATTCGGAAGCGTACATCAATTCAACGACATTGAAAATGTATGATCCAAACATGATGGACCAACAGTATAATTACTTTCCACTGAGAGGGGTTAATTATGCCCCGGTTTTGGATATTGCGAATGGAACGGCTGATCTGGTTGAGGGACGTGTTTTCAGCGATGAAGATATTGCCAAGGCCAATTATGTGGTTTTGATCTCGGATAAACTCGCAGAACAGAACAATCTTTTTGTCGGTGATATCGTTATGTTGAATAATGAGATTCGAATTTGGGATCAGGCTACGAACCAAGAATCTGTGTTTGCAACGCGTGATATCGCATTGGAAATCATTGGGATCTTTAGCCCGAAAGTCAATACCAATCAAGAAGAAAATGGAGGTTGGATCGATTATACACCTTTCAATCGGATGTATGTCCCAAATGGTGTGGTTCATGCGGAAAACCGTTGGATGACGGAACAATACATGATTGCCTATCCAGATTCAGGCATCACACCGGACCAATTGGAACGTGTATACATCAATCCGGTCTTTGTGTTGAACAATCCTGAAGAAGTTGAAAGTTTTAGAACCGAAGCGATGACCTATCTACCGGATTACTATAAAGTCAATGTTTCCAGCGATGCCTATGATTCCGTTGCAGGTCCGATTAAATTCATCGGTTCCTTGTCCAACACCATTCTTTATGTGGCGATCGGGGCAACGATCTTGATACTAAGTTTGGTTGTCATTCTCTTCTTGAGAGATCGTAAACATGAGTTGGGAATCTACTTATCCTTGGGTGAAAGCAAATCCAAAGTCATGGCTCAAATTTTGATTGAAGTCGTGGCGATTGCGGTCTTGGGCATCACCTTGTCCTTGTTCACCGGTAACAGCATTGCGGAGGCCACCTCGCAATCGATGATGGATCTCAGAGCAGGCATTGAAGGGGATGGACCAGATGGACCGATTTATCGTGATTCAATGATCTACAACCCAGGGGGCATCACGGAAGAAGATGTGATGGAAGCCTACAGTATTGAGTTCTCTTGGGATTATGTCTTGATTCTGTATGGTGTTGGTGTGGGTACGGTCTTGTTGTCAAGCATCGCACCAATGATCTATATTCTTCGTTTGAAACCGAAGAAGATCATGATGTAGGAGGGTGTTATGGAAATCATCAGAGTTGAAAATCTAAATTATTACTATCAGGATGGTGAGACGATTCGTACCATTCTTAAGGATTTGACCGTATCGTTTGAAAAAGGTAAGTTCTACACGATCTTGGGACCTTCTGGCTGTGGTAAGACGACGTTTTTA
Organism: Erysipelotrichaceae bacterium; assembly: GCA_030604855.1. GTDB lineage: Bacteria > Bacillota_I > Bacilli_A > Erysipelotrichales > Erysipelotrichaceae > UBA2212. The sequence goes on from JAUVVC010000002.1 coordinate 86,049, forward strand.
TCCTTGTTGGCCGCTTTGGATGAACCAAAGTCTGGAACCATTTATTACAACGATAAAGACATCAAAGCGATTGGGTATGAGAAGTATCGTCGGAACATGATCAGCATCATCTTTCAAAGTTACAACTTGGTCCCTTACATGACGGCGGTTGAGAATGTCATGATTCCAATGGCCATCACCGAGAATGAGATACCCAAGAACAGCAAAGAAGTTGCTTACAACCTCTTGGACTATATCGGTTTAACCAAGTCTAAAGCCAATCGTGTCGTCAATAAGCTCTCCGGTGGTGAGCAACAACGTGTGGCAATCGCGCGTTCACTTGCAAGCAACGTCGATATCATCTTTGCGGATGAACCGACCGGAAACTTGGACCAAGAGCTTGAAAATGAAATCATTGGTGTTTTTAAAGATCTGGCGCATCATCACAATAAGTGTGTCATCATGGTCACGCATTCCAAAGAGATTGCGGACATGTCTGATGTCTCTTATCAGTTGCGGAAGGGAGTGTTGAGTCATAATGAGTGATTTCTTAAGTAAGTTCACCAAGTCTGAGTACGATAAAACGGTGGAGGAAAAAGAAGTCATGACGCAAACAGAGCCACCGCGTAAGAAAGAAGACAAAGAAGATAAGAAGTCTAAAGAAGAAAAGAAAAAAGAGAAGAAGCTTGCGAAGCAAATGGAGATGGAAGCTGAACTGCTTGAGGAACCCAAACCTGTTGTCGTGAGTGCACGTAGAAGTTCCCACATCGAAGAAACGACTATCGATCCGAGTTATAAAGCCAATCAACGTAAGAAGTGGATTGGGGCGATCGTAGCTGTTGTCTTGTTCGTGGCTTTGGGAACAGCGTTCTATTATTTCATCAATCAAGTCAAGATTCCAGATTATGTTGGAAAACCAGTATCCGAGTTGAAGGCTTGGGCAAATCGCAACGATGTGACTTTGGAAATCACTGAGGTTTTCTCACTCGAAGTCTCTAAAGATTACATCATTTCATTGGATCCTTTAGCCAACTCGAAGATTCAAAAAGGCTCGAACATGAGCGTTGAAATCAGTAAGGGTGCGGATCCGGATGAGCAGATTTTGGTTCCGGACTTCACGGGAAACACGTACTTTCAGATTCAAGAATGGCTGAGTTCAAATAAGATCAATAATCTTCGCATCACCTATGAATACCATGATGAGATACCTGCGAATGAATTTGTACGCATCGTGTTCAATGATAAAAACATCAAACCTGAAACTTACACACGTAAAGATTATGGTTTGATCTACATATCGAATGGACCTGAAGTGTTCACACCGAACATTGAAGTACCAGACTGGACGACCGCACATCAGGATGTGAGCATCGTTCAAGCTTGGGCGAATCAGAATCAAATTGATTTGACGGTTGTCAAAGTAAGTTCGAATGTTGTGGTGGGTGGAGTTATTTCGCAAAGTGTCGCTCCAAAGACAATGGTTGCGAAAAAATCAAAGATGACCATTACCATTTCACAAGGTGAAGAAGTCATCGTCCCTGATTTCTCTAAAATCAAAAAGGATGATGCGGCTTCGATGAGCTCGAGTGGTTACACCTTGCGTTTCGTCGAAATGTATCAACCTAAAGGTGGCGCAACATTTGGTAGTCTGATTTGGCAAGATGTCAAAGCAGGTACGAAAATCAGCCCAACGAGTACAAAAACTGTTGTGGTCACAGTCTACTACTCCTTAGGTCAGCCGTATTTGACAAAGCTTGGAAGTGAAAGAGAAATTCCTGAGTTCATCTACAACGAAAACTTGAAGTCCGCAAATTTCACGTATGAAGTTCAATACGTGAGTGATGTGGCGGATAAGGGCACAATCATTGAGATGTTGCCATCCAATCAGTTCGTTGATCCAGGTCAACACATCATTTTTAAAGTTTCAACGGGCAGTTAAAATCAGAGTGTAACCGAACGAGTTACACTCTTTTTATGGTATTCTATCTTCAGCGAGGTAGAAAAATGAAAATAGCTGTCATTGGAGCCAATGGGAAAGCAGGACGACTTATCGTAGAAGAAGCACAAAACCGTTGTCATGAAGTGCTGGCGATCGTTCGTGATCGCAGTAAACTTGATGTAAACTTTAACGTGCTTGAGAAAGATGTGTTGTCACTGGAACGTGATGATTTAATGAATTTGGATGTACTTATAAACGCATTGGGTGCAGGAACACAAGATCCCATCCTTTATCAAGATGCGACGAAACATCTGATCGAAGTATTGGAAAACCTTCCAAAGCTTCGCTATCTGGTTGTGGGTGGGGCTGGAAGTCTTTTTACAGATTCAAGCATGACAAAGGCTTTATACGAAACAGAAACGTTTCCTGAAGTGATCTATCCTACAGCCATGAACATGGCTAAAGCCTTAGAATTGTTGCGCGATAGTTCGATACAATGGACCTTCTTTAGTCCAGCGATCCAATTTGATTTCAAGGGTAGGCGTACAGGGGAATACCAATTAGGCAGTGAATGGGTCATCCTGAACCAGGCGAAAGACAGCTATATCAGTTATGCGGATTATGTCATTGCATTGATGGATGAAGTTGAGAAGCCACAGTTCATCTGTAAACGATTCACTGCGGTAAGTGAACGATAAAAAAACTCAAGCTTAATTGCTTGAGTTTTGCTTATTTGACTAAGTTGTGTTCTTTTAAGAAGTCGTAAGCGACTTGGTATGGATCTTCATCCAAGACATCGACGCGATAGTTTAATGCGATGGTGTTTTCTTGATTGAATAAACCTGTGACTTTGTTCAAGGCTGCTTCCACACCAGGAAATCTTTCTTCAATATCAGCCAATACGATGAATGAACCATTGTATTCCGGGAAGAATTTTTTGTCATCTTCAAGGAGAACCAAGTCTGACTTCAAGATCATTCCATCTGTCGAATAAGCCAATGTCACATCGAACTGCTCACTTTCCATTCCAACATATTTCAAGTCATTGGAAATGGGTGTTGCGGACTTGAAATCAAGTCCGTAGAATTCAGTGAATGGGATGAAACGGACAGTCCCATCTTCGTTAAAGAAGGTATCCTCAGTCCCAAAGCGCAATTCTGAAGCGACTTTAGCTAAATCACTGATGGTTTTCAAATTGTATGCTTCTGCCGTTGTACGACGTACGGCGACGGCATAGGTGTTCTCAAATCCCAGTTTATTAAGAAGTTTGACACCATAATCTTCTTGAGCTTTTTGATTGGCATAGTCGAATAGACTCATGCCTTCAGGAACTTCAGATACATCCCGATTCATGAAGGTGGCCATCATCGTTCCATCATAACTCAATGCCGCATGCATGCGACCTGCTTTGATTTCTGAGTGACCTAAAGAGGTAGACATATAGTCGGTAACCTCGACTTCATGATCTGTGTATTCGTTTATTAGGATTTCTGCCATGTGCGAGAAGATGTACATCTCTCCAAAGTCACCATTTGCGATAACGATCTTATTCTCATTCTTAGCGGTGCACCCACTAAAGATCAGTAAACTTAATAACAATGCTGCAAGTATTTTTTTCATATTATACTCCTCTCTGATTTTTTGGTAATAGTCTATTCTCGTAATAACTCATGATGGCATCGACGACGATGGCCATGGCCATGAGTGTCAAGGTTCCTTGTAAGATAAATGTGAAGTTCATGGTACGGATACCACGGTATAGGACGTAACCTAAACCACCGCCACCAACAAAGAAACCCATGACTGCTGAACCAATCGAATTGACCAGCGAAATGCGCATTCCCGCAAAAATCAGGGGAAAGGCAAGGGGAAGCTCCACTTTGAAGAGTTTGGTCATTTTTGGCATGCCCATCCCTTCTGCTGCTTCCTTGATGGCTGGAGCGACTTCCATCAAACCGACCATCGTGTTACGAACGACCGGTAATAAGTTGTACAAGGTGAGACCGACGATGACGGTTGTCGGGCTGGCTCCAAAGAAGACCATAAGCAAACCGAGGGTTGCCAAAGTTGGAATGGTTTGAAATAAATCAAACACAAAGATGACATACTTTCTAACCTTCGGGAATAGATAAGCGATGATTCCAAAGATCAAACCAAATACGATGGTGAATAAAGCTGCCATAAGCACTAAATAGATGTGCTGTGTCACATGTTCTAGTTTCATATTAATTCCTCCTCAAGCCACGCGGTGTGAGTTTGACTTGGACTTTGTCAATCAGAAAGCCAAGACCGATGGCCATCAAGGCCGCTGGAATCGATCCCATGACAATGAACTGTTTCATATTACTGTTGATGCCGATATAGATGAATTCACCTAAACCGCCTTGACCGATCATTGCGGCAAGAACCGCCCAACTGACCGTGTAGATGGTGGACATCCGGATCCCCGTGATGATGCTGTTGAGTGCCATTGGCAATTCAACACGCCATAAGAGAATCCAAGGATTCATACCGATGCCTCGACCCGCTTCAATCAAAGCCGGGTCCACCGTTACGATGCCTGTATAGGCATTTTTTAAGACTGGTAGAATGGCATAAACCGACAAGGCGATGATGATCGTTTCAGGACGCATTCCGATGTAAATGAAGAGCACACCGATAAACACAATCCCTGGAATCGTCTGGAAAATGCCCAGTATCGGCATTAGATATTTCGCAGCTTTTTTAAAGCGCGACAAGGCAATCGCAAGAATGACCGCGATGATCGATCCGATCGTCACGGATATGATCACAAAGTAGAAATGGGTTAGGATGGCGTTCATTAGGCGTGGTGCGTAACGAACCCACATGCCCCAATCAAACATTGTTCTCACCCCACAAGGTGGTGCTTAGTGATCGAGCGATTGAGCCTTTGGTAATGATGCCGACGACTTTTTGTTTGTCATTCAAGACGACAACGAAGTCTGCACGTTGATTTTGAATCGCATCCATGGCTTCTTTGGCATGGGCCTCGGTGGATAAGGTGATGACATCGTTACGAATGATGTTTTCAATCGTTTGTCCAGGGACACCACGCTTTTGAAGATCATCGATATTGACGATGCCCAAATAGGTGTTCGTTTTATCGACAACCACAACGGAGTCCGTGCCTTTACTGCGCATCAATTCCAAACTCTCAAGAACCTTACGTTTCGAATCCACCTTTAAGACATTGGTCTTCATGATCTCACCACAGGTCAACTCAATCGTATTGTTTTGTTTTGTATGCTTACCCATGAACTGACGGATGATATCCGCTTTCGGATTTCTTAACATTTCCTCAGGGCTGTCCATTTGGACGATGTCCCCTTTATCCATAAAGACGATTTTATCGCCTAGTTTAATGGCTTCTTCCATGTCATGGGTGACAAACACGGTTGTGATGTTCAACTTTTGTTGAAGATCCTTGAGTTCTTCCTGTAAAGTATCCCGTGTGATGGGATCCAGGGCCCCGAAGGGTTCATCCATCAAGAGGACAGGGGGGCGTGCGGCGAGAGCTCTGAGCACTCCGACACGTTGTTGTTGACCACCGGACATCTCATTGGGATATTTATGGGCGTATTCTTCATAGGGAAGATCGACCATCTCCAAGAGTTCACGAACACGTTTGTCCATGTCTTCTTTCTCCCATTTCAGGAGCCTTGGAACGACACTGATGTTCTGTGCAACGGTCATGTTGGGGAATAAGCCAATCTGTTGGATGACGTACCCAATGTGTGTTCTTAAATCGGTTAAATCTTTTTGTGTTATATCTTCATTGTCAATTAATATCTTTCCAGAATCCATGGGTATCAATCGATTGATCATCTTTAAAGTGGTCGTTTTACCACAGCCGGATGGACCAATAAGTACAATAAATTCACCATCGTTGATGGTAAAACTTAAGTCATTAATGATTGGTTTTCCATGATAAGATTTGGAAATATGCTGAAATTCAATCATAGTTTTCCTCCTATTCACGCAAATATACCAACATTTTATCATATAAATGTCTCTAATTAAAATTATAAGAGCCAATTAGTGACGAAATAGTTCATCTCGGCACAATCAAAAGTTACATATAAGTAAGTAAATAAAGGGGATTATTGAAATGTGATAAATTTGTGAAAATATTTTATTCAGGCACAAAATAACCGCTCATTGCGGTTAGTTTTTGAGTATATCGAGCATGCGCTCTATTTTTGCGAAGTCTATGAAACGGCTTTCACGCAGTACCTCCTTACCTTCAAAGAAGACAAGGATGGTTGGAACCGTGAAAATCAAATGCTGCCCAGCAATGTCTGGAAACTGCTCCGCATCAATCTTGACGGTGGGATTTGTGTAGTCCTGCATCAAAGCTTCCAATTTTGGGAAGATGGATTTACAGACATTACACGTGGTTGTTGTGAAGTAGAGGACGATTGCTTCGGAAGGATTCGCAAATAGGGTGTCGAATTGTTCTTGAGAGGAAAGGATTATGGTTGGATTCATGGCGTTCACTTTCTGCACTTGGATACGAAATCATTGAAAAGTGCTTGGAACGGAGCGATTGCTGTCATTCGTTCCGGATGCCATTGTACGGCAAGGATACCATCGGTTTCAAGTGCTTCGACCAGACCATCTTGTGCGTGGGCAGAGGCCATCAAGTTGGACGCAAGTTCTTTGATGCCTTGGTGATGATAACTGTTTACTTCAATCTTTGATCCAAGCAAGGTATAAAGATGGGAATTCACATCCACTTCGATCCAATGACCTTTCAAAGGATCCTTATGGTTTAAACTATGGTTGTGATCCAAAGTGGTATCGGTTTGACTTGGAAGATCTTGGTATAAACTTCCACCGAAAGCCACATTGATGATTTGAAGTCCCCGGCAGATACCAAAGATGGGTTTCTTCTGTTCAGCCATGTAAAGGATGGCTTCGATATCGAGTGTCTCAATCTCGTCTTCAATCGGGAAACTCCCATCATTCATTTCGGCATAGGTTATTGGGTTGACGTCATTCCCCCCTGGAACGAGCAAACCATCACAATGATCTAAGAAAAAATGAAGATTTTCAATCGACATGGGGGGGAGGATGATGCAGTCCGCACCAGCGTAGGTGAGACCATCGAAATACGCTTGATTCACGGTGTATCTTTCATCGTTGATACGGCTTAAAAGGGCGATTTTTGGTTTCATAGAGTAATTATAACGAAAAACAATTCGATCTGCATATTGTTTAGTGTTTTCTAAAAATAATGTTAAAATATCTTTACCGCTCTACTTGAATACTAGCCTTATAATTAAGCACAAGGAGATACAATATGCGTCTTGGGGTCATTGACTTAGGTTCGAATACCATTCGTTTGGTGGTCTATCAATGGAATGGTCAAAGTTTGGAAGTTCTTGAAAATGTAAAACATCATACGCGAAACATCAAATTCGTTCGCCATGCACAGATGAGTAAGGAAGGCTTGGATTACATCGTAGCCTCTGTCAAGGAATTGATGGTCATTGCCCGTGCTTACGATACGGATCATTTGCATATCTTTGCGACGGCTTCTTTGCGCAATATCAAAAATTCAGATGAGGCGGTATCTTATATTGAGAATGAAGTCGAACATGTGATCGATTTGCTCAATGGTGATGAAGAAAGTCTTTTTGGATTCGAAGGCATGCGCCGTAATGTCAGTTTACCTTTGGAAGGTTTGAGTGTGGACATCGGTGGAGCATCCACGGAGATCACCTATTTCAAAAACAACAAGGCGGTCTTTATGGGTTCACTGCCCATGGGTAGTCTTAACCTTTTCATTCAGCATGTCCATAATGTCATGCCTACGGAATCCGAACAGTTCCTAATTCGACTCGATGTCCAAAATCACTTGGAGTCCCTTGTTTGGTTGAATCAATTGAAAGTGAACAGTGTCATTGGGATTGGGGGTTCCGCGCGTGCGATCATGCGTCTGCATCAAGCTAAGTATGATATCAATACTTCCATATATGATATTCATTTAAGTAAGAAACGGGTATCTGAGTTGGCGAACTTCAATATGGATCAGCGGGATATCGAAACACGTTTGATACTTAAAGCGATCCCTGATCGTATGACCACAGTCATTCCAGGAGCGATCATCATTGATGAAATCATGAATTTGATCCATGCGGATGATTATATGGTTTCATTGTATGGTGTTCGTGAAGGTTATCTCTTCAATCGCATCTTAAAAGATATAGAAATGGCTAAACAGTAAAAAATGAAAACAGTGTTTTTAGACATCGATGGAACGCTCGTTGCCGATAAGGGCATCGTTCCTGAAACCGCAATCAAGGCGATCAAACTTGCACAGAAAAATGGTCACAAAATCTTTTTATGTACCGGTCGTGCCATGCCTGAGATTTATCCCTTTATCTTAGATATTGGGTTTGATGGCATTATTGCCTGTGGTGGCAACTATGTCGTCACAGAAGGACATACATTATTGGATCGAGCCTTCACTCGTGAAGACTTGGAAGAGCTTTATGCTTATTTCCATAAACATGACATTGATTTTTATGCGGAAGCCAATTCAGGCTTGTATATGAGTCGAGGCTGCGATCGTCATCTTCAAAGTATGATTGATGAGCCTGAGGCTTTTGGAATCTCAATGCATGTTTCGGAGTCTTTGGCGCATTTTAAAAGTCATTTGATCGCAAAGGATGATTTGCTTATCTCGGATATCAATAAGATTTCATTTTTGGGATCTGACCATCCTTTTGAAGAACTTGCCAAACACTTTGAAGATAAGTTTGAATTGTTTGATTTGGTGGTTCCGGTTTTTGGTAAAAACAGTGGTGAAATCTCCATCAAAGGAACCGATAAGGTCAAAGGCATTCAATTGATCATGGATCACTATGGCTGTGATCATGAACATACCGTTGCGATGGGGGATGGCAATAACGATTTAAGCATGCTTAAGTATTGTGAAGTCGGGGTTGCGATGGGCAATGCGACGCCACAGCTTAAAGAAGTCGCTCAGATCGTGAGTGATCATGTGAATGATGATGGTTTGGCGAAGGCGTTTAAATTAACGGGATTGATCGAGGAGGACACATGGAATATTTCAAATTAAGCAATGGGATTGAAATCCCAGCATTGGGTTTCGGGACGTGGAAGGTTAAAGGTGAGGATTGCGTCAAGGCGGTTAAAACGGCGATAGAAGTGGGTTATCGACACATCGATACCGCTTGGGTTTATAAGAATGAAAAGGAAGTGGGTCAAGCGATTCGAGAAAGTGGAGTTCCACGAACAGACTTTTTCATCACAAGCAAGTGTTGGAATGATCACCGCGGTTATGAAGCGACTCTGAAGGCATTTGAAGTTTCATGCGAGAATTTGGGGACAGAATATTTGGATCTCTATCTCTTGCATTGGCCAAAGCCCTTGGATGCACAGAGTTGGCGAGCCATGGAAGAACTCTATGAAGCAGGACGCATCAAGGCAATCGGGGTGAGCAATTATCATAGACATCACTTGGAAGATTTGAAGAAGACTGCACGCATTCTACCCATGGTCGATCAAATCGAGTTCTCTCCACGTTTGACGCAAGAACCCTTGAGGACTTATCTCAAAGAAGAGGGGATTCAAATGGAAGCTTGGAGTCCTTTGATGCAAGGACAAGTCTTTGATATTGATGTTTTAAAGGAACTTGCATCAAAATACAATAAATCGATTGCTCAAATCGTTCTCCGATGGAACATTGACAAAGGTGTCGTTGTATTGCCGAAATCCGTGACGGCTTCACGCATCAAAGAAAACTTTGAAGTGTTCGACTTCAGCTTGGATCCTAAAGACATCGAGCGTATCGATGCCTTGAATCAAAACATTCGTACGGGTGCGGATCCGGACAACTTCGACTTTTAAAAAAAGCTGTAACCATGATTCGGTTACAGCTCTTTTTTAAGTGTTTTCGTGATGACGATGTACGTTGATGTCACTGAAGTCGTAAAGCTCCAAGGTCTGCTTGATCGTACGACTGAGATGGGGCGCATTCTCCTTGTCCACTTTCTGCTTGACCTTTGGGGTGTTGGTGATGACGGCGGGTCCGTTAGCACAACCGCCTTTACAGGACATACCTTCACAGATGCTTGCAGGGAAACGACCTGCTTTGATGATCATCATGGCTTTCTTGCATTCATGGATGCCATCGGCATACTGAGCGGTGAATGCGAAATTATCATCTTCTTTGATGGCTTGAACCAAAGCTTTGGAGACGCCGCCCCCAAAGGCGAAGTTGCGTGCGAAGATGCTGGCTTCGAGATTGGGTTGAGCTTCGAGTTCACTCAGGTAGATGTGTTGGGAGACCAACATTGCCGCGATTTCTTCGTAAGTCAAGACATAATCGACTTCTTGTCCATCCATGCCTTCTTGTTTCTTAGCGACGCAAGGTCCAATGAACACCACGGAATAGTCGGGATATTTCTTTTTGATATAGCGTGCCATCGCAACCATCGGTGATACCATGGTCGACATGTTTTTATGATAGACATCAGGATAATGTTGGCGTGCGAGGTTGACGAATGCTGGACAACAGGAGGTCGTCATGGTCACATTCTCAGCCATCTTTTCACGCAATTCATCTTTTTCATACCAAGCAACCACATCCGCGCCTACTGCGACTTCCACAACTTCGGCAAAACCGAGTTTTTTAATGCCCAGTTTGATTTGGTCTAAATTGGCACTGTCGAATTGTCCTTGAATGGAAGGGGCGATCATGGCGACCGTAGGTTTACCTTCACGGATATCGTTGATGACATTGACGATCCAAGATTGATCTTCGATGGCTCCGAATGGACATGCGGATTGACAAGCAGCACAATTGATGCACTTTTCTTCATCGATGAGTGCGATGTTGTATTCATCGTATGAGATTGCATCGACCGCACAGGATGCCTTACAGGGACGCGGAGTATCAATGATCGCATTGAATGGACAAGCTTTTGCACAAGCCCCACATTCAACACATTTGTTGTAGTCGATGACCGCTCGATCTGCTCCAAAACTGATCGCATCAAATTTACAGGCTGTACGACAACTCTTGGCCATGCATTTACGACAGTTGTCTGTGATCAAAATTCTACGGATGGTACAACCATCACAAGCGGCATCCAAGACCTTGACGATCTGCTTTGGACGTACCTTTTGGTCTTTCTTTACGGTAGGGCATTTTCCCATGGCGACACGGACACGTTGACGTATGATTTCACGTTCTTTGTATACGCAACAGCGGAAATCGGCTGTCATGCCTGGTATCAACTTATACGCCATCTCATCGTCAAATTTGTCGGTGAGCGTGCCATCGAAGGCTTTGATTGAAACTTCTCTTAATACATCGAATTTAAACTGTCTTGCCTCATGATCAAATAGTCCCATAACGTTCCCCTTGTTAAATGTTTCACAACAATTTTATATCATGAAGCTTACATTTAAGTAATGATGAAATGATGATGAGAACGTTTACAAAAATGATTTCATGCGAAACTTATAAAAGAGACTTGAAAATATACTTAATTAATTAAAATATTCACAAGTTAGGTTGAATATGGATTTCATCATTAAAGAGGAAGCATGGTGTTCCATCCTCTTTTTTTACCAGAAGGGTGCCATTCGCTTGAATATCCACGATTTGCACAACTGTTTTGATGCCTTCGATCGTAGTTGTGATGAAGGTTCCTGCAGGCAGCATATGCAATCGATAGAGTGGAAGAATGTCGTCTTGTTTTAATAGATCTTCAAAAATTGAAAAGAATCGAATCAGGATTTGATTACGATCGAGGGTCTTGGGAACGACCTCCTCAAGTGCGATCGCATTCAAGTCACTCAAGTCTTGAAGATAGACATTCAAACCAAAACCGATGACCACATCCATAGCTCCTGCATGATGGAGTGTCTCAATCAGAATTCCTGCGAGTTTCTGATTATTTATAACCAAGTCATTCGGCCATTTGATTTGAATGTTCGTTTGATACAAATCATGAAGGGTGAGTGTGAGCGCAAGAGCGGTCGCAAAACTGATGTGATTTAGTTTTTGAACATCCACATGCTTTAACAGAAATGAACAATAGATGCCTTTATCACGTTCAGATTTGAAATGGCGTTTAAAACGTCCTCGACCAGCGTTTTGTTGATTTGCCAAAACAAGGGTTCTATCTGGCAAAGAGGTTGCGTGTTCTTTTAAGTATGTGTTCGTCGAAGCGATGTCATCAAAGATCGTATGGACATGCCAGACATCCAGATGTGCATTCAAATATGGGTGTGAATAAGGGATGATGTTGGACATGAGATGATTGTAGTTAAAATATGTGAACATTGCAAACAATTATACGTAAGTGTCACACATTTTCACACAAATATCACACAAATATCTTTACAAATGGTTATTTGCTCGTATAATTGCAGTTATGTTTCGATTGAAACAAAGGAGATTAATCATGTTAGAACAAATCAAAAACGTCTTAGTAAACGCAATCCATGTCGATGCCGACTTAATTAAACCAGAAGCGAAATTAAAAGAAGATCTTGATATTGATTCATTGTCAGCGGTTGAGCTTGCGCTTGAATTGGAAACCAGCTTCGATATTCGCATCGAAGATGAAGAACTTTTGAAACTCATCACTGTGCAAGACGTTGTGGATATCGTCGAACGTAAAAAGGCTTAATCGCCTTCTTTTTTATGGATACGAAACAACTCGAAACCATTCTGGCTCTGTTTGAGAAGAGCACAGTCAGTGAGATGGAGCTGGAAAGCGAAACATTCAAACTCAAGCTGAAACGAAATACCGAAATCCATGAAGTGCCTGTCAAACCTACGATTGCACAAGCACCACAGCCCACAACTGTTGTGGACACTGCACATTGGGTCAAAGCCCCTTTGGTGGGAACGTATTATCATTCTGCCAATCCAGATGCGAAGCCTTATGTGGAAGTTGGACAAAGCGTTAAAGAAGGTCAGGTCATCTGCTTGATCGAAGCCATGAAAGTCATGAATGAAATCAAAGCGGACCGAAGCGGTGTGGTACAAGAAATCAAAGCAATCAACGGCAAGATGGTTGAGTACAACCAAGCGCTTGTTCGCATCGGAGATGCACCGTGATTCAAAAGATTCTCATCGCGAATCGGGGTGAGATCGCCGTACGCATCATTCGTGCCTGTAAAGATTTAGGCATCCAAACCGTTGCCATCTATTCCACGGCCGATCAAAGTGCCTTGCATGTCCAACTTGCGGATGAAGCGGTGTGTGTCGGTGAAGCCAACAGCAAAGACAGTTATCTAAATGTAAACAATATTCTTTCAGCGGCTTTATTGACGCATGCGGATGCGATTCATCCAGGTTTTGGATTTCTTGCGGAGAATGCCTCCTTTGCCCGTTTGGCTCAGGCTTGTGGTTTGATCTTCATTGGACCCAACCCAGAGATCATCGATTTGATGGGCAATAAAATCAATGCACGGATTGCTATGCACAAAGCAGGTGTCCCTTTGATTCCCGGATCTTTCGAAGCCATCCCTTCACTGGAAGAAGGCCTAAAGACGGCACAAGAGATTGGTTATCCAATCATTTTGAAAGCTGCAGCGGGCGGTGGGGGACGTGGCATCCGGATCATTTTGGATGAAGTGGCTTTTCGTCAAGCCTATCCTGTGTTGAAACAAGAAGCCAAAAATTACTTCAACGATGATGCCTTGTATATGGAGAAGCTGTTCACATCGGCAAAACACATTGAAGTTCAAATCCTTGGGGATCAGTTTGGGAATGTGATCCACTTGTATGAGCGGGATTGTTCCTTTCAAAGACGACACCAAAAGATGATCGAGGAAGCACCTTGCCATTTGTTGAATGAAACACAGCGTAAGGCCTTATGTGAGGATGCTTTGAAAGCAGCCAAAGCAGTAGGTTACGACAGTGTGGGAACCATTGAATTCTTAATGGATGAGAACTTCAACTATTATTTCATGGAGATGAACACACGGATTCAAGTCGAACATCCTGTAACCGAGATGATCACAGGTGTCGACATCGTCAAAGAACAGATCCGCAGCGCCGATAAACAGAAGTTGAGTTACCAACAAAACGATATCAAGATTCTGGGTCATGCCTTGGAATGTCGCATCATTGCGGAAGATTATCGCCATGATTTCAAACCTTCCATTGGGAAAATCAGTTTCTATCATGCCCCTGGGGGTAAAGACATCCGTGTGGACAGCGCTTTGTATACCAATTATGAATTGTCGCCCTTTTATGATTCCATGATGGCTAAGATCATCAGTTTTGGACCTTCGCGTCTACATGCCATCAAACGCATGCGTTCCGCATTGGAAGAAACCATTATCGAAGGTGTGGAAAACAATCTTGAATTCTGTTATTTCACATTATTCAATCCACAGTTTGTCGCAGGTCGCTATACTACGGACTTTGCTAATGCTTGGATCAAGGAGTTAAATGAACGTGAATCTACCCTTTCATAAACGAAAAGAACGTTTGAATCTGTTTCAAACTCTTTTTGGTAAAAAGAAAAATATCAAAGTCAGTTCCAGTGAGATGAACATCGAAATGTGTCCACACTGTTCAACGGCCATTGAAAGTCAAGCGTTGAAGGCACAGCAATATGTATGTGCACAATGCAATCATCATTTTCCTTTGAGTGCGTATGAACGGATTGATGCTCATTTCGATGCGGATAGTTTCATTGAAATCTATGCGAAAGCCAACAGCAACCAGCTCAGCTCTTTTCCCGATTACTTGAATAAATTGACCAAGTATAAGAAACAAACGGATCTTAACGAAGCGGTGGTCGTGGGTACGGCTCGCATCGCCAATCAGAAAGTTGCGCTTGCGATCATGGATAGTCGTTTCATGATGGGAAGCATGGGTCAGATTGTCGGTGAGAAAATCACACGCATCATTGAATTGGCGGATCGACGTAAATATCCTCTGATCATCTTTACGGCATCTGGTGGAGCACGCATGCAAGAGGGCATCCTGTCTTTGGTTCAAATGGCCAAGACCAGTGCGGCCTTGGAACGATTTCATCAAAACAAGGGTCTCTATATAAGTATTCTGACCCATCCGACAACGGGTGGTGTCAGTGCGAGTTTCGCGATGTTGGGAGATATCATCGTGGCGGAACCCAAAGCCTTGATTGGTTTTGCAGGACGACGTGTCATTGAGAAAACTCTCCAGGAACAATTACCGGAAGATTTCCAAAGTGCAGAATTCCTCAAAGCCAAAGGTTTTGTCGATAAAATCGTGCATCGAGGTTCATTGCGAACATTTTTAATTCAAATCTTAAAATTGCATTCAACTGAGGTCAAGGTATGAAGAATCTAAGCGCTTGGGAACGCATCACGATCGCGCGTTCACAGAATCGATTGAAAGCCTTGGATTTGATTCCTTATCTTTTCGATCATTTCGTCGAGTTTCATGGGGATCGTCTGTATGGTGATGATCGTGCTTTGGTGGGCGGTCTGGGGAGTTTCGAAGGTCAAGCCGTTACGGTTTTAGCCCAATCCAAGGGACGCAATCTTGAGGAGAATCTTAGTTGTAACTTTGGGATGTTGCATCCTGAGGGGTATCGTAAAGCCATGCGTTTGGCGAAACAAGCCGAAAAATTCAATCGACCGATCATAACGATCATCGATACGGCAGGTGCTTATCCAGGTAAAGAAGCAGAAGAACGCGGTCAGGCAGAAGCCATTGCGCAATGCTTGAGACTCTTTGCTCAAATCAAAGTTCCTGTGATTGCCATGGTTCTCTCCGAAGGGGGGAGTGGTGGTGCTTTGGCCTTGAGTGTTGCGAATAAAATTTACATGCTTGAAAACGCTGTGTATTCGATTCTCTCTCCAGAAGGCTTTGCCAGCATTCTTTGGAAAGATGAGACGCGGGCCAAGGAAGCGGCTGAACTTATGGAATGTACCGCCTTTGATTTACACGCCAAAGCCTTCATTGATCGCATCATTGAAGAAGCGGATCAAGGCTTGGAAGCAAATCCTTTACACAGCATCGTTCAGATCAAAGATGCGATCCGCCAGGATCTGAGTGCTCTGAAGAAAATGAAGCTGAATGTGATGTTGGAACAACGTTATCAGAAGTTTAGAAAGATGGGGTCGCAATTATGAACATCGAGATCATCGGTTATGGTTTGGCCCAAGCCGAGAAATGTGTCACCAATCTAGACCTTTCGAAGTCGGTGGATACGAATGATGCGTGGATCCAAGAGCGTACCGGCATCAAGCAACGTTATTTCAGTGTTGCAAAGAATACCTCCGATTTGGCGAGTGAAGCAGCTTTGATGGCCATCCAGGATGCTCAAATCGATCCCAAGACGATTGACTTGATTCTTGTGGCGACCATCACACCCGATGGCATGATGCCCAGTGTCGCAAGTCTGGTTCAAGCCAAATGTGGTTTGAATGCTCAGACCTGTTTGAGCTATGACATCAATGCGGCTTGTACCGGCTTTGTGGTGGCCATGCAAAACGCACAAGCCATGCTTGAAGCAGGTTATGTAAGCAATGCCTTGGTGATCGGAGCGGAAACGTTGAGCAAGATTCTGGATTTCAAGGATCGGACAACCAGTGTTTTGTTTGGCGATGGGGCGGGTGCGATCATCATGCGTCGATCTTCATCCAAGAAAATGTTTCATTATCTACGCAGTGAGGGAGACCTTACCGGTGTTTTGACCAGTGATGGTCTCAGCTTGAATCCAGAAATGGTATTTGATCAATCATCCACGCATTATCTTCGCATGCAAGGTCAAGCGGTATTCCGTTTTGCGGTCAAAGCCATCGAAGATGTGCTTGTGAATCTACTCAATAAACAGGATTTGAAGGTGGATCAAATCGATTGGATCGTTCCTCACCAAGCCAATCGCCGCATCATTGAATATGTCGCAAATAAAATGAACATCGAACTTACGAAGTTCTATTTGAATTTAGATCAGTATGGCAACACATCTTCTGCAAGCATTCCCATTGCCTTGAGCGAAATGAGGACAAAGGGCTTGCTTAAAGAAGGCATGCGTGTCATTTGTGTTGGCTTCGGGGCTGGATTGACCTGGGGCGGAAGCTACTTCGAGAGCTAAGGAGCGTTATGTTAAATCAATTGTTAAAAATTAAGTATCCGATCATTCAAGGAGCGATGGCAAACATCGCTACCGCAAAATTCGCGGCAGCTGTATCCAATGCTGGAGCCTTGGGTGTCATCGGAACAGGCGCGATGACGCCTGAGATGGCACGTGCTGCCATTGATGAATGTCGTAGCTTGACCGATCGACCTTTTGCGGTGAATGTGATGCTTATGAATCCGCACAGCGATGCCATCATGGACATCATCTGTGAACTCAAACCAGCCGTCGTCACCACCGGTGCCGGGAATCCGGGCAAGTACATTGAAAAACTGAAAGCCCATGGAATACTGGTTGTCCCCATCGTCCCAACCGTAGGTTTGGCACGTCGCATGGAACAAGCCGGTGCGGATATGTTGATCGTTGAAGGCACGGAGGCCGGAGGACATGTGGGTGAACTCACCACCATGGCTTTGGTTCCTCAAGTCGTCGATGCGATCAAGATTCCAGTCATCGCAGCTGGCGGCATTGCCGATGGACGCGGATATGTGGCGGCTTTGGCTTTGGGGGCCATTGGCGTTCAAGTCGGAACCTGTCTATTGGTTGCGGATGAATGTCCGATTCATGAAAACTATAAACAAGCCATTTTGGATGCGAAAGACACCGATACGGTCGTGACCGGCCGCAGTGTTTCGGCACCCGTTCGCATCAAGAAGAATGCGATGAGTCAGAAATATCTGAAACTCGAACAAGCCGGTGCGGTTCGTGATGATCTTGAGAAATTGACCCTTGGTTCGCTTCGTAAAGCGGTCTTTGATGGTGACATGGAAAATGGCTCCGTCATGATGGGTCAGATCGCAGGCATGATCAAAGAACGCAAGTCCTTGGCTCAGATCTTTGCAGATATGACAAATGACGCCAGACACATATATAAAAGTATCGAGACCCATGTGAATGGAGAGGATCATGCTTAAGCTTGATCAACTCCGTGTGCCTTTGATTCAAGGTGGGATGGGGATCGGAGTCTCCTTGGGTAATCTTGCAGGTCATGTGATGCTAGAAGGGGGTTTGGGTGTGATCTCAGCCGCTCAGCCTGGCTATCGTGAAGCAGATTTCTATCAAAACACCATCGAGGCCAATCTACGTGCGCTTGAAAAGGAAGTTACCAAGGCACGTGAAATCAGTCAAGGCAAAGGACTCTTGGGCATCAACGTTATGGTGGCGGCAGAAGATTATGATCGTTACGTCAACGCCATCAGTCAAATGGACATCGATGTGATCATCTCCGGTGCAGGCTTGCCTTTGGAACTGCCAAGTTTGGTGGGCGAATCCAAAGTCGCCTTAGCTCCGATCATTTCAAGCGCGAAAGCAGCCTTTCTCTTGTGTAGGCGTTGGTTTTCAAGAAGTCAACGTTTGCCGGACCTATTGATCATCGAAGGACCTTTGGCGGGTGGCCATCTCGGTTTTTCCTGGTCCGATTTGAAAGAAGAAAAAACGCAAGATCTTGCGAGCATCCTAGAAGAAGTGTTAGTGGTGTTAAAAGATCAAAATTGGGACATTCCTGTCTTTGTGGCAGGGGGTGTTTATACCGCAGAGGACATCCAAAACTATTTGAATCAAGGTGCACAAGGTGTGCAGATGGCGACGCGCTTCATCGCAACCCATGAGTGTGATGCGGATATACAATTCAAACAAGCATTCGTGAATGCCAAACAAGCGGATATACGTTTCGTCATCAGTCCTTCGGGCTATCCAGGTCGTGCGATCAACAATCCGCTTGTGGATACTTTGATGCGTGATGAGAAAGTCAAAGTCAAACGCTGTGTGAACTGTTTGAAACCGTGCAACCCGGCAACGACACCGTATTGCATCACAGAAGCTTTGATCCATGCGGTCAAAGGGAATGTACAGGACGGTTTGATCTTTACCGGAACCAATGGCTATCGCATCGATAAGATCGTATCTGTAAAAGCGTTGATTGAAGAACTGTTTCCAAGTGAGGTAAGCGCATGAAAATCGCCTTTCTCTTCGCGGGTCAAGGTTCGCAAGTCGTCGGTATGGGCCAAGATGTCTATGCCAAGTATCCAAAGGCACAAGCAATCTTTGATCAAGCGAACTGTGACTTCGATGTCAAAGATGTCTGTTTCAACGGTCCACAAGAACGTTTGAATCAGACTCAATATACACAGCCATCTTTATTGATTACTTCACTCGCTCTCGCAGAAGCGCTGGCGAGTGAGGGCATCCTTGCGGATGTGTGTGCAGGTTTAAGTTTAGGGGAGTACAGTGCTTTGTGTTATGCGAGATCACTTGATGTGGATCAGGCCGTCGATGTGGTGGTAAAGCGAGGTCGTTTGATGCAGGAAGCATTACCTGCAAAAACCAGTGGGATGGCAGCTGTCTTGAGTTCGGATATTCAAAGCATCCAAAAGATCATCGAGGCGTGTCAGATGGAGCTCAAAGAAGTCCTTGAGATTGCGAACTACAACAGTCCCAGTCAAACGGTGATCAGTGGGCAGAAAGCCATCCTTGATTTGGCGATCAAACGTCTCAAAGAAGCTTCGATGCGCGTTCTACCACTGAATGTGTCAGGAGCATTCCATACTTCGCTCTTGAAAGAAGCTGGAAATCATTTGAATCAGATCCTACGATCCACAAGCATCAAGACAGCTCAGATTCCTGTTCTGTTCAATGTCAGTGGGGAAGAAGAAAAGGATGTCGTATCGGCCTTGACACGTCAGATTTCCAGTTCCGTGCAATGGGTTCGAACCATTGAGCAGATGCTTGAAATGGGCGTCGAGGTGTTTGTGGAAATCAGTCCCAAGCCTACCTTGGATAAACTGGTCAAACAGGTCCGTCCAGATGCTCAGGTGTATACCGTCGCTGATGTGAAGAGCATCGAAGCGTTGAAAGGAGTTCTCCATGGGTAATCCCGTATGTATCGTTACCGGCGCGACCGGTGGCATTGGTCAGCAAATTGTCCTTGATTTTGCGAAACAAGGTTATGATGTGGTGATCAATTACAGTAAGAATGAAACAAGTGCCAAAGTTTTGGCTACGCAATGCCAAGCCATGGGTGTTCAAACCCTGGTCTTGGGCTTTGATGTGTCCAACAGCGTTGAGGTAGAGACCAACATCAAAAAGGTTGTCGATACGTTTGGACGCATCGATGTCCTCATCAACAACTCAGGCATCACACGTGATGGTTTGGTCTTAAGAATGTCGGATGCGGATTTCGATGATGTGCTGCGCATCAATCTGAAGGGTGCCTTCAATTGTTCGAAGGCTGTGCTTCGATACATGTTCAAAGCACGCCAAGGACGCATCATCAATATGAGTTCCGTCATTGGTTTGATTGGCAATCTTGGTCAAGCGAACTATGCGGCGAGCAAGGCTGGACTGATTGGTCTGACCAAATCGTTGGCAAAAGAAGTCGCCAGTCGAAACATCACGGTCAATGCAATCGCTCCGGGTTTTATTGAAACACCGATGACGGAAGTATTGAGCGACGAGATCCGAGTGCAGATATTGAAACAGATACCAGTGGGTCGTTTCGGTAAGGTGGAAGATGTGGCACACTGTGCTTTGTTTCTAGCGAGTGAGCAAGCGAATTATATCAATGGACAAGTCATCCAAGTTGATGGCGGAATGGTGATGTGATGAAAAGACGAGTCGTGATAACGGGGATGGGAACCGTCAATCCCATAGGTAATGATGTGCAAAGCATGTGGGCAGCGATTCAAAATAAGGTGTGTGGGATCGATCTCATTCAAGCTTTTGATACAAATGAGTATAAAGTGAAATTGGCCGCAGAGGTCAAGGATTTGGATGTGGATGCGTATTTCACGAAACGTGAAGTTCAGTTCAACGATCGTTTCACCATGTTTGCCCGTGTTGCAGCGAAACAAGCGATGGCGGATGCGAAACTGTTGGATTGTGAGATCAATCGGGATCGTTTTGGCGTCATCATCGGCTCTGGCATCGGTGGTTTGGCTTCACTTGAGAATGCGAAACAAAATCTCAACGATCGTGGACCCAGCCGTATCTCGCCATATTTCATTCCGATGACCTTGATCAATCTTGCGGCTGGTCAGGTTGCGATCGATGTTCAAGCCAAAGGATTGTGTTCATCCGTTGTGACGGCTTGTGCAGCCGGAACCAATGCGATCGGCGAAGCGTTTCATAAGATTCGCGATGGTTACCAAGAAGTGATGTTGGCAGGGGGGAGTGAAGCAGCCATCACACCTTTGGGCATTGCCGGTTTCATGGTCATGCGTGCGCTCCATATGGGTGAAGATAAAAACAACGCAAGCATTCCCTTTGATGAAAAACGCAGTGGTTTCGTCATGGGAGAAGGTGCGGGAGTTTTGGTTCTGGAAGACTTGGATCATGCGCTTAAGCGCAATGCGAACATCCTTGCGGAAATCGTGGGTTATGGAAGCAGTTGTGATGCCCACCACATTACGGCACCGATCGAAGATGGTTCCGGAGGTGCTCAAGCCATGATCAATGCTTTGGAGGATGCCTCTTTAAAACCAGAAGCAGTGGACTATATCAATGCGCATGGGACGAGTACCCCTTTGAACGATAAAACGGAAACCAAAGCTGTCAAACTAGCATTCAAGGAACATGCCTATAAACTGGCGATGTCTTCGACGAAATCTTTCACAGGTCATCTTTTGGGTGCGAGTGGTGCGGTTGAGGCCATCATTGCCGTTAAAGCCATTCAAGATGACTTAATTCCTCAAACCTTGAATACTAGCACTCAAGATGTCGAATGTGATTTGGATTGTGTCGTTGGTGCTTCACGAGAAACGAACGTGGATGTGGTCATGTCCAATTCACTGGGCTTCGGTGGACACAATGCCTCCATCATTTTAAGGAAATATAAATATGTTGTATAACATCGAACAGATCAAAGCAATCATCCCACATCGTTATCCCTTCTTATTGATCGATCAAGTGGATGCGATCGAAGCCGATGGAACGATTGTGGCTCGTAAAGCCGTAAGCATCAATGAACCCTTTTTTCAAGGTCATTTTCCCAGTGTCGCCGTCATGCCTGGGGTCTTGATCGTGGAGGCCTTGGCCCAAACAGGGGCTGTGTTGCTCCTATCGCAAGAAGCCTTCAAAGGTCAGATTGCCTATTTTGCAGGCATCGATCAAGTCCGCTTCAAACAAATCGTTCGACCTGGGGATGTCCTGATGCTTAAAGTCAAACTGACAAAACAACGAGGATCCATTGGTTTCGCCCATGCGGAAGCGCATGTCGATGGGAAAATGGTTTGTACGGGTGAATTGATGTTCAAGGTAGGGGCTTAGATGAATCCGCTTCAGTGGTTCGTGCTTCTTGCGTACTTTCCGATTCTGTATCTTCAATCGTTCAAAGTGCGCAATGCGGATTTCGAAACACGTTTTCGTTACTTGCAGAAGCTGTGCCAAAACTTACTTAAGGTCATGGGTATTGAGTTGGAGCTAAATGTCTCCACAAAGATTGATGTGAACGACACTTACTTTCTGGTGTCGAATCATCAAGGAACTTTTGACCCCATTTTGATCATGGCTTCCAGTCCATTCACTCACAGCTTCATCTCAAAAAAAGAGAATCTTAAGATTCCTGTGGTCAAGACTTGGGGTCGTTTGATTGAGTTCATTACGTTTGATCGCACGAACTTTGAGCAGAACGTGGCGATGTTGCGTCAAGCGACACGAACGCTAAAGGAAGGACGCTCACTTTTGATTTTTCCTGAGGGAACACGATCCAGAGGAGAAGCCTTGTTGCCATTCAAAGAAAAAGCACTGAGCCCGGCGTATTTTGCGAAGCGGGGGATCGTGCCTTTAAGTCTGAAGAATGCCTATCGATTAGACAAGTTCGGATTCAAGCGAGTCAAGATCACTTTGACCTATCATGACCCCATCGACACTCCGAACTTAAGTCAACTGACGTATGCGGAAGCGGCAGAGGCTTTACAGAAAATCATTGGTTCTGCTGTTTAATCGATTTTCATCTCGATCAATTCATATGCGGGTATGGGTTCATGACTGACCACGACGCAACAATACGCTTCATCGATATCGAGGGACTTCCAATACTCAGTGCTGATGTTTTTAAATAAGTAATGTTTGTCATCGTAGAGTTTGATCAAGGCTTCCTTCAAACACCAGCTTAAAATGGGGTTTTCGGAATCAAGGTCAAACTTTTTTATCAGTTCAGATTTCAATGGTCTTATTTTTTCAAGATCGATCCCGATGGCCTGTGTGCTGTGGGCGATGATCAGGTATGCATGACTGTGTGTGACAGACAGATGACCTCGTTCACAGATGGGTTTACCATTTTGTGAGTAACTTATGGAACCCCAGTCATACACCATCGCAAGCTTTTTGAGGAGTGCACTGGAACTGTTGTTTTTAAAGTGTTCAACTGTGTTTTGATAAAGGAAGATTTTCATACCACTAGCTTAACACATGCCTAAAAACATTGCATAAATCCATGCATCCTGTATAATTGTAACGTATTTCAGAAAGGGTAAAGTGAAATGAAAAAAATCGCTTTGTATGGCTTCAACAACCTTACAAAAACATGTAGTTTCAATATTTATGACATCTGTTATGCTAAAACAGAAGAAGAACGAAAAGAATATTTGGCCTATATTGATGAACAATATAATTCAACGCGCTTGACCAAGATTCTTACGGACGTCACAGGGTTGATTGGAGCGCATGTCTTGAATATCGCAAAACAAGACTATGATCCCCAAGGCGCCAGCGTGACCATCTTGATTAGCGAAGAACCGATCGATGAAAAGTATTTGGATGCGTCCTGTAATGTGGCAAAATTAGAGAATGGCGTGGTGACTCCCCGTACGGTCTTGGGTCACTTGGACAAGAGCCATGTGACGGTGCATACCTATCCGGAATATCATCCCAATCATGAGATCTCAACCTTCAGAGTCGACATCGATGTATCGACCTGTGGTCGTATCTCACCGCTTAAGGCCTTGGATTATCTCATTGCCAGCTTTGATTCCGATATCATTACGATTGACTATCGTGTGCGTGGTTTCACACGGGGCTTGGATGGGAAGAAATTCTTTATCGATCATGACATCAACTCGATTCAAAACTTCATAGCTAAACCAACTTTGGAGCGTTATCACAAGATCGATGTGAATGTATATGAATCCAATATTTTCCATACCAAGATGATGCTAAAAGAGATTAATCTTGAAAATTATTTGTTTACCAGTGAAATTGATTCGATCAGTGAGGATGACCAAGCTCAAATGGTTGAGCTCGTCCACCATGAGATGACCGAGATTTTCAATGGACGCAATATCTATACAAAGGAGGAAGAGGCTTAATGGATCTTTGGTACAGTGAATTCCATGCGGATACAGTCAAGTTTTCAATTCAAATTGAGAAACAATTGTTAAGTAAAAAAAGTTCTTTCCAGCAGATTGATGTGTTTGAGTCCAAAGAGCTTGGACGCTTCTTCACACTCGATGGCTATGTGATGATCACCGAGAAAGATGAGTTCATCTATCACGACATGATCGTGCATGTGCCGATGCATGTGAATCCAAAAATCAAGAAAGTATTGGTTATTGGAGCAGGTGATGGGGGTACGGTTCGTGAATTATGTCGCTACCCTCATATAGAACATATTGACATGGTTGAAATCGATGAGATGGTCGTTCAGGTTTGTGAGGAATACTTCCCCATTACCGCAAGTAAATTGCGTGACCCACGTGTTCATCTTTATTTTGAAGATGGCTTGAAATTCGTCGCGAACAAGAAGAATGCCTATGATCTGATCATCGTGGATTCCACCGATCCCTTTGGGCCAGGTGAAGGCTTGTTCACACGCAGTTTCTATCAAGACTGTCATGCGGCTTTGAATGAGAAGGGGATTTTGGTCAATCAACACGAAAGTCCTTTCTACGATCATTATCGAAAAAACATGCAGCGGGCACACAAGCGCATTGTGGAGACCTTTGCGATTGCGAAGGTCTATCAAGCTTTTATTCCGACTTATGCTTCTGGGCACTGGTTGTTTGGCTTCGCAAGTAAGCATTTCGATCCGATCTTGGATTTCAAAGCGGATGCTTTTAAAGCGTTGGATTTAAAGACCAGGTATTACAATGAGGACATTCATCGTGCTTCATTCGCACTGCCAAATTATGTTAAAGAGGCTTTAGCTGAAGGATTGAAAGATGAGTAGTCTGAATACCATTCTATTTGATTTGGATGGGACCTTATTGCCGATTGATGGTCAAGCGTTTGAACAGATCTATTTTGGCAATTTGGCAAAACAATTCATGGATGTTTATGAACCCAAGACCTTGATTCAATTGATCTGGTCGGCGACCAAAGCGATGGTCAAGGACACCAGTGAACGAACCAATGAAGTTGTCTTCATGGAAAACCTACAACAGCTTGTTGGTTCGGATATCACATGGATGCAAACGCGTTTCGAACGTTTCTATGAAACGGATTTCGATCATTTACGTGCGGCTGTCACACCCAATCCGAATATCTTGGAAGCGGTTAGGATTTTAAAGGAAAAAGGTTATCAGTGCGTCATCGTGACCAATCCGATGTTTCCTAAGCTGGCGATTGAGAAGCGGATCGCGTGGACGGGTTTGAATCGTGATGATTTCAGCTATGTGACTTCGTTTGAGAAGAATACAGCCTGCAAACCTCAGTTGAAACTTTATGAGGAAGTCTTAAGAGAATTGGATTTGAGTGTTGAAGAGTGTATGATGGTCGGCAATGACATCGAAGAAGATATGGTTGTGGCGAAGATGGGAATGGATCATTACTTGATCACCAATCATGTCATGCAGGAGGATGTCATTCCTGATTTCGTGAAAAGATCTGGTGATTATGCGGATTTCTTAAATTTTGTGAAGGAACTTAAACCTCTTTAATTGAAGAGGTTTTTCTTGAGCTGAAAAAAGGGTATGATTGTGATAGGAGGATACCATATGCCCTTGATCAAACATACGCCACACAAATCGTCGATGGGAATTCAAGCGAATATCGTTATCTTAATCATATGGTTTGGAGGCTTTGTCGTCAGTCTCATCGAGCCGATTGCGATGTTTGCCTTCGCGGTTCCTTTTGTGATTCTATTCTTAGAGAAGGACAGTAATTTGGTTCGCTCACATGCGATCCAAGCAATCAGTCTGTACATCATCAACATCATCTTGAGTATCCTGTTGACGGTCATTCCTTTTTTGGTGTTTTTATTCTTCATCGTTGCCATTGTAGAATTGGCGTTGATCGTCGTTGCGGCATTCAAAGGCTGGTATTATCATGAATATGAACTGCCTTTGATCCAACCCTTGGCAAAATGGGTCAGTAGTGTCTTTTTAAGAGTCTGATAGAAAGTGATTCATCTGTGTGAACATGAAACCAATTCGATATACCTTTGCGTTTGTCGTGAGTCGACTTACGATCATCGCTTTAAGAATCCTAGGTCGTAACGGAACGCATTTTCCGGGTGCGGTCGCGATGCGCTTGTGTCCCGATTTCATCCAACATCTCCCCCAACCTAAGAAGTTGATTGCCATCACGGGAACCAATGGCAAGACGACGGTGACCAATCTTGTCAGTGATGTGCTAAAGAATGCCGGCTACAGCTTGTCCAACAATGCCATGGGATCGAACATCCAAGAAGGCATCATCGTGACGGCGATTTTAGCGAGTTCTTTTTTCGGAGATAAAAGTGTTGTGGATGTGGTGGTGTTGGAAGTGGATGAGCGGATATCCCCCCGGATCTATCCTTATTTGAAACCGGATGTTCTGATCGTGACCAATCTGTTTCGGGATTCCTATCGACGCAATGCGCATGTTGAGTTCATTCAGATGATGTTGGAACAAGCCATTCCTTCACACACGCAATTGATTGTGAATGCGGATGATCCCATCAGTTCTTTTCTATGTCCTGGCAATCCCCGGATCAGTTTCAGCTTGAAAGCTTTGGAAGGTGAGGAGCAAATCAAAGACAGTCGCATCGTTGATTTAGTTTACTGTCCGAAGTGTCAAAGCGAATTGAATTATGATTTCCAACGTTACCATCATATCGGACAAGTTCATTGTCCAAGTTGTGATTTCAAATCGATGTATCCGGATATCGAAGCAAACATCAACCATAAAAAGCTCAATGTTCAATACATGAATCAAAATCTAAGTTTCGATGTCTTGGGTGATAATCCAACCGATCATTACAATCTTTTAGCGAGCATTGCTTTGTTCAGTGTCTTGGGCTTTGATCTTGAAGGAATTCAAACAGAGTTGAACAAGCTCAAGATTGTCAAGACACGTTTCGATCAAGTCGAAGTCAAAGGGAAACAGATCACGATCATGATGACCAAGGATCAGAATCCGATTGCGACTTCACGTATCTTTGATTACATTCGTCACCAAAACGATCGCAAATGCGCTTTGATTCTGATCAATGAGAACAGTGAGCATCATACTTTGAGTGAAAACAATGCTTGGTATTACGATACGGATTTTGACTATTTGAAACAGGATCATGTCCTACAGATCATTGGGGGTGGACATCGTATCTTGGATTTGAAAGTCAAAATCGCTTTGACGGGCATTCCCTTAGATCATTATCGTTCGACTTCAAATGAGTTGGACACATCCAGACTTGTGGATCTTGACTTGGTCGATGCGATCTATATTTTGAATGGAACCAAAAACATTCCTGAAGCCAAACAGATTCGCAAGCACTTGATAGAACGAATCGAAGCGGAGGTGCAGGCATGATCATCGAAATGCTTTATCCTGAAATCGCCAGTCTGTATGGTGAGAAAGGGAACTTGGATTTATTGAGACTTTGCTTTCCGGAAGCTGAGTTTAAAATGACAAAGTTGAATGAGGAGCCTTATTTTGTGAAACATCCGGTGGATCTGATCGTGATGGGCCCAACAACAGAGGATTTTCAAAAACACATCATCAAACGATTGACTCCCTATGTAGATCGTATTCAAAACCTGATCGATGCGAACGTACATTTCTGGATGACGGGCAATGCGATGGATCTCTTTGGGAAATTCATTGAAGATGAAGAGGGGAATCGTTTCTTAGGCTTGGGTTTGTTTGACTATCACGCTCGTTTGTATCGTCCTAAGCGCTTCAATTCTTATGTATTGGGTAAGGTTCAAAATATGGAAGTCATTGGTTTCAAGAGCCAGTTCAGCCAGATATTCTCGACCCAAGAATTGAATTCATGGCTCAAAGTGGAACGTGGTTTTGGATTGAATGAGAAGACAATGGAAGAAGGCATCAAAGTTCATAATTTCATTGGAACACAGTGCTTAGGACCATTTTGGATCTTGAATCCAGACTTTACGCTTTTGTATTTCAAAGAACTGGGTTATGCGAATGACGAGCTTCCGTTCCATGCGGAGATGATGGATGCTTATCGTCAACGTGTTTTAGAGTTCAAAGATGAGAAATTCATCAATTATCCATGATTGATGAGTATCGTGAATGTATTTCGTTTTTTGAAGGTTTATAATGAGTGTGGAAGTGAGGAAATACGATGTACAACACACATGAAATCACACCGGGTTTGCATTGGATCGGAGGCAACGATCGTCGTTTGGAACGTTTCGAGAATCTTTTTCCTTTGCGCTTTGGGGTCGCTTATAATTCTTTTTTAATCGTCGATGAAAAGACCTGCCTAATGGATACGGTCGATTTATCCATCAGCCAACTGTATTTAGAGAATGTCGAACATGTCTTGAATGGTCGCAACTTGGATTATCTCGTGGTTAATCACATGGAGCCCGATCATTGCGGCAACATCGAATCGATCATTCGACGGTATCCGGATGTACGTTTCATCGGCAATGCGAAGACCTTTCAGTTTTTTGAGCAATTCTATGGCTTTGATGCACGCAAGAACTATCAAATGGTCAAGGACCAAGAAGAGCTTGATTTAGGCTCGCGGACCTTACGCTTCTATACCGCTCCGATGGTGCATTGGCCAGAGGTCATGATGACCTTGGATGTGACGAATCACATTCTCTTCTCCAGTGATGCTTTTGGTACATTTGGAGCGCATAATGGGACGTATTTTGCGGATGAGATGGACTATCGTCGGGATCATTTGGATGAAGCACGTCGTTATTATGCCAACATCGTGGGTAAATTCGGCGTACCTGTTCAGGGCATCATGCGTAAGCTGTCCAATGAAATCATCGAGATGATCTGTCCTTTGCATGGACCGATGTATCGAGGCGAAGAACTGGCTTTGATTTTGGATAAGTATGAGAAATGGTCGCATTACATTCCTGAAAACAACAGTGCGCTCTTGATCTTTGGAACCATGTACAACAACACTGAGAATGTCGTGGATGCCTTGGCGACCCGTTTGGGACAATTGGGTGTCCGTAACATGCGCATCTATGATGTGTCGGAACACGATCCATCGTATCTTGTGGCGGAAGCATGGAACTACAGTCATATCATCATTGCGTCACCGACCTACAATACGGGATTGTTCTACAAGATCGATGGTTTGTTGCATGAACTTGTCAGTTTGAATCTTCAGAATCGGAAGTTCTCCGTGGTTGTCAATTCAACCTGGGGAGGTCAGACGTTGGAGCAATTGCTTGAACAGATCGGTAAGATGAAGAACACTTCGATTGTTGGGGAACCTTTATTGATCAAGTCGACCTTGAAAGATCACAACATGCTTGAGCTTGAAGCCTTGGCAAAGGATATTGCCGCATCGATATTGAATGAATGAGGTCACGTCGTTGACCTCTTTTTTATGCATGTGTGTTTTCCTTTTAAAAACAGGCGTTTTTCGATGTCTTCTGTTTTAACAGGGTTTCGCTATGTTAAAATGAAAGCAAATGTGGAGGACAAACTATGTTTGTTGGATGTGTCAAAGAGATTAAGAATCAAGAATATCGCGTCGGTCTGATTCCCGCGCATGTGAAAAGTTTTATCGATCATGGACATAGTGTCTATGTCGAGAAGGATGCGGGTCTTGGATCTGGATTTACCAATGAAGATTATGAACATTATGGTGCGGTCGTCTTTGCAACGGCTGAAGAGGTATGGTCAAAAGTGGATCTGGTCATCAAAGTCAAGGAACCCTTGGAAAGCGAATACTGCTATTTCAGAGAAGATTTGATTCTGTTCACCTATCTGCATTTGGCAGCGGATGAAGCTTTGACCAAAGCCTTGTTGGAAAGCAAAATGACGGCTTTGGCCTATGAGACTTTGGATGTGAATGGCAGTTTGCCTTTATTGAAACCAATGAGTGAGATCGCAGGTCGTTTGAGCATTCAAGAAGCAGCGAAATACCTTGAGAAACCCTTTGGTGGAAAAGGTTTGTTGTTAAGTGGACTACCTGGCGTCATGAAAGCCAAAGTCATGATCATCGGGGCGGGTGTCGCAGGTAAGAATGCGGCCAAGATCGCTTTGGGCATGGGTGCGGATGTCTATCTTTTAGATAAGAATATCAACCGTCTCGAACAATTGGAAAGTGAGTTTGGTTTTCAAATCAAAACACGCTATTCGACGCATGCGACGATTCTGGAACTCTTGCCAACCATGGATGTGGTGGTTGGGGCGGTCTTGGTTCCTGGAGCCAAGGCACCTAAACTGATCATGCGTGAAGATTTGAAGAAGATGCAGCCAGGAGGCGTCATCGTGGACATCGCTGTGGATCAAGGGGGCTGTTTTGAGACCACACATCCAACCACACATCTGGATCCAACTTTCGTCGTTGAAGGCATCATCCATTACTGTGTCGCCAACATGCCGGGCAGTGTTCCGATGACCTCGACCTTAGGTTTGAGTAATGCGACCTTGGAATACAGTTTATTGCTTGCGAATTATGGTTTGAAAGGCGCGATCATCAAAAATAAGAATCTTTTAAGTGCCATCAACACCTACCAAGGCCGATTGACCAATGCGGCAGTGGCCGAAGCGTTCAACCTCAAATTTGAGGCCTTTATCTAATGGTTCATATTTCAGATTTGCGTAGCTTTCGTTTTTGCCCACGAATGTATTGGTTGAGCACACGTGAGCGGCGCTCGACCTTTCATTCATTCATCTCTATGTTGGAGCCGATCCATCAGATGTTGATCAAGAAATTGGGTGTGAAGGACTTTTTTTCGGGACGACAAGGAATGGATGCACAAGTTAGCATCGAAGCGATCCAAGCGAATGAATGGTGTTTCAATCTCCGTTTTGAGGCGAAAGGTTTACGTGTCAAAGTACCTGGCATTCATCGTGTCGAGGAGGGTTATGACCTTTATTTCACTTCGATGTCGACTTGGCCTAAGATTGAAGATGCATCGTATTACGCGAATCATTTTTGGGTCTTGAATGAACTGGGCATCCAAATCCATAAGATGTATATTTTGACTTTCAATAAGGAATATGTGCGCCAAGATGAATTGGATGTCGATCGTTGTTTCAATTTATCAAGCAATTTCATCAAACAGAGTGGTCATGTCCAAGGGGATATTTATACAATCGTGTCCAAGAAACACAAAGATTATTCGGACATCCTTATGAGCATGGAACAAACACGCAATCGAGCTGAATATCCGATCACACTCGATGCCTGTCCCAATCCCATCAAGTGTGATTATTTCAATAGCTGTTTTGAAGGGATGAAGTTTCCAGATGACTCCATTTACCATTTCTCAGCGCAGGACCGCAAACTGTGGATCGCGGAGGGGAAGACGAGCATTGCTGAAATTCCGGTCGAAGAATTGATGTTAAGCAAGGCTCAATACGCTCAGATCATGGCGGCACATTTGGATGGACGTTTTGTCGATCAACGTGCTTTGAGTCATTGGTTGGAAAAGTATGAAGGAAAGACACTCTCGTTTGTGGATTTTGAATGGGATACCTTTGGAATTCCCCCTTATACACAAATGCGACCCATGGACGTCGTCTGTTTCCAATATTCCTTACATACGATTGAAGATGGCTTGATTCATCATCGAGAGTTTCTTGGGCAAGGCGATTGCCGTGAAGCCTTTATTGTGTCACTCTTAAACCATCTACCAACCGAAGGACCTTTGTTTGCTTACAACGCATATGGGGCTGAAGCGATCCGCTTACGTCAGCTCGCGGAACAGTTTCCTCAGTACCAATCAGCACTCCACGCAGTGATCGATCGTTTCGTGGATCTGGCGTTGATCTTCATTGATGGCATCGTCTATGATGCCAAGATGAAAGGTGCTTATTCACTGAAACGCATCATTGAAGCGGTCAATCCTAACTTGTCCTACGAGAAACTGGCCATCAGTCATGGCTTGGATGCGGTATATCATTATCGCAATCTCAATGACGATGAGGAACAAGATGAAGTTCGTGAAGCTTTATTGAGTTACTGTCGTATGGATACCTTGGCGATGGTCAAAGTTTATCAATGGTTGAAGACGCTTGTATAAGGAGGGTTCATGCCAAATATATTGACGCATGCCTTGATGGCCAATGATGTCCTACAGGATTTAGAAGCCATCAAGCTTAAAGAAATCATTCTGAAGTATCCACAGGTCTTTTCAATGGCGACCAGTGGACCGGATTTTTTATTCTACTATAAAGCCTTGTCGATGCAGGATGCGGCTTTAGGAAAGCCGATTCATGATTTGGGCAATACCGTTCATTCAAAGAGAATCAATGCGTTTTATCAAAACGCCATCAACATCATCAAGAGCAGTGAAGACAATGAAATTCTGATTGCCTATCTTGCCGGGCATTTGATGCATTGGTCCTTGGATGTGAAAGCTCATCCTTATGTGTTCAATCGAAGTGGTGAGATTGGTGGAAAAACAAAGTATTGGCATTATCGTTTTGAATCCATGTTGGATACGATCATGGTCCAACAAATCAAGGGCTATCGATTGGATGCGACACGGACCTTTGATTGTGTACGATCCACTGCGGAAGATCGTGAACGATTAGCTGTGTATTATCGTGAAATCGTTTCAAGAACACACCAAGAAGATGTCTCGATCGATATCTATGCGGAGTCCATGGAAAGCATGTATACCTTGGCAAAATGGTTGTTTGATCCCCATACGCTTAAGTTCCCGCTGATTCAAGGCATCGAAAAGATGATGAATCTGGATTGGAAATACTCCAGTCATATGGTCGTTGGTGAAGTGGATGAAAAACATGATGTTTTGAATCTTAAACATAAACCTTGGATGCATCCGGTCACAGGTGATGTGTCGGATAAGAGTTTTCTGGATTTGTACAATGAAGCGGTCTTATTGGGTCAAGCGGTCTTGTATCGTTTGAATGATATTCTGTATCACAACAAGCAGACGAACTTGGATGATTTGATTCGTGATCGAAGTTATGACACAGGCATGAAAGATGCGGGAGCGATGCGGTTTTATGCATCGGTGTATGAAAATGGAAATCTTTGATCTGCATGCGGACATCGGAATGGATGTCTTGAGTAAGAAGCTGAAAGGTGAACAGGATATCTTAAAAACCTATCATCTGGATAAACTTGCCCAAGGGCGTGTTTTAGGGGTCGGTATGGCTTGTTTCTTTGAAGGCCATGAGAATTGGCAAGTTGCTCAAGCAATGGTCAATGCATTGAAAGCAGAGCTTGAAATGAATCAAGATCGACTTCACTTCTACAAAGGAGGAAGTCTGCTTAAAGATCGCCTGAATGCGATGATCACCATCGAAGGTATGTGTTTTATTGAAGATGAACCTGAAGCCCATTTAGATTGGCTGTATGGACAAGGTGCCAGGATCGGATCCTTATGCTGGAACGATGAGAATGCTTTGGCCACAGGCGTCAAAGGCAATCCACTACGGGGTTTGAGTGATTTGGGCAAACGCGCCATTCAACACATGAATAAACTCAACATGATCATCGATGTCTCGCACACCAATGAAAAGAGTTTTTGGGATGTCCTGGCGACGAGCTCAAAACCTGTCATCGCAACCCACAGCAATACCCGTCAATTGAGCAATGTGGATCGTAATCTAACAGACCAACAGATCAAAGCTTTGATTCAAAAAGGAGGTTTGATCGGTTTGGTTGCGGCACGTTGGTTTGTCAGTAAGGATGAATCGATTCAAACGGCGCATCAATTGGCTTTGCATGCGGCTCACATCAAAGATTTGGGTGGTATGGATCATCTTGCCATCGGCTTTGATTATATGGATTTCCTAGAAGGTAACTTTGGGCGCGCATCCATGGCGTCCGATCTTCAAGACGCATCACAATCGCAGAACTTGATTCAGGCTTTGAGAAATGTCGGATTCAGTGAGGAAGAAATAAAAAAAGTCGCCTGGGGCAACGTGGAGTCATTCTTAGATAAACATTTGAGTGCTTAAGCACGGTTACCCATATTCTACCATAAAAGACATTGAGCAAAAAGACTCCTTCTTTATTAAAAAGATCGTATAATAAGTGTAAGGAGGAAGTGATGATGAAACTTCATATCCATGGAAAGAATGTGACGATTACCGAAGCAATGCTTCAAACCACACAGAAGAAACTCTCGTTTCTCGAGAAGTACTTCTTGATCGATGAGGACACACCTGCAAATGTCTCCGTAAAGGTGTATCCGAATAGTTTGAAGGTTGAGGTGACGATTTTAAGTAAAATTGCCATCTTGAGAGCAGAGGTGTCACACGAAGATTATTATGCGGCGATCGATCTTGCGATTGATAAACTTGAAGATCAGATCCGTCGTCAAAAAACGCGTCTCTCGCGTAAGCATCGCGAGAAATTATCGAAGGCGTTCATTGAACAAATCGATAAGACCGATGAGGTGAAACCGATTGGGGTTGTGAAGACGAAGACAATCAGTGCGGAGGTCATGAGTTTGGATGATGCGATCATGCGCATGGAAATGTTGGGTCACTCTTTCTTCATTTATACGGATGAAGAGGAACACCAGATGGCGGTTGTCTACAAACGTTTGGATGGCGGCTATGGTTTATTGGAGACAAGTCCAGCAAAATAAAGTCAAGGATGGGAAACCATCCTTTTTTTGTGTCATTAGTGCTATACTAAAATGTGTTGGAGGAAATGATATGGGAATGCTTAATAAAGTAAAAAACTTTTTTAATCCAGTCGAGGAAGAACTTGAATTGGATGAACAGGAAGCCGCTCGTTTGAGCGACTATGAAGAACCAACGAACAAACAATTCTCTAAAGTCAGTATGGATACCAAGATGGTTTTATTTGAACCACGTACCTTTGATGAAGCGGAAGAAGTTGCGCGTCATCTCAAGGATCGTCGTGCAGCCGTCGTCAATCTACATCGTTTGAATCGTGAATATGCACAACGTACGATTGATTTTCTAACGGGTGTGGTCTTTGCGTTGGATGGTTCGATTCAAAAAATCGGACACAATGTCATCTTGTGTGCACCCAAGAGTGTGGGTGTCCATGGCAAGATTTCAATCGAGGGTGAAGAAGACAATTAGTTGCTTGATTCAAAAAGTTGAATGTGACATAATAAGAACATCTTTGATAGGGGAAGGGTACAATGGAGGCTAAGAAACCGAGATTTCGGATCATGAAAAAAGGCTATGACCGATTTGCGGTGGATGATGCCCTCGAGCGTTTGACTTTTGATTTGGAGTCCAAGGAAAGTCAATTGCAAAGTTACATCAAACAAACCGAGTACGCTCAGGAACAAGTTGACCAAATCAAAGAACGTTACCATAGCTTGCTTTCTGAACTCAGTGTTCGTGAGAAAGCAGCGGATGATATCGCGCGTTTGGCTTTGAAAGAAGCGAACACGGTGATACAATCGGCACAGAAGAATGCGGATTCGATCGTGCAGGAAGCCTTATCGACAGCGAAGATGATCTTGATTGAGATCGCACGCATCAGTCGTGAGGCGCAAGGTGTCAAAGCAGAGATGTTGGATAAGATCCAACGTTTGAGTGAATCGATTGAAGCTTTTGAAGTTCCGCGTATACCCGCAGTAAAATTGAGTCAAATTAAAGACAAAGAACAAGACGAGCCTGTTTAATAACCAACAGTAGAGAGCTTCCGGAGGGTGAAAGGAAGACTGGATTGAATGAGGACATCACTTGGAAGTTGTATTCCGATCAAAAGGAATGACGGCGCACACCGTTATTGTGTTGAGTGCATCGCAAGATGAACTAAGGTGGTACCACGTAAAGCGTCCTTAGAGGATGCTTTTTTATTGGAGGGAAAGATGGAATATAAAAATACACTATTGATGCCAAAAACAGACTTTGAAATGCGAGGGAATCTGACGCAGAAAGAACCTCGTTTTCAAGCACGCTGGGCTGAACTGAAGCTTTATGAAACAATGAAGGAAAAACATGCGGATAAGAAACCCTATGTCTTGCATGATGGGCCACCGTATGCGAATGGCAACATCCATATCGGCCATGCCTTAAACAAGATCCTCAAAGATATGGTGGTACGCAGCCATCACATGCTGGGTCATCAAAGTTTATTCATTCCAGGTTGGGACACACATGGACTGCCGATTGAAACGGCAATCTCCAAATTGGGCCACAATCGCAAGACGATGACCACGGCAGAGTTCCGTGCGCTTTGTGATGATTACGCCAAACAACAGATCCAGACCCAGATGGCGGACATGAAAGCTTTGGGTACGATTGGAGATTATGACCATTACTATGCGACGCTACAAAAAGAGTTCGAAGCCAATCAGATCGAAGTCTTTGCGAAGATGGCTTTGGATGGATTGATCTATAAAGGCTTGAAGCCTGTTTATTGGAGTCCTTCCAGTGAAAGTGCTTTGGCGGAAGCTGAGATTGAATACCATGATAAAAAAGATACGACTTTGTATGTGCCCTTTGAAGTCGTGGAAGGAAAGGGTTTAGTAGAAAAGGGTGATCAATTTGTCATCTGGACCACCACTCCTTGGACCTTGCCAGCCAACCTTGCGATCTGTTTGAATCCAGCTTTGACCTATGTGAAAGTCAAGACGGAAAAGGGCAATCTGATATTTGCGAAAGCATTGATGTCCGTATTGCTTGCGAAGTTCAAACTTGAGACGACAGAAGTTCTTTCTGAATTCAAAGGTTCTGAATGTGAATACATCAAAACCAAGCATCCCTTTTATGATCGGACATCGCTTGTCATCTTAGGCGACCATGTCACGGATGAAGATGGGACAGGTTGTGTGCATACGGCACCAGGACATGGGGTTGAAGACTTCAATGTCGGTCGTTTATACCACTTGGATGCGTTCTGTCCAGTCGATGACAAAGGCTGCATGACCGCTGAAGCGGGTGATTTCCTTGTTGGTCAATTCGTGGAAGATGCGAACAAAACCATCATCACGAAGTTGAGTGAAGTCAATGCCTTATTGGCGATTGAAAGCATCGTGCATCCCTACCCACATGATTGGCGGACCAAGAAACCGGTCATCTATCGTGCAACGGACCAATGGTTCGCATCCATCGAGAAGATTCGTTCCAAACTCTTGCATGAAATCAATCAAGTCAAATGGTTACCGGAATGGGGCCAATTGCGTATGCACAACATGATCAAGGATCGTGGTGATTGGTGCATCTCACGTCAACGTGCCTGGGGCGTCCCGATTCCGATCTTCTATACCGAAGCCAACACGGCGATCATGGATAAGGCTGTATTCCAACATGTGGCGAATCTTTTCAGAGCGCATGGTTCAAACATCTGGTTTGAATGGGACGTGAAGGCATTGCTTCCAGAAGGTTTTGCACATGCGGATAGTCCTGAAGGACATTTCCGCAAAGAAACCGACATCATGGATGTTTGGTTTGATTCTGGTTCTTCACATACCGGAGTCATCAAAGAACGGGGTGGGAATCTTCCTGTTGACCTTTATCTTGAAGGTTCCGACCAATATCGGGGTTGGTTCAACAGTTCATTGATCATTTCGACCGCAGTACATGGTCATTCTCCATATCGCAATGTGGTCTCGCATGGCTTTGTCTTGGATGGCAAGGGTGAGAAGATGAGCAAGTCCATGGGGAATACCGTTGAACCCAATAAAGTCGTCAAACAATCCGGGGCGGACATCTTGCGTCTGTGGGCAAGTTCAATTGATTATCAGTCGGATGTGCGTATCTCAGATGAGCTTTTGAAACAAGTCATCGAGAACTATAAGAAGATGCGGAACACTTTCCGTTTCATTCTTGGAAACATCCATGATTTTACAGAAAATGATAAAGTTGCACTCAAAGATCTGCCTGAGGTGGATAGTTATATTTTGGATGAATTGAATCGCATCATCAAACTCAGTTTGAATGCCTATCGTAATTTTGACTATAAGACGATGGTGAGTGCGATCAGTAATTTCATGACCAATGAAATGTCGGCGTATTACTTGGATTTCACGAAAGACATCTTGTACATTGAAAAAGCCAAGGGTTTGCGTCGTCGTGAGGTTCAAACCGTTCTATACACAGTCATCGATGCCTTGCATCGCTTGTTGGCACCGGTTTTGGCTCACACAATGGAAGAAGTCCATGATTATCTTGTGCCGGGTTCAACTTCGGTTCACACATTGACCTTCCCTGAAGTCATGGAAATCAATGCAGTCGATCAAGCAGCTTGGGCACAGCTCTTTGCCTTGCGATCGGAGATCTTCAAAGCTTTGGAAGAAGCACGTGCTGAAAAAATCATCGGGAAGAGCTTGGAAGCCAAGCTTGTTATATCCCTCAAGCCTGAACTTAAGACTTTGGTTGAGACGTATCTACCGAAATTCGCCCAGTGGTTGATTGTATCGCAAGTCGAAGTGCTTGCGTCCGAAAAGACTCATATTCAAGTGTTGGTTGCGGAAGGCATCACGTGTCCTCGCTGTTGGAATGTGACTCACAGTCATGCGGAAGATGGTTTGTGTGAACGTTGTGCAGCGGTCATCGCGGAATAAAGTGCTCAAATGAGCACTTTTTTGTTATACTTACGCTATGATCATACAGTCGAAACACAACGAGAAATACAAGGCTTGGATGAAGTTGAAACAAGCGAAAGGTCGTAAGACTACGGGACTCTTCATCGTGGAAGGGGCGCATTTGGTGGAAGAGGCTCTAAGCGCTCAATGGGCGATGGTCCTGCTGTTTAAAGAAGGTTTTGAGTATCCAAGCCCACTTGAACATTACAGCTTGTCAGAGGACTTATTTGATGCCTTATGCACAACGGTCTCAAAGGACACGATCCTTGCGATCTGTAAGATGCATATCGTGGAAGCAGCTGGCAATCACATCTTGATCTGTGATGATATTCAAGATCCCGGAAACATGGGGACGATGCTGAGAACCGCATATTCATTTGGATTCAACCACGTGTATTGTTCAAAGAACTGTGTTGATGTCTTCAACGAAAAAGTTGTGCGTGCAAGTCAGGGTGCGCTTTTTTATCTGGATATCCAACCGGATTTTGATACCGAGGTTTTACAGGATTTGAAAAATGAAGGTTATGCCATCTATGCGACGGGTTTTGAGAATTCCATTGGGATGCATGAAATTGATAAGAGGGATAAACTTGCGATCATCTTAGGTAATGAAGGCCAAGGCGTGCGTAAAGAATGGTTGGATCTCAGTGATGCGATTCTTCGCATCGAGACCACGGCATTCAATAGTCTGAATGTGGGGATTGCGACCGGCATTCTTTTACATCATTTTCGATGAGTCAGACAACTACGTAAAGTCGTAAGGATGTCGAGATGAAAAAATTTGATATTTCGATGTGATTTGATATAATACAAAGGTAAATCAATGCAGGGATTCAGTAACAGGACCCTTAGAGAGAACATGCATGGCTGAAACATGTTCAAACCTGTGAATTTCACCCCTAAGAGGAGTTAACCACTCACGGTCCCCCGTTATCGGATAAAAGCTGTGTCGAAGGACAAAGCAGGATGGTACCGCGATTTTCGTTCCTGTAGGGACGTTTTTTTTATTTAAGGAGCACTATGGAAAATGTATTGAATGAAGGTTTATTGGCCATTGAGGTTTGTCAAAATCTGACAGACTTGCAAAATGTACGCAATGCGTATCTGTCTAAGAAAGGTCTTGTGCAACAGTTGATGGGCAAGATGAAGGATCTGTCTGCAGAGGATAAGCCTGCGTATGGGGCTCAGGTTAATCAGATCAAGCAAAGTTTGGAGTCTGCTTTTAAGTTGAAAGAAGAAGCACTTCAAGAAGCAGCTTTTGATGTGCAACTGCAAAAAGGTAGAATCGATTTAAGTCTACCATCGGCCATGCCTTTGGTTGGGACTTTGCATCCATTGACGATCGTTCAAAGCGAAATCGAACAATTCTTCATGGGCATGGGATATTTGGTCAAAGAAGGACCGGAAGTCGAACTCGATTATTACAATTTTGAGCGAGCCAACATCCCTCAGGACCATCCGGCACGGGACATGCAGGATACCTTCTACATCAATGCGGAATGGTTGCTTAGAACGCATACGACCGCGATTCAAACACGGACCTTAGAAGCGTATAAAGGGGAAATCCCGGTCAAGGTCATCTGCCCTGGAAAAGTGTTCCGTAAGGATGATGATGATGCGACACACAGTCATCAGTTCGTTCAAATCGAAGGTCTGGTTGTTGGGATCAAGATTTCTTTGGCGGATCTCAAGGGTACTTTGGAGCTCTTGGCAAAACATCTCTTCGGGGAGAGTCGCGTCATTCGTTTCAGACCTTCCTACTTCCAGTTCACCGAACCCAGCGTTGAGGTGGACGTCTCTTGTCACATCTGTAATGGTAAGGGTTGTTCGACCTGTAAACAATCCGGTTGGATTGAAATCTTAGGTGCTGGCATGGTTCATCCGAATGTCTTGCGTATGGCAGGCTTCGATCCTGAGAAGGTCAGTGGTTTCGCGTTTGGTCTAGGGGTCGAACGTGTGGCCTTATTGAAGTATGGTATTGACGACATTCGTCATTTATATACGAACGATCTGCGGTTCTTAAGCAACTTCAGACGTTTCGAGTAGGAGAGCACATGAAAGTAAGCATGCAATGGTTGGGTCGTTATGTCGATTTGACGGACATCAAAGCAGAAACATTAGCGGATAAGCTCACGTTGGCAGGTTTGGAAGTGGAAGGGGTAGACCCCATCGCTCAAGGCTCGAATCTGGTCATTGGCGAAGTTGTTTTCTGTGAAGCGCATCCACAATCCGATCATTTATCCATCACCAAAGTCAATGTCGGGGATGAGATCTTGGATATCGTTTGTGGTGCACCCAATGTGGCACTGGGGCAAAAAGTCATCGTTGCCAAAGTAGGTGCGGTTTTACCTGAAATCACCATCAAGGCATCCAACATCAAAGGTCAAGCCAGCAATGGCATGATCTGTTCGCTGTTGGAATTGGGCGTCAATCCAAAAGCATTGAGTGATGATCAAAAGAATGGCATCGAAGTTTTGGATGCGAGCTTGGAAGTCGGCCAGGAAGCCCTTCATGCCTTGGGTTTGGATGATGTGATCTTGGACATCAAGCAAACACCCAACCGCAGTGATTTCAACGCCTTATGGTCGGTTGCGTATGAAGTGGGCGCGTTGCTTGATCGTGAAGTTAAATTGCCTTGGCAAAAAGACTTTGCTCAAAAGGGTTCAAAGA
This sequence comes from Erysipelotrichaceae bacterium, assembly GCA_030604855.1. GTDB lineage: Bacteria > Bacillota_I > Bacilli_A > Erysipelotrichales > Erysipelotrichaceae > UBA2212. The sequence goes on from JAUVVC010000002.1 coordinate 127,649, forward strand.
GTGATCTGGTGATCGCTTCAGAAACCGCGAAGTGTCCTTTGATCTATGGTAAGAAGATCGGACAGGTCTCCATCAAAGCCAGTCCGATATGGATGCGTCGTGATCTGGAAGCTGTTGGTATGAAATCCATCAATAATGTGGTGGATATCTCGAACTATGTCATGTTGGAGACAGGTCAACCCTTACATTTCTATGATGGAGCGAAGTTGCCTAAAATGGAGATCATCGTCAAAGACGGTTTAAATGAAAGCATCACTACCTTGGATGGCTCCGACTTGCCTTTGGATGTCCAAGACATCGTCATCACATCAAACAATCAAGCAATTGGATTAGCGGGGATCATGGGGGGTGAGGACAGCAAGATCGATGAGCAGACCACAAGTCTTGTGATTGAAGCCGCTCAATTCTCACCGAGTCAGATCCGTCATACCTCGCGACGAGTGAACCTTCTCACGGAAGCCAGCCAACGTTTTGTCAAAGGTCTGGATCCGCAAAGTATCATAAAAGCTTTGGACCGTGCAACGGAGCTGTTGGTTGAACATGCCGATGCACAATTAATTGAAGAGACCGTTTGTTGTGGAGAAGTTTCTAAGGATTTGCTAAAGGTTAGCGTTCATCTTCAACACATCAATGATTTGTTGGGTACGAAAGTTAGTCTAGAGACAGCCATGGATATTTTCACACGGCTTCAGTTCACGCCTGTTGAAAAAGATTCTTGGATTGAATGCACGATTCCGAGCACACGTTTGGATATCTCAGTCGCGGAAGATTTGATTGAAGAAGTGGGACGTTTCATCGGTTATGCGGATCTGAAAGGATCATTACCGCTCATGCCGACAACGCAAGGTTCCTATGATGCTCGCCAAGCGATGCGTCAACGTTTACGCCAACACTCCGTTGGTTTTGGCTTGAATGAAGTCATCACCTACAGTTTGGTTCATGAAGATAAAACAAAAATGGGTGTTTATCCATTGGAGAACCCAGCCAGTCTTCTATCGCCTTTGAGTGAGGAGCGTCGTTTCATTCGCAACAACCTTTTAGCGAGCATGTTGGAGACCGTTGCCTACAATCAAGCACATAAAATCAAGGATTTTGGAATCTTTGAAGTATCGAATCTAAATACGATCGCAGTCAATCAGGAACGCTATGCTTTTGTGTTGAGTGGTCAAGTTGAACGTTCCATTTGGCAGAAACAGGTCTATCCCTATGATTACTATGCGGCGAAAGGCATCGTGGAACGTCTGCTTTCTGAACTCGGTGTGAATTTGAGTCGGGTTCGCTTTGAAAACAATGAAGCTTCGACTTTCTTCCATCCCTTGCGCTCAGCCATCGTCAAGATCGACAATAAGATTTTTGGTGTGATCGGGGAGATCCATCCGAAGCTTGCGAAAGCACAGGATGTCAGCAATGTCGTTATGGGTGAGTTGATCATCGAACAACTCTTAAGCATGAAACTGGCGAAGGTGCGTTTCACACCGGTCAATAAGATGCCGGCAGTTGTCCGTGACATCGCTTTGGTCGTGGATGAGGCGATTCAAGTGAGTGAGATTGAAAAGGTGATCAAAGCTGTCTCCAAAGATCGTATTCAATCGGTTCAGATCTTTGATGTCTATCAAGGCGATAAAGTCGAAACAGGTAAAAAATCAATCGCACTCAAGATCGTCTATCAAGCCAATGATCATACGCTTAGTGAAGAAGAAATCACGCAATTGTACACCAATACCATTGAAGCGTGTAAAAAAGGCTTGAATGCACAGTTGCGTATCGCTTAAAATAACAAAGTAACAAAGAGGTGTGACATGGGAAGAGCATTTGAAGTAAGAAAAGCGGCGATGATGAAGACATCCGCTGCGAAGACAAAGGTCTATTCACGTTTTGGCAAGGAAATCTACATCGCGGCGAAAGCCGGTGTGCCGGATCCAGAAATGAACCAAGGCTTGAAACGTATGATTGAGCGGGCCAAAGCGAATCAAGTTCCGGCAGATGTCATCAAGCGTGCGATAGAAAAGGCGAAGGGTGGAACGGATGAAAGTTACACCAGTGTTCGCTATGAGGGTTTTGGACCAGGCAACTGTACGATCATCGTGGATTGCTTGACGGATAATGTGAATCGTACGGTCAGTGATGTCCGCAATTGCTTTACGAAAACCAAATCAAAGATGGGTGTATCGGGTTCGGTCGCACATCTCTATGATCACATCGGCATCTTGGCTTTTGATTTTAATGATGAAGAAGCGATTTTGGATGCCTTGATTGAGCAAGAGGTGGATGTGATTGATTTGGAGTTGGATGGTGAAACCATGAATCTTACCGTCAATCCCAACGATTTGTATAAAGCGAAAACCGCTGTGGAGACATTGATTCCTGAAGTGGAGTTCAGTGCCCTTGAAACAACAATGCAAGCGCATGAAATGGTCAGTTTGAGTGGTGAGGATGTGGATCTGTTTCAACGCTTCATGAACATGATCGATGAGTTGGATGATGTTCAAGAAGTCTATCACAATGTAGAGATGTAAAAAGCACAATCACGTGCTTTTTTTGTAAAGGATGGGACCTTCGATTTCGCGTTGGATCAATTCTAAACGTTCTTTAGCATCGAGTGCATGCGCGTAGACAAGTGTGGCACGCATTTCAATGCTGCGATAGGAAGGTGGGACCTGGTTGAAACGGGATGCGATGTGGACATGTTCATCGGCTCTGAAACGTTTCAGATAATCTTGACCTTTTTCATTGAACCCCAACACTCTCAAGCTGGTGATGGGGGCGAGTCGACTGATTTCACTGCGTTTGGTATGGGTGAGCAGGTGGACCAGCGCTCTTTGGATGCGTGCCCGAGTGTAGCGCTTTGAGATGGCGCTTTGCATGAAACTCTCAAAGTCCTGAGCATGCTTGATCTGCTTACTTAAATGATTTTCAAGTCCTTCATCCATAAGAAAGATTTCGCTTAGATTGTGTTTATCCAAACTGATGAGTTTAGTTTGAATGTAGCTGAAATAATTGTCCCACGCGATGGGTTGAGCATGTTTCAGAGTTTTGGCCATGGGTGTGGTGTTGGACACATCTTGATGAAGTCGCACTGCTTTACGTATGGCGGTGGCACTGGCGATATCACTTTCGATGGTTTCATCATGGTAGTGATTGGTGCGAGCGATCGTATGCGCTTTGATCGTTGTGTTTTGGATGGCTTTGAGATAAGCGATGGCAAGAATGTCATTTGGATAGTAGGATCCATGAACCATGCCATAAGCTTTTGGATAACCCATGCCTTGGTTGAGATGTTCTTTGAGTCCATCCACGTTGATGGGCAGTTCCGCCATCAATTGAAGACTTTCCAGATCATTACTTTCACTTCCAAAGACGATATCCGTGCAACCAATCAATTCCAGAATGCGAACCGCTGCGTTGGCGAAGTGTTTGGCACTTTGAACGACATAGGGGTAGGGAAGTTCAAGAACTAGATCCACACCGTGTTCAAGGGCTGCTTGCGTGCGTTGCCATTTATTGAGAATCGTAGGCTCACCACGCTGGACAAAATGTCCAGACATGACGCAAATCAAAAGATCGCACTGTGTTGTTTCACGTGCCTTCTGGATATGGTAGAGATGACCATTGTGGAAAGGGTTGTATTCTGTGATCAGACCGGTTATTTTCATCTCAATTAATATACCATAAGATGTGTGTAACGGTGTATGATAAATAAAAGAGGTTCCCCCATGATAAAAGACATCCTGTACGTTTCACCGTTCGATCATCAGCGCATGAAAGCCTACTTGTATGAAGTTGAAGATGCCAAAGCTTTGATTGTCGTCTTCCATGGCATGGCGGAACATCAAAAACGTTATGCCCATTTAGCCTTAAGACTCAATCAAGCGGGCTTCAATGTGTTGACCATTGACCATCGCGGACATGGGGAGAGTCTCTATGATGGCACATTGAAGGGGTATTTCGCGGATCAAGATGGTTGGCAGAAGAACCTGGAAGATTGTCACACCATCATCAAAGACCATCGTAAGGGTCTACCGCTTATCCTGTTTGGACACAGTATGGGTTCGCTCTTTGCACGTCTCTATCTCAAGGCTTTTGCGTCGGAGTTGACAGCGGTGTATTTAAGTGGTTCCCCGGACTATGGATTTGTGACGGCAATAGGCTTGTATTTTGCTAAGCTGCTTACATTGCTTTTTGGTAAACGACATCCATCACCCTTGTTTACAAAATTGACATTTAGTACTTACAATAAGCAGATTGAGAATCCACGTACTTCCATGGATTGGTTGAGTGTCAATCCGGATAATGTGGACGCCTACATCCAGGATCCTCTCTGTGGCTTTGATTTCACCACGCAAGCGTTCATCGATATGTTGGAAGGCATGGCGGATGTTTATCGTGGAAGGGATTGGAATTGTAATGATCCTGAACTTCCGATTCGATTTGAAAGTGGTGCCATGGATCCTTGTTTCGAACCAGGTGGTTTGAAAAGAGCGGTTGAACGATTGGAAAGCATTGGATATCGTAATGTCACTTATCGTTTGATCGAGGGCTGTCGTCATGAAATTTACAATGAAATCAAACGTGATGCTTTGATTTCTGAATTGATCACTTGGCTGGATGATTGCTTATCGTTGAATAGGCGTTGACTTTTAGAAGCTTTATCTTTATAATAAGTCCGTTGACGAAAAGGTGATTTTATGAAATGGGCGAAACGTGATATTCTTCGAATTCCGATGGAAGGGGAAGAAATCCAAGCAAGCTTAAGCTTTACGGAAGAAGCGATTCCAGGATATATGAATATCCGTCGAATCGAGTCGGTTGACGTTAAGGCGAAATTGAGCTATGATGCGCATTCGGAAGTCTTGTTGGTTGATGTGGATGTGAAGGGGAAGATGATTCTCCCATGTTCAATCAGTTTCCAGGATGTTCCCCATTCATTTAAAACGTCGTCACGACTGGCCTTTAGCTTCACGCAGACGGATGTGGAATCGGATGTGATCCTTGTCGAGGGCGAAGAACTTGATTTCGATCCAGAGATTCTGGCATTGATATGGATGGAGGTCCCCCCGCGGGTCATCAGTCCAAAGATCAAGCAGTTGCCGCAGGGTGAAGGTTGGGAAGTCGTGAGTGAGGAAGAATTCAGACGTCGCAAAGAAGAGAAGATCGATCCAAGATTAGCTAAAATCTTGGAGTACAAAGCACAAGATGATGAGGAGGTGTGATTCATGGCTGTACAACAAAGACGCGTTTCTAAAACGAGAAAAGCAAAACGTAGAACACATTACAAATTGGCTGCTCCTACTTTAGTTAAATGTCCTTCATGTGGTGAGTTTAAGTTGCCTCATCATGTATGTGAATGTGGACATTACGAAAGTAAGAAAAATTAAGAAAGCGAATTTCGCTTTTTTTATTCCAGAAGTGATTGTTTAATCCGATTTCAGTATGAAATCGTTCATTCAGGAGATTTCCATTAAAATATGGAAATCTCTTTTATTTTTCAAACGATAGGTCTATAATGGTGGTAGAAAGTGTTAATTCGTGGGGAAAAGTGGTGAATTATGTTCATTGGGGAATATCGTCACAATACCGATAATAAAGGCCGGATCATCATCCCAGCTCGTTTTCGTGATGATTTGGGTGAACGTGTCGTATTGACACGGGGATTGGATGGCTGCATCACGGTCTATACCTTGGCTCAATGGGATAAGGTTCTTGAAGGTTTACGAGTGCTGCCGACTACGAAGAAGGAATCACGGATGTACATCCACATGCTTACGGCTAAGGCTGCTGAATGTGAATTTGATGCGCAAGGGCGTGTCTTATTACCTCAGAGTTTGATTCAGGAAGCTGCGATCGAGAAAGAATGTGTCGTCATTGGGGTTGTGGATCATGTGGAAATCTGGTCGAGTCTACGATGGGACAACTACTATGCGGATGCGAGTGCTTCCTTTGAAACCATCGCGGAACAACTAACGGAGTACGTGAAATGATGGAACATCGTCCGATCATGCTTCAAGAAGTCATTGAAGCGCTCAATATCAAGACGAATGGAATCTATGTGGATGGTACCTTTGGAAGAGGTGGCCACAGCACTGAGGTATTAAGACAGTTGCAAGACGGTCAGTTGATTGCGTTCGATCAGGATGAAGAAGCCATCAAAGCTGCATACGCATTGCAGAAAATTTATTCTACAAAATTGACCATCTGTCGAGAGAACTTCAGGAATCTCGATAAGACTTTAAATAAGCTGGGTGTTGAAACCGTGGATGGGATTCTCTTGGACTTAGGAGTCTCATCACCACAGTTTGATGATCCGGAACGGGGTTTCAGTTACCGATACGATGCGCGACTGGATATGCGTATGGACCAAAGTCAAGACTTGGATGCCTATCATGTGGTCAATCACTATCCATTTGAAAAACTTACTTACATCTTCAGCCATTATGGTGAAGAAAAATTCGCAAAACAAATTGCCCGCAAAATCGAGCAACAACGATCGATCCATCCGATTGAAACAAGTTTGGCTTTGGTGGATGTGATCAAAAGTGCACTCCCGATGAAGGTTTTGAGTCAAAAGGGACATCCTGCTAAACAGGTGTTTCAAGCCATTCGCATTGAAGTGAATCAAGAGTTGAAAGCCTTGGAAGAAGTCTTGGATCAAGCAGCCAAACGTTTGCGTCCAGATGGCCGTTTGGTCATCATTACCTTCCATTCATTAGAAGATCGTATGGTGAAGAAGTTCATGCAGAAACTGTCGACCATCGACATGCCGGCTAAACTTCCGATTCAGGGAACCCCTGAAGCAGCCTACGAACATTTGACCCATAAGGTGATCATTCCCTCAGCTGCTGAGTGTGAAATGAATCCCCGAGCTCATTCCGCAAAATTGAGAGTACTAAGGAAACGTTAAAATGGCAAAGAAAATCATTCGTGTCAAAAGAAGAACGCTGAAAATAGAAGGATTATGCTTCCTTATTTTCGGTTTGACTTTGGTGGCATGGATGTTTTCTTCCATCTTCCTAAGAGCGTATAATGTCCAACTCAGTGTCGCCATTCAGAAGACTCAATCGGAAATCGTTCGATTGAATCAAAGCAATGAAGTTCTGAGTGTGGAAATTCAAAACCTGAGTTCTAAAGATCGCGTCATGGCGATTGCCAAAGAAGCTGGTTTGAGTGTCATCCAAGAAAACGTAACCATCGTACGCGGTGAATGAAATGAAAAGAAGTCGTAATCTACTTCTTTTTACAATCGGATTAACGGGCATGGTGTGTGCTCTTTTGGCGTTGAATCTGTATTTGGTAAGCATTGCGGGTATTCATATCAATTCTCAAACCAATCTTGTCGAGTATAGCAGCAATGTGAACACCGTTAAACAAAGTTTGATTGCGAAACGCGGTTTGATCATCGATCGCAATGGCGAAATCATTGCTCAAGATCGCGAGACTTATACGGTATATGCCATCGTCAGTTCATCGCGACCTTCCTACAAAAACAAACCGGCCTATGTCGTGGATAAAGAAGCAACCGCAGAAGTCTTGGCTGATTTTTTAAACGCACCTTATGATTACATCCTTGAACGACTGGTTTCCGCTTCGTATCAGACGGAATTCGGTTTGTATGGAAGCAGTCTCAGTTTAAGCCAAAAGAATGCGATTGAAGAACTTGAACTCAGTGGAATCGGCTTCACCAAGACTTTGACGCGTCATTATCCTTTAAATACCTTTGCGGCTTATCTTATCGGTTTCGTCCAAAAGGATGGTCTTAACGTTAAAGGTGTGATGGGCATCGAAGCATCCTATGATAAAGCTCTGGCCGGTGTGGATGGAACGAAAGTAGCGGTTGTGGATCGCTATGGATACTCCTTGCCTGGATATCCGGAAGAAATCGTGAATCCACAAGATGGTTACAATCTGAAATTGACACTGGATCGCAGCATTCAGGAACAGTTGGAGTCTTCATTCCTAATGACCCAAGAGCGTTTCAATGCAAGTGAGGTTTGGGGTGCGGTCATGGAAGTCAAGACCGGTAAGATTTTGGCGGTTGGGCAATTTCCAAGTTTCGATCCGAATAAAAAGGACATCACAAACTATCAAACTTATCTGACGCAACAAATCTATGAACCAGGTTCAACCCTCAAAGCTTTCACATATGCGGCGGCGATTGATTCTGGTGTTTATCGCGGAAGTGATACCTTCAACAGTGCGACTTTCTTGGTGGGTTTGGATAAGAATGGCAATGCGATTCGATCCAGTAATTCAGGCAATGTGATCGGCTCGATACGCAATGCGAACAATCGGGATTGGGGTCAGATCAGCTATGATTTGGGTTTTGCTTATTCTTCGAATGTTGGGATCGCAAGTCTATTGACGAAATATCTGGATGATGATGTGTTCATGGAGTATCTGGTTCGTTTTGGATTTAAAAACAAAGTGAATCTGGATGGCATGAACGAGACCATCGGGTCCATCAATTACACCTGGCCTTTGGATAAACTGACGGTTGGTTATGGCCAAGGGATCTCATTGAACATGGCACAGATTTTACAAGCGTATACCGCGATCTTCAATGAAGGGCAGTTGGTCAAGCCTTATGTTTTGGATGAGATCGTCAATGCGAAGACGAAAGAAATCATTCAAAAAACGCAGGTTCAAGTCATTGGTCAAGCCATCCAAGCTGAGACAGCATCCAAGGTACAAGCCTTGATGCACGATGTCGTCTATGGTGAGCGTGGAACGGGCCAGTATTATAAAGTAGATGAGGTGTCGATCATCGCTAAGACGGGGACGGCACAAATGATCATTGATGGGGAATATTCAAAGGATCAATACATTTATTCCGTAGCGATCGGCTTACCTGCGGATAAGCCTGAAGTCATGGTTTACTATGCCTTCAAAGCACCTGTGAACAACATGGCTCATGTGGATACGACTGCGATCAAACAGTTGTTGCGTCAGATTGCCTTGGTCAATGATTATCGTGAAGCGGTTGAAACTACGCTTACGCAGGAGAAAAAAATTACTTTGACTTTGGTACCCTTTAAGAATTACATCAACCACAGTTTGGATTATGTATATCAGGATCTTCCAAACATGTTGGATCGAATCATTGTCTTGGGCACAGGGGATCGCGTCATCGATCAGTATCCCAAGGATGTGGAACACATCATGAGCACTCAGACCATCTATCTTTTGACATCTTATGAACAGATCGTACTTCCGGACTTATTGGGTAAGAGTAAGAAAGATATTCAAGCCTTTGTGAATCTCAGTGGTTTGAGCGTTCTCTATTCAGGAGAAGGTAATGCGACCTCGATGAACATCGAAGTCGGTACAGAAATCAATTCGTCCATGACACTTGAAGTGGTTTTTGAATAATGTGCTATAATGTTTGTCGTCAGAGGTAAAGTATGTTAAATGTACTCGTCGCGGGCTTGAGTTTCGTCCTAAGTTTCATCTTGTACCCGCTTTTCATCAAGATTCTAAATCAAGGTCAACACCAACAGATTGTCAGTGAATATTCATTAGACAGTTTCAAAGCAAAAGCAAAAACACCTAGTTTGGGTGGAGTTTTATTTGTGTTGGTTCCACTGATGGTGTTCATGGCTGTCTTTCCAAGTGCTTTGTTTAAGGCGGAGGTCGTATTGTTGTTGCTGGTCTACCTTGCTTATGGAATGATTGGTTTTTGGGATGATTATAAAATCATTTTGGAAAAAAACAATAAAGGGATATCCGCACGTCTGAAGTTCATTCTGCAATTGATCCTTGCGGTAGTATTCTACTTCTTTTTCCGTCAATATCTATCATCAAGCATCACGATCTATGGCTTGAACTGGACCTTTGATCTCGGTGTTCTTTACTTTGTCTTCGTGCTGTTTTTGTTCACAGGATCCAGCAATGCGGTGAATCTGACCGATGGCATGGATGGTTTGGCTGGGGGTACGAGTTTAATCGCGTTGTTTCCATTTGCCGTGTTTGCATTTCGTCAAGGTAACAATGAGATTTTCGCATTTGTTTTGGCTTTGATGGGTTCGCTTGTGGCGTATCTTTGGTACAACAGACATCCGGCTAAGATTTTTATGGGTGACACGGGTTCACTGGCTTTAGGTGCGATATTAGCAGCTTTGGCTCTGGTGCTTAAGCAGGAATTCAGTTTCATCTTCATCGCAGGTGTGTTCATTTTTGAGACGCTTTGTGTCATGATTCAAATTGGCTCTGTCAAACTCTTTAAGCGGCGCGTTTTCAGATATACACCGATTCACTATAGTTTTACTTTATCGGGTTGGAAAGAGCGCCATGTGGTACGATTCTTTTGGGCAATGGGCGTTGTGTTCATGCTTATTGGTCTATTTTTGGGGGTGTTGAAATGAGAGCTTTGGTGATTGGAGCCGCACGCAGCGGCTTGGCGATTGCAAATCTGCTAAGGCAACATGCGTATGAAGTGGTCTTGACGGATTTGAAGAAAGTTACTGAAAAAGAGCAGCTACAAGAAGTGGGCATCGTGGTGTTTGATGAGGGACATCCCGAGGAACTACTTAATCAGAGTTTTGATTTGATCATCAAGAATCCAGGAATTCCCCATACGAGTCCCTTTGTTCAGGCATTGCGGAGTCAAGGGTATTTCATCTATAACGAGATTGAGATTGCGAGTCGTTTGGTAAATTACACAATTGCGGCAATCACGGGCACCAATGGGAAGACCACCACGACGAGTCTGCTTGAAGCGATGTTGAAGCGTAAAGATGAACGTAATCTTGCGTGTGGAAACATTGGTTTGGCGTTCAGTGAGGTTGTTGCGAAACATGGCGATGTCAAACTGGATGTGGCCATGGAAATCGCTGCGTTTCAATTGTTGGGCTGTGATCGATTCAAACCAAAAATCAGTGTCATATTAAACCTTGCTCCAGATCATCTGGATGTTTTTGGGGAAGTTTCCTCATATTATGCGGCGAAGTGTCGCATCTATCAGGCTCAAGATGAGAATGATTTCTTTTTGAGAAATTTGGATGATGAGAATATTGTAAGATTGACACAGGATGTCAAAACCCAGGTGTTGAGTTTCTCATTACATCAGAAAGCCGATATCTATTTGAGAAATGGTTGGGTCTACTTTAAAGAAGAAAAGCTCTTTGAAGTAGCCTTGCTTAAGATCACAGGCATGCATAATGTGTCCAATGCGATGGTCGCGGCAAGCATGGCGTATTTGATGGGTGTCGATGTTTTGGACATCCGTGCGGTTTGTGCGGAGTTCACTGGGGTCGAACATCGATTGGAATACGTCACGACAATCAATGGCGTTCGCTATTATAATGATTCAAAGGCTACGACCGCAGAGTCGACGGAAGTTGCTTTGAGAGCCTTTGATTCAAATATCATTCTTTTAGCAGGTGGATACGATAAGAAGACAGGTTTTGATATCTTGAGACCACATCTTCATCGTTTAAAGGCATTATATACATTCGGTGTGACACGTGAGCAATTCAAAAAGCTCTATTCTGATTCGATCATCGTGGATACGATGGAAGAGGCTTTGAATCAAGCGCATGCCATCGCTGAAGCAGGGGATGTGGTTCTTTTGTCGCCGGCTTGCGCCAGTTACGATCAGTTTGATAATTATGAACAACGGGGAAAAATGTTTAAAGCGTTTGTTCATGCTTTAAAAGCAAAAGAATAACTTTAACTAAAGTCCATTATGCTTTATAATGATACAGCAGTAAGGTGGATTATGAATGACTTTTTTTTAATGACGGAACAAATCGAATTGACCATCGCACTGAAATTAGGCATGCTTCAGAAATATGCATTGCCGAATCTAAGTTATGAGCAGTTCAAAGAAGCGCTTGTGGCCATCAAGTGGAAAAGTGGCATGCCAACGCAATTACATGATGTCATCGATGATGTCTTATCGTGTAATGAGGATGAAATCGTGGCATTTTTAGCGAAGAAAGCCGTTATCGACGGACATCGGAAATCATTGGCAGATTTTGCATCAATGGTCGGAGGGAATGAATGAAAAAGAATAGTCGCTTGATTGTATTTGCACTAACCTTAGTTGTACTTTTGGTTACGGTGCTTGGCTTTAGTAAGAATGTACAGGATTCCATGACCTTGGGGCTCGATCTTCAAGGGGGATTTGAAATCGTTTACGAAGTCAGTCCTTTGGTTGATGGGGCGGCACTCCCTGAAATGAGTGCGGTTACGACCAGCATCAGTAAACGTATCGACGTTTTAGGGGTCAATGAACCCGATATCAGCATCGAAGGCGAGAATCGTGTACGCATCCAATTGGCTGGTGTATCCGATCAAGAGCAAGCGCGTAAGATTATTTCAACAACCGCGAATCTCACATTCCGCGATGTCAATGACAACTTGTTGGCGGATGCGACCATCTTGGTAGAAGGTGGGGCTTCGTTGGCGTATGAGAATGGTTTTGTCGTGGTCAGTTTGAAGATTGCCGATCAAGATAAGTTCTTCGAGCTTACCAAGAATGTTTCACAAATGCTCAGTGGCAACAACATGATCATCACCTGGTTGGATTTTGAAGAGGGTGTGGATTCTTATTTGGCGGAAGTTCAAAAAGAGAATCCTAAATATATTTCAGCAGCCAGTGTCAATCAAGGCATCAACGGCGATGCGATCATCAAAGGTTCGTTTACCGATGAAGAAGCACGTCAGTTGGCGAGTTTGATCAATTCGGGTTCATTACCGGTCAAGATGACGGAAATCTATGCGAATGTGGTCAGTGCTGAATTTGGTTTGAATGCATTTGCACAAACGAGCGTTGCTGGTTTGTTTGGGGTTTTAGGCGTCATGATCTTCATGATCGCTGTCTATCGTCTTCCAGGTGTGGTATCGGCTTTGATGTTGGTGCTTTATGTGTTCTTGACGATTTCGATCTATAATGCGATGGGTGGCGTGTTTACATTACCAGGCATTGCGGCTTTGGTGCTTGGGGTCGGGATGACGGTCGATGCGAACGTCATTACCTTCGAGCGGATCAAGGACGAACTGTTGTTGGGTAGAAGCTTATTGACAGCGCATAAAGAAGGCCATCACTTGGCATGGCGAACGATTTTCGATTCACAATTCACAACGTTCATCGCGGCGTTCTTGATGTATATGTATGGTTCTGGAGCGGTCAAGGGTTTTGCGACCATGCTTATGGTCACGATTTTCTCGACACTTTTGATAAACGTCTTCTTTACAAAGTTTTTATTGGGCTTGCTCATTAAATCAGGTAAATTCGATGATAAGAAGACTTGGTTTGGTGTTCGTACTCAAGACATTCCGGATTTGAGCAAGGGCGAAGAAAAACGTTACTTTGGTCCGTTCAATCGCTTTGATTTTGTAAAACTATCGAAACCTTTCATCACAGGTAGCTTGGTTATTCTTGTGGCGGGTTCGCTATTGGGTATACTAAATCTTGCGCAAGGCAAGGGTGCCTTGAACATGGGCATCGATTTCACCTCAGGAACAAAGATTACAGTCAATTCTGATGTGGAGGTTTCGGAAGAAACGATTATTGCGGATTTTAACAATTTTGAATTGGATCAGTTCAAAGTTCAATTGTCTGGTGATAAGACAGCTTATGTGACGACGAATCAGATTTTAGATCGTACCAAACTCGATGAAATCAACAATGTGATTGAAGCGAAGTATGGACAAGAGATCAACGACAGTGTCGTTACACCGGTTGTTGGACAAGAATTGGTTCGCAATGCGATGTTGCTTTCATTCTTGGCTTGGATATTCATCTTGTTATTCATTACAATTCGCTTCGAATTTGACTATGCGCTATCGACGATCATTGCTTTGGTCCATGATGTCTTGTTTGTCTTTGCGTTCTTTGCGATCTTCAGACTTGAATTCAACACTGAATTGATTGCGGTCATCTTGGCCATCATTGGTTATTCAGTGGATGACTCCATTGTTATCTTTGATCGTATCCGTGAGAATGTTAAGAATTGGTCGAAACCACACATCTCGAAAGAGGACTATCGTGCGATTGTCAATGATTCGCTTCGTGCGACGGCTCAACGCTCGTTGTACAATACATTCACGACACTTATCCCTGTTATTTTCTTAATCAGTTTGGGTTCAGCTGCAATCTTCACCTTCAACATTGCAATGTTGGTTGGTTTGACAGCTGGGGCTTATTCTTCGATCTTCATTGCCGCTCAATTCTGGTATTGGATGCGTGTTCATCGTAAACCTAAAGTTGTAAAAGTTAAGCCTAAATCTAAAAATAATGAACCTGAAGAATTAACCATCTTCGGAATCAACGACTAAGAGCAGAATTCCTGCTCTTTTTTGTTATACTTGAGATATGGAAAATAACACATTACTCGATGCTTTGATTGAATTCAATCAATTAAATGATAATCAAATTCAAGAATTACACAAACCACCTAAGTTGGTTTTTTCAAGTCATCCACTTCTTATCAAGGCTGCGGATATCATTCGAGAGGCAATTGAAGAAAAGCGAAAAATCATCATCTGTGGAGATTATGATGCGGATGGCATCATTGCAACGACCATCATGGTTCAAACTTTACGTAAACTGGGTGCGGATGTTGGGTATTACATTCCCAATCGATTCACGGAAGGATATGGTTTGAATGTTGGTACGGTTGAAAAGGCTTTGGATAAGGGGTATTCACTTTTTATCTGTGTCGATAATGGTGTCAGTGCGTATGATGCACTTAAGATTCTGAAGGATCATAAAGCGATAAGCTTGATTCTGGATCATCATCAGATCGAACAAGTCGTTGATTGCACACACTTGGTCCACCCCGATATGTTGGAAAGCTTCGATCGTAACATGTGTGGCTCTGGCTTGAGTTTCCAAGTGAGCCATCAATTGATTGGCTTTGATGCTTATTTGTGCAGTTTGGCTGCGATTGCGACGATTGCGGATGTCATGCCCTTATGGGGTTTCAACCGTGCGTGCGTGATGGCTGGCATCGAGCAGATCAATCAGAATGCGTATGAAACACTTAAGCCACTATTCAATAAAACGGGCATCATCAATGAGCAAGACATTGCTTTTCAATTGGTTCCGAAGATCAATGCGTTTGGACGTTTGGCGGATCAAGTGAATGTCAATCAATTGGTTGAGTACCTATCGTTGGAACATCCTTACACGATCCAGTCCTTTGCCAAGGAGATGTTGAGAATCAACGATCGGCGCAAAGAAATCAATCAGACGATGTACATTGAAGCCTTGAGCTTGATTGATGAGGCCGATGTTCAAGTTCTTTCCAGTCCACAGTTTCACGAAGGCATCGTGGGGATCACTGCAGGTCGTTTGGCAGGTGAGCTGCGTAAGCCTGTCTTTGTGTTGAATGAACACCAAGGGCGCTTAAAGGGAAGTGCTCGATCTTTTGGTGGATTGGATTTAAGAAGCTTGATTGAACCTGCATCGCATTTGTTGCTTCGTTATGGAGGACATGCGGCGGCGGCAGGAATCGAGTTGAAGAAAGAAGATGAGAGTGAGTTCAAACGTTTGATCAATGAACATGTTCTTAATCTACCTGTTCTGGATGCTCGTGAAGATGGACTATTGATGAGGATGGAATGGTTTGATATGGATGTCATCGAAGATTGCTTGCGTTTCCGGCCATTTGGACCTGGATTTGTGTGGCCAGAGTTCACATTCAAGCATGTTGAGATTCGAGATGTGCAACGTATGCGAATGGGCTTGCGTTTCAAGTTGATGATTTTTGGTCGGTTGGTGGATGCGGTATCTTTCGATGACACCATGAATGAGACGCATTTACCTGTTTTTAATACGATCAGGGCTCAAGTCAGCATCGATGAGTATCGTTCTAAACGTCAATTGAAGCTTCTGATCAAATCGTTTGAGGAACACTAGTTTTCTTGTAATTTGTTTGTGTTTTGCTATAATGGTTGTGTTACAGGAGATAGGTATGGATTATAAAAAATACATAGCAGATATACAAGATTTTCCAATTGAAGGTATTTTATTTAGAGATATCACACCCTTGATGGGTGATGGTGAAGCATTCCACAGTGCGACGCAAGAAGTCGTTAAATTTGCGCGTGAGGTCAATGCGGAGATCGTTGTTGGGCCTGAGTCGCGTGGTTTTATTTTTGGTTGTCCCGTTGCCTTTGAATTGGGGATTGGGTTCGTACCTGTTCGTAAGCCTGGTAAATTGCCGCGTGAGACGGTAAGCTACAGCTATGCGCTGGAATATGGTAAGAATGAACTTCATGTTCATAAGGACAGCATCAAACCTGGTCAACGCGTTTTGATTGTCGATGACTTATTGGCGACTGGTGGAACGGTTGAAGCTACGATTCGTTTGATCGAGCAATTGGGTGGTGTCGTGGTTGGTTGTGCGTTCTTAATCGAACTAGATGCACTCAAAGGTCGCGATTTGCTTAAGGGCTATCCAATTTTCACTTTAGTTAATTATGATTAATCGAAGACTTGTCTTCGATTTTTAAAAGAACGGTTTCTATGCAAAGAAAACAACTTGAGGTCACAATTGAAGCGATTCTCGATCTCGTTAGAGCGGTGAATCCAGATCATGAGGCTTTGGATTTGATTCAAAGAGCTTTTCTTTTTGCATCAGAGAAACACAAGACTCAATTTAGAAAAAGTGGTGAACCCTATATCGTTCACCTTTTGAATGTCGCCTATATCCTTGCGGATTTAAAGGTCGGGCCAAAAGCGATCGCAGCAGGTTTGTTGCATGATGTGATCGAGGATTGTGATATCTCCAAAGATCAGTTGGCTGCTCAGTTTGATGATGAAATCGCGACTTTAGTCGAATCGGTCACTAAGATCGGGAACATCGAATTCAAAGATGAAAAAGAGTACATGGCGGTCAATCATCGTAAGATCTTTATTGCGATGGCGAAGGATATCCGCGTCATCCTGATCAAGTTGGTGGATCGTTTGCATAACATGCGAACCCTCCAGTTCATGAGTGAAATCAAACAGAAAAAGATTGCGGCTGAGACTTTAGATGTTTATGCGCCGATCGCGCATCGTTTGGGGATTAGTGAAATCAAGAATGAACTTGAGGATTTGAGTTTTTATTATCTTTATCCAGATAAGTATTATGAAGTCGCACACCTTGTCGAAATGCGTAAAGCGGAGCGTGATCTTCAAGTCAGTACGATGATCAAAGACATCAGTGCGCTTTTGACCGAAAATAAGATCAAATTCAGAATCTTTGGTCGATCCAAGCATTTGTACAGCATCTATAAGAAAATGACCACAAAAAACAAGCGATTTGATGAGATTTTGGATCTGCATGCGATCCGCATCGTTACGACGGATAAGGTTTCGTGTTATGAGATCTTAGGTTACATTCATGCGGAATATCGTCCGATTCCAGGTCGTTTGAAAGATTATATCGCGATGCCGAAGATGAACATGTATCAGTCTTTGCACACCACCATTGTGGGTGAGGGTGGCAGCATCTATGAGGTTCAAATAAGAACGGAAGAGATGGATTCGATTGCTGAAAAAGGGATTGCGGCGCATTGGCATTATAAAGAGGGTTCCAAATTCACCCCCGAAAAGAATCAAAAAGAAATCGAAGATCGTCTTGCTTGGTTCAAGGATTTTGGAAACCTGACGCAAGGGAGTAAAGATGCGGATGAATACATGGATATTCTGACGCATGATGTATTTGAAGCAAATGTTTATGTCATGTCTCCCAAGGGCCGTGTCATTGATCTGCCCAATGGAGCAACTCCTTTGGATTTTGCATATCGGATCCATACGGAAATCGGTCATGCGACGGTAGGCGCTATTGTGAACAATGTTTTGGTTCCTTTGAATACGCCTTTGAAAACTGGGGATGTGGTGTCGATCAAGACCTCCAAGCAATCCAACGGACCTTCTGAAGATTGGCTGAAAATCGTTAAGACAACCCATGCCAAGTCAAAAATCCGCAACTATCTTCAAAAGAAGGAAATGGATGATCGTTCCACGTATGTTGAAAAGGGTGAACATCTCTTTAAAGAAGAATGTAAGAAGCGCAATATCGATGAAAAGGAACTCATCGCAAGCAAACGTTTGGAAAATGTGTTTCAATACTTCACCGTGGGTAATTTGAATGATTTCTATTATGCGATCGCGGTTAAATCGTTGTCGCTTGCGGCTGTGTTTGAACGATTGAATGTTCAGAAGCGCGGTTTGTTGGATGGATTCAATCTAGAACGTGTCTTTAGAAACACACAAGTCAAGAAAACCGTCTCAAAATCAGGCATCCGCGTGTCGGGTGTCGAATCCATGATGATCAGTTTGGCGGGTTGTTGCGCTCCGGTGCCAGGAGATGACATTGTTGGTTTCATCACCAAAGGTCAAGGAGTCAAAGTTCATCGTAAGGATTGCGTCAACATCAAGAATGAGACCAAGCGTCTGATTCATGTGGAGTGGGATGAGGAGCGTAAAGAAGGTAAATATGAGGTCAAACTCTACATCTTGGCTCAAGATCGTTCTTTCTTGATTTCGGATCTGGTGACGATCATCAGTCAATGCAAAGCGGGTTTGGTTGCAGTCAATTCGACCGTCAACGAAGATAAGGTTACAGCAACGACGTATTTGAATGTCGTAGTGAGTGATGCGGAACATTTGAAAGTCGTTATGGCGAATCTAAAAAAGATTGAGAATGTGTTTGAAGTTCATCGTGCTCAGAATTAGTTGTCGGACATTTTAAACTATGCTATTATAGGATAAATTCAATGATTAGGAAGTTTGATGGTTAGATTGTTTAGAGATGGAATGCAGGGTGAAAGTTCCGAATCGACCATTGAATCGACACCTAGGAGAAGCTACTTTGAACTTAGTAGAAGTAGACGGTCATCCCGTTATCGACTTGAGTGTGTATTTTTAATACAAATTAAGGTGGTACCACGTGAAAGCGTCCTTAACTGGAGGCTTTTTTTATTCAAGGAGGCAATTATGTCAAAGTATCAAGTCCCAAGAGGGACACAAGATGTGTATGGTAAAGAAATCAAGAAGTGGCATAAGATCGAGCAATTGATTCGTGAAATGATGCAGGTCTATGGGTATGAAGAAGTCCGTACTCCGGAGTTTGAACATACGGAAGTTTTTGCACGTGCCAATGATTCCAGTGATGTGATCAATAAGGAAATGTATACTTTCAAAGATCGTGGCGATCGTTCTTTAAGCTTGAAACCTGAAGGAACAGCGGGTCTGATCCGTAGTTTTGTCGAAAATAAATGGTACACGCAAGCGGATCTACCCTTTAAATACTATTATGTGAGTCCATGTTTCAGATATGAGCGTCCTCAAAAAGGACGGATGCGGATCCATCATCAATTCGGCATCGAGGTTTTAGGGGATAAGACGCCTTATATCGATGCGGAAGTCATTGGTTTGGGTTTGACCTTTGTTAGGACCTTAGGTTTGAATGACTTGAAAGTTTTGGTCAATACTTTGGGTGATCAAGAAAGCCGTCAAGCATATAAGGATGCCTTGAAGAAACACTTCGAAAAAGATATCCATACGATGTGTGGGGACTGTCAACGTCGTTATGAACAGAATCCGCTTCGCATCTTGGATTGCAAGGTGGATGCGCAACATGCGAGCATGTTAAGTGCACCTCGTCTTCAAGACTATTTGAATGAAGACTCCAAGGCATATTTCAATCAATTGGTAACAGTTTTGAAAGACAGTGGAGTCGAAGTTGAAGTTTCAGACCGCTTGGTTCGAGGTTTGGATTACTACACGCATACGGTTTTTGAAGTCGTCAGTGTGAACAAAGATATGGGATCGCAGGCAACGGTCTTTGGTGGGGGTCGATATGATCAACTCGTCGAAGAACTGGGTGGTCCTAAGATGAGTGGCATCGGTTTTGGCATGGGCATTGAGCGTTTATTGGTCGCTTTGGATGCGGAAGGCATTGAATTGGTTCAAGATGAAGGTATTGATGTCTATTGTGTCACCTTGGACGATGAAGCTTTGGATTATGCCTATCACTTGAGTAACTATCTACGTTTGAATGGCTATAAAGCGGACTATGACTATTATCGTCGTTCGTTCAAAGCTCAATTCAAAACGGTTGAACGAAAAGGGGCGAAGGTCGCCATTCTTCTCGGCCAGAATGAAATGTCAAAAGGTCAATTGGTTTTAAAAAATATCGCGACACAGGAGCAAATCACTTTGGGCGAACACGAAATCTTGCATCAGTTGGATCATTGGTTGAATGAGGATCATGTCTGTGAACATGAACATGGAGGAGAACATGCTTAAAACACATCATTGTGGAGAATTGAATACAAGTTATCTCAATCAGAAGATCACCTTGGTTGGGTGGGTCAGCAAGCGACGTAATTTCGGTTCGATCGTTTTCATTGATTTACGGGACCGTGAAGGCATCACGCAATGCGTTTTTGATGAGTCCATCAGTGAACAGATCAAAGATGTTCGTAATGAGTACATCTTACAGATCCATGGTGAGGTAATCCTACGTAAGGATGCGAATCCTAAGTTGGCTACGGGTGAAATCGAGGTCAAAGTAAGTTCCTTTAATGTCATCAATCAAGCAGAGTTGACACCGATGATCATCCAAGATGAAACAGATGCCTTGGAAGACACGCGTTTGAAATATCGTTATTTGGACTTGCGACGTCCTGAGATGCAGAAGAAGTTGATTCAACGAGCTAAGATCGTACGTACAATGCGCAATTATCTGGATGACAATGGGTTCATCGATGTGGAGACACCGATGCTTACCAAGTCCACACCTGAAGGTTCACGTGAATATTTGGTTCCTTCGCGGGTGCATGCCGGGGAATTCTATGCCTTGGCTCAATCTCCCCAGATTTTTAAACAATTGCTGATGATTTCTGGAATCGAACGCTATTACCAGATCGCACGTTGTTTCAGAGATGAAGATTTGCGTGCGGATCGTCAATTGGACTTTACACAGGTGGATATTGAAACATCCTTTTTGGAGGAACATGAATTTCAAGACTTGATTGAAGGCATGACCAAGGATGTGATGAAGGCTGTATTGAATCTGGAAGTCAAAACACCGTTCTTGAAGCTGTCTTACCAAGATGCGATGGATCAATATGGCAGTGACAAGCCGGATAATCGCTTCGGATTGAAATTGAATGAAGTCAAGGATGTATTTGTTGGGACTGAATTTCCTGTCTTCCAGAATGCGTTGAGTCTCAAGGATGGAGCAATCAAAGCGATCGTCCTTAACGAGGGAGCTCATTTCACCCGTAAAGAAGTGGACGCGCTTAGCGATGTGGTAAAAAAGAACGGTGCGAAAGCTCTGGTTGCCTTGAAATATGTGAATGCTCAGTTAGAGGGCAGTGCGGTCAAATTCTTCAGTGAAGCGCAATGCAAAGCATTGATTGATCAACTTGATTTGAAAGAAAATGATCTCGTGTTGCTTACAGCAGACCGTTGGGAGCGTGCGGCCAATGCCTTGGGTGCGGTTCGTCTAGCTCTGCGTGATAAGTTGAATCTTACTTCAAAAGCAGATTTCTCCTATCTTTGGGTCGTGGATTTCCCACTCTTTGAGTTTGATGAAGAAAACAATCGCTATGTCGCGAAACATCATCCGTTCACTCGGCCTAAAGTGAGTTCTGTAAAGGAACTCAAAGCACATCCTGAGTTGGCGAAAGCACATGCCTATGATTTGGTTTTGAACGGTTATGAAATCGCAGGGGGCTCGATGCGTATCTATGATCAAGCCATGCAGCGAACCATGTTTGAACTGATCGGTTTCACCCAAGAGCAGATTCAAGAACGTTTTGGTTTCTTCGTCGATGCCTTCAAGTATGGGACACCTCCACATGGTGGTATCGCCTTTGGTTTGGATCGTTTCGCGATGGTATTGACACAATCCGATTCCTTGCGTGATGTCATCGCTTTCCCAAAGAATGCTTCGGCGCGTTGTCCGTTAACGGAAGCGCCAAGTCCGGTTGAGATGAAACAGTTGGAAGAATTGCATCTCTTGATTGCAAAAGAATAATTTATGTTATAATTTAGTTACCCAAAAGGATCACGTTATTTCCGACACTTCGATATAAGGGAAACGGAAGTTGCTTATTTGTGTGAATGCCGGGCATTGCTTGGAATCCTAAGATTAAGCACATGTTACCCACCTGATAAACCAGGGAATATATCACCTTTTGGGACTCTATTTAAACCCGTTGATACGGGTTTTATATTGTTATGATAAAAAGATTCATCACCTACTACAAACCGTATAAACATCTCTTTTTGTTGGACATCGTTTCAGCAATTTTAATCGCATCCATTGATCTGATCACACCTCGCTTTACGAATTATCTGATTTCAAGCATTATACCTGAACAGAAATTCCAACGATTGATCGGGTGGTTGTTGATTTTGGGGATGTTTTTTATCGTGCGTGTGTTACTACAGTATGTTGTGGAGTATTGGGGGCATGTCTTGGGTGTTCGGATGGAACGTGACATGCGCAATGATCTCTTCAATCACATCCAAGGCTTGCCCATTCAGTATTTCGATCGCATGAAGGTTGGGAAGTTGATGTCGCGTTTGGTCAATGATTTGAATGACATCTCAGAAGTTGCGCATCATGGACCAGAAGACCTCTTGATTTCGATTGTTTTGTTGGTGGGCAGTTTCTACATGATGTACACCAGCAACCTTGAATTGGCGCTTGTGATGACGGTGCTAGTCCCCTTGATGATTTATATCGGAGTACGACAGAACCTTAAGTTTCGTAAAGCCTTTCGTGTCATGCGGGAGCGTTTGGCAGAAATCAATGCTCGTGTGGAAAGCAATTTTTCTGGCATACGCGTCGTCAAGGCGTTTACGGCTGAAGAGAGTGAGAGTGAGGACTTCGCTTTAGGGAATGCACGTTTTCTGGTATCGCGTCAAGGTGCTTTGAAGGTTATGGCGGAGTTTGGGGTTACGGTCAAGTTTTTTGTTATGTTGATCACGTGGATGGTTCTGTTTGTTGGGGGTTATCTTGTCATACAGAATCGTATGACGGTGGGTTCCTTGGTGGAGTTCATCCTATATGTTCAACTGTTCCAGCAACCGATCACCAAGATTTCAGCCTTCATCATGATGTACAATCAAGCGATGGCAGGTTTTGAGCGTTTCATTGAGATCATTGAGATCCCTATGCAAGAAGATCGTGAGGGTGCTGAAGTGATGAATGAAGTCAATGGTGACATTGCTTTTGAACATGTAAGCTTCCAGTATGACGAAGAAGGAGATCGACATGTTTTAAAAGATCTTTCCTTATCCATTAATGCAGGTTCGAAAGTAGCTTTTGTTGGGCCAAGTGGAGGGGGAAAATCAACCCTATGCAGTTTGATTCCTCGCTTCTATGAGCTCAGCGAAGGCCACATCTATGTCGATGGTAAGGATATCCAAGCGATTCAATTACAGAGTCTAAGACAAAATATCGGTATCGTTCAGCAAGATGTCTTCATTTTTGGCGGAACGATTTTGCAAAACATTCGTTATGGGAAGAACGACGCTAGCGAAGAAGAAGTGATTCAAGCCGCAAAACAAGCACAGGCTTGGGAATTCATCGAATTGTTGGATGAAGGTATCCATACGCAGATCGGTGAGCGTGGTGTGACACTTTCAGGTGGTCAAAGACAACGTATCGCACTCGCCCGCGTGTTTTTAAAGAATCCTAAGATTTTGATTTTTGATGAAGCAACCAGCGCTTTGGACAATCAAACGGAAAAAGAAATTCAAAAGACTCTGAATGCATTGAGCAAAGATCGCACAAGCTTGATTGTAGCGCATCGTTTGTCAACGATTAAGGATGCGGATTGTATTTATGTATTAACGCCTAATGGGATCGTGGAAGAAGGGCGTCACGAAGATTTAATGTCTTTGGAGGGGGTCTATTATCAACTCTATACTAAAGAAAGTATCTACAATGGGATTAAATAAAACATATTTAAGATTAAATTACTACATTGGCTATTATAGACGTTTAAGTTTTAAATTGGATCCTCGAGGGGGTTTTTCTCAAGAGAATTTTGTCAAATTAAGAAAAGGGGACAAACATTATGGTCTGTTCCCAAATAACAACATCATGTCTGTTAGTAACCTTTCACGAATGGAAAGAGGGATGATTGTTGTTAAGGTTCATGTGTATGATTTGCTCTTAGAAAAATTCGGCGCGGTCTTTGTGTTTAGAGAATCGAATATTAAGACACAAGATTACTTGTGCCAACGTTTGTTCAATCTTTTTTTTTGCTCTTCGAAAGGAATTGATGAAATAAAAGTTGAAATACGTAAGTATGATCAAGTATTTAGAGATAATTGCTTATGGCTTACTGACTTATATGCGATAGAAAACATTTTTTTATGGTTTGATGACAATTTCTCCTTAAAGCGAAATGAGTTTCATAAATTTGTTGATATGTTTCTAATTTTCAATGAGATCTTGAGACATTTACTATTATATTGCCTGGCTTTCTCTTGTTACTTCAATCCGTCCTTATGGTCATCAATTCAAAGAGTGAAACAATTGATTGGTGAAAATGATTTCAATGATGAGCTGCTATCTGCATTTCGATATTTTGATCAGAAGCAGTATTTCAAGCTTTATAATGTTTACTACAAACTCGCTGAACGAGTGAAACCTTCAAGTCACTTTTATAAGATATTTATACGATTCAAGGAGGTGATTCTTGTTTCGGAAAGTTATGGAACGATCATGGATGATGTCTTTCTTGAAAAGATTCTATTGTTGTATACAACCGAAAATTGCCAATTCAGAAAGCTAGTCATACGTGTTTATTATTCTAAAAAACACATACATCATGATGTTCGTTACTTATATCTGAATTTCTTGATTTATGAGCCATACCCTTATTTGATTAGAAAGTTGCTTTATAATAGAATACTTTCTAGAATCAATCGGATAGAATATAAGAATCAGTTTTTACGGTGGAATGAGGGAATTTTTGGATAAAACCGATGATTTATCCGGTTTTTAGCAGACGTTTGCGTTTTTACGTTCGACTCTTATCAATTTGATAAATTTATATCGAGGAGGTTAAGAAAGTTTAATCGTGCCAATCTAAACTTTACCCTAGTTCACAATAGGACAGTAACGAGTGCTTGCTGGTATGGAATATCCTTGGTATTTACGGATGGTCTTGAATTATCGTAAAAAAAAAGGTATTCTATACCAGTAAGGATGGTTAAATTATGGAATTCTTAACTTCGATTTTAAGCTTGATATTTGGGATTCTTATTGGTGGTGGCTTAGGCTTCTATTTCACGCGTAAAACATTTTTGAAACAACTGAAAGACAATCCTCCGATCAATGAGAAAATGATTCGTGCGATGTACATGCAAATGGGACGTAAACCGTCTGAGGCGCAGATCAAACAAATCATGAAATCCATGAATCAGTATCAATAAAAAAGGACATCGGTCCTTTTTTTATATCCAAGTTACTTTTGTTTCCGTACCATTCAACAGCCGTTTGATGTTGGCTCGATGACGGTAGAAAATCAAAACATCAATCAGAATAAAATTAAGTGTGAAGATCCAATCCCCACCCGTTGCGAAATAGGCGATGAAGATTGAAATCGTAGCCGCTACCATGGAAGCGAGCGATGCATATTTCGTGAGTTTCAAGATGATGAAGAATAAGGTTGCTGGAACAATGAACAGTAAGATCACTTGATTGACGATGATGGCGGCTCCCAATAAATAGCCTGCAGCGGTTGATACAGCTTTACCCCCTTTGAATTGTGCGAAAATGGGATAACTGTGCCCGATTGCCGAAAAGACACCGGCAAGCGCTGCATATTGTGGCGCAAACTGATAAACAATCAAGATTGCGATCGTAGCTTTCAAAACATCAAATACCGTGACACTGATGCCGGCTGTTTTGCCAAGCACACGTCCGGCATTCGTTCCACCTAGATTACCACTTCCTTTGGTCCGAATATCGGTTTTATAGAATACTTTGCCGATGATCAATGCGAATGGAATGGATCCGAACAAATAACCAAAAACGATTGCCAGAATGAGTTTAGGATCAATCATAATTTACCTCTCTTTACGGACTCATTATAGCAAATCGCAACACATCGGTCATTTAAAATAAATGTCGATATTGTATAATAGATGGGTAGATAGGAGTTTTTATGGCAACAAGACAATATGATGAGCAAAGTATTCAAATATTAGAAGGTTTGGATGCTGTTCGCAAACGTCCGGGGATGTACATCGGTTCGACCGATAGTCGTGGCTTGCATCATTGTGTGTGGGAAATCCTCGATAATGCGATCGATGAAGCAATGAATGGT
Source organism: Erysipelotrichaceae bacterium (assembly GCA_030604855.1). Taxonomy (GTDB): domain Bacteria; phylum Bacillota_I; class Bacilli_A; order Erysipelotrichales; family Erysipelotrichaceae; genus UBA2212. Next base: position 153,944 of record JAUVVC010000002.1, read on the forward strand.
TATGGCAAACATATCGTCATCACCATTGGTAAAGACAATACAATAAAAGTCGAAGATGAAGGACGGGGGATGCCGGTTGGCAAGCATGCTTCAGGTGTCTCAACTTTACAAGTCATATTCACAGTTCTCCATGCAGGGGGAAAGTTTTCGACTGAAGGTGGTTATAAACGTTCTGGAGGTCTGCATGGCGTTGGGGCGAGTGTCGTCAATGCATTGAGTGAATGGATGGAAGTCGTGGTTCATTATCAAGGATCGATTCATCGAATGGTTTTCAGTAAGGGGGGATCTAAAGTCTCTGCGTTGGAAACACTGGGTAGGACCAATAAGACAGGAAGTACCGTTACATTCAAACCGGATGAGAAGATCTTTGGAAAGATCAGTTTTGATGCGGAATTGATTCGTGAACGGGCTCAAGAAAGTGCTTTTCTGTTAAAAGGTATCAAACTCACGGTCAAGGATGAACGGAATGGTCAGGTGGATGTTTTTCAATACAGCAATGGTTTGATCAACTTCATCGAGTTCTTAAATGAAGACCGAACGGCGATGCATGAACCGCTTGCCTTTGAGGGCAACGTTGGTGAGATCTCTGTACAATGCGCACTTCAATACACCGATGATTATCAAGAGAATACCTATTCATTCGTAAACTTAGTTCGTACCGTGGATGGTGGAACTCATGAAGTCGGATACAAATCCGCATTGACGAAGGTCATGAATGATTTCGCACGTAAGATCGGTGTGCTTAAGGATAAAGATAAGAATTTCGAAGGAAATGATGTGAGAGAAGGCTGTACGTCGGTCATTTCCGTAAGCATCCCTGAGAATCTGCTTCAATTTGAAGGTCAGACCAAGGGCAAGCTCGGAACCAATGAGGCACGATCTGCGATGGAGACCATCGTACAGGAACAATTGACTTATTATCTTGAAGAACATCGTGAACTGGCGAACGCGATCCTTAAGAAGATTCAGAAAGCTTCCACGGTGCGTGAAGCGGCACGCCGAGCGCGTGAAGATGCACGTAAGGGAAAGAAGAACGGGAAGAGTGAGCGGCTGCTTTCTGGCAAGCTGGCACCGGCTCAATCCAAAGATGTGCGTAAAGCGGAACTTTTCCTTGTGGAAGGGGATTCTGCGGGTGGCAGTGCGAAACAAGGTCGAGACAGTAAGCTCCAAGCCATCTTGCCTTTACGAGGTAAAGTTTTGAATACGGAAAAAGCCAGTGTGGCGGATATTGAGAAGAATGAAGAACTGAATACGATCATCCATGCCTTGGGTGCAGGGGTTGGAAGCGAATTCGATATCAAGGACATCAACTACAATAAAGTCATCATCATGACGGATGCCGATACGGATGGAGCCCATATCCAAGTCTTACTGCTTACCTTCTTCTATCGCTACATGCGTCCTTTGATTGAACATGGACATGTTTATCTTGCTCAACCACCGCTTTATCGAGTATCAAAAGGTAAACAGTTCAAATACCTTTATACTGATGATGAGCTTAAGGCAACGATGCAGGAGTGGGGTAAGGTCGAGATTCAACGGTATAAAGGTTTGGGTGAAATGAATGCTTCACAATTATGGGAAACAACCATGGATCCGGCTCATCGTACCTTGATTCAATTAAATCTTGGGGATGCCTTGATTGCACAACGGGTCGTTTCAGTATTGATGGGGGATAAGGCGGATCTCAGACGGGATTGGATCGAGAAACATGTTTCCTTTACCTTAGAAGATGATTTTGCAAAGGAGACGGCAAAGAATGGATAAATTGGACTTAAATCAAAATTCGCTTGAGACGATCATGTCCGATCGTTTTGGACGTTATTCAAAATACATCATTCAAGAACGCGCTCTTCCAGATGTGCGTGATGGTTTGAAACCGGTTCAACGACGCATCTTGTATGCGATGTACAGTGATGGAAACACCATGGATAAACCTTATCGTAAGTCAGCTAAAACGGTTGGTTTGGTCATCGGTAATTTCCATCCTCATGGGGATTCCAGTGTCTATGAAGCCATGGTTCGATTGAGTCAGAATTGGAAGATGAATCTACCTTTGGTGGACATGCAAGGAAACAACGGTTCGATCGATGATGATCCGGCTGCGGCAATGCGATATACCGAAGCGCGTTTGGCTCCTTTTGGACAAGCTCTGCTTAAGGATATCGATCAAGATACAGTGAATTTCACATCGAACTTCGATGATACGACTTTGGAGCCTTCGGTTCTCCCGGCTTTGGTGCCTGAGTTGTTAGTGAATGGGACCAGCGGCATCGCGGCAGGTTATGCGACCAATATTCCTCCACACAATCTACGTGAGGTGGTTGAGGCTAGTATGTATCGTTTGAATCATCCTGAATCATCAATCAAAGAAATCGCTGGCATCATGCTGGGTCCGGATTTTCCAACCGGAGGAATCGTTCAAGGACGTAAGGGTATCATGGATGCGTTTGAGACGGGTAAGGGTAGAGTCGTCATTCGCGCCAAGGCAGATATCGTTCAAGTCAAAAACATTCAGCAGATCGTAATTACGGAAATTCCATTCGAAGTCATCAAAACCAATCTCGTTAAAAAGATGGATGACATCCGCATCAATAAGAGCATCGACGGTATTTTGGATGTACGGGATGAATCCGATCGAACAGGTTTACGCATCGTCTTGGATATCCGGAAAGAAAACGATGCCCAGATGATCTTGAATTATCTCTATAAGAATACGGATTGTCAGATTTATTTCAATTACAACATGGTCTCCATCATCAAGCAACGACCAGTTTTAAGTGGTGTGTTGACTGTTTTGGATGCGTTCATCGATTTCAGAAAAGAAGTCGTATTGAGACGTTCCAAATACCAATTGGCAGAGATTGAGAAACGCATGCACATTTTGGAAGGCTTGGTCAAAGCGATTTCCGTTTTGGATGAAGTCATTTTGATCATCCGTTCCTCAAAAGACAAAGCTGATGCGAAAAGCAATCTCATCACGCGTTTCAACTTTACTGAAGCGCAAGCGGAAGCCATCGTCAGTTTACGTTTGTATCGATTGACGAATACGGATATTCTTGAGCTTAAGAATGAGTTGGCGGAACTGAGTGTGGAGATGCAGCGCTTAAGAGGCATCATCGATAATGAAAGTCTGTTAAGAAATGTCATTCTTAAGGAGTTCCAAGAGATTTTGAAGCGTTTTGATACGCCACGTCGCTCGAAGATCGAAGCTGAAGTTGAAGAGATCGTCATTGATAAAATGAGCATGATCACCAATGAGAAGACCGTCGTCACCGTCAGTCGCGATGGTTATATCAAGCGTGTCTCCATTCGTTCGTACCAATCCAGTGAAGGCGTGTTGCCTGCATTGAAAGACAAGGATGAACTGATCGGAGTGATTGAAGCGGAGACGTACGATCATTTGTTGTTGATCAATGATCTGGGAACCTATGCATTGATTCCATTACATACGCTTGAAGAGAGTAAATGGAAGGACTTAGGCAATCATTATGGCCATTATTTGAAGGCGGATGATCACACGAAGCTCATCTCAGCCCATTTGATCAAAAGCTTTGAAACGGAAGCCTACATCGTCAGTGTTTCGCAAAATGGCAACATCAAACGTTCTTTGATCAAGGATTATCTGGTCTCAAGACTCTCAAAGACTTATGATGCGATGGTTCTTTCCAAAGGAGATCGACTTGTCGCAAGTTTCGTGGCATATGCGAATGAAGAATTGGTCTTGGTATCTCAAGAAGGTTACTGTGTCCGCTATCGCATCGACATGGTGCCGACTTCGCAACCCAAAGCGAAGGGTGTCAAGGCTATGAATCTACAGACTTTGGATAAAATTGCTTATGCTTGTTCACTGTCCAACCAAAGCAATCTTGTCTTTGTGTGTGATAGTGGTTTGATGAAGCGCATCAAAAGCAGTGAGATCACTTCTTTCAATCGTCCAGCGAAGGGTGAGTTGATTGCGAAAAAGGTCAAATCCAATCCACAAAGGCTCATATATGTCCAAGCGGCGCAAGTCTATGATGATGTTCGCATCACGCACGATGACAAACGTTGGATTCAAGCAAAAGACATCAGTTTGATGGACAAGACGCAAACCTTCAGTCAAGTGAGTGATGTCAAGGATTTCTATATCGTTAAACGGATCGAAGATGTTCGCATCGTAGATTTCAAACCTGAAATAAAAGATCCTCAAGTGATTGAGGATCCTAAGGTGGAAGAACATCATGAAGTCGAGTTCATCCATTTTGATTTAGAGTAGTTCTTTCAAATACGAATCCACCTCATCCAAGCGATTGAAATATGCGAAGGCAAAATCTTTGATGGCTTGGTTGGGGCGCATGTAATGGGCTAGAAATAGCCCTTTTGCATTTGCGAGGTAGGAAGCTTGAACCCCATTCAATGTTGAATCCAAAATCGTCATCGTATTAGGTTTGATGTTTCGCAAGCGCGCCAATTTCAAATAGATATCGGCTTCAGGCTTGGCATTCAATACCTGTTTACTGCTGTAGATACGATCGATATCGAGTTCGATCTTTGCTTTTTCCAATAAGTTTTTGATTTGTTCGATGCGATGATTCGTAATGAAATACAAATCAAAGTCTTGAGCCCATTGGACGAGTTTATCAAGATGTTCCTTATTGAATGTCGGTTCCAAAAGCGAGCTGGACACTACGTTTTGATAGCGGGTGTCCACTTCTTTGACATAGGGTGCGATCGTACGATATTCTCGTTCAAGTTTCTCACGTTTTTCCAAATGTGCATCGTAGTGACCCATCAGGAATGTATCGGACAATTTGAGTTTATGTTCTTTGGCGATGTTTTTCCAGATGTTTTGCTTGATTTTATAATGTTCAAATATAAAGTCGTCGAGGGTGATTACCAGTGTTTTTTTTGTCGTCATGAAAGTATTTTGCCATAAATCAGGAATAAATGGTATTGATTTACACCATAAAACGATGCAATGTTATAATGATTCTATGTTAAAAGCCTACTTCAAACCGGATAGGGTCATAAAAAGGATTAATGAGATCGATTTAGTCGATTTGGTGAAACGATTTGACTTGATCGTCTTGGATGTGGATAATACATTAGCAATCAAAGGCACGATTCAGATCGATATGGAAACAGATCGTTGGTTGAAAACCTTGAGTGACTTGGGTGTTCATGTTCTGATTTGTTCAAACAATCCCACCCGTGCGGCAAAAGTGATTGCAGATAGCTATCGTTTTGATTGGTTGAATCTCGCGCTCAAACCCTTCAAATTCCGTTTCCAAACGAAACTGAAGCAGATGGGCCTCCAATACGAGAGGGGTGTTTGGTTGGGAGATCAGTTGTTTACGGATATTTGGTTGGGGAAACGTCTAGGGTTTCATACGATATTGATCGAACCCTTGAGTACGAATGATTACCTGTCAACACGTATCTTACGGTATATTGAAAAGAAAGTAATAAATTAATATGGAAAAAAAGACTTGTGTAGGCTGTGGCATCAAACTTCAAACGGTGGATCCCAAGGTTTTGGGCTATACGACACGTGAGGATGCGCAGTATTGTCAGCGCTGTTATCGAATCAAACACTATGGTGATTTCGCACCCTTGAAGAAGCACAGCGTCCCATCGGATGAGGTGTTTCAGGCGATTGCGATGTTGGAAGGCACCATCCTTTTGGTCATTGATGTGACGGATATCGACAGTGGTTTGTTTACCGGAATTCAGAGACATTGCATGAATCGCGATTTCATCATCGTCTTGACGAAATTTGATCTGTTGCCTAAAACGGTTACGAAACAACGGATCGTAGGGTATTTGATGAGTAAATTGAGGGATGTGCCGATCAATGTCTTGGGTGTGGCAACGACTTCTCATCAAGCGAAACAAGGCGCAAAAGCCTTAGTTCAAGAAATCAAGAAACTTAAGATCAAACGTTTGATCACCTTAGGTTATGCGAACATGGGTAAGAGCACCTTGATCAATGCGATGTTGGAAAAGGATGATTATCTAACCATTTCACCGTATCCACATACGACCTTGAAGATCAATCAGATCGAGTGGGAACATGGCATCATCTTTGATACACCTGGCATCAAGATCGAACACAGTTTCACGGATCTGTTTGAGTTTGACGAATTGGAGAAAGTTCAGATACGTAAAGCTTTCAAACCTAAGACCTACCAATTGGATTCAGCTCAATCCTTTGTCTTGCCCAAGGTGGGTATCGTCAGTGTGAAGCCGAAAGAAAAGGCTTCGATCACACTTTATTTCTCGGACCAATATCCGATTCATCGGACGAAGTTTGAGCGTTTGGAGGCCTATTGTGCGAAGCATGAAGCGGATGCACTCTTTGCGATCAAAGCAAGAAGATTTGTTCAGGACCAGCCGATTTTGGACATCGTATTCAAACAGTTGGGATGGTTCTATTGTGTTGGGGATTTTGAATGGATTGAAGTCAAAGCCGTTTATTTCGATCAAGTCATACAAAGAAAGGCACTTATTTAATGTTAAACAGTAAGCAAAAGAAACAATTGAGAAGTTTAGGCAATCCCTTGAAACCAATTTTCAATGTTGGTAAAGAAGGTTTGAGTTTGAATTTGATCAGCAGCTTGGAAGATTCTTTAAAGGCACATGAGTTGGTTAAAATCAGCGTGTTGAAGACCGCACCGAATCCAGTGATGGAGTTGGCTTTGGATTTGGCTTCATCCACGCACAGTGAGTTGATTCAGGTGGTTGGACGAAGCATCTTATTATATAAGCAAAGCGAGAAGCGTAAAATCCACTTAACATGAGCCAAATCGTTCTTTTCGGAGGAAGTTTCAATCCTGTTCACAAAGGTCATCTTGCGATCGCAAGGGCTGCGTTGAAGCAATGTCAAGCCGATGCGCTGTGGTTTTTACCGACCTTGAACTCACCTTTGAAAGATGTGGAAATGGCTTCGTTTGAACACCGCTGCCAAATGATTGAGTTGATGATTGAACCCTATCGAAAATTAAAGCTTTCACGCATTGAAGCAGAGCGTGATGGCGTGAGTTATACCTACGACACGGTCCGTTTATTATTGGAACGCTATCCTCAACACAAGTTCACATGGCTGATGGGATCGGATCAGATGGTGAAATTCAATCAATGGTACAAGCATGAAGAACTTCTTGAACTTATTTCGATTGCGGTTTATCCACGGGACGTAAGTCACGAGATCACTGCACCTTTCATCAAGATCGAAGCATCCGACATCTACCCGAATGCGAGTCAAGCGATCCGTGAAGGGAAGGTTCATTATACACAGGCGAGGATCGTCCGCTATTTTATGGAACATGCCTTGTATGTGGAATCGATCGTGAAACACAGTTTGAGTGAAGCACGTTTTGAACATGTTCATGCGATGACGGACTTGGCTCTACGTTTAGGGGATGTGCATCATTTGGATCGAACACAGGTGTATCTGGCCGCAATGTTGCATGACATTGCAAAAGAATGGCCGAAATCGAAATTGCGTCAATGGCTGCAGTTTGCGCATCCGAACTACTTGGATGAAGCGCCTGCACTCTGGCACCAAAAAGTGGGTGCAGCCTATGCAGCCCGTGTCTTGCAGGTGCAGGATTCAAATATCATCAAGGCGATTGCGCATCATGTGGAGGGCCATTCGGATCCTTTGTCCCAAGTCATTTATATTGCGGATAAATGTGATGCGACGCGTGCTTATGATGCGACGGAACTGATAAATTTAGCGATGCTTGATTTGAAGCGAGCCTATCGCATCGTAAGAATGACACAAATGGAATATCTAGATAAGGAGAAGAACATTTGAACGAACTGAAAGCTTTTGTGGAATTTCTAGAAGACAAGAAGGCAGAAAAGATCACGGTACTTGATTTACGATCGACATCGTCGATTCAAGATTATGCCATTATTGCGGAAGTGGGGAATCCACGGCTCTTGAATGCCATCAAGGATTATTGCATCGAGTTTGGTGAGTCGTTGGGATATAGCGTCCATCATGTGGAAGGACAGCTCGAGAGTGAATGGATGCTTATTGATTTTGATACCCTTGTCCTGCATTTGTTTCTAAGTCAATCGCGTCAATTCTATCGATTGGAAGATTTATGGTTGGACAAGATCATAAAACCATGAGGTCGTTTGCGGACTACTATCATGCGTTGACCTTCAGTCAAGAAGGCTATGAAGACTATCTAAAATGGTTGAAGAATGAAGCCAAGGGTCAACGTTTGCTAGAATGTGCCTGTGGAACGGGATATTTTAGCAAGCTCTGCGCTGAGAATGGTTTTCAAGTGGATGCTTTGGATCTTGACTCAGGCATGATTGCGTATGCGAAGCGATGCAATCCACACTCCAATGTACGTTATTTTTGTCAAGACATGTTGGATTTACGCGGATTTGATGAGTATGACGTAATCGTAGTTTTCTTGGACAGTTTAAACTATCTTCAAGATGAACAGGAAGTTGAAGGATTCTTCAAAGAAGTCTACAAACATCTGAGAACTGGAGCTTGTCTGTTGTTCGATGTTCATCAAGAACGTAGAATTGAAGAGTTTCAAGATGAGTTCATTGAAGAGGGCTATGTATTAAATGTTCCTTATCAATGGACGATTCAAACAATGGACACGAATAAAATCCAACACCAACTCGTATTTTATGAAGAAACCCTTAAAAAAAAGGTGTTTACCCAGACGATCTTTAAACTTCAGGAAATCAAGCGCATGTTGGAAGCTTTGAATTTCACCTTTGAGATCAAATCTCACTTATCAGAATCATCGTTTGATGAAAAATATTACATAAAAGCAAGGAAGGATTAAGCATGTACGCAATCATTGGTGCCATGGATGAAGAAGTCAGTGCACTTCATCATCGCATGCAGGATGTAGAACAAAAAACGATTGGACCTGTTGATTTTCTGTTTGGGAAATTAGGAAGAAAAGAAGTTGTCCTATTTAAAAGTGGAATCGGGTTAAGTATGGCGGCTATGAGCACAAGCATCTGCCTCAGTCACTTTAAGATCGATGCGGTGATCAACATCGGAACCGCAGGGGGTTTGAAGCCTGAGCAAAATGTTTTGGACATCGTCGTCAGTGACAAAATCACGTATCATGATTTCGACATCACACCGTTTGGGAATGAACGAAATTTCAGCAATCGCAATCGTTATGTCTTCAAAAGCGATCCGAAGATGATCGATGTCTTCAAACAACTGGAATTGGATCACCCCGTATGGATTGGTCCTTTGGTCTCTGGCAATCAGTTCATTCATTCCGATGAACAATTATCGACGATTGAGAAATACTATCCTGAGGCCATTGCGGCAGAAATGGAGGGGGCTGCGATCGCACATGTATGCGCGAGTTTCAATTGTCCCTTCATTGTGATACGTTCGCTCTCGGATATCGCTCGTCAAGCAAAGAATGATCTGACGTTTGATGAATACTTGATTCAAGCCAGTGAGCGGAGTGCGGGCTTCACAGAAGCCTTCATTACGATGTTTGCTGAATAAAAAGATGGACAGTTCCAGTGAACTGTCCATTAGTTTGTGTATTCATCCAACCACAAATGGTTTTGAATCATCCAATTCTTGAGATCATACTGAGTGAAATTCATCGCATCATTCCACTCCAAGACTGAGAGAATATTAAGTTTTCCATCAACTTTGCTCAATACGACGAAGGCAGGGAAGTGAGAGAACCCCAATCGTTCTTTGATGGCGGATGGAAGGACGTTTTGATTGAGCTCTTTCACATCGACGAAGTAGATCTGCTCAAAGCGTGTTGTGCTCGCACTCTTAAGCAAGGGCTCAATGATCTCATTTTCTGTGTATGTGCAATTTTGGTTCCCCAAGGTGCAAAAGAAGAATGCCTTTGGGCTTTCATCGACTTGATTGAGCAGATCGATGTAATCGATCTTAACGACGTTCAAACTGTCATAGGGTTCCAAAATTTGTTCATCCGGCTTAAAATAGTTGAAGAGAAACACACCAACCAGAATAAGGAATATGAGGGATAAGAATAAGAGACGAATGAGTTTTAGCATGGTTTTCGCTTCAAATTTTAGCATGAGACGCTTTTTTTAGCAAACCTTGAAAGGCTTTGATATAATTAGGGACATGAATGTGTATAAACGAAGCATGACACTTTATCTATTCCTTGCGATCACTGTAATTTTAAGTATGAATTTCATCGTATTCATTTTAAGTCCAGCCAATCAATTGTCGAACACGCAAGCAAGAATCATGGAAAAGTTGTTTGACCGTTATGCGATTGAACGGTGTCAAACAATCCATCGTTACCAGTATTCACGGGTGATGTATGTATCAAATTGTCGCATCAACGATGTGGACACGTTCATCTTTTTTGATCATAATGGCATCACCCATCAAACAATGGTTGTAGATCCGATGAAGATCAGCATGGATCATGAAGCTCTGGTGCGTGATTGGGAGCTTAAGGATGCGAAGATGACGGTCATCTATGAAGGTGGCAAAGTGTTGTATCGCATTCAATCACAAACGATGGAGTATTTGTTTGATTACAATGATCTTTCATTGGTAAAGAAAGTGAGACTGACCTATGCTTGAGCGAATATGGGAAAAGATATATTTTGATCGTAAAACGTTCTTATTGGAAGAAAATGATCGAATCAAATTGAATCCAACTGAATTGGTGGTCCTGCTTTATGTCGAACATTTTAATCAAAGTCGCCAAGCGATTGATTTGAATCTACTCGCTTCAAAAATGCAGATCAATACCACACAGATCGATCAAACCATGACGGGTCTGATTCAACGTGGTTTCATCAGCTTGGATATAAGTGACACGGGTGTGAATTATCGATTGGATGGTGTTTATCAGTTTGAGGATAAAGTGGAATCCACCGAACTCAAATCCTTGGTTGATATGTTTGGGGATGAATTCAAACGACCCCTTACGAGCAATGAGACTGAAAAATTGGATTATTGGTTGATCAAATGTGGTTATGATTATGTCGTTCATGCCTTGCGTGAAGCGGTCATCTATCGGCAATTGAAGTTTCCCTACATCGATCGAATTCTTAATCAGTGGTTGAAAGATGAACTTACGCTGGATGATTTGAATGCCGGTAAGCGCAATGCAAAATAAGCTTCGCTTCGCTTTGGATACGATGTACCGCATGTATCCGAATGCGTGTTGCGAACTGGACTTCACAACAAATGAGCAATTGGCGATTGCCGTCATCTTAAGTGCTCAAACAACGGATGTTTCTGTAAATAAAGTGACGCCGCAACTTTTTCAGAAGTTTCCGACGATGACTGCATTGGCAGAGGCGAGCATTGAGGAAGTTGAAGATACCATCAAAACCATTGGTCTTTATCGAAACAAAGCTAAACACATCAAACACTTCGCCCAACAACTTGTTCAGAATCATGCGGGAATATTGCCAAAGGATGAACAGACACTGACCTCGCTTTCGGGAGTAGGGCGTAAGACAGCGAATGTCATCATGGGTGTCGCATTCCAACACCCCGCATTAGCGGTGGATACACATGTCTTTCGCGTCGCGCATCGCTTAGGCTTGGTGACACAAAAAGCCAACGTCTTACAGACTGAACTACAACTCAAACGAAAGATTCCCAAACCAGAGTGGATCGATGCGCATCATGCGATGTTGTTCTTTGGCCGATACCATTGTTTGGCACGTCAGCCAAAATGTGATGAGTGTCCTTTAAAAGAGATGTGTACATACTATAAACAAAACAAAACGACTCGTTCTAAAGCAGAATGAGTCGTTTTAAGTCTTTTATTATTATTATGGGGTTGTAGCGGTTCCTTCAAGCGTGTATTGAATACCACCAGCATTCTTGATGGCACTCAACTTAAGAGTTGTTGGAGTTGTATAGGTGTTGGTTCCTACTGTCACACTGATGACTTTACCACTTGTGGCTGTGCCAGTACGAGTACATAGATTGTATGTAGCACAATAGGAAGGAAGAGTGTCTGCTGTTTTGCTCAATAGATCACCCAGGTTGATGTCTTTATCTTTGATAAGAGTGACGGTGAAGCTGAGTTGATCTTTTTTACTGGTTTCATAGGATGTGTTTTGAAGATTTGGATTCAGCTCCGCAATCTTACCAATCAATGCGATTTCATCGGCGTTGCGTGGTTCGATTTCGGTAATTGGGAATTTCGTTGCGCTCAACTGATTGTCTGAAATCCATTGATTGAGCGTACTGATGGGTTGACCAATGAGTTCAGGGATATTGATGAACATATCTTTCATGCTATAGCTCGTACAGAGCTCTGAGCTGTTGATTTCGACATAATCATAACCATAGTACCCGCAGGCATTTACGACGGAATTTGGACCTACTGCGATGGTTGTACTGAGTGTGCTAGTGGATGATTTCAAGACATCCACGACATTCCCATCGATACTGACGCGTACTTTGTACACGATCGGGCCATAGAGCCAAGAATAATCAAAGAGACGACGACCCGTTGCTTGAACCACCTTACCATTGACTTCAAGGTAAAGTTCTTTGGTGTCCGGGGCAAGGATCATTGCGTTCGCATCCGGATAATCATTCAATTTAAATGTAAAGGTACGATTGTTGCCAGAACTCGTCGCAGTGCCATTGAACGATGATGGTGCATAAACGCTTGGTGTAGGAAGGCTTGCTAGATTGGCGTATTCAGATTTGATCAAACCGGTCACGACCAAACTTGGATTGGTATTCGCATTTGGTGCGACATAAGGATAGACGCCGACGACATGCGTGATGTCGATGACATCACGTGGACGTTGAACCGCACTTGGGTTCGGTCGATTCTGATAGAGGGAGTTCAATACTTGATTGCTTACTTTACCAGGAAGATTCATGTTGATTTGAGCTTGATTCATGTACGAGATCTGATCTTTCACAGCTTTGTCGTAACCCACCCAGACAGCCGTCGTGAATTCACTGGTGGAACTCAACATCCATTTGTCTTTCGCAGCACCGGCTGGAATTCCAAATTCAACTCCTGTATTGCCCCAATCCGAAGTTCCGGTTTTGGCATAGACAGGGAAATTACGCTTCAAGATCTGCATGAAATTGAAATATGGACCTGAGACATTCTGTTCCATCATGCTTGCGGTCATATAAGCTGCTTCAGCAGAGAGGCTGGTCGTAGAGGTATAACTTGGTGTGATCGGTTCTTTACCATCCAAGAATTCAATCCGGGTGACCGTATGGGGTTGAATATAAGTTCCACCACTCACGATACTGGCTTGCGCACCAGCCAGTTGAAGGGGAGATGCCTCAAAACTTGAACCTCCAATACCATATCCGATGTCAAAACTTCCGGTTGTGACTTGAGTGAAGCCGATACTGTTCAAATAACTGACGACTTTACGGGCACCAATCGTATCCACGACGCTTTGAAGGGTCTGGATTGCCGGAATGTTCAATGAATTTCCAATAGCTTGAGGGACAAGAACGTCACCTCGATAGACGTTATCAAAGTTCTTAACGATGACATCGGTCCCGACATACTGAATCGGTTTGTCTTCCAACATATGTTGGGTCGACCATCCAAGATGTTCAAACGCCAGAGGGTAGGTAAGAAATGTTTTAACCGAAGAACCTGGTTGACGTCGCATGTCGATCGCACGATTCAATAAACGTTCACCATTGTAAAAGCGACCGCCACCGATACCGATGATCTCACCGGTTTTATTGTTCATGGTCACAATTGCGGTTTGAATGATCTCATTTGGCCATTCGACGCTCTTGTTCTCACCATTTTGAATGGCTTCGATGGTTTCTTGGAGATTTCTATCCATGGTTGTATAGATGCGCATCGGGATATCGACCGGATCCAATCCCGTCAAAGCTTTGACTTCTGCCACAGCCGCATCGACGTAGGCTTGATACGGGAAGGCATTCGCACTATTCTTTGTGTTGCCGACCAAGAGATTCTCAAGTGGTGTGTCGACGGCGAGTTGATATTCACTCTTTGTGATATAACCGTGATATTCCATTAAATCAAGAACGATGCTGGTCCGCTTTTCGGCATTTTCAAGGTTATAGATCGGATTGTATAAATTTGGCGCATTGATGATTCCGGCAAGCATCGCTGCCTCCAGTAGATTCACATCTTCGATATTTTTCCCAAAATAGAATTGAGCGGCGGTTTGAATGCCTCGTTTGTTTCCAGGAACACCGTAATTGATACGGTTTAAATAGAGCTCGAGGATCCGTTTCTTACTGATGATCTTTTCTGCTTGAATGGCGACATGGATCTCACGAATCTTACGATTGACACCGGCCAATCCAGAACGAACGGCCGTCGCTTCCTCTGTTTCGAAATAGGTCCCTTTGACCAACTGCATGGTAAAGGTTGAACCCCCTTGTCCAAAACTCAAAGTACGAATGTTTTCGAACATGGCTTTGGTGAAACGTGGGATATCAAATCCATTATGTTCAAAGAAACGGGAATCTTCAACAGCAACAAAGGCATCGATGACGACTTGAGGAAGTTCATCATAGCTGATGTTTTCGCGGATTTGATAACCAATGTCCGCAATCTGATTTCCGTCCGAGTCGAATACTTTGGAACTATCAGAGGTGACGAAATCGGAACTGTTCAGTGTGGGTGCATCTTTCAGAACCGTTGCAATGTAGATGATTCCACTTGTGGCAACAAGAATGGCCAACACTAAGAATACCGACACAAGGATGGCGAGTTTGTTTTTCAGGGACTGCTTTTTAGTTGTTTTGTCCGTTTTATTTTTATTAAGCGATTTAAAGAGTTTGAGTTTCTTCATTTAGAGGCTCCTTTAAAGAAGGTGGAATCAATCACATTGAGGTAATTGACGGGGGGTGTCAAAGAAAAAGGAATCGGGTATGCATGCTCTTTGATCCATACATAGGGAATGGATTTGCGCTCATGTTCTTTCAAGAAATGATCGAAATCCTTTAAATATAGGAGAAAGGTCTCATCATAGGCGACGAAACGGAGAATCAAGAAGCTTAGGCCACCATGATGTTCAACACTTCGCATGTGTTGCAGTTGGTGGGGATGTATGTTCTTAAGTGGGAATGCCGTTAAAGACTTGGTTTCCTTGGCTTCAAAGTCAATGGCAGTTCCTCGATAGACACCATTGTAATCCGTTGTGCTGGGGATTTTATAATAGGCTTCTCGAATACATGCTTTGTTGCGGGAAGGATAGTCCACTTTGACAACGGTGATCGGTGTCGGTTTCTTATGGATGTTGGCTCGATTCAGATCTAGATAATACTGATTGGTCTGGTTCAAGTCATCTTCAAGATTTGCACCACGTTGAAAATGAGGTTCTTTGATTCCTGGTTTAATCGTTGCTTTTTTACCGTTTGGATAGTTCACCATATTTTTAACAGTCTTATTATAGCTAAAAGGCTTAAACAATACTAGTTTATGGGAATGGAGCATCCTTGTATTCAGTGTGCAAATTTGGTTTAATAAAGGTGTTGGGTACGAAAATGGCAAAATTAACAGATCAGATTATTTTTAACAAGAGTTTCAATGTGGAGTTCAAAGGGTATTCTACTATAGAGGTGGATACGTTTTTGGATCAAGTGATCTTGGATTATCAATACTATCAATTCGAAATGAAAAAGATGCAGGAAAGCTTGCAGACTTTGCAACAACAGAATGCCATACTTCAAGCACGCTTGATCGAAGCGGAAGGAAGATTGGATCTGTATCAAAACAATCAGGAGAGTGCTCCTATGAGTCAATCCGATCTATTGAAAAGACTTGCCAAATTGGAACAAGAAGTTTATCATAAGTAATTGCATCGAAGGCAATCGCTGGTCGACAGACTAGAGGAAAGTCCATGCTCGCACCTTCTGCGATGAAGGTAGTGTTTATGCTAAATAAAAAAATAAATTTAGGCAGGCAACTGACGGCAGAGTCAATCCTAAGGCGCAAGCTATGGAAGCGCTCTTGAAAGTGCCACAGTGACGTAGTCTTTCGGGAAACGGAAAGAGTGGAACGCGGTAAACCCCATAAGCGAGAAACCCAAATTTGGTAGGGGAACTTCAAAGACCAAACTGAAGGTCGATGAGGACAGCAATGTAGATAGATGATTGCCCCTGGAAACAGGACAGAACATGGCTTACACGGTGCATAAAATTGAAAATGGGAGACAACTTCCATTTTTTTTATACAATTGTTTTTTAATGGTATAATAACAAAAGTAGGAGTAAAGCATGCAGGAAATAGGTCTAAAACTTAAGGAAAGAAGAGAAGAATTGGGTTTCACTTTAAGGCAGATGAGCGATAAGACGCGTGTTCCAATTGGTAAGCTTGAGGCCATCGAAGCCGGTGACTTGAAGCGTTTGGAGAATGATTTGTCTTATGTTCGTTTTTATGTGCGTTATTATTGCAATGCCTTACATATTGATTTTGAAGAAGTGCGCGAACACTTGGACGCAAGTTTGGATGAGTATTCCAACACGACAAAGATGATCAAGTTGACGGAAGTCAATGAAATGAGTGAACGTATCCAAGAACGTGCGATGAACCTCAATCGTTCGAAGCGTAAGAAATGGGATGTTTCCCTGATCACGTTTATCGTATCGGTGATTGTTTTGATCATAACCTTAATTCTTGTTTTCATTTTTCTGATTTTACCGAATTTGAATCAAGCCAAGGATCCAGTGCTCATCAATCCACAGATTCCTCAACCAATCGAGCCTTCTCCGACAACACCGGATGAGACGCCTGTTGTGGAGGAGCTTGTGCTTTCGCTCAATCAAATCGATGCTTTGAATTATGAAATTGCAGGTTTTGAAGAAGATGAGGAGCTCAGTTTAGTGGTGAATTTCGCTTCGAATGCTTATGTGCGTATATCCGTCAACGGCGATTCAGCAGTCAATCTACCGAGTAAGCTCTATAACGCTGGAACAAGCTTGGATTTCAAGTTCAAGGCAAGTGAAGCCACGACCTTGGAAATCTACATTGGCTGGATGAATGGCAATACGATGTTTCTGAATGATTTGAGTGTGCCTTTGAATGCGGAGATCGCAACGCGAAATGGTTCGGTCACACTGACATTCAAATGTGTAGGAGAAAGCGCATGAATCTACCCAATCGTTTGACTTTGATTCGACTTTTGTTCATTCCGGTTATTGTGTTTTTTGCGACATTTCCGTTCGCACAATTCAATATCGTCTTTGGCTACATAAAATATGAATTTGTAAGTCTACCTGTGGTCAATCTGATCATCTTGGCTTTATTCACCTTGGCAAGCATCACGGATTTCTTGGATGGCTATCTTGCACGCAAGAACAATCAAGTCACAACCTTCGGGAAGTTCGTCGATCCGATCGCAGATAAACTTTTGGTCAATACGGTGTTCATTCTATTCGCATATCAAGGGGTCGTGCCGGTGATTGCGGTTTTGATCTTGATCTGGCGTGATACCGTAGTCGAGGGCATTCGCATGATTGCAGCACGTAATGGTGTGACGATTGCGGCAGCTTTTTTGGGTAAAGTGAAGACGGTGGCTCAAATGCTTACGATTATTTTGTATCTCGCAGGCAATCTACCATTTGAATTGGTTCAATTACCTGTACATGAGTTGATGTTGTGGTTTACGGTAATCATTTCGGTGCTGAGCGGCGTATCTTATTTTATTCAAGCCAAGGATATGATCCTTGAATCGATGTGATGAAGGACTTGGTGGATTTGCTGATTGAAAAGCGTCTAAACATCAGTACCTGTGAGAGTTTCACAGCAGGCTTGTTTGCTTATGAACTGGGGCGGATACCTGGTGTGTCTGCTGTTTTTCGAGGATCGTTGATTGCTTATCAATCTGAAATCAAAGAACGCTTACTCAACATCGATCCATCGATCTTTGATCGATTTGGTGTTGTGAGTCAAGAAATGGCTGAACAGATGGCACGTTCGTGCCAACAAATGTTCAAAAGCGATGTTTGTGTTTCGTTCACAGGCAATGCCGGACCTGAGGTCATGGAGGGCAAGGTCTGTGGTTTATGGTATGCTTGTGTTCGGATACGCGATGATCAATTTGCTTTTACGTTTCAAGAGTCCATGCAGCGTAATGAGCTGCAAGTTCATGCGGTAGAAGTCATAAAAAATAAAATAATTGAATTAATTAGGGATATGCCGAACTAAAGCATATTAAACAGAAGAGGAACCTATGGAAAATAAAAAAGATGTTTTATTAGAGGATGCATTAAAACAGATTCAAAAACAGTATGGTAAAGGTGCGGTCATGCGTTTGGGGGATCGTGCGAATGTGGAAATCGATGCCATCAGCAGTGGTTCGCTTGCGATCGACTATGCTTTAGGTGTCGGCGGCTATCCAAAAGGTCGTATCGTAGAGATTTATGGTCCTGAGTCGAGCGGGAAGACCACATTAGCTTTGCATGCGATTGCGGAAGTTCAAAAGAAAGGTGGCAAAGCTGCGTTCATCGATGCGGAAAATGCCATTGATCCGATGTATGCAAAAGCATTGGGTGTCAATATCGAAGACTTGATCCTATCGCAACCCGACAGTGGTGAGCAGGCTCTGGAGATCACTGAGATGTTGATTAAAAGCGGTGCGATCGATTTAATTGTCATAGACTCAGTTGCGGCTTTGGTTCCTCAAGCGGAATTGGATGGTGAGATGTCGGACTCGCATATGGGTCTGCAAGCACGTTTGATGTCCAAAGCGATGCGTAAATTAGCGGGAGTCATGAATCGTAGTGATTGTACGGCTATCTTTATCAATCAGCTGCGTGAGAAGATTGGCGTCATGTTTGGCAATCCTGAGACGACGACTGGGGGGAAAGCTCTTAAGTTCTACGCTTCCATTCGTGTGGATGTTCGTAAGAGTGAAGCCATCAAGTCGGGAACAGACATTATTGGAAACAAGGTCAATGTTAAGATAGTAAAGAATAAGGTTGCGCCTCCGTTTAAAGTCGCAACAGTCGATATCATGTATGGCAAAGGAATCTCCCGTATTGGTGAAATGATTGAATTGGCGGTTGATCGCGAAATCATTCAAAAAGCAGGGGCTTGGTTCTCTTACAATGGCGAAAAGATTGGTCAAGGCAAAGAAGCAGCTCGTGCATTTTTACAAGCAAATCCTGTGATATGCAATACGATTGAAGTGGAATTGAAGCAAAAGCTCTTTGCAAAAGTTGTGGAAGAGGGTGAAGAAGGACGTTAAGTCCTTTTTTGTTGAGAAATGTTCCAAAATTAAGTATGATTATAAGTAGAGTTATCAAAACTCTAAGCTGGAGGAAAAATATGCGAGATTTACCATACTTTTTCGTCTTAGCTAGTATTATCGGTGGTTTTGCTTTGGGTGTCATCTTAATGGTGATCATTTCAAAGTTAGGATTAAATAGAGATCAACAAAAAGCAAAGCTTATTTTAGATGAAGCGAACATTAAAGCGGACAGTGCTTTACGTCAAGCGCAACTCGATGCGAAGACACAAGCTTATGATTTAAAATTAGCTGCAGAAAAAGAAATTAAGGAATCAAGACAATCGCTTCAAGAAGTTGAAGCCAAATTGAACCGTCGTGAAGACAGTCTTAATTTTCGTAATGAGACGTTGACCTCAAAAGAAAAAGAACTTGATACTAAAAATAAACAAGTTACCGAAAAATTAAATGTACTAGAGAAGATGGAGAAAACCCTGCAAGAGAAGATCGATGGGCAGGTTGTTGAGTTGGAGCGAATTGCCAATATGTCGGCAAGTGACGCTAAGCAGGAATTATTGGATATCGTTCGAGTAAGAACACAGAACGAAGTTGAAGCATACATTCGTGACCAAGAAGAAGAGGCGAAATCAAAAGCTTCTGATATGGCACGTGAAATCATTGGATTGGCGATTCAACGTTATGCGCAAGAAGAGACTTTGGAACGTACCGTTTCTGTTGTTGCCTTGCCTAATGAAGAGATGAAAGGTCGTATCATTGGTCGTGAAGGACGTAACATCCGTGCGATCGAACAAGCGACTGGTGTCGATATCTTGATTGATGACACACCGGAAACCATTACCTTATCCTGTTTCGATCCAATTCGTCGTGAAGTGGCTCGATTGGCTTTGGAATCTTTGTTGAAAGATGGTCGTATCCAACCTGGACGTATCGAAGAGGTTGTCAATCGTGTTCAAAACGAATTGAATGAGACCATCCAAAAAGCAGGTGCAGATGCCGTCTTCAAAGTGGGTATCGGCAAGATCGACCGCGAAATCGTTGGTTTGATCGGACGTTTACGTTACCGTTACAGTTATGGACAAAATGCATTGCAGCACAGCATGGAAGTTGCTTATTTGACGGGTATGATGGCTGCTGAATTAGGATTGAATCAAAATTTAGCCAAACGTGTTGGCTTGCTTCATGATATTGGGAAAGCATTGGATTTTGAAATGGAAGGTAGCCATGTGGAGTTGGGTGCTCGCATCTGTCGTAAACATGGGGAACATCCAGCCGTCATCAATGCGATTGAATCCCATCATGGGGATGTGCCTGCGAATTCAATCTATGCGGTTTTAGCACAAGCAGCGGATACTTTGAGTGCCGCTCGTCCGGGTGCTCGTTTTGAGTCTTTCCAGAACTATATTCAACGTTTGGAACAGTTGGAAAAGATCGCCACATCCTTTGCAGGCGTAGAGAAAGTCTATGCGATTCAAGCAGGTCGTGAGATCCGCGTCATGGTCGTTCCGGATAAATTGGATGATTTAGCCTGTCATCGCGTCGCACGCGAAATTCGTGAGAAGATTGAAAAAGAAATGACCTATCCTGGTCAAATTAAAGTCACGGTCATTCGTGAGACACGGACGTCAGAAGTAGCGAAATAATGAATATCTTATTTGTTGGTGATATCGTCGGAAAAGCAGGTCGAGCAATTTTATATGCTCGACTTGTTTCACTTAAACAAGAGCATAAGATCGATTTCACCATCGTGAATGGTGAAAACATCGCACATGGTAAAGGCATGACCTTGAAGCTCTATGAGGAATTACTGAGAAATGGTGTTGATGCGATCACACTTGGCAATCATGCGTACTCTAAGTCGGATGTCTTAGCTTTCATTCAAAAAAGTAAGCATTTGGTTCGTCCCTTGAACATGCATCCTCAAACGCATGGTAAAGGCATTCAGGAGTTTGAAGTAAAGGGTAAAACGATTCGTGTCATTAATCTGATTGGCTCTGTATTCATGGATAATGTGGTAGAAACACCTTTCGAAGCGATGTATCCACTCGAACGATTCAATAAAGATAAGATCGTGATCGTGGATCTTCATGCGGAAGCAACCAGTGAAAAAATTGCCTTTGCTTATCAGTTCAAAAATCAATGTGCAGCCGTTATTGGGACGCATACACACGTTCAAACCGCGGATGAGCGTATCATCGATGGTTGTGCTTTCATCAGTGATGTTGGAATGACGGGACCTTTCAACAGTGTCATCGGTCGAGATGTCCAAGAGGTGTTGGATCGTTTCAACGGAAATTTCTCAAAACGCTTCACAGTGAGTGAAGAACCTGCACAACTGTGTGCGGTTGTGATCACGATCGACGATGAGAGTTTACGTTCAACACAGATTCAGCGGATCCAGATTCGACCTGAAAAAGTGTTGAATAATGAGCACTAAGTGCTATAATTGATTTATTAAAAGGAGGATTCGTTATGCCTGTTGTTGTAGCAAAAGATACCTGTATTGGTTGTGGTGCCTGTGTAGGTGTTTGCCCTGTTGGAGCTTTATCTTTGGATGCGGATGGCAAAGCAGAATGCGATGAATCGATCTGCATTGATTGCTTAGCATGTATCGGTGTTTGTCCAACTGAAGCGATAAGTCAAAAATAACCAAGCAGTGCTTGGTTTTTTTAAGGAAAAATTATGAACGAACTATTTATCAAACCCAATTTAAAAAGTGCTCAAAGAAGAACGAAAGATGAAACGGTCATCGAACGTTCACTTTTCAATATACCGGAAGAGTATCTTAATCTCGGTTTCAACAAAAATTTTTATTTAAGAACTTATGGCTGTCAAGCCAATGAGCGTGATTCTGAAACGTTACGAGGCATGCTTAAGTTGATGTCGTATACGGAAGTCGCCACACCGGAGGCAGCCGATCTGATCATCATGAATACCTGTGCGATCCGTAAGAACGCAGAAGACAAGGTTTTTGGAGAAATCGGTCATTTGAAGCAGTTGAAGTATGAGAATCCTGATTTGATTTTTGTCGTTTGCGGCTGTATGGCTCAAGAAGAAGATGTGGTCAATACGATTCTCAAAACGCACCAACACATCGATATCATTTTTGGAACCCATAACATCCATCGCTTCCCTGAGCTTTTGATTCAGGCGCATTTCAGTAAGGAAAGAGTCGTGGAAGTCTATTCCAAAGAAGGGGAGGTTTATGAGAACCTACCGGTCAATCGTGTTCAAAAAGCGAAGGCTTGGGTGAACATCATCTATGGCTGTGATAAGTTTTGCACCTACTGCATCGTACCTTACACACGAGGTAAGGAACGCTCACGATTAAAGGAAGATATTTTAAAAGAAATTATGACTTTGGTTGATGAGGGTTATCAGGAAGTCACTTTGTTGGGTCAGAATGTGAATGCCTATGGAAAAGACCTGAATCTGGATTATGGGTTTGCGGAACTCTTGGAAGATGTGGCCAAGACCGATATTCCTCGGATTCGATTCATGACCAGTCATCCTTGGGATTTCAGTGATAAGATGGTCGACATCATTGCACGGTATCACAACATCATGCCTTTTGTGCATCTTCCATTGCAATCTGGAAATAATGAGATCTTAAAGATCATGGGTCGTCGTTATACAACCGAGGAATATCTGAATGTATTTGACGCATTGAAAGCGAAAGTCGATAACATCGCATTTTCAACAGACATCATCGTGGGTTTCCCGAACGAGACCGAAGAGCAATTTGAGGATACGTTGAAAATGATCGAGTACTGTCAATTTGACAATGTCTACACCTTCATTTACTCTCCGCGTCATGGTACGCCTGCGAGTAAGATGGAAGACAACATTGAGCTTGAAGTCAAACGTTCTCGATTAAAACGTTTGAATCAAAGAGTGGCGGTCTATGCTTTGCAAAACAATAAGAAACATGTCGGATCGATTCAAAATGTATTGGTCGATGGACCATCTAAGAAGAATCCAGATGTGTTCAGTGGTTACACTGAAACCAATAAGTTGGTCAATTTTGTACCGAAATCAGCCAAAGCTGGTATGATTGTACAAGTGAAAATTACTGGAGCGAACACTTGGACCTTAAAAGGTGAAGAAGTTTTGGCTTAAGTTTGCTTTATACGCTATAATGAAAATAGTGTTTATTTAGGAGGAAATATAATGAATCAAGTACGCATTTTTGCGTTGGGTGGCTTAGATGAGGATGGAAAGAATCTAACCGTCGTCGAGATCAATCAAGATCTTTTTGTGATTGATGTGGGTCTTAAGTATCCCGATAAGGATCGACTCGGGGTTGAAATCATCATCCCGGATTTTAAGTATCTTATCGAAAACAAACAAAAGATCAAAGGCATCTTCATCACCCATGGGCATGATGATGCGATGGCTGCTTTGCCATATCTTATCAAACAGGTGAATCTACCAATTTATACCACGCCTTTAACGGCGAAGCTGATTGAGAAGTTATTTAAAGAGGAGAAGGTCAGTGATTATCAAATCAAGGTCATCAAGCGTGATGATAACTTGACCATAGGTAAAGTCAATGTCCGCACCTTCAGCTTGACCCATTCGATTGCGGATGCATTTGGCATCGCCATCGATAGTCCTTTTGGCTATGTTGTCTATGCGGGTGAATACATCATTGATTTCAATACACGTAATCCGGCATTTGCATGTGATATCACGAATTTTGCCGAAATTGGTAAGAAAGGTGTCTTTGCCTTCTTGACCGAATCGGTTGGGGCGGAGCGTCCAGGCTACACAGCTCCCAATCATATGATCACTGAAACCGTTGAAGATGTGTTGGAAGACACCAAAGGGCGTGTGTTCGTGACGATGTATGAACAGAATTTGTTCAGGCTCATGGAATTATTGGAGTTGGCTAAGAAATACAAACGTAAGGTGTTTTTCTTTAATCAGGAACAACGTGAATTGTTAAGACTGGCAGAGTCCTTAGGCTATTATAAGATGCCTTTGGATCTGGAATTGCCAAAGGCTAAGTTTAACAATGATTTGGATAATGTGATGGTCATCATTTCTGGAAGTGGACCACAAGTCTTCAATTTGATGCATAAAATCGCTTTGAAGGAAGAAGATTTATTTACATTGGATTCGAACGATACCGTCGTCATCGCTTCACCGATCGTACCGGGTACGGAAAAAGAAGCCAGCATGATGGAAAATGAATTGTATAAAGAGGATGTGAATGTCATCACTTTGGATCGTCGCAAGGTCGTTTCGATGCATGCGTCGATCGAAGATATCAAGATGTTGGTCTATCTCTTAAAACCAAAGTATTTTATTCCGATTCATGGGGAATATCGTCATCTTGTGAACAATGCGACGATTGCTTTGGATCTGGGCTACTATGCCGATAAGATCGTTGTCTTGGACAATGGTCAGATCGCGACATTTGAGAACGGTAAATTAAGCAATACAGCGAACATCATCAAATTGGATGAGATCTTGATTGATGGAAATGCCCATTTGGATTCGAGTGGTTTGATTCTTAAAGATCGTGAGATGTTATCGACGGATGGTGTCATCGTTATTGGTGTCGTTTTGAATTTCAATACCAAAGAGATCATCGGTGGACCCGATGTTCAATCCCGTGGCGTCATTTATCTTAAAGATGCGGATTACATCGTAAAGGAAATCGGTGCGATTCTCGAGAATACGATAGGATCGATGGTTGAAAACAAGCGATATGAGAATATGAGTGCGCGCAATGAAGCCAAAGACAAAATCACCAAGTATGTCTTAAAGGAAACAGGTAAACGGCCAATGATCTTACCGGTCATTGTCGAAATTAATTTAGCGGAGTAATATGCCTCGAAAAAAGAAAGTTAGTTTCAGACACAGCCAGATCATTCTCATTGCACTCATTCTTTTAGCGTTGATTTTCATTGCGTTTCAACGTTTAGGTTTTATTGGCATCTATTTGGATCGAATCATGAATCTGTTTTTTGGCGTGCGACGGGATCTGGTTTATTTTGGTTTAGGTGCCTATGGCATCTATCGTATTTTCAATCGCAAACATTTTCACCTTTCGTATAAATACACCATCATGGGCATATTGAGTCTTGTCTTGATTGTCTTAACAAGTACCTACATCAGTTACGAAATTAATAATGTGGGTTTAAGTGTTTTCACCACATGGATTGAACAAGCTAATTTCATCTTTTTTGATAAGTTCCCATCACATGGCGGTATATTTGGTGTTGGTCTGTATGCTTTTTTCACAACCTTGTTTGATCGATTGGGGACGTTGTTTGTATTGATCATCGGCTATCTTGCACTGATCATGATGAATGTGGATTTCGCATGGCTTAAAGCAAAAGTCAAACCGATTCAAATGAGCCGCAACAAGAGGGAAGTCAATTACATTGATGAACCTCAGGTCAGTACGTCGCGAACAGTGTTTTTGACACCGGACGAGCCGAAGCCTCAACCCAAGAATAAGATTCAAGAACCAGAGATCAAGACGAAGTCCGCTGCGACGGTCCATTTCGGTAGTGGCAACTATACGATTCCTAGCCTAAATCTTTTGGACGAAGTCGCAGTAAAATCAAAATCCAATGCGAACAGCGTTGCGGCAAGTCAAAAAGGACGTAAATTGATTGAGATTCTGGGAGAGTTCGGTGTGACCGCAAGTCTTGTGGGAACACACATCGGACCCGCAGTCACGAAGTTTGAAGTCAGACCGGAAAGCAATGTCAAGATTTCTAAGATCGCATCACTTCAAGACAACATCAAAATGGAACTCTCAGCTAAAGAGCTTCGCTTAGAGGCACCGATTCCGGGACGGAATGCGGTGGGTGTGGAAATTCCGAACATCGAGATGGTTCCTGTACGGATGATTGAGTTGATGAAAGATGTGCCAGCGGATAAATTATCAAAGAAGTTGTTGTTTCCTCTTGGGAAAGATTTGATGGGCAAATCTGTGTTCACCGAGTTGGATAAGATGCCCCATATGCTGATTGCTGGTGCTACTGGCAGTGGAAAGTCGGTCTGTGTCAATTCGATCATCATCAATTACCTGTTACGCACAACACCGGATGAGTTGAAGATGGTGTTGATCGATCCCAAGAAAGTTGAGTTCACACCCTATCATAAGATTCCTCATCTTATTTCACCGGTCATCAGTGATGCGACAGAGGCCGCAAAGGCTTTGAAAGTCATTGTTTCGATGATGGAGAATCGTTATGAGGTGTTTTCTAACATTGGTGTTCGCAACATCCAGAGTTATAATGAACTGCTCGCCAAGAAGACGGATCCGAGCTTGAATCCAATGCCGTGGATCGTAGTCATCATTGATGAATTGGCTGATTTGATGATCGTGGCCGGTAAAGATGTGGAAGGAAGCATCCAACGCATCACGCAGTTGGCACGTGCAGCTGGGATACACTTGATCGTTGCGACCCAGCGACCAAGTACGGATGTCATCACAGGCATCATCAAAGCGAACATTCCATCACGGATCGCTTTTGCGGTATCCAGTGGAATCGATTCAAGGGTCATCTTGGATGGAGTAGGAGCTGAGCGTTTGTTGGGTTATGGCGACATGTTGTTTTTCCCCGTTGGAGAACCTGCACCGATCCGTGTTCAAGGGGTATTCATCAACGATGAAGAGATTCGTAGAATCACAGACTTTGTGTCAAAGAGTCAAAAACCACAGTTTGATGATGCGTTCTTGAACCTGAGTGATCCTGAAGGAAATCAGAATGGTCAATTGGCTTTCGATGATCCGATTTTTGAAGAAGTCAAACAGTATGTCATCGAAACGCAAAGGGCTTCCACTTCGAACATTCAAAGACGTTTTGGCTTAGGTTACAATCGTGCGGCACGCTTGATCGACATGTTGGAACAACAAGGAATCGTTGGACCCGCTCAAGGAAGTAAACCGCGTGATGTCTATTCGCATAAGGCATAGGCACAGCACTTCTATTTGACTTATAGGTTCAATTTGCATAAACTTAAAATGTAGTTTTACTACAACGGAGGAACATAGATGAAGAAGTTATTTATTCTGTTTACACTCGTTCTTCTAACATTGGGTACGTTGACTGCTTGTAGCAGCGACAAACCAGCAGTGGTAGAAGAAGAAAAGGGTTACGAAATTGGTTTGGTTACCGATATCGGTACGATCGATGACAAGTCCTTTAACCAAGGTGCTTGGGAAGGTGTTGTGGCTTATGCGGAAGCGAACGGCTTGACATACCAATATTACCAACCTGCTGCTGCATCGACTGCTGACTATATTGAAGCGATCACATTGGCGATCGATGGTGGAGCTAAGGTTGTCGTAACACCTGGTTTCATGTTTGCTGGTGCGATTTATGAAGCTCAAACAATGTATCCTGAAGTCAATTTCATCTTGTTGGATGCAGATCCACATACTGATGATTATTCCGCTTTCAATATCGAAAAGAATGTTTACTCGATCTACTATGCTGAAGAGCAATCTGGCTTCTTAGCGGGTTATGCTGCTGTCAAAGATGGCTTGACCAACTTAGGTTTCATGGGTGGTATGGCTGTACCAGCGGTTGTTCGTTTCGGTCATGGCTTTGTTCAAGGTGCTGAAATGGCAGCTGTTGAATTGGGCGTTGATGTTACGATCAAGTATGAATACTTGAATAGCTTCGCACCAGATAACAACCACCAAGTAAAAGCTTCTGGTTGGTATTCTGAAGGCGTCGAAGCGATCTTCGTTGCTGCTGGTGGTGCTGGTTTATCCGTCATGGCTGCTGCTGAAGAAGCGGGTAAGAAAGTCATCGGTGTTGACGTTGATCAATCCAATCTTTCTGAAACCGTCATTACGTCTGCAATGAAGGGTTTGACTTCTTCTGTTGAATTGGCATTGACTGACCTCTATGCTGGAAACTTCAAAGGTGGCGTTATCGACACTCTAGATGTTACAGTCGGTGGTGTTGGTTTACCAGCTGATTTCTCACGTTTTGCAACATTCACACAAGCTGATTACGATGCGATCTTCGCGAAGTTGGTCAGTGGTGAAGTTGTCGTCGTTAAGGATGCTGCATCTGTTAAGGACTTAGCGGTTACAAAAACAACAGTTACTTTAATCGGTGCTGAATAAGTTGTAAAGGTGGAGCAATCCACCTTTTTTTTCTGTCACTTAAGAGTTGATTCATGTATAATTTCCCTGAAGGAGTAATGAAATGGAATATGTAATCGAGATGCAAGGCATCACTAAGATCTTCCCAGGAATCATCGCCAACGATAATGTGGATTTAAAAGTCAAAAAAGGTGAGATTCATGCACTGTTAGGGGAAAACGGTGCGGGTAAGTCGACTTTGATGAGTGTCTTGTTTGGTTTGTATAAACCTGAAAAGGGTAAAATCATCATCAATGGTGAAGAGGCTTCGATCAAGAATCCCAATGATGCCAATCGTTATGGAATTGGCATGGTTCATCAACATTTTAAATTGGTGCACAATTTCACCGTTTTAGAGAATGTCATCCTTGGTGTTGAAAGTGTGAGGCATGGTCGATTGCTCATGGATGAAGCACGTAAGAAAGTCATTGAATTGTCCCAGAAGTACAGCCTTTTTATTGAGCCGGATGCCTTGATTTCGGACATCAGCGTGGGCATGCAGCAACGTGTTGAGATATTGAAGATGTTGTATCGTGAGAACGATCTGCTTATTTTTGATGAACCAACCGCTGTATTGACACCTCAAGAAATCGATGAATTGATGAAGATCATGAAGGATTTGGTTGCGGAAGGAAAGACGATTATTTTTATCACGCATAAGTTGAATGAAATCAAAGCGGTGGCGGATCGTGTCACGATACTTCGTAAGGGCAAGTATATCGATACCGTGGATGTGAGTATGAGCAGCAAAGAAACTTTATCGGAGTTGATGGTGGGTCGAAAGGTTCTGCTCGAAGTTGAAAAGACAATGGCACAACCTAAAGAGGTTGTGTTGGAAGTGAAACATCTCATCGTTAAATCAAAAAATCATAACAAGAACAAAGTCAACGATGTCAGTTTTAAACTGCATCGAGGTGAAATCTTGTGTATCGCAGGAATTGAAGGAAATGGTCAAACCGACTTGGTCTATGCATTGACGGGTCTTGAGAAAGTAAGCAGTGGTCAAATCATCTATAAGGGTGAGGACATCACACATCGATCAATCCGATATCGCAACCTTAAAGGAATGGCCCATATACCTGAAGATCGGCATAAACATGGTTTGGTCTTGGATTATAATGTGGCAGAGAATCTCATCTTACAGGATTATCACACAAACAAATTTCAAACCAAGGGTTTCTTGAAATTTAAGAAAATATATGATAATGCGGATGAGTTGATTGAACGCTATGATATTCGCAGTGGAAGTGGTGCGCGTTCCATTGCCCGCAGCATGTCGGGTGGGAACCAACAAAAAGCAATCGTAGCACGAGAGCTTGAAACACATCCGGATGTGTTGATTGCGGTTCAGCCAACACGTGGTTTGGATGTGGGTGCTATTGAATACATACATAGAATTTTGATTGAACAACGGGATAAGGGCAAAGCCATTCTTTTGGTTTCACTTGAGCTTTCTGAGGTCATGAGTGTGAGTGATCGCATCTTGGTGATTTATGAAGGTGAGTTGGTCGGACAAGCGGATCCAGCCCTTGTGTCTCAACAAGAACTGGGCTTGTACATGTCGGGATCGAAACGTGAGGTGCTTGAATGAAAAAGTTCATTTTGAATGATAATGTTCAGAAAATTCTTGCCTCATTGACGGCCATTTTGATCGGCTTTATCTTTGGTTTCTTGATTCTGTTGTTTGCGGCAAGCATTAAGACACAGGCGACGAATCCGATTGAAGGCTTCATCACGATCATCACTGGGGGAATGCGTTATAACGGCATTAAGGGATTTGGAATCATCTTACGCTATACGACACCTGTTCTATTGACCGGTTTGTCGGTAGGCTTTGCGTTTAAAACAGGTTTGTTTAACATTGGTGCGGCCGGACAGTTCGTCATGGGTGGATTCACAGCCGCATACATTGCGATAAAATGGACTTTCATTCCTTTAGAGTTCCTTTGGATTGTCGCACTTCTTGGTGCGATCGTCGTGGGGGGCATTTGGGGAATGATCAGTGGTGTCCTTAAAGCTTATCGTAATGTGAATGAAGTCATCTCTTCAATCATGTTGAATTACATCGGTATGATCACGGTGAGCAATCTCGTCTTTACAATCAAAGACCGCTTCAATCCATCACGTTCACAGGTTCCCTTGAGCCGTATTCCAACCTTTGGTTTGGACAAAGTGTTCGGTTTGAACACAGTAGATTTTGGGATCTTCATTGCGATCGCAGTAGCCATTCTTATCTACATCGTCCTTGAAAAGACCAGTTTTGGCTATGAACTCAAAGCCTGTGGCTATAATCGTGAGGCTGCGCGTTATGCTGGGATCAATGATAAAAAGGGCATCATCTTATCGATGACCATTGCGGGTGCTTTGTCGGGGCTCGGTGGTGCGCTTGTTTACATCTCCAGCATCACAAAAGTATTCGATCAATCCTTGGTTCTTCAAAGAGAAGGATTTGACGGCATATCTGTCGCATTATTAGGACTAAGCAATCCGCTTGGAATCATTTTCTCAAGTTTCTTTATCAGCATGTTGAGAAATGCTGGATCCTCTTTATCCAGAGCGGGATTCAATGATGAAGTCATTCGGATCATGACATCCACGATCATCTATGCCAGTGCGTTCTCACTGCTCTTCAGAGATAAGATCCACAAGCTGTTTAATAAGAAGGAGGGGAAATAATGGATACATTATTGTTTCTACTTAAAAACATGATTCCATACATGATCCCACTTACGGTTGTGGCCTTAGGGGGAATGTTCTCTGAGCGAAGTGGTATCGTAAACATCGCTTTAGAAGGCATCATGGTTTTTGGAGCTTCGATTGGGATCTTCTTCATGTATTTCTTCCCTAATCTTTTCCCACCGCAAATGATGTTGATTGCTGCATTGATTATTGCTTTGATCAGTGGAGCTGTCTTCTCTCTGCTTCATGCGTACGCATCGGTCAATTTGAAGGCCAATCAAGTCATCAGTGGAACGGCATTGAATCTATTTGCGACTTCGTTTCACGTGTTTGTGGCTCGTATTGTGACTCCAAATGGCGTTGAAGGGGTTAAGTTCAATAACATTTACCGAATTCCAACGGTTCCATTCTTGTCCGATATACCATTCTTAGGACCGATTCTATTTACGAATACCTACATCACGACCTTTATTGGTTTCGGGATATTGTTCATCTCTTCCTACGTACTTTTTAAAACACGTTTTGGCTTGCGTCTACGTGCTTGTGGCGAACATCCTCAAGCTGCAGACTCGGTTGGTATCAATGTCAACCGCATGCGATACATCGGTGTCTTGATTTCGGGTGCGTTGGCTGGAATGGGTGGTTTGATTCTTATTGTACCGAGTACGGTTGAATATACCGGTGTCGTATCCGGTTATGGTTTCTTGGCTCTTGCTGTATTGATCTTTGGTCAATGGCGTCCCTCAAAGATCATTCTTGCGGCCGCATTCTTTGGCTTGATGCAGACGATTTCCAATTCAAGCGGTCTGATTTTCTTCATGAGTCTAGGAATTCCTAAGTATTTCTATCAAATTGTTCCTTATGTTGCGACTTTGATCGTCTTGACATTCACATCTAAAAAATCTGCTGCTCCTAAAGCAGCAGGTGAACCCTACGATCCAGGGAAAAGATAAAGAAGGCTTAAGCCTTCTTATTTTTTTTGATCAGATCATTTTTTAGATTATAGAGCTTTTCAGATAAGTCGACATAATATTTGTGAGGAAAGCGTAAACGTCTTACTTCGTCCCAGATGGTGTTCATCTGTTCTTGGCAGAACATACGTGTCTCTTCGGTTGTTTTGATCTTGTAAACCAAACTACCATTCACAAAGATGGGCTTTTGAAGTTGTTTATAATAGTAATTCGAGATATCCTTCTTTTTCCATGGGGCAATTGGATCAAAAAGCGTGTAGGCATCCAAAGGAATGACTTCATCGGCTAAACAGATCAAATCAGCGATTGCCTTGTTCGAATCTTTATCATAGAAACGAATCAACTTCTTAAACCCTGGATTCGTTATTTTCTCAATATTTTCACTGAGCTTGATTGTAGGGATGATCTGCTCGTCTTTTTCATACGCCACAACTTTGTAAACACCACCCAATACCGGATTCGAGCTGGACGTGATTAGATTCTCACCAACACCAAATACATCGATTTGTGCATCCTGAACTAAAAGGTCATCAATGATGTCTTCACTTAAGGAATTGGATGCGATGATCTTGCAATCGTTTAAACCAGCCTCATCCAGTGCGATCCGAGCTTTTTTAGATAGGTACGCCAAATCACCACTGTCCAGTCGAATACCTTTCAATCGGTATCCGTTTGGTATGAGATAGTCGTGAGCGACTTTGATCGCATTGGGAATTCCACTATGCAAGGTATCATAGGTATCCACAAGCAACACAGCGTTGTTGGGTTGAATTTCGACATACTCCATATACGCATCATACTCATTTTCATGCAATTGTATGAAACTATGCGCCATCGTTCCAGAAACAGGAATGCCATGGATCTGACCTGCGAGGGTATTGGATGTTCCAATCGCACCTGCGATGTAAGCACCTCGAGAGCCTTCTACTGATGCATCAATACCTTGAGCACGACGAACACCAAATTCCAGTACAGAGCGATTCTTCGCAGCCTCCACGATACGCCGAGCTTTGGTTGTGACCAAGGTGGCATAATTGATACTTAATAACAAAAGCGTTTCAATCAATTGGGTTTGAAGCAAGGGTCCCCGTACCGTTACCAAGGGTTCATTTGCGAAGACAGGGGTGCCTTCCTCAATCGACCAGATGTCCACGGTCAATTTGAGATTGCTGAGGTAAGTAAGAAATGCTTCATCAAAGAATCCTGTTGATCTAAGGTAATCACAGTCTTCTTTTGTAATCTTGTAATTGTTTATTTGATCAATCAATTGGTTGAGGCCATTGAAAATCATATAACCCCCTTGATTGGGAATTCTACGTACGAACATATCGAAATAAGCGATATCTTCATGTCGATTTTGTTTGAAATAGGTATAAGCCATTGTGAATTCATAAAGATCGGTAAGTAATGCAGAGTGTTTGAAGGTGTTCATGACAAGTACGTTTTCCTATTCTGTGGTATGATGATGCGTGTAAAATCATTATATCACGATAGAAGAAGGGACGTTTTCAATGTTTAAAATAAAACAAGATCTACCGTTTAATTGGATCAATACCGATAAATTCAAGGACATGATCATATCCATACGATTCGCGGTCGAAAATCGCGAACCCAATGTAAGCATGAACAATATCTTATCGTACATGATGAGTGATCGTTCTGAGAAATATCCAAGCAAACAAGCGATGTCCAATCAAATGGATGCACTTTTTGGCTTGAGCCTAAGCAGTAAGACAACGACATTTGGGGCTGCACATGTATTGGAAATCCGTATCCGCACCTTGAATGAGCGTTACACTGACCATGCTCATATTCAAGAGGCGACACGTTTCTTGATGGATTGTGTACGACAACCTTTAATGAATGATGCCAGTTTGATTGAAGCAAAAAAGAATTTGATCGCGAGTTTGAAACGTATTCAAGATAAACCAAGCCACTTAGGCATCATGAAAGTATGTGAGGGGGTTGGCAAAGATACGCCTCTCGCTGTATTCAGTCAAGGCAACATGGATGTGATTGAGTCCGTTCAATTGGAAGATTTAAAAGCATATCATAAGCAGCTTATGGAACAGGTTCAACCGATGATTTTGATCATGGGTGATTTCAAGGGTTTGAATCAAGATCAACTTCGAAATCAACTGAATTTTGATCAAAATCTAAGCATTCTTCCCTCTGCGTATGTCTTCCAGCCGAAACATACATTTAAAGCATCCATTCAAAAAGAGACGTCTCAAACCACATTCACTCAACTTTATGCCACTCATACTGCTTATAATGATCCAAAGTACTTGGCCATGCGCTTGTATGTGATCATGTTGGGGCAATTACCCAATTCTCTATTATTTCAAGAAATTCGTGAGAAACGAAGCCTGTGTTATTCCATCAGCGCGAGCTCATTTAATTTCGATGGGGTAATGGCTATTCAAACTGGAATAAATTATAAAGATATAGATCAGGTTGAGATGCTGATCGAACTCCAACGCATCAAACTTGCCAAAGGGAAGTTCAGTCAAGCATTGTTAAAGACGGCACAGAAGATGTTCATCAATGGTTTGGAATCAATGACGGATGAACCCTATGCCTTCTTGAACTTCATGTATCAAAGAGGTTACACGCAATACGATTTGGACTTGAAGGCAACCATCAAAGCCATTCGAGATGTGAAGAAGAGTGATATCGAGGCAATTGCACAGCAAATAGAACTCATTGGGCAGTATACGATCCGAGGTAAGCATTAATGCGAAAAATATTTAAAGACATCAATGAACATTACGATGTGTTTGAGCTTGAAAATGGCATGCGATTGTATGTGATTCAAAAGGTGGACTATCAATCATCCGTTTTTTATCTGGGTTTTCCTTTTGGATCCTTTGACTTGGTTCAAGAAGTAGATGGTGAATTGAAGCGGTTTCCCTCAGGCGTTGCCCATTTTTTAGAACATAAACTTTTTGAGAATCCTGGTGGAATCGATATCATGCAAAGTTTCAGCCACCTATCTTGCAACGTGAATGCATTCACCTCCTACAATGAAACAGTGTACTACTTCAACTCCAGTAAAAAGGCACTACAGAAACCCTTGAATCTCTTGCTGGATTTTGTTCAAAATCTTTCAATCACAGAAGCTTCTGTAGAAAAGGAAAAGGGCATCATCACGCAAGAATTGAGAATGTATAAACAAATGCCTGAACAACGTCTGATGGCTGAAACGTATCATTCTTTGTACGCCAATCATCCTGTGCGATTGGACATCGGTGGAACGGAAGAATCGGTCAATGACACAACTATGGAAGATTTGATGGATGCTTATCGATTTAACTATCATCCGTCTAATTCCATTATGGTTTGTGTGACGCCGTTGAATCCAGACTTGATTCATCGTTTGGTCAAAGCAAATCAGGACCAAAAGTCATTTGAACCCAGACGTGCGATCAAACGCTTGCTTGATGAGGAACCAAAAGCGGTTGTTCGTCCATTCCATCAATTTGAGATGGATATCCAGGCGTCAAAGTTGACATACTCATTCAAGTTGGATGATTATTCTGAAGACCATAAATTGAATATAAAAAATGAATGGCAGTATCGACTCTTTTTAGAGTTGGTTTTCTCTCCTACGAATCCTGCATACGAGCAATGGATGGAAAGCAATCGCATCGCGGAGTATTTTGGCTATGAAGTTGAAGTCAATCGTGAATATGGCTTTGTGATGTTCTATGGGGAGAATGAGGATGAACATGATTTTGTGGATTTGATTCGATCGAGTCTTGATGAAGATCTGAATAAGTTTAAGGAAGCGTTTGATCTTTTGAAGCGTCGCTACTATGCTCAGATGTTGCGAAGTTTTGATGACCAAGATGATTATGCCATCACTCTGTTACGATCGGAATTCAGTGGTGTGGAGATGATGGATTCCATTGCAATCCTCAAATCGATTCAATTTGAAGAGATCTTGCATCTCGGAAAAGAATTGTTAAATAAACCGACTGCCTTGGTAAAAATGACGGGGTTACGTAAACTGGATTGATAGTCATGTTTCATTGATCTAAACATGCCATCGTGAACATGAATAAACATTTTTAAACACTCGAAACTTGGTCCTGCTTATGACATACTCTTCTCACAAGGAGGAATCTATGTTGAATCAAGTGGTATTGGTAGGTAAAGCAGTAGGTGTTCCAAGTTTGAAGGAAACAAGCAATGGCATAAAGTATGCGGAGTTGATTTTGGAAATTGAACGTAATTTCAAGAATACGCAAGGGGATTATGAAACCGATCAAGTTCAATGCATGTTATGGCGCAACTTGGCGGAATCGACGATTGAACAGTGTACTGCGGGGGCTTTACTCGGCGTCAAGGGGCGCGTACAGTCCAATAATTACGAAGGTAAAGACAATAACCGTATTTATCATTGTGAAGTGATTGCTGAGAAAGTGTCTTTCTTAGGCACACGTTGAATTGAAATCTTTCAGGCTTGATGAGCTGAAAGATTTTTATTTGTTTGATTGTTCCATCGTATCTTTTGTCTATTTTGAATCGTGTTATAATGATGGCAAGGGTTAAAATTATGAAACAATATCACGCTTTACTAAATGAAATACTTGAAAAAGGAACCGATCGTCTCGATCGAACATCAACGGGTACACGCTCGATTTTTGGTTATCAAATGCGCTTTGATTTAGCGGAGGGTTTTCCTTTATTAACGACAAAAAAGGTACATTTTAAGTCGGTTGTGCATGAATTGCTTTGGTTCATCACGGGGTCTACGAACATTCGACCTTTAGTCTTGAATAATGTACGAATCTGGAATGAATGGCCTTATGAACGTTTTTGTAAATCAGAAGATTATCGAAATGAAACTTTGGACGAGTATGTTGAGAAAATTAGGTACGACCAAGATTTTGCCGATCGGTATGGCAATTTGGGTCCGGTTTATGGTAAGCAATGGCGTAATTTCAACGGGATCGATCAATTGAAACTGTTGATTGAAGGCATACGCAACAATCCATTCTCCAGACGTCATATCATCAGTGCTTGGAATCCTGCTGAGTTGGAGAATATGGCTTTGCCTCCGTGTCATATGATGATGCAGTTCTATGTATCCTCTGATCGAAAACGCTTGTCTTGCCAACTCTATCAGCGCTCAGCGGATGTCTTTCTGGGTGTGCCATTCAATATCGCTTCTTACGCTTTGTTTACGCATCTGATTGCTCAGGTCTGTGATTTGGAAGCAGGTGAGTTCATCCATACCTTTGGTGATGTGCACATCTACAATGACCACATGGATCAAGTCGCTTTGCAACTGAGCCGTGAACCATTGCCGTTGGCTCGTTTGCGTTTGAATCCAATGATCAAAGACATAGAGGAATTTAAGTATGAAGACGTCGAATTGTTGGATTATCAATCCCATCCAGCCATCAAAGCGAAGGTGAGCGTATGATCAGTTGTATCGTAGCAATGGATGAACAGGGGGGGATCGGCTTGAATGGAGGCTTACCTTGGCATATCAAAGAGGATCTCCAGCACTTCAAAAAAATGACACTTCACCATGCGATCGTAATGGGGAAGAAAACGTTCTTAAGCATCGGGAAAGCACTTCCAAATCGAAGGAACTATGTTGTGACACACCACCCTGATTACTTTAAAAAAGTGGAAGGCATTCAAGTCATCGAAGATTTAAAATTGTTTCTGGAAACACATGAGCAAAGTGAAGACTTGATTTATGTCATTGGAGGCGCCAATATCTACGCACAGGCTTTACCCTATGCAAGGTTTCTAGCCATCAGCCACATCAAAGGGGTGTTTACATGCGATACTTTCTTTCCTCATTTCAACATCGATGACTATACCCTTATCCTAACAGAGCAATTTGAAGCTTTTGACTTCAAATTGTATGAGAGAAAACAATGAAACACCTTTTTTTGTGGATTAAAATGTTCATCTATTACCCATCATTTTTACTGAGTCTTCTTCATGTTCGTAAGGATGACATTGAGTTGAACCAATATACAGCTAAAATCATTTCGACGATTTTACTGCGTTTAGTCAAAGTAAAAGCAGAAATGACGCATAAGAATCACATTCCATTGGAGGATGGTCATGTGTTCATTGCACGTTACTCCAATGACTATGAAGCGGCTTTGGTTTTGGCTCAGATTCCTGTGGACATCAGCTTCGTTTTTGGCTTGAAAACACGATTGCCATATATGAAGGCATGGTTCAAACGCATCCAATCCATGTTTGTGGATCTTGCGAGCTATTCATTCGTGTTGCATGATGATCACTTGAACCAAATCCAGAAATCTGCTAAAAATCTCTTTGTCTTCATCAATGATAAGGAATCGAAGATCAATGATAGTTTCTATCATTATTGTCAGGCACATCAAAAGACCATCATTCCGGTCGTTTTTGATCAGTCGAAAGACATTATGATTAAAGGCAACACCCATAAGGTCATCATCGATGTGCGGTTACCGCTTCATCATGAAGAGTACCGTGATTATTCCATTGACGAACTTAAGCAGGAGCTTCAAACTCGGATGGCATAAAGCTTTTTTGTATCTTAGCTTTATTTTGGTATAATAAACCAGTCATGCAAAAATTCACCGTCACACTCGAACAATTTACTGGACCCTTAGATCTCATGCTTCATCTCATTAAAGAGAAGAAGTTGGATCTTTTTGACTTAGCTATGGATGTGTTGATCGAACAATATATTCAGTATCTGAATGCAGTGGATGATAAGTTGGAGATCGCAAGTGAGTATCTATATGAACTTGCGGCACTCTTGGAATACAAGTCAAAGAAGTGCCTGCCTGTGGATCCAAAACCGTTGGAAGTCAATGATTACGAAGAGGATCCGAAAGATGCCTTGGTACGTCGATTGATTGAATATCAACAATTCAAAGATATTTCACAGTTATTGAATGAACGTTTCTTAGAGCGTCAGAAACAATTAGATAAGCCGATCGAACGACAAATCATACAACTGGCGGATGAAGAAAACATTCGATTCACGCAAGGGAATCAAAGTGATTTACTGAAAGCGATGCAGAAGTGTTTGGAGCGTTTCAATTATACGCATCCCATGCAAGTTAAGATTACAAAGACGGAACTTTCCATTGATGATCGGAGTGATCAATTGATTGCGATGATCATGAACCTGGTTGAGCCGTTCTCATTCGATGACATGATTCAGGATGTGCAGGATCGAGGAGTTTTGATTGTGACGTTCTTGGCGATTTTGGAGCTCAATCGTCGGAATCTACTCAGTTTTGCTTTCATGGATCAAGAAGTTCATTTCAGAAGGGGGGAAGCGTATGGATATAACACTTAAAGCCATCATTGAAGGTGTCATCTTTGTCTTTGGTGAAGAAGGCATCAGTCTGTTGCAGTTATCTGAAGCATTGGATCTTGGAGAAGATTATATTCGCAACATCCTGGATGAAATGGTGAAGGAATATCAATGTGAGGATCGAGGTTTCGAACTGGTATCCATTCAAGATCGATACAAGTTCATATCCAAAGCGGCTGTCCATGATTATGTGCAACGCATCATCACATTGACGAAATCACGTCAACTCTCGCAATCAGCACTTGAGACCTTAGCGATCATTGCGTATAAACAACCCATCACACGCATGGAAATTGAAGAGATTCGAGGTGTGGGCTGTGAAATGATGTTGAAGAAACTGCAAGCTCAGGATTTGATCCGTGAGGCTGGGCGTTCAGAAAGTGCGGGGCGACCGATATTGTATGAGATTACGGAAGAATTTTTAGATTTGTTCAAATTGATGAGTTTGAACGAATTACCAAATCTTCCAAACTATCAAGAGGAAAGCAGCGAACATCAGCTGTTTGAGTAAATATATGGAACGATTGCAAAAAGTATTGGCACGCGCTGGAATTGCTTCTCGTCGTAAGGCGGAGGAGTTGATTCTGGCTGGACGTGTTGAAGTGGATGGAGAAGTGATTACCACGCTCGGTTTTGTAGTGAAAAAGGGTGCGGTTGTTAAATTTGATGGAAAAAAAGTCGAGGGTGAAAACAAAGTCTATTATCTGCTTCACAAGCCTAAGAAAGTCATCTGTAGTTTGAATGATGAGCATGATCGACAAACCGTCGTGAGTCTGCTCAATGTATCGGAGCGGATCTTTCCTGTAGGACGTTTGGACTACGATACCAGTGGTGTTCTCTTCTTAACCAATGATGGTGAGTTTGCGAATGAGATGACGCACCCACGATTTCATTTGTCAAAGCTTTATGAAGTTTCGATTGATGGGGTTTTGACGACCGCTCAAATCAAATTATTGGAAAAGGGCATCAAACTGGATGATGGGACCGTCACCTTACCTTCGAAGGTCTATGTCACAAAGAAAAACATCGCAAAGCGGACAAGTGAGATGGAATTGACGATTCAAGAAGGAAAGAATCGTCAGATTAAGCGTATGATGGAAGCCTTGGGGTATAATGTGACTCGCTTACATCGTTCCAAGCTTGCATTTGTGAATTGCAAAGATTTGAGACCTGGTGAATATAGACGTTTGAAACCTTTTGAAGTAAAGCAATTGCGTGAGTTGGCGAACAATGGAGTCTTAAAATAATGCAGCAGTTTTTTGTGAATTCTCCCTTGATTCTAAATCAAACTTTTTCATTGGATGCAGAACAGGCTCATCAATGCATCAACGTCTTACGCTATCAAAGTGGCCAAGAAGTGATTTGTGTTGATCCAATTCAAAATCGTGCGCGATGTCGCTTGGAAGTTCAATCAATCAAAGTCTTTGCGACTCCGATTGAACATCTAAAGCAAAACAGTGAAATGGAAATCAAGATCACCTTGATTCAAGCCTTGATCCGTAAGGAGCGATGGGAGTTTTTGCTTCAAAAAGCAACGGAATTGGGTGTCCATCGTGTCGTACCTTTGATCTTACGTCGAAATGTCGTCAAATGGGACAAAGGTGAGAGTCAACATAAACGTGTTCGTTATCAGAAAATAATGCAGGAGGCTTCCGAACAAAGTAAACGAAGTCATGTTCCTGAACTTTTGGATGTGATCACCCTTAATGAGATCAAGTCA
The DNA here is from genome assembly GCA_030604855.1 of Erysipelotrichaceae bacterium. GTDB lineage: Bacteria > Bacillota_I > Bacilli_A > Erysipelotrichales > Erysipelotrichaceae > UBA2212. The sequence continues at coordinate 194,965 of JAUVVC010000002.1, forward strand.
TATCGCTCTGATAATAATCTGGTGTGCTATGAAGATGAAAAGGCACGTTTTATCAAAGAGGTATTGAACCCTAAGGAATCCATTACACTTGTATGTGGTCCGGAAGGTGGTTTTGATCCCAGTGAGATCGTTGAACTGGAGTCCATGGGCTTTAAGTCCGTTCATTTAGGTACGCGTATACTTAGGGCGGAGACTGCGAGCTTGTATGTCTTGAGCGCGGTCGATTTTATGTTTGAGGAACATCAACGATGATTGAAACGATTTTGCTTAAGGCAAATAAAATCGATGTCTATAAAGATCGAAGCACAAAACAGATTCTTGCTCAGATGAAGCAGGCTTTTGCTTTGTATAAACTGGATGTTAAGTTGAAGACTGAACTCGATTTTTTCAATGCTTTGATCTATCATGAGGCTTTATCGAATAAATTACGAATGGAAGCGTGTTTTGAGGACGCTAGACGGGACTTATTTGATTATTGGGATAACTTATCCTATCAAGAACGAAATCGCTTGATAGGCCTTAAAAATGATGAATTAAAGAATGAACTCCGTTATTTCAAGAATGATAAGGGACGATACATCTGGATCGCCTTCTTTGATGAACTCCTCAATGCACTCTATGATAAGGAACTCGCCATTTTGGAGCTGCCTCAGTATTTCAAACTGTATCGTAACTTCAAGGAACGAACGATTCCACTTGATCATTATGGATTGGAGCCATTTAAACAAGCTTACATCGAGATCACCGTTCTTAAACGGTTTGAAGACAGTGTCATTTTTTATTATGCCAACACCAAGAGCCTCTATCATTTGGATGCGTCGAAGAAGCTGCGACGTTTTGCATTAAGCAAATCCAACGGAAAGATTGTACCTTTGAAGGAAGAATTAGAAGGAATCACAAAAGCTATTTTGACGGAGGATCGAATTGAGGCCATTACGTTACTATTGGATTCAATGCTCATCGATGATAAGACCAAGAAGCAACTAACTCGATTTCAAAAAAAATTAACTAGGAAAAGCAAATGAAGACATTTCTCATCCACACCCTCGGATGTAAGGTCAACGCCTACGAGTCCGAATACTATCGTCAACAACTTCTGGATGCAGGCTTCCAAGAAGGTTTACCAAAGGAAAAAACAGATGTGGTCATCATCAACACCTGTACGGTCACCAATACCGCAAGTTTCAAAAGCCGCCAGAAAATCGCTCAAGCCAAGCGGACAAATCCCGATGCTTTCGTAGTTGTTGTGGGCTGTTATGTTCAGACCCATCATGCCTTTTTGAAGGATAAGTTTGACATCGATTTACTCATTGGAGCAAAGGATAAGGATCGATTGGTGGAGATACTAGAATCAAAACGTGAACACATCGACTTTAATTATCCAAAAACATTCGAAAATCTGCCCATTCAAACGTTCAAACACCAAAAGAAGGCTTATGTGAAGATCCAAGATGGATGTAATCAATTCTGTACCTATTGCATCATTCCTTTTGCTCGAGGTCGTGAGCGATCCATGGATATGGATAAGATCATTGATCAGATCAAAGCCTTGAATCAACATCAGGAGATCACACTGACAGGGATCCATACGGGACGCTATGGATTGGATATCGGATCGGATCTTGTCGCATTGTTGAAGCGGATTCTTATTGAAACAGACATACCACGCATCCGGATCTCATCCATTGAAATCACGGAAGTCAGTGATGCGATGATCGAACTCATCCGTAATGAACCACGCTTGGCAAGACATCTTCATATTCCTGTTCAAGCCGCGAGTGATACGGTGTTAAATGATATGCATCGTCCGTATTCCTTGTCTGAGTTCAATCACCGTCTCCAAGTGATCCGTAAACAGATACCGGGCATTCTGATCAGCACGGATTTGATCGTGGGTTTTCCGACGGAGACAAAAGAAGCCTTCGAGGCATCTTTAGTGTCGTTGGAAGCCATGAAGCTTAGTTTCATGCATGTTTTTCCCTACTCGAAACGGGAAGGGACAAAAGCATCTTTCTATAAAGAAGAATGGAATAATGAAGTTAAGAAAAACCGTGTCCATCAGGCTCAAGCTTTATCCGATCGCATGCATCGCAATACGATGGAGACTTATGTGGATCAGGTACTTGAGGTCTTACTCGAAGAGATTCAAGACGAGTTGTGTTTTGGTTATAGTGCGGAATATCTACCAGTACTTGTGAAAGATGGCCAAGATTTGCTAAATCAACGGGTTTTGTGTAGAGTTATAGGTGTTAAAAATGATCATCTGATTGCGGAGAGAGTAATTTTATGAAGTTAAATCGATTATTTAATACAGCACCAGAAATAGAAGTGAAGGATTTGGTGACCGATTCAAGGAAACCCATGAAACACGCTGTTTTCTATTGCCTTAAAGGGATGGTCAATGATGGTCATCGTTTTGTCGATCAAGCCATCTTGAATGGGGCTGTTGTGATCGTGCACAGTGATGAACTTGTATATCAACCTAATGTCACCTATATTCGTGTCAATGATGTCTTAGAGGAACTGAATCGTACAGCAGCTATCTTCTTCCACAAACCACACCAGAAGTTTAATTTGATGGGTGTCACAGGAACCAATGGCAAAAGTACGATCGCAAAGACCATCAAAGAGATCTATAACCATTTTGATGCCTGTGGTTACAGTGGAACAATATCAATTGAATATGGAGATGTGATTGAAAAGCCGGATTACACCACCGATGAAACGGTCCCCACATTGAAGATGTTGAGACGTATGTTGAAGGCAGGAATGAAAGCTGTCTGCATGGAGGTGTCAAGCCAAGGTCTGGACCAAAGAAGGGTCGATGCGTTGGAGTTCGATGTGGCGATCTTCACCAATCTCACCCACGATCATTTGGATTACCATGGGAACTTTGAAAGCTATTATCTCGCGAAGAAACGTTTGTTCTCACTGATCAAAACACGCGGTTGCGCCATCATCAATGTCGATGATCCCTATGGCGCACGCCTATACAATGAGGTGAATCACCGTAAATACAGTTACAGCATTGAACATGAAGCGGATTATCAAGCGAAAGATCTTGTCATTAAAGCCACGCAAACGTCATTCAATCTTGTTGTATTGAACAAAACATATCCGGTTGTCACGAATTTCGTATCAAGTTTCAATATTTCCAATTTGTTGGCGATCATTGCGGCTTTACACCAATCCGGTTATGAGATTGATGTGATCGTTCCCTTACTTATCAATCTTCCTCAGGTAGAAGGTCGGATGGAAGTCATTCAAGAAGGACAGAATTTTGATGTCATTGTCGATTACGCACACACGCCGGATGGTTTTGAAAAGATTTTCGCATTTGCTAAATCGATTACTTCTCCCAACAATAAGATCATCAGTGTCTTTGGTTCGGCGGGCAAACGTGACCGCAAGAAAAGGCCCATTCTTGGAGCCATTGCGGATAAGTACAGTCAAACAATCATTCTGACGGAAGAAGATCCACGAAATGAATCCGCGCTTGAAATCGCTCAAGAGATTGCGGAAGGCATCCACCATGCGAATCACATCATTGTTTTAGATCGATATGACGCGATTCAACAAGCCTTGGAGCTTGCCAATCAGAATGATACGGTTCTCATTCTCGCAAAAGGGAATGAACGCTACATCACACGTCAGTTCGGTAAGGAACAATGGATGGGCGATGATGTCGCGACGAAAGAAATCTTAAGAAAATCCATTTCGGAAAAGGAGCATCTCGTATGAATTACAATGAATACATCGATCATACTTTATTAAAGGCAAATGCGACTCAGGCTGAAATCCAACAGCTCTGTCTTGAAGCGAAGACGCATGCGTTCGCCTCCGTTTGTGTCAATCCATATTGGGTTCCTGTATGTCATGTAGCCTTGAAAGAAACAGGTGTCATGGTATGTACCGTCATCGGTTTTCCACTCGGAGCCAGTTCAACCTTGAGTAAGGCCAATGAAACACGGGTTGCTTATGAGCAAGGTGCGGATGAATTTGATATGGTCATCAATATTGGAGCGCTTAAGGATCATCAGGATGAGATCGTTCGAAAAGACATCGAAGCGGTCGTTGAAGCGGCTCAAGGACGAACTGTGAAGGTCATCATTGAAACCTGTTTATTGAGTGAAGAAGAAAAGATTCGTGCCTGTGAACTCTGTGTTGAAGCAAAAGCCCACTTTGTCAAGACATCAACGGGTTTCTCTACAGCTGGTGCAACCTTTGAAGATGTGGCTTTGATGAAAAAGGTTGTCAATGGCCATTGCAAAGTCAAAGCAGCAGGCGGTGTCCGCTCCATGGAAGACATGCAGAAGATGATTGAAGCGGGTGCGGATCGTATCGGTACCTCTAGTGGTGTCAAGCTTGTTCAGGGATTAAAAGCGAATTCATCATATTAACTTGCAATTTAACTTTAGTTTGATATAATTACAACGGTAACTTTAGGAAAGGAGGGGAGAATATGCCAAGAGTCATTTTGAAAGATAATGAGAGTTTAGATGAAGCGTTACGCCGATTCAAACGTTCAGTATCACGTAACGGTACCCTCGCTGAAGCACGTAAAAGAGAATACTACGTTAAACCTGGAGTTAAACGTAAATTAAAGCAAGAAGCAGCGCGGAAAGCACGTCGTTCAAAATAGAAGCGCAAGCTTCTTTTTGTTTACATTTCTGTCTGGTGGCTTAAAATGAAGTTGGAGGTTCGTCATGACCCATCGTTTTGATTTAGATCCCTATAGTCTTGAAGACAGCAAACTGCTCCATGGTTTCAACGATCAGAATCTTCGCTTGTTGAAACAACTTTTTGAAGTCGATTTCGTCATTCGTAATCATGAGTTGATTGTGAATACAAGTGATTGGGAACGTGCTGAACAGTTGAAATCGAGTATCTTGGCTTTGATTAAGCACATTCAATTAAATCATCGTTTAGATGAAAGAGATGTCATCTATTTATCCCATTGTGTCCTGGAGGATGCTCAAGATCAGTATTTCAAAGTCACCAATCAATTGATTGGAAGAACCGTATCCGGGAAACCAATCTATGCAAAAACATTAGGTCAGAATCGTTTCATTGAAGCCCTCAAACAAGCGGAATGTGTGATCGCATCCGGACCGGCAGGAACCGGTAAGACCTATCTATCGGTTGTTTATGCGGTATCGTTATTGAAGAAGGGGGATGTCAAGAAGATCATCTTGACACGACCAGTTGTTGAAGCAGGTGAGAATCTGGGCTTCTTGCCAGGAGATTTAAAGGAAAAGATCGATCCGTATCTAAGACCACTCTATGATGCGCTCAATGATGTCTTAGGCAATGAAGCCGTAGATAAGATGATAGAGAAGGGCATCATCGAAATCGCACCTTTGGCGTATATGCGGGGCCGTACCTTTGATGATGCTTTCGTCATCTTGGATGAGGCTCAAAATACGACGAAGATGCAGATGTTGATGTTTCTGACACGCATGGGCTTTCAAAGTCGTCTCGTTGTCACCGGTGATGTAACGCAAGTCGATTTAAAGCAGAGCTCGGGTTTGGCACATGCCAAGAAAGTCTTGAAAGACATTCGTGAGATTAAGTTTGTGGAGTTGAGTCGGATGGACATCGTACGTCACCCCTTGGTTCAGAAAATCATTGAATCGTACGCAAAGGAAATTGATCATGGCTAAAATACTATTTGTGGATGATGAGATCAACTTACGTAAACTGGTCAGCTATGATCTGAAACAAGCCGGATTCGACTTCAGCATTTGTGAGAATGGTGAAGAAGCTCTGGAATTGGTTCGAAAACATAAGTATGATCTCTGCATCATTGATTGGATGATGCCTAAACTATCTGGATTGGATTTAGTCAAAATCATGCGTAAAGAAGGCAGTGATGCGATTTTAATCATGCTTACGGCAAAAGATGAAGAAGAAGATCTTATTGATGCGTTCGAGGCGGGTGTTGACGACTATGTTCGAAAACCATTTTCTTCGCGTGAATTGATGTTGCGCATCCATGCCCATCTCAAGCGCTTGAAATTGATGCAGACCACCAATAAAAGTCTAGCGGATGTTCAACTGGATCTAGCCAAACGAACCTGCATGATTAAGGATGAGATGATCATGTTGACCAAAATCGAATATGACTTATTGTTGTATTTCATTGAAAATGTTAACAATGTTTTGTCACGTGACATGATTCTGAATGCTCTTTGGAATTTTGAATATGATGGCGATACACGCATCGTTGATGTGCATGTGTTTAAACTCAAGGCAAAGATGAAATCAAGTCAACTTGAGTTCAAATCCATACGTGGCATCGGATATCAACTCGAGGTCAACCGTGAATAGGCGTTTTTTAATCAAATTGATCATTGCCTTTTTGGTTTTGATTTTGAATGATTTCATACAATTCATCGAACCGGTGGTCTTAACATTCATGGTTTTTGGATTCATTCTCTATATTTTTTATGATGAGATCAATTTAAAGAAAATCCGCATCGATCAACTTATCCGTCAGTATCAGCAAGAAATGAACATCGTGAATAAGGAATCCAGTCTTAGAATCAAACAATTGGAATCAATTGTATCCAACATTAATTTCCCCATGGTTCTGATTGATCAACTTGCTCAAATCTTATTGGTAAACGAAAGTTTTTTGAAATTGAACAACATCACGGAGATCAAACAGCTCAATGAGAACAGTCCGTTACATGCTGAGTTGCGAAATTTCATGCGTGAAGCGTTTCTAAAAGAGATCAGTAGTCAAAAAACGATGAGCATTCACCAACAAGACTACAGTGCACTTTCCATACCCATTTATGAGAATAGCCGCTACATGGGCTGTCTCTATATCTTTCAAAACATCACTTATATTTTGGAGCGCGAACGTATCCAAAAGCGCTTCATTGCGGATGCATCGCACGAATTGAAGACACCTGTTTCCGCCATCAAAGGCATGATCGAGATACTCAATCGTCCCAACTTTAAAGACGATGATGTTCAACGAGATTTCCATGAGCAGATCGAGATTGAAACCAAGCGCATGGAAAACATCATTCAAGACATGCTTACGCTCTCACGCAATACAGCGAAGAATGTCTTACTCAACATCGAACTTTTCAATGTTCAACAATTGATCAGTGATGTGGTTCGAAGCCAACAGTCCAATATTCAGCAAAAAAAGCTTAATATTGAGAACCATATCCCTGATTCACTTTTGATTGAAGCGGATCGAGATAAGTTTTACCATATCTTCTCAAACCTGTTGAGTAATGCAATCAAATCTAGCAATCAAGGTACGATACGTTTTAGTCACACAATAAACGATCGTTTCCTTGCGATTCAAATCAGTGATGAGGGGGTGGGGATGCGCTCCTCTGAAATTCCCTATATTTTTGAGCGGTATTATCGTATCGACGAATCACGATCACGGGATACAGGGGGCAGTGGCTTAGGCTTGGCGATTGTAAAAACCTATGTCAATGCACACCAAGGAACGATTGAAGTTGAATCTGAAGAAGATAAAGGTTCGACGTTTACCTGTAATTTCCCAATCCGAATTGTTAATAAAACTTAACATCGCATTAACATTCATTAAACCAATCTATTTTAAGGATTTCATATACTAGTCTCAGGAGCAATCCTAGGAGGAAATATGAAATTTTTTCGTTTAGTAAGCGCGGGATTAATTTTAGGATTAACACTAAGCGCATGTACGGCTGCTGAGTCGAATGTTCAAGAAGAAACAAAACTATCGGGATCGATCTCCATCGATGGATCATCCACAGTCTTCCCAATCACTGAATTGGCTGCAGAAGACTTCAATGCTGAAAACAGTGATGTTCAAATCACTGTAGGATTTTCTGGCACTGGGGGTGGATTCACAAAATTCGCTGCAAAAGAGATTGAGATCGCGGGAGCTTCGCGTCCAATCAAGACGGCTGAAGCGGAAGCTGCCACAGCTGCTGGCATCGAGTATGTTGAGTTGATGGTCGCATATGATGGCTTATCCGTAGTTGTTTCTAAAGATAATACATGGTTGGATTATTTAACGATTGAAGAATTGGCTAAACTGTATGGTCCAGAAGCGACCGCTACAAAATGGAGTGAAATTCGCGAAGGTTTCCCAGAAACCGATATCAAATTGTACTCCCCAGGACATGATTCCGGTACCTTCGATTACTTCACAGAAGCCGTCAATGGTAAAGGTGGCTTGATTCGTCAAGACAATGAGACTGTTAAGATTTTCTTCAGTGAAGATGACAACGCACTCGTAACGGGTGTTGCGGGTGATGCGGGTTCCATTGGTTACTTTGGTTTCGCATATTATGAGGAAAATGCAGACAAGTTGAAATTGGTTCCAATCCAAAAAGCTGATGCACCTGTTACGCCGAGCTTCGATACAATCAGTAACAGCTCCTATCCTCTCTCACGTCCATTGTTTATTTACGTAAACAAAGAAACCTTGGCACGTGAAGAAGTCAAAGCGTTTGTAACATTCTACATTGAAAATGCAGGCGATCTTGCAGGTGAAGTTGGCTATGTCGCGCTTCCAGATGCAATGTATGCAGAAGCTTTAACTAAGCTTAATTAAGAAATCAGAACGAAGTGGCAAGGGCGCCATCAGCGCCCCTTTGCCGTCCATGGAGGATTGCGTGAAGAAAAAGAAAACGTATATACAAGAAAGTATCATTCAGGTAATTTTGGCGCTCTTTGCGTCCATTTCAATTCTGACGACTGTAGGCATTGTATTCAGTTTGATGTTTGAAAGCGTCATATTTTTCAATGAGGTTTCCATCATTGAATTTTTCACCACAATCCGTTGGGCACCGGTGTTTGACCCACCATCCTTTGGTGTGCTGCCATTGATTTCAGGCACGCTCTTGATTGCAGTCCTTTCGAGTATGGTCTCATTACCACTTGGTCTTGGAAGTGCGATCTATCTCAGCGAGTTCGCCTCGTCTAAGGCACGCAAATTGATCAAGCCAATTCTGGAGTTGTTGGCTGGGGTTCCGTCCATTGTTTATGGCTACTTCGCTTTAACCTTCATCACACCATTATTGAGAACGTTTTTACCCCAAACTGAAATCTTCAATGCGTTGAGTGCAAGTATCGCGGTTGGCATCATGACCTTGCCGATGGTTGCATCCTTAAGTGAGGATGCGATGATGGCTGTCCCTAACAGCATCCGTCAAGGTGCTTATGCATTGGGATCAACGCAGTTGGAAGTATCAACGCATGTTATCGTTCCTGCAGCATTCTCAGGGATTGCATCATCCTTCGTGTTGGCAATTTCGAGAGCCATCGGTGAGACGATGATTGTGGCAATCGCAGCGGGGCAGACACCTTCCATGGCTTTGAATCCTTTAGGTAGCATTCAAACCATGACCGGTTTCATGGTCAATATGGCTTTGGGGGATATCCAACAAGGTTCAATTGAGTTTAAAACGGTGTTCGTTGTTGGTATGGTTCTGTTCGTAATCACGTTGATCATGAATCTGATTGCGAAGAAAATCATCGCACGCAATCGTGAGGTGTACGCATGACACGGTATCAAAAGAAGCTTAGAATGCGTCATTTCTATAATCAAGCATTCAAAGTATTGTTGTTCTTGGTCATTGTTGTTTCACTCTTAGTGCTTGTGACCTTACTGTTTGATATCTTTAGAAAGGGATATCAAACACTCACGTGGAATTTCTTGACATCGATGCCTTCAGGTCGTGCTGCCCGTGCTGGGATTCTTCCTTCCTTGGTGGGAAGCTTGGTACTTATCGCATTGACAGCGTTGATCTCAATTCCACTTGGCGTGGGAACAGCGATCTACCTAGAATTGTATGCGAATAGACGTTCACGCTTCTTCAAACTCTTACAACTCAATATTGCGAACCTAGCAGGTGTTCCTTCCATTGTTTATGGAATCCTTGGCTTGGCGATCTTTAGCCAAATGCTTAAACTTGGTCCGAGTCTGATCGTGGGTTCAATTACCTTGAGTTTATTAATCTTACCGGTCATCATCGTTTCTTCGAGTGAAGCGATAAAGGCAGTTCCAAGTTCGATCATTGATGGTTCCTATGCTTTGGGTGTCACACGATGGAAAACAATCACGGGTGTCATTCTACCCATGGCGCTTCCAGGAATTCTAACAGGATCGATTCTGGCTCTCTCTCGAGCGATGGGTGAGGCTGCTCCATTGATTATGGTTGGGGCTGTCGGCTTTGTCACATTCCTCCCTGACAATCTCTTATCCCGCTATTCCGCCTTACCTTTGATCGTATTCAATTGGACATCACGCCCACAAGAAGCATTTGCACAAATTGCCGCTTCAGGAATCATGGTAATGATGATCATCTTATTGATCACGAATCTTACTGCGATCATCATTCGTAATAAAACACAATCTCGGATTGATTAGGAGAACATATGACGATAAAAATTAAAGTTGAGAATTTAAACTTCTATTATGGAAGCTTTCAAGCCTTGCAGAACATCAACATCGATATTCATGAGAATCGGATCACGGCATTGATCGGACCCAGTGGTTGTGGCAAATCCACATTCATCAAAACCATAGATCGGATGTATGATTTGATAGAAGATACAAAAGCAGATGGAACCATCGCTTTTGAAGGAATCAATATCTTGGATGAGAGTACGGATGTTGTTGAGCTTCGCAAGCGCATCGGTATGGTCTTCCAAAAGCCCAATCCATTTCCAAAGTCAATCAGTGAGAATGTTCTTTATGCTGTGAAACGACATGGCGACCAAGACAAGAAGGACTTTCCTTCAATCATTGAAAATTCCTTGCGGAAAGCTTCTTTATGGGATGAAGTCAAACACAAGCTTAACCAATCTGCATTTTCTTTGTCAGGTGGACAGCAGCAACGACTTTGCATTGCGCGTACATTGGCAACAAAACCAGATATCATTTTGATGGATGAACCAACCTCTGCTTTAGATCCCATTGCGACCTCAAAAATCGAAGAGCTGTTGCAGGAGCTAAAGAAAGAGTATACGGTTATCATTGTTACGCACAGTATGCAACAAGCCGCGCGTATTTCGGATTATACAGCGTTTTTCCTCAATGGTGAGTTGATCGAGTTTGGTGAGACCAAAGAAATGTTTACAGCTCCACGAGACAAACGTACAGAAGATTACATCACAGGAAGGTATGGATAATGGTGAAAATCACAACTGAATTGGAAATGTTTGAAGAATTGGTTTTCTTAATGAGTGAGAAGGTACGTCGCATGCATACTTGGACGACGGACATCTTAAAGACAGGCGATAAAGAGAAAGCGTTGTCCATCATTGAATTGGATGAATATGTGAATCATGATGAAGAATTGATCAATCGTAGAGCTTTGGAAGTGTTGGCACTCTTAGCACCACTTGCCTCTGACTTACGTAAAGTCATCGTCGGCATCAAGATTGCGACAGACTTGGAACGCATCGGTGACTATGCCAAGAGTATTGCTCGATATGTGATCAAGAATGAACCCATCAATGAAGCGTATCTTCCCTATGTCGAGACGATCAATTCAAGCTTCTTAAAATTCTATGATGCCACAATGGATGTCTATCGAGTGAAAGATGTCAAAAAGGCTTTAGAATTGGCTAAACTGGATGAAGAAATCGATTCAACGATTGCCAAGCTTTACAATCATTTGGAAAAAGACAACAAGGATCATGAAGATCGCACCAACGTCGTTGCTTTTGTAAGCATGTTGCGGAATTTCGAAAGAGCAGGGGACCATACAAAGAACATTTTGGAACACCTGATTTATGAAGTGACCAACCAACGTTACGATTTCGGATAAATCCAAGCATGAATTAAAAAAGATGAAGCTGTCAGGTTCATCTTTTTTAATATCAATTTTTTAGAACTCATTAAACAAGATTAAATCGGTTAGTTATCCATTTCGATGGTCTCTGCATCGATGATTTTTGGTTCATGTGTGGTATGCACATTGAATGCAGAGCGCGCGATGTTATCCGCATGGTCAGCGATACGTTCCAATGTACCCAAGATGTCAATGAAGACGGAACTTCCAACCGCTGTCGTACATTCACTGGCACGCATGCGCTCAAAATGTCTTTGACGAGCTTTTTGTTCCAACAAGTCCACGTAACTTTCATCTTCTGAAATCGAATGTGTCAAAGCAAAGTCATCTTCGGCATAAATACGAATGGCACGATTCAACATATGCATGGTAACCTCATACATATTGTTCACATCATCCAAAGCAGAAGGTGAGAAATCTTCTTTTGCATCATAGACCAAATCATAGAACTCTGCTAGATTCATCGACAAGTCACCGATTCTTTCCAGATTCTTAACGATTTGAAGGTTGATGGAATTCGCATCCGTATCCTTCTCAGAAAGTCCTTCTTTAGAGATGATCAATAAATAATCTGTGATTTTAGAGTCGAAATTGTTAACGATGTCTTCAAGTTGACTGACTGTGTCGATTGAAGCCTTCTGTTCCTTGTTAAACAGTTTTCGTGTTTCAAGCAAACATTCAGATGTGATCTCACCCATTTTGATCGTCGCACGTTTTGAGATTTCCAAGGCTGCCGAAGGAAGACTTTTAGCAAGTTGTAAATCAAAATCATTGGTATTGACTTCAATACGTTCTTGTTCTTCACCGCGAACAACCTTTCGAATGATCCAAACGAGCTGTTTGATGAATGGGTAGAACAAGAGTGTTCCCCCGATATTGAAGATGATGTGTGAAATAGCAATCTGCATCATCGGCTCTATATTGAAGCGTTCTGTTATGAACATGATCAGATTGTAGTAAGGAACCAATAGGAACATCGCAATGATTGACACGAGGAAATTGAATAATGTATGAACGCCAGCCGCTCTGCGTGCTGCCAAAGATCCGCCTAAAGCCGCTAAAATGGCTGTTATGGTCGTACCAATGTTTGAACCAAACAGGAAGGGCAGAACCGCATCGAAGGCGATGCCACCAGATTCGTAAATTTTCTGGATTATTGCAATCATCGCACTTGAAGATTGAATAAGTCCGGTCATAACTGCTCCACCAAATAGTGCAAGAAGTGGATTGTCTGACATTAACAAAGCAAGTTCATGGAACGCATCAATGTCCTTAAGAAGTTTCAAGGCAGTTCCCATGATGCTTAAACCAAAGAAAAGAATACCGAAACCGAGGACGATTTCGCCGAGATAAGCATTCTTCTTACGTTTTGAAAACAACAACATCATTGCACCGATAAAGATGAAATAGAGTGCATAACGTTCGACTTTCAAACCGACCAAGAAAGCCGTTGTCGTCGTACCAATGTTCGCACCTAAGATGATGCCAACGGCTTGGTCCAAGCGCATCAAACCTGCGCGAACAAAACCGATGGTGATTGCTGTCGATGCCGAGCTGGATTGAACAAGAATGGTCGCTACGATTCCAACCAAGACGCCCATCCAAACCTTCGTCGTATATCGATCGATGAAGTCTCTAAGTTTATCACCGGCATAGGATTTCAAACCATCACCCATGAATTTGATGCCGAATAGGAACAACCCAAAGCCACCTAGAATGGACTGCCAGTCCAAGTCTGCAAATGTATATGTTCCGCTCAGTAAAGTTATCATTATTAATCCTCCGTTACTAATTTTAGCAGAAAATCAAGAAATCCTGACTTCAAATTTCAATTTCTGTTCATTTGTGTATGATATAATGAACTCGCTATGATAAATTATCAATTCATCAACCAAAGTTCTGAGCACACATGGCAAAATTATCGTCGCTATGTGCAAACGATTTGCATGCGAACCGTAGAACATTTAATGCTCGACAAAACCTATACTTTCTCTATCATCTTATTGGATGAGGCCGCAATTCATGAGATCAATCGAGACTACCGAAAGATCGATCGTCCCACCGATGTGATCAGTTTCGCATCAATTGATGAAGACGCAATGATCGTTGCTGGTGATGAAATCGAACTAGGTGATGTCTTTATCAACGTCCATGCCATTCGATCACAGGCTGAAGATTATGGGCATAGTTTGAAGCGAGAGTTCAGCTTCTTGGTCACACATGGTCTGTTGCATTTATTAGGATATGATCATATCGAAAAGAAGGATGAAGACGTCATGTTCAAACTTCAAGAGGAAATTTTGAGTGAAATTGCACGAAGGTAAAGCACTGAATAAATTGATTTTCAAATTTCAGGTCGCGTTTAATGGATTGATTGAAGGCATTGTACATGATTTCAGCATCCGAATCCAGTTTGCATTTGCATTGTTGGCGATCATCATTGCATACATCTTTGCATTCACTTATATCGAATGGTCGATTTGGCTGTTATGCATCGCGATTGTCATCAGTCTTGAATATTTGAACAGCTCAATGGAGCAGATGATGGATCGTTTGGATCCCAGTTATCATGTCTTGACGAAAAAGGCGAAGGATCTCGGAGCTGCAGCTGTTCTGGTCAGTGCTTTGGTGAGTTTAATCATTGGGTTGATCTTCGTAATCAATCATCTATAGGAGGAAAATCATGCATAAAGAAGAAGTCTTGAAACTTGCATTCAAAGCCATGGGGAATGCCTATGCACCGTATTCAAATTATCATGTTGGAGCTTGTGTCGTAACCAAAGACGGAACCACGTTCTTGGGCGCCAACATTGAGAATGCTTCATTTGGAGCGACCAACTGTGGTGAACGCAGCGCGATTTTCGCAGCTTATTCCAATGGTTATCGTAAAGAAGACATCGAAGCGATTGCGATTGTTACAGATGGCCATCGAATTGGAGCACCTTGCGGTATCTGCCGTCAAGTCTTATCTGAACTATTGACGGACACAACTCCGATCTATCTATCGAACGGAATCGATACCGTTGAAAAGACGATTGATGATTTGCTACCGATGCGTTTTACCCAAGAGGATGTTCTATGAGTTTTAAATCGGGTTTTGTTGCTTTGATTGGACGTCCCAATGCTGGGAAAAGCACGTTATTGAATCAGATACTTAAAAACAAGCTTGCGATCGTTTCCAATAAAGCTCAAACAACACGAAATACCATTCGCGGTGTAAAGAATGGAGAGGATTATCAGATTGTCTATATTGATACACCGGGAATTCATAAGCCTCAGCATGAATTGGGTCGTCAACTCAATCGGTTGGCTTTTTCAGCTCTTGAAGGGGTTGATTTGATCTACTATCTATTGGATGTGACCAAGCCATTTGGAAAAGGGGATGAGTTCGTCCTGGATTTATGTAAACGACAGAATCTACCGATTCTATTGGTTTTGAATAAGATCGATCTGATTACCAAGAAGGCTTTGTTGGAAAAACTTTTGGCTTTTTCCGAGATGGATCTCTTTGAAGAAATCATTCCAATCAGCGCAAAGAACGATGACAACATCGAACGTCTCATAGAGGTGAGTTTAAACTTCATTCCTGAAGGTGAAGCAATTTTTAGTGATCCAGAAATGGTAGAATATCCTGAATACTTTTACATCACCGAAATCATCCGTGAACATGTCTTGCATCTTACAAATCAAGAAGTACCCCATTCCGTTGCGGTTGTATTGGATGACTTTAAAGAAGATAAAAAAGGGATATTGATTCAAGCCAGCATCATTGTAGATCGGGATTCACAAAAAGGCATATTGATTGGGAAGCAAGGATCGATGTTGGTAGAGATTGGTACGAATGCTCGCTTGGAACTGACGAAGCGATTCAATAAGCCAGTTTATTTGGATCTGATGATTAAGGTGGATAAGAATTGGCGTAATATTCAGAAGCGAATCAACGCTTACAATAATTGGGATCTTGATGAATGACATCACGCGTGTGATTGTATTGAGCCAAAGTGATTATCAAGAGAATGATGCCATCATCAGAGCTTTTTCGTATGATTTTGGTTTGATGAGTTTCGTTGCTAGAGGCATCCGAAAGATCAACAGTAAGAATCGCAGCATCTGCATGCCTTTTGCGATTTCTGAGTTCCAATTCAATCAAAAGGAAAGTTCTTCAATGCAAGGCTTACTCAATGGGCAGATCATTGTGACAAATCACAAACTCCATGAGGATTTACGCAAATACGCGATTGCGAGTTTGTGGACAGAACTTTTGGGAATGAGTCTTGAAGGGGAAAGTGATGAAGTTTTGATTCATGAATTGTTTGAAAATACGATCACACTCTTCAAGCTGATCGAAGAGTCGGATAATTATTCAGCATTCATCTTATTCATGCTTGCTAATTTCTTAGATCGTACGGGATTTGCGCCACACGTTGATTCGTGTGTTGTCTGTGATGCGAGTAAGATAAACAGTTTGTCGATTGAAGAAGGTGGCTTTGTGTGCAGTGATTGTCAAATGCATCTTCATACACCAATTTTTGAAGTGGAATTGTTGCGTGACTTCAGGCTTGCTCAGAAAGTTGGCTTCGATAAATTGAAAGATTATTTGAGTTATAAGAAACCCCATGACGACTGTGTGAAATGGATGATTCAATTTTTTGAATATCACATTGGAACACAGCTTAAAGCGTGGGAATTTATGCATAAATGGTCTATAATAGAAGAGTTATAGGAGAGTAAAATGGACATCAAATTTGAGACAATCGTCAATCATGCAAAAAGTAGTGGTTTTGTATATCAAGGTTCTGAAATTTATGGTGGTTTAGCCAATACTTGGGATTTTGGACCCTTAGGGACCTTGCTCAAAGAAAACATTAAAAACGCTTGGCGCCAAAAATTCATACAAGAGAGTTCACATAACGTTGAGATTCAATCAGCGATTTTAATGAATCCAAAAGTTTGGCAAGCAAGTGGGCATTTAGCCACCTTTAGCGATCCTTTGATGGATTGTAAGAAGTGTAAAACACGACATCGTGCCGATAAGTTGATTGATACCTTTATGGAAGGCAAAGTCAATGCTTCGAAGATGACGCAAAGTGAAATGCAAGTCTTTATCAAAGAGAACAACATTGGATGTCCTAATTGTGGTGCACATGATTTCACAGACATTCGTCAATTCAATTTAATGTTCAAGACGTTTCAAGGGGTTGTGGAAGATGCGAAAAATGCGATTTATCTAAGACCTGAGACCGCTCAAGGGATGTTTGTCAATTTTAAAAACGTCCAACGCACAAGTCGTAAGAAAGTCCCCTTTGGCATTGGGCAAATCGGTAAGTCCTTCCGCAATGAAATCACGCCAGGAAATTTCATTTTCAGAACACGAGAGTTTGAACAAATGGAATTAGAGTTCTTTTGTAAACCAGGTACCGATATGGAATGGTATGGTTATTGGAAAGATTTCTGTATGAATTGGTTAACAAGCTTGAATGTCAAAGCTGAAAACCTACAATTACGTGAACATGATCCAGAAGAGTTGTCTCATTACTCAACTGGAACCAGTGACATCGAGTATCGTTTTCCTTGGGGCTTTGATGAGATCTGGGGAATTGCGGATCGTACCGATTATGATTTGAAACAACATCAGTCGCATTCCGGGTCGAATATGGAATACTTGGATCCTGCGACCAATGAAAGATACATTCCGTATTGTGTTGAACCGGCTGTTGGTATTGAACGTTTGTTTTTGACGTTCTTGACCGATGCATATGAAGAAGAGGTTTTGGAAAAGGATACACGTGTCGTTTTACATCTGCATCCATATCTTGCGCCCTTTAAGGCGTGTGTGATGCCCTTAAGTAAGCAATTGTCTGAACAAGCGGATTCAGTACACGCTCAACTTTCAAAATCGTTCATGGTTGAATATGATGAAGCGGGCAGTATAGGAAAGCGGTATCGCAGACAGGATGCGATCGGAACGCCTTTCTGCATCACTGTAGATTTTGAGTCCGCAAATGATCAAAAGGTTACGGTTCGTCATCGTGATTCCATGAATCAAGAACGAGTCGCAATTGCGGACCTTACTGAATACATCAAAAAAGCAGTCCAATTCTAATATGCATGAATCCTTGATTCAAGAAATACGCAGTAAAGCGGATATCGTTCAAATCATTCAGAATTATCTTCCGCTGATTAAGAAGGGCAAGAACTTTGTCGGTGTTTGTCCTTTTCATGACGATCATGATCCGTCCATGTCTGTCTCACTTGATAAGCAGATATTTAAGTGTTTTGTGTGTGGAGCAGGTGGAAATGTCTTCAATTTCGTTAAGGACTTCGAACAGATCCCGTATCCTCAAGCCATTCTAAAGGTCGCTCAACTTGCGAACATCATCGTTGAAGACCAATACCTCGATCGTCAGAATGCTTCCGATGCCAAAAACAAGCACTTGTTTGATGTCATTGCGGAATACGTCAAGTATGCACACTACATTCTGAACACTACAGATGGCCAGGGTGCACGGGATTATCTTTTAAAACGAGGTTTGGATGAGTCAATCATCGATAAATTTGAGTTGGGCTATAATCTTGACCAAGACCAGGCGACGCGTTTCCTGCTTGCAAAAGGGCATTCACTTGAACACTGTGTCAAAGCCAATCTGACCCGTACGAATGAGTATGGGAATAAGGATATCTTTGCGAAGCGCATCGTTTTTCCGATTCATAATCCGGAAGGGAAGCCCATTGCTTTCACTGCTCGAACTTTGGATCCCAACGAAAATAGTAAATACATCAATTCAACAGAAACCGAACTTTACGTTAAAGGTCAAGTCTTATACAACTACCATCGCGCACTTCGAGCGATCAAGCTGAAAAAAGAGATGATCGTTGTGGAAGGTGTCATGGATGTGATCGCTTTGGATCGTGTTGGCATTGAGAATGTTGTGGCAACCTTAGGAACGGCGTGCACAAAGGAGCAGATTCGTTTGATGCAGAGTGCGAGTCACAATGTGACCCTTTGTTATGATAGCGATGAAGCGGGACAAAGTGCAAGTTTGCGCTTAGCACGCTTGTTGCTGGCCGCACGTATGAATGTTCAAGTCATTCGTAACACCAGTGGTTTAGACCTCGATGAAATCATTGAAAAGCAGTCGAAGACTAGTCTGCAAAACTTGATGGAACAAAAACTTTCCTATCTTGATTTCTTCTTTGAGTACAGTTTGAAACGTTTGGATCTCAGTAACTTCAACCAAAGAAAAGAATTCGCCAAACTCATCATGCATGAAAGCAATCAATTGAAGGATCGCTTCGATCAGGCATTGATGATTGATCGACTGGCACAAGCCACACAGTTCACAGCGGAGCAACTGCGTTTGCTTGTTCAAACGGTGTCTACAAGTCCAAACCGAGTTGCTCAACGACCCGTTTTGAAGAATAAGTTGGAACTGACGACTTGGGCAGAGAAGGAAATTCTTGGTCAAATGCTTTTCAGCCAACAAGCCGTATTGGATTTTAGGCAGGATCTTGGCTTCTTTGCGGATCCAAGTTACCAAAAACTTGCCTTGACCATTATAAATTACTATCGAAGTCATGAAGAATGCGTGATTGCGGACTTCATTAGTACACTCGAAGACGCAGGCATGATAGAATTAGTTACACAGATTGTAGATAGTGAAATCTATTATCGTGCGTATTCAAGCGAAGCCTTGCATGATGCGATCCTTCGCGTTAAGATTAACAACCTTGATCGACAACTTGAATTGTTCAAACAGAAATACAGCGATGAACTCGCATTTCAAACAAATATGGAACGGATTCAAGATTATCAATCATTACTAAAGCAGAAGCGAGAATTGGTTCAATTGAGAGGAGTAGACAAACATGGCAAACAGCATTAAAACTCTGGATGAGTTGAAAAAGGAATTACAGAGTAAATTTAAGAAGAAGGGACTACTTACGCAGGATGATGTGGATAAGGAACTATCCATCTATGATTTAAATGACAGCGAGGCGACGGAATTCATTGATTCGCTTTTAGGTATGGGTGTGAAGCTCAGTGATGAAGTCGTGATTGAAGAAGATGTGGATCTAACAGACAATGCGCTTGTAGTCGAAGACATTGAAATGAAGGATGATTTTGTCGATGAAGAAGATGAAGAAGCTGAGGAAGAAAGCTATTCTGCTAATTATGCATCCTCAAATCAAGCACGAGTCAACGATCCGGTTAAGCAATATTTAAAGGAAATCGGTCGTGTTGACTTATTGACATCAAGTCTTGAAACCAAGTATGCAATCGATATCAAAGAGGGTCTGGTTGTATTCAACCGTTTCAAAGTCATTTTCAACAACTGGTTGACTTTGACGAATTTGGATGAGAAGACTTTTGCGGAGGCAAGTGCTGCAGTTAGTCTGGATTTTGATTTGCACACGCAATTGAATGAATCCGAAGGATCAATTTTTGATACACTTGTCTTCACCGTCACACAACGCTTAAAGACCTTGATGTTTAGAAAAGATGCGTTTATGAAGGAGATTGAAGCGTTCAAATCATTTGCAGACTATGACCAAATTCAGGACAGCATGACCCCAGTCCAAATCTATCGTCTGATGGCGAAGGATTATCCTCAGCTTGCGAACTTGGCGCATGATTTCAAGGCCGATCTGGAACCTTATCGTTGCTTTGCGTTTAAGAATTTCATGTATTGTTTCACACATCATTTCAACGAATTGACCGATACGTTTGAAGAAGATCTTAAGATCATCGATAAAGGTGATTTTGCGAAACAAGAACTTATTTCAGCCAACCTTCGATTAGTTGTGTCGATTGCTAAGAAATATGTGGGTCGTGGGATGTTATTCTTGGATTTGATCCAAGAAGGTAATATGGGTTTAGTCAAGGCTGTTGAAAAATTTGATCATACCAAGGGCTTTAAGTTTTCGACGTATGCGACATGGTGGATTCGACAAGCGATCACACGTGCGATTGCCGATCAAGCTCGTACGATTCGTATTCCAGTTCACATGGTTGAAACCATCAACAAGTTGACGCGTATTCAAAGACAATTGGTTCAGGATCTCGGTCGTGACCCAAGTGCTGAAGAAATTGCGGCTAAAATGGAAAACATCACGCCAGAAAAAGTTCGTGAAATTCAAAAGATCGCATTGGAACCTGTTTCCTTGGAAACCCCGATTGGTGAGGAAGATGATTCCCATTTGGGTGACTTTATAGAAGACAAAGATGCGATGTCTCCGGATGAGTATGCAAACAATCAACTTTTGAAGGATGAAATCAACAATATCCTCCAAGGTTTGACGGAGCGTGAAGAAAAAGTTCTACGTTTACGCTTTGGTTTATACGACGGTCGTACGCGTACTTTGGAAGAAGTCGGTAAGGAATTTGACGTCACACGTGAACGTATCCGTCAAATTGAAGCTAAAGCATTGCGTAAACTCAAACATCCGACCCGTTCAAAACGTTTGAAGGATTTCAACGACAAGATCTGATGCTTAACTTAAGATTACAGCATATCGTTAAAATGATTCAGCCATGTGACGTCCTGATTGACATCGGGAGTGATCATGGCTTTTTACCGATTCATCTTTTAAAAAACAGAATCATCCAGAGAGCAGTCATTTGTGACATCAATGCACAACCACTTCAGTCCGCGATCAAAAATACTCGTATTGCTCAAGTTGAAGATCGATGTACCTTTGTACAATCCAATGGGTTACGAAATCATCAGGAAGCTGTGGATGCGGCTGTGATCGCAGGGATGGGTTATGAAACGATCGCTCAGATCATTGAGCAAGATTTAAAACATTTCAGAGTCATCGATCAGATCATCCTTCAATCCAATACGCATTTGGATAAATTACGTGCGTTTCTTTTAACCCATAAATTTAAGATCATCGATGAGTCGCTTGTTAAGGATCGCAAGCATTTTTATGTCATCATTAAAGTTAGATATCAAGAAGAACTGTTGGAATTTGATGAATCGGATCTATGGATTGGTCCTGTGCTCAAGCATCGTAAAGATGATTTGATGTTTCAGTACCTGATGCAGCTTCATCGAACTGAAACAAAGGTTATAAAAGGGCAAAAAAAAGAATCTTCAAAGAAGATTCAAGTGATTCAAACTTATTTGGATATCATACAAACATCTTGATGGCTTTGACCGCTTCTATTGGATCGATGCCATCACGAATGGCATTGCAATAAGCGATGACTTGATTGACCAAATACGACGGGGTAGAAGCACCAGCGGTGATTGCCAGTCGATTGAAGGTACTGAAGGGAAGTTCAAGTAGATCGTGATAGGTCTCAACTTGATAAACCAGTGGGATTCCTTTATTTGAACCGATTTTAGCCAACATCCGTGTATTGTTGGATTTTGGATCACCAATGACAATCAAGGCATCGATGTGTTCAAGTTTTAAGATGGCTTCTTGTCGCATGCGTGTCGCACTGCAGATCTCGTCACTTATGATCGCGTGTGGATATTTCGCTTTGATTGCATCTAATAGTACTTGGATATCCAAAATGCTCATCGTGGTTTGATTGGTTACGAAAATACGCGGATGATCGATGTTTAAGTTCTGAATGGCATCCAAATCCTTAATGAATGTGATGTTTACAGGGTCCATATCACAAATTGCTTCCGCTTCTGGATGATTTTCTTGACCAATGTATAAAATGTGATAAACTTCATCAAGGTATGTTTGAATTAAATTTTGTGTCGAGATAACATCTTCACAACTTGCATCAACCGTGATCAAGCCTTTTGCTTGTGCTTTCTGGACGACATTGGAACTGATGCCATGTGCGGAAAAGATGACGACGCCTTCATTTACTTGATCTAAGAGATCCATTCTAGACTTGCCTTTAGATTCAACCGTCTCAACACGATGATCTTTCATTGCTTCAACAACGAAGCGATTGTGGACCAATTCACCTAGTATGGTAATCTTTTGGTCCGGATATTTCTTCGCAGTTTCTTTCGCGATTTGAATCGCTTTTACGACTCCTTTGCAGAAACCACGTGGATTTACTGTAATAATTTCCATTTTTCACCTCCACGTAATCATACCATACTTTTAAAAAGGTGTTGAAAACACTATAATGTCACTGAGGTAGTACTATGACGATAAGACAAGATGAACGCTTAAATAAGTTTCTAACGGACCAAGGATTCAAGTTTGAAACCGAGATTCAAAAACAGGCATACTCCCACATTCTAAAGGGTAAGGATGTCATTGCCATCTCAAAAACAGGAACTGGGAAGACATTGGCTTATTTGATGCCATTGTTCGCACGCATCCAAGTGAGTGAAAACCGCATTCAAGCCGTGATCCTTTCTCCAACCCAAGAATTGAGCCAACAGATCTATCAAGTCGCAAAGACGCTTACTAAATATTTTCCGGGTGTACGTTTATTGCGTGCGACCAAAGGTGAAGATCGACGTAAGTTTGAAAAAGAAGCAGAACACCATGCGCATCTCGTCATCGGGACAGTCGGTAAGTTGAAATCACTCTTTTTAGATGACAATCTTCTCCGTTTGGATCAAACAAACATGTTGGTCATCGATGAAGCGGATATGATGTTGGATTCGACGAATTTAGCTGAGATCGACCAGTTGGCTGGACGTATGGCACAACAGTTGCAGATGTTGGTTTTTAGTGCGACCATTCCGGATAACATGAATGCATTCATGCGTTCCTATATGCATCAACCGAAGTTGATCAAGATTGAAGAAGATGTCAAGTTCGATCCTCGATTGGAACATGTCTTGATTCCATTCAAGAGTGAATCCTATGACATCGTCTTTAAACTGCTCCCTCACATCAATCCATCCTTATGTTTGATTTTTGTGGAACACCACGATCAATTATTAAAATTGAGCAAACAATTCAATGATCAAGGCATCCGTCACCTCTTGATTTCTGGAAAGATGAGCGCACGTGAACGCAATCAAGTCTTGAAACAAGTGCATGAAGGTTCCTTTGTGTATGTTTTGTCCAGCGATGTGGCGGCCAGAGGGTTGGACCTTGAAAACTTAAGTGATGTCATTTCACTCGGTATGCCAAGCGATTTGAGCTTCTATACGCATCGTGCAGGGCGTACCGGTCGTGCCGGACGCAGTGGACGAGTGTTTGCATTCTATTTTGAGAAGGATCTTCCAAAGGTTCGACAATTGATCAAGAATGGCATTGTATTTAACTATAAGGCCTTAACTAAAAATGGTTTACGTGAAATGAAGGAATTGGACTATCAACACAAACGTAAAGCCAGTGAGCTGGATATAGAAATCCATAAGATTGTAAAATCAAGACCCAAGACGGTCAAACCTGGCTACAAGAAGAAGATGACGGCTGAGATTGAACAGCTCAAACGTAAGCGTAAGCGTGATATGATTCAAAAGAGTATCAAGGAACAACATAAACTTAAATCAAAACTGAAGCAAATCGAAAAACGCTCAGACGCAAACAAGGATCATGACTGATCCTTGTTTTTTATCATAAATTGTATCTCTGCTTTAAGTTCTTCAACGATGCGCTCCTGAGGAACGGATCGTACATAAACCCCTTTCTTAAAGAGCAAAGCTTCTTTGTGTCCACCAGCGACACCGATATCCGCACGTGAAGCTTCCTGAGGACCATTGACAGCACAGCCCATGATAGCTACTGTAATGTCTTCATTGAGCTCATCCAGATATTTCTCCATCTCTTTAACAATCGGCAACATGTCGTATTGGATGCGTCCACAGGTCGGACAAGCGATCAGGTTCGCGACTTTGTCGTATAGATCGAAATTTTTAAGAAGTTGCTTAGCAATCTTCAACTCTTCACTTGGATCGTCACTGACGGAGATGCGCATCGTGTCTCCGATCCCAAGATGAATCAAGGTTCCAAGTGCAGCTGAAGATTTGATTGCGGCGGATAACATCGCTCCGGCCTCTGTCACTCCTAAATGCAAGGGGTAGGGGAAGACTTCAGCGGCTTTTTGATAAACTGCGATCGTCAAGGGAACTTCTGAGGATTTGAATGATAAGACGATATCTTCAAAGCCATTTTCATTCAAGATGTTCACATGATACTGAGCACTTTCAATCATGGCTTCAACACAAGGCTTACCATATTTTTTGAGAATGTCTTTTTCAATCGATCCTGAGTTGATGCCGATGCGGATGGGAATGTGTCTTGCCTTGCATGCTTCCACAACTTCCTTGATATGTTCTGGATTTTTGATGTTTCCAGGATTGAGTCGAATTTTATGAATGCCATTTTGAACAGCCAATAATGCCAAGCGATAATTGAAGTGGATATCCGCCACGAGGGGTATGTTTACTTGTTTTACGATTTCTGCGATGGCATTGGCGTCTTCTTCATCCAGTACAGCTAAACGGACGATCTCGCAACCGTTGCCGGCAAGTGTTTTGATTTGATTGACCGTTGCGTCCACATCCTTCGTTTTGGTGTTGGTCATGGATTGAATGATGATTCGATTCTGACCACCGATTTGAATATTTTTGACCATGACTGGTCGTGTTTCGAGTCGTTTCATAAGCTCCTTTATTGATTGCGCAATCAAGTATGATTTTGCGACTAAATGCATTATAATACAAATGATGTTAAAAATTACGAAACTTGCACGCGATTTGCGTTTGAAAAAAAATACAGATGACTACATAAAACGCTTCAATCCACGCTTAGTGATTCTAAGCGCTTTGTTGATTGGTTTGTTTCTGATCGTATGGATCAACCTTTTTTCCGTTCAGGTCCTAAGAAACAATGAGTATCGTGAAAAGTTGTACAATTTCACGAAGACCTATCAAAACATGGCTTCTCCACGAGGAGAGATCCGTGATCGTAACGGTGAGATTCTTGTTGCCAACCAAGAACGTTTAGCCATCGTCTATTATCCACCCTTGAACATCTCTTCGAGCCAAGAATGGGATTTGGCTTATCAATTTGCGAATGACTTTGAGATCGATATCTCCTCATTGACGCAGAGAGATCTAAAAGATGTCTTCTTGGTGAACTTTCCTAAAGAAGCAGAGACTTTGGTGACTGAAGCAGAATGGGACGCCTATTATGACGGCGACTTGACGGATAATGGCATCTATCAGCTCAAGATCGAGCGCTTGACAAGCACTCATTTGGATCAGTTGTCGGAGATGATGATCAAAGCATATCAAGTGAAACAAGCCATGAATCAAGCGCCTCGTTTCAGTCTGAAAACAATCAAAGACAATGTGAGCATCGATGAGATTTCATATTTGATCGCAAATTCAAATCGCTATAAAGGCTTTGATGTCTATGTCTACTTTGATCGTTCCTATCCCTACGACACCATGCTTCGTGGTTTGTTGGGTGGGGTCACGAGTTCAAGACAAGGTTTGTTATCGGAACGCTTGAACTATTATCTTGCACTTGGTTATTCACGAAACAGTTCTATGGGCCGCAGTGGGGTCGAGTATCAATACGAATCCCTTCTCAAAGGTCAAGATACAGCCTATACCGTAGAATACAATGAACAAGGTTTGGCAATCTTCAATGAAGCAATCGTGGGTACGAAAGGTCAGGACTTAAGAACTTCGATTGACGTGAATCTACAACTAAAAGTAGAAGAAATTTTAACGAACAATTTCATACAAGAAGCCAACAATCCGTATCGGAAATACATGGATACGATCTATGTCGTTGTGAGTGATCCTAAGACAGGGGATATTTTGAGTATGGCAGGGATGAAGAAAGAAAATGACATCATCTACAACAACCCTGTGGCAACCTATACGGAATCTTTGGCTGCAGGATCATCCATCAAAGGTGCCACGATGTATTTGGGATACGATGAGAAACTGGTGCGTTTCAATGAATACATTGTCGACGAACCCATTAAGATTGCAGATACACCCTTAAAGAAAAGTTTACGTGATCTGGGCCGAATCAATGATCTCGTCGCCTTGTCGAAATCAAGCAATGTTTACATGTTCCATATCGCGATGCGTTTGGGGGGTGCGAACTACGTATACAATGGTCCATTGAACATCGATAAACAAGCCTTTACGACGATTCGAAACACCTTCAGCCAGTTTGGATTGGGAACATTGACTGGGATCGATGTACCGAATGAAACGGTTGGATATATTGGAACTTCGACCTTGGGGGGACATTTATTGGATTTCGTAATTGGACAATACGATACCTATACGACTCTGCAATTGGCTCAATACATCAACACGATTGCCAATGATGGTGTACGTGTCAAACCACGTGTCGTCATCGAGGCGAGTATGACGAATTCAGATGTGACAAGCTACACGAATCCCGTGACAGTGTTGTCCACACTGGACAATTTGCCTGCGATCAAACGTGTTCAAGATGGATTCAGACTCTGTGTGACCGACGGGTACTGTACAGCACTCAAAAATCTACCGGTTGCGGTTGCGGCTAAGACAGGAACAGCTGAAGCATTTATGAGTGATGAGGCTGGCAATTATTTTGATTCACCAAATTCACTTTTAGTTTCATATGCACCCTTTGAAGCGCCTGAGATATCCATTGCTTGTGCGATCCCACATGCATGGAATGATACGTCACAAACCAATGCCTGTTTAGGCATCAGTCGCGATATATATGCATATTATTTCAGTGAAATATCACGGAATGAAAATTGATGACAAATTCATATGATTTGTGCTATATTAATATAGCGTAGCGAGGAAAGTGAAATGAGAGAAAATCTAACTTTGATGTGTACGGAGTGTAAAGAAGAAAACTACATCAACACCCGTAACAAGAAAAAACATCCTGAACGTATGCAGGTCAATAAATATTGCCCTCGTTGCAATAAGCAAACCGTTCACAGGGAGAAGAAATAAAAAGGCCGTTGAGGCTTTTTTGTTAGCTTGATATGGAAGTCAGAACCATCGTTTTAGGCTTGTTTCAGACGAATACCTACCTTTTGGTGGAGGAAAACGAAGTTGTTATCATCGATCCTGTAAGCAAGGCTGAGCGCATACAAACCAAGATTCAAGGACATGAAAAGGTGATCGGTATTCTTTTGACACACGGCCATTTTGATCACATCGGAGCTGTCGATGATTTGGCAGAGCTCTATCAATGTCCGGTTTTCCTTCATTATGAGGATTATGAATTGACTCAAGATCCACAAAAAAATTACTCACAGACAAAGAAGATCAAACTTAAATCAAAGCTTAGCTTCTTTGATGATCAACTGCAGCTGGGACATTTCATATTCACGATTCATCATACCCCGGGGCATACTCCAGGGTCCGTATGTATCGAATATAAAGACCTCTTGTTTACGGGTGACACTTTGTTCAAAGAAAGTGTCGGTCGAACCGATCTCTATCGCGGAAATCCACAAGAACTTAAGCAAAGCCTACGGCAAATTGCAAAGATGGATCCATTGATGAAAATATATCCTGGACATGAAGCGCAATCCAGTTTAGCGCATGAGTTCAAAAACAACCCTTACTTCTAAGACCCCATAAACAGGGGTCTTTTCTTTAGGAGTTCATCATTAGTCTGCGTAAGTATAAGTATGAACTGTGAAAAGATATTTCGAAAACTGATTGTTCAAGCGATTGAAAACAATGCCAGTGATATTCATCTCGAGATATCAAAACTTGGATCACATTGTGAATTTAGAACACTTCAAGGTTTGATACGATATGAGTCGATCAAAGTGGTACCGGAGCTCTTTTCATACATCAAATACATATCCAATCTCGATTTATACACGGATCGTAAACCACAATCAGGTCGAATCGTCATGCGTGTTTTCAATCGAGACATCTATTTAAGTATCGCACATTTTAAAAACTACTTGATTGAAACCATGGTTTTAAGAATCTTAAATCCTCAACAGCGCCTCAGTTTCGAATCATTGTTCAATACGAGTGAACAGATGATCATTCAAGAAATGATCGCCAGGAACTCAGGCTTGATTCTTTTTGCAGGGAGTACTGGAAGTGGTAAATCCACAAGTTTGTTCACTTTGATTCATCATCTAAGGGAGCAAAAAATCTATGCGATCGAGGATCCTGTTGAATTCTATTATCCAAACTTAGTGCAACTTGAAATCAATCCTTCCATAAACTTTGACTTTGAGGCCGCGATCAAACAGGTCTTACGCCATGATCCCAATGTCATCATCATTGGTGAAATAAGAGATGAGAAAGAAGCAAAGGCTGCGATTCGTTGTGCGTACAGCGGACATCTTGTCTTATCCACGATACATGCCAATGATGCTTATTCTGTAGTGGGTCGATTGGAAAACTTCAATATCAACAAACAAGAAATTAAGCAGGTTCTAAATGGAATCATTTATCAAAAATTACTTCATGATGATCAAAAGAAAATGCGCTTCGCTGCTTATGAAATCATCAATCACTATCAAATCCAAGCAACGCTTAAACACGATGCAGATTGAACTGTTGCTGGAGTGTATCGAAAACAAACTCAATTTTGATGAGATTCATCGCATTCTTGGTATCGATCTAAGCCATGACAAGTGGATCGTCTATCTAAGTGAACGTGAGCAAGCCGATGTCCACCGATTGAGCAAATATCTTCATCCACTCGATGTCTTGGTCTTAATGTTTAAATCAAAGCTGAACATGCAGAACCGAAACATGTTTATCAATCAGATTTTCGCTTATCCAACGCTTTTGTACTTTTTAAGTTTGAATCTCATGAGTTTCGTGATTCTAAGCTTGATTCCTTCAACCTATACAAGTTTGCTTGTAATAAGCAAGCAGCAACCCAAGCTCCTCTTGAGTTTACTGCAGTTTTTTATCGGATTGGAGTGGGGAGTGCTGATACTCGCTCTCTTACTTCTGAGCAGACAACATAAGCTTCCTCACTTCGAAATTTATGCTTATTTCTACAAAAGAAAAAGCCAAAATCTGATCACATTATGGCAGAGTCATACTTTTGCCACTAGTCTTCATCACTTGAATACACGTGCCATACCTTTACATACGTCGATTGAAATATTGAGTGAGAGTTCTTCGTTGATTCAGAAAAAGATCGCATTGCATATTCAAACCAAGCTTGAGCAAGGAACACGACTTCAACATGCCTTTGATTATTTGGATGATCAGTTGGGACATACTTTAGGTATTGAGGATTTTGAACGAAAAATTGATGTTCGCTTAGAGCGCTATCTGCATATTCTTGAAAAGCAGATACGGTATCAGATAAAACGATATGCAGGTATTTTTACAGTTTTTGTTTACTCACATATCACTTTAATGGTTGTCTTAGTCTATTCAACGCTCTTATACCCATTACAACTTTTGGAGCAAATCGTATGAACAAACGTGGTTTTACGCTGTTAGAGATGATCTTTGTATTGTCCGTCATCAGTCTTGTCTTCTTACTCACAATTCCCAACATTCAAAAAGCTTTGAATCTCTTACATAATAAGGGCTGTGAAGCCCAAGTCACGCTTGTGGATGGTGCGATTCTTCAGTATGAGCTGACATACTTGAACCCACCCAGCTCCATTCAAGAATTGATTGATGAAGGATACTTGAGTGAAAGCCAAAGTGTCTGCCAAGACAATCGAAGCATCGAAGTCATCGATGGCCAGGCAAATGTCCAATAAAGGTTTCACCTTGATTGAAATGTGCCTTGTATTGATGATCATCAGTATGCTTTCAATCATCCCATTTGATCGTGCGATCATTTCAATACAATTAAAGGAGATCCTAAATGAACTTATCACGATTCAGTATCGAGCATTCACAACGCTTGAGAAGCAATCGATTGACTTGTCAATTTCCGATCAAACCGTTACATACAACACCAAAGGAAACATATCACAAGCAATGCGGATTGAGCTGCCGGAACAACGTATACGACTCACGCTTATGCTTGCGACGGGACGTATTTTCGTGCGAAGGGTCGAGCTTGATTGAAGTCTTGATCGTATTTGTTATGATCAATGTGATGTTGAATCTTAGTCTTGGACTGCTTGTGTTAAGCAACGATCGGGATTATACACGGATCGAAATCAAAGAGGGGTGTGATATCGAATGCGTCATCAAAATGGATATACCTTGATTGAGCTTCTTGTTTGTCTGTCCTTATTCGCATTGTTGAGTCCTATTGCCATTAGGCTTATTCAGTTTCAAATCAGATTTCCAGATCAGAACACACTGCGGCAGAATCAACTTGGTATACTGCAATTGCGTCGTTATATGAGTTTAGGTCTAAGTCATAAAATTGATGAGGATCGTGTCTGCATGCTGTATCAAGATGAAGAATTCTGCTTCTACATGCATGAAAACAGTTTAATTGGTACTCCAGGCACGCAATTCTTTTTAGTGGACTTAGAAACACTTCGATTTTATGTTCATGATCATTGGCTGATTTTATCGTATCGATCTCAAAATCGCGATCACGTGTATCACATGTTATACAATGCGAAGTTCTAATCTTCTTTCATTTTTGATTTTTCTCTATATCCAATTTTTGAAACTATATCTTACCAATTTGAATATTGTCTCAAACATCATACTAGAGCAAGCGCAATACTCTAGATGGGAACGCTTCTCTTTTATTGAAGCGTATGCCATTCAAAGAACTGTGAAGCAATTCAAAGACTACAGATTCGATGCGATTTACTTTGAAACAAGTCTAGGTGATGTACATATCGTATTTGTGGATGAATCTGCTTATCTTCATTTTGATTTTGAGACTGAAGTTTTTGCACGATTGGATTATGACCTTGTGTACGATTCAGCCTTGGCATATGACATCATTCCAGAAGCTTTGGTCCCAAGTGTTGACAAAATCTCGCATTAGCATAAAATAAATATGGCTACAAGGAGAAAAGATATGATTATCGTAAACGATTTAAGACCAGGAATAACCTTTGTATATGAAAACAATATTTACAGTGTGATTGAAGCATCTCATAATAAAACAGCAATGCGTCAAATGATCATCAAAGCGAAAGCACGTAACCTACGTTCGGGCTCTATCATTGAAATATCATTCACAGGCGGAGATAAAGTCGAACCTGCTCACATTGATAAGAAAGAGATGCAGTACCTTTACGATTCTGGCGATGCATTGGTATTTATGGATACCAACACATATGAGCAGATTGAAATCCAGAAATCGAATCTGACATGGGAATTGAACTTTTTGAAACCAAATGACAATGTGAACATCTCATCTTATGAGAATGAGATTCTTGGTTTGATTCTTCCAGATAAAGTGACTTTGCAAATCATCGAAACAGAACCCGCTGTTAAAGGGGACACAGCCACCAATGCATTAAAGAATGCGGTTGTTGAAACAGGTCTGCAAGTGCGTGTTCCAATGTTTATTGAGCAGGACGAATACATCATCGTCAATACATCGGATGGTAAATACCACAGTCGTGCTTGATCAATGATCTCAATCTAAATGATTGAGATTTTTTTTAACATGATCAGAAAATACAGTCTGCATTCTGAAGAAATTACTTGACAACATTTTAACAACCAGATAAACTATAAATGAACTTCAGGGCAGGGTGCAATTCCCGACCGGCGGTATACCCCGCGAGCCGAAAGGCAGAACTGGTTAGATTCCAGTGGCGACAGTAAAGTCTGGATGAAAGAAAGTTTTTTTCTTTTTTGATTAAGCCCGGAGTCTCGGGTTTTTCTATTCAAGGAGGAAAAAAATGAAAAACACAAAACTCGTTACCTTAATTGGTATCATGACCGCTTTATCATTCGTATTGTATTTGATTGAAATTCCGGTTGGATTTTTGTTTCCGAGTGCTCCATTCTTACAACTCGATTTTAGTGATGTACCAGCGATCCTACTCAGCATTGCGTATGGGCCGATTGTAGGTACAGTCATCAATCTGTTTAAGAATGTATTGCACTTTATCTTTAAGTCACAAACACCGGCTGCTTCGGGTGAAATCGCGAACTTTTTTGCAGGTTTGGCACTCTATCTACCGATTTCAGTTTATTATTTCTACATCGTTAAAAACAAGAAATTTAAGATTGTTCCAAATATCCTATTATTTGGTTTAGGCGTAGCTATGATGGTCGGTGTCATGGTGTTGATCAACTTTACCATTACACTTCCACTTTACGGTATTACGGGCGATGTTGAAAAATGGGCTTTCGTGTCTGCGATCACACCTTTCAATATTATGAAGGGATCTCTATTATCGATTCTAACCTTGCTTTTGTATCCACGATTGACAAAATTCCTAACGAAGTAAAAGCTTTACTTTTTGATGTATGGAGCGCTATGCTATAATGTGTGAGAGGTAAATATGGAAACCCTATCACGTGTCAAGAAATATCAAGCGCTGCGCAATGAAATTGAAAATGACCGCGAAGAAGAACTGGTTTCACCAGCTCTTTCTTCATATGCGGAAAGATTGAATAAAATCGATCCTTTGTTGTCGAAACAATCCACTCAAGCTAGAGATGAGAGCTACGAGGCTCTTCATTTTAGACGTGAACAAGCGATCAGTACAAATGAAACCTTCGGTGATAAACCAATCGAGACGGATTACATTCAAGAATTTCTAGAAGAAGTTCGAAATTATAATTTGTCCAAAGGTTATCGCAAAGAGTTCGATACTGAACTCGATATTCTTAAAAAGCATGGTCCGTTCAACATACCTCGAACAGATGCTGTCAAAAGTGTTGTGTCAGAAGTACCAGAATCTGAAGATGAATTGACGATGCAGATCAAAACATTGATTGAAAATGATTTTGAAGAAGTCGAAGATTCCACAAAACCAAATGATCCTGAAGAGTTGACACAGGTTTTGGAAGAAACGCAAAAATTACGGATTCAATTGAGTGACTATGAGAAAGAACTTGTGAACATGAATGAATCTGTTCTATCTTCTCATCGTGTATTGAATATGGTCGTATTTTTCTTGGTTTTGGTATTGATCGTCATGCTTGGTTTTGCGATTTATTGGGTTCTATATTCTAAAGGATATTATTGATGAAAATAAATATTGCGATTGACGGCCCAAGTGCTTCTGGAAAGAGTACGATTGCGAAAGCACTGGCCAAACGTTTAAATTATACGCACATCGATACAGGTTCAATGTATCGTGCATGTGCCTATTTGGCTTTAAAACATGATTTGAGACCAAATGATGAAGAACTTGTTGATTATGTCAACAAGAGCCAATTCGAATTCAATGAGAATGGTCATATCTTGTTAAATGGCAAAGACATTGATTCGAAAATTCGTTCTAAACACATTGATCTCTTAACATCTACGATTGCTCAGAATCAAGCAATACGTTCCACTTTGGTACGTATTCAACAACAAATGGCACATACCAAAGGTTATATTCTCGATGGTCGTGACATTGGTTCCGTGGTATTAAAAGATGCGGAGCTTAAGGTGTTTCAGACGGCTAGCATCGAATCGCGTGCCAAACGTCGTTTAACAGAATATCAAGTCAAAGGCATCGATGTCGATTATCAGACGATCTACGACGAAATCAAATTGCGGGATCTTCAAGATCGATCACGTGAACATTCGCCTTTGACGCAAACGGAAGATGCGCATGTTTTGGATACATCGGATCTGACGATAGAGCAAAGTGTTGATCAAGTTTATCGATGGGCTATGGAGCTCATCGAAGAAAGAAGGGATACAAATGATTGATGGAGTTGTAGCGATCGTTGGTCGCCCTAATGTCGGAAAATCGACAATCTTTAATCGAATCATCGGAGAACGATTGTCCATCGTAGAAGATACGCCAGGCGTCACCCGTGATCGTATTTATGCGAAAGCAAATTGGTTGACGAAAGATTTCCGCTTAATTGATACAGGTGGAATTCAAGTAGAAAACGCGACTTTCCAAGAAGAAATCCGTGTCCAGGTTGACATCGCAATCGATGAAGCAGACGTGATCCTTTTTGTTGTAAACGGCAAAGATGGCGTTACCGATGATGATCGTTTCATTGCTCGGATGTTGAGAAATACCAGTAAGCCGATTATCTGTGCTGTAAATAAAACGGACAATCAAGATCAGGTCCATGGAATTTATGATTTCTATGCTTTGGGTCTGGATGAAATCATTCCAGTAAGTGGTGTGCATGGGATTGGTATCGGAGATGTTTTAGACAGCATCATCAGTAAATTCTCAAAAAAGACGGTTCGAGATAAAGAAGGTCAGATTAAGTTCGCCATCATTGGTCGACCCAATGTGGGTAAGTCTTCTTTGGTCAATGCGATTTTGAATCAAGAACGTGTAATTGTATCCGATATTGAAGGGACAACGCGTGATGCCATTGACACCGTATTTCGCAATGAAGGCAAAGATTATGTTGTCATCGATACAGCTGGAATACGGAAACGTGGCAAAGTATATGAGAACATTGAAAAATATGCAGTTTTACGTGCCATGCAAGCGATTGAGCGAGCGGATGTCATCCTTTTTGTAATCGATGGATTAAGCGGCATCCGTGAACAAGACAAGCATGTGGCTGGTTATGCTCATGAAGCAGGGAAGCCGATTCTAATTGTATACAATAAATGGGATGTCATCACGAAGGATGAATCCAGCATGAACCGGATTACTGAACAGATTCGAGCAGAATTTGTATATTTGTCATTCGCACCCATTATTTTCGTATCGGCAAAGACAAAGCAAAGAGTCAATCAACTCATTCCAATGATCAATCGACTCTATGACTATAGTAATTTGAGAATCCAGACAAGCATCTTGAATGAAGTCATCATGGATGCTCAGCTGGTTACGCCACCGCCTTCACATCAAGGTCAACGTTTGAAAATCTTGTATGCTGCTCAAGTTTCCGTGGCACCACCAACCATTGTTTTGTTTGTGAATGATCCAAAATTATTGCATTTCTCATATCGACGCTATTTGGAAAACCGTTTAAGAGAAGCCTTTGTCTTTGAAGGGACACCGATTCGCATCATTGCGCGATTAAAGGAGTGATATCATGAAAATCGCAATCATTGGAAGTGGAAGCTGGGGGACTGCATTGGCTCAAGTCCTTGCGGACAATAAACATGAAGTCATGGTCTGGGGAAGAAATCTAGATGAACTGGTGGATATTCAAGTCCATCATCAAAATGAAAAGTATTTTCCTGGGATTTTCATCCATGAATCGATTCAAGCAAGCATGGATATTCATGCCTTATTGGATGCCGAAGTATTTTTACTGGCGATTCCTTCTGAAGCCATTGAAGATGTCTGTGAAACGCTAAATGCGGTTCTGGATCATCCAGTGATCTTCATTAATGTTTCCAAGGGTTTTCATCCGACAACACATCAACGTTTATCCGTATACATCAAGGAAAAAATAAAGCCTGGTATTCTGAAAGATGTTGTATCGTTGATTGGTCCTTCCCATGCGGAAGAAGTCATCATGCGACTTCCTACGACT
Source organism: Erysipelotrichaceae bacterium (assembly GCA_030604855.1). Classification (GTDB taxonomy): domain Bacteria; phylum Bacillota_I; class Bacilli_A; order Erysipelotrichales; family Erysipelotrichaceae; genus UBA2212. Next base: position 231,206 of record JAUVVC010000002.1, read on the forward strand.
GTAAATGCAGTCTGTGAGAATGAGGTGAGTTCGATCTTTATTCAAGAACTCTTCTCCAATGCTTACTTCCGGGTCTATCGAAACACTGATGTGGTTGGGGCTGAAATTGGTGTCGCTGTCAAAAACATCATTGCCTTGGCCAGTGGAATGATTCATGGCCTTGGGTTTGGAGACAATGCGAAAGCGGCTTTGATCACACGTGGTTTAGCAGAGATGACACGTTATGGTGTTTTCTATGGTGCCAAGCCTGAGACCTTTCTCGGGTTAACTGGGGTAGGGGACTTGGTTGTCACCTGCATGAGCATTCATTCACGGAATTTTCAAGCAGGTTTATTGATTGGGAAGAACGATTCAGCAAAATCGTTCTGGGAGTCCAATACGAAGACCGTTGAAGGTGTCAAAGCAGTTAAAATTGTTTATGAGGAGTCTTTAAAACACAATATTTATATGCCAATCACTTCGGCTGTTTATCATATCGTTTATGAGAATCAAGCCCCGTCAGAATTGGCCGTTCAACTCATGCAAAAAGAGCTTAAATCTGAGGAAGTCTAGGTAGGTTGTGTTTCTTGTATTTAAAAGATGATAGTGATAAACTTTACTCAATGGAGGAATATAAAATGAATGAAATATTAAACAAAAAGGGATTGGTTGATCTCGTAGCGGAAGCAAAAGAGATGAGCAAAAAACAAGCCGCTGAATTGGTTGACTTTATCTTTGATACCGTTAAAAATGAATTGGCTGAAGGTAATAAAGTAGATATCGCTGGTTTTGGGAAATTCGAAGTCGCAGCTCGTCCTGCGCGTGAAGGCATCAATCCAAAGACATTGGAAAAGATCCATGTTTCAGCGTCTAAGGCTCCTAAGTTTAAAGCAGCTAAGGCATTAAAAGATTCCGTTAAATAATAATGGAGACAATTGTTTATCTAATTGCGATTGGGCTCACTTTTTGGGCTCAATACAAAGTAAAAGGTGCTTATTCGCATTTCAGCACTGTGCCAACGAACAATCGTATGAATGGTGCGGCTGTTGCTCGTAGAATATTGGATTCCAAAGGTTTATATGACGTACCGGTTCAAATGAGTCAGAATGGGGTTTTAAGTGATCATTTTGATCCTAAAGCCAATACTGTCAATCTATCCCCGAAGGTGTATAACGAGTCAAGTATTGCATCGATCGCAGTTGCGGCGCACGAAGTTGGACATGCGATCCAGTATGCTGAGAATTTTTCGTTTATTGGGTTAAGAAATACCTTATTACCGATTGCGATCATATCTGGTCATTTGGGTTGGGTCGTTGCTTTTATTGGTTTGATTTCAGGATTTGATGCGATTTTCTATCTTGGATTGGCGATGCTTATGGTGATTGCCACATTCCAGTTTATTACGTTACCGATCGAGTTTGATGCTTCAAAGCGTGCTTTAGCCAATCTTGAAGAGGGTGGATTTGTTGATTTAGATGAACGTGCTGATGCCAAGTCGATGTTGAGTGCAGCAGCAATGACGTACATTGCAGCGTTTGTCGCAACACTTCTACAAATCTATCGACTTATATTGATTTCCAATCGTAGACGTTAAGATCCATTCGTGGATCTTTTTTTTTAGGATAAATATAGAACAGGCCGTATTAATAGGTATGACCTTTTTTCATATCAACGATTCAATTCAAACTCCTACTTATCAGGTTTGCACTTCGAATGAAGTTTATATTTTTGGAATGGAGCAAGGTCAGATACTCATTCATATCGATCCAGCCTATATGCAAAAAGACAATGGTCTTTTAGTAGGCATCAATGAACGATTCAGTCATTTCTACATCATTAATCAAGAGCGCATCATTGTGAATGAGTTGACACTCGATTGGCGAGATTGTGGAACTTCAAGATCTATCGAACAAATGCAACCAAAAGGAAAAGATATCATCGACTATCCTGTTCCATGGTTTGGCTTCGGTTTCTTCATTCTCATACTATTTGCGCTCATAAGGAGAATTCGATGCAAACGATACTAAAATGGCTTAAGTATATTTTTATCATTTATACTTTACATTCAAGTTTGATTCGTGCAGAAGCATATTCAGACGTGATTGTATCAAAAAAGGATCTCTCTTTTGAGGTTTTGAGTGTGGAAACCAATCAAAATGAGTTGATTGTTAGAGGCTGGGCATTCATTACATACAAGCAACACTTTATGAATGCGTCCGATCATTCAATCTTTCTAGAATTCTTTAACATCAACGATCAGTTTAAAGTCCAAGCAAGTTTATATAATCTTTCTCAGACGCAGATGATGACCTATTTTGGCTCGCCTACATGTTCAAATGGATCTACGTATCAATTACCTGAAGTATGCAATTACAACTATGAATATGTTGGTTTTGAAGCAAAGATCTATTTAGATCGATTCAATCCAGGTGACAGCTATCAAACAAACATCATCGTACAAGCGCATACGGCCGGAATCAGCTATAAGACTGCTCTATACTATCCATTACCACAAGATCTGACGCTCTTTTCATCGAACCGGGAAACAATTGTAACATCCAGATTAGACGCAACTGAGTTAAAAGTTAATGCGACAACGGTTCTTGCACGTAAACAAGCACAAAAACAAAGTGAGTATTGGTTTTATGGAAGCAATTGTTCGACCACTTATCGTAATCAGCTCTTTTTCCAAGTGAATACAGTTTATCGTGAGATCTATGAAAAGGTGATCAATGAAAATACTTCATATTATCGACTTGGTGGAAATCTGAATGTTTGCTTTGACTCTAGGCGAAGAATTACAGAAGGAACTCTGATTCAACCCGTTTGGATTGCGAGTCCATATGTTCTTTATAGTGGAACGCCACTTCAAATCAAAGTCAGTCTTAAGAATCAAGCACCCTATTTTATCAAAGCAGAAGCGAGCATCTATCAAGGTGATGTCTTTAATTTAATGGATTATGTTCAAGCAATTGATTCAGAAGAAGGGGATATATCCTATCGTATCCATGAATTATCGAGTAATTTGGATCGATTTGTGATTGGTCGATATTCAGTAGATATCAGTGTCTCAGATCGCGAAGGATTGACAACACTCGATACTTTATTTGTGAATGTTCTCACAAGACCAAATAATGCACCTGTGATTTATGCGAACGACATGCGTATACAACAATTCAGCAATTTTAATGCATTAGATACCATAAGCGCTTTTGATGTTGAAGATGGTGATCTAAGTAGGCATGTCATACCAATGAATGTTATTGATAGTAGTATTTTAGGAGATCATAACTTATGTTACTATGTAGAAGATTCGAAGCATCTAAGTGTTTCAAAATGTATTGTAGTCAATGTCTATAGTTATCAAAGTGTGATGAATAAAGTTCGATTCATATCTAGAAACAATACGTTTTATAATGAACGATTGCCAAACAATTGGGAATCCAATCAACTCACATTAGAACAGGTCTTAATGAACCAGATAAGTCTAAAAGATAAGTCCATCAATTAACTACGCATAATGTATATTATGTAATTATTGTGGATTGGATTTAAGGGAGTTGTGGCTCCCTTTTGCTTATTTTAAATCGTTTAAGTAGGATTTTCCAAATTCAGGTTGCTTAACATTGAAGTTATCTGCAATTGTCTTACCGATAGAAGCGAATGTATCGCTGACGAGTAATCCGGAACCTCGATGTTTATTGCTGTATAGAATCAGTGGTATCATTTCACGGGTATGATCCGTTCCAAAATGAACAGGATCGTTGCCGTGATCTGCGGTAAGAATTAGAAGATCATCTTCCCTTAAAACAGTTAAGAGTTCACCAAGTTGTACATCGAAGTTTTCCAACTCATGAGCATAGCCTTTGGGATCACGACGATGACCCCATAATGCATCAAAATCGACAAGATTCACAAAACAAAGTCCTGTGAAATCAGTCTTAGCGGTTTCAATAGTTTTTACCATGCCATCATGATTGCTTTTGGTCTTAATTGATTGAGTTACACCTTCGCCATCAAAGATATCATTGATCTTTCCGATGCTTATGACATCAAAGCCACCCTCTTTCAATTCATCCAATGTTGTGCGTCCAAACGGTTTTAATGCATAATCATGGCGATTGCTTGTTCGCTTGAACTCCCCTTTTCTTGCGCCAACAAAGGGTCGAGCGATGATACGACCAACTTTCCATTCATCTTTCATGGTCAGTTCACGAGCAATCTCGCAACAACGATATAATTCATCCAAACTGAAGGTTTCTTCATGTGCTGCGATCTGTAAAACGGAATCAGCCGATGTATAGACAATCATGGCGTTGGTCCGCATGTGCTCTTCACCCAGCTCATCCAAAATTTCGGTACCACTGGCAGACTTATTGCCAATAATGTCATATCCACAACGTTCTTTTAATGCTTCAAGCAGTTCATTTGGGAAGCCCGTTTCCGTGAATGTTTGGAAAGGCTTGTCGATGTAGAGTCCCATGATCTCCCAGTGACCAGTCATCGTGTCCTTGCCAAGGCTCTTTTCACTGAGTTTGGTGTAGTAAGCGAGTGGCTGAGCTACAGGAGTTAGATTTGCAAGTGGATGAAGATTGACGATACCCATTTTTTGCATATTGGGGATGTTTAGACCATTGTTTGCTTGTGCGATGTGACCTAAGGTGTCTGATCCGACATCTCCATACTCATGTGCATCCGCTGATGCCCCTACCCCTACGCTATCCAGTACAATTGTAAATATTCTACGATAGTTCATGTTTTCATTCTCCTTTTTTATCATTCATCGGATGGAATTTGCGATACGCTTCTTGCATCCGTTTTTTTTCGATGTGTGTGTAGATCTGAGTTGTTGAAATATCCGCATGACCAAGGAGCTCTTGCACAACGCGTAGATCCGCACCTCCATTTAGTAGGCTTGTCGCAAAACTGTGTCTCAACTTGTGCGGAGAGATCTCAAGATCCAAACCGAGTTCTTGGCTCCTCTTTTTTAACATGGTATAGACATATTGACGTGTAATGGCTTTGCCATTTGGTTTGATAAAGACTCGATTCGATTTCGATTTTAGCCAAACGTATCGATCCATTTCCATATAACGTCGAACGTTCGCAACCGTGATGCTTGCCATGGGGACCATTCGTTCCTTGTTTCCTTTACCTAATATCCGTAAATATGCTTGTTCAAGATATACTTGACTGAGTGTGAGTTCCACAAGTTCGCTGACACGTAATCCACAGGAATATAATACATCAATCATGGCCACATGAAATCTCTCGTGCTTGAGATTCTCTTGTGTGAGCAAGTTGTCGATGTGGTTTTGTTCGATGGTTTTTGGATAACGATGAAGTTTGCGAATCTTTTGAATATGACTGGCTGGATTATCTTTAAGTTGATAGTACTGCTTAAGAAAACGATGAAAATTGATGATGCTTGTTTTAGCTCTTAATACACTTGCATTCGCATACGCATCATTTAGTGTATGAAGATAAGTATTGATCTGCTCAGATTGAACCTGTTCCAAGCGGATGTCTTTGTCGATGAAGTATTTCGAATAAGCGTTCAAATCACGAAGATAGGCTTGGATCGTGTTCTTCGCTTTACGATCGACATACTCGAGCTGGTTTGAGTATGCTTCAATCGCCTTCTGCCAATCAAGCATTCTTGTTCACCAAAGCTTGATTGTACTTCAATAACTCTTGAGCTGCCGATAAGGCATTGGGCGTATTCGAGCTACTTGCGATCATGGCAAGTTCAAGAATACGACCTTCTTCAGAAAGTTCAATGATGTTTGTATTTGTGATGGTGTTCGCTTGAATTTTCGAGACAAGATAATGTGTTCTTGAACATGCGGCAACTTGGCCAAGATGCGTAACGGAGAATACCTGGGCATGACGCGCTAAGCTGGACATCTTTTGACCAATGGCGGTTGCGACACGTCCGGAAACACCGGAATCGATTTCATCAAAGATAACGGTTTCGATGGATTGAAGATCGTTGAAAATAACTTTCATCCCTAACATGAGTCTTGAAAGTTCTCCACCACTGGCGACTTTGATCAAAGGTTTCAAGCTCTCACCTGGATTCATTGATATCAAGAATTCCACAAAGTCCAATCCACTTTGATTCGCACTGGTTTCATTGAAAACTATCTCAAATTGAGCCTTTTCTAAATAGAGATCACGAATTTCTTTGATAATCGCTGTTTCTAGGGCTCTGGCTTTGATTTTTCTTAATTCACGTAATTCTAATGCTCTAAGTTCAAAATGCTTGTAAGCACGCTCGCAATCGCGTCTCAACTGTTCAAGTACTTCTTCGCGATGTTCAATCGCATGAATACGATCCTTTATTTCAGCGTGTTGTGTCAAAATAAGTTCAATCGTACGTCCATACTTCTTTTTAAGCTTATTGATTTGAAACAAGCGATCCTGAATCTGATTCAAACGATCTTCATCAAAACTAAGCTCATTGAAGCGATCCTTCAATGTTTCAATCTGCTCGACCAGATTGAAATAAAGCTCATCGATCGAAGCTGTGATTGGTTGAACCGAATCCAGTTCATCAATATGACGCAACGCTTTTACCGCTTCATAGAGTTTTACACGTGCACCTTCGTTTTCATCCAGTAGATCGATTGCATTGCTTAATCGAGTTGAAACTTTCTCAAAACTCATTAAAAGACGTTGTTGATTTTCAAGTTCCTCATCTTCACCTATCACAAGATTGGCCTTCTCAATTTCAAGATACTGGAAACTAAGAAATTCGAGGTCATCTGGATTCAAATCATTCTTTTCTTTTTCATGAAGTTCGTTCTTCAGTTTAGCATAAACCTGATACCGCTCTTTGACATCATCCAATAGCCCGCGATCAATGTTGTAAGCATCCAATAACTGTAAATGGTAGCGATTGTTCAATAAATACTGGGTGTCGTTTTGACTGTGTATATCTACTAAATATTGACCGATCTCTTTTAAAAGACTGACCGGAACCGATCGATTGTTGATTCGATTGATGGATCTTCCCTCTTGCGTCAACTCTCGCGTGATGATCAATTCATTCAAGTCAAACGTATAATCCAATTCATTGAATCGCGAAGCGATGTATTCACTATGGGTTGAAAAAACAGCTTCAATGGTGGCTTTATCACTTCCGTGACGAATCATGTCCACAGTAAAACGATCCCCCATCAGTAAACCGATGGCATCGATCAAGATCGACTTACCAGCACCGGTTTCCCCAGTGAACACACTAAAGCCAGACTTGAAATCCAGTCTCAGTTCATCAATCAAAATATAATTTTTCAAGTAAAGATTTTGTAACATGTTCTCTCTTTTAATACGCAGATCGCAGCTCATTCCCTAATCAATGCTGTTTTAATCTTCTCAAACAAAGAACTGATGTCGATATTCTCATAACGTCTCAAATCCGGAACGGAACCATGTGTTACAAAGTGATCCATGATACCAATGCGTTCCATATCCAGTGTCAGATGCCGCTCTGCCAACCATTCCAAGATCGCACTCGATAAACCACCGGCTAACATGTCCGTTTCATATACGATGACACGTTTATTCAATTGAGTTAAATAATTGAGGAGGCCATCATCCAAAGGTTTAATGAAACGTGCATTGATTACGCAAACGGGCAATTGATTCGCATCGATCTTATCTTTGATCTTATCGACATCAGGTCCATATGCAATCACAACGACACGTGCGGATTCTAGATTACCTAAGACTGTCCAAGAACCTGTCTTGATGACTTCAAAGGTTTCCACTTCATGGAAAACGGCGCTTCCACGAGGATAACGAATGGCGTAAGGTCTGGATAGCTTGAATGCACTGTATAGCAAATGCTGGGCTTCAACCGCATCTTTGGGCTGTGCAATGATGAGGTTAGGAAGTGGACGCAAGATGCCGATATCAAACACACCGTGATGTGTAGGTCCATCCTCCCCTACCAGGCCGCTTCGATCGATTCCGATGACAACCGGACTTTCCATGCGAGCAATATCATGATTGATCTGATCGTATGCTCTTTGAATAAACGTTGAATAAATGGATAGAAATGGTTTCAAACCATTCAAAGCCATGGCTGAGGCCAATGTGGCCGCATGTTCCTCGGCAATGCCACAATCAATGCTTCTTTGTGGATATAAAGCAAAAAACTTCTCCAATTTACTGCCCTGTATCATTGCAGGGGTGATGACACTCAGATTCGGTTCTTGTTTAGCTAAACGAATCAAGGTTTCAGACACAACTTCTGACCAAGAGAGATGATTCAAAGGGAGTGATCCTAGATTATTTCCAGTGTCCGGGTCGAATTGACTCACACCATGCCAATGGCCATTCTTGTCATTCTCAGACAAATGAAACCCTTTGCCTTTGGTCGTGATCACATGCACTAAAACAGGACCATCATGTTGTCTCGCTGTTTCCAAGGCATTGAACAACTCATGAAAATTATGACCATCAATCGGTCCAAGATACTCCAATCCCATTTCAGTAAAAATAGATGGATGGATGATCGTTCTTTTGATGGAATCTTTTACAAAACGCATCCCTTTTAAAACAGCAGAACCCACAAAGTTTTGATTCAAGATGCCCTTGACTTCTTCTTTTGCATTTACGTACGACTGACTATTGCGCAAACGGGCTATGGAGTGCGAAAATGCCCCCACATTTTGAGATATCGACATATTGTTGTCATTCAGAATCACAATCAATTTTTGTTTGGTTGATCCAATATGATTCAATGCTTCAAAAGACATGCCATTTGGAATTGAACCATCCCCAACAATGGCTACGATGGCATGGTCCTCATTCTTTGCTTCTCTTGCGATGGCCATGCCTAAAGCTGCTGAGAGTGCTGTTCCTGCGTGTCCTGCTTCCCAGACATCGTAATTGCTTTCACTCATCTTTTGAAACCCACAGAGACCATGCAATTGCCGTAAATGAGCAAAATCCTTTGCTCTACCGGTCAATATCTTATGAACATATGATTGATGTCCAACATCAAAAAGAATTTTATCGCGACTGAAATCAAACACAGCATGAAGTGCGATCGTAAGCTCAACAACGCCAAGATTGCTGGATAGATGTCCACCTGTCTTAGAAACACTCTCGATTAAAAAAGAACGTATGCTACTTGCAAGTTCCTTTAATTCATCATTCTTTAAATCCTTAAGAAATAACGGATTTTCAATATCAATTACATTTTGCATATTATTTGATTCGATCTTTCATCCAATGAACGATATCCAAAAGCTTTGGATACGTTTCGTTTAGCAACATTATATCACGATTGAGCTCATCATAAAGTTCATTGATGCTTAGCTTTGATCTCTCTAAACCAAGAAACTCAATGACTGTGTTCTTATGATTATTGAGATCACTCTGATTTGATTTTCCGATCACATCAAAAGTACTTGTTCGCTCGAGGTAGTCATCTTGTATTTGGAAAACGATGCCAAGCTTCTTACCGATTTGATCTAATTGTGATTCATCTTCTCGCTTTGAATTTAAAAGATTTCCTAAACGAAGTGCAGCACTGAACAGACAACCTGTCTTGAACGCATAAAGCTTGTATAGATCACTTATTTGATTAGCTTGGTTTGTATCATTTTGAATGTCCAAAACCTGGCCAAGAATCATCCCATTCGCACCCGAAGCTTCACTCAAAATATTTACAGCAGAAACAATGTCATCACTTTTAAGATTCAGTTTCGTAATGATCTGAAATGCTTGTGTCAACAAAGCATCACCAGCCAGAATCGCTGTAGCTTCATCAAAGCGTTTGTGTGTCGTCAATTGACCCCGTCGATAATCATCATTATCCATGGCGGGTAGATCATCATGCACAAGCGAATAGGTGTGGACCATTTCCAATGCATAGGCAAGATTCATCACGTTCAAATCATTTTGATTCTGACATGTCATCGCAAAAACCAAATAAGGACGTAAACGTTTTCCACCTGCTTCCAAAGCATAACGCATGGCATCTTTGACATTGGAATCTGCGATTTGGCTCAGAACGTTATCGATATGCGCATTGAACGCTTGTACAAAATCATTAAACATTGGAATCGTCACTGTACTTCACCATCAATTCTGAGACTTTCTTTTCAAATGACTTCAGTTGACCATCACATTGTTTGACTAAAGCCAAACCTTCTTCAAATAACGAGATCGAACTTTCTAAGTCATGATCGTTTCGATCAAGTGCTTCAACGATTTCATTTAGTCGCAACATGGCTTCTTCAAAACTCTTTGCTTTTTCACTCATCACTGTGCTCCTTGATTGCTTTCGCAAGTAGTGTACCGTCGTATAAACGTATCTTTAAAACTTTCGCATAATCCACATCATGGACCAAGCGAATGACCTTGCTCTCTTGTGAAACAATGCCATATCCTCTTGCCAAACTATTCAGCGGTGAGTAGGCGTTCAACAATTTCAACAATTGACCAAAGTTATTCTGCTGGATGGAAGTCTTATGTTCGATCCTTTTGATCAATAAATCTTGTGTCCGTGAAAGACGTATGTTTTGATGATTGGTGAAGCTCATGATTCTTTGACTTAATCGAGCCTGCTTATCGTTTAACCGGATTCTCAATCCATGCGCACGTTTGGTTTGTTGGCTGAGGGCTTGAGCCAAATTCGAAAGATGCAATTGTTGAGACATCATGATACGTTGTGGTTGTGTCAATACGGGATGTGCTTGAATCTGCTTCAACTCCGTACGACTGACATTCAACTGATATTCCAACAATTGATTTAATCTTCTTAATTGGTTCCTCAGATTCATCTCGACATCTTGGATGTCCGGAACAGCGTGTTGAATGGCAGCGGTTGGTGTGGCTGCTCTAAGATCTGCTACCAAATCAGCAATCGTTGTATCCGTTTCATGACCGACACCGGTAATCAGTGGTGTTTTCAGCGCATCGATCGCATACGCCAAGTTTTCATTGTTGAAAGCCCAAAGGTCTTCAATCGAACCCCCACCCCGCGCGAGTATCAAGACATCATGTCGTGCATTGTCAGCTCTCAAGAGTTGTTTCATCACGTTATTCGCTGCCTGCTCACCTTGAACCAGACTTGGATAAATCGTAACTTCAACAATAGGCCAACGCAAGGTCAATGTCTTTAACATGTCTTGTAAAGCAGCCGTTTCACGGCCTGTGATGATACCCATTGATTTCGGATAATTAGGAATCGACTTCTTTCTATCGACATCAAATAAGCCCGCTTCATACAACTTCCTTTTTAAGAGTTCAAACTGCAAATAGAGATCCCCAAGGCCATCGTTACGCATCGAAAAAACAGAACATTGAACCTGCCCTTGAAGTGCATATACCCCTAAAGCAGCTCTCAAAAGCACCTTATCGCCATTTTTTGGTTTGAAATCAACCGTGTTTGCGTATGTAGAAAACATCACACAACTGATCCGAGCACCTTCATCTTTCAATGAAAAATACCAGTGTCCCGAGCTATGTGATGTAAAATTGGATATCTCACCCTTCAAGTAGAACGACTTAAAAGCAACATTCTGTTCAATGGTCTGTTTTAAACGATTTACTAAAGTTGAAACAGTCCAAACAACATTACTCATATCGATCTAAAACAGCATTGATGTATTTATAGGACTCGTCATCCGCATATTCTTTAGCCAACAAAACAGCTTCATCGATGACGACGGGCTTCTCATCCAGCTTTCTCTCCAATTCGCAAACAGCCAATAAGAGGATGGCCTGTTCTACGTAAGGTAGACGTTCAAAGGTCCAATCTTGTAGTAGACCATTGATCTTCTCGACCAAAGCTTCTTTATTGATTTCAATGAACTCACAATTCAATAATACAAAACGGCCTTCCTCTTGTGTGATCTCAAATTCATAATCCTCCAAGATCAACGTCAAAGGACGTTCTAATAGACAATGTTGATAAAGACATTCAATGGTCTTTTGACGTTGTAAATGACGATTCATACAATACGCTCACTTTCTCAAAGAAAAAAACGCCCTATTGGGCGCTAAAAACAAATCCGATGACATTCACGTCAACATTTCTGCAAAGTAGCCCAGTCATCTGTTCAATGGATTGTGTCACTTTAGTTTGTATTGACTGTGAAACATCTGTAACATTCATTCCGTATTGAAGTTTCACATCAATACGAATATGTAATTGATTATCGACAATCTTACTTGTGATTCCCTTACGTGACTCGCATTGAGCACGTTGTTCCTCACGACAAGCAAAGAAGGCGATTGAATCAAAAACATCTTTCTTAATCGAAGTAAATCCAAGTTGATTTGGGTGTGTAAGTTTAATGAATTCTTGTGCCATAATGATCTCCTAACTCATTATAGCACAGGAAGCTTTTTATAAACAATTATTCACCGAACCATTTCGAATCCAGTGCCGCTAAACTACCATCTTCTTTCATTTGAGCTAAAGCCGCATTCACTTGTGCAACCCATTCCGAACCTTTAGGGAATGCGATGGCTGTTCCACCATCTCCATCCAATGCATCATCCGTGATTTTGAATGTTGTCAGTTCAGGATTGACTTCTTCATATGAAATCGCATTTTCATAATCAATAACCAATGCGTCCAAACGACCCAGTTTGATGTCTTCGATGATCGTCAAGAAGGTAGAACGAGATTCAACAGTGATGCCATATTTATCTGCAATGGATTTCATCGCATTTTCTTGTACAGTCCCGGTTTGAACGCCAACTTTTAAGCCACTTAAGTCTTCAACGGATGTGAATCCTTTGTCTTTCAGCACGACAGCTGTATATAAGGATTCGCCTGCTTTGTAGATATCGGAGAAATCAACAGACTTTAAACGCTCCGCATCCACATTCATGCCCGATATCGCCATGTCACCCTGTCCTGCTTGTAAGCCAGCGATGATTCCATCAAAGGATTGTTCCTTCCAAACCACTTCAACACCCATGATTTCTGCAATGGCTTCCATCAATTCAATGTCAAAGCCAACATAAGTTCCATCTACTCCAATCGACTCATAAGGTGGGTAATCCGGTGAAGTCAATACTGTAATCTGTTTTGTCTCTACAACTTCCTTTTCTTGAGCTGTACAGCCCGTTAATACGATCGCCAATAGAGCGATGATAATCCATAGTTTTTTCATTTTGTTTCCCTTTCTTAAATCATATTGGCCAAGAATTCTTGCGCTCGTTTAGTTTTTGGTTGCTTGAAGAATTCCTTGGTATCTGTGATTTCTAATATTTCTGCTTGATTCATAAAAATGATGACATCCGCAACTTCTTGGGCGAATTTTATCTCATGTGTAACGATCACATTCGTCATCCCGCGATGGTTCAACGACTTGATGACCTTTAAAACTTCCTGTGTCATCTCTGGATCCAAAGCACTGGTGGGTTCATCAAACAACATGGCCTTTGGATGCATGGCCAATGCTCGAGCGATGGCGACACGTTGTTTTTCGCCTCCAGATAATTGATGTGGATAATTGTTTAAGCGATGTCCCAAGCCAACGCGCTCGAGTTGTAGAATCGCTTCCTTCTCTGCTTCTTCTTTGCTCATTTTCTTGACTTTCAAGAGTGCATACATGACATTCTCTTTAGCGCGCATGTGCGCAAAGAGATTGAAGTTTTGAAAGACCATTCCAATCTTCTCACGAATCGCATACAGTTGACCCTTTTCTTTGACGATATCCACGCCATCGACGATGACCTGTCCTTGTGTGGGCTTTTCCAATAGGTTGATGCATCTTAATAAGGTGCTTTTCCCTGCCCCACTGGATCCGATGATGGCATAGGTCTTATCGGCTTCAAAGGTGACATTTACGTTGTTCAGTACCGTTGTATCATCAAATTTCTTACTGATGTTTTGAAGACTAATCATAACGTAATTTCCTTTCAAGCAATTTGCCAACATTACTCAGGATGATGTTCAAGCCTAAGTAGATCAAACCAATAACCAATAAGGGTTCAAAGAAACGATAGGTCGCAGCGCTCACGATCTGTTGTCGTCGCATGATGTCCGTTAGACTGATCATAGAGACAACGGATGTTTCTTTAACCAAAGTAATGAATTCATTCATGATCGCAGGCAAGACATTGCGCAATGCCTGTGGAATGAGGATATTGAAGGTGATGTCCCAATTTCGAACACCCAAGGCATGAGCCGCTTCAATCTGACCTTTATCAATGCTTTCAATACCTGCTCTTAATATTTCTGAGAGATAGGCACTGGAATTAAGGGAGAAGATGACCAAGGCGGAGATATAAGGCGTTGGAATCCATCCAGTCAATTGTGGTATCCCGTAATGGAAGAAAGCCAATTGAAACAACAAGGGCGTCCCCCGGAAGAAGTCAATGAAGGCTTTGATCAAAAACTGAATGAGTCCACCTCTTCTGCTTAATAAACTAAAAATCAAAGCTAACAAAGAACCTAGCAATGCGGCCGCAATTGCAATCTGCAATGTGACAAGAATGCCACCGAACAGGTAAGGTAAATAAGGATAAATCAATTCGAATTTTATGTTCATAGTTCCTCCAAATAAAAAACGCCCTAAACAAAGGACGTTATGAAACGCGGTACCACCTTAATTTCAGATCAATGACCTGACATCTCGAAACTTTAACGCAGCCTTACGTGTGATCCTTCTATCGTCGAATCACAAGCTCCCAAACACGTTCACTGGACCTTCATCTTGTCTTTCACCTTACACAAGTCGCTCTAAGAAAGTTGATCAGTTACTACTTTTGTTCATCGCTTATGGACACATTATACAGAACAAGAAATATATTGCAAGCATTATTTTCAAAAATTTACAATAACGTGAAATGAAAATGTAAATTCCGCATGGGTATGGAATTTAGCTTTACAAATGGAAAGGTGGAATTAAGCCTTACAAATTCAGTATAATGCCAATCAAGAAGGTGTCGGGAAAATCATTGGAAAG
>JAUVVC010000004.1 GCA_030604855.1 Erysipelotrichaceae bacterium
AAACCATAGCGCTTATATACATCGCCTTCATCTTTCAATCTCATTTACTTTTTGAGTGCGTTCACATCAGCGCTTCTTTTAATTTGTTTTCTGAGATTTAGAGAACTTTCCTATAAGATGAAAAAATGAGCAAACGCTCATTTAACTTCTTTTAGGTAATATTTCTTCTCAAACTTACCCCTTTTAATCGCTTTCAAAGCCTGAATTGTCGAGACCTCCATGGGACTGATCTCATAGACCTGCATCAAGGCATCCATCACTTCTCGCACATCCGCAAGCTCAGAAAGTACTTCTTCTCGATTCTGACTCAAACTGACCTCTGTGGCTTCTTCAATGAGCTTAGCTTTTAGTTCAATCAGATACTGCTCATCATCTAAGATAACAATCTCTGCCTCTTTACCTTCTTTACCTATGATCTCAGGAATGCGATCCCGCACCAGTTTATTGTGTTCCATACATCCATTATACAATCAATATTTTAAATTCAATAGATACGCATTGTACCCAATTGGTACTTCTCCATCTTGTAAGAAACTGATTCCATACATCTGTGTAAACCCTTCACTAATCACGAATCGATACACATTGCATTGCGGGTATTTCGATACGACTTTTTCATAGAAATTCGGACTAACGATGAAAGTATTGATATAACGGTATGCATACTTCGCATTATGATCAAAATACAATAAAGCTTCTTCGAAATTATTTGTTTCCATGTGGACACCTCTTTTAATGTGCCCTTACTATACAATTCGTCTGTATACGCAACAATTCAACTGTCCATGTTTACACCCTAATTTTACTCACGAACTGCGTAAATATATGGACAGCTATAGATAGCACACAAGGATAACTTGTTACCCCCTAAGTTACCCCTTAAGCTAACATGCAAGTTACCATGCAAGTCATTTAAAAGGAACGACGGCATTCACTGTTCCACACACTATTTAGATGTATAATGTTGTCATCTAGATATTGAATACCAAAAATCATGTAGCATATGTGTGAATACTTGTGAGTGACGAAATCACTGAGTTCTCTAACAACCATCATAGGCTTATAAACTATTTCCCCTTTAACAAAGGTGAACCACAGGCCTGACAGTAATGATCACGTGCATCACAGAGATACGCGCACGACGGACAGAATAGAATCTCATCCTTACGTTTGTCGTATTTCTCCAAAGTTCTTAAATGAGGTTTATTGTGTTGCTTAACCACATCCCCAATTGCATAGTAATCGTAATGAACACGATCATCGAAAATCAGGCTATGCTTCAAGCCTCTATCGGTTTGAAAAATGATATGGGAACGTAAAGTCTTCCCATCTTCCAAATGTTTATCGATGACCTTCGCAGTCCATTCTTTCCCTTTACGCTTTGTGCTGAACATCGCATACAAGGCAATCATGACAAACATTCCACTTAGGACAAGAATGACGATCATTCCTTCTCCATCCAGGCTCAAATCACCACTGATTACGAGAAAAGCGATGATGGCCAAGACAAGGACGATTGTAAATAAACCGATGTATTTTCGCTTATTGCTTTGGTAACCCGCAAACCGCGGATCATTCACCGCATCCGACCAACCCACACCGCCTGCCCCAAGGGCAGAGATGCCGTGGTAGGCATCCTCACTGTGCACATCAAAGCCACAGTTTCGACAGGCTTTCTTACCCGAAAGTCGCGTACCACACTGTGGACAAAAGAATGTTTTCTGAATCGTCATACGAATCTCCTCGTGCTTATGCCTTATTGTTTTCATTTTAGCACCAAACGCTTGGATTCTCGCACACCATAAGCGAAATCGAAACCTAAACAATACAAACATGAATCCCATGTCAAGGAGGCCTAAAATGTTTTGTGAAAATTGCGGAAAGAAACGAATTGCAGATGAAGCGTTCTGTGAAAACTGTGGGCATCCCTTTCCAATGATTGAAAAGAGAGATTCATCTATTTCCGAGGAAATAAATGAACCAAAGATCAAACAGGTTGAAGCGGTAGTCAAACAGGAAATTCCTACGCTTGAGAAACGTGGAGACATCACCATCAATGGAACAGAAATGCAATGGATGTATGAATTCTCCTTTTGGAGAAATCCTGCCATCCTGATCACAAGCGCCAAAGTCATGCTCATCGCCTTGTTTGTGCCTATGGTCTTCATGTTTTTCATCAGCTTGAGCGATGGATTCATGGATGCGATCAGATTATCCGCCACAATCTTTGCCTATGGCGTGATTGGTATGGCCGTTCTACTCATCATTGCTTATGTTTTTGTTGGATTCTTATATGGCGGCAAGTACTATGTTTTATTTAAGATGGACGATAAAGGTGTGAATCACATCCAATTGGACAAGCAATACAAGAAAGCACAAGCACTGGGTTACTTAAGCGCTTTAATCGGATTATCCAGTGGAAACTTAACCACAGCTGGTTCAGGTTTGATGGCCGCAACCAAGCAAAGCCTTTATACAAGCTTCAAGAAGGTTAAGTCCATCAAAGTTGCTAAAGCACGCAATACCATTTATGTGAATGAAACTTTATCCCGTAATCAAGTTTATGTGTCCAATGAGGACTTTGATTTCGTACTTGAGCATATCCTGAACAACTGTCCCAAGAACGTTAGAGTCACGAATAAATAATCATGAAGTCTTCATTACGATTTAAAATGAAGGGGTTGATTCGTCTCCTTGTGTTGATTCTGCTTGTAGGATGCACTCCCAACAATGACAAACCACCCAAGATCGATACACCCTTGCCGCCTGCACATGATGGCCTCTACTCAAGCAAGGATGCGCAGTTCACTTTTAACGGAGATGGGAAGACCGTTATCGTCTCTTTCTCAGAAACTTACCTGAATGTGCTTGAAAAAGCACCGAATGATGCGGAATATCACTATACTTTCACCTGGTATGATTTCGGTGAATTCGTTATGATGGGGCCACACAACTCATTCTAGTTCATGAAGAAAGTGATACGAAGCTGACTTTCAACTTACAAGAAGCTTCGAGCTTCGAAGAGATCATCCTCGCCTTCCCGATTCCAGATAAAGAAGTACAAACGCTACAGCGCATAAACGATTAAAAAAATAGTTTGATGATCATATTTCATCAAACTATTTTTACTATTTCACTTTATCCTGAGCAATCAACTTGCGAAGTGATAGAATCGCAACCTTGATCGCAGCTTCCGTATCGTGGACTTGAATATCTTCCAATCCTAATGCACGTCGCGTTTGATTCGCCACAACCAATAGAACCGCCCCAACACGTACACGACGTGTGGAACCTACAATGAAGAGCGTGGCCGATTCCATTTCAGAAGTCAGTGCTCCGGTACGGATCCAAGCTTCCCACTTGTTTTGAAGTTCACTTGCGATCGGCATCGATTCCGGTGAATGTTGGCCATAGAAGGAATCCTTACACTGAACCACACCCACATGATATGGGTGTTTCAATTCCCGTGCACTTTCCTTCAAAGCCATGACCACATCAAAATCCGCAACCGCAGGATACTCAATCGGTGCATATTCCTTACTGGTCCCATCCAAACGAATGGCACCCGTCGCAATCACCACATCGCCCCCTAAGACTTCTTTCTGCATCCCGCCGGATGTCCCGACACGAACGAAGGTATGCGCACCACAATGAACCAATTCCTCCAAGGCGATCGCGGCGGAAGGTCCACCGATGCCCGTTGAAGTCACACTGACCTTCACACCATCCAAGGTTCCGGTATACGTGACGTATTCACGATTACTGGCAACTAAAACAGGATTGTCAAAGTATTGAGCGATTTTTTCACACCGACCTGGATCCCCTGGCAGGATGACGTACTCACCGACATCTCCTTTTGATAAGTTCACATGATATTCTTTTTCTGAATAAACCGTTGACATGTTCATCCTCCTAAGTCAAACTGTACAAATATTATACCACTTGTTTAAAAAGATACGGTACAAAGCGTTTCAAGCCGTATAATAGAACCATGAGCAAAACATGCCCCTCCTGCGAAAGTGAAGTTGAATCCAACGCCAAAAGCTGTATCCATTGCGGACAAAGCTTCATCACGACCCGTGCTGAAGACATTCGCCTTTTTGGTAGTTTCAGGGACGCCCTCAATCGTTTCACCGATTTCAACAGCCGAACCTCACGCTTAGTGTACTGGCGTTTCTTCTTTGCCAATCTCATCATCGTCTTTGGCTTTTTGGCCATTGGGATTGTGGTGGCGATGTTAGGGTTCCTTTTTGAGATTCCGATCCTTGCGGCAAGCGTATCGATGCTTTGGGTCATGTTCAGCATCGCCTATTCGATCGTCATATCGCTGCCTTTATTGGCGATTTCAATTCGACGCCTACATGATCAAGATCGACCAGCCTGGTATCTCTTGGTCAATCTGATTCCATGGATGGGACCCTTTATCTTTTTATTGTTGATGATGATTCCGGGAACCGATTATGACAATCGCTACGGTCCCGTACCCCATAATGAGGAACATTTATGGAATACATAACTCCGATACTCTTAGTCATACTCATCTTCTTGGTTCTGATCCTGATTTTCAAGAAACCCAATCACACAGGTTTGAAAGCTAGTCTTCGTGAATTACAGAGTGATCTCAAGGATGACAATCAACGCACCCTGACAACCTTCTCCAATGTCTTGAGCACATCCAATCGAGATACAAACAATGTCCTGGATCGACGTCTCAGTGACTTGATGGAATTGTTGCGGACAAGCCAAAACAACCTACAGACCAGTGTTGCGCAAAACCTGACTCAAATCAATCAAATCTTAGCCAATACCGGTTTACAGAATGAACAAAAGTTGAATCAAGTCCGTGAGACCATTGAGAAACGCCTTACTTCCTTACAAGAAGAAAACACTAGGAAATTAGATGAAATGCGCATGACGGTCGATGAGAAACTTCAGAAGACCCTAGAAGACCGCATCTCTCAATCCTTCAAACAAGTCTCGGAGCAACTCGAAGCGGTATACAAAGGCTTGGGGGAAATGAATAAGATCGGTATGGAAGTCGGTGATCTTAAAAAGGTCCTCTCCAATGTGAAGACGCGCGGCATGTTGGGTGAGATTCAATTGGGTTCCATCCTAGAACAAATCCTCGCCCCGGAGCAATTCCTTGAGAATGTCGCGACAATCCCAGGTTCTAAAGAACGTGTGGAATTTGCGGTCAAACTTCCCGGAGACGACAGTGGTCCTGTCCTTCTTCCCATCGATTCCAAGTTTCCAACAGAAGATTATGTCCGTCTATTGGACGCATCCATCTTGGGTGATAAATCTGCGGTCGATATCGCATGGAAGAGCTTAGAAAGCAAAATCAAGAGTTTCGCTAAAGATATCCATGATAAATATGTTCAAATCCCCTATACCACAGAATTCGCCATCCTCTTCTTACCCACTGAGGGCTTGTACGCTGAAGTGGTACAACGAGGCATGATTGAAGTCCTACAACGGGATTACCAAGTGAACATCGCGGGTCCTACCACAATGGCCGCCTTACTCAACAGTCTTCAAATGGGCTTCAAGACTTTAGCGATTCAGAAACGCTCCGGTGAAGTCTGGAGTATTCTCTCTTCGGTTAAAGCAGAGTTTGAAACCTTTGCCAATGTCTTGCAAAGTGCTCAAGACCGCATACATAAAACCGGTGAAGACTTGGATAAATTAGTAGGTGTACGAACACGTAAGATTCAACTTAGACTGAGAAATGTATCGACACTGGAACGTGTCGAACCCGACCTTTTGGAGGATATATCGGATGAATAGATCTTATTTTGATGGTAAATTATTAGGATGGTTGGGCACAGCCCTCATCGCTTGGCTGATCACCGTCATCTCCTTTGGGATTCTATATCCCTGGGCAATCGTAATGATGCTTCAATGGAAAGCGCGTCATACCGTGATCGATGGTCAACGCATGGTCTTTGAAGGAACGGCCATGGGCCTTTTCGGACAGTGGATCAAATGGTTGATTCTGATGTTCATCACCTTGGGCATCTATGGTTTATGGGTTCATATCGCAATGGAAGAATGGAAGACCAAGCATACCCATTTCGCATGACGAGACGCTGTCTCGTTTTTTTATAAAGATAATTCTTGACTTGGAGTAGACTCCAAGGTGTACAGTGTCAACTGTGGAGAAAACAGTGAAATCAAAAGTACTCATCGCATACTACTCACGCAGAGGTGAAAACTACTACAAAGGTCGACTTCAAATGATTGAAGAAGGCAATACGGAGTATGTGGCTAAAGTCATTCAAGAATTCACAAATGCCGACCTCTATGAGATCGATACGATACAACGTTATCCCAGTGGTTATACCGAAACAACACGTGTCGCAAAAGTTGAGTTTCAAAAAAATGCACGACCAGAGCTTAAACAACTTCCAGACTCCATCGATGATTACGATATCATCTACCTAGGATATCCAAACTGGTGGAATACCATGCCCATGGCTTGCTTCACATTTCTAGAAGCTTTTGACTTCACTCACAAAACCATCATCCCTTTTTGTACGCATGAAGGCAGTGGTCTTGGCAACAGTGTTCGCGACATTCGCAATGCTTGTCCAAGTGCCAAGGTCTTAGAGGGCTTTGCTTTAACGGGATCAGCCGTCCGTTCTTCGCACGATGTGATTGAGACTTGGCTAAATCAACACACATAAAAGGAGGCAAACATGGAATATTTTACATTAAACAATGGCATTCAAATGCCAAAAGTAGGTTATGGTGTCTTGGCGATCACCGACGCGGCAGAATGTGAACGTTGTGTCTTAGATGCATTAGAAGTCGGCTATCGTTTGATCGATACCGCACAGGGTTATGGCAATGAACGAGCTGTCGGCAGTGCCATTCGCAAAAGCTCGATACCACGTGAAGACATCTTTCTTACTACAAAACTGTGGATCGCTGGGTTTGGCTATGAAAAAGCCAAAGAAGCCATCCAAGGATCATTGGATCGTTTAGGTTTAGACTATATCGACCTCTTATTGATCCATCATCCATTCAATGATGTCTATGGCACATGGCGCGCCATGAGTGAATTCTACAAAGCGGGTAAGATCCGTGCCATCGGCATATCCAACTTCTATGCGGATCGCTTGGTGGATTTCGTTCACTTCAACGATATCGTTCCCGCTGTCAATCAACTTGAGATGCACGTCTTCCATCAAAGGCCAAAAGAACTTGAAGTCATGAACAAACACAACATTCAAGCTCAAGCCTGGTCGCCCATTGATCGTGGTAGCGAACGATTACTTAGCAACCCTATCCTAAAAGCAATTGCCGAAAAATATGGAAAAACCATCCCCCAAGTCGCACTTCGTTATCTTGTACAAAAAGGTGTATCGGTCGTGCCGAAAACCGTCAATAAGAAACGCATGGTTGAAAACATCTCCATCTTCGACTTTGTCTTGAGTGATGAAGAAATGAACCTTATCCTTAAACTCGATACTGGTAAAACCACATTCTTCTCACATGAAGATCCCAAAGACGTAGAACGTCTGATCAATATGATCCGTGAATATTAAATTGAAGCAGACACGAAAGGAAACTATGAAATACACAAAACTTGGAAGAACGGGTTTAAATGTATCCCAACTGACCCTAGGAACCATGACCTTTGGCCAACAAGCCGATAAAGTCACCTCTTTTGAAATCTTAGATAAAGCTTTCGAAGCAGGCATCACCAGCATCGATACCGCGAACGCCTATCCCATTGGTCGCGAATCTTTCGCACAAGCCGGAAGGACTGAATCCAACATCGGTGAATGGATGCAAGGCAAACGTGATCAACTCATCATTACAACGAAAGTCTTTTCACCGATGGGACCTGGTCCAAATGACGGTGGACTTAGTCGCAAACACATCTTGGATGCCATTGAGGGAAGTTTGAAACGTCTTCAAACCAACTATATCGATATTTACATGGCACACCAATATGATTTCAACACACCACTCGAAGAAACCATGCGTGCCTTCGATGAAATCGTACGCACAGGAAAAGCTCGATATATCGGAGTATCCAACTGGCGTGCTTGGCAGATTGCCAAAGCAAACGGTATTGCGGATACCTTAGGTCTTCACCGTATTTCAGTCGTAGAACCTCGATACAACCTACTATTCCGTATGATCGAAGAAGATTTGGTTCCACTATGCAAAGAAGACGGCATCGGAATCTTACCTTACAATCCACTCGCCGGTGGCTTATTGACAGGTAAACACCAAAAGACTGAAACACCCGACCCCAATGAACGCTTTGGACTCAACAGCGCTGGAGCACTCTATCAGAAACGCTACTGGCAAGATGCGAACTTCAATGCGGTCGATAGATACATCAACTGGTGCCAAGAACAGAAGCTTGATCCGATCACCACAGCCGTCAAATGGACGATGCAGCAGGAGGCCATTACCTCCGTCATCATCGGTGCGAGTAAGACGTATCAACTCGATGCCAGCCTCGCGGCCGTGAATGCGCCTGATCTGACAGTTGAGCAACTTGCTTGGTTGGATCAATTATGGTTTAGCTTACCACGTCGTTTTGAATTTAACTAAAAGGAGAACAAATATGCAATACCTAACACTTAATAATGGAGTAAAAATGCCGATACTCGGCTATGGCGTCTTCCAAATCGCAGACCTAGAGGAATGCGAACGCTGTGTCTTAGATGCCTTGGAAGTTGGCTATCGTTTACTCGATACCGCTCAATCTTATGGCAATGAATCCGCTGTCGGAAGTGCGATTCGCAAGAGTGGTGTACCACGTGAAGAAATCTTTCTAACTACAAAGTTGTGGATTTCTGAAGCAGGCTATGAAAAAGCAAAAGCTTCATTATTAGGCTCACTTGAACGCCTCGGTTTGGACTACATTGATATGGTCTTGATCCACCAACCTTTTGGCGATGTCTATGGCAGTTATAAAGCCATGACTGAACTCTACAAAGAAGGTAAAATTAGAGCCATTGGCGTCTCCAACTTCTATCCGGATCGTCTCGTCGACTTTGCGAAACACAATGAAGTCATTCCAGCCGTCAACCAAATTGAACTTCATCCTTTCCACCAACAAGCTGAAGCATTGAAAGTCATGGCAAAATTCGGTGTACAACCCCAAGCTTGGGCACCCTTCGCAGAAGGCAAGAATGAACTCTTCATGAATCCTGTGTTAAAAGCCATCGGTGATAAGTATGGTAAATCCAATGCTCAAGTCGCACTTCGTTTCTTGATTCAATTGGGTGTATCGGTTCTACCAAAGACCGTCACAAAGTCACGTATGATCGAAAATAAGAATGTCTTTGACTTCGAACTTACTACCGAAGATATGGATGTCATCAAACAATTGGATAATGGCGTTTCCCTCTTCTTCTCTCATCGTGATCCAGATATGGTCGAAAGACTGGTTGGACTGACACGTAAATTCTAAAGTAAAAATGCCAGTCTATGGCATTTTTGTTAAATAATGGATCTTCTGGTTCGATGAACCTCTGAATTTTAGATTAGGGTTCTTAAGCTCTGAGATATACGGCCCATCCACTAAGACATCAATATGATTCAAACACTTCACCATGTTTGAATCCTTTTTGATTTGGTCCAAGGTATAACCTGTATAAACCCATATATCATATCCTTCCTGCTTTAAAGCTGAAACCAATGCATACAGAGCCTCTGCTTGTAAAAAAGGGTCACCACCAGAAAATGTAACTTTCTTCCAATGCAAAGATCGTATCCAATTCAGTACAGCAGAAATCTCAAATTGTTCACCCCCATGAAGATCATGAGTGCTGGGATTATGACAGCCTTTGCAGCGATGAACACAGCCTTGAAACCAAATGACTGTCCTCAAGCCTGCCCCATCCACCGAACTGAATGCAGTCCGATCAGCGAGTCGTACCGTGTTTGACACGTGCCTCCACCTCTGCACGTTTCGCAGGATTGAATCGTTCCAGGCTACCGACCAAGTATCCTGTGATGCGTCGAATGCGTTGGAACCCCACCGCATCTTCTTCTCTACCACATTGAGGACAACGATCGCCATCAATCACACCTCGATAACCGCATACAGGATCATGGTCCAAAGGATGATTGATTGAACCATAACCTATATTCGTACTGCGCATGAGCCGAACAATATCCTCCATCGCATCCACATTCTGAGCAGGATCGCCATCAATTTCCACATAACTAATGTGTCCAGCCGGAGTAATCGCATGGTATGGGCCTTCAATATTCAGCTTATCCACTATTGAGCACTTATAATGAACCGGCACATGAAAACTGTTGGTATAGTATTCCAAATCTGTCACACCTGGAAGAACACCATAACGCTTACGATCCAATTGGGTAAAACGTCCTGCCAAACCTTCAGCTGGTGTCGCCAACAAAGTGATGTTTAAATTCAATTCAATTGATTTAACTTCACAGAAGTCATACATCTTTTGGACGATCCGTAACCCTTGGCGCTGTGCATCCTTACACGCTCCATGGTGCTGTCCCATCATGGCCACCAAACACTCTGCCAAACCGATGAACCCAATACTCAAGGTTCCTTCATTCAATACGGATTCGATATAATCTTCTCTTTTCAAACCATCCGATGATCGCCATATCCCTTGACCCATCAAAAACGGAAAGTTTTTGACTTGTTTCCTCGCTTGATAAGCTTTACGTGTGAGAAGTTGATTCAAAACTTGATTCAAACGGAGATCTAGCATTTCATCAAACGCAGTCCAATCCCCTTTATGTTCAATGCCCAAACGTACGAGGTTGATGGTCGTAAAGGACAGATTTCCCCGACCATTGACCTGTGCTTCACCACAACGATTTCCTAAGACACGTGTTCGACACCCCATGTACGTGACTTCCGTCTCAACTTTACCCGCCTGATAGTACACTTGATTAAATGACGCATCCAAGAAACTGAAATTTGGAAACAAACGCTTCGCACTAACACGCAAAGCTAAGCGGAATAAATCATAATTCACATCCCCTGGATTGAAATTAATGCCTTCCTTTACCTTGAAGATCAAGATTGGAAAGATTGGGGTCTCCCCATTTCCCAAGCCTGCTTCCTGAGCCTTAAGCAATTGTTCACTCACCATGCGTCCAGCAACACTTACATCTGTTCCAAAATTCAAACTCGAAAATGGAACTTGGGCTCCAGCTCTTGAATGCATGGTATTAAGATTATGAATCAAGGCTTCCATGGCTTGGTACGTTCTTCGCTCTGTTTTCAGCAAAGCCTTATTGATTAAACGACTTAGTTTTGGATCCAACATCGAATCTTTATCTTCAAGCTCAATCTGATTAAGTATGTCTCTTTCTGCATCAGACAGATGCTCAAGAAGTTCACCCATCTCACGAATAATCGTTCGAAATGTTTTTCGTACACCCAAAGCCATCGCCACATCAAATGCTGGAATGCTTTGACCACCATGTTGGTCATTCTGATTACTTTGAATCGCAATCGCTGCCAATGCTGCATAACTTTGAATATCCTGTGGTTCACGCAATGAACCTTGTCCTGTGGAAAAACCATTCTCGAACAACTTTACAAGATCAATCTGACAACAAGTCAACGTTCCCATCGCATAGAAATCTAAATCATGGATATGGATTGCCCCACTATCATGAAGCTCCGCATGTTCCGGTCTCAACAAGAAATGCGCCGCAAAGCGCTTAGAAGCTTGACTACCATACTGAAGCATCATTCCCATTGCGGTATTCCCATCAATATTCGCATTCTCACGCTTAACTGAACCTTCATCTTGAAACGTTAATTGTTCCAAAGCCTTCATCAATGAACCACGTATCTCTCGTTGCTTAGAACGTTCGTTACGATACATGGCATACACCTTTGCACAATCATCTTGATGCTTTTCACGCAGTGTCTTCTCAACCGTATCTTGAATGATCTCAATTTCCAGTTCAGGCTTATCCTTCGATAAATGCTCCTCAACCCATGAAGCCATCCGCGATACATCAAAATCAGCTTTTAAACCTCTCTGTTGAGTTTGCGCCTGAGCTTTAAAAAGTGCATCCTCAATGCGCTGAATATCGTAATCCACACGTCTTCCATCCCTTTTCACAACTTGTAAAATCATTACGCCTTGTCCTTTCACCCAAAGAACACTAAAATGTGCAAACTAAAAAGTTGCTCCCCATCCTTCGTAGGTCGCCAACACATTTTCATCTCAGGCAGGTCTTCCGACTTGAATTCATCATCGCGTTTCACCTTCCCACATTGTTCTCAAACAGATGTAGTGGTATTCGAAACCGACTCCCTCATACGGCGGCGAGGACCGTGCAGGCCTTCAACCTGCTTCCCTTTTCACACAACGGTGACCTGAAATTTCTTTGATGACTCTATTGTATCGTGTTAATCCTAATGACACAACACACGATTTAACACAATTTTGTGTAAAATATTTCATTTATCTATCCTTGCATTCTATGCGTTTTATCTCTATGATGAATCTCGTACCATGAAAAATTTCTTACGTAACCTACAGTATTCAATTTACCGTTTCATGCAAGGTCGAAACGGTTATGATCAACTGAACTATGCATTGCTTGTTCTTTATGTTCTGATGACCTTGAGCTTTTCTTACTTCTTTAAACCCAACATCCTCTTCAGTCTATTGGAATATGCCTTGATCTTCTTGATCTTCTATCGAGCCTTCTCACGCAAGATTTACAAACGTCAAAAAGAAAACATGGCCTTCATGAATCTAACACGACCTGTTCGTTCTTGGTTCAAAGTCATAAAACTCAACATCAAAGAAAAACAATACAAACACATGCAATGCCCACGTTGCCATCGTACTCTCCGTGTTCCTCGAGGACGCGGTAAGATCGAGGTCACCTGCCCTCATTGCAAAATAGAATTTACGCGTAAATCCTAGAAAGGAACTTAATGACAAGACTTATCAGTACTATAGTATTTATCCTTGTTCTTAATCTACTCTTCAATGCCTTGATTGGAATTAACCCAATCCTTCGTTATGTTATATACGCAGCAGCAATCATATATTTCTTCAGAAGTTTTCGCTTTGTAGCTCCGAAGATTAGACCTGGTAGTTTCACCTACCAAGAGCCCGTCAACCCTACACCACGCAACAATGGCGATGTGATCGATGTGGAATTCACAGAACATGAAGAAAAGTCAGGAAACTGACTTTTTTAGTGTCCATTAAACCGGACAGTATCATTGCATGTGAATAATATGCATGTTTTAATGCCATTGGGTGGGGAACAAGTACACAATCGTGTACTTGTTTTCTTTGTAATAACAACTTCTTGTTCACAAATTCACAAAATGTTGTATGATAATAACAATCAGGGGGCTACGTATGGGCGAGTTTCTATTTTGGATTGTTTTTATTCCAGCTTTGTTTTTCTTTATCATGTATCAAGTCAGTAAAGACAAGGGCATTTAAAAAGACACGTGTGTGTCTTTTTTTCATTCATAGAGATAATGGTAGAGAGCCCCAATCAGATTCGAATCATTTCCAAAGGTACACCGCACCACTTCAGGTTGTTTGATCGGAGAGCCTGGATGCAGATTACTAAAGAGTCTATTCAGCTTTTCATTGAATTGCTCAATCAGGACGTCCTGGGCACTGATTCCACCCCCGATCGCAACACGTTGGTTATCCAAGACCGTTTGAATCGAATAGATCGCATTCGCAAAATTCGTTGTGAACTCATCCATGACAGCGTGTGCATCCACATCCCCTGCATGATATGCCTCAAAGAAACGTCTGCCATTCACTTCCTTTGCGTCCAATCCTTTACGCATCGCAAATGGACTTGTCAAAGCACCTGTCCCATTGATTTGAGCCCAAGCTTGAAGCGGATCATTCACAGGTCTGATCGTTGTAGGTAGATTGGACAGCTCACCTGCCGCAAAGTTATAACCTCTTAAAAGCTTTCCATGGGTTACGACACCTCCGCCAATGCCCGTTCCCAAAGTCAGAACCAAACCCGATTCGATGCCTTTGAGTGATCCCATCCAAAGTTCAGCCAAGGCTGCACACTTCGCATCGTTTTCCAAAACGACGGGTAAATCCACGCGTTTCGAAATCAAGCCTGTCATGGCAACGTTGTAATTATAGCGAATCGCTCCACCGGTAAACATGAAGCCATTCTTACTATCAACACGTCCAGGAACACTCATGACCACCGCCTCCACATCTGGTTTGAAACGATCCACGATCTGTCCAATCGCATCTACGAAATCCTCAAGACTCGTGTGTGGCGTATCGATTGATCCTTTTTCAAGGAATTGAGCCTTCTCATCCAATAACGCAAACTTAATCTCTGTTCCTCCGACATCAATTCCAACGTATTTCTTCATAAGTTCCCTTTCCGATAAACAGTATATGATATAAAGGCAAATGAATGCCCACTTTATCTACCAACAGCGGACGCGTCGTCAAATTATAACAAGCATCCAGTAAACCTTGTTCCACCAAACGCGACATCTTACGTAAGGTCTTCACATCTTCATAGCTCAAACCAAAACGCTGATTCCCCACCATGGCAACCAAGAAATCATGTTGGCCATGTTCGGCAAAATAGAGCTTGATGTTTCGTTTAGCCAAAATATCCGCAACACCATTGATCAAAAAGGGGTTGTGTTGGAGCAGACTCAAATCACAGAACTGCTCAACGGTCCCTTCTTTCAAAAGCCCACTTAGACAACCGATATCACGAATCATGAAAATGAAATTGTCACTCCGCGTATTCTCCACTAGGGGGAAGTTCGTACTTTTAAGTTTATACAAAACAAAAGCCCAACCCATGCGATAGATATAGCGAATGCTCTTGAACGAGTTTCGATGCGTTGCCTTCTCATCCATTTCCTTATACATGAAACGCATGTTGCCTTTGGTGATTTGTTCTGGAATCGACGCATACAACTTTATGAAACGATCACGTTCCTTAGGCTGCACATGCATCAACATCTTACTCTTATACCCTTCTTCAATTGCTTTTTGAACATTCCTGACTTCATTGATGTCGTGTGAACTCAAATAGGTACTGACTGCTTTCGGCATCCCACCCACCTTGAGATAGGTTTTAAAGAACTTAAGCAAATACTCATGCAGTTCTAAATCCAAAGAATCCTTTTGGACAAAGCTTTGATGCACCTGATCCAAGAGTGTGGACGTAACATTATTTGCCCACAAGAACTCCTCAAAATCCAAGCCATGCATACGGACAATACTCACTTCATCACAGGCTTCAAAGAAAGCCAAACGCGATACGGTCCCAATGCAATCGTAACGTCGATCGATCGAGAACTTCTTCATCGCTTCATATGCCTCTGGACAGTATTCCAATTCATCCATCAGAATCAAGGTCTCATGGGGGACACAAACCGCCCCCTTGATCAGCATGACCAACTGAAGAATCATCCCATCCACATCCAGTTGCGCATCGAATATCCTGCGCATGTAAGGAAATTGATTGAAGTTAAGCATGACGACCTGTTTATACTTTTGAAATGCAAAGCTTTTTAAAACAAAGCTCTTCCCAATATCGGGTGGACCTTCAATGATAAATGACTTGCGATCGGGATTTGCATACCAATCTTCAAATGTTTGAATTATTTTACGACGTAACATACCTACCCTATTTTCGCATAGATGAAGCGCGATAAACAAGAAAAAAAGTCTCTTAAGTCTAAAGCCTCAAGAAACTTTCATCAACTATCCTTTTTGTACGGTAAACTCAGCCCCAAAGGTATCGACTTCTGCAGAAACGATGACCTGAGGCGTCAGTGGTTTGTCCATCGAATTACGCTTCTCATTAACGATCTTATCGATGTACTCCATCCCCGACACAACCTTGCCAAAAGCTGCATACTGTCCATCCAGATGCGGCGCATCCGCTACCATGATGAAGAACTGTGAACCTGCACTGTTGGGGTGACCCGAACGTGCCATTGAAATGGTGCCACGCGTATGTTTCAAGTCATTCTTGAACCCATTGGATGAAAACTCACCCTTGATGTTATAACCTGGGCCACCGGTGCCTGTCCCTGTCGGACAGCCCCCTTGGACCATGAAGCCAGGAATGACACGGTGGAAAATCAAACCATTATAGTAGCCTTCCTGAACTAAATTGATAAAATTACTGACCGTATTCATTGCGATTTCAGGATACAGTTCAATGTTTACAGTATGATTACTCTCTAAAGTTAGTGTTACCAGCGGATTGCGCATAAGTATCTCCTTTGCCTAATGCTTTTATATCATACTCAAATCTTTGTTTAAAATCAATCTTATGGTATTGTAAAGTCATGAAAGCCTATACCCTTCAATCCAAGATTCAACACCCGATTCTTATCAGTGATGAGAAGATGATCGCTTATCTCGTTGGCCAACGATTTCATGTTCAAGAAAGGTTCCTTGGCCTTTTGATCAGTCCATCCGATGTCATTCTCTTTTTAAATGAACTTTTTCCCACAAAACTAACCGGACTTAAAATCGTACGTTTCAACGATGTGGATGACCCAATCAAAAAATTAGATGATCATATCCACAGTGATTTATTGTATGTTGATAAACATCTTAAATCTGGATTTCTATTAAAGCTCATGAAATTAAACCCCCTTCTAAAAGTAGAACTCGATGATTTGGCGGATCGTATACGTGCCATCAAAGATCAGAGCGAAATCGAAACAATGCGCATCGCCAGTCAAATCAACGATGCCGTCATGCATGAAGTTGAAACTTTATTGGTTCCGGGTGTACGTGAGAAAGAAATTGCGGCACAAATTGAAGAACGCTTCATTTCAAAAGGGGCGACAAGTGTCAGTTTCCCTCCCATCATCGCATTTGGTAAAAACACCGCAGATCCACATGCGATGCCCAATGATCTTGAACTGAAAGAAGGCATGCCCGTCATCATTGATATGGGCTGTCTCTATCAAGGGTATTGTAGCGACATGACCCGTAGCTTCATCATCGGTGAAAACAAAAAGATGGAAGAAATCTATCAGATCGTCAAGAGGGCCAATCTCGCCGCCATCAAAGCCGTCAAACCAGGTGTCCTCTTAAAAGACATCGACAAAGCTGCACGTGACGTGATCCGAGATGCGGGATATGGCGATGCTTTCATCCACCGTACAGGTCACGGCATCGGCCAAGATGTCCATGAGCCCTTCGATGTCAGCTCCAACAGCGAAGTCGTAGCACAGGTCGGTATGATCTTCTCCATCGAACCCGGTATCTATCTTCCCAGCTTGGGTGGCATCCGTATCGAAGATCTGGTTGTCGTAACCGAAGATGGTTGTGAAGTTTTAAACCACTATAAGAAGTAGAAGCTACTTAGAATAGCAATATTGTATCATCCTACTCTAAGCATGCTTTTTGACTTAAAAAAACTGAAAGACCATTTTCAGTTTTTGCTTTCTAAATCAACCAAATTATCCACTATTCGAATCGTCATAAACAGCCATGAAATCAATAGAATTTAATCTTATCTAACATTTCATTGATCTTTTGATTCGTTTGCTCATCAATGCTGGTTTCAATGCGAATACTCTTAATAATCACCCAATTCTCATCAAGAATCTTAACGACATCCTTTTTGTCATAGAATTCAGGGTCAGGATCTTCCTTGTTTTCTAAAACAAGAATCCTGGGAACCAGTGCATAGCCTTGGATGAACTCTTTAATATCCTTTTCTTCATAATGGATCGATACAGATGTACCATTCTTATAAACCACAATCGGCAAATCATAATCGTTGGATACTAAGATTGCTAAAGGCAATAAACTGTTTACATAAAGTTGTTGACCATCCATATCGATGGGTCTAATCACTTCATTGCTATAAACTTCTTCGATTATTGCATTCATATGCTCCTGAAGGATAAGCAATTCATCATTTAATTCTGTAATCCTTAATGACAACTGTTCACTGCTCACTTCGTTAGGATCTTGCACGGAACTCTTTACCGTACAAGCACTTAAGCTAAAAATAATTAACAATCCAATCAATACACTTCTGACAATTTTATCCATTGGTCCCCCGTAGAAAGTCTATTTGACGATTTTGGTATTTTTATTATTTTAACCTAGATTTCATACAGATAATTGTTAAAACGAAACTTTTTCGATTTCATTAGATCTTCGAGATGGTACGATCCAAAGCATTTTTACTACCTCTTTGTATTCTCGTAATGATAAAACAAGAAATCCCACCATTCCTCTAAACCAAAATAAAACCGAACACTATATTCGGTCTTATCCAAAGCTAAGGAGTCCCTCGCAAGAAGGAATTACTGAATCATTGACTTGAGATACGCATAAATAAATTCATCGATATTGCCATCCATGACTTTCTGTACATTCCCATCTTCAGCACCTGTACGATGATCCTTGACCAAGGTATACGGCATGAAGGTATACGAACGTATCTGTGAACCCCATTCAATGGCTTTCTGCTCACCCTTGATGGACGCAAGTTTCGCTTCTTGTTTCTCGATTTCAAGTTGATACAGCTTACTCTTCAACATATTCATGGCTGTCTCACGATTGTTCAATTGCGAACGCTCCGTTTGACAGTTCACCACGATGCCGGTTGGCTTGTGAATCAAACGAACCGCAGACGATACCTTATTGACGTTCTGACCTCCCGCACCACTCGCATGGCGCGTCTCAAGAACGATATCATTCGGATCGATGTTTATTTCAATTTCTTCATTGAATTCCGGCATGACATCCAAGGAACAGAATGAGGTATGCCGTCTGCCTGAAGAATCAAAGGGCGAGACACGCACCAAACGATGCACACCCTTCTCAGCCTTTAAGAAGCCAAAGGCCATATCGCCTTCAACTAAGAACGAAACCGACTTGATGCCCGCCTCATCCCCTTCTTGATAATCCAGAACTTTGACTTTGTAACCCTTATTCTCCGCATAACGGGTATACATGCGATAAAGCATCTCTGCCCAATCCTGTGATTCCGTACCGCCTGCTCCGGGATGGAGCTCCAAAATCGCATTGCTGTGATCATAGGGGTGGGACAGAAGAATCTTGATTTCGAAGTCTTCGAACTCCGTCTGTGCCTGCACAACCTCTTCTTCAATCATCGCCATCATCTCTTCATCAAACTCAGACTTTAACATATCCACGGTCTCATCCATCGAGGCATAACGTTTATCCAACGATTGATAGGATTCCAGGATGCTTACCAAACCATTCTTCTCATTGATCAAGGTTTGAGCTTTCTTGCGATCATCCCAAAAATGCTCATCCATCATCAAGTGATCGATTTCTTCAATACGACTCTGTTTACCAGCTAAGTCAAAGAGAGTCGCCAAGTTGCTTCAACTTGGCTTTGATCTCAGTGACCGATTGTTTCATTTCATAAACTTCCATTATTTTTTCCTCACTTCCACACGCATCCTCAAACAGAAGCCCACGACTTCTTGTGAGATGCGATTCAACATATCTTCAAACAACTCATAGCCCTCTGCGACATACGCCTGCAAAGGTTTATTTTGTGCATAAGAACGCAAATGAATCCCTTCTCTGAGCTTCGACATCGTATCGATGTGCTCTTGCCAAGAACGATCCACAATGGATAGAACGATGTTCTTCTCCAAACCTAGACTGTGTTGTTTGAACGGCTCGATCTTCGCTTCATAGCTGTTCCAAGCCAAGTCCTTCGCCAATTCAATGACTTCGGATACAGACTTACCTTTCAGACTTGTCTCATCCAAACTGATATCCGTGAACTGCATCGCTGTCAATGCATTCAAGAAACCTTCGACATTCACTTCTTCTTGGTGATTCTTCACTTCCACATGCGTACGAACCAAGTTTTCAATGACACGACCAAACATTTCTTTGATTAACTCATGCACATCTTGGTGTTCCAAAATGTAATCACGTTGATTGTAGATGGTCTCACGTTGTTGACGAAGGACATCATCGTACTCCAATAAAGTCTTACGAACATCAAAGTTGACACCTTCAACACGCTTTTGCGCACTGGTGATGGACTTTGTGACGATCTTGGATTCCACCGCCTGGTCACCCAATTGGTTAAACAAGGCCGTATAACGCTCGCTACCGAAACGAACCATCAGTTCATCTTGAACCGAGACATAGAAACGTGAATACCCTGGATCACCTTGACGACCTGAACGTCCACGCAATTGATTATCGATACGACGCGATTCATGGCGCTCACTGCCTAAAACAGCCAAGCCACCCAATTCACGTACACCTTCACCCAATTTGATATCGGTCCCACGACCCGCCATGTTGGTAGCGATGGTGATCGAACCCTTTTGACCTGCCTTGGCAATGATTTCCGCTTCACGCGCATGATTCTTGGCATTCAAGACTTCATGACGAATCTTATTCTGCGTTAGCATCTTCGAGATGAATTCACTCGTCTCAACCGCAATGGTCCCAACCAAAACCGGTTGACCCAAGGCATGACGCTCTTTGATTTCTTCCATCAAAGCCTGGAACTTTGCCTTTTGCGTTCCATAGATCGCATCCGGATAATCCTCACGCACCACAGGACGATTCGTTGGAATTTCCACGACACGCATGTTATAGATGGTCATGAACTCTTCTTCTTCGGTCTTAGCCGTACCCGTCATCCCACAGAGTTTAGAATACAAACGGAAGAAATTCTGATAGGTAATGGTTGCCATCGTCGAAGTTTCTTGTTTTATCGGCACATTTTCCTTGGCTTCCAAGGCTTGGTGCAGACCATCGGAATATTGACGACCTTTCATCAAACGACCTGTGAATTGGTCGACAATGATGATTTCATTGTCTTGAACCACATATTCCACATCATTGGCCATCGTATAGTTGGCTTTCAAAGCTTGGTGCAAGTGATGAACCAAGTGGGTATGTGTGATGTCATAAAGATTATTGACTTTGAACTGACGTTCCGCTTGATGCACACCCTCTTCCGTCAATTGTACGGTTTTGGACTTCACATCTACGATATAGCCTTCTTCTTCAACCAAAGATTTCACGAAACGATCCGCTTGAATGTAGAGTTGAGCTGTTTGCTTCTGTCCACCTGAAATGATCAAAGGTGTACGCGATTCATCAATCAAGATGGAATCCACTTCATCCACCAAAGCCATATTCAAAGGACGCAAGACACGTTCATCAATCTTCGTTACCATGTTGTCACGTAAATAATCAAAGCCTGTTTCCGCATTGGTCGTATACGTGATGTCGCAACGATACGCGGCACGCTTCTGAGCTGGTGTCAGAGCACGGATGTTTAAGCCAACACTTAAGCCTAAGAATTCATGGATGGCTCCCATCCACTTCGCATCACGTCCAGCCAAATATTCATTGACCGTAACGATGTGTACACCTTGGCCACCCAAAGCATTCAAATAAACAGGTAGAACTGAGGTCAAGGTTTTCCCTTCACCAGTCTTCATCTCAGCGATATCGCCTTGATGCAAAACGATCCCCCCCATGATTTGAACCAAATACGGGAATTCCCCAATGACACGTTTCGCTGCTTCACGCGCGACCGCAAACGCCTCAGGCAATAAGTCATCTAAAGATTCGCCGACACGAATCCGTTCTTTAAATTCTTCTGTTTTTTGTTTAAGCTGTGCATCTTCCAATGAAGCCATTTCGTCCTTTAAGGCATCGACCTTTAAAGCGATCTGGCGAATCTCTTCTAAACGCTTCTTGTCTCCATTGAATAGTTTTTCTAGAAAATTCATCTAAAAACCTCCATATCCATCGATATTGTATCATATTTGTTAAACTCTATTTAGGCAATCAAAAAGGTTGGCAAGCCAACCTTTTTGTGTGTTAAATTTTTGTGATGTTACGTGCTTGTAAACCGCGATCGGTTTCAACCATTTCGAACTCGACGTCTGCGCCTTCTTCGATGGTTTTGAATCCGTCCATCTTCAACTCTGAATAGTGGAAGAATACATCTTTGTCATCTGCTAACTTGATGAATCCAAATCCCTTTTCTTTGTTAAACTTCTTAACTTTTCCTTGCATTAATAAAATCCTATGCCTTTCCCGTAATGATACTATGCACTACTGGGTTTATAATACCATATCATTTTAAAATTGCAAGCAAAATACTGTTGACTATTTCTTCTTGATTGTCAAAGACCCAGAAAGACGCCATGAAGTATGCAAAGCCAAGACCACAATCGATACCGAATTCACTTCCGTTTTGAGCAAGTCATGACACGCTTTCAAACTGGAACCCGTCGTACACACATCATCCACCAACAGAATATGGGGATGATGCACGATATTCGAATGCTTCAGTTGAATCGAATCCGCAATCAAGCGTCGATCCTGCGCAGACTGCAAGCTCTGTTTAACATCCTTTTTTACAAAGTCATCCTGCACATCCCAGGGTTTGAACATCTCTTGAACCGCATGGAAGCCGCGTTCCTTTGTCTTCACATCGGAAGAAGGTACGCAGACCTTGTAGCTCTTACGATACTTCCAAGCCATCGCATACTGCAAGTCCTTATGAAAAACTTTTACCAAACTTTCATCATAAAGCGCTTTAATGCGATGCATCAGCGTACTCATGCCTTCGTTGTACCAATAAAGAGCATACACCGACAGTCCATCCACATGAATGGTTTGCCGACAAGGAACAAGTTGACTACGACACGCAGGACACAACACATCTGATGTTGTAAACAATTCATAAATATCAATACCCTCTACGAGTGACGTGAAACAAGCGATGCATTGGCCTGCCGGATGTCCCTGAGACACGCTTCGATGTTTCTTGAGCTTTGCGAACATAGAAACAACACCTCTCCTTCCGGATCTGAAAAACTTCTGCCCACACGACCAGCAATTTGAATCAGACTCGCATGGGTGAACACACGATGATCCGCATGCATCACACAGACATCAATCCCACTGAAGGTCACCCCTCTTTCCAATACCGTGGTACAGATCAAAAATTGAATCTTCTCGTTCTTGAAGGAACGGATGTGTTCATCCAAATGCTCATGACCTGCATGCACAAACACCAATTTCAATAGTGTACTGAGTTGATTCCCCAATTGAATGCTGGGTACGAAGATCAACGCCTGTTTCTTCCGCTTAGCCAACCAACGTTGTAAGACGATCATCTGAACATAGTGAAGTCCTGTCTTCACCTTAGGAACACTTAAAGGATAGCCATGTGGACGCACAAAAAGATTGATTTCCCGCAACTCCCCTTTTTTCACCTTATTACGAAGCTCTAGACTGGGGGTCGCAGTCAAATAGATGATGTTTCCTTTGCACGCCATATTCGCAAAGCCCTGCAAAGTCTTGTCTTCACTAAACGGGAAGGCGTCGGGTTCATCCAGAATCAACACATCAAAAAACTTTGGATAGCGAAATAACTGATGGGTTGTACAAATGATCAAGTGTCCATTGATTTCAGAAGTATAGCCCTCACACACCGCCGTCACGCTCAGTTCTGAGAAAATGACGCTCAAGCGCTCATACAACTGCAACACAACCTGTCTTCGTGCAACCGCGATGCCAACCGTCAGTTTACGATCGAGAACGGATCGAATCGTCTCAATCACCAATTCCGTTTTCCCAGCACCACAAATCGCATATACCAAGACATCCCCACACCGACTTGCCTCTTCAACCGCCTTCGAACACACCAACTGATTCTCCGTCAAGGCATAACTCAATACAGGTTCAACCAAATCCTCCGCAAACACCGCTTCTCCCAAATCACCTTGATAGGTCAAACACTTGCGACATAAACTTCGCGTTTGATTAACAATGAAATAGCGTTGATCTGTTTCACCACAGCGTGGGCATTGGTCCATACCTTGTTATATGTGGTAAAAAGAAATTTCCCTAAACCAATCTACTATATTGTATTACTATATAGCTAGTGATATAGTATAGCTGAAGGAGAACACAATGAACCCACAATTTAAAAAAGGTGTCCTTGAACTCTGCGTCCTATCCCTCTTAAAACAAGGGGATAAATATGGTTACGAACTTACGGAAGCCATATCCAAGCAGATGGCCATAGCTGCAGGAACACTCTATCTTGTCTTGAAACGTTTGAATGATGAAGGTTACTTCACAAGCTATCTTGTTGAATCCGAAGCCGGACCTGCTCGAAAGTACTATCGTCTAACAGACAAAGGATCCAAACACCACACTGCCCTTAAACAAGATTGGTATACATTTATTGAACAAGTCGATGAACTCATCAAGGAGAACCCCCATGACTAAAGATACATACATGAAAACCTTACGCGAGCGTCTGAACCAACTGAACATCGAAGGTAGAGAAGAGATTCTAAACGACTTCGAGACACATTTCACCTTAGGGAAAGCGAATGGACACAGTGATGATGAACTGATGGCGTCTCTTGGTTCAATTGAAGAAATCCTGGAATCCTATGAAAATCTCCAGTCTCCAAACAATGAGAAGATCCAAGTTCATGGCCATGATCAAAAGAAAGAATTCACCCACAAGATCACAACCATCGATATCAGTGCCCGTCATGCGGATACCAAGATCAGCACCTCTTCGGATGGAGGCTTCCATGTGGATCTCTATAAAGAAGGTAAACTCCTTGAGCGCTTAAGCCATACTTTGATTGCTTATCAAGAAGAAGCGACTTTCTATGTCAAAGTCCTTCC
The DNA here is from genome assembly GCA_030604855.1 of Erysipelotrichaceae bacterium. Classification (GTDB taxonomy): domain Bacteria; phylum Bacillota_I; class Bacilli_A; order Erysipelotrichales; family Erysipelotrichaceae; genus UBA2212. The sequence continues at coordinate 24,684 of JAUVVC010000004.1, forward strand.
CCTGTTTCCACATAAAACCAGTGGTCAATACGACCTTAAGATTCAAGTCCCAAACGGCTTACCCATACTTCTATTAAACACGAGCAGTGGTAGCGGTACACTTAAGCACATCACAGTTCAAGAAATTAGAATCAACTCAGCCAGTGGTGATTTTAGACTTATGGACATTATCTCTGAGCGTGTTGACATCGAAGTTGCCTCATCAGACTTTCAACTCATTAATGTTCGCGGAGACATGTACATTCGTTCTGCATCCGGTGATTTCAAGATTGAACAATCCAATGGAGAAAATTTCGATTATCAGAGCGCCAGTGGGGATTTGAGTCTCAACGGTGATTTTGAGACGATTCACATAAACAACGTAAGTGGGGATGTCGATGCACAACTCAAATTGATCCATCAAATGAACATCTCCAACACGAGTGGAGACATACATATCAAGATTGAAAATAAAGATGATCTCCAGATCAGCACAAGCAGTTTGAACGGTGACTGCGAAGTCTATCAAGCCGATAAAGTATTGCTTAATAAAACGGGACAGGTACAGATCGGTGAACCCAACACCATGATTAAGTTAAAAACTATTTCCGGAGACATCCGCTTAGACTTGGAATAATCCAAGTCTTTTTAAACAAAAAAATCCTCAGCCTTTCGGCCAAGGCTGAATGCCTTCCGGTGTAACCAAGAAACTCTCTTGGGCAAGCTTTGCCAAAGGTGTATCCGATAAAGAATCGGAATAGAAGGAATGCACCTGCGCATCTGGAAACAGTTCCCTAAAACGCTTCACCTTTTCCTCGCCATAACAATTCTCTTGCGAGACCCCTGTTTTTGGATCCACACGGGAGGCGATCAAGGTAACCTTCAATTGATCACAGATCGGTTTTAACATGAACTCCGGCGATGCCGATATGATCACATCAGTAGGATGTTTCTGCAGAAGATAATAATCCATCAATTTATGCTCATGAACTTTCCAGAACTCTTCAACTCGTTGGTCCATGTCCTTGATGTGTTTAAAGTAACGATAGAAAATCGTCTTCATTCTTGTTTTTGGAATTAGATGCATGCTGTAGGCAATAAAAGCAAGCCCTTGTGAAAACACATGCATCAAAATGATGGGATTCTTTTTTAGATTGAACTTATAAAAATCCAACGAACTATCCTCTCGATAGATCGTCTTATCAAAATCATAGACATTCATTAAGCATGACCCCCTTGACGTAGATATGGAAAATGCAAAGTAAAGGTACTTCCTACATGTTCATTACTCTCGACTTCGATGCGTCCACTGTGCATATTCACAACCGTTTGAACCAAAGCCAAACCTAAACCCAGTCCATCTTTTGCATGATGTTCACTGCGATAGAAAGGCTCAAATATATGATCAATGTCTTTAGCCGCAATGCCGCGTCCATTGTCTTTAACAGAGATGGTGAAGCAATCTTCATCAAAGTCCGTCTCAATCTCTACCGTACCATCCACATGATTGTATTTGATCGCATTCTCAACCAAATTATACAACGCTCGATACATCAATACTTGATTCCCATAACTAATCGGACCAGAATGCGTATGATAATTCAACTTAACACCCTTATCTTCAGCCAATAAACTCAAATCATCCACCACATCCATGATCAATTCTTCCACATTCAACACATCATTCAAACTGTCCTGTCCTTCTTGCGAAGTATCCAACAAGGTCTCAACCAAGGCATTCATCTTTTTGACCGTCTTCGACACCACATTCAAGGTGTTCTGATAATCCTCAATGGTCTTATCCGACTGCTCATTCAACACATCGATGTGCGTCTTGATGACCGATAAAGGTGTCTTTAGTTCATGCGCCATACTCGCATTGAAGCGTTTTTGATAACTCAACGCCGCATCCAGTTTTGATGTGATCGCATTATGCGACGCACGTATGTCTTCCAATTCCAAATAATCCTGCTTATGTGAGATGTTCTCCAAAGGATGAGAACGGATGGTTTTTCCCAATTGAACGATCGGCAACACAAGATGACGATAACCATAATGCAACAAGTAACCAGAAGCCAAAATCAGAAAAGCCACAAAACCGATCGTACGACTCGTAGGCATGACATCTGTAGCTAAAACATTGGGTTCCACAGTGCGCGCATCTTCCAAGATCGCCATCTCGGCTTTTTGTGAAAACATGATTTCTTGGTCATTTTCAACTGGACGATTCATCCATGTGAAAACACCACCGATCGTCCCCAAGACAATCACCCATAATACTAGATAATGAACAACCTTTGTCTGTAAACTCTTGCGTTTCATCTTAAGGATTCAGTCGGTAACCGACGCCTTTCACGGTCAAGATCACATCATCCCGTTCTGTAATCGCATGAATCTTCTTACGTAAAGCATAGATATGCACACGCATGACATCTGTAAACGGATCTGCTTCTTCATTCCAACATTTCTCCAACAACTCTTCAGCACTGACGATGTGATCTTGGTTCTGAAGCAGATAGGAGAAGATGGCATATTCCTTTACCGTCAAACCGATGACCTTCTCTTTGTATTTCACCTGATGCAAAGCCAAATCCAAACTGAAATCCCCACTGATCAAAATCGTGGGTTTAACGGAAAAATCACGTCTCATCAACGCTCTTAAACGTGCTTTCAATTCTTGAAAATCAAAAGGCTTGATCAAATAATCATTCGCACCCTTATCCAAACCTGTGATCCTCTGATCCACGGTATGATTCGCACTCACGATCATGATCTTTGTCTGATCGTCTTCTTCACGAATGCTTTCCAACAGTTCCAAACCACTCATCTTTGGAAGATTCAAATCTAAAACAATACAATCGTATTTATTATACGAAAGCAGATCCAAGGCATCCTCGGCACTCGTCACCGCATCAATGCCATAACCTTCTGCCTTCAAACCTTTTTGATAGGCATTCAATAAATCTTGTTCATCTTCTACTAATAGAAGTTTCATACGCGTTTCCTCTTCATACTCATTATAAACAAGATGAAGATAATTCCAAATTCGATCATCAATAAATGAATCCGATAGTCGCGTAGAATCTCAAACACTTCGCTCTTTGGTAACATCGCTCATCCCTCCTACAGCTGTATCCTAGCAGAAAGAGGATTAAGTTAAGATTAAGACCCTTTTAACAAGCAAATCGATCGAATTTTTCAAAGTATCGGCGACTGTAATTCGAAAGACTTTATCCATAAACTATTTTGTGAAGATCTTTGGACTTCCAAACGATGCATCTTCTGCCAATTAACTTTATCGACAACAGCATCTTCAATCAACTGTCCCTGATCAAAGCCAAGCATACGATGAAAGTATGGCAAGGTCTGTGCATCCCAACGATTCACCAACACACTCAAGCCTTCACACTCAACCAATTGATTCAAATGCGCCATCAAGCGCATCCACTGGGGATCCTTCAATCGAAACCAGAGAGCATCCAAAAGCAAGAGATCCGGTTTTTTCATCAATGCCTTCACGACGCTGACCAACATTCGATCTTGCGAATTCAAACGATTTACCTGCTCATCAAACAAGTTCGTCAAACCCAAGGCATTCAAATGATACGAGGCTTGTTCCAAGGCGTTGGCTTTACGCCCAAACAAGATGGACTGTATGGGATGTCGATCCAAGACATGATCCAAAACACTTGTTTCAAGCGGAGCCGGATAATAAGGATTCACCAAAACAATCTGATGTTTAAGCTGTTTTCGCTCTTCCATACGAATGCGATTGATCTGTAAGTCCTTGAGTAAAATCAAGCCAAAGTCATAATTGATTTGTTGACCCAAAATGCGCATCAAAAGACTCTCTGTTCTTTGGTCAGACGCAAGCAACCCAATAAAGGATCCCTTTGTGATGTCCAAATCCACGGCTTTCAAAACCATCGTTGTTTCATGCCACTTACACACTTGTCGTAAGCGTACAATGGGTTTCTCGCGTATCATCGATGCTCCTTATTTGAACATAGTTTAACAAGCATCCCCATTGTGTTTGTTTAAATAGGGTAAGTGTTTTGTAAAAACGATAAAACAAAAGTCGGTTTGCACCGACTTACTTTGACGCATCAATCATCAATTGAGCGAGTTTATTTGAGAATCCAATCGGATCCTCCAAGCTGAAGCCTTCAATCAACAAAGCCTGATCATATAAAAGCGATGCATAATCCTTAACCTTATCCACATCCACCTTACTCAAGGCATCCATTAAAGGATGATCACTGTTCAATTCAAGGATACGTTTCGCCTTGACATTCTGATCCTCATTGGGCATCTGAGCCAAGACTTTTTCCATCTCCAAGGAGATCCCCTCATCCGCAACCAAACAAACTGGATGTGACTTCAAACGTGTGCTCAAACGAACATCCACGACCTGGTCCTTCAAGGCTTCCTTCAAGAGTCCCAACAGATCTTTCTTCTCTTCCGCTTTATGTTTCAACGCTTCTTTTTCTTCTTCACTACTGAGATCCAAATCCCCTTGATTGATCGCCTTGAACGCCTTCTCTTTATATTGATTCAAGATGGAGAAGACAAATTCATCCACATCATCCACAAGATACAGAATCTCATAACCTTTTTCCTTCACCCATTCGGTTTGCGGCAAACGGTCACACTTCTCAACACTTTCACCTGAGACATAATAGATTTCCTTCTGATCTTCCGGCATGCGTGAGACATATTCTTCCAAAGACACCAACTTCTTATCACGACTGGATGTGAACAATAAGAGGTCTTCCAACAATTCACGTTGTGCCCCAAAGTTCGCATAGATTCCATATTTCAACTGTAAACCAAAATTCTTATAGAACTTCTCATAATTCTCACGATCCGTCTTAAGCATGCCCAAGAGTTCCGATTTGATCTTCTTCTCTAATCGTGACGCAATGGCTTTCAATTGACGATCGTGTTGAAGCATTTCCCTGGAAATATTTAGTGATAGATCCGGTGAATCCACTAAACCTTTCACGAAACGGAACGCTTCTGGAATCAATTCCTTGGCATTATCCAAGATGAACACACCTCTACTGTAAAGCTGTAAACCGGCTTGGTATTCCGATGAATAGAAGTTATACGGCACATGACTTGGAATAAACAATAAGGCATCAAAGGAGATCGTTCCTTCCAAGTTGGTGTGAATCACCTTCTGTGGATTCTGATAATCATTGAATTTACCTTGATAGAACTCATGGTAATCTTCTTCTTTCAAATCCGATTTGGAACGTTTCCATAAAGGAACCATTGAGTTCAAAGTCTTCAACTCCAATTGTGAGGATGTGACTTCACCCTTATCATCGTACTCCTTGACTTCTTCTTCCATTTGAATCGGATAACGGATATAGTCCGAATACTTCTTCACCAAACGCTTTAGCGTGTAGCTTTCTAAGTATTCCCCATACTTCTCTTCCTCTTCATCCTTCTTAATATGTAAGACTACTTTGGACCCAACCGGAAGCTTTTCTTCCAACTCATCCACACGATAGCCATCTTCACCCGTGGATTCAAAATGTACACTGGCGCCACCCTTGATGCTTTGGGTATAGACTTCCACTTTATCCGCAACCATGAATGCAGAGTAAAACCCCACCCCAAATTGCCCGATGATGTCGATTTCTTCTTGTTTATCTTCAATGTTTTGCTTGAAGTTATATGAACCACTCTTGGCAATGACACCGAGGTTATCTTCCACCTCTTCACGTGTCATCCCAATCCCATTGTCCGTAATGGTCAAGGTCCGTTCTTTCTCATTGACTTCAAGTCTGATCGTCAAATTGGTGCGATCCAATTGAATCGAATCGTCACTCAATGACATGAAATATGCCTTATCCAAGGCATCTGATGCGTTGGAGATCAATTCTCTTAGAAAAATTTCCTTATGCGTATAAATGGAATGAATGACCAAATCCAACAAACGTTTTGTCTCTGCTTTGTACTGTTTCTTTGCCATACGTCTCCTTTAGCACTTTAATGATGTGAGTGCTAATATATTGTATCCTAGAGTTCACTAGATTTCAAGCACCGACAATCAAATTGTAAATATGAAGACCTGCTTGACATCATGTTGTTTTGATTTACATTAAAGGTGTAAGCACGAGGCCTATCCTCGATGATATCCGATGAGGTTATCCATACTTTTAATGATATCCAGAACCAATGAAAATTTTTCATTATTTCGTGTGATTCATTAGGCGCATCCCACACATCTGTGTTATAATGCACCGGTATGTCTGCATACAGTTAGGAAAAATATGAAATTTAGTGAATTAAACTTATCGTTTGAACTTAATCGAGCCATCGAAGAACTCGGCTATACAGAGGCTACACCAGTTCAAGCACAATGCATCCCGCCAGTCTTAGAGGGCAGAGATGTCATCGGTCAAAGTCAGACCGGAACAGGCAAAACAGCAGCCTTTGGATTACCGCTCTTAGAAAAGTTGGTCGTATTAGACAAGCGTACACCGCAGATCTTGATCATGACTCCAACCCGTGAACTTGCGTTACAGGTTAGTCAAGAATTGCGTAAGTTTGCCAAATATAAAGAAGGCGTGAAAATCGTCACAGTCTATGGGGGCGAACCCATTACTGGACAGATTCGTGACTTGAAGGGTGGCGCTGACATCATTGTTGGTACACCAGGCCGAATTCAAGATCACATCGATCGTCGCACCTTGAAGTTCCATCAACTTAAAGCCTTGGTTTTGGATGAGGCTGATGAAATGTTGAAGATGGGCTTCAAAGAAGCCATCGAACAGATCCTTCAAGATCTCCCTGAAGAGCGACAAACACTCCTCTTCTCCGCCACGATGCCTAAGGCCATCTTAGACATCACCAACAACTACCAAAACAACCCGGTACACATCAAAACCAAACAAAAAGAAATGACCGTCAATACCGTTGAACAAGTTGTCTACGAAGTCAACCAAGGCGAAAAGGTCAAAGTATTGGTCCAATTGATGGAGTACTACCGCCCAGAAAGCAGTATGATCTTCTGTAACACCAAGAAGATGGTCGATGACCTCAGTGGGTTGATCGCTTCCAAGGGTTACAGCACCGCTTCCATTCATGGCGACATGAAACAGGAAATGCGCTCCTTGGTCATGGCCAAGTTCAAAGACAAGAAAGTCCAACACTTGATCTGTACCGACGTCGCAGCCCGCGGAATCGACATTGATGGTCTAGACATGGTCTTCAACTTCGATGTGCCCCAAGAAACAGAATACTACGTTCACCGTATCGGTCGTACCGGCCGAGCAGGTAAGTCTGGAATTTCCGTAACCTTGGTGACACCACGTCAACGTTATGTCATCAATGAATTGGAACGTTTGACCAAAGCAACGATCGAACGTAAAGACATGCCAAGCTTGAATGACATTCAAGCGGTCCGCTTCGATCACATGACCACGGACATCATGAAGACCTTGAAAGCCGATATCCCTGTTGAAATCAAGACATTGGTTGAAAAACTTGTGGATCAAGGTTTGAACCCCATCCAACTTTCTGAAGCTTTGCTTTATAAAGTCATTGGGGCCGATATCTTTGTGGAAGCACAGAAGCCAATCGAAAAACAACGTCGTGCTCAACGCATCAATTCATCCACGATTGAATTGGATGTAGGATTGAAACATGGCATCGCAGCCGCTCACCTTGTTTCTGCTATTGCAGAAGCTTCCGGAATCAGCGGTAAGGACATCGGAAAGATCCGTATCCAAGACCGTTACAGTCATGTGGAAGTTCCCCAAGAGTTCGTTAAAGAAATCTTGGAAGCTTTGAACCAAGGCACCATCAAGAGTTATAAAGTCAAAGCGTTTGAAATCTCCGCTCGTAACACAGCGAAGCCTAAACACAAAGACTATCCTAAGAATTTCCGTCCAAAACGCTAAATCTTAAATTAAAAAGTAGATCCTCTATTAAAGAGAATCTACTTTTTCTTTACGATCGATATATCGTTTGATCGATAACAAGGTCAGTATGGCGAAGAAGCCTGCCACAGACCACCATGGAATGAGCACCACAACTTCACGAAGTGGTTTTTCTACTGCCAAAATTGAAATTCCAACGAAGAAGACAAGCACAGAAGAGAAGAAACGAGCACTTTCCGATCGAAAAGCATTGCGATGACCTGCGAAGCGCGTTACAGCCGAGAAGAGATAGAAGAAACCAACATACACAACAAACCATAGCTTAATGGATAAACCTTCCAAAGCAAAGGTTTCCTCTTGTCTAAACCGTACTATCTCAACGAGGATGCTTGCAATCCCCAACAACCAAGCAAAATTTATGCCCTCATCTAAACTGAGAATACGCGGCAAACTTAATTGATCCTTCCCCAACTTAATTAGATAGGCATCACAAGTATGCTTCAAATCGATCTTATCTTCCAACTTATCCCACACATCCAAACGTTCAGATTGTTCAATCAATTCCAATTGAAAGTACATTCGTTCGTGTTTACTCAGTGCGTAAACATCCAAATACGCCATCATTTTCTGGATGGCCTTTTTGTCTTCATCTCTGAGTTCTTTTACTCTTTTATTTAGTTCTTTCTGTTTCATAATCCCCCTTATGAAAAAAGCAACGAAGTGCTTATTTACGCGAACGTTCCACTTGACGTGTCAAACTCTCATCTCCAAAAATCATGTAGGTCAATAAGGATGCGATCATCAACAATATCGGAAACTGCATCCACACCAGAAGTGCATCAAAGTTGTTTTTACCTACTTCAGGATCTACCTGTGCCGCCAATTTAACGATTTCTTGGTACTGTGCGTAATTACTCATCGAAATAAACATCAAAACTAGAAACAATACCAACGTGATCACTAAAACGATCTTTCTTAAATTCATAGAGCTCCTTATCAGTCCAGCATTTTACGCTTAATGGTATCCAAAGTTTCCATCGAGATGTCTTTGGACAAAAAATAATCAAGAATATCCGGATATTTCGCATCGAGATACTGAAGGAATGTTACCATGGTCTCCGGCTTCGACGCAAACAAATCCGCATAAACCTCAGACACATTACGATCCGCATCCACATATTTAGGAATGAGATAGGTAAAGGACACCTCGTAATTCGTCACGATATCCACATTCGCCACACCCACCAACTTATATAACAAAGCCGTTATGACACCCGTGCGATCCTTGCCCGCTGAGCAATGGTATAACACAGCACCCTTATAGCTTGCGAGTGTTTCGAATACTTGTTTGATGAATTGCGTATTCTCAGCGATTTGAATGTATAGATCGCTTAATTTGATTTGATTCAAATCTTCCAAGGTAAATTGAGCATGATCTAAAATGGCGATGTTGTGGTAACGAACATCCTCACGATTGACAAAGGGATCTGGCTCCATATCGATTTCATTTTGATGACGAAGATCAATAATGGCTTCTAAACCCTCATTCTTCAAAAACGCGATTTCAGACTCTAAAAGACCCGTTAGATTATCTGCACGTAAGAAAACATGATTCTTAACAACTTGATGATTTTCAGTGAAATAACCACCAATATCACGACAATTGAATACATTCTTAAAATTATAACGACGCATAGAACCTCATTTTCTAGAGCTTTGGTTTTCGAATCGCCTGAGAAGCTACACAACCCAAACCCGCATTGACACCACCACTGCAAATAAGATCCGTCACATACAATTTTGTATTGGGAAAGCGCTGATTAAACATGGACGCCAATAATTCCGCATTTTCTTTATTCCACGCATGACCGATGCACATTTCATAATTCTCATCGACGCCAAACTTTTCCATTTCCTCGACGATACGTTCAAATGCTTTGTGAATCGTTCGTTCTTTAAATAGAATATCGATCTTTCCAGCTGTTTCCTTACGAATGACCAGCACAGGTTTGATGTTCAAGAAGCCACCAATCGTTGCGGCAAGTGCCGTCGTCCGACCATTGCGTGCAAAAAGCTTCAAATCTTCTGCATAGATAAGACTGATGCTTTGATCCGCCATCTCACGTACAATCCTTAAAACATCATCCAATGATTTTCCTTGGTCCAATAACTGACGTGCCGTCATCGCACAGACCAATTGATTATTGGCCATCGAATAACAATCCACTTCACTGAAGGGAATGTCTAAGCTTTTCGCTACAGTTGTCATCAATTCCAATGTGCCCGATAAGCCCCTTCCCAAAGGAATCCCAAGAATATGATCGTAGTCTTCTTTAAGCTGGGTAAAAAGTTCTTCGATTCGACCTAAAGATGGTTGTGCGGATTTCATGTGTTTCCCCATGAACATCATTTGATAGCATTGATCGTTGGTAATCGTCTCACCTTCTAAATAATTATTCACTCCATCGGTTATCTGCAAAGGAAGCATAAACAAACCTTCCATTTCGATACTGAGTTGTTTCATCCCACACGAGCTATCCGTCACAACCGCAACTTTCATAAAAAAACCTCTCTTGTGTTTATGTTATCACTGAGAGGTTGAATAAACAATTGCTAATCCTTTAAAACTGCTTGAATTCCAAAAGCACCGATACCGACATGGACCGCAATCCCCGCTGGTAACACGATGACTTCTGTTTCAATCCCAGGCATTTTCTCCTGAAGGATCTTATTAAAGACCTCGATTCGATCTTTTGCTTCACAATCCGGGAAGTAGATTTTATGCGATTTTGCCGTCACACCATGTTTGATCATCGTATCGATGACATTGGTGAACAACTTCGCTTCAGTACGTGCCGTATCGAATTTTTCAATCGTCGAGGAGTTATAGTTGATCAGTAAGCCCAGCTTGACTTTCAATAAATTGATCAGCGCTGCGACCGCACCTTTGACACGACCCCCACGAACCAACTGTTCAATGTTTTCCGGCAAGATGTAGGTCACACTATCTTTGAAGACACGATCCGCATAGGCCAAGATCGTTTCTACACTTTCCCCACGATCCGCCATTTCGCGCGCCTTGATGGCCACATGTCGAATCGGTGCTGCTGCAGAGCGACTGTCCACAAGATGCACATGGGTCAATCCATGCGTATCCGCCGCCAAGCGGAAGGCTGAATAAGTCCCAGATAAATAACTTGCGATGGAGAACACCAGAATCGCATCGTAGTTTTCTGCTTTAAGACGTTCCATCATTTCATCTAAGAAACCAATGTTGGGTTGTGATGTCTTCAAATCTTTCTTAGCTTTGATGGCTTCGACGACATCCAACGGACTGATGTTCAATAAATCCTTAAACTCCACATTATCAATGATGACAGATAAGGGTGCTATTTCGATGCCGAGTTGTTTTGCTTCATTGGGATACAAGGAAACGGATGAATCGGTTACGATACAAATTTTTGCCATATTAACCTCCTTTAGGTTGGACATATAATAACGAAAGCTGTTCATGTTTGTCAATTGTATAACACTATGCAAAGGCACCCGTCTTCGATACAATAATAGCACGAGGTGACGACCATGAGTGATCCTAAGAAAATATTAGCACAAAGCCAACACATTGCGGTGTTAGGTGTAAACAAAGACAGTGATTCGTATGCAAACAAGATCGTACGCAAGATTCGTGCGTTAAAGAAGAATGCGTATCCAATCAATCCCAATTATGCAAAGCTCTTTGATGAAGAAGTGTTTGAGTCCTTGGAGAAGTGTCCAGTGGTTCCTGATTTGGTTGTCTTTGTGGTGAATCCAACGATCGGAATAGATTATCTCCATTCGATCGCACAGTTGGGCATCAAGTATATCTGGCTTCAACCGGGTACGATCAGTACCCATCTCTTGGAAGAGGCAAGGGATTTGGGGCTAGTACCGATTGAGGCGTGTGTCTTGGTTGTTGGTAATTATTTATAAGAAACAGAGCGATTGAAAAATCGCTTTAATTTTGTCACCATACTTTCATGTGTATAAATAATGTACATATGATTTGTTTGATATAATTAAATCATCTCAAGGAGGACAGTATGGCATTACCAAAGAATTTCTTATGGGGCGCTTCCACAAGTGCTTATCAGGTTGAAGGCGCGTACAACGAAGACGGTAAGGGTTTATCCGTTCAAGATGTTAAGGAACCTTTTCCAGGTACCCCTAATTTCAATGTATGTTCAGATCATTATCATCATTATAAAGAAGACGTCGCTTTATTCGCTGAAATGGGCTTGAAAGCTTATCGTTTCTCAATTGCTTGGACACGTATATTGCCCAATGGTTCAGGAGAAGTGAATCCTAAAGGTGTTGAATTCTACAGTAACTTAATTGATGAATGTCTAAAATATGGTATCGAACCCATCGTTACGATGTATCACTTCGATCTCCCCAACGAATTGGACAAAGTCGGTGGATGGACAAACCCTAAAACAATGGATGCCTTTGTCGAATTCGCCACGATTCTCTTTAAAGAATATGGATCCCGTGTCAAATACTGGTTGACCATCAATGAACAGAATATGATGATTCTCTATGGACCGGTCATTGGAACCACCAAGCCTGGTCAGGAACATCTCTTGTATCAATCGAATCACTACATGCTTCTAGCTCAAGCCAAAGTCTTCAAACTCTGTCATGAGATGGTTCCGAATGCAAAAATCGGACCCGCACCGAACATCAGCGTGAATTATCCACATACCTCAAAACCAGAAGACAACTATGCGGCGATGTACATCAATGCGGTGCGCAACTGGTTGTATCTGGATATAGCGGTTTGGGGGAAATACAACCCGATCGCCATGGATTACATCACGAAGAAAGGCTTTAAGATTGAGATCACAGATGAAGAAATGGACATCTTAAAAGCGGGTAAACCAGACTTCATTGCCTTCAACTACTATTCCACCGCAACCTTCGAAGGTCCAGGCAGTAAAGCCGTTAAAGATCCGAATGCCGATCAGCAGATTGGAATTGCGGATGAGGCTTTCTTCACAGGTGTCAAGAATGAGTTCCTACCGTATACCGACTTTGGTTGGCAGGTGGATCCACTTGGATTCAGAACCACGATGTTGGAAATGTATGCCCGTTATCACTTGCCGCTCTTGATCACAGAGAATGGTTTAGGAGCGTATGACAAGGTGGAAGAAGATGGTTCGATCAATGATGACTATCGCATCGATTACTTGAAACAACACATTGCGGAGTTGAAACGAAGTGTTGAGTCAGGAGTTGAGGTCATGGGTTATTGTCCATGGTCCGCAATCGATTTGATCTCCACTCACCAAGGTTTCGAGAAACGTTATGGTTTCATCTATGTCAATCGTGACAATGATGATTTGAGAGATCTCTCCCGCATGAAGAAGAAGTCGTTCTTCTGGTATAAAAATCTCATTGAAGAAAACGCAGAAAGTTTATAGAAGCAAGCACCTTCGGGTGCTCTTCTTTTTAAGGAGAACGTACAATGAACATCAAACAAGCACAAGCAGAGGATGTCTCGATCCTCTTATCCCTGATTCAAGAACTGGCCGATTATGAGAAGCTGAGTAACGAAGTTGTCGCAAATGAGACATTGCTTCAATATTGGTTGTTTGAACAGAAACGTGCGGAAGCACTTCTCTTGGAAGTCGATGACAAGGTGATTGGCTTTGCCTTGTATTTTCACAATTTTTCGACTTTCTTAGGGAAAGCCGGTCTTTATCTTGAAGATCTCTACATCAAACCGGATTATCGACACAAGGGTTATGGCAAACAGGTTTTTAAACACCTCGCTCAACTTGCCTTGGATAGGGGCTGTGGGCGAATGGAGTGGTCGGTATTGGATTGGAATGCCCCCAGTATTCAGTTCTATCAAAGCCTTGGGGCTAAAGCCATGAATGAATGGACGACCTATCGACTTACGGAAGCTGAACTGAAAGCCCTGATTTAGGGCTTTTTTTGATAACATCCTTTGCATTTTCTTGCTCGCTTCGTTAAACTATTAATGTGATTTACATCACTTAGAAAAGAGGAAGCATGCGTAAGCTTTCACTATTACTCTTAAGTTTGTTCATCTTCACAGCCTGTACTCAAGCAACGCCAGAAGCCACAAACGAAATCAATGTTTATTCGGCACGTAATTACGATGTCGATAAAGACCTTCTACAACGCTTTGAATCTGAGACCGGAATCAAAGTGAATCTCTTCGAAGGAAAAGGAGATGAATTGATCGAACGACTCAAACTCGAACAAAACGATCCCATCGCCGACATCTTCATGACCGTTGGGGCGGAAACGCTCTATCCTGCTTTGCAGAATGATTTATTGGCGGATTTGGAATTGGATACACTCAAGGAAACATTGGATGCCAATTTCTATGGTGACAAATGGGTCGCACTGACTAAACGTGCACGCATCATTGTTTATGATAAAGTAAAAAATCCAACACCGAATGTCAAAAACATTGAAGATCTAACAGATCCACAATACCTTGGGACACTCTTAAGCCGTAGTTCCACCTCTTCCTACAATCTTGCCTTAATGGCCAATCACATTCAAAAGGATGGTTATGAGGTCGCCAAACAATTGGCTCAAGGATTGGTGAACAACTTTGCACGTACCCCGACTGGCAACGATCGTGATCAAGCAAAGTCCGTCATTGCGGGTTTGGGACAATACGCAATCATGAACACGTATTATGTGGCGGCAATGGAACGTTCAGCCGATGCGGAAGAAGTCAAAGTTGCTCAACAAATCGGTTTGATCTATCCTGAAGAAACCCATGTGAACATCAGTTGGATCGCTAAGATCAACAAAGGGCCCAATCCTGATAACGCTCAACGTTTGATCGAATTCCTGCTCAGTGAGACTGCTCAAAAGGAATATGCAACTCAAAATGGTGAGTATCCTGCTTTGAATACCATCCCAGTATCTAGTCTGCTCTTGCCTTGGGATGCCTTCAATAAAGCGGATGTGGATTATGAAACACTTGGTCAGCTTAGTATTGAGACCATTCAACTCTTTGATGAAGTTGGTTGGGAATAATGTTTAGTTGGAAACGCATTACAAAGATAAGTAGTATCCTCTGGATTCTGCTTATCTTTATTCTCTTTAGTGAAACCTTTACACTGCTCTTTAAGCCAACCAATGAGAATTGGCAACACAGTGTTCGTTATGTCCTCGGGGATGTCAGTATGAACACCTTGATCATCGTCGGTTTCTCAACCCTCTTTGCGAGTCTATTGGGTATTTCGTTGGCAAGCATGGTTACACTATTCAAATTCAAAGGACGAAAACTCTTTAGTTTTCTTTTTTATCTACCCCTCGCGTTTCCACCTTATGTCTTAGCTTATTTCTGGACCTATTTCATCAGTTATACCGGAACACTCCAAACACTTTTACGCAGTTTGAATATCCCTTATCAAGCGACCTGGTTTGTCGTGGATCCTAAGTTCATGGCCATCTTTGTTTATACTTTAAGTCTGTTCCCTTATGTATACATCAGTACGAAAGCCATCATCAATCGAAGCCTTGGTAATTATATTGAGAATGCCCGTGTATTGGGCTACTCCTATCCACGTATCTTCTCCAAACTGATTCTTCCACTCAGTTTACCTGCTCTCTTAAGTGGTGGTTTGTTGGTCGCACTTGAAGTCTTAAGTGATTATGGTGTTGTGTCCTACTTAGGTATTCCCAGTTTCTCCACAGCCATTGTACGCAGTTGGTTGCGTTTCCAAGACTTTGACACCGCTTTACGTTTAGCCGCACTCTTGATGATTCTTACTTTGGTTCTCTTGGCGCTATTTGCATTTATCGGTCGAAGGATCCGAAATCTAGTGCCAAGTAAAGGCAAACCGCTTCAACCTACTGCTTTAAAACCGCGCCATGCTTTAATACTGATCAGTCTTCTTACCCTATTCTTATTCCTAAGTTTTGGCATCCCTCTACTCCAACTCATTTATTGGAGCATTCAAAGTCTACCTTCAATTCGCTTAGATCAATTCATGAGTAGTTTAACCAACTCCTTGGGCTTAAGTATTGGGGTCAGCTTGATCATCCTCATCATTGCCTTTGTCTTGGTCAATCACGGTCGGATTCAAAATGGTTTCATCGGTGCGATCAGTGGAAAACTCACTTTATTGGGGTACTCAATTCCAGGATCTGTCATCGGTATCTTAAGTTTGGTTCTCTTTCTGAATCTTAGAAACATTATCCCATTTAAACTAAACCAAAGCATCCTACTTTTGGTCTTCGCATTGATCATTCGTTATGCCGGTCTAGCGTTTCAAAGCATTGAACAAGGCTTCAACAAATTAGGTTTGAAGTTTAATGAGGCTGCTCAAGTTCTTGGTCAAAGTTATTTCAAAGCTTTGATCAAAGTCGATTTGATCTTAATCAAACCTGCATTATACTCTGCTTTCACCATGGTTTTTCTCGATATCATTAAAGAACTTCCCTTAAGTTTATTGCTTAGACCCTTCAACTTCAACACCTTGGCGACCCAGGTCCATCAATATGCGAACGATGAGATGTTGGTTGAATCCGCCTTTCCGACTTTAGTCATTCTGATCTTATCGTTCTTAATGATCACCCTCTTGGTCAATCCCATGCGTAAGGAGACACACTGATGTACTTTGAACTAAAACAATTGAGCTTTAAATACGATCAAACCAGCATCATCGAGAACTTTGATCTCAGTGCAGATAAAGGTTCCATCACTGCCATCATTGGCGAAAGTGGTTCAGGCAAAAGTACTTTGCTTAGAATTCTCGCTGGCCTTCAAGATGCGAATCATGGTGTATTCAAATTGGACGATCAAATCATTTTTGACGATAAGTCTTCAATTGATACACATAAACGTAAAATCGGACTGGTCTTTCAAGACTACACCCTTTTCCCTCATTTAACGGTTTATCAAAACATTGCCTTTGGCATGCGTCAGAAAAATAAAAAGGATCGCATTCAATCGATCCTTAAAATGGTCGAACTCGAAGAAGACACAAAGAAATACCCTTATGAGTGTTCCGGTGGTATGCAACAACGCATCGCTTTAGCCAGAGCTATTGCCAATCAACCGAAGCTGCTTTTATTGGATGAACCCTTTTCCAACCTTGATCAAGAACTCAAGATCAGATTACGTTCCCAATTCATTGATTGGGCTAAACAAGAAGCCATCACTTTAATTTGGGTGACGCACGACATTGAAGAAGCCTATGCGATTGCGGATCAAGTGATTGAGTTGAAGAAATAATCATTTCAGCAGAGATTCAATATGATCATTAGAATTCTTCTTTTTCTAGTAAGAAGTCAGTGATGTATTTCACTTCAATTCCGTCAATATTTCCCTTAGCCATACGATTTGCTGTAATTATTGTTTTTTTATATGCATCAGGGATTTTTAGCAAGTTATCCGATTCGCGCTTACTTTCTTTAGGGATATCATAGGCCACTTGGTAATAATGTGTATTGTTTGCTTTTGTACAAACAAAGTCAATCTCGATACCATCAAGTTTTCCGACCGATACCTCATAACCTCTTCTTATGAGTTCTAAATAGACGATGTTTTCTAGAATCGAGCCATAATTACCTCTGTTTCTACCAACAGAAACATTTCTTAGCCCGATATCAACACAGTAATATTTAGCCTGACCTTTTAAATGCTCTTTTCCACGAATATTGAAGCGATTGGCTTTATAAATTATATGTGCATTCTCAAGTAAGTCTAAGTATGAATCAATCGTTTCATTTCTTGTTTTAATTCCATAGGATTGAAATGTATTCGCTATTGAATTGCTTGTCACTGCATTCCCTATGTTGTCAAAAATAAATGAAACAAGTCGCTCTAGCAAGAACCCATCTTTAATGTTGCCACGCAACATCAAATCTTTCAAAAGTATACTATTATATATTCCTTTAATAACATCATCCACAATTCGTTCATTTTTTAGCAAAGCAATAGAAGGAAATGCACCATTTCTAATATACTCTTCATAGTACTCTTCTATCATTGCTTTATCATTGTCTCCTTTAAAATTTAAAAACTCTTTAAATGATAAAGGTAATACTTTGATTTCAACATATCGTCCTGATAAGTATGTCGCAAGTTCTCCAGATAGAAGATTCGCATTTGATCCCGTAATATAGATATCGCAATCATACTTAACACGAAGTCCATTTATAAGTTTTTGCCAAGCATCAACTTCTTGAATCTCATCAAACAAGAAATAGTATTTATGATCAAGTTGAGTCTTTTCAAGAATATAAGTATAAAGGGATTGATTCGTCAGAACATTTTGGAAATCAGGGTGTTCAAAGTTAATTGATATAATCTGATTATCCATTACCGAATTGGATAGTAAATGATGGTGAAGCATTTTTAATATGCTCGACTTCCCAGACCGACGAACTCCAGTAATTACTTTTACAAATTCTGTGTCTTTGAATTCAATTAATTTATTTAAATAGAACTCTCTTATGATTTGCTTATCTTTTTCCATATCAAAAGTATAAGCTATTTTTTCAGGTTTGTACACATTTATACGGTTATAACCGCAACATTGTATTATTTTATAGATTTATGCGGTTTCAACCGCAACTTATCAATATAAAAGGCCTATTCATTGAATAAGCCTTATTTACTATTGAATCGCTTTGTGGACAAAGCCATTCGCTTTCTCAAGCTTTAAAATGGCATCCGTCGCACTGCATTTCTTCTTAATCATCACAATCGCAACTTTGACTTTAAGATTTGCGTCATACAGCACTTGATGGGCTGTTTTTTCATTGACACCGGTTGCTTGCATGATGATGCGCTTTGCACGATCAATCAACTTGATATTGCTGGGGTTCAAGTCCACCATGAGATTGCCATAAACTTTACCCATACGAACCATGGATGCGGTTGACAACATATTCAGGACCATCTTAGTAGCCGTCCCTGCTTTTAAGCGGGTTGAACCCGTCAAGACTTCTGGACCAACTTCCACATCAATGCCCACATCACTGTACTTCGAAACCATGGAGTCTGGATTACATGAGATGGATATGGTCTTTGCCCCAATCGATTGGGCATAGATCAAACCACTGACGACATAGGGGGTACGACCACTTGCCGCAATCCCAACCGCCACGTCACGTTCACTGAACTGAAGGGCTTTAAGTTCTGCCACGATCAAATCTTCAGAATCTTCCGCACCTTCAACCGCACTCTTGATGGCGCGTTCTCCGCCAGCGATCAAGGCAATGAACTCATCGGTAGTGGAGAAAGTGGGTGGACACTCTGAGGCATCCAAGAAGCCCAATCGACCACTGGTTCCCGCTCCGAAGTAGATGATTCTGCCTTTCATTTCCAATTGTTCCACCATCAAATCCACTGCTTTCGCAATGTTGGGGAGTTGTGCCTCAACGGCAAGAGCCACTTTCTTGTCTTCTTCGTTCATCAATTGAACGATTTCAAGGGCTGTCTTTTGATCGAGATTCAAGCTATTCGAATTTGGCTTTTCAGTAAGCAGTTGTTCCATGTGTTCTTTCATAATCCCATTGTACACTAAAATAAAAAGGCTCTCGCCTTTTATTTATCCAATTTCTTATACAATTCGATGAATTCTGTTGCCATAATCTTCAAGACTTCAGCACTCATGACTTGGTCTTCCGCATGAATCAACAAGATATTTGCCCCTGGATCTTCTCCGCCTGCAAACTTTTGAATGAGCTCCGCATGGACATGGTGTGCTTCTACAAAAGCGTCATCCCCTTGCTTGATCATTTCTTCTGCTTCTTCATAATTACCAGCTTTGGCAGCTTGTAGCGCTTCGACATACGATGAACGAGCGGATCCTGCTGCTGCTATGATTTGAAAACTTACGAGTTCTAGACCTTCCATGTTTGCTCCTTTATTTTGAATGGATACTGTTTATATTTTACTTGATTCAAGAGTCGTTTACAAGTAGGCTTGACCTGACCGACCACATTGGCAACCTGTGATGGACCTAAATCCTCTAGCATGATCTGAACTTCCGCCTCATAACGATTGGATAAAACATTATCCAAAGTGATTGCCAAATAAGGTCTTGCCAAGCAGCGATTGACGGGCACTGACACTTTCTTACGCGTCTGTGTCGCACGTAATAAAAGCTTAGGTTGATCTGGACGTGACCAGAGAATCGTCTCTGAAAGGAGTTTATGTTGGTCCTCAGGTAGATCTCTATCCAACCATGCCTCAATTTCGACATAGTCTTTCTTTGCGATTGAACTGAGTGCCCTTAGATCTGCTTCGCTGGGTAAACCATCCCCAAACAGAATCATGTCAAAGACAGCGGTATTGCGAAGTTCACTAAAAGCGATTTCAGGCGGAAGAAAGCGATGTTCTTCAATGGTGGGAATGCCATCTCCACTTGGATTCAAATCCCGCGGTGAGCTTTGTGAAGTGATGAACACACCACAACCCACTTCTAAATCATCAAGAATCTCTGCTGTTGAGACCGCATCATCAAAATCCAAACCCGTCTCATTGCGTGGGTAGAAATTATGACAGGCACGATAGTTCTTTATGTTGCCCTTCGACTTGATCTGATCGACACGATCCCATAAAAGATCTGGATAAGAACCATTGTCTTCAATGATCAGACCATACGGATTGTTGGTCAACTGAACGATCTCCTCATCCACAAACCCGCCATCCAAACGGATGACATCGATCTTCATATCCACCAGAGGCTTCAAATCGTCCAACTTTGCCCCCACTTGTTCAAACACTTCCGCATTCAGATCCACATGACTCTTGATGCCCAACTCACGACACAGTTCAAAAAGTTTGACAAAATCGCCATTCACTCCTTCAACCGCATTCTCAAATCCCAAATTCCCCAATTGAATCGATGTGAAGACACGCGTATAACCCAAATCTTTCGCTAAACGAAGTTGTTTCTCAATCACTTCAAAGGGATAAAAATCAGGATAAACACTTAAGCCAATCTCTACTTTACGCATACAGCTCCTTTCCTACCACCCATATTTTTCCGGACCCCAGTCCGTTTCAACCAAATCTTGTTTGACATAAATCAAACGCTTATCTGCCACATCCTTACTCAAGATGACCCCACTGCCTACGACACTGTAAGCTCCGACTTTAACCCCAGGCATCAAGATCGCCCCGACTCCGGTTCGTGTGTAGTCTCCCAAATAACTGGCATTGGAGAAATGAAGGGGTACCTCTTTACGTCCCTTTACGACATGCGTCGTCAAGCCATCATCGAAACGCAAGGTCCCACAGGTCGTCCCTGCTCCCAAATCGCTGTGCTCGCCGATACAGCCATAGTATTCCCCATAATGCACCATGTACACATGATTGAGCGTGACACCACCCAAGAACTCAAAACCTTGGTCCAATTTATTGTTCGAACCAATAATAGAACCCGCATGGACTTTCGCATGATTCAATAAACTGCAATTGTCTCCAATCATAAGCTTACCTTCGAGAATGACTCCTTGATCGATAACGGTATTGTCGCCAATGATCACATTGCCGCGAATCCATACATTGCGGCCAATGTGACTGTTCTTACCCAAGTGGACAAACCCATCCAAGCGCGCACTTTCATGAATACTCGCATTCTCCCCTAAGCTGTTCTCTTTAAGCAAAGCGCATTGTTCAACTGCAAACTGCGCATTCGCATGTAAGGCATGCCAAGGTTTATCAAAATCATAAACATCCCCATGAAGATCAAACACTTTAAACACGATCTTCTGTTTGATCATTTCATTGATCGATTCTTCCAGATAGGATTCAAAAGGAGAACCTACACCGACCTTTAGATCACTGAAACGATTGGGATTAGTTTTAGCATAGAATACCCAACTACGATGCGCATGGAAACCAACTGCCACATGACTCATCGCATTACCGCGTTGATGCGCACCAAAAAGCACAATAGATTTCTCTTTAACTTCACAGGCAATCACATTGCGTGGATCTTCCTTCAAAGGATGAACTGCGATGGTGTTGGCTTCATAGTTCTGTAAGAACTTAATCAGCTCTTCATTTGGAATAAAGACATCCCCATACAGCACCGTGACTTCATCTTGGCACTTCTCCATGCCCAAGACAAACGAATGCGCCGTACCCTTCGTTTCCTCGACCTGTACGAATTCAACCTGCGGATGATGACGAAATAAAGCCACCAAGGGCTCTGCATGTTGTTTCACCACAATGACGATTCGATTCACACCCGCAGCCAAACAGGCTTCAACACTGTGTTGGATTAACGGTTTATTCCCCAGTGGAAACATCACCTTATTACGAGTGGATTGGTAAGGCCAGAACTTCGACCCTTCCCCAGCGGCGAGAATCAAGACATCTTGCATAAGGCCTCCTATAGACCTACTCTTGCGTAGATCGCATCGACTTCCTTAAGATAATAATCCAAAGTAAAACATTGATTGATTTCATCCGCACTCATGACCTTACGAATCGATTCATTTTCAAGCAAGAGTGGCTTGAAATCCTCCCGCTGTTGCCAAGCCTGCATGGCTAAAGGCTGAACCAAATCATAAGCGACTTCACGACTAAACGCTTTGTGTTCAATCAAATAACTCATGACACGTTGCGCATAAATAACCCCATGTGTGAGTTCGATATTGCTAAGCATGTTCTCTTCAAAGACCTGTAAGTTCTCAATCAAACCCGTCATCCGATTGAGCATGTAATCCAAAAGTACCGTCGCATCCGGTAGAATGATGCGCTCTACCGATGAATGTGAGATGTCTCGCTCATGCCACAATGCGATGTCCTCAAAAGAAGTAAGCATGTAGCCCCTTAAGACACGCGACAAACCACTGATGTTTTCAAAAGAGATCGGGTTGCGTTTATGTGGCATTGCACTGGATCCTTTTTGTTTGGATCCAAAGCCTTCCTCCACCTCACGCACTTCCGTTCTTTGAAGATGTCTGAACTCCACACTGATCTTCTCCAAGGTCGATCCGATCAAAGCCAAGACACCTAAGTAATAGGCATGACGATCGCGTTGTAAGACCTGTGTTGATATCTTTGAAGTCTGTAGACCTAAACGTGCGGTGACCTTGTCCTGCAAGGTCGTCCCTGTAATCAGGCAATTTCCAACCGCACCACTGATCTTACCCACTTCGATGTCTTTACACGCATCATCGAAACGCTTGATTTGGCGATCCAACTCATCCACCCACAAAGCATATTTCAAGCCAAAGCTGGTGATCTCCGCATGAACACCATGGGTTCTTCCCATGCATACCGTATGTTTATATTGCAGCGCTTTCTTGACCAGTACCGCTCTTAACTTCAAGATATCTTCCTTAAGCAAGGCATTGACCTGCTTGAATATGACACCCAAGGCTGTATCCACCACATCCGTAGAGGTCAAACCATAGTGGATCCAACGTTTCTCATCCCCTAAGGTTTCACTCACAGAGCGCGTGAACGCAACCACATCGTGGCGTGTTTCTTGCTCGATGCTTTCGATGCGTGCGATGTCAAAGCTTGCTTTTCGTAAAGCCTGCATTTCATCTAAGCTAATCATGCCTTCTTCATGGTATACTTCACAAACCGCAAGTTCCACAGCCAACCAAGCTTCATATTTGGCTTGATCGCTCCAGTGTTGCGTCATTTGGGGTCTGGCGTATCGTTTGATCATAAGTCCTCACTTTTATTAAATGGTTTTTTAGGCTAAACTAAGGCTATGCCTGTACGCCTAAATTGTAACATAAGCCATACGATAATCTTGAAGAAATCCGAGTTCATCACCGAGCTCCATCGTGTCTTCACATTGGATGAGATCCAAGCAGTTCTAAAAGATGCTCATAAGCGCCATCCCAAGGCAACGCATATCTGCACAGCTTTTCGCATTGAGAACCATGAGCGTTCCAATGACGATGGTGAACCCAGTGGAACCGCAGGACTCCCCATGTTGGAAGTTTTACGCAAGCATGATGTAATCGATGTCTTGGCCTTGGTCATCCGCTATTATGGTGGCATCCAACTGGGTGCTGGCGGTCTGACACGTGCCTACAATGGTTCCGTTGCGGAAGCACTCACCCATGCACAATTGAATCCTCTCATCCCCGTGATTGAGAGTCAGCTTCGTTTTCCCATTCAATACGCCGATACCATTCTGTATCGATTCAGTGATAAAGAAGTTCTACGTAAAACATTTGATGCCGACGTGACGCTGACCTTGCGAACTCAAACGATGGATTTCTTGCCCCAGCTTCAAGAAATCACACGCGGACAAATCGAAGTCCTCTACCAAAAAGAAATGATCCTAGAAAGTAAACCATGAAACAAATACTCATCATAGGGGGTGGGCCTGCAGGTTGTATGGCCGCCATCGCATGCAAGACCCAGCATCCTCAACACCAAGTCATTCTGCTTGAAGGCAATTCACGCCTGGGTGAAAAATTACGTTTGACCGGGGGTGGAAGGTGCAACCTGACCGCAAATGTAAGTGCTGAAGAAATCATCAAACATACGCCCCGGAATGGTCGCTTCCTTTTCAGCAGCCTAAATAACATGGATCCGCATACGATCATGCGCTTCTTCACCGATCGTAAACTCTTGCTTAAAGAAGAAGACCATCAACGTATTTTCCCCATAACCGATAAAGCTGAAGATGTCGTCAATGTGCTCGAAAACGAACTTAAGAAGTACGGTGTTCAGATCCAGTTATCCACCTTGGTCACTTCAATCGATGTGAAGCATAAGCAGATCAAAACAAACAAAGGAAACTTCCCCTTTGATCATTTGATCTTCGCAACAGGGGGCGCAACTTACCCTCAAACAGGCTCCAACGGACAAAGTTTTGAGCTCTTGAAGCAATGCGGACATACGATCACTCCATTGAAACCCTCAGAAGTACCTTTGGTAAGCAATGCCTCAATCATCCAGTCTAAGGATCTTCAAGGCTTGTCCTTTAAAGACATCACAATCACAGCTTTTGTGAATGAAAAAAAGATCATTCAAGTCACCCATGATCTCTTGTTTACACATTTTGGTTTATCTGGACCAGCAGCACTCCAAACCAGCAGTTATCTCAATGATGCATTCATCGATGGGAATAAAGTTCATGTCTCCATTGATTTTCTACCAAAGGTCAAACGTGAAATACTTGAAGCCCAAGTCAAATTGAAACCCATCGAAGAAATACTCTTATTTCATGGTATTCCGAAACGGCTCATCCAAGTGCTTAAGACAGGTGAATCTCTAGATGTGATGTCCATCAAACAATTCAAACTTGAGCTCCATGGTACTCGTGGTTTCACCACAGCCTTTGTGACCTGTGGCGGTGTGTCCTTAAAAGAAATCGACCCAAAAACAATGCGATCCAAACTGGTTCCTTGGCTTTCCATTTGTGGAGAAGCCCTGGATGTCAACTCATTGACGGGTGGCTATAATATGACTGTTGCCTTCTCCACCGGTTATACCGCGGGTTTGATGCTAGAAAACTAGTTGTATTCTTCACGTGTGATTTGGATTTTATGCGCTGTGTCATCCACGGCATAATTCTTTTGTTTAAGTAGACGTATGCATGCGTTGACCACATCGGGATCATATAGGATCCCTTTGTTTTGCTCGATTTCTTCCATGGCGGTTTCCAATGTACGAGCCGGACGATAGGGTCGATGTGAAATCATCGCTTCTACGACATCCGCAACCACCAAGATTTTGGACTCCAACAAAACATCTTTGTGGCTTAGTTTATTAGGATAACCTGTTCCGTTATAGCGTTCATGGTGCTGTCCGACAGCCAATGCATATTCTTTCGGTAAACCAGCTTCAATGAGCATTTCATAGCCTGCTTGAGCGTGTTCTTTGATGAGTGCCATTTCGACATCCGAAATGCGTCCTGGTTTTGACAGGATTTCGGATGGGACCACAATCTTGCCCACATCATGAACATAGCCAATGATGCGTACATCTTCAATTTGCTTCGTATTGAGACCCATATTCAATGCAATCTCCGCCGCAAGATTGCCAACTCGACGTTGGTGACCTGCCGTATAGGGATCTCGATATTCGATGACCTTAGCCAATAGACTCACGACCCCAGCACTGGCTTCAATCAGTGCGGCGGTTCGATTCTCCACAAGTGCTTCTAAATTTTTCTGATATTGTTCATTCTCGATTTCGAGTTGTTTCTTATCATCCACCAACTGTTTGACATCCAAAACGCGTCTAATGACACGCAAAAACTCATGTCGCTCAACGGGCTTACTGAGATAATCCGAAGCTTGGTATTGAATGCCCAAGACTGCCGTCTCAACCGTGGGTTCTCCGGTCATGATGATGACGGGGGTGTCCAAGCCGGTATCACGGACGGACTTCAAGAGGTCCAAACCCGATTTCCCGCTCATGATCACATCTGAAATGATTAAGTCATACGTGTTGTTTACAAGAAGGGCCAAAGCATCTTCGACATTGGAAGCGGACTCCACCTTATGATTCTCAATTTCAAGAAATAGGGTCAACGTCTTTCGAATCGATCGCTCATCATCAACCAATAGAATCTTAGCCATTGTCTGCTCCTTTCAACGGTAGATAAATATCAAAACGTGTACGATTCTTCTCATTAACCACTTCAATGAAGCCATCATGATCTTTAACGATGCCATAGGATATGGATAAGCCTAAACCGGTTCCCTTATCCTTTGACTTTGTCGAAAAGAAAGGTTGAAACATCTTTTCCTTCACATCATCCTGAATTCCGATGCCATTATCCATGACACTTAAAACGATATAATCTCGTAAGTGGTGTTCCTTTTGCTTTGCCGACACAAGAATGTGTTTATTCATTTCATCCATGCCAATGTTCTCTTGGATCGCATCCCGTGCATTCGTCAAGAGATTCATCAAGACCTGTTGGATCTGCTGGGAGCGACATTGAATCATCGGAAGGTCTTCTTCAATTTCAAGCGTGATTTTAATATTGTCCTTACGGAAGATCGTATTGACCAAAGACAAGGTCCGATTAATGATATCTTCGATTCGAGCGAAACTGTGTGTCTGTTTATCCATACGGGAGAACTGTAATAGATTGCGGACAATTTCAGACACACGCTTGGACTCAAATATGATCTCTGAGGCATATTCCTTTGTCTTCGCTTCTTCACTACCTTCCACGATCAGTTCGGCATAGTTCAGAATGCCTTGGAGTGGGTTGTTTATTTCATGCGCCACGCCTCCTGCAAGAAGACCAACGGATTCTAATTTTTGTTGTTGCTGAGAGCGCTGTTCCAGTTCAAAACGCACTGCTTGAGCTTTCTTCTGTTCGGTGATGTCCCGTGCAAAGGCCAAGGTTCCAATAACGCCATCGTATTCGTAATATACAGAGAGAACTTCTACTTCAATGGGTGTACCATCTTGTTTTATATAGACTAACTCAGCTGGCTCAAGTGCACCTTTATCTTTGATCAAACGTGTTAAACGTTCACGAACGATCTCACGGTAGTCAACACGAATGAATTCAAAGACCGAATGCGTAAGGATACGATCAGGATGATCTGTGCCAAAGAGGTCAAATGCCGGTTGATTCATGTAGCGAAACTCAAAATCGACGACAAGAAATACAGCGTAAGGAGAATGATTGAGCATCGCCCTTAACAATCGATCCCGCTCTTGCACAGCATTCTGAAAGCTGATTTTTTGTGACACATCATGAATGATGGAATACAAAAGGGATCTTCCACGAATAACCACCGTTCCAGAGTGAACTTCTACATCTGCCACAATCCCGTTGGCTCTGCGATGTTTAAATTCAAAATAGTTCTTTTCGGATCGCATCGAACGTTGCATCTCTTTCTTGATTTCATCCTCACTCAAGGTATTGATTTGATTGATTTTCATGCTCAATAGCTTTTCTTTCGAATAGCCGTAGAAGCTCAAAGCCGCATTATTCGCATCCTCTATTTTCCCGGTTTGGGGATCAATCAAAAGCATCACGGCATGACTGTTCTCAAAGAGACCTCGGTATACCGCTTCATTCTCATACACCTTGCTGTTCGATTCATCGATGTCACGAATCTGATAAAAAAGCAGACCAAGAATCAAGGTGCCAATGGGGTAGATCAACAAAATGCTTGGTCCTAAGGCCGTGAGTGTATCCACAGCCAATGCGTAAGGGAGTGTGAACATGCATAAAATCATTAAAAAATGAACCAACACACCAAAAACATAGAGTTCCGTTGTACGGTTCATAAAGGTTTTTTCAAAGACAAAACGACGCCACACAAACCCGAAACTGGTCACGACGACAATAACCAACATTCCAGTAAGCATCCCCACGCCACCCATGATGATGCGATAAACGAAGGTGATGCCCGCCGCTATCAAAGCCGTAGACATGGGGAAAAATAAGGTCAACAAACTCAATAACACAGATCGCGTATCAAAAACCAAACCCGCTCTGAAGACCAAGGGATTCATCATGATGGCAACTCCAATCAAGCCTGCAATGACACCTTCAATGTAGGCACTGTTGCCTAGTTTTCGAAAATACTGATGACGCAATTGATTCATCAGCGCAAGGACGAGTAAGATGGCGATGTTGTTGATTATGGATTGAAAGATATCACTGTTCATAAAAGCCCCCATAAATGCTTTAATTATGACACAGCTTTTTAAACTTAGGCAAATAAATACTTGATTATGTACTAATAACAAAAATAACATTCATTATTAGGCAATAAAAAACACTCAAAACATCGTCTGAGTGTTGTTAAGTTTGAATATTACATCCGCCACATTTCGCTGTACATCAAGAACTGAACATGATCTGAATTCAACTTGGCAATGTGACGTTGCCGACGAATATCATTTTCACATTCTCCTTGAAGAAGGTTGCGATTCATCATCGTATGGACATAAATCATTTTCTTCAATAAGAACCATTTCACAACCGCTGGATAGATCACAGCTTCACGTTTTGGATTCGTCTGAATGTCTGCTTTGACGTCTTCTTGAATCTGAGCTGCTGCTTGATAGACCTTGGCCAGAAGCACTTCATAAGAACGAAAGACATCAGAGTCCAACATCCGTTGTACGGCTCCCGCTTTTGATTTATCGGTGTAGAGCTTATCAATCGCATTGAACAGATTGGGATGATCGATGTAACAAGATACACACTGATTCTTCATTTCTTCAAGTAAAGAACCTTGTTCCGTAAGGGCTAAGAAGTAACCTTTAGCCAAAAGATATGAAGACATATCCCCATCCATGAGAATTAAGCCGCAAAGTTCCCCATCTGGATTCTTACCATACACCAAATAAGGTAGATCGAACTGATGGTCTGGCAATTTTTGGACATCTTTGTAACGAATGATTTGATTAGAGATCAAATTATGATTGATATCGAAACGATAATGAACTAGAACTCTAAAATCACAATCTTTCTCAAGAATCTTCTTAAACAAACTTAAATGCGGATGATGTTCTGGTAATAGAGCGGCATAATCTTCGAGAAACCCATTGAATTCACAATGCGGATTCCCTCTGCGTTGGTCAAGAATATTGGTGAGTGTTACATAAGAATCCATACTTATCCTCCCTTAATACGGGGAAACAGCTTCGGTCCCAATTCGATCGTCACTACCGCAAGCACCATAAAACTGCCTCCAATAAAAATATTTATCGTAAAGGGTTCATTTAAGAAAATGATTGCCCCTAAACTCCCAAACAACGCTTCCATGGTCAGGAATAAACCAGCTGCCGTCGGCTTAACATGTCTTTGACCATAAAGTTGTAATAGAAAAGCCAAACCACTGCTCATCAAACCTGCATAGGCGACATAAATGTATCCACCACTTGGAATGGTTTGATTAAGTAGAAATGAAAAGATAAAACCAAAGAGACTCATCGTATAGGATTGAACCACCGAAACAGACATCACATCATTGAAACGCGCCAAACGCCCTAAGAAGATGATGTGTAATCCAAACATCCACGCACTTCCCACAAGAAGGACATCCCCTAAACGTAGGCTGAAACCTTCATGCAAAGTCAGAAAGCCTGTCCCCACAACGCCAAAGAAAATAGCCATAATGACACTGAAGCTTGGTTTCTGTACCTTCCACAACATGATGGGAATGAACACCACATAAAGTACCGTGATGAACGAAGAATTGCTCACGGTGGATAATGCTTGCCCATACGTCTGCAATGCCATACCGATAAACATGATGAAGCCCGCCAAAGCACTCTCAAATAACAACTTTCCATTGAACCAGAACTTACGCTTATACGCAAAGATCATTAAAGCCGATCCTGCAAGCAAACCGCGCACACCTAAAAGGTTGAAAGGGGTCCATCCGAAGTCCATCGCCTTTTCAACAGCTATGAAACTGACTCCCCAAAGGAAGGCAGCCATGAATAAGGCCATTTTTCCGTACAGTTCTTGATTTTTCATAGTTTAAGTTATAAACGTCATTTATAATTATACTTGAGGACATCACGATGGACAAGCACAATATCATAACAATAATTGCACAAAAACACGCTCAAAAAGCGGTGATTCGTCATCTTATCGATGAAGGATCGGAGCTCTTTGGGACCCGTGTTTTGAGCTTTGACAATTTCATCACACAAAGTTTGAAGTTGCCCTCGAATATCGATATTTTTTGGCATGTGGTGGATATCATTCTCAAACACAAGTCTGAATTCAAGGTGCTTTCAAAGAGTTTGGATCACCCCAGTGCGGTCGATGAAATTATTTCATTCATTCGTGAGATGGCAGAAGAAACCATCACGCTTCTTGACCTGCCCTCATCCACTAACAAGGATAAAGAACTTAAATATCTGATTGAGCTGATCAATCCTGACGAGCATCCCAAAGCTCAATCGATTCAAGCCTTTAACAAACTTGAACATTTTGAACATGTGAAGATCGTTCCTTTTATCCAAACGTATCAGGAACGTCAACGCATCGAGCGCATGCTTAAGCATGGAGCGGTAATCATTGATCTTCCTCAAGTCTCAAGTATGTACCATGCTTATTACGCCAAGAATCCACGTATGGAAGCATATGGGGTCGTACAAAGAATCGCTCAATCCAAGGTCAGTTTTGATAATATCTTGATTGTCTGTTTAGATTCAGAAATCATTGAACCGCTCACGAATTATCTCAAGCAACTTGATATTCCCTATACCCACTCGTCTTCAAAACCTTTGATCCAAGTTCGACAGTTCATCGACTGTCTTCAGTTTGCAATCAAGCCGAGTCTGGAGAATCTGGTACGCATCCTTAAGAGCTCAATGATTCAAGATGCCCAGCTCCTTCAACTCTTAAAGTACATAGAAATCGCACACCCTTCCTTGGATGCATTTAGAATACCCTTCACGCATCTTCGTGACACCCTTTACGAGAATGACATTTGGGACAAACGATCGATTCGTCAATTGCTTGAGATCGAAATGAAGAGTGAACAACTCAGACCCCGATTACTACCTCTTCTCGAACTTGAATCGAATGAGGATGTCAAAGCCTTGCTCAAACAGGTGTATGCATGTTTCGCTCATTATTGCACGGATGCCATTGCGCTCAATCTGATCCGAACCAGCCTTCAGAATCATCTTCCTCATCTCAAAGATTTGAACCAGATTCCCTATCTGATCCATCAACTTGAACAGATTCAAAGTAATGAAAACACCGAGCAAGGTATTCAAATCGTAGGTTTGATGGATGCGATGATTCCTTACATGGAACAGACCTACATCATGGGATGCACCCAAAAGAACTACCCACAGTATCCTGTGCATCGCGGATTCTTTGATGAGGACTACTTCAACTGCTGCATTCAGGATGACCCTTCGCTTCGCTACCAATGGACCATCGAGCAGATGGAGCGGTCTTTTGAACTCGCCAACACAGTGACCTTTACCTATTCCGTTGGGAATTATGAGGGTAAAGGTTCTTCGCTCTCTTTTGAGATTGAAGACTTCTTAAAGCGTAAAGGAATCGAAAGATTTGAAGCCCTTCCCCTGCAAGAAGCAGATGTCTCATCCGATCGAGACTTCAAACTCGATCCAGAAATCGCCAAGCAGCTGTTCTTTAAGGAGAATGATTTATTTGGAAGTGTTTCCTCTTTTGAAAGCTTCTTCCGTTGTCCCTACCAATACTATTTGAAAGCCGGCTTGAAACTCTATGTTCAGAAACCCTTTGAAATTGATAATTCATTGATGGGAACCATCGCCCATGCGGTCTTTGAACACAGTGTCCGTAAAGCTCATAAAGAATACGCCAACTTTGGTCAGCGTCATTTAGATGCGCTTGTGGATCCCCTTTTCAATGACTTGAAGAAACTTTACCCAGCTCAAAGCTCAAAGATTGAAACGATCCAGATTCGCGCCAAAGAGTTGTTAATGGAGAGCCTCACACTCTTTGATCAAATTGAACATGCGACCGACTATGTACCTTTGGATGTGGAAGTCGAATTCAAGCAAAAACTTGAGTTGGATAAGGATAAAAACATCCAACTCAAAGGGTTCATCGATCGTGTCGATCAACGGGTTGACTATGTTCGAATCATCGACTATAAGAGCTCAAATAAAAGCTTGAGTCCAAAGTCAGTCTTGAGTGGCAATAAACTACAACTTCCCACCTATGCTTACTTCGGATCGAATATCTTTAATAAAGAGGTTTCGGGCATCTACTACGCATCGTTTGGACAGAAGCGTTCGATATCCATAAAGCCAAGCAACTATTTAAAGAGCAAAGGACTAACCCTCTATACCCAAGAAGATCATCAATCCGACTACATAAAAGATCGCCAATGGGACGGTTATACTTTCAGTGATGTGGAAAAACAGGATGAACAAGGACGCTTCATCAAAGGCTTTAAACGCAAAGGGGATGGAGTCGAGTCCAAGACCGTTCAATTCGAGCTCTTGAAACAAGCCTTATACGAACTGTATACACAACTTTACGATGAGCTTCGAATGGGTAACATTTCAAAGGATTGTGTTGAACACGCTTGTGATTTTTGCGACTACAAAGCCATCTGTCAGTTCAAAGGTGAAGCGAAGAAAGAACGAAATCGTACCAGCATTTCCTCATTGAGCGAAGGAGCCCAAAATGAAGCAGAGTCCTGAACAAATCGCAGCCATCAACACATTGGATAAAAACATCTTGCTTTCAGCTTCTGCAGGTGCCGGTAAGACGACTGTTTTGGTTGCACGATTGATGAAGCGTATTCTTGACGATGGGGTCAATGTGGATGAAATCCTTGCCATGACTTTTACCGATCTAGCGGCGACTGAAATGAAGAAGCGTTTGGCTAAACAACTTCAGATCGCCTACAAGGAAACAAACGATCCACGGATCTACCGTCAAATCGCCCTCTTGACATCGGCGCGCATCTCAACGATCCATGCCTTCTGTCTTGGTTTGATTAAGGATTATGCCTATGTATTGGGCATCAGTCAGAAGCGTTCGAACTCCATCCTGGATGAAGCAACTTCAACGATCTATAAAAATCAAGCGCTAGAATTGACTCTGAATGGAGCCTATTTAAAAGCGGATCCAGATTTCATTCAGTTATTACGTTTGCTTCAAAATCGTCCTGAAGATGATTCGAACCTCCGGACGATTATCTTAGATTTACAGGGGAAACTAGAAGCGAAGTTGGATCCAAAGTCATGGCTGGCTTCCATTAAAAAAGCCTATCGTCGATATTCAAGTTTAGGACAATTGGGTGAACCCTTTCGTTCAGCTTTCTTCACAAGCTTGATGGATGACTTTTTACAGCTTAAGCAAAGCTTCGAAACCTACCAACAGAGCTTATCCTTCGATCAAATCAACAATGAAGCCAGTTACCACACACAGTTCATACAAAGTGAACTTCAAAGCACGCATCAAGCTCTATTGGATTTGGATTACAGCTCTTACTTAGAACACCTTCATACGCTTGCAAGTCGGCCAACGAAAGTTATCCGCGGACTGGATGATGTCGTAAAAAACAATCGCGAAGCTTACTATAAGCAACTCAAAGACAGTGTAGAGTCGTACTTCGACGAACAGACGTATCTTGACGATATTGCACTGTTGGAAAAACCACTGTCCACACTCTTTGACTTGGTGATCCAATTTGGAGATCATTATCAAAACATCAAAGAAGAGGCTGAAGTATTGGACTTCTCCGATATGGAGAAGATGGCACTCAGTATCTTGAAGAATACCGAGTTCAATGTGGCAGAACAGTTGCGATCTAAAATTAAAGATATTCTAGTGGATGAGTTTCAAGATTCCAACGAAGTTCAAGATGAACTTGTCCTCTCCATCAGTCGCGGCAATAATATCTTCCGTGTCGGAGATGTCAAGCAATCCATCTATCGTTTCCGCAATGCCCGTCCTCAACTCATGAGTCGTTTGATGCAGTCTCAGGACCCCAACGATCTCACCTTATACCTCAGCAACAACTTTCGTTCCAAGGAAAGCATCGTGAAGTTCAATAATCAACTCTTTTCCAAGCTGATGAACATCGAAGGTTTGGAAAGTCATTATCATGAAAAAGACCATGTCAAAATTGGGAAACCCGACCAAATAGGGGGTTCTCCAATTGAACTTCATTTGATCGAGGATGTGGAAGATGAGGATGAATCCATCAAAGCAGACCGCATCAAAGCCAATCACATTGCCCAAACAATTCTAAAATATCATACAGATCAAAGTTTTCCTCATTGGAAAGACATGGTCGTCCTCGTAAAATCCCATCGTGCAAAGCTCGAACTTAAGAAGGCATTTGATCATTACCACATTCCCAACTTCATTGATGTCAAAGCAGGCTTCTACCTTTCTTCAAGTGTTCAAGACGTTCTTCAAGTTCTACGTTTCTGCTTGGATCCCAGTGATGAAATCGCCTTGGTTGGAGTTCTTTTATCACAGTTCTTTGGCTATGACGAGAACTTCCTGGCTCAGTTGAGAATTGATTCTCCCTATTCGCTTCTTAATGGATTCAAAGCTCAAGAGCCTGAAGCTTATCAAGCCTTAATGGATCTAGTGAAGGCAAGCACACAGAACCTCAGTGCATTCCTCAATGTTTTGTATCAATTCAATGCTTATTACGATACTAAAATCGACACGCAACAGCGCACCAATCTCGATCTCTTGCGTATGAAAGCTCAAGCGTTGGATGAAGAGAACTTCAGTATGATTGAATTCATTCAAATGGTTGAGATCATTCAAGATGAAAAGACATCTGAAGCCATACCGGTTTCACAAGATGATGATGTGGTCAAAGTATTGACCATCCATCAATCCAAGGGTCTGGAATGGCCGCTTGTCTTCGTTCTAGGCACCAAGCAATTCAAAGACATGAGCACCAGCGGTCAAGTCCATTACGATAACGATATCGGCATAGGAATGGATACCGTCCTTCTGCCTCAACGCTTCAAACGAGATAACCCGATGACGATGGCCATCAAACACAAGACTCTTAAAGAAGAAAAGGAAGAAGCCTTGCGTGTCTGGTACGTCGCTCTGACACGAGCTGAGCAGAAGCTGATTATTGTGGATAAACATCATAAGAATTTGGAAGAAGAGAACTTAGATCTCAAGTTGATACTGGGCTCACGGGGCTATACTTTCTTAACCATGGCTGCGGCTAAGCAACTGGAAGCGGGATTCGAAGTCAAACTAATTTCTCCAGAGACGATTGAAGATCGTTATCATGTTCGTAAGGAAACAATGAATGCCTTTAAGTACGACAAACGTAAAGATGCTTCTCTACTTTTCAAACGTCCTTCAAGTCATGCGCATGTCTATGTCCCTAAGGCTTTAGAGCTCGAAAACTTTAATGATGGTAAGGAGCGTGGGACACGCCTTCATCACTTGATTGAACACTTACCGCTTCAAGGATGGACAAGTGATCTGATCCTTGAGCTTGATCCCACCTGTACACTCGATGAGATCGAAGCTCTGCTGGCCTTCCACAACAGTCCTTGGTATGGTCAGATGAAAACAATGGATGTGTACAAAGAGTTCCCTTTCATTCATCAAGACGGAAATGAAGTCCTCCGTGGTGTCTTAGATATGTTTGCGGTGGATGACCAACAGGTATACTGTGTGGACTTCAAGACGGATCGCCATTTGAATGAGTCCGAATTGATGAAGATGTATCAATCTCAACTTGAAGCGTATCAAAAGGTGCTTCGTTCGATCTATCCCACGCACGAGCACCATACAGGAGTCTACAGTTTCAAACATCGAAAAATCATAGAACTTAAAAGCGAGTGAAGCCACTCGCTTTTGATTAGACAAACTGAGCCATATAGAGATGATAATAATGTCCTTTGTTTTGCATGAGTTGAGTATGCGTTCCCTGTTCAACGACTTCCCCATCGTGAACCACCAGAATCAAATCCGCATTGATGATGGTGCTCAAGCGATGTGCAATGACGAAACAGGTTTTCCCATGCATCAACTTTCGGGTTGCGGCTTGAATCCGCTTCTCAGTCAAGGTATCCACATTGGACGTGGCTTCATCAAAGATGACCATGGGTTTATCCGCCAACATGGCTCTGGCAATGGTGATCAACTGACGTTGGCCTTTTGAAATGTTGACACCGTCATCACTGATCAAAGTATCATAGCCGTTCTGCGTACGTTCGATGAAGTGATGAATATGCACTTCTTTCGCAATCCGGATCACTTCTTCTTTTGATACATGTTCATTACCATAGATCAAATTATCGTAGATCGATCCATAGAACAACCATGAATCTTGAAGCACCATTGAAAACATTGAACGTAAGCTGTGTTGATTCATCGTTTTGATATCAACCCCATCCACTTCGATCGTTCCTTCAAGAACTTCATAGAATCGCATCAAGAGATTGATCAGCGTTGTTTTACCAGCACCGGTTGGGCCTACCACCGCAACCAAAGTTCCCGCTGGTATGTCCAGATTCACATGTTTTAGTACAGGACGATGCTTATCATAAGCAAAGTTCACATCCTTAAACTTCACATGGCCTTTGACATCACTTATCGTTTGAGGATCTTCCATGATGTGTTCAATTGGTTCCTCTAAGACTTTAAAGACACGTTCCGCAGCCGCAAGGGTGGATTGAAGTTCCGCAATCATCGAAGCGGCTTCACTGATCGGACCAGAGAACTTTCGTGAATACAAGAGGAAAGATGAAATGTTTCCCAGGGTGATCGCTTGCAAGAGAAAGAGAATGGATCCAAACACCGAAATCAAGGTCATGGAGATGTTGTTGATAAAGCCGACACTCGGACCCACGATGCTTCCATAGTAATCAGCTTTGTAATACGCTTCCGATGCATCATGATTCTGCGTCTTGAATGTTTCAAATATCGTATCTTGTGTGGCATAAGCTTTGATGGTTTTAAATCCCGACAGAGTCTCCTCAATGTATCCATTCAACATCCCCAGTTTTCGTGAACGTTCTCTGAAGAGTGGGCGTGTACGCTTAGTGAGATAACGTGTCGTGAGAATCGACAAGGGAATCGAAATAAAGAATACCGACAGCAATGGCAATGAAATCAAGGCCATCATCATGAACGCGCCTAACACAACCACAAACGATCCAAACAGTTGAATCAAATCCGATGAAAGTGAGGTGTTGATCGTATCGATGTCATAGGAAATACGACTGAGCAGATCACCGATGGGATGGCGGTCAAAATAACTAACCGGCATGGCCAAAAATTTCTTAAACACATCTTGACGCATCTTTACCACGATTTTCTGGCTGGTATAGATCATCAAACTGGACAAAACATACATCAGAATTGACGATGCCACATAAACCAAGCTTAAAGTGATCAGAAGTTGTCTCAATGTTGACCACAAATCCAAGTCCTCTGGTCCTGATATCAAGTCAATGATCTTTCCGGTATAGAAAGGCCCCAACAACTGCAGACCATTGGCAAATAACGTCAATAGGATAGCGATTCCCAATAACCATTTAACTCCTTTGACATACTGAAATAACTTAACAAGTGTTTTGCGAGTATCCTGAGGTTTTTCAATCGTTGAGAATCCGGAACGTTTACTCATTTTCAGAACCTCCTAACTGTAAGGCCATCAATTCTTGATAGAGCGGACAAGATTGAACCAATTCTTGATGACTTCCTAAACCGACCACTCGACCTTCTTCCAATACCAAGATCTGATCCGCATGCAAGACAGTACTGATGCGTTGCGCGATCAGAATTGTCGTCGCCTGGGTGTTTTGTTTGATGGCTTGTCTTAATTTCGCATCCGTTTGATAATCCAAGGCACTCGACGCATCATCGAGAATGATGATTTCAGGTCGATCCGCTAAGGCGCGTGCGATAAGCATACGTTGTCGTTGTCCACCGCTCAAGTTCGCTCCTGAACGCAAGATTTTCGCTTCATATTGATCTTGGAGCTGTTCAATGAAAGGTCGTGCTTGGGCCATTTCAGCAGCTTCTTGAACCATGTTCAACTCCACATCACGACCAAACTGAATGTTCTCTTTGATACTGGTACTGAAAAGCGCGTCTTGTTGGAAGACAACCCCAAATTTGCGTCTCAATTCATGCACGTCATAGCTACGGATGTCTTGACCATCGATCCAAATCGAACCTTCATCAATCTCATAGAATCGCAATAAGAGTTGTGCGATCGTTGATTTACCAGAGCCAGTTGAACCAATGATGCCAAAGGTACTACCTCGCTTGATTTGAAAACTGATGTCTTCCAAGTCCGCCTTAGTTTGATTGTAAGAGAAGGATACCTGTTTGAATTCAATGATTGACGCAGCTTCCTGTCTTTCCACTTCCACAGTGACAACATCCTCTTTTTCATTCAGAATCATCGCAATCCGATCTGAACTGGCATTTGATCGTGAAAACAAAAGGAAAATTCGATTGATGGCTAAGAAAGAATTCAGAATCAGACCAAAGTACGTTAAAAACGCTAAGATGGAGCCACTTTTACTTAAACCTTGGGTCACACGATACGCTCCAATGCCGAGAATCAAAACCAAGCCCCCATTGAGAATCAAGTTCATCAAAGGATTCAATGACGCAATCACATAGCCCGCTGTTCTTTCCTTGCGGGACACATCCTCATTGACCCCATCGAACTTAGCTTGTTCATGGTCTTCTTTCGCCAGTGCTTTGATGATGCGAATGCCTGTGATGTTTTCACGCACGACACGGATCAACTGATCCAACGACGTCTGAAGTCGATCGTAATAAGGAATGCCTTTACGTGATATCCATATTATTACCCCGGTAATAATGGGGAGTAAGGCAATCAACACAAAAGCTAGGTAGGTATCAATGAACAACATCATCACGATGCTTCCCATTAATAAGATGGGTGCACGAATCCCGATTCTTTGAATGACGTTGAACATGCGATAAACATGATAGGTATCCGTTGTCATGCGTGAGATCAAGGATGGAATGGTGAAACGATCAACACTTCGATTGGAAAAGGCCATGATGTGTTGGTAGGCATCATCTCTTAGGTCACGAATCGCATCCGATGAGATCCGCGCCGCCATGCGATTGGCCACCACATTTCCCAACAACGCCAATAAAGAACTACCCAACATCAAACCCCCATAGAGCAGAACTTTAGGAATGCTTTTGGTCGGAATGATGAAGTCGACCATATATGCCAATAACCAAGGTAGAAAAAGTTCCATGACCGTCGCAAAGCTTTTGACACTCAAGCCTTTTATGATCAGTTTCTTATAGGGTCTTAAATAAGCTAGGATTTTCTTCATAGAATATCCTCATGCTCGGCCAAAGATAAGGCTCGCTCTTTCAATCGTTCCAGATATTCCAAGAACTGAACCAAGTCTTCATCACTGAAATCTTGAAGGATATAATCTCGTTGCTTATGCAAGATGCGCTTGATTTCATTGGCCAAAACCTTACCCTTATCGCTTGGATAAAGGCGCAAAACTCGAAGATCCTGTTCATCTTGAACCCGTTCGATATAACCCAACTCACTCAAATGAATCAAACCTCTCGCGACATTGCTTTTATCGATGTGCATGTTTCGTGTCAACTCTTCCTGTGAGATACCAGGGTGACGTGTGATTTCAAGGAGATAACTGGCTTGGTATCCTCTTAGGTTCATATGCTTGAATGCCTCATTGCGAAATAATATATTGGATCGCTCTATGATGCTTATGGTTTTGTTTATCGGTAACATGCATCCTCCTCAACTGATATCGTTGCGTACGCAACTATTATAACAGAATCCCCCACCATAAATAAAACCACCTTTCACAAGGTGGTCACTTTTAGACTAATTATCTTTGTTCTTGTCATTGAACATGTTATACATTTCACTGACAGGTGTATGGAGCTGAATGGCTTGAATGGTTTTCGCCAACATATAGCCAATCGAGATCTGACGGATCTTCGGTTCAGCCCTCTTCTCATCATTCAACGGAATCGAGTTGGTCACCACCAATTCTTTTATGGCGGAGTTATGAACGCGTTCCACCGCATTACCGGAAAGGATGCCATGCGAACAAGCACAATAGACTTCCTTCGCTCCGTTGCGATACAACATCTCGACGCCTCCCAACAAGGATCCACCGGTATCGACGATGTCATCGATGATGATGGCAATCTTTCCATTGACATCCCCGATCAGATTCATCGCCTCAGCCACATTCGGTTTGGTACGACGTTTATCGATGATAGCGATCGTAGAGCCTGGAAGTGTATCCGCAAGATTACGCGCACGCGTCGCTCCCCCATGATCCGGAGAGACCACGACGACTTCATCTTTGAACTTCTTGGTTCTAAAGTATTGACCCAACATGGAGACAGCCGTTAAGTCATCGGTTGGAATGTTGAAGAAGCCTTGAATTTGAGGCGCATGGAGATCCAAAGTCACGACCCGATCCGCTCCAGCGGATTGCAGGAGATCCGCAACCAGCTTCGCTGTGATGGGTTGACGCGCACGTGCCTTACGATCTTGACGTGCATAACCATAATAGGGCATGACAACCGTCACTTTATCCGCCGACGCACGTTTACAAGCATCCAACGCAATCAAGACTTCCATGAGCGTTTCAGAGACAGGGTTACACGTGGATTGGACCAAGAACACATGCTTACCACGAACAGACTCCAATGGTTCGACAATAATCTCCCCATCCGCAAAGTGCTTAACCGAAATCTCACCGCGTTTGATGCCCAAGTGGACACAGATTTCATCCGCCAATGCAATACTGCTGGTTAAAGCAAAGACAACGATATCCTTCATTTTAACGACCTCCCTCATTTCTTCTCCTTGTATCGCAAACCATATCCCGGCTTATTGACTTGATGTGCTCGTGCAATCGCCATATCCGTATCATCCACATTGCGCGTGATGGTAGAGCCTGCTGCCACAACCGCATTCTCACCCACCTCAATTGGCGCAATCAAATTGACATTGCTACCAATGAAAGCATTGTTTCCAATAATGGTTTTGAATTTCGACTTCCCATCATAATTGACCGTTACGACACCACAACCAAAGTTGACCTTCTTCCCGATGATGGAATCACCAAGATAAGTCAAATGTGCACAACGACTGTCAAAACCCAACTGCGTATTCTTCATCTCAACGAAATTTCCGATACGGTTGTTATCGTCAATGACACAATGTTCACGAAGATGCGCGAATGGTCCGACATTGACTTTATTTCTAACGACGGAGTCGGTGATCCGTGATGAATCGATCTTACAGTTCTCACCGATCGTACTGTTCACAATGAAGCTGTTGGGTAGAACAAGGGTTCCCTTCCCAATCTTTGTTTTCTTTTCCAAGTACACATTGGGATAGAGTGTCACATCCGCATCCAAGTGTGTGCTCAAAGAGATGTAGGTCTGATCCGGATTGACCATCGTCACACCTTTGCGCATCCACTTTTGATTGATGGTTTGCTGGATCCAACGACTCGCCTGTGCCAAATCGACACGGTCATTGACGCCCATGACTTCATTCACATCCACAACGGGGATCGCCTGCATCTTCAAACCATGATTCAATCCGATTTCAATCAAATCCGTCAAATAATATTCCTTAGCCGCATTATCATTCTTGATCATCGCCAAGTATTCATGTAAGACCTTATTCTTGACACAATAGATACCCGTATTGATCTCTTTGATCAATTTCTGCTCATCTGTACAATCCTTAAATTCCACAATCTTCTCAATTTCACCGTCCGCATTACGCACAATCCGTCCGTAACGTGCCGGATCATCAAAGATCGCCGTCAAGACCGTCAAATCTGCTTCTTTGTTTACTTCGTAGAGATTTGCCATCGTCTCTGCTTGGATACAAGGTGTATCCCCATAAAGAATCAAGGAGTCTCCCTCGATCGGAAGTAAGGGAAGACTCTGCATCACCGCATGTCCTGTCCCAAGTTGTTCACTTTGAACCGCATATGCGACGCTATCCTTTAAACAAGCTTGGACCAATTCTGCCCCATGTCCAACCACCACAACGGTTTGATCGACATGTATTGTATTCAAATTTGTTAAGACATGTTCAACCATGGTTTCACTCAAGATCGTATGCATGACCTTGGGAAGTTCTGATTGCATGCGTGTGCCTTTGCCAGCTGCTAAAACCACTGCAGTTCTCATTCCATTTTCCTCCAATTCTATTTTAACAAAAAAACCTTATAAGGAGCTTATAAGATTCTTGATTCTCTTGGATTTGATCATTCCCCTAAACAATGTCTAGACACGTCCATCACTTTTCGAGCGACGCATTCCAAACATTTTCATTAAACCCCACCAAAACCAGCTCATCCCCAATCAATAAAGGCCTTTTCACCAACATACCATCCGCTGCCAACAACGCAATGACTTGTTCGGTAGAGAGATCGTCTAAATGATCTTTGAAACTCAATGAACGATAGGATTGCCCACTGGTATTAAAGAATTTACGAATGGGAAGCTTACTCAATGGAAGCCATCGGCTCAATTCGTCTTCCGTTGGACGATCCATTTTAATGTCTCTATAAGCATAGTCGACACCCTTCATATCCAACCACTTTTGAGCTTTCTTACAGGTGCTGCAATTGGGATAACAGATAAATAGAATAGCCATACGCCTCCTTATGGGACAAACGATCCAATTTCAATCAAATTACCCTCAGGATCCGACACATAACAGGTCCTCTGCCCCCAAGACATGGTCTTAGGTGCCATGATCGATTCAACGCCTAAAGCCATCAAGTTTTGATAAACCTCATCCACTGCCTTATAGTTCTCTGCCTTCAAGGCAAGCTCTGTATGACCCTGGATCGGTGAGGCATAATCAAAATGGCGTAACGTCATCTTCTCAAAGTCGTTTTGTCCATACAATAAAAACAAAACCCCATCTTTAATAAGATAAACATTTGAGCTGTGCTCATCCTCCTTGATCTCAAAACCCAAGACATCCCGATAGAATCGGATCATCGTCGGCATGTCCTTCACAAAGAGTCCAAATCCTTCAAGCTTAAGCATCGCTATTCCACATCATAGATCGGAGTGATCACAGGTCGACCCTCACGATCCAGGAGAACCGTCAACCCCCCTGAATACCCAGCCGCATGATAGATGTAGTTTACACCCGTTTCCTTGTCCACCCAAATCTCTGTCACATTCAGTTGACCTTGTGAATAGGTCTTGATAAAACGTTTATTGTTTGCCATAAAACCATCCTTTTCCATTATTATAGCGTGTTGAAAGCTTCTTTGTTCACTCGAAAAAAAGCCTTTCGGCTATTTCGTTAAGATTTTGGTTTTACGGACAAAGCGAACCTGCTTACGGAAATGGCGGACACATTGGTCGATCACCTCTTCATTTTGACTGAAACCCATGACCACCGAACCACTGCCCGTCATCATACTGACATCACAACCCAGCTCTACTAAACGCTGTTTGAGTTCTTGGATCTCCGGAACCAATTCCAAAGCACGTGCCTCGAGACTGTTTCCTATGCTTTGACAGAAAGCTTCATAGTCATTGTTTTCAAGTGTCCTTTGTATCTGTGACACGTCGGGATGAACCATGGACGCAAAGTTCAAGCCCTCAAAGGCTTTTTTCGTTGAAACGCCTTTACGGGGTTGAAGCAGGATGATCCACACTTCCAATTGGTTGCTAAAGAAACTCAATTTCTCCCCAATGCCCTCAACCAAGGCAGGTTTTTCAAACAAGCAGAATGGCACATCCGCCCCAACTTTGAGTGCCAGTTCAATCTTCTTCTCATCGCTCAATTTCCAATTGAATAATCGATCCAAATAATTAAGTACCGCTGCCCCATCACTGCTTCCTCCACCTAAGCCGGCTTGCGAAGGAATGTGTTTATAGAGTCGTATACGGAAT
Source organism: Erysipelotrichaceae bacterium (assembly GCA_030604855.1). Taxonomy (GTDB): domain Bacteria; phylum Bacillota_I; class Bacilli_A; order Erysipelotrichales; family Erysipelotrichaceae; genus UBA2212. The sequence continues at coordinate 68,923 of JAUVVC010000004.1, forward strand.
TGTTCCGTGAATTGAAATTCTTCTCGACAGACTTCAATCATTTTGAGTAAGGTGTTTTTCTCTGGCGCAATGCGAAAAGGGGGAACACATTCAAAGACCGTTGTGTGATAAGGATGGATTTCAATCAAATCATGAAGTTGAATCGGAACCATGATGCTTTCAAGATCATGGTAGCCATCTTCACGACGACGAATGACATTCAAGCCCAGATTGACTTTAGCGTACGCTCGACATTTCATAAATTTGTCTCCATTGGTCCAAGGTCAAGGCTTCGGCACGAATGCTTTCGGATACGTTCAATTCTTTGAGAATGGCTTTGATGTTGGATACCTCTTTTAGATTGTTTACCAAGGTTTTCCGACGTTGAACAAAGCCTTTCTTTACTAGACTGAAGAAGGGCTTAAGGCTCGCTTGATCCACGTCTTTACGAATCAATTGAACCACCGCAGAATCCACATTCGGTGCGGGATGAAAGACATTCGGAGGCACCTTCATAACCATCTTGATATCACAAAGAGTCTGCAAGATGATGGAAAGCGCGTTGTAATCCTTGGTGTTCACTTGTGCATTGAAACGATCCGCCACTTCACGTTGAACCATGATCGTAATCGTTCGAATGCTGGGCAGTTCCTCAAGGATATGGAAAAGAATGGGTGTGGTGATGTAATACGGTAGATTCCCCACACAGTGTGTCGCCTGTGTCGCTTCAATTTCCTCAGGTGTTGTGGTTAGAAAGTCTTTATCGATTACGGTCAGATTCGTTTTATCATGAAACTGTTCATCTAAAACTTTGATACAGTCTTTATCGATCTCATACGCCGTCACATGTTTCGCTATCATAAGCAACTGTTCCGTCAAAGCCCCGATTCCTGGTCCGATTTCAATGATGTGTCGATCTTGTGCATCGGATAAGCGTGCGATTTTCTCTACGATCTTGGGATCAATGATAAAATTCTGACCGAATTTCTTCTTGGCCGTCAAATGGTGTTCCCGAAGGATCTTTATGGTTTGTGCATGGGAGCTTATTGGTTTTTGCATGAGATGAGTTTCTTTTCTAGGTCTTCTTTCGTAAGATGTTTAAACTGACATTGTTTCAAGAAGCTTTTCGCATTACCTTCTTGGATATGGTAGATGTTCGCGAGTTGATTACGCAGTGCTTGGCTTTCAGGGTGACCGCTTAATTTTAAATCAATCAAATCATTCAGTGTCAGATCCGATGTTTGATCATCGATGGTATACAGGTTCTGAAGGGCTTCAAGAATGTGTTCATTCGATGCATGTTCAACCCCGACCTTACGCTTGTCGCGTGCGACCTTTGAAGGTAGCACCGCATGCTTGAGCCCGGGGATCTTCGCATCCAATAAAGCTCTTAAACGCTTTCCAGGGTTGTCTGGGTCTGTAAATACGATCACGCCTGATGTCATTTGAGCTTCCTTGATCACTTCGATTGTCTTAGCTTTGATGTGTGAACCATTGGTGATGATCACATTGGCTTCCACAACCTTCAAAATGGCTTGTTTATCATGGTAGCCTTCGACTACGATCATTTCTTTTATCTTCATCGTGCTTATTATACCATTCACGACGATAAAAAAAGTACTTCGATACAAACCCTTGGTCTGTATCCTGAAGTACTAACGACACACCCTCTCACCTGAACTATTCTTCGTCCATTTTAGGAAATTCACCACTGTCACCTTCGTATTTGCCGTACGTTTGTTTGTCACCACGTTTATATTTTTTTCACTTCCGACAAATAAATCCAGTTTATTGGTGGTGATTGCGCCACCACGATCGACGACGATCGCTTTGAACGCTACCCCTGGTGTTAAGCCCATACCACTAAAGGTATGATTTGAAATCTCTAAAACAGTACAATTTGGGAAAGCTTTATCCGCTGCGAGGACATAATAGCCATCGTAGGTGATGCCTTCTTTCCACGTGCCATCCGATTGACGAACACTGGATCCATTCAAACGAATGCCGGCTGAAGTTCCTGCCGCCCCATCCAAGCCGATATAACAACCCACACAGTCATAACCGTATTTGGTAATGACACGTGCATTGAAATAAGCGTTCTTGACGACTTTCGCGCCGTACTGGTAGATGGTTGGTTTCCCTTCGATATACACTTCTGAATCAGGTATGAATTCTTTGGATAGTAGATTGCCTTCACTATCATAGGTCGAACGATAGCGAGTTTCTGTGTAGCCGACGCTACCATCACTCACTTTTGAGATGAGCCATGAATAACCTGTTCGCGAGGTATCCATAGGTTTAAGGACTGTTTTAATTGGTGTCGTATCTAAAGTAGTCTCAACGCTCTCTTCAAACGTAAAAGGCGAAACAATGGACGCGCTCAAGATGGCCGTATCTTCACTTTTCTGAAGTACAATCGTCGTGCTCTCCGTTGTTTGTGTACATGCCGTCAGGAAGATCATCACTCCCAACAACCATGCTTTCTTGTTTTTAATCAATCGTTTGTCTCCTTTTTGATGACTTAGCGATTTTAGCACATGTTTTTCCATATGGCAAATTTTTGGCTTACTTTTCGGTCAGTTTGGCTTAAAATAAGGGTTTTTTGATGATTTTATCTGCTTTTTTGACGATGAAAAGACATAATCTTGGTTAATTCTATTTAATACAAGATAATAATTGTTGACATTATGTATATAATACTTTACATTATGTTTATATTGATAGACATTCTAGAGGAGGAACCGAAGATGACATATCAAACTAAGAAGACCATGATCAGCTTATTGACAAGTCTGATCCTATTATTCAGCTACTGCATCACTGTTTACAATGACTTTTCTAAGGGTTTGATCTTTGAGAATGATGCGCGTTTTTGGGCAAGAAGAATGCTTTTGTTCATTGCGATCGGGGTCGTTTTGAACATCATCTCCTTTATTGTATTTCACATTTTATTGTCTGTAAATGTGTCTGTTAAGGGCAGTACAACAGATAGTAAAGAAATCAATCGTAAACTCGAATTGGAAATGATCGAAGATGAAATGGACAAGCTGATTGAGCTCAAAGCACTGCGTGTTGGCTACATCGTTTCCAGTACAGGGTTCATTCTTAGTCTCATCTTATTTGCATTCAACATCGCCATTGCGATCGTACTAAATATCCTTTTTCTATCATTCTTCGTTGGTGGAATCTTTGAAGGCTTCAGTAACCTCTTCTTTTATTACAGAGGGATCCGCAATGCCTAAGAAATTCAACATCACCAATAATGTTCGTACACTTCGGTTCTTTGCGAACGAAATGACCCAGCAGGATTTGGCTGAGAAAGCTGGTGTCTCTCGGCAAACCATCATGGCCATTGAAGCGGGCAAATATGCACCCACTTTGGAACTGGCTTTTCGCATCGCGGACGCTTTCGACGTGTCCATCACTGAAGTTTTTGGTTTCGAAGCCAAGGAGGATGTCAAATGAAGGCTCTGATCTATAAGGATAAATCCTTTTCATTCAAGGACATCGATGTCCCCATCCCAACACAGGATGAAGTCTTGATCAAGGTATACAACACATCGCTCAATGCTGGTGATTATCGACTGATTCAATTGAACGCTGGACTTCCGAAGTCCGGCATCCTCGGCAACGCAATCGCAGGTGTTGTGGAAAGTCTTGGATCAGATGTGAAGAGCTTGAATGTGGGTGACCGTATCGTAGTGGATACCTCGGATGCGGGTTTTGGTGGATTGGCTGAGTACGCCATCGCAAAAGCAAGTGTTTGTGTGAACCTACCTGATGCCGTTACGTTTATCGATGCCTCCGCATGTCCTGTCGCATCCACAACAGCTCTTCAAGCGCTCACCCTCTTTAAAACAATCAAACAGAAGGATGAAGTCTTGATCGTTGGCGCTAGTGGTGGGGTTGGGACCTTTGCCGTACAGCTTGCCAAACATTTTGGAGCACAGGTGACAGCGGTATGCAGCACACAGAATGTCGATTCCACAAGGCAACTTGGAGCAGATGTCGTTCTCAACTATAAAAAAGATGACCTGCATGCCTTAAATGAAACGTATGATTTGATTCTTGCGATCAATGGGGCATATCCTTTGTCTCTGTATCGAAAGCTACTGAAAAAGGATGGGGTCTATGTCATGGTTGGTGGACCCATCAAGCAGTTCATTATGAACATGCTTCTATGTCCTGTTTACTCCTTAGGTAAGAAGAAATTCAGGATTCTTAATTCCAAATCCAATTCAAGTGATCTCAGTCAAATCATTGAGCTTGTAAGTGAACACAAAATCAAACCAAGCATCGAACTTGTCTATCCATTTAACGAAACCATTGAAGCCTTTAAAACCTTTGAAAAAGGGCATTCTAAAGGGAAGATCGTAATACAAATTCAAGAATAAAGAAAAAGCGTCCTTCTTCTGACGCTTTACGCATTTTCAACCAATCGTCTATAATTTGCCTCGAGGGCAAACTCCAATTCATTCAGAGCGATTCCTCGTAATTCCGCAATCACCTTTGCCGTCTCCACGACATAGGCACTTTCATTGCGTTTGCCCCGAAACGGATGGGGTGCCAAGTAGGGGCTATCCGTCTCGATAAGTAGCCATTCAATAGGAATATCCTTTGCCACATCCTTTGGGATATGTGCATTTTTGAAGGTTACCGGTCCTGCAAGTGAGATGTAGAAACCAAGCTTAATGTATTCGCGTGCCATCTCTACACTCCCCGAATAACAATGCATGACGCCACCACGTTTAACGGGATGCGTTTTTAAGAGGTCGTAAGTTCTTTTGGAGGCATCCCGCATGTGGATGGAAATGGGTTTATTGAGTTGATTCGCCCATTCGATCTGTTTGATGAAGAGTGTTTCTTGAAGTTTATGATGTTCAGGGTCTTTGTCCCAATAGAAATCCAAACCGATCTCACCGACAAGTTTAACTTTAGGATCCTTCATCAATTCAAACATGCTGGATTCATCCCGATCTTCCAGAACAGCTTCAGGATGAAAGCCAATCGCCACATCAAACAGTTCATCCGTTGATGCCAGTGCAAGTGCACGTTTCGCCCCTTCCACATCACAGCCAATCAAGACAATCCTCCCTAATCCGGCTTCTTTAGCCCGCTGGATGATTTCCGATCGATCCTCATCAAACGCATCGTCCGCAAGATGGGCGTGGGTATCAATCCACATTGTAGACCTCAGTTCGTGCTAAGCGATCGTGTAAGGAGGATCTTGAGTCTTGCATCAAGATGATCAGTACGGAGATCAAACTGAAAACCCAGAAGAACATGTTCGTAAACAAAGCTTTGAACAATGATCTGAGCACCAACCTGAAGTTGGAGCTCGGAAGATCGATGGTTCGCACCTTTAGACGCATCAAACTCTTTCCAATCGTCGTCTTAAAGACAGATAAGGCAATGATTTCATAGATCACAAAGAAAACAGTGCTCGTGAGTTGAAAGCGCCAAAAAGGATGATTCAACCAACCCATGAACGGAAGAATACTGAGCAATATTCTGAATAGTGAGAAGATCAGATTGAAGACAAAGCTTGGGATGCCCACAAGCACACTGTCGATCAGATGAGCAATAATGCGTTTAATTAGAAGTTCCATGTTATTTCCCCAAACAGAAGCGACTGAAGATCTCATCTTGGATCGACACATCGTCCAAGGATCCAATCGCATGCAGCGCTTGATAAGCTTCACGTAAATCAATGTTAATCAAATCAATCTCATTCTCCACTTCAATCGATAGAAGCGCTTGACGCATCGCGTTGAGTGCTTGCATCGCCAAGCCTACCGTTCTTTGTGTGCTCAAGACAGGTCGTTTAAAGACGAACTGATGGACTTCATAGCGTGCGTTGATCGCATCGACCAAGCTTTGAATGTCGCGATGCATGGCACTGATTTCCAAACGATCGGGTTTGGACTTGAGATCTTTTTTATTGTAGATAAGCATCAGCTTATCGGGATCGATCTTACTCAAGAGCGATTCTTCTTCCGTGTCCAAACCTACGCCGGCGTCCACGAGAAACAAGACCAGTTCCGCTTGTTCAATCATTTGATAGGTCTTATCAATACCCAGTCGTTCGATGCGGTCTTCACTCTCGCGAATCCCTGCGGTATCCAAGAGATGTAGACTGACGTTCTTTAAGCGGATGAATCCTTCCACCACATCGCGAGTGGTGCCGGCGATTTCCGTGACGATGGCTTTATCTTCATTGAGTAAAGCGTTCAATAAGGATGATTTCCCAACATTGGGCTTCCCAACAATGGCTGTTTTGACGCCATTGCGCATTGTGATGCCACTCTTGGCTTCTTCCAAAAGGGTCATCAGCTTCTTTTCAAAGTCTTTGCATAAAGGATAGAGTGTTTTGCGTGTCATCTCTTCCAGATCGTATTCCGGATAGTCGATGTTTACTTCAATGTGTGCGATGATGGCGAGCAGCTCTTCTTTCAGAGGTTCAATCAATTGCTTGATGGAGCCTTTTAGGCCTTGGATGGCCAATTGTGCGCTTTGTTCACTGTCCGCATTGACCAAGTCGTTGATGGCTTCAGCCTGGCTCACATCGATGCGTCCGTTCATAACGGCACGTTGTGTGAATTCACCATTGTTCGCAAGACGAGCACCCAGACCTAAGACTAAACTGAGGATCTTTTGTGTCACATAGATGCCCCCATGGCATTGGATCTCCACCACATCCTCACGTGTATAGCTGTGAGGTGCTTTCATAACCAATACAATGACTTCATCCACAAGCTGTTCATTCTCATGCACAAAACCATAGGTAAGCCTATGGTCTTGGTTGGATAGTGATTTTTTTAGAAGTTGTTCGGTGATTTCAAGCGCACGATCCCCACTCAAACGGATGATGGATACCGCTTGAATCGCTAATGCGGTTGAAAGTGAAACGATCGTATCGTGTAAAGGATTCATTTTTCTAAGGCATCCAATGTTTCGAGGATGCGATTCAAATCCTCTTCACTATTAAAGTGAATCTGGATCTTATGGCCTTCAATCAAGACTTTGGTCTGTAGTTTATTTCTAAGCAAGGTCTCCGCATAACTGTATTTCTGAACAGGCTTTGGTTTTGGAGTGGGCTTACGTTTAACCAATTGTTCAACTTCACGAGCACTGAATTTTTCTTTCGCAATCCGTTTCGCCAAGGCTTCAACTTCCTGCTTGTCTTCCATACTGATCAAAGGTTTGACCTGACCCATGCTTAACTCTTGGTTTTCCAACATGTGGATGACCGTTTCAGGGAGTTGGAATAAACGTAGCGTATTGGTGATGTGCACACGGCTCTTACCAACCTTCTTACCCAAGTCTTCTTGCGTCAAACCCAGTTTTTCAATCAAAGTCTGATAAGCACGTGCTTCTTCGATGATGTTCAAGTCTTCACGTTGAATGTTTTCAATCAACGAAATTTCCATCATTTGTTGGTCATCAAATTCCAAGACGATGGCAGGGATTTTATCCAAACCGGCTTCTTTGGCAGCTCTTAAACGCCTTTCACCCGCAATGAGTTGAAAGCCACTTACTGCTTTACGCACCAAAATCGGTGTGAAGACACCGTGTTCACGAATACTTTGGGCAAGTTCCGCAATCTTATCCGCATCGAAGTGTGTACGCGGTTGGTAGGGATTGGGATGAATCAATGCACAGGCAATCTTTTCACTGTTTTGTGATCCACTATGTTGAATCTCTTCTAGAACGGTACTGACATTATCCCCAAATATCGCAGATAAGCCTTTCCCTAAACGGTTCTTTTCATCACTCATTTGTTTACCCCCTCATTCTGGAGTATGACTTCTTTGGCGAGTGCCGCATAAGCCTTAGCTCCTTCGGATCGAACATCGTATTCAAAAATACTTTGACCTCGTGAAGGTGCTTCCGATAACTTGATGTTTCGCGGAATGTAGGATTTATACACACGCTCTTTGAAATATTTACGAACTTCTTGTTGGACTTCGACACTCAACTTCGTACGCGCATCAAACATGGTCAAAAGAATTCCTTCAATCATAAGTTTCGTATTAAACAACTTTTGAACCAAACGAATGGTAGAAAGAAGCTGTGTCAAACCCTCCAATGCATAATATTCACATTGGACTGGGATGATGACGGAATCCGCAGCTGTTAAAGCATTGGTATTCAAAAGACCAAGCGAAGGTGGACAATCAATGACGATGTAATCATAAAGTTCCTTAACCACATCCAACTTATTCTTAAGCAGTTTCTCACGTCCTGCTTTATATTGAACCATCTCGAGATCCGCACCTGCTAAATCAATGGTGGCAGGAATCAGACATAAAGGCGGTTGCTTGATGCGTAAACGCGCTTGCTCAACACTGACCTCACCCATGACCACATCATAAATACTGTTCTTAATGGATTCACGAGAAGCACCCACACCTTGGGTGCTGTTGGCTTGCGGATCAAAATCCACCAGAAGAACCTTCTTACCCAAATAAGCAAGGCCTGATGCCAGATTGATGCTGGTCGTGGTTTTACCCACCCCACCCTTTTGATTTGCGACCGCAATGATTTTTCCCATAAAATCCTCTTTTCTACTTCTTGAACCTCAAGACAACCTCAACGTATTCCTCTTCATTATGTTCCTGAACATCCACATGCACACCTGTTTTTTGAATCATCTTCACAGCCGCATGAATCGTATTCAATGCGACACGCAGATTCCGTGTGATGCCTCGGGTTTTATTTTTCTCAACTTTAGGCTCTTTATGATTTTGAACGAGCGCTTCTGTCTGTTTGACGTTTAAATTCTGTTCCACAACTTTCGTAAAGACATGGGCTTGACGATTCGGATCCATACCCAACAAGGCACGCGCATGACGTTCTGTGATCACATGGTTGCTTACCGCATCCTGAATATTGGCAGGAAGCTGTAATAAACGGATCTTATTGGCGATACTGGATTGCGATTTGCCCATCTTCGCCGCAATCTTTTCTTGCGTCAAGGCATGGGATTCTATCATGGCTTTAAAGGCTTTCGCTTCTTCGATGGCCGAAAGGTCTTCGCGTTGAATGTTTTCAACCAAAGCCATTTCAGCCATTTGACTGTCATTGACTTCCAACACAAAACTTGGAATGGACGGTGCTTGAATCAAACTCATCGCACGATAGCGACGTTCACCCGCAATGATTTCAAAACGATCGCCGTTACGACGAACTGAAATGGGTTGGATCAGACCATTCTCTTGAATGGATAAGGCAAGCTCACGTAACGCATTCTCATCAAAATGCAAACGGGGTTGAAAACGATTCGAATCAATCAAATGCAAAGGTATATCACGTGTTTCTTTCATACTATAGGGCTTTCTTTTTAATCTGGGCGTAGCTTCTAGGGTATTTGGAAGCCGTGGTGTTCAATTTCGTAAAGACACAATTCTTGCGTAAACCAGCACTCGGCAAATGGACATCAAAGATCTGACCTCCATCACAACTTAAAAGTTTTAAGGCTTGTTTGGCTTCTAAGACTTCTTCATCCGCACCGGGACCCTTCATCGCAATCATCTTTCCCTTCACTTTAAGTAAAGGAATCGACAACTCCAAGAGGACACTCAACTTCGCTACCGCTCTGGATGTGCTCACATCGTAATGTTCACGACGTTGGACATCTTCTGCGCGCTCATTCAAGACCGATACATTCTCAAGCTTTAATAAGCTCACCATCTCCTTGAGAAAGCCACAACGTTTCAGTGTGGGCTCGATCAAATCAAAGTGACAATCCGGCCGAACGATCGCTAGACACAAACCAGGAAACCCAGCGCCACTGCCGATATCCGCAACCAAAGACCCTTTAGGAATCAAAGGATCGATGGCCAAACAATCCCAGAAATGTTTCTCCCGAATCGGGTTGGGCTCATCGATGGCCGTCAGATTCATGTGTTGGTTCACTTCGATGAGTTTCTGTGCGTAGACTTCAAAAGCTTCCGCATAGCTTTGTGTTTTGTCGCCATAGCGCTCTAAAAGAAGTCGATCGAATTCTGCTTTTGATAGTCCAATTTCCATGAAAGCATTATACCAAATAAACGCTGGCTTAAGAAGACGACTCGTCCGTCTTTTTGGTTTTATTCAAGTGGGTCTTCAAGACCACGAGATCTGCAGGGTTGACACCCGAGATACGAGACGCCTGACCTAAGGTCAAAGGTTTGATCTTCGTCATGCGTTGTTTGCCTTCGATGGAGAGATGTGGAATCGTATTGAAATCCAGATCTATCGGAATGCGGACATTCTCAAAGGATGCGATGCGTTCCACTTCTTTCAAGGCTTTTTGAATGTATCCTTCATATTTGATTTCAATCTCCGCAATGTTCAATGCATCAATATGATATGTAGTGAAATCAAAGTAAGTTGATAAATCATGAATGGATATTCGTGGTCTTTTAACAAGATCATAACCCGACAAGCCTTCATTGAACTGTGGATAACCTTTTTCTTCTAAGAACGGTAGAATTCCATCCTTCAAGGTAAAACGTCTTTCCTTCAACAGGGTAATAATTGAATCAATATCTGCTCTGAGTTTCAAGACCTTTTGGTAACGTTCTTCCTTTAACAAACCCACATCATGTCCATAATGACTCAAACGCAGTTCCGCATTGTCATGTCTCAGCAATAAACGATGTTCAGCACGCGAGGTCAATAGACGATACGGTTCCACGACACCCTTCGTGACCAAATCATCAATCATGACGCCGATATAAGCCTCATCACGCTTCAAAATCAAGGGTTCTTTACCCATGAGTTTTAAGGAGGCATTGATGCCCGCCATCAAACCTTGTCCAGCTGCCTCTTCATAACCGCTGGTCCCATTGATCTGACCCGCACTGAACAAACCTTCGATATTCTTCACTTCCAAACTTGGATAAAGTTGAGTTGGATCAATCGCATCGTATTCAATCGCATAGGCATATTTATCAATGACACAGTTCTCAAAGCCTGGTAAGGATCGAATCATCTCATCTTGTACATCGTGCGGCATGGATGTGGAAAAGCCTTGGACATAGGTCGTATCCAAGTGTTTGGATTCAGGTTCTAAAAAGATCTGGTGACGTTCTTTATCACTGAAACGAACCAGTTTATCTTCAATGGATGGACAATAACGTGGCCCAACCCCTTCAACCAAGCCGGAATACATCGCAGACTTATTAAGATTCAACTTAATCACATCGTGTGTTTCAGGTTGGGTATAAATGAGGTAACACGGAACTTGTTCCGTAGGATAATCTTCTGGCTGAGTATCTAGTGAGAAATGGATGAACGCTTCATCTCCAGGCTGAATCAAACCATGACTAAAATCGATGCTGTTTGTTTTGATGCGTGGCGGTGTTCCTGTTTTTAGTCTAAAGGTCTTCAAACCCAAGTCACGCAGGGATGCGGAAAGTTTATTGGTGGTACGTTGATCTTCAGGTCCACTGGGTGTAGCAGTGGATCCAACCAAAATCTTGGAACTCATGTAGGTTCCACTAGTCAGAATGATCGCATCCGCTTCCAACAAGCCTTGGTTCTCCAAAATCACGCCGACTACCTTATTATTTTCAACAACGATGGATTCCACCATCGCTTCCAATACACTTAGGTTTTCGGTATCGTGGACCACATCATGCATCATCTTGGAATATTCTATTTTATCAGACTGCACACGCAAACACTGAACGCCCGGTCCCTTTGTACTGTTTAATAATTTGAATTGCAACGCAGTCTTGTCAGCTGTGATGCCCATTTGCCCACCTAACGCATCAATCTCACGGACAACGATGCCCTTAGCCGGTCCTCCGATGGAAGGATTACATGGCATGATGGCGATACGACTTGCGTCCATGGTGATTAATACGGTTGGAATGCCCATTCGAGCACTGGCCAATGCGGCTTCGACACCGGCATGTCCTGCACCGATTACGAGTATCTTCATATTGTCACCTTTTGCTTATTAATTCTAACACAATCGTCAAGATGCTTTATGACTGACACACTTCAATGAAAAGTGCTATCCTTAAAGTTAGAGGAAATACACAATGCTCGATACTAAACTCATGTCCGTAGTCGAACGGATGCAAAAAAATGAAATAACTGGCTTTAAAGCCTACACAATGTTAGCCAAGAAGGCTAAAGATGAACATAACCGAAAAGTTCTTTTACGAATGGCTGGCGAAGAGAAGAAGCACTATGAGACATGGAAGAAGTATACCCAAAAAGATATCAAACCGAATTCTTTTGTGCTCTTTATCTATACAATCTTTAATACCGTATTCGGTTTCACCTTCACCTTGAAGTTCATGGAGAAGCTGGAAGATGCGGATGCGGCGAATTATGAACAGTACATCAAAGATCTGCCTGAAGCGCAACGAATCTCTGAAGAAGAAGAGGAACATGAAAAAGAACTCATCGAAATGTTGGATGAGGATCGTTTGAAGTATGTTGGATCCATGGTTCTTGGTTTGAATGACGCCTTGGTTGAGTTGACAGGAACATTAGCGGGTTTAAGTTTAGCTCTACAGAACACCAAACTCATTGCTTTATCTGGACTGGTCACAGGGATTTCCGCAACCCTTTCCATGATGAGCAGTGAGTATCTCTCTTCACGCAGTGAAGGGGCTGAACATCCATTCAAAGCAGCTGGATATACGGGAATCATGTACATCGCAGCGGTTGTCATGTTGGTTCTACCGTATCTCATCTTGGATTCTGAACACTACTTATGGGCCTTAGGTGCCATGCTTATCATTGTTATCTTGATTATCTTAGTCTTTACTTATTATGTTTCTGTTGCGCAGGACTTGCCTTTCAAGAAACGTTTCTTGGAGATGGCAACCATCTCAATTGGGGTAGCGGTCATTGCCTTCGTTATTGGGTTGATCGTCAAGAATGTCTTGGGGATTGAAGTCTAAACAAAACGCTCATTGACTTGAGCGTTTTTTTAACGATATATAGAGTTCCGTCTTGCGTACAAGACAAAAACCAATGCATTTCGTCTTATGCGTAAGACAATCCATCCACCTTTTGATATGCCAAACGGGGTGTCCCATCCCCTACAATGATGATTCCGCAATAAACAAAGCCATTCTTTTCAATCAAGTGACGCATTGGCGTATTGTCTTGATGGGTGTCGATGCGAAGGTTGGGACGAATGGACCATGAAAAATCAATGATCAATTTGAAGAGACCTTTTTGCGTACCCCTACTGGCGATGCGATGAAGGGTCGCATAAGGCTCATCATTCAACCATTTCCCATCAATCACCAGATAAGTTGGATCCTCACCCAGAATCAAAGTAAAAACAGCTTGAATCGCTTCATCCTCAATAACATATAAAACCTTTTGCTCAATGTCATTATGTATGATTTCTTCACTGGGATAGCCATTTCCCCACTGTGTGAAGTTTCCTGTTGAACGCATGAATTGACGTGCATCCTCATAAATTTGTTCAATTGATTCCAAATCATTCTTGTTTGCGAGACGAATCTTCATTAAGTAACCTCATTTTTCACCATTATAACATTCGAATAAATATACTTGCATTCTGTTTATCACTGTACTATATTTATAGTACAGTAGTACACAGGAGGGCTCACATGATCAGTTTAAGCTCATTAAGCCGTACACCCATCTATCAACAAATCATTGATCAGATTTTGGCACAGATCGCATGTGGTGCGTTTCAAGCCGATGAACAATTACCCGGGGTACGAAATCTCGCCCAAGATTTAGGCATCAATCCCAATACCGTCGTTAAAGCCTATGCGGAACTTGAGAACAGTGGATACATCTACAGTCTTCAAGGCAAGGGTTCTTTCGTTAAGAAACGTGAGGATGATAACAATCATCTTATAACCATCAAACTTGAAGAAGTGAAAAAGGATTTGCAACTGTTGATGCAATTGGGTTTACCCATTGATCGAGTCAACAGCTTGGTTCAGGAGGTCTATGGTAATTTATGAACAATTCTTTACCCATCTTAGCCCATGAGCTAAAGACTCCTATCGCCACCATCCAAGCCATGATTGAAGTCCTCAATGCACAAGAACATAAATCCATTGAAGAATACGAATACACCATGTTGCAGATCCATAAACACATGCAACGCATGCAGGACATCATTGAGTTGATCTTGAACGCTCGTGCAAGTTTCAATGAAGATGATGAGATTGATGTGGATGAGATTTTAGGGGATGTCCTGCAGGATGTCCAAGCTAAAGCCGATGCAAAGAAGATTTCAGTCCAAGTACTGAACACTCTACAGCCTGACTTAAACATCAAAGGCTATCCCATCTTGTTCTATCGAGCCTTGTATAATCTGCTTGAGAATGCGATCAAGTACAGTAGTGATCGATCAAAGATTGAAATCGAAGTCAATCAAGACAAATGTCTAAGTATAAACATCAAAGACCAAGGCATCGGCATCGATCCCAAAGAACTCTCCAACATCTTCAAACCATTCTACCGCTGCGCAAACGAAGGCATTGAAGGCTCTGGTTTAGGACTCTATTTAGTCAAGATGGTGGTCGAGATGCACAATGGTTCAATCGACATTAATAGCACCCCAAAACTGGGAACACACATTCACTTGTGCTTCCCACTTCAATCCCACAAGGAGGCCTCATGATATCACTACAAAACATACACAAACGCTTTGACACCAACATCGTCTTAGAGAAGGTGAATTGGGATATCCCCAAAGCTTCCATCTATGGCCTGGTTGGACCCAATGGGGCAGGTAAGAGTACTTTACTCAGAATCATTGCGGGCGTTCTAAAACCAGATGAAGGAAATGTGACTGTCAATGGTGTGGACACCTTTGATAATCCGTCCATCAAGAAACACATCTTGTTCGTATCTGATGATCCTTTTTTCCTCCCTCAAGCCAATATCAAAGAAATGCGTCAATTCTATGAACTCTTTTATCCAAGTTTCAACGATGCGATGTATCATACTTTATTGAAGAAATTCAATTTGGATGAAAATGCTCGTATCAACGATTTCTCCAAAGGGATGAAACGTCAGGTCAGCTTGATTCTTGCTTTATCCTGCACACCCGATCTACTCCTTCTGGATGAAGCCTTTGATGGTTTGGATCCGGTCATGCGCTTAAGTTTGAAACGCATCATTGCGAACGAACTCTTGAATCGTGAAATGACCGTCATCATCTCTTCCCATAACTTAAGGGAATTGGAAGATATCTGTGATCGCATCGCCATGCTCAATCAACACCACATTTCAATTCAGGATGAAGTGGAAAGCATTCGTAATCAATATCACAAACTTCAATTGGCTTATACAGAGAAAATTGATTCATCGCTTCTGACTGATTTGAATCCTTTATACTTTGAACAGCGTGGTAATGTTTATCTTATGGTCATCAAAGGATCGATGGAAGACGTTCTCCCTAAAATTCAAGCAACACAACCCATCTTGAATGAGGAAATCCCAATCACGATGGAAGAAGTATTCGTCTATGAAATGGAGGCAAATGGTTATGGCCAATCAATTTAGACTCAGCAATAATCTGGATTACTTGCGCTTTGTCCTAAAACGCAATCGTCGTTTCATGATTCTGATGACCTCCGCCATGGTGGTTCTCTATCCTGTTTTGGTTCTAACGATCTCATTGATCAATCCGCAAGTCAATGTGAATAATCTTCGTCCAGTCGGACAAGTCTTTACCTTGATCCTCTTGATCGTATCTGCCTTGACCATCCCGATTCTTACCCTTGGATATATGAACTCCAAGAAACACTTGGATGTCTATCATGCTCTTCCAATCAAACATCGTGATCTTCTAAGCATCAATATCATCGCAGCATTTGTCTTGATGCTCATTCCCTTCACCATCGCATGGTTCTTGGGTGGCGTCGTCTCTTTATCCCTTGATTTCACACTTATGGATTTAGGCATGACCTGGTTGGGCAGCTTGATGATCGTATCCGCCGTCATGTCCATCCTGATCTTCACCTTGATGCATACTGGTACGAGCATCGATGGTCTACTTTATGGTTTGGTCTTAAACTTTCTCCCCATCTTGACTTATGGCGCGTACATCGCTTTCAGTGCGATCGTTCTCTTAGGCTTCAATGGCGACTATATCGCTCGTTATGTTGGAATCATCTTCCCCATCTGGTCGATCTTTGAGAATGTGTTTGAGATTGAAATCCGGCTTTGGGATCATATCTTGCTCAATGGTTTGTATTGGTTGATCATTTCGGCAATCCTGCTTGCCTTGAGTCACATCATCTATGCCAAACGTCGCCATGATAAAGCAGAGAGTCCGTTTACCAACCCATACTTCTTCCCAGCGGTCAGTGCGGTGGTATCGGTCGTTCTCATTTTCTTGATGTATGCAGGTTTCTATACCCTCAGTGAAGGAAACAATCAGAACTTCTTCAATCCATTGAATTTCATCTTCCCGTTCTTCTTCACAGCCGTGATCTACCTGGTGATGGATGTCATCTCGCAGCGCAGCTTCAAGTATTTATACAAAGCCATGCTTCGGTATGTGTTTATAGCGGTGGTAGGTTTTGGCTTGTTGTTGGGGGGCTTGGCCTCCAAAGGCTTTGGATACATCACACGGATTCCAGATTTGGACGATGTGACACAAATCGCCTTCCGTTTCGATGATTATCAAAACTTCGTCTTACCTGTTCAGTTGAACAACAATTATTACATGACCAATCAATCTGATTTCATCTTTACCGATGAAAAAGGCATCGCAGCGATCCATGAACTTCATGAGGTCATTCTCAATGAGTACAAGTGGATCAACTACTCCAATCGCAACTATTGGTCTTACCCAAATGGTTTAGTGAACACCATTGAAGACTCTGCTGGGTATAAGAAGTCTTATGAAGATTTCCCATACAATGCATCCAGCTATGAAGGTTCTACAGTCTATACTTCGATCACCTATACTCTTAAGAATGGCTCGACCATCTCTCGTTCCTACAACATTCCGTATGAATGGACACTGTCGATTCAAGATCTGGCTTACAACCCCGCTGTGATTAGAGCCCATGCCTTGGCCTTATTTGCGGATGTTCGTTACCCTTATCTCAAACAAATATCTTTAACCAATGCTTTCAGTGACGCCTACGTCAACTTGGATCCCACTTTCTTTGATTTAGAAAGCTTCAGACAGGTTTACACCGCTGACTTCAATCGTTTAGGGGAACTTGGCAATGAAGCCATGGTGAGTCCAACGGCAGGCTACGTCAAGTTCAACCAATGTCGTATGGATACACTTACAAGTGACTGTACGGAATCCAAGATTCTCATCTCTGAGAGACACACCGAAACCCTTGCATACCTAAAAACCATGGATCGAGATTTCCCTGCTTTCGGGAGTGGATCAGATTACAAATTCTTATTATTCCTCCCCGATGGGAAAGATGATGATTTCACCTTCTACATGCCGATCGGTCAGAATACTTGGATCAATCAATGGGGCAATTATAGTAAGCTGGGTCAATATTCAAGCACCTATGTCGAACTCTCCAAAGAACAGTTTGAACTGATCAAAAATTACACAACGAATATTGGCATCCTCAGTGAAGCCAGTTATAGTTTAAGAGTTGGTAAGAAAATAGGATCTGCCAGTCAAAGTGATGGACAGTTTAATCAGTATGAGTTCTTTGGCAATGCCCTTGTCTTGCCAGAATACAAAGATGAGGTGGAAGCACTCATCCAAGATCTTCCACGCATCATCATCACCGATCCGTATCAGTTCATGAATCTTAAGCAATAAAAAACAAAGCCCTAGAGCTTTGTTTTATTCAATATCTTCTTTATAGCTGCTTGCTTCCCATAAGTAGAAGGAAGCTGTTGTTTGAAACGGCGCATAACGCAAACTCAATTCATTGAAGAAGTCCTTTGTGACTTCTTTTTTATGATAGAGACGAGCAATGCCTTTTCGGATCGCCAAATCATCGTAACTGATCACATCTTGTTTTTTCAGGCTGAACATCGAGACCATTTCGACGGTCCACCTTCCAACTCCTTTGAGGGGCGTAAGGATGGCTTTGATGGCTTCAAAATCCAAGTCGTATAAAGCATCAAAGTCGATGTCTTCGTTCAACTTAGCGCTTGCGATGCCAATGACATAATTGGCTTTAGACATCGATAAGCCTAACGCTCTGATATCCTCAAACGGTGCATCAAGAATCAAATTGGGATCTGCTTCAGGAAAACGTGTGTAGAAACGATTCGCAATCGTCTGATAGGCTTTGCTGGAAATCTGTTGGGATAAGATACAATCGATGGTCGCAATATAAGGATCTTCAATCCCTGTACGTGTGATGGGCCCAACACCTTGAATGAATTTGCCTAGAATGGGATCAACGGAACTTAAGTATTCCATCGCCTCATTCGATGTCTTCATTTCAAAGGTAATCATCGAATGATGGCGCCATCTTCCACACTGTGGAAATGCACGATCTCCATTTGCTTGTCCTTTTCACCGACAAGAATCATGCCTTCAGACACAACACCACGAAGTTTGACCGGTTTCAGATTCACAACCACTGCGACTTTCAATCCAACAAGATCCTTCGCTTCAAACTTCGGACGCAAGCCACTGACTATTTGACGCACCGTCCCATCGATTTGTACTTGTGAAACCAAAAGTTTATCGGAGTCCGGGTGGTTTTCACACTTGAGGATCGTCCCAACGCGTAGATCCAATTTCGCAAAGTCTTCAATGGTGACTTCAGGCTTTGTTTCAAGTTTAGGGGCTGGAGGATTAAGTTTATTCATGACTTCTTCCGCATCCAAACGCGCAAAGAGCATTTCAGGTTTCTCGGCCACCTTATGACCAACCTCTAAATTGCCAAAGGTTTCAAGTGATTGTAAATCTCGTTTCTGCGTATCCAGTTGATTTAAGATTTTTGTGGAGGTTTCTGGCATTGCAGGGGCTAATAGGACACCTGCAAAACGAATGCTTTCTAGTAGATTGTAGAGAACCGTACGTAAACGGTCGTGATTAGCTTCATCTTTAGCCAAGGACCAAGGCATTGTCTCATCGATGTACTTATTACAACGCTTCAAGAGATCGATCACATGATCAATGGAATCTTGAACACGTAATTTGTCCATTGAATTACGAACCTTGCGAGGTGTATCCAAAGCCAAGCTGATCAACTCATCATCAAGCGGTTCAAACTTCTTAGGATTCTCGACATTGCCTTCAAAATATTTATTTGTCATTGCCAAGGTCCGATTGACCAAATTGCCAAGAATATTGGCGAGATCGGAATTGATGCGTTCAATCATGATGTCATACGTCAATGTGCCATCTTGTGCAAAGGGCATTTCATGAAGCATGAGGTAGCGCACCGCATCCACACCAAAGAGTTTGACCAAATCATCCGCATAGATGACATTGCCCTTCGACTTGCTCATCTTCCCTTCACCCACCAACAACCAAGGGTGACCAAAAACTTGTTTCGGCAATGGAATATCCAATGCCATAAGCATGATCGGCCAATAGATGGTATGGAAACGCAAAATATCCTTTCCAATCAAATGTAAATCTGCTGGCCAGAAGTCATTGAAACGCTCCGCATGATTTCCATCCGCATCATACCCGATACCAGTGATGTAGTTGCTTAAAGCATCGATCCATACATAAACGACATGTTTATCATCGAAATCAACGGGGATACCCCATTTGAATGAAGTCCGTGATACCGCGAGATCTTGAAGACCTGGTTTGATGAAGTTATTGATCATCTCATTCTTACGGGATTCCGGTTGAATGAAATCTGGATGGTCTTCGATGTGTTGAATCAAACGATCCGCGTAATTACTTAATTTGAAGAAATAGGATTCTTCCTTCGCTTTATGGACAGGTCCACCGCAATCTGGGCAGTTCCCTTCATTAAGTTGTGTTTCTGTATAGAATGACTCACATGCCGTGCAGTACCAGCCTTCGTATTCAGATTTGTAGATATCCCCTTGATCATAGAGTTTCTTGAACATCTTCTGAACTTGAAGTTCATGGTAAGGATCGGTCGTACGCATGAACTTGTCATAACTGGTGTTCATCAAGTCAAAAAGACCTTGAATCACGCCTGCAACTTCATCCACAAAGACTTGTGGGGTCTTATTTGCAGCTGCGGCTTTTTCTTCAATCTTCTGTCCGTGTTCATCGGTACCAGTCATGAAGAAAACATTGTGTCCTTCCATGCGCTTGTAGCGAGCAATGTGATCGGCTAAAACGATCTCATAGATGTTTCCGATATGGGGTTTACCGGATGTATAGGCGATTGCCGTTGTCATAAAGTAATTATTCTTGGGTTTGCTCATGTTTCCTCCTAAATAAAAAAGCATCCTCTAAGGACGCTTTCACGTGGTACCACCTTAGTTCACTTTCGTGCACTCTATCCGTAACGTGGATCAGCGGGATATCCAGCTCCAAGTTCATCTTCCATCCATTCAACCATAAGCTCTCACCAAACGCTTACTCTCTTGAGATTGAAAACATGTACTCAACTCTTCTTTGCTTTTTCAGTCCTATTATAGTGTCCGAAAAGCACTTTGTAAAGCTGTGAACTTTACTGGGTTGAACACTTAACAATGGCTTCCAAAACACTTCCACATTGCTCAACACTCAAGCGATCACTGTTGAGAATCAAGTCGTAAGTCGTCCGTCCTCCCCATGGCATAGAGACAAGCGCATCGTGGTAGTGACGACGGATATGGTCTTGATTGTGAATATAGTCTGTGATCCAAGGACGATCTTCTTCTTTGATGAAATCCACCTTGGCTTGGATCGGATTCACCTTGGGATCAATGTGCGCATACAACAACTTCTGTTCGAAATCATTGGCTTGGATCATTACGGTAAACAAAGCTTCATGATCTTTCAGTGCAGCCATTGCGGCTCTTTCATGGATGACACAAGGTCCTAGTTCCGCAGCTTTGATGATCACAGGTTTCAAACGTTCATGGATGGTATGTATTTCCTGGGTAATAGATTCATTGATTATTTTATTTTTGAGCTTCTCATCGAGTTCTTGAAGATCATTGAATAAAGTATGATTGTTTGATAAAGCGCATAAAGCTTGATCATCATAATAGGTAAAACCACTTTTCTTAGCAAAATCCATGGCAATGAAACGACCACGACTGCAGTATTCACTGCTCAATGCAATGACTTTAATATTGGAGTTCATATTATGTATTACCTCTCTAACTTAAGTCTAGTGTAAATCATTTTAAGCATCATTCTGTATATAAATATGATTGAGTACGTCATAAACAATCGTCGTGATATAATAATTGAGTTATGAAAAAAATCTCTACTTTTGAACTCTTCATCTCCTTCTTCAAGATAAACATGATCACCTTTGGGGGTGGTTATGCCATCATGCCCATCATTAAGAAGGTGTATGTGGACGATAAAAAGATCTTGCATGAGGAGGATATGTTGGACCTGATCGCCTTGGCTCAATCCATTCCAGGCGCCATGGCCATCAACACTTCAATGTTGGTGGGTTATAAACTTCGTGGCACCGTAGGTGCCTTGGTCTCTTTGATTGGGGCGTTCTTACCCCCCCTATTGATCATTTCGATTATTTCCGTATTCTATCAAATCTTTCAAACCAATCCCATCATTCAAGCCATCCTTGGAGGCATGCGAGGTGCTGTCAGTGCCGTTATGATCTATGCGGCCTATAACATGTTCACATCCTTACTCAAAACCAATCGAACATTTTCTTTGATTCTTATGTCCGTCGCCTTCCTCTTGGCTTGGTTCAGCAACATTTCCGTTGGGTATATTATGCTCAGTGCTGGCCTCATCGGTTTCTTGTACTTTGGATACATTAAAGAGAGATTAAGTCTATGAGCCTCTTCATTTCACTCTTCATAACCTTCATGCTTATTGGTGTTTCTGCCTTTGGTGGTGGTTATGCCGTCATGCCATTGATTCAAAACTACATCGTAGAGAATCAGGCTTGGATCACCATGAATGAATTGGCAGACATCACATCCATATCGCAGATGACGCCAGGTCCCATCTTCATCAATGCCGCAACCTTCGTAGGCATCAAGGTTGCTGGTCACTTGGGTGGTTTGGTTGCGACGGTTGGCTCTGTTCTTCCTTCGTTTGGTTTGGTTCTGATTCTTGGCTATCTCTTCGCTAAACACGGTGATCTCTATTTCATCCAAAACATCATGAAAGGTTTGCGTCCTACCATTGTTGGTTTAATATGGGTTGCGGCGATCACTTTATTCACAACCTCTCTCTTCGTAAGCAATCCCGATGGTTTCTCCATTGAATGGCCAGCAACATTAGCCTTCATCGTCGGCTTGATCATCAGTATGAAAACCAAGTGGGATACGCTGGTTATTGTCCTCTGTGGTGCCGGTATTGGTTTACTCTTCTACTTCTTACCGTTCTAAGACTGGAAACAGTCTTTTTATTACTATGATTATTTAATTTGTCTTAAGTATATCGTGTTGTAGTATATCGCAATATAGCTTTTAAGTATCCTTTTATCCTATTATAAAGGGTTGAAAACTCAACCCTTAATGTTCCTTATGATGATACGAGGCATAGACCTCATTTTTACTGAGTCCAACCTCTTGAGCCACCAATTTAATGGCTTGTGATGCGCTGACACCGCCTTCGATGTAGATCTGAATCCTTTGATGAATCTCTGTCAAATCCACAACCTTCTCACGATCACTGATATTCCCTTCCATGACCAAGACGATCTCACCTTTTAGATCGTCCGCGATCTCAATCAATTCTGAGATCGTTCCGCGTATAAATTCTTCATACACTTTGGTCAACTCCCGTGCCAAGACCGCTTTGCGATCTCCGACAATGGGAAGCATTCGCTCCAGTGTTTTTTTGATGCGATGAGGTGCTTCATAGAAAACCAAGGTATACGGATAGGCCTTAAGTTGATTCAACTCTTGGCGACATTCCTTTTCCTGTAAAGGTAAGAAGCCATAAAACAAGAACGGTTGAGCTGGAAGTCCCGATGCGATCAAGGCATCCAGAACAGCGCTTGCCCCAGAAATGGGTACGACATTGAAGCCGGCATCTAAAACGGTTTGCACAACGGTTGCGCCGGGATCACTGATCAAAGGATAACCCGCATCACTCACCAAAGCCACATCCTGATGGTTCTTTAAAAGCTTGAGAATCCCCAGTGCACTTTCATTCTCATTATGCACATGATGCGCGATGAGTTTCGTTTGAATGTTGAAGTGTTGGAGTAAGCGTAAGGTATTCCGTGTATCTTCAGCCGCAATCACTGAAACCGAACTTAAAATTTCAATCGCACGCGGCGTCATCTCATCGAGATTTCCAATCGGTGTGGCGACCAAATACAAAGTCGGTAATTCATTTTGAAAGCTTTTCTGTCTTTTCATGTCTAGTCTTTTTTGTAGTTCTTAAACGCTTCCGCAAACGACAAGAAGTGCGTTGCTTCACGGTTCTCAAGTTTAGCCTGTTGGGTAATCACATTCATGTTGGTGACACGATAACGGTTACCTTCATAATCAATCTGTTCGTTGAGCTTAGGACAGCCCTTACGCATTTCTTTGTAATTCTCATCTTCATACTTCAAACAACACATCAACTTACCACATTGACCGGATAGTTTCGAAATGTTCAACGCAAGTAATTGATTCTTGGCCATATTGATGGAAACCACATCAAAATTATTCAAGAACTTAGAACAACAGGTCTCTTGTCCACAGGGTCCAATACCACCAATCATCTTCGCTTTATCCCGTGGACCGATTTGTTTCAGTTCAATGCGACACTTCAATTGTCCCGCCAATTCCTTTAACAATTCTCTGAAATCCACACGTTCATCCGCCACATACACGATGATGACTTTGGAACGATCCAAAGTATACTCCGCACTGATCAGATTCATGTCCAGATTCAAACGTTTGACCAAGGCTTGGCATGCCGCTAAGGCATCCTTGGAATCATGCTTGTTGCGCTCATAGCTCGCTAAATCACGCTCACTCGCTTTACGCAAGATCGGTTTCAATTCCGTACTGAGATTGAATTCTTCCGCATTCCGTGCCTCACTGATGATCTGTCCCAGCTCCAAACCACGGGCTGTCTCCACAACGACCTGGTCTTCATACGCAAACTCTGCTTCATGCGCCCCAAAGCTATACGCTTTTTGGTTCCCATGAAAACGAATCGAATACACAAATTTATACGATGACACGTTGTCGGTCATACTTCTTCCTCCTTGAGTTGGTAGAGCAACGCATCAATGAGTAAACCCAAATTCGCATTGCCACCGATTTTATGCACACTGTCATTAAAGATTGTAAACGCTGCCAAGGCTTTGATCTGGCGCGGTATATGGTAAAGACGTGACTTCCACTCCGAAGATTGTGTTTGTGTTTTAAACAACACATCCTTGAAAAACATCATACCGATGTTTAAAAAGAGTGTCAAACGCTGACGGTCACTTTGCGCGTCTTTACGCTTCAAAAGGTTGTTTTGTAGATAAATCTCGCCCAGATAAGGAGCACGATTGTATTCATCTATGAATTCCCCAAACGATGTCAAACATTGTCTAAAGAGTTCAGAGGATTGTAATTCAAGTAATTCTTCTTGATCATTGACCATTTGCGTCAAGAGATGAAGCTCATAAGGATCCAAATCAGATGCTTGTAAAGCATCCATCAAGACTTGCCGGTCTTGTGGTTTAAAGGTCAAAGTCTGACAACGTGAAACAATCGTCTCCAATAGACGCTCAGGTTTCTCACTAATCAAAATGGCATAGGTATCATACCCACTGGGTTCTTCCAAGAACTTTAAAAGACTGTTTAGAGCTTCTGTCGTGGCATTCTCAGCTGCTTTGACGATATAGAACTTCTTACCATATTTCTCTAAAGCCGTACGTGAGAATTTCTCTTGCATGCTCAAGATATGATCCTTCTTGATGGACGTATCCGTCCCATCTAAAATCACCATATCCGCAAAGATTTCCGATTGAATACGTACACAGGAATCACACTTTTCACATGCCCAAGGATCCGCATATTCACAGATTAAACTCTGGGCTAAAAGAATCGCGGTTTCAAACATTTTCGATCCTTTTGGCCCCGTAAAAAGATAGGCATGCGATGCCTGTTTATGGTGAAGCGCGTTATACAACACTCTTTCTACGATGGGCTGACGTTCTTTTAAATGTTCACGAAACATGTTTGACCTTATTTAACACCACTTCATACGCATCCGCTTGAACCTTTGGAATGGCTTGAGACGCATCCACGATTTGGATGCGATCCTTAAAACGCTCAAGGACTGTTTGGTAACCCTTCACGACTGCCTCATGAAAGGCAATCGATTCTTGGTCCAAACGATCCAAAAAAGTCCGGTTCTCAATCCGTTTGATGCCGGTTTCCGCATCCAAGTCCAAATAAACCGTTAAATCCGGATAATGGCCTTCAATCGCAAACTCATTGATGCTTAGTACGGCATCAAAGCCGATTTTACGTGCAATCCCTTGATACGCCAAAGAGCTATCCACAAAGCGATCGCACAAGACAATCTTGCCTTCATTCAAAGCCGGTAAGACTTTTTCGACAAAGTGTTGCCTACGACTGGCCGCATACAAAAGTGCTTCGGTTTTAACGTCCATTGCCGTGTTCTTTGGATCTAAAATGATATGTCGGATCTGTTCCGCAATATCAATGCCCCCCGGTTCACGTGTGTAGACCACAGGGTAGCCTTCATTCAAGAGTTTTTCATATACATAACGGCTGACGGTGGTCTTCCCACTGCCATCCGGTCCTTCAAACGTGATAAAGATGCCCTGTTTCATACCGAATCCTCTGTGTCTCATTATACCAACCCTAGCCTTTTTATACAATCAAGCATTCATTCCCCTGTGCTATAATCAAACCATGGAACTCAAAGAAAAAACCCTCTCATCCGAACTCAAATTCACTGGCCGCATCATCCGTGTCATCCACGATCGAATCGAACTTCCCGATGGCAATCAAAGCATGCGTGAACTGGTCGAACACCCCGGTGGCGTCTGTGTCGCTGCTGTCAACGAACACGGTGAACTGCTCATTGTCGAGCAATTCCGTTATGCCTTTAAAACTGAACTTCTTGAATTTCCAGCAGGTAAATTGGAACCCGGTGAAGATCCCCTTGAAGCCGCAAAACGTGAATTGATTGAAGAGACTGGTTACGAAGCTGATGTGATGCTTTCAATGGGTGAAGTTTGGCCTTCAGTGGGTTATCTTACAGAAAGGATCCACCTCTATTACGCACCAAATACACATTTCGTGGGTCAGAAATTGGATCCTCAGGAATTTCTAAATGTGAAAACCTACAGCTATGATCAACTTATGACCATGGCTCACCATAATCTCATCAATGATGGAAAAACTTTGGCTTTATTGCTTAGAATGAAACCCCATCTCAAGGACTGATATGAACATACACTTTAAATCGAGCTTTGATTTAGACTCTGAACAAATTGCACAGTATTTCGATGATCTTGATTTCTCACACCAACCCAATTGGAAAGGATGTTATTGCAGGTTTTATCACAATGATCTTTCTTTCGAACAATGGATGAAACGTACAGGGGAAGATAATCGAGTCGAGATGATTGAGAGCTTAAAGAATCGTTCAATGCATGGCATACTGGCTATGATGGATGATAAAATCATTGCTTGGTTGAACATTAACGATATCGAGAAATATGCACGTATTTATCCACATGTTCCAGAAGAACTTAAAAGACAAAAGATCGCCTGCTCCATCTGTTTCATTGTCCATCCGGATTTTCGTGGTCAAGGAATTGCGACACAATTATTGGGGTTTGCGATTCAACATTACAC
This sequence comes from Erysipelotrichaceae bacterium, assembly GCA_030604855.1. Lineage (GTDB taxonomy): Bacteria > Bacillota_I > Bacilli_A > Erysipelotrichales > Erysipelotrichaceae > UBA2212. Next base: position 95,758 of record JAUVVC010000004.1, read on the forward strand.
CAATCTGAGATATGATGCCCTGCTAGCGCTACCTGTTTCAGGCAAAGGGGTCACCAGTTATCGCGGACCTGAAACCATGTACGCAAAGCTGGGTTATGAAACGCTGCAGACACACGATGATTTCAAAATCCTACTTAAAACACTGAAAGAAAAACCGTAACCCACTGGGTTACGGTTTGCTTTATTTTACGAGACTTTCCAACCAGCTTGGATCTTTTTCGACATCCAAGAGTTCAGCTAAGGTTGAAGCGATGTTGGCCAAACCAAAGTGACCTTCCTTGTATGCCACTTCCTTACCGATGATGAAGAAAGGGACAGGATTCAAGGTGTGCGCGGTCTTTGGTTTCGGTGCCGCATTGGGATCCTTCGATTTCTCGAACATCTCATCCGCATTCCCATGATCCGCTGTCACAACCAAGATGCCATCGACCTTCTCAACCGCATCCATGATGCGTTTCAATTGAAGATCAACGGTCTCAACGCCAATGATGGTCGCCAAGTAATTACCTGTATGGCCTACCATGTCGCCATTCGGGAAGTTGCAACGTAAGAAGCCATATTCTTTAGACTCGATGGCCGCAATCAACGTATCCGTGATTTCAGCCGCTTTCATCCAAGGACGTTGTTCGAATGGAACCAAATCAGATTTGATTTCGACATAGGTTTCCAGTTCGTCACTGAACTTCTCTGTGCGATTACCGTTCCAGAAGTAAGTCACATGACCAAATTTCTGTGTTTCACTGATGGCATATTGTTTGATGCCTTCCGCAACCAAGCGCTCACTGAGTGTATTCTTGATGCGAGGTGGCGTGACCAAATAGTTCGTAGGAATCTGTAAATCCCCATCGTATTGAAGCATGCCGGCATAGAAGACATTCGGACGAATTTTACGATCGAAGTAAGGGAAATCTTTGTCTTCAAACTCAAAGGCTTTCGTAATTTCAATCGCACGGTCGCCACGGAAGTTATTGAAGATGACCGCATCGCCATCAACGATTTTACCCAAAGGTTCACCGTTTTCCGCAATGACGAAGGCTGGTAGGTTTTGGTCATTATACCCACCTTCAGCACGATAGGTTTCAATCGCTTCTTTTGCCGAAGTAAATTGACGTCCTTCACCTAAGACATGCGTCTGCCATCCACGTTCAACCATTGCCCATTCCGCATCATAACGGTCCATGGTCACAAACATACGACCTCCTCCCGAAGCAATGCGTGCATCAAAGTTATCATCATTGAGTTCTTTGAACACATTTTCCAATTGTTCGACATAAATTAGGCCAGATGTCGCTGGCACATCACGACCATCCAAGAGGATGTGTGAACGTACTCTCTTAACGCCATTCAGTTTTGCTTGTTTGACCATTGCGATCAAATGATCGATGTGTGAGTGGACATTTCCATCTGACAATAAGCCAATGAAGTGCAGGGTACTCTTTTGCGCTTGAGCCATGGTTTTATTCCATGTCTCTGACGAAAAGATCTCTCCACTTTCCAAAGATTGATTGACAAGCTTTGCGCCTTGAGCATAGATCTGCCCACAACCAATGGCATTATGTCCAACTTCACTGTTTCCCATGTCATCATCACTGGGTAAACCCACCGCAACGCCATGCGCCTGAATCGAAGTATAAGGGATATTTTTCATTAAAGCATCAAGTGTTGGTGTATACGCTTCTTTAACCGCATTCCCAACGGTATTCTCGGATAGGCCGATGCCATCCATTACGACAAATACAACAGGTCTTTTCATAAGTTCTCCTTTTTGCGTCTCTATCATAGCACTTTTAGCTGTCAAAACCACAGCTCGTGCCCTTCTTATTCGTCCGATCCACCCTCTTGAGGAAGATAATAGATCTGCTCTCCATCTTTGGTCAACATGTAGTTTGCCCGAGCATAGCTTTTAACATATTCCGGATCCAAGAGTTTGGTTTTCTGCTCTTCCAAACTTGTGTTTTCCTGCTCAAGAATCATCAGCTCCGCTTGAACTTCTTTCAAGCTTTGGCTGAGGCGGAAGGTATTCTGTAATTCTTCAATCACCGGCATCAGAAAGACAACAGTCAAACCTAATAATAAAAGTGACACAAAGATACTGCTGGTTCGATGTTTAAGTCTGCGTTTCATCATGAGCCTCCTTTACAGGGTGAACGATCCGTACATCCGATACGATTTCATAAAGCGTTAAAGATTGTGCCTTTTTGATGTTCTCCGCAATCGCCAACACCACGATGGTTAAATGACGATGACCAAAAACACATTCCACTTTATCCCCGATTCTGACTTCAGTCGAAGGTTTTGCGGCTTTTCCATTGATTAAAATTCGGTCCTGTAAAGCCAATTCCTTGGATACAGGTCGCTTCTTAACGATTCGAGCGATTTTTAAATATTGATCAATACGCATCAATGACTCCTTTTCAAAGGTAGATTTTGTGTCTTATCCAGAATCGCCGTAGCCGTAAACAACCAATCTTCGTGTTTAGGGATCAAAACGACGATGTTTCCACCAGTATACTTCAATTTTACATCCGCGGAAACCCGGGAGACCATTTCAAAGAATTTGACACCATCGATCTTACTGGACCAATCGGCACTGAAGATGAGTTGAAGCTCTTGTTTGAGTTCTCGGAAGGACTGTACAAAGGGTGCTTTCAATAGAAGTTCCCAACGCTTCTTCTCAAACAATAGGATGACGGACTTTGGAAGTTTGCCATACAAATCCTGTGTTTCTATAAGGAGTTCACTCAGTTGAGCTTCATTTTTAGCGGCTTCAATCCGCTGATATAGACTCAACTTCTCAAAATCCTTAGGTTCGAATTGTTTCGGAATATACCCATCGATTTGAATCGTTTGACGGATCTCTGGCTCTGCTTCTTCCACAACGATGCCTGTTCGTTTTTCTTCAATGGCTTGGTGAAGCATCTCGATATACATGTCCATGCCGACCGTATCGATGAAGCCGGATTGTTGGTCACCCAACATCTCCCCTGCCCCACGAATGGTCAAATCACGCATCGCAATCTTATAGCCACTGCCGAGTTCAGTGAATTCTTTGATGGATTGAAGTCGTTTCTGTGCGATTTCACTGAGTTGTTTACGTGGATTATACATCAAGTAAGCATAGGCCAAGCGACTGCTTCGTCCCACACGTCCTTTAATTTGATAGAGTTGGGATAATCCAAAGGTATCGGCCTGATCGATCAAAATGGTGTTGGCATTGGGAATATCGATGCCGGTCTCAACGATGGTGGTACACACCAAGACATTGACTTCATTTTTGTTGAATTTAAGCATGACATCTTCAATATCATCACGATGCATCTGTCCGTGCGCAACCGCAACCTTCGCATCTGGGATCTCTTTTTCTAAACTTAGAGCAACATTATGAATCTCAGAGACATTGTTATAGAGATAAAAGACCTGTCCACTGCGCGATAACTCGCGTTGAATAACATCACGGATCACAGCTTTATTCTTCTCAATGACATAAGTCAATACAGGCAATCGATTCAAAGGTGGGGTATCCAGTTGTGATAAAGCACGGACCCCTACCAAAGACATCTGTAAGGTTCGCGGAATCGGTGTGGCGCTGAGTGAGAGCACATGGACGGTTCTTCGCACTTCTTTGATTTTTTCTTTATGTTCGACTCCGAAGCGTTGTTCCTCATCGATGACCAATAAACCGAGGTCTTTGAAGCCGATATCTTTAGATAAGATACGATGGGTTCCAATCAGGATATCAATGCGTCCTTCTTTAACCGCTTTGATGATCTCTCTTTGATGGGATTCCGGAACATAGCGATTCAACACCGCCACATTGACCGGATAGTTCTCTAAACGATTCAGGAAGGTTCGGAAGTGTTGCTGGGAAAGAACGGTTGTGGGGCATAAGAAAGCGACTTGTTTCTTTTCGCTGACCGCTTTGAAGGCAGCACGGAGTGCGACTTCGGTCTTACCAAAACCGACATCTCCACACAAAAGACGATCCATAGGCTTGGCCTGCATCATGTCCTTTTTGACATCTTCCACCGCAACTTCTTGATCACTCGTCAATGGATACTCGAATTCTGCTTCAAATTCTTTCTGCATGGTTGTGTCTTCACCAAATTGATAAGCGATTTCGTGTTCACGTTCACCATACAAGTTGATCAAACGTTCCGCAATGTCTTTGACACTTTCTTTGATCTTTGCCTTGGTTTTCTTCCAATCATTGGATCCCAAGGTATGTAGTTTCGGTACGACCCCTTCTCTGGAGACAAACTTACGCACCAATTGGAATTGTTCCAAGGGGACATAGAGACTGCTGTTGTTTCGATAGACGATGTGTAGGAAATCCCGGTGATTCCCTTGGATCTCTTTGGTGATGATACCGAGATATTGACCTACCCCATATTGATGATGGACGACATAATCCCCTGCTTCGAGTTCTTGATATGAGTGTAGGCTCTCTGCTTCTTTGAATTTACTGTTGTAGCGCCCGATATGAACCGCATGATTGAAGAGTTCTTTGGATCCATAAACACGGATTTGGGGCTCAAGGAACTCAAACCCATCATCCAAGTCCTGATGTAAGATGACCAAGCCTGTCTCCATCTTATCTTTGAGTCGAACAGAGTACGGTACCTTCAAATCCACCAGCATTGGCAGTAATTGTTTGATTTCATGTTCCTTCAAGCAACACACAACCAATTTTTTCTCTGCTTCCAGCTTTAAATTCTTGGCGTGGATGAAAAGACTTTCTTGTGGGACATCCAATTCTCTGAAAGGCAGACGTTGATGAGTGCTCTTGGTTTCAAAGCGTCTGAAATCAATGCGCTGATACCCTGCCATGCTTTCATAGAGATGATTGAAGACGTCGTAGATCGCAAATGCTTGATTGTTTTGTGATAACTCAACCAAATAATCCAAAGTTTCCTCTTGAAGACGTTTGATGTGTTCATCCACATCCTCCGTTGACGATAAAATGATGGTTGGATGATCAAAATACTGAAAAAGATGACCCTTTTGCTTCAACAACACCCGGTAGCGATACAAATGATTCTCTTTGATGCGCGATTTGATATAGCTTAAATCATTTTCGACCTGCTCAACCAATTGCGCATGTGCATCCATCTTCTTCAATTGCGCTTCTTTACGCAACTGTTCATGAATCTTATCTTCAAGTTCAAAGATTTCTTGGTCACTAAAAATCAGATCACTACAGGGGTGAATCAAGATTTCATCCAGCTTGGATAGAGTCCGTTGTGAGGACAAGTCAAAAATACGAATGCTTTCGATCTCTTGATCAAAGAACTCAATCCGTATCGGTTCATTTTGATTAATGGGAAACACATCCACGATCTCACCTCTAGTCGCAAAACAACTGGGTTGATCGACTTTGGAGACCTCCTTATACCCTAGGGTGCGCAGCGATTGCTTCAACTGAGCCATTTGAATGCTTTGTCCAAGCTTCAAATGAACCCGATTCTCGCGATAGAAAACAGGACGAGGATAATAACGAAGGGCTGCGCCAACGTGAGTGACACAGACCAAATCCTTTTCTTCACTGAGTCGCGAGAGACTTTCCATACGAATCGCATTGATTTCCGGAGAGGCCGCAATGGCTTCTACGCGTAAGGATTCTTCAACCGGAAAGAGAACGATCTTGTTATCCAACCAGAATTGAATCTTGTCGTAAAGTTGCTGAGCCTGATAAAGATTGCTTTTAACGATGACGATCGGTCGTGGTTTATTGAGATAACTTGAGGCGATCAACAGTGCTTCTTGTGTTGGCGATAGATGCGCAAAAGAAGCCTTTCCATTTGAAAAGTCTTCGATGACAGGATGCTTGATAAGTTTAAATATTAAATCTTTCATTCGATGGTATTATATTTCGTCATTAAATCCACAAATTTTATCGCTGTGAAGTCTTCCGCACACTGTACACAACGTTTGATCACAGATTCTAGACGTTCTTCCTCTTCTTTTGTGAACTTGCCTAAGACATAGTCTACAGTTGGAATGACGGGACTCTTGTCGATCCCAATACGCAATCTTGGGAATTGTTGGGTACCGAGATGTTGAATTGTGCTTTTCATTCCGTTGTGTCCGCCCGCACTGCCCTTCTCTCTTAAGCGAAGTTTTCCAACCGGTAGATCCAAATCATCATAGATGATTAAAAAGTCTTCTGGAGATAACTTATAAAAATCCATAATCAAGCGAATCGCTTCACCAGATAAGTTCATGAATGTCAAGGGCTTTACGCACAAGACGTTTGTGCCATTGATTTTGATCTGAGCGATTTCACTCTTAAATTTGTTTGATGTCTTTACACCGTGTTTTTGTAATAAAGCGTCAATCACACGAAAACCGACATTATGTCGGGTTTTCTCATAGGGTTTACCGGGATTGCCCAGTCCAACGATACATTTCATACTCACTATTATACACCAGCCTTATTTGGATAGAAAAAGCTTAGTGAACTAAGCTTTGTTTTTATCGTAGAAAATCTTTAAACGTCGTTGATTGCGTTCGCCAACACTCTCCGTACGGATGTTTTTCATCGTACTCAAGTACTGGTGGATGACTTTACGTTCATCATTCGGTAAGGGATCCAAGGTTGCAGGAATCTTGGTTCTTAAAACGGTCTTAGCGATGCGATTTGCCATGGCGATTACTTTTTCGTAACGTTCGACCTTATAATTGTTGATGTCGACCAAGACATTGAAGTGTTTTCTGAACTCAGAACTGATTGCGCTTCGGACAACGGTATTCAAGGAATGAAGGGTTTGACCGCTCTTTCCAATCAAGATCGCATTGTTTTCAGCATTCAACATCACTTTCAAGCCTTCACTGTCTTCACCAACCGTAACCTCTACCTCAAGTCCGATGTTGGCAAAGAATGTGGTGAGATATTGATGCATGAAATCCAAGACGTCGGTGAGTGCATAAATTTCAGCTGTGACTTGATTGCCGAAACCAAGAAAGCCGGTTTTTTCTTCTTTGATGAAGTAGGTCAAGGCATCGACTGTAACGTCTTTTTCCTTCGCTGCCTTACTTAAACATTCATCCAGCGTTTTACCTGTATAGAGCTTCATTTTTACTTACCTGCGTTGGGTGTGATGTATTTATATTGAATGAACACGGTTTGTGCGACTTGAGCAATCGCTGTAACCAACCAATACAAGGACATCGCCGTTGGCCAGTTGATAGCCAAGACCATGATCATACCAATCGAGGTATACATCATGACTTCCATATTAGGACCAGACTTTTTCGCTTCTTTGTTTGCGTATGCTTTTTCTTTAACTGGAGCTGTTTTCTTTTGAAGGTACTGCGGTAACTTCATGGAAATGAATTGGAAGACACCCATCAAGATATAGATAGCCATGAAAATCCAAACACCTTGGGTGATGGAAGCCATTGGACTGATTTGTAGACTATTACCCATGACACTACCGTTTACGACGGCATCCGCACGTTGCACCGCTTGGTACATCGCGATGATGACTGGGAATTGGATGAACATAACCAAGATCGCTCCAAATGGATTGATTTGGTGTTTTGCATAAATCGCGTTCATTTCTTGACCCATACGCATTTTGGATTCGTTATCGGTCTTCCCTGCATACTTATCTTGAACTTTTTTCAATTCAGGATTGATCATCTGCATTTTTTGAGAAGCAACGGTTGATTTAATCGTGAAGCTCAGCGTTAAGAGTTTGATTAAAATCGTAACGATGATGATTGAAAGAATGACGCCTGTGTACTTCGCAATGAAGTTGATGGCTTGTGAGATTGGGAAGACAAAGAAAGCCGAGAACCAGCTCTCATCCGCAAGGATGTCTCCGATTTGTGTGCTTAAGGTAATGATCTTCTCAGGAATGATGATTCCTTCACTGTCTACGACACGTGTACATGCGGTCAGAGCAAAGAGCAATGTCAATGCGATCCACATTTTTTTATTCTGTAACAACTTTTTCATTCAAATCTCCTATAAGGCTTACATTTGCCTTTGATTTCATTCTTGCGAAACACTGGCTTAACGCTTTCAAATTCGATGCGTAATCCAGCGTTTGGTATTGATTCCTCACCATAATAACACAATCGTAGTTTTCTTTGAATTCCGTTATTTCGAGACACATCATCCGCACTTGCCGCTTGATTCGATTTCGCACCACAGCCGATCCCAGTTTCTTACCTACAGAGATTCCAATTCGACTGTGTTCCAAGAATCTAGGTCTATAATACACAGTAAAAGACGGATTGGAAACAAATTTCTTTGCCTTGATAATCTTTTGGAATTCTTCATTTTTTGTAATGCGATATTGCTTCTTCATACTTTAATAAAAAAATCACCCGTAGGTGACTTTTATGCCGACAAAACCTCTCTGCCCTTGGCACGACGTCTAGCCAAAACTTTCCGTCCGCCAACCGTTTTCATTCTTGCTCTGAAACCGTGGACCTTTTGGTGTTTTCTTTTGCTCGGCTGATAAGTTCTTTTCATATGAGCCACCTCCACTTTTAAATTGATACAAATTGAACAATTGCTTTTAGATTATAACGATAATATGTCTATAAGTCAACAAAACCGTTCCAACTTGATTTTATTTACCCTTTTTCACTCCTTTCCATTCAAATTATTGCTTATTCCTTATAAAGAGAATGATCTCCCTTAGATTTAAATTCTTCAATTTCAGTTCAAATGAATGCGTTCTCAACCAATGAACACATACCTAATCAAATAGAAATGTGATGTATTTCATATATCGTGTATAAATTCCTAAAATGAGTGAGTTATCCCCAACGCTAAATTGGGGATAACATCAGCTTTTACCCACTGATTTTATATTGAGTTAGACACCGTGTTGTGAATTTGTGGAAAAGTGTGAAATCCTTTTTATTTACTTGCTTAAACTGTTCACACTAGGGTGTTCATAACTTGTTAAAACATTGGTTTTTTCCACAATTATCCACTGTGTACAAAAAGTTGAAAACTTTTACACGAAATTCATGTTTTAAAAAGATGTGGATAACTGTGGAAAACTCTGTTATCTCCTTTATTTATAAGCTATTATGAATCTTGCAACTGTGTAAAAGTTGGTGGGTAAAAATTTAGCTCTAGAAATGCACTCATTCCGAGCGTAAAATGAAATTCACTAGAAGGGTATTTGGTATGACAGGGGTAGAATATTTTTACAACGATCTTTGGTCAAAAGCAAAGAATCGATTAAAAGACGACAGTTCAATTGGCAAACTCGTGTACGAAACTTATTTCGAGGAATCGAATCTCGTATTTTTAAATGAGGAGAAAGCAATCATTTCCGTACCAACAAATCTTCAGAAAATGATTCTTTCACAAAAATTGACTTTGATTGGGAATGTATTAAGCTCGATATTACAACATAACGTGGACTGTGAAGTTCATTTGGATCAAGAATATTTTAAAGCAAGCAGTCAAGTTGATGAAATTGAAGAAGAAATGATTGAGGATGATCACGTCATGCCTGAATATTCCTTTGATAATTTCATTGTCGGTCCAAGCAATAAAGAAGCGCATTCCGCTGCTTTGGCTTGTGCTTATACGCCTGGTAAGTTTTATACACCTTTGTTTATTTATGGTAATTCTGGCTTAGGCAAGACTCATTTGTTGAATTCAATCGGTAATTATATTAAACAAAACGATCCTCATAAGAAGGTATTCTATACTTCGAGTACGGATTTTGTGACGGCTGTCGTCAATTCCATCAAAGACAACTCCATTGAGAAGTTTAAAAACAAAATGAATCATTTGGATGTATTGCTTATGGATGACATTCAATTCATTGCCGGTAAAGAAAAATCACATGAAGTCTTTTTCAATATTTTCAATGAACTTGTAAACAACAAGAAGCAAATCGTTTTAACCAGTGACCGTAATCCTTCTGAAATCAAAGGTTTGGAAGATCGTTTGATTAGTCGTTTCTCTTCAGGATTATCGGTTGGAATGGATTCTCCTGAGTTTGAAACAGCTTTGGCCATCTTGAAATTCAGACTTGAATACCAAGCGGTTGACGCATCTATGATTGACGATGATGTTTTAAGTTACATTGCAACGAATTTTTCTAAAGATGTCCGTAAATTGGAAGGTGCTTTGAATCGTTTACTCTTTTATTCCATTAATTTCAGTGGAAGTGAACGCATTGATTTCAAAGTGGCTTTGGCTGCCTTCAAAGGGACTGGTTCTAGCGATAAGAATGAGCTTTCTGTCAATAAAATCAAACGTGTCGTAGCAGATTACTATGGTTTAACCAAGCAACAATTGACGTCCAACACAAGAACCAAGAATATTGCGACTGCACGTCATATTGCGATGTATTTTTCACGCAAGATGTTGGATCTTCCTTTTTCTAAAATTGGAGATGAATTTGGAAAGCGCGATCATTCAACGGTAATGAATGCTTGCGAGAAAGTCGACCGCTTTTTGAAAACCGATATGAATTATAAACAAGCCGTAATGGAGATGGAGAAATTATTAAGCAATAACTAGTTATCCACATCTATTCACTTTTAATTAACACATAAAAATGATAAAATAAGACTGTATATTAAAGGCTTTTGAGGCCTTATCCACATTGCCCACAGGCTTAATTATAATAATACCCTAATGGTATCAGGAGGCTAACGCATGAATTTTAGAATTTCGAAACGTGTTTTCTATAATGCTTTATCGGTTGTTTCAAGAGCCATCTCTGCGAATTCTCCTTTACCGTGGTTATCGGGGATTAAGATTGAAGCAAAAAAAGATGAACTCGTATTGACGGGTAGTGATTCCGATGTATCGATTCAGAAAGTTATTAAAGCAGATCGCAACGATGCTTTTTTTGAAATCAAAGAAGAAGGATCGATTGTTATCGAAGCCAAGTATATTTTAGAAATCGTTCGTAAGATTGATGCGGATGAATTGATCGTGGAAGTTGTGGATGGTTCGTTGACAAAGATTTCTGGACACTCTGCGGAATTCAACATCAATGGCATGAAAGCTTCGGATTATCCAGCGATTGATTTCACGATGCCGACGAAGCAGATTGAAATCGATGCGGATGTCTTGTTGAAAGTCATCACGCAAACAAGTTTTGCGACGAGTGATAAGGAAACACGTCCAGTTTTGACCGGTGTCAATTTCAAATGTGATGGTTCGATTTTGGAATGTGTTGCGACGGATAGTTTTAGATTGGCAAAGAAAACCATTCATGTGAACAATACGCAGTCTTTTAATATCACCATTCCTGCAAAGAGTTTAGGTGAAGTTGCTAAGACCTTGGAACGTGATGAGAAAGTTTTGATTTGTGTCAGTGATAAGAAAGCTCAATTTTGGATTGATCATACCGTCATTCAAACGCGTTTGATTGATGGTTTGTATCCAGAGACAAGTCGTTTGATTCCAACGGAATTCATGTATGAGTTGACTTTGGATGCGCGTGATATTCTCAATGCGATCGACCGTGCCTCCTTCATCAAGAGTGAAGGAATATCCATTGTTAAATTGAGTGCCAGTCAGAATGAAATCGTCATCAGCACCAAATCTCAAGAAGTGGGTTCGTCCATGGAAAAACTTCAAGCGATTTCATATAAAGGGAATCCTTTGGAAATATCCTTCAGTGGACGTTATGTCTTCGATGCGGTACGTGTTTTGAATGGATCGGTCGTTAAATTGGAGTTCAGTGGTGAGATGAAACCCTTCATCATTCGCAATGTGGATGATGAGTCGATTCTGCAGTTGATTTTACCGGTTCGTACCTATTCTTAAAGCCTTAAACACCCTGAGCAAGAGGGTGTTTTTTATGATATAATTTATGAGGATTTATATAGAAAGAAGGTTCTTAAATGATAGTCATTTCAACACCTTATATCACACTCGGTCAGCTGTTGAAGATGACAGATTGGATCAGCTCTGGGGGCCAGGCGAAAATTGCGGTCAAGACATTAAAAATTAAAGTTAATGGAGAAAAAGAGGATCGTAGAGGTCGTAAATTGTATCCCAATGATGTGATTGAAATTGAAGGCAAATCGTATACAATCGGACAATGAAGATCAGATATTTGAGTCTACGCGATTTTCGAAATTATGAGAGTTTGGAGTTGAGTTTCAATTCAAACATCAACATTTTTATCGGTGATAATGCGCAGGGTAAGACAAATCTATTAGAAGCCATCTATTTGTTGTCTACGGGTCGTTCCCATCGTATCTCAGATGAGAAGCTTATGATTCGTAAAGACGCTGAGATGGCTGTTTGTAAGGCTGTGGTGGACGCAGATGTGCAATTACAGCTCAAAGTAGTCTTACATGATAAAGGGAAGACTTTGTTTTATCAGAATCAACCTTTGAAGAAAAGCAGTGAATTCATCGGTAAAATGAATGCGGTATTATTTTCTCCTTCGGATATGGATTTGTTTGAAACATCACCCAAGGATAGAAGAAAATTATTTGATGTGGAATTGGGGAAGATAAATCCTTTTTATATGGACTTACTGACGCAGTATGTGAAAGTTTTGAAAGATCGCAATGCCTATTTGAAAGGGAATGAATTGGATACGGATTATCTAGAAATCATGACCTCGAAGTTGATTGAACTTCAGCTTGAAATCATTCGCTATAAAACAGGTTTCGTGGATCGTTTGAATCAAATTGTGTCGACATATTATCAGCGCTTATCCTTGTCAAAAAGTACGATTAAGATCGCTTATCAAGGTCCTGTGGATTGGTCAGATCGTTTGAAGAATGATTTGATGGATAAGTATCAAAAAAGCTTTGAGCGTGATCGTGTGTTCAAGATGACACATGTCGGGATTCATCGAGATGATTACATCTTTACGATGGATGATCAGTTTGTGACGAGTGTCGCATCGCAAGGACAGAAACGATTGATTATTGTCGCATTGAAATGTGCATTGATTGAAGTAATTGAAGAATTGAGTGGAGATAAGCCCATACTCTTGCTGGATGATGTGTTCAGTGAGTTGGATAAACAGAAGCGTATCGCTTTGTTTGATGTTTTGCATCTGAATACGCAGACGGTGATTACGACAACGGATTTGGAAGATGTCCAGCTTTGGTTGAAGGATCAGATCACTGTGTTTGAAGTAAAAGATGGCAACGTGTTTGAAAGGAGTTCTATTTATGAGTAATCTACCAGTAAGTCATTCGTATACCGCTGATGACATCCAAGTTTTAGAGGGGTTGGAAGCGGTACGTAAACGCCCGGGGATGTATATTGGATCGACGTCGCAGCGAGGTCTCCATCATTTGATTTGGGAAATCGTTGATAACTCGATCGATGAGGCTCTGGCGGGTCATGCGGATCACATCAAGGTTCGCATCGATAAAGAAAATATCGTAACAGTTGAGGATAATGGTCGAGGAATGCCGGTTGGGATTCATGAAAAGACAGGAAAATCTTCGGTTGAGACGATTTTTACCGTGCTTCATGCCGGTGGTAAGTTTGGTGGAGGTGCCTATAAGGTCTCTGGTGGACTTCATGGGGTTGGGGCTTCGGTCGTCAATGCGTTGTCCCGTTGGTTGGAAGTAACGGTCCATTTGAATGGAAAAATGTATTTCATGCGTTTTGAAGATGGTGGTAAAGCCGTTGAAGATCTGAAAGTCATCGGTACGACAGATCGTCATGGGAGTTTGGTTCGTTTCATGGCGGATGATCGTATCTTTACGGAAACGGTGTCGTATGATCATGGGACCATTAAAGATCGTCTCCAACAGATTGCTTTTCTAAATAAGGGAATCAAGATTGATTTCGTGGATGAGCGGCATGAACCGTCTGATTTCAGCTATCTTTATAAGGGTGGAATCAAGGAATATGTCAGTTTCATCAATAAAAACAAATCACCGATTCATCCGGAAGTCATTTATGTCGAAGGTGAAGAGGATAATATTCAGGTTGAAGTTGCGATTCAGTACAATGACGGCTATATGCCCAACATCTATTCTTTCTGTAATAACATCAATACGCATGAAGGGGGGACGCATGAAGAAGGTTTTAGACTTTCTTTGACGCGGATCATCAATAATTATGCGAAAGAAAGTGGTGTTCTTAAGAAGGATGAAGAAGCTTTACAAGGGGAAGATGTTCGTGAAGGTTTGACGGGCATCATTTCAGTCAAGCATCCAGATCCTCAATACGAAGGACAGACCAAGACCAAACTCGGCAACAGTGAAGTCCGTAAGATTGTGTCCAGTGTCTTTGGTGAACAGTTGGAGCGTTATCTGTTAGAGAATCCGGCTGCGGCTAAAATCATCGTAGATAAGGCTGTAATTGCGTCTAAGGCGCGTTTGGCTGCGAAGAAGGCGCGTGAATTGACGCGTCGTAAGTCGGTTTTGGAGGTTTCTTCCTTGCCGGGTAAGTTGGCGGACTGTTCAAGTCGTGATCCGTATCTCTCTGAAATCTATTTGGTGGAAGGGGATTCTGCGGGTGGAAGTGCAAAAATGGGTCGTAATCGTGAGTTTCAAGCCATTTTACCTCTAAGAGGTAAAGTTTTGAATGTTGAGAAAGCACGTGCACACCGAATTTTCGAGAACCTTGAAATTCGCTCCATGTTTACTGCTTTTGGTTGTGGCTTTGGCGAAGAAATCGATATCAGTAAGTTGCGTTATCATAAGATCATCATCATGACCGATGCCGATGTGGATGGAGCGCATATCAGAACTTTGTTATTGACCTTCTTCTATCGTTATCTTAAGAAGTTGGTTGAGGAAGGATATATCTACATTGCCCAACCGCCTCTATATAAAATCAGTAAAGGCAATCAAGAACGCTATGCCTATACGGAAGCGGAGTTGGATGTTTTCAGACAAGAATTGGGTGAGAAGACCAACATTCAACGATACAAAGGTTTGGGGGAAATGAATCCGGAGCAGTTATGGGAGACCACTATGGATCCAGAGCACCGTACCTTGATGAAAGTAACGGTTGAGAATGCCATGGAAGCGGATATGGTGTTTGATATGTTGATGGGGGATGAAGTTGAGCCACGGCGTAATTTCATCACTGAGAATGCGATTTACGTCAAGAATTTGGATATTTAGGAGGACGATATGGAAGAAAATCAATTTGATAAAATAAAACAAATCAATATCTCCTCTGAAATGAAGACATCCTTCTTGGATTATGCCATGAGTGTCATCGTTCAACGTGCTTTACCAGACGTCAGAGATGGATTGAAGCCTGTACATCGTCGTATTTTATATGCGATGAATGATTTAGGCATGACTTCGGATAAACCGTTCAAGAAATCCGCACGTATCGTTGGGGAAGTTATTGGTAAGTATCACCCCCATGGTGATACGGCAGTATACGACTCTATGGTTCGTATGGCTCAAGATTTTTCATACCGCTACATGTTGGTTGAGGGTCATGGGAACTTTGGTTCCATTGATGGGGATGGGGCTGCGGCCATGCGGTATACGGAAGCACGTATGTCGAAGATCGCGATGGAGTTGGTTAAAGACATCAATCGCGATACCATTGATTTCGTAGATAACTATGATGGTGAGGAACGTGAACCAAGTGTCATGCCCGCTCGTTTCCCGAATATTCTTGTAAATGGGGCGACTGGGATTGCGGTTGGGATGGCTACGAATATCCCGCCTCATAATCTTGGTGAAACCATCGATGCGACGTTGGCGTTATTGGAAAATCCTGAGTTGACGGTTTTTGATTTGATGGAAAATTACATCTTTGGTCCGGATTTTCCGACCGGAGGCATCATTCTAGGTCGAGCAGGCATCAAACAAGCGTTTGAGACGGGTCGTGGTTCGGTAGCGGTACGTTCCAAGGTAGATATTGAAGATCTACCAAATGGTAAAAAAGTATTGATCGTTACGGAAATTCCATATCAAGTCAATAAAGCGAACATGGTTGAGAAGATTGCGAACCTTGTGCGTGAGAAGCAAATCGAAGGTATCACGGATTTACGGGATGAATCCAATCGTGAGGGCATTCGTGTCGTTATTGAGTTGCGACGTGATGTGCAAGCTGAAGTCATTTTGAATCAGCTGTATCGAATGACGGCTCTACAGTCAACTTTTGGGGTCAATACCTTGGCTTTGGTCAAGAATGAACCGAAGTTGTTGAATTTAAAAGAAGTTTTAATGATTTACAATGAACATCAGATTGATGTCGTCCGTCGACGGACACAATTTGAATTGAATAAAGCCTTGGATCGAGCGCATTTATTGGAAGGCTTCAGAATCGCATTGGACAACATCGATGAAATCATCCATATCATTCGCTCCAGTAAAGATGACAGTACGGCATCAGCGAGTTTGATGGAGGCTTTTGGATTGTCTGAGATTCAAGCCAAAGCGATACTGGAAATGCGTTTGCGTCGTTTGACGGGCTTGGAACGTCAAAAAATTGAGGATGAATATCAAGCGGTCATGTTGTCGATTGAAGATTATCGTGATATCTTAGCGAATCACAGCCGTGTCGTAAACATCATTAAAGAAGAAATGCTTGAAATCAAGCGAAGATTTTCAGATGAACGCCGTTCATTAATAGTGGAGTCGGACATCGACTTTGAAGATGAAGATTTGATTCCAAAGGAAGATGTCGTTGTGACGATGACAACCAATGGATACATTAAACGTACGAATGTGGATGTGTACAAAACACAGAATCGTGGTGGTAAGGGTGTCAAGGGCATGAGTGTCCATGAAGATGATGTGGTGGATCAGTTCTTGACGATGAACTCACACGATTACCTGGCTTTGTTTACCAATCTTGGACGGGTCTATCGAATCAAGGGATATCGTGTTCCTCAAGCAAGTCGTATTGGGAAGGGTATTCCTGTCATCAATCTATTGGAGATGGATGAAGGGGAGAAGATTCGTTCGCTTGTTGCGTATAATCCTGAACACGAAGGCAAGTATCTGTTCTTTGTGACGAAGGACGGTTTGTGCAAACGGGTTCAAGTCAGCGAGTTCGAATCGATTCGTCAAACAGGTAAGATTGCGATCACCTTAAAAGACAACGATGAATTAATAGGAGTCAAATTGACTTCTGGACACGATGAAATCATCATCGCAGGTTCGAATGGTAAGGCTGTACGTTTCAACGAACAAGATGTTCGTCCAATGGGCCGTACCGCAAGTGGTGTCAAAGGATTCAATACCGATGGCAGTAATGTTGTGGGAATCGCTACAGACAAAGAAGGACAGTTCATTCTTTCTGTTACACGTAACGGATATGGAAAGAAATCGGAGTTATCGGAGTATCGAATTACAAATCGTGGCGCAAAGGGTGTCAAAACCATCAACATTACAGAAAAAAATGGAGAACTTGTCGAGTTGAAGGCAGTCAATGGGGATGAAGATCTCTTGATGGTCACCAATGAAGGCGTCATTATCCGAATCAATCTTGAAACGGTGGGTGTCTATGGAAGAAGCACACAAGGGGTACGTTTAATCAATGTTCAAGATGAACAATACCTTCAAACGGTTGCCGTTTTGGAAAAAGAAGCAGAAGAGTTGATCGAAAATACAATAATAGAGGAGAGTGTTGAGGAATAATCTCAACACTTTTTCTTTTAATTGATATAATGATTCCAATGGAAACCAACTATCTCATCATCACACTTATCGTGTTATCAAGCATCTATGCATTGATCAACTATTTGATCTATCAGGTGAAAAGGGAACGCTATCTCTTAGCGTTCACATTTTCTTTTGTATTTCTAGGAACTAGTTTTGGAGTATTGGCGTACCAAACACAATTACCGGATTTCTTTGCATATGGTGTTTACAATGCTGTGAATTTCTTGTCTTACGTAATGATGTTGATGGGGATACGGATTCTATTTAATATAAAACCAGTGAGTCATTTTACAAAAATCATCACGATACTTTCCCCTGTTTTGATCTTAATCTTCTCGCTCATATATGATAATTATATCCTTCGCGTCTTAATCGCTTCTTCAACGATTGCTTTTTATCTGATTGAGGCAGTATTCAATTTAAAACGTTCGGAAAGTCATTTTCCTAAGCATATCAAGCAAGTAACTCTTTATTTCATCTACTTTGGCATGTTGACCTGGTTATCTCGTCTTTTTGTGATTCTCTATTTTGGTCTACTTCATAATGTGGCACTTGATAATAGCTTTCAGGCAAATGTCTTTATGATACTCTCCATCACAAGTACAAGTTTGTGGTTCGCCTTGTCGATGTGGTTGGATGCTCAGAAGGCGATGAGTGATTTGGATGATAAGAATGAGCAATTGAAGTCACTTGCGCTTAGAGATCAATTAACAGGATTGGCGAATCGTCACTTCTTTGATTACGATATTGGATTTCTAGTAGCCTCATCTAAACGTAACAAGTCACCCATGGGGATGTTGTTGATTGATTTAGATCGTTTTAAATTAGTGAATGACATTCATGGTCATGATGTTGGGGATGCGGTATTGAAGCAAACAGCTGAAATTATTACGCATTCATTGAGAGCGAGTGATCGTGCTTACCGTTGGGGCGGAGAAGAGTTTCTTGTTGTTTTACCCGATACTGATCGCGAAGGTATGGCGATCATCGCTGAGAAAATCAATCAAAATTTCCGAAATAGCTTATTCGAAGTCATTGGATCGATAACGGTAAGTATTGGTGGAGCAGAGTATGAAGAAAATAAAGAAATAGATCAATGGTTTAAGCGGGTCGACCTTTCTCTTTATAAAGCGAAGCAAACAGGGCGTGATCGCTACAATATTTGGGTTGCGGACGAAGATTTGTCTGAATTTTTCAATCGGATTGAATGGCAAAATGAATTGGAATCGGGGAATAGCGAAATTGATGCTGATCATCAATTGCTTGTTTATTATGCGAATGATTTACATGATTCGATTGTTAATCGTGCCCCCATTGACTCAATTAAAGAGTTGATCTTGAGAATGAGCACACATATTCATACGCACTTTAGCAAAGAAGAGGGCATCTTGTATCGCTCTGGATATGAAGATTATCTTGAACATCGTTCGATCCATCAAAGAATCATTCAGGAATTTGAAATTATCTCAGGTAAAGCTCTGAATGGCGAAATCAGTTTAGCAGCGTTGATGTCATTTCTGGTAGAGAAGGTTGTTATTGAGCACATCAAAAAAGAAGACGCCAAGTTTTTTGGTCATATTAAGTAAAATGAACAGGTTCCTTGACATCGATCGACGCAATTTATACAATTAGGTCAGAATCGAAGACGGGACTAATCAAGCACGACATGTAGAGACGCATGCATTGGTGAAAGATGCGAAGATGTTTGAATTCCACCCCTGAGTGAATTAAATTCCGGTGCATCCGTTATCTGCATGAGTGGTAATGTTTCACGTGAAACATTACAACGAGGGTGGCACCACGGTTCACATCGTCCCTTAAAGGGCTTTTTTTATTTTCAAGGAGAAATGAAATGTTAGATATTAAATTGATTCGTGAGAATCCAGAATTGGTTAAAGAGAACATGTTGAAGAAGTTCCAACAAGATCGTGTTCAATTGGTGGACGAAGTTATCGAATTAGATGTTAAGTACCGCCAAACGAAGACAAGAGCTGATGAGTTGCGTGGTTTAAGAAATAAACTGAGCAAACAAATCGGCATCTTGATGGGTCAAAAGAAGTTTGAGGAAGCCGAAGAGGTTAAGAAGCAAGTGCAGGCCTACGCTCAAGAATTGGTGGAGTTGGAAGCCAGCGAAGAACCTTTACAAGCTGAAATTCGCCAAAGAATGTTGGTTATTCCGAATATCATCGATGAAACGGTACCTTTAGGTAAAGATGACAGCGAGAATGTAGAGCGTCAACGGATTGGTGAGCCTTCATTGAAACCCTTTGATGTGCCATATCATATCGAAATTATGGAAAAACTCAAAGGCGTTGACTTGGATGCGGCTCGAAAGACCAGTGGGAATGGATTTTACTATCTTATGGGTGATGTGGCGCGTCTTCACAGTGGTATTTTGAGTTATGCAAGAGATTTTATGATCGATCGTGGTTTTGATTATGTCATTCCTCCTTATATGATTCGCAGTGAGGTTGTGACGGGTGTAATGAGTTTTGCAGAGATGGAAAACATGATGTATAAAATCGAAGGTGAAGATCTCTATTTGATTGGTACAAGTGAACACTCCATGATCGGGAAATTCATCGATACGATTTTGGAAGAGAAAGACCTACCTTATCTCTATACCAGTTATTCCCCATGTTTTAGAAAAGAAGTAGGTGCACATGGCATCGAAGAACGTGGCGTTTATCGTATCCACCAGTTTGAAAAACAAGAGATGATCGTTGTGTGTAAACCTGAAGACAGCAAGAAGTATTTCGAAGTGCTTTACAACAATACTGTCGACTTCTTTAGAACATTAGATGTTCCTGTACGTGTTTTAGAGTGTTGTTCGGGCGATTTGGCTGACTTGAAGAGTAAATCAGTGGATGTGGAAGCGTGGAGTCCTCGTCAACAGAAGTATTTTGAGGTTGGAAGTTGTTCAAATTTGACCGATGCACAAGCAAGACGCTTACAGATCCGTGTTCAAGGTGAAAATGAGAAGTACTATGCACACACCTTGAATAATACAGTTGTTGCGCCACCAAGAATGTTGATTGCATTCTTAGAGAACAATCTGAATGAAGATGGGTCTGTAAACATTCCGGTCGCATTACGTCCTTATATGGGGTTTAAGGAACGTATTCTTCCTAAGAAATAAATGTTTCACGTGAAACATTGAAATTAAAATTAAGCTTAGGTATAATGTATTAGCTGCCACAATGCAATCCTTTGAACCAGGTCAGGGTCGGAAGACAGCAGCCTTAATAGGCTCTTGCATGTGTGGCAGCCTTTTTATATGATTAAGCCAATGGAACACTCTAAATACATGACAATTGCTCTAAATGAAGCTAAGAAGGCTTTTCTGATGGATGAAGTTCCTATTGGTGCGGTTGTTGTCAAAGAGGGTAAGGTCATTTCTAAGGCGCATAATCTCCGCGAAGCTAAACAGAGTGCAACGGCACATGCGGAAGTCTTAGCGATCGAAAAGGCCTGTAGGAAGTTGGGTTCTTGGCGATTAGAGGATTGTGTGTTGTATGTTACTTTAGAACCATGCACGATGTGTATTGGGGCGAGTATTCTAGCGCGTGTCGATGGGATTGTTTATGGCGCAAAGGATCCAAAAGGTGGAAGTTTGGGTTCATTATATGATATTGGACTCATAAAAGGGTTTAATCATTACCCTTGGGTTGTTTCAGGTGTTTGTGAAGAAGAAAGTTCGATGTTGTTAAAGGAATTCTTTAAGAATAAACGCTTAAATAAGGGTTAAATTGAATGAAGTCGAGCGTGGGAAGGGTATAAGTTGACCCTTCTTTTTGTTATAATTAGAGGCAAGAGAAACTATCATGACCTATAAATCGTTGTATCGTACGTATCGTCCAAACTCCTTTGAAACAGTAGTTGGACAAAGACATATTATTCAGACACTACAGAATGCGATCAAACAAAAGAAAATGTCGCATGCTTATCTTTTTTGTGGGCCAAGAGGAACCGGAAAGACAACGGTTGCGAAACTCTTGGCAAAATCGGTCAACTGTTTGAATGTTGATCAGGCACCTTGTAATCAATGTGAACATTGTTTAACGATTCAGAATGGAACGCATCCGGATGTGATTGAAATCGATGCGGCCAGCAACAATGGCGTTGATGAAATTAGAGATTTGATTGAAAAAGTAAAATATGCTCCTTTACAAGGAAAATATAAAGTTTACATCGTGGATGAAGTCCATATGCTGTCTCAAGGAGCGTTCAATGCACTTTTGAAGACGCTTGAAGAGCCGCCTGCACATGTCATCTTCATTTTAGCGACGACAGAGCCGCATAAAGTGTTGCCAACCATCATTTCAAGATGCCAACGCTATGATTTTGTTCGAGTGAATCGTTTTGATATCCAGATGCGGATTGAAGAAGTCTTGAAGGCTGAGAAGATCGAATACGAAGAAGAAGCGGTACGTTTGATAAGTCAGTTAGCGGATGGTGGTGTTCGTGATGCGTTAAGCATCCTTGAACAGTGCATTGCGTACAGTGGACATAAATTGAACGCTCAACATGTGAATGACATCTACGGAATCGCCACAACTCAAGATAAGTTAAAACTTTTAAATGCGGTTATTGATAACAATGTGACCATGTTGATGCAAGAGATTGATTATGTCACAGGTAAAAACATTGATATCCGGCGTTTAACCAATGATTTGATGGAATTATTGAAAGAATCGGTTGTATATTCTTTCACTAGAGATAAAAATTTGTTAAGTAAGTTGACTGAGGATGAAGTGAAGTCACTCAATCGAATATCTGCTCAAGTGGGACTGAAAATGATTGAAGATTTGATGGAAACCTTGGAAAAGTACAGAAGTGCATCCAATCTTTTGTCGTATTTTGAAATCGGTCTCTTGAAATTGATCAGTCATCGAGTCAATGGAGTCGAAGAAACGAAGATTAAGCTTGTTGAAGAAGGAGAGACCAAGCCGGTTATTCAAGAAGTGTTCGAACAAGAAGAGCAGCCCGTTTTGGTTGAAACAGAAGGTGTAGAAGAGAAACCAACACCAAAACCGAAAGAGAGTAAGAAGAAAAAGGTTCAAATCGTACAAAATAGTGACTTGAGTCTTGATTTCCTAGTCCAATTGTTTGTTTCTGGTGATAAAGCAAAACGTTTGGAAGTTGAACGTTCTTGGACAAGTGTTCAGAACTATCAATCTGATCTTAAATATGGAAAAATTGCAAATCTCTTGATGGATATCCGTTTGGTTGCTCTTAATGAGGGCTTCATGGTTTTAAGTCACTCTGAAGATTACGTTGTCAATGAGTTGAATATGGAAGACAATCAAACATTGATAGAGGAATTCACAGAGCGAGTTTTTGGGTTGCGTATGCGTGCGTATGCGATTCTATTCTCAAAAACGGATGAAGCGATGCAACACTTTGTGCAATTAAGAAATGAAAATAGACTTCCTGAACCAATTAAGCTTGAGAAACAAGCGTTGAAGACTGAAAAAGAAGTGGATTTGGTCGAAAAGAATCTGTTTGATCTGTTTGGACAAGAAAATGTGGAGATTCATTAGAAATGTATCCGAAAATATTACAAGAGTTGATAGAACACTTACGAAAACTACCTGGGGTGGGTGCTAAGACCGCAGAACGCTATGCTTTTTCGCTGTTAAACCTAAGTGAGACAGAAGTGATGCAATTGGCAAGAGCGTTAGGTGATGCGAAACTGAAACTTCATCCCTGCAAAACATGTGGTAACATCAGTGAAAAAGATGAATGTGATATCTGTTTAGATAAGAGTCGTAATCATCAATTGATTTGTGTCGTTCAAGATGTGAAGGATGTTGTCGCAATTGAACGAACGAAACAATACCATGGTGTCTATCATGTGTTGAATGGTGTGATATCCACTTCGAAAGGAATCATGCCTGAAGACTTAAACATACATTCATTGATTAAAAGAGCTGAATCTGAGTTGGATGAGGTGATTTTAGCAACCAATCCAACCATAGAAGGCGAGATGACATCCTTGTATCTGGCAAAACGTTTGGAAAAGAAAGTCAAAAAGATTACGCGTTTAGCGCATGGGCTTCCAATGGGGGCGCATATGGATTACGCAGATGAGTTGACTTTGATAAAAGCGATGGAAGGACGACGCGAAATTGAATGAAAACAGATATTGAAATTGCACAAAGTGTACAGGGTTTAGGCATAGAGGAAATTGCGAAGAAGATCGACATACAGACAACTGCGCTGGAAATGTATGGTAAGACAAAAGCAAAGATCAATTTGAGTGAATTGGGTGATCTTGATCAAAAACCAAAAGGTAAATTGGTTTTGGTCACGGCTTTGACGCCGACAAAGGCAGGCGAAGGTAAATCAACCACGACAGTTGGTTTAGTGGATGGACTCGCTACGATTGGTAAGAAAGTCATGGGTTGCTTGCGTGAACCTTCATTAGGCCCGGTTTTTGGAGTCAAGGGGGGAGCTACCGGAGGTGGCTTTGCTCAAGTTATTCCCATGGAAGACATCAACCTTCACTTTACTGGAGATATGCATGCCATTACGGCTGCCAATAATCTTGTGAGTGCAATCCTTGATAATCATCTCTATCAAGGCAATGCGTTGAATATCAATCCAGAGCGTATTTCGTGGAAACGCTGCATGGATATGAACGATCGTGCTTTAAGGAATGTGGATGTGGCTTTGGATGACAAAAAAGGGACGCCACGTCGGGATCATTTCATCATTACAGTAGCTTCACCTATGATGGCGATGCTTTGCTTGTCAAAGGATATCCAGGATTTCAAGAAAAGAGTCGATCGTACGATTGTAGCGTATACCTATGATGATAAACCGGTCACGATCAAGGACCTTCAAGTGACGGGATCCGTAGCGGTTTTAATGAAAGATGCGATCAAACCAAACCTTGTTCAAACCTTGGAAGGGAATCCTGTCTTTATTCATGGGGGGCCATTCGCAAACATCGCACATGGCAGCAATTCAATCATCGCCACAAGAACCGCTCTTAAGTTAGCGGATATCGTTGTTACAGAAGCAGGCTTTGGTTCGGATTTAGGTGCACAAAAGTTCATGGATATCACCAGTCGTGCTGGTGAGTTCAATGCGGATGCTGTGGTATTGGTTGCTACGGTACGCGCACTCAAGATGCATGGTCAAGTTGCTTATGAGAACTTAAAAGAAGTGAATGTGGAAGCCGTACAGAATGGGTTGGCAAATTTAGGTCGTCACATTGACATCATCAAACAGTACAAAGTACCTTTAGTGGTTGCTCTAAATCGCTTTACTTCGGATAGTGCAGATGAAATTGAGCTTGTTAGGAACTATTGCATGAGTAAAGGTGTTTCCTTTGAAATCAATGAATCTTGGGCAAAAGGTGGTCAAGGGGCTGCTGATTTAGCTAAAACTGTTGTTAATCTTATTAATAATAAGAATGATTATCATCCTTTATATTCGATGGAACTAAGTATATCTGAGAAAGTTGAAAAAATCGCGAAGAATATCTATAAAGCAAAGGGTGTTCAATATACAGAGAAAGCATTGAATCAGTTAAAAGAGCTTGAGCGTTTAGGATTGGATCGACTTAATGTATGTATTGCCAAAACACAAGCATCCCTAAGTGATGATCCAAAAAAAATCGGTGCACCAGAAGACTTTGAAATTACAGTTCGAGAGTTGAATGTTTCGAGTGGTGCGGATTTTGTCGTTGTGATTGCGGGATCCATCATGACCATGCCGGGTTTATCCAAAGAGCCTGCAGCTGTACACATTGATATCCTAGAAAACAACGAAATCGTCGGCTTATTTTAAAGAAGAAAAAGATGTTATAATAGCACTGACATGGCTTCAATAGCGTACATCACAGACCGTCATATGATTGAATTTCATCGTTTGAATGGTAATCAAACGATAAGTTTTTGGCGTCCTTCTGTGGGAAAGCGTTTTGCGGATTTTAATCATGGTGATTTACTTTTCTTTTTAGCAAAAGGAACAGAATTAAAGACGACAGGAGAAAAGGGCATCATTGGTTATGGTCGCTTCGATCACGGTGTCAGTCATTCGTTTCGGCAAATGTGGAATCATTTCGAAAGTTTGAATGGATATCCGGATCAAAAGAGCTTCAAAGATGCGATTCTTAGGGTCGCCAAGGCAAAAACGCTCCCAACAAGCATCAGTAGTTTAATATTGAAAGACATTGTCTTTTTCCAAGCCCCTGTTTATTTGAGTGAGTTTGGGATGAGGATATCGAACAATCTTGAGAGTTTCATCTACCTGGATAAAGAAGATCCGGAAATGACCGTTAAAATCTTGAAAAAGGCAAATGAGATCGGTGTCGATGCATGGGCAAACGCCATGAGTCGATCTTCACGATCGAGTTCTGTGTTTGATGATGATTTAGCCAGACATGTCTTACAACTGCATCTTCAAAATTTCGGTGCGCTCAGTACAGAAAAAGAGACCCGTAAACAAACGCGGATCTTAAATGAACTGTGTGCAAAATCAAGTCAACTACAATGGCTGGATGCACGTAAGCAAGAATTAATAGCGTTCAACGATGAGGGCATCGAGCTGTACTTCAGTATCGACTGCAATAAGAATCAAATCATGGAGCGTGTGGTCTACAGCTTTGGTAAATTCAGTCTTGTGCGTAAGTTGGCACGTGAAATCCCTAATTTCAATCAGAAAATCAGCTTCAAATTGATGATCGATCACGAGTTACCGGAAAATTTATTAAATTTATTCAAATTGGATGATGTCGAAATCATTTCACATCAACATCATGAGGATTCAAACATAACAGAAAGCGATGATATTTAGTCTTCGCTTTTTCATTGTTTAAATGATATCTTTCGATAAGCTCAAGGTATCGAAGATTGGCTTTATCTTCATCCTGTGTGACTTCATACTCAAGTTCGTAATCAATGGTCCCAAGATAATGGTTCTCATCGATGCATAAATCCCCATGCGCTTCTTTGATAAGTCGTCGATATGTCGTAAGTTCTCCTAGATATGTAAACGATTGAGGATAGTCGTTCTTTAAAAGGAAGGATTTGACATCTTCACGATTGAATACATTGGCATCATTGCTGGGTACGGAAAAGTTAACCTCGAGTCGACCTTTGGCTTGTTTGATTTTAAAGGTCAATTCGAATTCATCATCGATCTGTCGAATTCTAGCCGCAATCATTTTACTCAAATCCGTATATTGATAGTAATAGTTGACTTGCTTGATGTTGGGAATCGTATTGTAGTCCAAAGTCAATTGCTCAAACTGGCTTTGGGTAAGCATGGTTTTGTATTCGATTTCGAGATTTGTGTTCATAAGGCTATGATACAATAGTAATAATAAAATTAATAGTTTATGGAATTGTGTTGGAAAGAAGGAAGAGATCGTATGCAAAAGTTTGCCATACTCAGTAAAAAAGATGATCTGTCCACTCAAATCAAGAACAGAATCTATGATGAATTGATTTATAAAGGTTTTCTTTACGATGAAAAAGATCCTGAACTTGTGATTGCTGTAGGTGGAGATGGGACATTTCTAAGAACCATCCATAAGTATGTCAATGACTTGGAGAAACTGCTCTTTGTCGGTATCCATACGGGAACACTTGGCTTTTTTAGCAGCTATGACAGTCATGAAGTTGAACGGTTTCTTGAAGATTGTGGACAAATGAGTTTTGTTCGAAAGAATCTACCCTTATTGGAAATCAATATTCACAGTTCAAAGGAAACCCATTGTTTATACGCACTTAATGAAATCCGTGTCGAGAATGTCATTCGTACGCAGCTGATGCGGGTTTATGTCGAAGATGTGTATTTGGAAACTTTTAGAGGAACGGGTATGTGTATATCGACGCAAGCAGGATCGAGTGCGTATAATCGTTCTCTAGGAGGTGCAATTCTACATGAGGGATTGGATCTGCTTCAAATCACAGAAATTACAGGTATACATCACCAAGCCTATCGTTCGCTGGGTTCGCCATTGATCGTTCCGCATGATGTGACGATTCGACTCGAAAGTGATGATTTCTGTGAGGCGATTTTGTGCTACGATCACGAGTCTTTGAAGTTGAGAAAAGATAGTTGTGTTACGGTTAATTACAGTAAAAAGGTCGTCCAGATGATTGGAAGACCCAATACGAATTATATTGAACGTTTGAAGAACTTATTCTAGTGATTCTTTTTGGATTGATTCATATGACTCATATGATAAATGATGGCGATTGAAGGTATAAAGGATAATAAGGAAGATCCCCCTGCGGATATAAAGGGTAAGGTGATTCCAGTAATTGGAAGTAAGCCAATGATCATGCCCATGTTTTGGATTTGTTGAAACATCAACATGCCCAAGAAACCAATGGCCATGATTTTTTCTCTATAATACTCATTCTGATAAATGATGCGAATGATGATTAAATCAAGTGCTAAATGTAGAAACAGGACGATGCTCGTGCCTAGGAAACCAAAGTTCTGGCCAATGACTGCGAAAATGAAGTCGTTTTGAGGTTCGATGATACTGATGACTTGTGAACCAAAACCATGACCAAAGAAACCTGCTGAGCCGACCGCCAATAAAGATTGATAAAGTTGGAGTCCCCAAGAACTGATGTAGTCCTCCGTTTTAAGCCATCCGTAGAAACGGGTCAATCGATAGGAACTTCCAACGATATTGACTAAGAAGTCTTGTGCAAAGAAAAACAAAAAAAGGAATACAAGCACAGTGCCAATGACAAGCGTGAAGCCTCCATAAAGCCAATAGCGTTGAATACCACTCAGACTGACCATTGCGATCAATCCCATGATGATGATGAGAGGGATCCCAGTGTCAGGTTGAGCAATGATCAGGATCAAAGGCAAGATTGCAAATTTCAGGATCTTTATAAATAAGAAAATATCGGATTCAAAGTTTGCCACACGATTCTGCTCAATGTGTTCCGCAATGATGGTTGCGGATTTGATGATCAAGACTGCTTTCATGAATTCGCTCGGTTGAATCGTGCCGATACCTGGGAAATAGAACCAAGCACGTGTACCATTCACAGGAGCGATGAATGGAAGATTGATGTACTTATCTAAAACAAGGAGAAAGAGTAAGAATATTAAAATCCAATAAGCGATGTCGATGGCTGTGAACAAGCGATCCACACCAAGTTGAATCAGTGCAACAAGCGAGACAATGGAAATGACGACCCAGATGATTTGTTTGATCAATAAATCTGTTCCATCAAGATAATATACGAGTAAGGGACTTGCGGCATAAATTGCCAATAAACTGATTGCGGTAAGCGACAATAAAACAAAGGTTAAGGACCAATGGATTACGAAATGTTTCTTTGTTGGGGAGGTGGTGAGACGTGTCATAGGTGTTTTTTTGGTGCGTTGAAGTCGACCCACATCAATGGTATCATAGATGCGAGGTGAAGGTATGCGTCGATGGAATTCGTTTAGTGAACTAATCTATTTTCCTCTTGAGGTATTATATATTGCCAGTATCATTTTGGGAATGACAGGGATTCTATTCAATCCGAATTTCCAAATCTTTTTTTCAATCAATCATCCATTTCTTCGGTCGATTATCGATATGTTGCGCTACCTGTCCAGCTTTTTCATACAGAACTTTCCCTTAATCTTTTTATTAAGAGCCGTATATCGTCGCAATGAAGATGGAATGGTCATCATCGCTGCATTTCTAGCGTATCTGGCGTTTCATGTCGGCATCATGTTCTTTGCCCCAACCAACCTCGCTGCTGAAACATACTCAGCCGTTTTGGGCCTAAGGGCAAGTGCCAGCGCTTTGGCAACGCGTGATTTGGGGATTTTGATGCCGTTTCATACAGGCATTATTGGTGCTTTGATCATCATGTTCATCACGCGATCCGTCGCACGACAATTAAAGATGCGCAGTCCGTACAGTATCTTCAGTTTCGTTGATAAGAATGTATCCATCATCATGGGGTCCGTCTTTTACGCACTGATCGCAGGTGTCGGCGTCGCGTACATTTGGCCTTCTATCATCAACTTTTTACAAGCGGTCTTCAATTTTATTGCACGTGATTTAAATAATCCCATCAATTTATTTATTTATGGGGGTTTGGACCGTGTTTTGAATATCTTTAACTTCTCAGATTGGATGCATCAACTTTTTTGGTTCACCTCTATGGGAGGAAACTGGGTGGATCCATTGGGTGCTGTTTTCAATGGGGATGTCAGCATGTGGACAGCCCAATTGGCTCAGAACATCTCAGGTTTCACTTCCGGTAAGTTGATTACACCGTATTATATCTTAAATATCTTTGCGGTACCAGCGTTTATCCTAGCCGCCTATCAAACCTATACGGATCGATTGGTGCGAAGAAGACTCTTGGGTTTCGTCATTGCCTCCATTGTGTTTTCCGTTTTATTTGGAACCTTGCTTCCCATTGAAGTGTTCTTACTTTTTACAGCTCCTCTCTTGTTCTTATTTCATTTATTGTTTGCGGCCTTGTTGTTTGCGATCCTGCCTACCTTTGATATCATCATCGGTTATCGTTTCACAGGTGCGATTTCGGTTGCGACCCCTGGGAGCATCATCGACTTATTGGTTTTAATTCGCAATCCATTTTATCAAAGGGCTTTGATCATTCTCTTGTTCATTGGGTTGATGACTTTCTTACTTTATTATGCCGTTACGAGTTATTACTATCATAAGGGTGCCATCAGCATCATCAATCCAAATGAGAAGGAACTTGTGATTTCTGAGTTGTTGGATAGCTTAGGTCAAGTTGGAAACATCAAATTAATCAATGCTTCAATTGGGAAGATCATCGTTCAAGTCCATGAACGTGATCAAGTTGACTTTAGTAAGATTCATCACCGTGCCACAAAGATTGTTGAGACACGGGCGGGATATGCCATTTCCTATGGTGCGAGTAGTTATATGTTGTATGAGATCATAAGCAATCTTAAACAAGACAGCCTTGTAGTGAATGAAGGAAAATAGTTCAGGAAATGCTTCGGCATTTTCTTTCTTATGTGAGGATGGTATGGAAAAATTAACACCCATGTTAAAACAATATATGGACGTAAAGGAAGCAAATCCGGATGCTTTGGTGATGTTTCGCTTGGGTGATTTTTATGAGCTCTTTTTTGAAGATGCAAAAATTGCTTCACTCGAATTGGATCTGGTGCTTACGGGTCGTGCCGCAGGGGATAATCAAAGAGCTCCGATGTGCGGTGTCCCACATCATGCGGCTGGGGGCTATATTCAGAAACTGGTGGATCGTGGGTTTAAAGTTGCGATCGTGGAACAGATGGAAGATCCGTCTGTTGCAGTCGGTTTGGTTAAGCGGGATGTGGTTAAGATCGTCACGCCAGGAACGATGGTGGATGAACTTATTGAAGACAAAGATCGTCACTACATTGCTTCCATTGAGCATTTTGCAGGAGAATACACCTTATTACTGTGTGAATTGATTTCAGGTCAACTTGAATTGCATAACTTTAAAGCTGATGCTTCCTTGTTAAGAGCGACAATCTTGAAATATCAAATTCGTGAACTGGTGAGCTCAAGTCATTTGGATGCCCGAAGTCTTCAAGTCATACGTTCAATTCCGTATCTAACCTTATCGTATTGTGATGAGCTTGAAATCGATGAAGCGTATTTGAAAC
The DNA here is from genome assembly GCA_030604855.1 of Erysipelotrichaceae bacterium. Lineage (GTDB taxonomy): Bacteria > Bacillota_I > Bacilli_A > Erysipelotrichales > Erysipelotrichaceae > UBA2212. The sequence goes on from JAUVVC010000004.1 coordinate 126,958, forward strand.
AAGTCGCAAAAATCACCGATGAACAGAAACGCCGCGTCTATGGACGATTGCTTCAATATCTCTTAAGGACACAAAAACGATCACTCTATCATCTTAAAGAAGTGGTGGATACCTCTATGCAGAAGTTCATGCGCATGGATTATGCTACGATGCTTAATTTGGAGCTGGTAGAGGCACTCCGGAATCAAGGAAAGAACAATACCTTATTTAGTTTTCTTGATCAATGTAGGACATCCATGGGCTCACGTTTGTTAAAGGATTGGATCATGCATCCTCTGTATGATCTGGATGCGATCCTTAAACGACAAGCTCAAATCGAGTATTTATTAAAAGATTATATCAAATTCGATCGTCTTCAAGAACGATTGAACCTGTGTTATGACGTACAGCGTTTGGTGGGAAGAGTTTCTTTCGGCTCGGCCAATCCACAAGATCTGATGCGTTTGCGTCAGACCTTGAATCAGGTTCCTGAAATCTTAAGCTTGATGGACGATTCGGTTTTTGTGCCTTTGAATCAAATCAATCCTCTGCATGAACTCACACAAATTCTGAATGATGCTTTAAACGATGAATGTCCACCTACCTTGAAAGATGGCAATATCTTTAGAACAGGTTATCATGAACACTTGGATGAGTTGAGAGATATTCAAAACTCAGGACAGAAATGGCTGCTTGAGTTTGAAGCACAAGAGCGTGAACGGACACAAATCAAGAATTTAAAAATTGGATACAACCGTGTCTTTGGGTATTACATTGAAGTATCCAAAGGCAACATTTCAATGATTAAGGATGAGTTTATGTATGTACGCAAACAAACTCTGAGCAATCAAGAACGTTTCATCACCCCTGAACTCAAAGAAATGGAAGATAAGATACTCCATGCTTATGATCGAAGCCTAAAACTTGAACAGGATCTTTTCACCGCATTAATCGATCGGATACGTTTGAATCTGTTTGAACTACAAGCGATTGCGGATGCTTTATCGCATTTTGATGTCGTATCTTCCTTGTGTCGTATTGCGAAGGACCATCATTATATCAAACCGAACTTCCATGCAGGTTTTGATTGTGCCATCAAAGAAGCACGTCATCCTATCTTGGAAACAAAAACGAAATATGTGTCCAATTCCACTGAGATGAGTCAATCCCAAATGATTCACATTCTGACCGGACCGAATATGGGTGGGAAAAGCACCTACATGCGTCAATTGGCGTTGGTGATCATCCTTGCTCAAATGGGATCTTATGTTCCAGCTAAGAAAGCGGATCTTCCTTTGATCGATGCCTTATTCACGCGTATGGGTGCGAGCGATGACATCTTGTCGGGTCAATCAACCTTTATGGTCGAGATGATCGAAGCCAATACGGCACTACAGAATGCGACTCAAGATTCTTTGGTTCTCTTTGATGAGATAGGCCGAGGAACATCGACTTTTGATGGAATGGCTTTGGCTCAGGCCATGGTGGAATATCTTGCGACGGTTGTGAAATGCAAGACTATCTTTTCAACGCATTATCATGAACTGACGCAATTGGAACACTCTCTTCCACAAGTCAAAAACATGCATGTGGAAGTCTTTGAAGAAAACAATGAAGTCACCTTTTTATATCGAGTCAAACATGGACGTGCGGACCGTTCGTATGGTGTCAATGTGGCACGCCTGGCTCATCTTCCCAGTGCGATCATCGATCGAGCGGGTCAGTTGATCACAGAACTTGAAAGCAAGAAACGTGTCGTCCAACAAAGCATGGCGATTGTGGAAATGGTTACCATCCCTAAAGCCCTTCAACACATTGAAGCGGATTTGAAGCAAATCGACATCAATCAAACAACACCTCTTGAAGCGTTGGCGTATTTAGATGCTTGGAAAAAGCAGATGAAGGACTGATATGGGAATCATTCGTCGATTAGATGAACAATTGAGCAACATGATTGCGGCTGGAGAAGTCATTGAACGACCAATGGCGGTGGTCAAAGAGCTTATTGAGAATGCTTTGGATGCCAAAGCGCGTTTTATTGAGGTCAAAATCGAACAAGGGGGTGTTGAGGCCATTGAAGTCATCGATGATGGTGTGGGTATGGATCCACAAGATGCACAGTTGGCCTTTGAACGTCATACCACCAGTAAGATTCAAACCAAGGAACATCTCTTTGCCCCAAACAGTTTGGGTTTTCGTGGTGAAGCCTTACCTTCGATTGCGTCTGTGAGTGACGTGGTTTTGAAGACGTCGAAAGACGACGTGGGCACCTACGTGCACATTGCTTATGGAAAAGTGATACAAGTCAGACCGCATGCGATGCGCACGGGAACTGAAATACGAGTGGAGGGTTTGTTTAGAAAGACGCCTGCTCGTTTCAAACACTTGAAATCAGCTGCGTATGAAGCCTCTTTGATCATCGATGTCATTTCAAAATTCGCACTGAGTCGACCCGATGTGGCATTTAAACTCAGTGATGAAAATAAAGTCTTAGTAAATACAAGTGGTACCAATCAACTCTTGGAAGTCTGTGCCCAGCAGTTTGGCAACCGCATCGCACGCATGGCACATGAGTTCGAGCTCTCGGACTATGATTTTATGATCAATGGACTCTGGGTCGATCCTCAAGAACATCGCTCAAACAATAAAGGCATTCTGATTTTCATCAATCACCGGATCGTACGATCCTGGTATCTCCAGAAAGCCATTGTTGAAGCCTATGCGCCGTATATCCCGAATCATCGATATCCGGTTTGCATCATCAATCTAAGCATGGATCCGCAACTGGTGGATGTGAATGTGCATCCAAGCAAATGGGAAGTCCGTCTCTCTAAAGAACAACAAGCATTCTATCTCTTGGTGGATGGCTTGAGTAAATTACTAAGTGGTAATGTTCAGCCGAAGCAACACATTGTGGAAGCTTTTCATGAGGAACTTGTTGAGCAGGAAGTTCTCTTTGATGTGAATCATTATCCAAGTCAAAAGTCCTTTGATTTGGAGGTAAATGAGCAGGAAACAGTTTATCGACATCCGACTTTCCCACATCTTGATTTGATTGGTCAGATGCATGGTCGTTATATCTTAGCCAGTTGTGAAGATGATCTTTATGTCATCGATCAACATGCGGCTAAAGAGCGCATCAACTTCGAACTGATCTTAAAGGATCTCAATCATACGCCTGAAGTACAAAATCTATTGGTTCCTGTCAGCATCGATGCAAGTCCTGCCTTCATGGAACAATTCGATGCATTTAGAGCTTTTTGTTCAGCTTTGTTCATTGAGTGTGAAGCACTTTCACATCAAGCCTATGTCATTCGTGGCATACCGATATGGTTAAATCGAACCGATCTACAAGCATTCATGCAAGATTTGATGGATCGCTTCTTGAATCGAGAGAAAATGGATCAAGCACATCTAAGAGAAAGTGTGATCGCAACCATGGCCTGTCATCGATCGATTCGGTTCAATCAAAATTTGAGCTCCATTGAAATGCGTAATATCATTGAGGAACTTGCGCATTGTGAACAACCCTATCATTGTCCGCATGGAAGACCCACGCTGGTCAAATTGAATGCAAAGAGTCTGTGGAAGGATTTTGAACGATGAAGAAAGTGCTCGTTATTGCGGGACCAACCGCAAGTGGGAAGACGGCACTGTCAATTCGCTTGGCAAAAGCCCTGAACGGAGAAATCATCAGTGGGGATTCCCAACAAGTGTACCGTGAACTGAATGTGGGAACGGCTAAGATCACAGAAGAAGCCAAACAGGGAGTTCCGCATTATGGTTTGGACTTGGTGAGCTACGATCAAGCATACAGTGTCAAAGATTTTCAGACCATGGCTCGAAGTGCCATTGAGGAGATCTCGGATAAACACAAATTACCTATTCTCGTGGGGGGGACTGGATTCTATCTCAAAGCTAGTTTGTACGATTATGTGTTTGAAGATGAGATGGCACAAGATGAAACCTTTGATGAGCTTAGCAATGATGAACTCTATGCGCAATTGAAAAACCTGGATCCTAAGGCTACTGAAAAGATCCATCCCAACAATCGCAAGCGTGTCTTACGTGCGTTAAACATCGCTTTAAAAGGTGAAACTAAGAGTGATCGCGAAGCGAAACAAAAACATGAAGCCCTCTATGATGTGTTCATGCTTGTGATGGATCATCCTAAAGCAGTATTGGATCAGCGCATTGAAGAACGCTTGGATCGACAGTTCATGTATGGTTTGAAGGATGAGGTCGAACGATACTTCAGTCGTGCTGAACAACGTCAATACCAAAGCTTTCAAGCCATTGGATATAAAGAGTGGAAAGCGTATTTTGATGAGCACTTGTCCGTTGATGAAATCAAGCAAAAGATCGTCATCGCGACACGTCAATATGCCAAACGTCAGTTGACCTGGTTCAGGCATCAGTTCAATGCATATTGGTACAAACCCAGTCCTGAAAATGAGAAACTAGTGATACAAGCAATCCAAGCATGGTTGGATAAGGAGATTCTATGAAAAAAATCGTCGTCGCAGGAGGTTGTTTCTGGGGTGTGGAAGAATATTACCGACGCTTGAAAGGTGTCGGGGCAACACGTGTGGGGTATGCACAAGGTTTACTTGAAAATCCAAGCTATCAAGAAGTGTGTACGGGGAAGACCTTGCATGCGGAAGTTGCGGAAATCGAGTATGATCCCAGCGTACTTCCTTTGACTAAAGTTTTGGAACATCTGTTTCGAATCATTGATCCCACATCCTTGAATAAACAAGGGAATGATGTGGGAACACAGTACCGGGTTGGGGTCTATCCGGTTGAAGGGGAAGATATGGATGTGATCAAGGCTTATGTGGCTGAAAGACAAAAAGATTATGCTAAACCATTGGTCTTGGAAATTGAGTATCTTCGTGATTTCTATGATGCGGAAACCTATCATCAGAAGTACTTGGTCAAGAACCCAGGGGGTTATTGTCATGTGAATATGGGTTTGATCAGACCTGAAGAGAAGAAATAGTTAGGACAGTCTGATTTGGATGCATATCTAAGGGTATGCTAAAAATTGAACATCTAAGTAAAACGTATCGTAAACATAAAGCGTTGAATGACTGCAGCTTTGAAGCGAAGGCCCATGAGATCCATGGGATTTTGGGACAAAACGGTTGTGGGAAGTCAACGCTTTTTAAGTCGATCATGGGCTTGATCGATCCCGATCAAGGTGAAATCTACTTTAAAGGAACCAAAGTCTCATTCAAGGATCGCAAACGATTTGGCTACATGCCGGAACAACGTTCGCTATTTATGGATTTGACCGTCTTGGAGCAGGCTTTGTTTCTAGGCGAACTGAAGGGAATGGATCAAGAACAGATTCGTATTCGACTTGAACAATTGACACAATTATTGAAGTTTGAGAAAGAGCTCTCGACAAAGATTGTTCATCTCTCGAAGGGTCAACAACAAAAACTTCAACTCATCTTAGCCTTTTTGCATGATCCAGATGTCTTGATTCTGGATGAACCCTTGAATGGCTTGGATTACTTCAGTGTGCAATTGTTCATGCAGGTGTTGCGTAAATGGGCCAGTGAGGGAAAGTTGATCCTGATATCAAGTCATCAGATGGATTTCATGGATGAGCTTTGCACACATGTATTGGTACTTAACAAGGGCACGATCATCCAACAAGGTGAGCTCAATGTCTTGGCTCAACAGGAAGCAGTGTGTATCTCTATCAATGCGGATAGCAATTGGCAAGGGCTAAGCAATACCCATGTCAACGTGGAGGATAAGGGAAGCAATGTCGAGTTCCGCTATGCGGATTTGAATGAAGCTAAGCGTATGGTCATACGCATGAGTAAAGAAAGAAGCATCACACGTTTGAATCTACACACCCCGTCCATGAGCGAATATTTGGAGTTTGAATGATGGGAACGCTTCTAAAGTTCGCAATCAAGCGACGTTTTTTAAATAAACTCAGCCTAAGTCTGCAGTTCCTGTTCATACTTATTGTGTTTGGTTTGATGTATGTGGATAGATTGAGTGCTTGGTTTGGTTTGGATCTCCATGAACCATACAAGATCACTTTCTCAGATGTACTTGTGAAGAATGACATCGATCAAGAATTATGGGAAAACCAAGGTTTTGAATTGGTAAGCGAACACGCTGACATTCGGATTGATTATGATGAGACAGGTTATCGTGTTGAAGGAGTACGGGATGTCATCTTGAAACAACGCATTCAAGCCATTTTGTTGATCCAACATAAACAGAATATCCTCAGGACGAGTCAAGAAAGTGTGCATGCCTGGTTGGATGATTATGAAAACATCAAGGTGCATTTTGAAGAAATCGAAGCGGAGCAGACAAGTTTCAAAGCTCAATTGGCACTCGTGTTCTTAACGGGTTTGTATTTCATGTTGCTTAACTTTATTGCGGTCAATTCCGGTGAGATCATCATGGAAAAGACGACGCACATCATGCCTTTAATACTAAGCAGTGTCTCTACACGGGCTCATTTCGTCTCCAAGTTGATTCTTGGTATGTTCAGTGTCTTGTTCCAAATCATAAGTTCGATTGCCATAGTTGGAATCGCTTTGTATCTAAGATATCGGGATGATCGATTTCGTGGTTTGATTCAAGCGGCCTCAAAATATCTTGCGTTACCAGAATTTGAGTTCGAGCTTCTTATCAAACTATTTGATTTCAAGTTCCACGACCTTCAGCGCTTCGCTTTGGCGTTAATGTTCATGCTGGTGGGAATTTTCATAGTACAATTGTTAATTCTAGTTCTTGCGAGTCAAGTCAAAAATGCGGAAGAGGCTGCGGCGATACAAGGACCTTTCTATTTGGTGCTTCTACTGATCTATTATCTATCGTTGAGCATTCAAAGTCCGGCCTCATTAAGTCATGGATTAGGGTATCATCTATCCTTTGTGCCGGTCTTGTCGATGTTGATGATGCCGATTCGAATCTTTACGCAAGATCTTGTATTTGTGGAAATTTGGATTTCTTTAACGATATCATTTGCGCTGATTTTCATCTTACTTGGGCTTACTTATCCTGCTTATGTGAAAGGTTTGCGAAATATTCGCTGATTCACTTGTGAAAAGTTTAATTTATTTTCGCAAACTTTTGATTAATTATCCAAGAACTGCCTGAAAGAGTTGATTTCACATCAAAAATCTAAGATTTTGATTGCTAGAAATTTAACAAATAACTATAATAATCATTGCAAGGAGGAATTTGAGATGAAAAAGTTATTAGTATTAGTTGTTGTTGGTTTATTAGCTTTGACCGGTTTGACTGGTTGTTCCGCTAAGACCTATAAGTTTGGTACAGGTAGTTATACTACTGTTTCTGGCCGTGCTGCTGTTGCTGCTGCTGAAGCTACTGCTACGACAGCTGCTGTAGAAGCTGCTGCTGGACGCGTTCAAGTTACAAGCATTTATGCTGCTGTATTGTTGGATGACGCTGGTAAGATTGTTTATGTAGACATTGATGCTGCACAAAACCAAGGCACATTTGATGCTGCTGGTGCTGTTGTAAAAGCTGAAGCTGCTCCTACCAAGACTGAAAAAGGTGCTGACTACGGTATGGTTGCAAACTCTGCAATCGGTAAAGAATGGTTTGAACAAATGGCTGCTTTAGAAGCTTACTTCGTTGGTAAGACCATCGAAGAAATCAAAGCAACTCCAGTTGAACAAAAAGATGCTACTCACCCAGCTGTTCCTACAGGCGAAGATTTGAAAACTTCCGTTTCGATCTCCATCGAAGGTTACATCGCTGCTGTTGAAAAAGCTGTTGCAAACGCAGTAGAAGTTAAGGGTGTTGCTAAAGTTGGTGTTGGTTCCGTTGCTTCCGTTTCTGGTCGCGCTGCTACTGCAGATGCTGCTGGTCGTATCCAAACAAATGTTACCTTTGTTGGTGCTGCTTTGGATAAAGACGGTAAAGTATTGGTTTCTTTCTTAGATGTTGCACAAAACCAAGGCACATTTGATGCAATGGGCGCAATCGTTAAAGCTGAAGCTGCTGGCACCAAAAAAGAAAAAGGTGCTGACTACGGTATGAAGGGCAACTCTGCTATCGGTAAAGAATGGTTTGAACAAGCTGCTGCATTAGAAGCTTACTTCGTTGGTAAGACTGCTGCTGACATCGAAGCAACCGAAATGGATGCTGAAGGTGTTGCTGTTGCTGAAGATTTGAAGACCTCCATCTCTGTTGGAATCGACGAATACTTGGCTGCTTACGCTAAAGCATTTGCTAACCTAGTAGACGTTAAGTAATTAAACTAAAGGACCTTGGAAGATATATCTTCCGAGGTCCTTTTACTTAGAGGGTGTCTATTTGGACATCCTTTTTAATTGTCTAATGTTATGCGTTCGCTTGATCTTGTTCAATGTGTTGAGATTGTTGATCAAGGTGTTTTCATAAGGACTTGATGCTTGTGGAGTAAAGAAAGGAATATTCTGTGTTCCTTCAGGAAGATACTCGATTTGGTTCCAGAGATCATCTCGATCGTAATCATAGCGGTCCATTTCTGCAAGTCCTACTGGGGTCAAGCGTAAATATTCAGGAACAGGCAGCGGATGTGCTTTGATCTCATTCATGGCCTTACTGAGGCCATTGATTGCCGATCTTGATTTTGGAGAGAGCGCAAGGTCGATGACCACAACGGCAAGTGGGTAAATGGCTTCTGGGAACCCAACGCGTTTTGCCGCATCCATAGCTGTTAATGTTCGCGCGACCAGTGGTGGATTTGCTAAACCGATGTCTTCGTATGCAATCACGATCATTCGTCGTTCAATGGAATCCAAGTCTTCTGCGATAATCAGTCGAGCTAAATAATAAAGCGCCGCATCTACCTCGGATCCACGGATGGATTTCTGCAAACCACTTAAGGCATCGTAATAACCATCATCACTCCGATCAAAGCCAAGGTTGCCATGGATATGGAGTTCTTTTAATTGGTCTAAGCCAATTGTTTGACTTGGATATGCGATGCTTAAGGCATCTAGAATGTTGAAGGCCATGCGCACATCACCATTGCTAGAATCGATGATGGCTTCTTTGGCTTCCGGAGAGACTTCAATATCAATTTGGCTTTCTTCATGAACAAGCGCTCGATCAATCGCTCTTGCCATCGCTTCTTTACTCAATGCTTTGAATTCACAAAGGATACAGCGGGAACGAATGGCTGGATTGATGGCAAAATAAGGGTTCATGCTGGTGAGACCAATCATCAGGACTGAACCATCTTCAACATATGGAAGCAACAAGTCTTGTTTATCTTTATTCAATCGATGGACTTCATCCACGATCAAGACCAATTGTCCGTTAAGTCGAGCGGACGCAAAAATCGCATCCAGATCTTTCTTATTCCCTGTGACGGCGTTGAAGGTCTCCAGTGGAAGCTTAAGTTCATTCGCAAGGATTGCTGCAGCGGTGGTCTTACCACTGCCAGGGGGACCAAAAAAGATGCAGGAGAGAAGGCGACCTGAGGATACAAAGCGTTGAAGCAGGCCTGTGTTGCTGGTCAAATGTTCTTGTCCGAAGACATCACTGAGATGTCTGGGACGGATGCGTACGGCTAAGGGTTTTGAGTTTGTCATCTTACTTTCTATTTTACTATTAATTTGAGGATGATAAAATACAATTGAGGTTTAAGTATGCGTGTCACCTGTCAAAGAGTAGAAAAGGCTGTATGTCGTGTTGAAGGAGTCAATGTTGGGTCGATCGGCAAAGGCTTGCTTATTTTTGTTGGGTTTAGCTTAGAGGATGAAGATGAGAAGTTGAAAGCCATGGCTAAGAAGATTGCTCATGCGCGTTTGTTTGAAGATGAGATGGGTAAGATGAACTTAAGTGTCATGGAAATTAAGGGTTCTGTTTTATCCATTTCTCAGTTCACACTCTATGGGGATACACGTAAGGGGAATCGTCCTTCTTATGACAAAGCGGCTAAAGCAGAGGTGGCTAAGGATTATTACGAGCGATTCAATGTTTATTTAAAAGAATGGATACCGGTCGAAACCGGAGTATTTCAAGCTGATATGAAGATTGAAGCTCACAACGATGGGCCTGTTACCTTATGGTACGAGAATTGAGGAACAATGATTAAAATGGATGGTAAGGCTTTGGCGTTGTCGCTTGAAGCTGAGATGAAATTGAGCGTTGATGCACTCAGAGAAAAGAATGCACGAATTCCAAAGTTGGTTGTCATTTTGGTCGGTGATAATCCAGCATCACAGACCTATGTCAAAAACAAAGCAAAAGCCTGTGATCGGGTTGGATTTTTATCTGAAATCATTACCTTGGATGGATCTGTATCTCAGGAGATCGTGTTATCAACCATCCATCGATTAAACAAAGATGAAACAGTGGATGGAATCTTGGTTCAATTGCCTGTCCCTAAGCATTTGGATGCGAAAGCGATCGTACATGCTTTGGATCCGAATAAGGATGTGGATGGACTTCATCCCATGAATGTGGCAAAGCTCTATGAAAATGAGAAGGGATTTGTGCCATGTACACCAAAAGGCATCATGCGTCTATTAAAAGAATATAAGGTGGATGTCGTTGGTAAACATTGTGTCGTCTTGGGCAGAAGTAATCTTGTGGGTCGTCCCGTTGCTCAACTCTTACTGAATGAAAACGCAACCGTGACGATCTGTCACAGTAAGACACAAAATTTATCGGAATTGACCCAACAAGCGGATATCATCGTTGTAGCGATTGGACGGGCAAATTTTCTTACATCAAAGGATGTGAAGCACGCGGAATGCATCATCGATGTGGGCATCAATCGTGTTGATGGGAAGTTGGTTGGTGATGTGGCGTATGATGAACTTGTGGATAAGGTGGATGCGATGACGCCGGTACCGGGCGGTGTAGGTCCAATGACCATTGGGATGTTGCTGGAGAACACATTGGAAGCCTATAGAATGCATGAAGGAGAAAGCCTATGATCGAGTATGGATTGAACGATATCGTTGAAATGAAGAAGGAACATCCTTGTCATAAGTCGAAACATTGGAAAATCATTCGCATGGGAGCCGATATTAAGATAAAATGTTTAGGGTGTGGCGCAGCCGTCATGTTTGATCGCAGTGATTTTGAAAAAAAACTGAAACGCATGATTGAAAAAGCTGAAGTCACGGAATAAGGAGAAGCATGCCATTAACAGCAGGAATCGTCGGATTGCCCAATGTAGGGAAGTCGACATTATTTAATGCGATCACGCATTCGCAAGTAGAGGCCGCGAACTATCCGTTTGCGACCATTCAACCGAATGTCGGGGTTGTCGAAGTCAAAGATAAACGGATCGATCACTTAAGCGAAATTTTCATGCCGAAGAAGACCATCTATACTAGTTTTGAATTCACTGATATCGCGGGTCTGGTCAAGGGCGCAAGTCAAGGGGAAGGCTTAGGGAATCAGTTCTTAAGTCATATCCGTGAAGTGGATGCGATCGTGCATGTCGTACGTTGTTTTGATGACTCAAGCATCACGCATGTCGAAGGTACGGTTCATCCGTTACGCGACATTGAAATCATCAATCTGGAATTGATCCTAGCGGACCAACAATCCATTGAGAATCGTATTTCCAAAGTTGAGCGTAAGGCAAGAGCCAAAGATAAAGAAGCCATTTTCGAATTGAGTGTCTTGACAAAGATCAATGATGCGCTTTTAAAAGGCTTAAACATTCGTGCTTTGGATTTGGATAAAGATGAACAAGAACTCTTGAAAGGCTTTCACCTCTTGAGTGCCAAACCTGTCATTTATGTCGCAAACATGAGCGAAGATGCGGTTCATCAACCGGAAGCCAATCCATACTTCATGGAAGTTAAGGCGTTTGCGGAAACTGAAAAGAGTGATGTGATCGCGATCAGTGCCAAAATCGAAGAAGAATTGGCTTTATTGGATGAAGAAGAACGTCAGATGTTTTTAGAAGAACTGGGCTATGCGGAAAGTGGTTTGGACCAGATTGTGCATCACAGTTATGAACTCTTGGGCTTATGGTCATATTTCACCTGTGGACCCCAAGAAGTGCGTGCATGGACCTTCCACAAAGGCATGAAGGCACCGGAATGTGCGGGCATCATTCATACCGATTTCCAAAAGGGCTTCATCAAGGCGGAGTGTTATCACTACGAGGATTTGATTCAATATGGAACGGAGCAGTTGGTTAAAGACGCAGGTAAATTGCGTATTGAAGGAAAAGAATATTTGGTGAAAGATGGAGACATCCTACACTTTAGATTCAATGTTTAGTGTTATAATAGTCTAAACAGGAGGTGACTTTATGAAATTGATCATCGCCGTCGTATCAAACGATGATAGTCACAGCTTATCAAATGCTTTAACGAAAGAGAATTTTAGCGTTACCAAATTAGCCACAACAGGAGGCTTCTTAAAAATCGGGAACACGACACTTTTAATTGGGACGGAGGATGCCTTGGTCGACAAGTGCATTGAAATCATCTCAGAAGAAAGTAAACAACGTACGGAACTTGTGCCTTCAACGGCCTCGTATGATATCGGCCGATTTGCGACTTTCCCTGTTGAAGTCCAAGTGGGTGGGGCAACCATCTTCGTGGTGGATGTCGAAAAGTTTGTAAAATTCTAATAAGCAAAACAAAAGCGGATTTCCGCTTTTTTGTTTATAGGAAGAGAAGTAGACTGACGGCCATGACCGCCATCCCAGCAATCATTCCGTAAATGGAAAGGTGATGTTCACCGTATTCACGTGCTGAAGGCAAGAGTTCATCCAGGCTGATGTAGACCATGATGCCGGCGACACTGGCGAAGATGATGCCGAAGATGGTATCGTTCAACCAATTGAAGAGAATCAGATATCCAACCAAAGCCCCAACGGGTTCGGATAAACCGGAGAGAAATGAAAGTTTGAAAGCTTTCATTTTACTTCCCGTCGCATAGAAGATAGGGACTGCTACGGCAATGCCTTCAGGGATATTGTGGATCGCAATCGCAACCGCAATGGGAATCCCTAATTTAGGATCACTGATGGCAGCGGTAAAGGTTGCCAAGCCTTCAGGGAAGTTATGAATCGCAATGGCTAGAGCGGTAAATACGCCCATCCGCATGAGTTTGGCTTTATGTTCTTCACTTTGACCATCCATTTCTTCAACGGTATGGATTTCATGAGGGTTATCGGCTTCTGGGACAAAATGGTCTATGATTGCGATCAAAGCAATACCTAGAAAGAAACCGCCAACCGTAGCCCATGAACCCAATTTAAGGCCAAGTTCACCAACCAGGGCTTCTCGTGCTTTGACGAAAATCTCAATCATGGAGACATAAATCATAACCCCTGCTGAAAAGCCAAGAGCGATGGATAAAAAACGTGTGTTTGTTTTATTGGTAAAAAAGGCAAGAGCACTTCCGATACCGGTGCTCAAACCGGCAAATAAAGTTAAACCAAAGGCAAAGAGTAGTGTGGATAAATCCATATTAAACCTAACTTTCTAAACTACCCACCCATCTTCGCATCCATCAAAATGATCTCATCGCCTTCCTCACAGATTGCTTGATCTGAGACATAGCGATGATTCTTAAGCAGAATGAGTTTATGGGTAAGGATGTTCTGTAAATGCGCTTGATTGCGAATGGCCACTTGCCAAGCTGCTTGAATGTTTAATGTGTTGGATGTTTCCAGCACATAAACATATTTCTGTGTGACCTCAGGTCCAAAGTAGGAAAGTGTACAACGCATAGCCTTATTATAATGAAAAAATAAAGATTATGCTTAGGATTGAATCAATCCGTTCTGAATTCTTTGAGAAAGATCCTTTAATTTGGCCTCAATGAGGTCGATGGTGTGGTGGAAAGCGACATCAGGCTGACCACTGGGGTCATCCAAACCCCAATCTTCACGATGTTTGCAGGGAAGATAGGGACATTCCACGTTGCAGCCCATGGTCACAAGGATATCGATATTCGGCAAGGTATCGATGAGTTTGGGGTGTTGAGTGAGCTCCATATCGATGCCAAAACGTTCTTTTAGAATACGTACGGCATCTTGATTGATCTTATCTTTAGTCTCAGTTCCAGCCGAATACGCAGTAAAGACATCCGCATGCTTGGCTTTTGCCAAAGCTTCGGCCATTTGGGAACGGCAGGAGTTGTGTACACAAACGAAAGCAACATGGATATTAGGCATAAAGACTCCTTTTTCTTAATCATAAGCAAGAAGGATTTCCCTGTCTATGCTTTCGCATTTCAATGTATAATAAAGAATATGATACGTATCGGTCAATCCACGGACATTCACCCCTTAAAAGCGGGTCGTCCTTTGATTTTAGGTGGTGTTCACATCGAACATCCTTTTGGTTGTGATGGACATTCCGATGCGGATGCCTTAGTTCATGCGATTGCGGAAGCAATTTTAGGAGCTTTGGCTTTAGGGGATTTGGGGAAACATTTTCCAGATACCGATCCACAATTCAAAGGTGCGGATTCTTTGGATTTGTTAAGGCATGTGGTTCGTTTGATGCGTATTAAAGGTTATCGTGTTGGAAATATCGATTCGATCATCCTGATTGAGAAGCCGAAGATGGCACCTCATATTCCTAAGATGAAAGCGAATCTCCTCCCGATTCTTGAGATTGATGAAGTTCAATTGAACATCAAAGCGACACGTGGTGAGAAACTTGGCTTCATAGGTCGCCAAGAAGGTGTGATGACGCAGGCGGTATGCTTGCTTGTTGAGGAAACAGATGAATCAAAGATGTAATGAAACAAAAGTGATGCGGGATCCGATACATGAGTATATTCATGTGGATTACCAAATCATCTGGGACTTGATCAATGCACGTGAATTTCAACGTTTACGTCGTATCCATCAAATGGGAACGTCTTATCAAGTCTATCATACGGCCGAACACAGTCGTTTTGCGCATTCCCTTGGGGTCTATGAAATCATTCGTCGAATGGTGAATGAAGTCAAGGGTTTGGATGAATTCTTGAGTGAAGTGGAAAAGATACAGATCATGTGTGCAGGTTTGCTTCATGATTTGGGTCATGGGCCGTTTTCTCATTTCTTTGAATCGATTTTAACGCCAAATCATGAAAAGTTAACGGCAATGATCATTTTAGGGGATTCTGATATCCATCGTATTCTTGTGAAATATTCCAAAGATTTACCAGAGGAAATCGTTTCCATCTTGAATCACAGTCATCCAAATAAGGTGATGAGTCGTATGATCAGCAGTCAGTTGGATGCGGATCGAATGGACTATCTCTTGCGGGATGCGTATTTCACAGGTACGAGTTATGGAACCTTTGATTTGGAAAGAATCTTACGTACACTGCGGATTGTGGATGACCGCTTGGTCATCAAGGAAAGTGGTGTGCATTCAGTTGAAGACTACATCATGGCACGCTATCACATGTATTGGCAGGTCTATTATCATCCAACATCACGAAGCATTGAAGCGATCCTCTATGCGTTCTTCAATCGGATGCGTGATTTGATAGTGCAGGAACCAAAGTATCTTGAAGCATATCCAATGTTTCAATTCTTGAAGCCGGTTCATGCGATCACCTTGAGGGAACATTACCAATTGGATGAATCCAGTTGTTTCTATGGTTTTCAATGTGCATCGGATGATCAGGATACAATACTAGGTGATTTAGCGGTTCGTATTCTCGAGCGGAAGTTGTTTGATTATGCGGACTTCAGTTCATCTGAGGATTATGAGTTGATGAAGCAACGGCTGATCGATTTGAATTATGATCCAAGCTATTATCTCTATATGGATAAGGCGGAGAAACGTCCTTATTCGCCTTATAATGAAGATACCAATCTCATTTACATTCTGATGCCAGATAAGACCATTCGAGAGTTATCGCAGGTTTCCGCAATCGTGAATGCAGTGGTTTACGGTCAAGCAAAGACCGAGATGAAATTATTTTACCCAAAGGAAGTGAACACATGAAACGTGAAATTGTAATCAATCGTAGACAAGAAGCTTTTAAAGACCATGTGAGTGGCAGTATCACCGTCCTCTTTGCAGGCGATTTGGTGAAACGTTCTGCGGACAGTACTTATCCTTTTATCGTCAATCGTAATTTCTATTATTTGACGCACTGTGATGAGGATGGTTTGATATATGTCCAATTGCGAAATGCGGTGGGGAATAAGGAAATCTTATTCATCAAAGATCATAATCCTGTAATGGAGAAATGGGTTGGGAAGTCGTTGACGAAGGATGAGGCCATTCACAAAAGTGGTGTCTTCATGATTCAACCCTTATCCCAATTTGAATCATTCTTTGCGCGCGCACTCTCAAGAAATGACATACAAACCTTATACATCGACAGTGAACGGGACCAGTTGACGCATCGTAACAGTGAAGCTGAAACATTCGTTCATCGCATCCAACGTCTGTATCCGGGTTTGGGCATCCTCAATATCAATCAAAAGTTGAATAAGATGCGTACGATCAAATCGGATGCGGAAGTGGATTTGATCAAAGAAGCCATCGAAGTCACACGCTTGGGGATTGAAGCTTTGGTTTCGAAGCTTCAACCTGGACGTTTTGAGTTTGAAGCGGTTGCGGATTTCAAATATGAACTGAACAAGAAGCACTGCGATGTGTCTTTCGATACGATTGCGGCAAGTGGGAAGGATGCGACGATTTTGCATTACGTATCCAACCATAAAGAGATGAAAGATGGGGATTTGTTGCTTCTGGATTGTGGTGCTGCGTTTGAGCATTACTGTGGCGATATCTCGCGAACCTTCCCTGTGAGTGGCAAGTTCACAGATCGTCAAAGAGAGGCTTATGAAATCGTTTTGGAAGCACAAAATGAGGTCATCAAGGCCATCAGACCAGGTGTCACTTTGATTCAACTGAATGAAATTGTGCGCAATGTTTATAAAGAGCGTTGTGTTCAAGCAAAGATGATTGAAACATCAGAACAGGTCGATGAGATCTATTATCACAGTGTAAGCCATTCCTTGGGGTTGGACACGCACGATGTGGGGGTGTTTGAAGGGGCTGTTTTGGTGCCTGGAATGGTGATCACGGTTGAACCTGGTTTGTATCTTGAACATGAGGGCATCGGGATCCGGATTGAAGATGATGTTTTGGTTACGGAATCGGGTTGTGTGAATCTATCCCAATCGATTCTGAAAACCGTAGAAGAAATTGAGGCCTTTATGAATCTGTCGAAATGACAGATTTTTTCTTGCATTCTATAAAAAATAGGAATATATTGAATATGACAGGGGTGTCATAATGGCAAAACCAACTTACTATAATTTGGAAAAGGATAAACAAGACCGCTTAGTGGATGCGTGTATGGAAGAGTTCAGTCGTTACACCTTCAGCGATGCATCCATCAACCGCATCATCAAAAGAGCTGAAATCTCACGAGGCAGTTTCTATCAATACTTCGAAGACAAAGAAGATTGTTATTTGGAGATGTTGGGCATCATCGCACAAGAGAAGTATCGAATCTTCAAGGATGTGGTGCAGACTGAAGCTCAAAACGTCTTTGAGGCTTACTTGAATATGTTGCGTCAAGTCAAACTTTGGATGGAAGCTCAACCTCGGTATTACAAAATCGGTGTCTTGATGGAGTTGGATAAAAGCAGTTTCATTCAGAAGTTGATCAAGCAGAATCCTGGCATGATGGAATACTTCTTGAGTCTGATTCGCAAGGACCAACAGAATGGCATCATCCGACCGGATGTGGATCCACAGTTGCTCAGTGATATGTTGATTGGAATCAACCAAAAACTACTCATGGAACATTTCGTGAATAAAGATTACGACAGAATGATTGAAGCTTCAGAAGCAGTATTGGATTTATTACAAAAGGGAACGAGGGTTCGTTAAGGAGCGTGTATGTTTACTGTAAAAGATTTGGTGTTCAAGTATCCAAAGAATACGGAGGATACGATCAAAGGCATTGATTTTGAAATAAAACAAGGTGAGATATTTGGCTTCTTAGGACCAAGTGGAGCTGGTAAGACAACCACACAGAAGTTGTTGGTTAAACTTTTGCCTTATGAAATCGGTGAGATCCGTTTTGATGGCAAAGATCTTCATTCATTTAATGATGTGTTCTATGAAGACATTGGGGTTTGTTTTGAAATGCCGATTTCGTTTTCGAAGTTGACGGCCATGGAGAATTTGGATTTCTTCCAGAAGTTGTATAAGAACCATGCGGAAATCCAACCCCTTATGGAACGTGTTGGCTTATGGGAAGATAAAGATAAATTGGTTGGAGAGTATTCTAAAGGGATGAAGATTCGTTTGAATCTGGTTCGGGCTTTATTGAATAAACCAAAGATGTTGTTTTTAGATGAACCCACCAATGGTTTGGATCCTAAGAATGCACGCATCGTCAAGGATATGATTCGTGAGTTTGCCCATAATGGGGGGACAGTGTTCTTGACCTCGCATATCATGAGTGATGTGGATGAGTTGTGTGATCGCGTTGCCTTCATCACGGATGGGAAAATCGAAGAGATCGATAGTCCGCGTAACTTGAAAATCAAATATGGTCAACGGACTGTAACGGTTGAATACAAAGAAGATAATCAAACCAAAGTGAAACAATACACGATGGATGAAATCAAAACTGATGCATTTGCAGAGTTGGTGCGTACGAAGGAAATTGAAACAATACACAGTGGTGAAACCACCTTGGAAGAAATCTTTATCCAAGTGACGGGAGTGAAGCTACATGGCGAAGATTAAGCATTTGGTTCTGGGTGAATTCACACGTCTAGCAAAGTACAATCTCTTTACCGCATCCCTGGTGGTGGCGCTGGTATGGGTTGTGATGGGCGCGTTTCTTGAGTTGGATGAGTTCAAGAGCTTTCTTCCCTTTGTCTTCCTGATGGAGACCTCCGCAATGACTTCGTTGTTGGTTGGGGCTGAGATGTTCTATGAGAAGAAGGAACATACCATCAGTTCGATGTTGATATCACCCATGTCGGAGTTTGAGTACATCGTCAGCAAGATATGGGTCAATATCCTGAATATCGCCATTATCTTTGTTATTATTGGGGCATCGATGTATTTCTTGAAGGATTATTTGTTTAACTTTCAATGGTTGTTTCTAGGGCTTGTTCTGGTCACGAGCTTCTATGTGTTCATCGGGATTCTTTTGAGTTATATATCAAAGGATTTTACGGCATTGTTATTAAACTACATGGTCATGATGATCGTCTTGGTTCTACCCAGCATTGGTGTTGTTATGGGCTTACTGCCAGAGTCGACTTTGGAGTACATCTATTGGTCACCAACTGAAGTGACCTTGCGCATCTTAAGTGCTTCTTTCTTAGATTCCGTTGATTTGGTACAGTATTTAAAAGATGCGGTTTATATCACTTTGGTGAGTTTATTGATGCTTCGATATGGGGTTCTGCCTTATTTCAAAGCCTATGCGACGAAAGACTTGGGGGTGTGACATGTTTGCACGTTTAATCAAGTTTGAACTGAAGAATCTGATTCGTGATCGGATGACCGCAATGTTGCTGGCGTATCCCTTGATGGTTGGTTTCTTAGGGAAATATCTCTTTGAGAATGAAACCTTTGATGAGAATGGCATTCGCATCATGATTGTAGCTTTAAGCATCGTATCCGGTGTCATCTTTGGTTCGATGTCAGGGTTTTCAATCTTGGATGACCGCGATGATCATGTCTTTGTATCAATCCGTATCTCTCCTTTGGACATTCGCATCTATGTCTGGATGAAGGTTATCTTTGTCTACATCATGAGTGTATTCTCCAACCTCTTGATTTACTGGATCGTAGGTGGATTTGGGATTAATCTTTGGTTGTATGTGATCATATCGATGTTGTTGGCGATGCAGGTCCCCATACATGCCTTTATCGTCAATGCTTTGGCAACCAATAAGGTTGAGGGGTTCATGGCGATGAAAGGATCTGGGTTCTTGATGATTTTTCCGATTGGAGCGTTGTTTTTCTTGGATTGGAAGGAATGGTTGTTCGCATTGGCGCCTGCGTTCTGGGGGGCGAAGGCGGTTCAATACGAACTGTTGAAACCAGCGATCGATTTGGGTTTGATTGAGATGAATCTCAGTACATTTATCTATTTAGGCATTGGATTTATCTATAACATCGTTCTGATTGCGGTGTTGTATAAAGTCTTTGAAAAGAAAGCACTATAAAAGGAGGACAGTATGAATTGGTTGGCTATTTTCTTCTTTGTTGTGGCAGTTGTTTATCTGGTGGCTTATTTTGTTGAGATGCCCATCTTCTACGAAGGGAATCCAAAAACACGTTTCTTTATTGAGAAGTTGGGGAAGAAGGGTTATAAACTGCTCTTACTCGTATTTGCTGGGATCTTCCTGGTATTGGCTTTCATCTTTAAGTAGACTTAAGAACCAGCTTGTCTGGTTTTTAATTGTTTCTTGTGAAGTTTTTGATAAACCACATCATAATTGTTTTATATGTCTTGACATTGAATCTTATTCCCATATAATCTTTTCAGGTAAGGACGGTTATGGATGTCTGAAAGAATCGTAAAACTAAAACTTAATTTGATTGATTGCTTAGATAATGACGCAATAAATACGCAAACGATGTTTGGGACGATCACAGAGAATCCCAAGCGCATCACTTATATTGAAGAAGATGACAATACTGAGGTGGAGCTGCTTGTTTTAGAGAATGAGTTGCACTTGAAACGTCAGTATGATGGAACGACCAAAATCAGTTTTTATTTGGACAAACAAGGTCAATTCGAAATCAAGGATGAACAAGGAAGTTTCAGCGGTACCGTTAAGACCTTGAAAATATTGCAACAAAACGATCTCATCTATGTACACTATCGTTTGTACGCAAACGATGATTTAATTACTGAACAGAAATTGGAATTAAGCATTCAGGAGGCCAAAGCATGAATCAAATCGAACATGGACTCAAAACCAATCTCATTCAAGCTGTGAAGCTTGCTTTTGATGTCGAACTGACATTGGAAGATGTGGTGATTGAAATACCGAAGTTGAAGGAACATGGGGATTATTCGACCAATGTGGCGATGCGTCTTACTAAACAACTTCGTAGTAATCCACGCATGATTGCACAAACCATCATGGATAAAGTCAATGTTTCTTCCATTGAAAAGATGGAGATTGCAGGCGCTGGATTCATCAACTTCTTTATGAAGAAAGAATTGTTGACGCAAGTTATCTCAAGTGTCCTTGATCAAGACGATGCTTATGGTTTGAGTTCAGAAAAAAACGGCATCAAGATCAATGTGGAATATGTATCCGCAAATCCTACGGGTGATTTACATCCAGGACATGCACGTGGAGCTGCCATCGGTGATTCCTTGACACGGATCATGAAGGCTGCAGGCTATGATGTGACCCGTGAGTACTACTTGAACGATGCGGGCAATCAGATCAACAACATGGCAAAATCCTTACAGGCACGCTACTTACAGCACTGTGGACTTGATATCGCGGTTCCTGAAGATGGTTACCATGGTAAGGATCTCATAGAAATTGCGGATGACTTGTATCAAGAAGTTCAAGAAGCATATAAAGATTTACCTTTAGAAGAAACATTACCTATTTTCAGGAAATATGGTTTGGAAAAAGAAACGGATAAACTACGCGATGACTTGAAGTTGTTTAGAGTGGAATTCGATGTATGGACCAGTGAACAGTCCTTGTACGATCGTGGTTTGGTTCAGAAGACCCTCGATACTTTGATTAAGAATGGACATACCTTTGAATCAGAAGGGGCGCTCTGGTTGCGGACAACGGATTATGGAGACGATAAGGATCGTGTTCTGATCAAGTCTGATGGTTCGTATACCTACATTCTTCCTGATATCGCATATCACTTAAATAAAAAAGAACGTGGCTTTGATAAACTCATCAACTTGTTGGGAGCGGACCATCATGGTTATATCCCTCGTCTTCAAGCAGCATTCATGAGCTTAGGTTATGAGCGTGAAGATTTGAGTGTCGATATCATACAAATGGCGCGAATGATCAAAGATGGGGTTGAATTCAAGATGAGTAAGCGTACCGGTAAAGCGGTTGCGTTGAAGGATTTGATTGATGAGGCTGGTGTGGATGCCGTTCGTTATTACTTCGTTTCCAAGGCTGGGGATACCCATATGGACTTGGATTTGGATATGGCTACTTCACAAAGCAATGATAATCCTGTATATTATGCTCAATATGCGCATGCAAGGATGTGTTCAATCTTGCGTCAAGCAGAAGTGAGCGCATGTTCATCATACGATTTATTGATTCATGACAAAGAAATGGATTTGTTGAAACAGTTAGCGGATTACCCACAAATGATTCAAGATGCGGCCAAGATACGCCAGCCTCACATCGTTTGTTTGTATATTCATAAGTTAGCGGCAAGTTTCCATTCTTTCTATAACGAATGTACGGTATTACATGCAGAAGGTGATTTACGAGCACAGCGTTTGGCTTTGGTCAAAGCGGTACAAATCACACTGCGCAATGCGTTGACTTTAATCGGGGTTAGTGCTTTAGAAAAAATGTAGGGGAGGACTTATGACGAGTCGATCGATGTTGGATGTGGCGTTTGAAACGCTGAGTTTACAAAAGAATGAAATGGCTTTCTTGGATTTATGGAATCATGTGGTCGCATCTTTGGGTTTCAATCAAACTCAAGCAGAAAACAAAATCGCACAGTTTTACTCTGCGATGATGTTGGATGTGCGCTTTGCTCCTTTGGCGGATAACATGTGGGATCTACGTTCACGTCGGACTTACAATGAAACGCATGTGGACACAAGCTCGATCCTAGTTGAAGATGAATATGTGAGTGATGATGAGATCGATGACTATCTGAATGCGGAAGATGAAGATGTCAAGACGCAAGAAGAAGAGGAAGAGTAGATTTTCATTGAATTCATAAAGACACTTTGATAGAATATTAAAGGGCAGATGTCTCCACAAAATTGGAGACATTTTTATTTTTTTTAACGGAAGGAGATGAAAACGTGGCTAAATATATCTTTGTGACCGGAGGGGTCGTCAGTGGCATTGGCAAGGGCATTGTGGCAACTTCATTAGGTCGTTTACTAAAAAATCGAGGTTTAAAGGTCTTTTTACAGAAATTTGACCCGTATATCAACGTTGACCCAGGTACGATGTCTCCTTATCAACATGGTGAGGTTTTTGTAACGAAAGATGGGGCTGAAACGGATTTGGACTTAGGTCACTATGAACGTTTCATCGATGAAGAGTTGACACAGACGGCAAATATTACTTCAGGTCGTCTCTATATGAGTGTATTAACAAAAGAACGTCGTGGAGATTATCTCGGTGCGACGGTTCAGGTCATTCCGCATATCACGGATGAAATCAAAGCGAAAATCTATGCGGCGGGTGAAGAATCCAAAGCAGACGTAGTTATTACCGAAATTGGGGGTACGGTTGGGGATATCGAATCCTTACCCTTCTTAGAAGCCGCACGTCAAGTGCACTCGGAACATGATCGGGATGGGGTTGTCTTTATCCATACGGTTTTAGTGCCGCGTGTTCCTGGTAGTGGTGAATTGAAGACCAAACCAACCCAACACAGTTATAAGGAATTGATGTCTTTAGGGATCAAACCGAATATCATCGTCACGCGTTGTGATGAACGCATCTCTGCAGATATCCGCAAGAAGATATCAATGTTTTGTGATGTGCGTGAGAACGCCATCATTGAGTCCGTTAATGTCAATAACATCTATGAAATTCCTTTGAGTTTTCAGAAACAAGGTTTAGATGATTATGTTTTGCATAAATTGAACATTCAAGCCCCTGTTGCGGATATGACAGAGTGGCAAGCGATGATCAATCGTGCCAACAACTTACAACACCGTGTGAAGATTGCGATCGTGGGTAAATATGTACAACTCCATGATGCGTATCTATCCGTCAGTGAATCTTTGAAACATGCAGGCTATGCGGCCAACAGTGATATCGATATCCGCTGGGTCAACTCTGAGTATCTCTGTGAAGAGAATCTATTGGAAGAGTTGGGTGAAGTTGATGGTATCTTGGTTCCGGGCGGTTTTGGAGGCCGTGGTATTGAAGGCAAGATCATGGCTGCGAAGTATGCACGTGAAAATAAGATTCCATACTTTGGAATATGTTTGGGCATGCAGATTGCGGTCATTGAGTTCGCGCGTAATGTCTGTGGTTTGGAAGGCGCTAACTCTGTTGAATGGGAAGAAACAACCAAACATCCAGTCATTCACTTGATGCCTGATCAAAGTGGTGTCGTGAATATGGGTGGAACCTTACGTTTAGGGAACTGGCCATGCAAGTTGATGGATGGGACAAAAACCAAAGAGGTTTATAAGGCAGATTCTGTTTTGGAGCGTCATCGTCATCGTTATGAAGTCAATAATAAGTATCGTCAAACCATGGAAGAACATGGGGCAATCTTCAGTGGATTATCGCCAGATGATTATCTGGTTGAAATCACCGAGTTGAAGGATCATCCTTGGTTTGTGGGCTGTCAATTCCATCCGGAATTCAAATCCCGTCCAAATCGTGCGCATCCATTATTTGCAGGTTTTGTCCAAGCAGCGGTTGATAATAAACAAAAATAACAGGCCTCGTGCCTGTTTTTGCTTGCAGTGACGGATGTTTGTGAGTATGCTAAAATAGCTATGGAGAATCAACTATGGAAGAAGTCATCAAAATCGAAGGTGGTCAGAAATTAAAGGGAAGTGTGCGCATCAGTGGTTCAAAGAATGCGACCGTTGCCTTGATTCCTGCCAGTATTCTAGCAACTAAAGGTAAAGTCAATATTTTCGGTGTTCCGAACATTTCGGATGTGGGACATTTGAGTCAACTCTTAAGAAGTTTGAATGTGGATGTCATCCAACACGACAATGAACATTTGGAGATTGATCCAAGTGTCATGGTCAATATCGCTTTGGATCATCCAGCCGTTACGAAGTTACGTGCATCCTATTATTTCATGGGCGCACTATTAGGTCGTTATAAGCAAGTAAATATGAAAATGCCTGGGGGTTGTTACTTGGGTCCTAGACCGATTGATCTACATCTCAAGGGCTTTGAAGCCTTGGGTGCTCAAATTGAGTATTCACAAGGGAGTTATAAGATTTTTGCGAAGGAATTGATTGGGGCGAAGATTTATTTGGATATTCCCTCTGTTGGGGCAACCATCAATATCATGATGGCGGCTGTTTTCGCCAAGGGTCGTACCTCGATTGAGAATGCGGCTAAGGAACCTGAAATCATTGATGTCGCAACCATGCTTAATAAAATGGGTGCACAGATTCGTGGGGCTGGGACTAATATCATAACCATTGATGGGGTGGAAGAACTTGTCGGTTGTACGCATGAAATCATTCCCGATCGTATTGAAGCGGGAACGTTCATTGTCATTGCGGCGGCAGCAGCTGACGAAATGGTGATCGAGAATGTCATTCCGCATCATTTAGAAGCGTTATTATCGAAGTTAGAGGAAATGGGTGTACCCATGACCATTGAGATTGATAAGGTTACGGTACGTGGTTCCGATCATCTTAAGGATGTGGATATTCAAACCATGCCGTATCCAGGTTTTCCGACCGATCTCCAACAACCTTTAACACCTTTGCTCACACGTGCGAATGGTGAGTCGACGGTGAAAGAAACCATCTACATTGAACGATTCAAACACTGTATTGAACTGCAACGCATGGGTGCGAATATAAACATCATCCCAGCTTCTGCCATCATTCATGGACCTTCGCGTCTATATGGGGACAAGGTTACTGCTACGGATCTGCGTTGTGGTGCCAGCTTGGTTGTGGCGGGCTTGATGGCTGAAGGTGTGACGGAAATCCATGATATCTATCATATTGATCGAGGTTATGAGAATTTAGATGGAAAATTGCGTGATTTGGGAGCCAATATCTGGCGTGAGAATGTAGAATAACGCAAGTCCTGTAATCCTAGGATAAAGTATTGCAAGAATAAATTTGCTGTGATATAGTAATCACGCACTTACTTTGGATTGATGAGAAATCCAAGGCGGAAGGAGAAACTATGAAAACCGGAATTCATCCAACTTATAACAAAGTCGTTGTTCATTGTACTTCTTGTGGAAATGAATTTGAATCGGGTTCTACCTTAAAAGATATCAAGGTTGATACCTGCTCAAATTGCCATCCTTTCTACACAGGACGTCAACGCTTTGCGCAAGCACAAGGACGCATTGAGAAGTTTAATCGTAAATACGGCAGTAAATAAGGAGAACATGCGTTCTCTTTTATTTTGAGTATGGTAAAATAAATTCGACAATGTGAGGTTTAATTCTATGATGTATCAAATGTATCGTCCGGGTTATATTGAAGTGATTTCAGGTTGCATGTTTGCGGGAAAAACAGAGGAATTGATTCGACGAATCAAGACCCTTGAATTCGCAAAAAAGAATGTCTTGGTCTTCAAACCAGCCATTGATAATCGCTACAGCAACACCAAGGTCGTATCGCATGCCGGAAGTTCGGTTGAGAGCATCGTTGTGCCGGATGCACGATCGATTTTGGATTTCGTGAAGGATGATACAGATGTGGTTGCGATTGATGAGATCCAATTCTTTGATGAGGATGTCTTGTTGGTTTGTGACTATTTGGCCAAGAAAGGTCTTCGTGTCATGGCTGCAGGTCTGGACACGGATTTTAGAGCGGAACCCTTTGGCGTCATGCCGAGACTTATCACGGATGCGGAGTTTGTGACGAAGTTGACAGCGGTTTGTATGAAGTGTGGTGCACCAGCGACACGGACACAACGTCTGGTCAATGGAAGACCTGCTCAATATACCGATCCGATTATCATGGTAGGGGCTGCAGAAGCGTATGAAGCGCGTTGCCGGCATTGCCATGAAGTGATTGGAAAACCTACGATTGAAGACTAAAGTAACCGTGAGGTTACTTTTATGACCGAGAGGTCTTTCGCCCATTTGGGCAGAGGTGTGGAATGGAAAGCTATAAGGTGATGGTAGAGAGACTGGATAAAATGCAGAGTCGCTCTAAAGAATTGGATGAAATCTTGATGAAGCCGGAAGTTTTAGGCGATTCACGTGAATACGCAAAGCTTGCGAAAGAACAATCTTCTTTACGTCAAGTGGTGGAAGCGTATGAGGAGTTGAATCTTCTCATCAAACATATTGAAGAAGCTGAGCAGATGACAAAGGAAAAAGATCCTGAGATGCGGGAGTTGGCAGAGCTTGAACTGGAAGAATTGATCCCCAATCGCGATGCCTTGTTGGAAAAGTTGGAAGTTCTCTTGATTCCAAAGGATCCCAACGATGATCACAACTGCATCCTTGAAATCCGTGGGGCTGCTGGTGGGGATGAAGGCAATATCTTTGCAGGGGATCTCTTTAGAATGTATACCAAGTATGCGGAAGCCATGGGTTGGAAAGTCGAAGTGATGGAAGCGGTTGAGGCTGTTGCGGGTGGTTATACCTTGATTTCGTTCTATGTCAAAGGCAATGAAGTGTATAAACATTTGAAATTTGAATCCGGTTCACATCGTGTTCAACGTGTTCCAAAAACAGAGACACAAGGACGGATCCATACCTCTACGGCAACGGTTTTAGCCATGCCGGATGTGGAAGAAGAAGAAATCGATATCAATCCTGCGGATTTGGTAATAGAAACGCATCGTTCAAGTGGAGCGGGTGGACAGCACGTCAATAAGACGGATTCAGCTGTTCGCATTACACATACCCCAACGGGGATATCGGTCAACTGTCAGGATGGACGTTCCCAACATGACAATAAGGCAACCGCATTGCGTTTGATTCGTGCGCGTGTCTTTGAAGAGATGCAAGAACGTGCGGAAGCGGAAAAAGGGGCGGAGCGCCGAAATAAGATCGGAAGTGGGGATCGCTCTGAGAAGATCCGTACCTACAACTATCCACAGAACCGTGTGACCGATCATCGCATCGGTTTGACTTTACAGCAGTTGGATCGAATCGTGGAAGGAAAACTACACGATGTGGTTGATGCCTTGATGCTTGAGGAACAACGACAAAAACTTGCAGGGAACGTATGATTCGCGATCTTTTAAGGGATGCGGAAAAACGTTTATTGGATAAAGACATTCCCGAGCAATACGCCAAGTATGTGATGAATGAGCTCTTGGATAAGCAAGGAAAGAATCTTTATTTGGTTATGAATGAAGTATTGGATGAAGCGACTTTGTTGGAGTTCAATGCAATCATGGAAAAGTTGCTGGAGGATGTGCCGTTGGCGTATGCCATGGGGATTCAATATTTCTATGGTTATCCAATTCATGTGAATGAACATGTGTTGATTCCACGTTATGAAACGGAAGAATTGGTGCTTAAAGTGATCATGGAGATTGATGAACACTTCTCTGATGAACCCATTCAAGTGATTGATGTTGGGACCGGCAGTGGTGCGATTGCTTGTGTGCTCAAAGCGGAATGTCCTCAGATCAAAATGGCAGCGAGTGATATCAGTTCTGATGCCTTGAATGAAGCCCGTTTGAATGCTCAGCAGTTGAATGTGGATGTGGACTTCTATGAAGGGGATATGTTGGCTCCTTTTATTGAACGAAATTTCAAAGTGGATGTGATCGTATGCAATCCACCATATATACCTCAAGCTGAAACCTTGGAGCGCAGTGTCAAAGATTTCGAACCGCATGTGGCTTTGTTTGGAGGTGAAGATGGTTTGATGTTTTATCGTAGCGTCTTAAGTAAAGCGCATGCGATTTTGAATCCAAAATTCGTTATAGCATTTGAAATGGGTTGGGATCAAGGTGAAGTATTGACCAAGCTGGCTAAGCATCATTTTCCCAATTCTCAAGTGGAAGTCGTGAAAGATATGCAAGGCAAAGATCGGATGCTTTTTGTAAAACATATATAATCGAGTCTAGGCAATCAAGCACAAGAAATTTGATTGCCTTTTTATATTCAGAACGGATTGAGATGAAAGTGAAGTTTGTGTAAAATCGAAAGGATGAACACATTGACTCAAGGGGTTTGTGTTAAAATAATTGAAGAGTTTACACGATCGTAGCGATTGGCGATAGGAGATGGAGAATGAAAATTGCACTTGCTTGTGATCATGGCGCATTTGAACACAAAGAAGCCATCAAGCTTCATTTGTTGAAGAAAGGTCATCAGGTCCAAGACTTCGGTACGCATAGCGAAGAGAGTATGGATTATCCCGATACGGTTTATCCTGCATCTTGTTCGGTTGCGGACACATCCAACGACTTTGGTATTGTTTTATGTGGGACAGGAATTGGGGCAAGCATCGTAGCCAATAAGGTTAAGGGTGTCCGCTGTGCTTTGGTGTATGATCCAAAGGTTGCGGAGATCACGCGGATGCATAATGATACCAATGTCTTGGCTTTAGGGGGTCGTTTGACATCGGTTGCGGTCGCACTGGAGATTGTCGATAAATGGTTGGGTTCTTCTTTTTCACAAGAAGAACGGCATAAGAATCGCATAGATAAGATTTGTCGTATTGAGGAGACTGAGAATGATCATGAATGATCCAGTTTTAAAGGATTTATTGGTTCAAGAAGCCATCGCAAAGGAACATGCACGTCAGTTGAATAACATTGAACTGATTGCTTCTGAGAATTATGTTTCCCAGGATGTTTTGGCAGCGGTGGGCAGTGTCTTGACCAATAAGTATGCGGAAGGCTATCCAAGAGCTCGCTACTATGGGGGCTGTGAAGAGGTTGATGTGATTGAAGACTTGGCACGTCAACGGGCCTGTGAACTTTTCGGTGCGGAACATGCGAATGTTCAGCCGCATTCCGGTTCGCAAGCAAACATGGGTGTCTATATGGCGGTTCTTCAACCTGGGGATGTCGTATTAGGTATGGATCTCTCTGCAGGGGGACATTTGACGCATGGTCATCCTTTGAACTTCTCTGGTATGCTTTATCATTTTGAATCGTATGGGGTCGATCCGATCACGTCACGTATTGATTACGAAGCGCTTCGTTTGAAGGCAATGGACGTCAAACCTAAGTTGATTGTGGCTGGTGCGAGTGCGTATCCGTTCATCATCGATTTTAAGAAGTTCAGGGATATCGCAGATGAAGTGGGTGCTTTATTGTTGGTGGATATGGCACATATCGCAGGCCTTGTGGCGACGGGATTCCATCCTTCCCCTGTTCCGTATGCGGATTTCGTGACGAGCACGACACATAAGACCTTACGCGGACCACGTGGGGGTCTGATTCTGTGCAAGAAGGAATATGCACAATTATTGGATAAAAAAGTGTTTCCTGGAATGCAAGGGGGACCCTTGATGCATGTGATTGCAGGGAAAGCTGTCTGTTTTTATGAAGCCTTGCAGCCTGAATTTAAAACCTATGTAGAAAGTTTGTTAAAAAATTTACAAACTTTGGTAGCGGAATTGCGTGATTTAGGGTATAACATTGTAGGGGATGGTTCAGATAATCATCTCTGTTTAGTAAATGTCAAAGCTTCGGTGGGATTGTCCGGCAAAAAGGCTGAACGCTTGTTGGATGAAATTGGAATCACTTGTAATAAAAACAGCATTCCATTTGATCCGGAAAAGCCGATGGTCACATCGGGTATTCGCTTAGGTACCGCTGCGATGACCACACGTGGTTTCGGCGAAGCAGAGTTTAAACAAGTGGCACATTGGATCGATGCGGTATTGCGCAATCCTGAAGATGAAGCGCTTAAGCAAGAGATTCGTGAAGCTGTGAGTGCATTGACGCGCCAGTTTCCGCACTAAAAAAGGAGAACACTATGTTACATGTATTAGATCATCCATTGATTAAACACAAACTAACCCAAATGCGTCAAAAGGATACGGGAACGAAAGATTTCCGTCAAAATTTAGATGAGATTGCGGGCTTGATGGCTTATGAGATCACGCGTGATGTGCCAACACAAAAGGTTTCGATCGTTACACCGGTTGCGCCTTGTGAAACAGAAGAGTTGGCTAAGGAAATCGTTTTGGTTCCAATTCTACGTGCTGGTTTGGGTATGGTGAATGGGATTCGCAATTTGGTTCCTACAGCGAAAGTAGGTCACGTGGGACTCTATCGTGATGAAGAAACCTTGGAGCCGCATGAATATTATGCAAAGTTTCCGTCAAATTTACCTGAAGCGGTGGTGTTTGTATTGGATCCAATGTTGGCGACGGGGGGGTCTGCAAGTGCAGCAATCACGATCGTCAAACAACGTGGTGCCAAGACGGTCAAGTTGATCTGTTTGGTGGGTGCGCCTGAAGGGGTTCAACGCATTGTGGAAGATCATCCGGATGTGGATATCTATCTTGCGGCTTTGGATGAGAAGCTGAATGAGCATGGTTATATCGTCCCTGGTTTAGGTGATGCGGGCGATCGTATATTCGGAACCAAATAAGTCTTGAATTGGTATTTATGTTAAAATTAAGAAGGCTATCAAGATGAAAGAACTCCTGAGAAATCGATTTACAGTGTTGATTATTTCGGGCTTATTGGTAAGCCTTGGTCTTTTGCTTGTGGGCTTTAGTTGGTCCTTAGGCTTTCTCTTGGGTTTCGCATTTTCTTTCTTGACCGTTAATATCACGAAGTATCAGGTGGACTCTGTTTTATTCAATCGAACACAATCGTGGACGACCTATGTAAAATTCATTATGGGTAATTTGATTTATATTGTGCCTTTTATCATCAGTATCTTGTTGTATGATTGGTTCAATTTATTCGCGGTTGGGATTGGCTTATTGTATTTTAAGTATTTCATCTTCATCTCTGAAATATTCTTCAGGCAAAAGGAGAATAAATGATTCTATCAAGTGGACAAACGCTTGTCGTGCAAGTTGAGGTCTTTTCAATCCTACTGGTCACAGCAGGAATTTTCGTCTTTCTATTCATGGTGAATACGGCAATTGTGAAGAGTGATCCTTTGGCGAAACCGAAGGGTTTGGTTCTGATAGGGATGCTTTATTATGAGTTCATTCAAGGATTGACCAATGACAACATGGGGAAAAGGACGGCTGTTGCGTATGGACCTTACATTGGGGCGATTGCAATGTTCATGGCGGTTAGTAATTTATCTGGCTTGATTGGCTTATCGCAACCTACAGCGAATTACAGCGTTACACTAACCTTGGCTTTGATTACGTTCTTTTTGATTCAAAGAACGAAGATTCATTACAATGGCGTCTGGGGTTATATCAAAGGTTTCTTCGAACCGTTTGCGCCTTTTGTGGTCATGAACTTGTTTGGTTTGGTTGCGCCGCTGTTATCGATGTCACTCCGTTTATTTGGAAACATCACATCGGGTGGAACTTTGATGCAATTGTTCTATTTGTTTACGGGCTTTCTTTCGAGTTTGTTTCCATTCATTGGGAACTTCAATTTCATCGGAATATTTTTAGCTCCGTTCTTGCATTCGTATTTTGATATTTTCTCAGGTTTGATTCAAATGTATATATTCATAATGTTAACAACGATCTTCATTGGGAATGAAATACCCCAAGAATGATAAATCCATGCAAAGGAGGCTATACACATGGGAGATATTGGTAGAGGACTTATTGCGGTCGGCGCTGGTTTAGCGGTTATGACCGGTATGATGACCGGTGCTGGTCAAGGGTATGCGGCGGGTAAGGCTGTTGAGGCGGTAGGACGTAATCCTGAAGCTGAAGGCAAGATTCGTTCGATGCTTATTTTGGGTGCTGCGATTGCGGAAACCTGTGCGATCTACGGTATGTTGATTGCGTTCTTATTGATGTTTGTATTCCAATAAAAAACGAGTGTAAAAAGGTGGTGAGTCTATGGGTCTAGAATTAGATATCGCGGGGAAACTGTTTCCGAATATCATGACGATGGCGGTCCAATTGCTTGCGACCGGGGTTTTGTTCTGGGGATTTAAGAAGTTGCTATGGGTACCCATGCAGAACTATCTTCAGAAACGTGCGGATGTTGCGGATCAAGCTTTGCGGGATGCTCATGAAGCGAAATTGTTAGCTGAACAGCGTCACAAAGAAGCGGAAGCGCTTTTGGGTAAGGCTGCGATAGATGCCAAGGAATTGATTGAGAGCGGTAAGCAAGAGGGCATTCGTGTCAAAGAATTGTTATTGGCTGAAGCAAAAGACGAAGCGGATAACAAGTTGAACTCTGCTCTTCGTGAAATATCCCATCAAAAAGCACAGATGCGAGAAGAAATCGAATCTGAGATCATTGATGTGGCGCTTTTAGCGGCTACAAAATTGATTGAAGGCAAAATGGATGAAACCGAGGATCGTCGTCAGATTCAACATTTCATTAAGGATGTTCGTAATTAATGAAAAAGGTTGCTTCAAAATATGCGGTCGCGGTTTTTGAGCTTGCTCAAGAGCAGAAACTTGAAGAACAGTTTTATCGTGAAATGCATCAGATTGATGGCATTCTCTCAACTCACCCTGAAATAATTCAGTTATTGAATAAAACACAGTTTACAAAACAACAAAAGAAAGATCTGATCAAGGATATTTTTGCTAAAGTGATTCATCCTTTTCTCTTGAACACCTTCTATCTTTTGGTGGATAAAAATAGAAGTTTGATTTTACCTCAACTTACCAAGGAATATCGACATATCCACAACCAACACTTTAAGATTCTTGAAGCAGTGGCCTACTCGGTGAGTCCGCTGAGTGATGAGGAGTTGCGTGAACTTGAGAAGAGTTTGGGTGATCGTGAGAAACAAGCGGTTTCACTTGTGAATCGAATTGATCCAACATTGATCAGCGGCATCAAGATTCGTTTTGAAGACAAAGTCATCGACGGTTCGATGAAAGCACGAATTGAAAACATGCGTGCGATTTTACGTGAAGGAAGGTCATAAGCAATGGAAATTAGACCAGAAGAAATAAGTGCACTGATTAAACAGCGCATTCAGCATTATCAAGAACAAGTTGAAGAAAAAGATGTGGGTGTCGTCATCAAAGTTGGGGACGGGATTGCGCTTGTCAACGGCTTGCATGATGCGATGGCGGGTGAATTGGTAGAATTTGGTGATGGTGTCATGGGCATGATCATGAACTTGGAAGAAGATCATGTCGGTTGTGTCCTTTTGGGTCGTGATGACAACATCCGTGAAGGTGATAGTGTTTCACGTACGAATCGCATTGTGGAAGTCCCTGTTGGTGATCAACTTTTGGGTCGTGTCGTCAATGCTTTAGGTCAAGCCATCGATGGTGGTGAAGAAATCAAAACGGATAAGATGCGTCCTATTGAACGTGTTGCCCCAGGGGTCATGACACGTCAATCGGTTAATCAACCAGTACAAACAGGCATCAAAATCATTGACTCCATGATTCCAATTGGTCGTGGTCAACGTGAGCTCATCATTGGAGACCGTCAAACCGGTAAAACGGCGATTGCCATCGATACCATCATCAATCAAAAACATGAAAACATGATTTGTATTTATGTTGCGATTGGTCAAAAAGCTTCGACGGTTGCACAAATCGTAGAAAAATTACGTCAACATCATGCGATGGACTATACCGTCATCGTTTCAGCGACGGCCAGTGAATTGGCACCTTTGCAATACATTGCGCCATATGCAGGTTGTTCAATGGGTGAAGAGTGGTTGGAACAAGGCAAGGATGTCTTGATCATTTATGATGATTTATCCAAGCATGCGGTTGCGTATCGTGCGATGAGTTTATTGTTGAGAAGACCACCGGGACGTGAAGCGTATCCTGGGGATGTTTTCTACTTGCACAGTCGTTTATTGGAACGTGCATGTAAATTGAACAAAGATTATGGGGGTGGATCCCTTACGGCGCTACCCATCATTGAAACCCAAGCTGGGGATATTTCAGCGTATATTCCGACCAATGTCATTTCCATCACCGATGGTCAATTGTTTTTGCAGACGGAATTGTTCAATGCGGGTTCAAGACCTGCCGTTGACTCTGGTCTATCGGTTTCACGTGTTGGATCAGCGGCTCAAACTAAAGCAATGAAGCAAGTCTCTTCTTCATTGAAGTTTGAATTGGCGCAATACCGTGAATTGTTGTCCTTTGCACAATTTGGTTCAGATTTGGATGCGGCGACGAAAGAAGTCATTGAGCATGGCGCACGTTTGACGGAGTTGTTGAAACAAGGTCAATACCAACCACTGACATTGGCTCAAGAAGTTGTTACCTTATTCAGTGCCAAACATAAATTTATCAAACGCATTCCAGTTGAGAATATCGCAGAATATGCAAAACGTCTTGTGGCAATCTTTGATACCAAGCATCCCCATTTGATCCAAGAGATTGAAACGGTGAAGGCCATCAGTCCTG
Organism: Erysipelotrichaceae bacterium; assembly: GCA_030604855.1. Taxonomy (GTDB): domain Bacteria; phylum Bacillota_I; class Bacilli_A; order Erysipelotrichales; family Erysipelotrichaceae; genus UBA2212. The sequence goes on from JAUVVC010000004.1 coordinate 162,214, forward strand.
AATTGGAAGCTCAAATGAAAGAAGTGATGGAAGCCTTTACGGAGCAATTCCTTTTGATGAGTGTAAAGTAAAATGGCTCAAAATAAAGTAGCGTTAAAAAGAAGAATCCGTTCGGTTCGAGCAACCAAGAAGATCACCAGTGCGATGGAACTCATCGCTACAAGCAAGCTTCAACGGATGAAACATAAAATGGAGATGTATCGCACCTATGCGAACACACTTTTCCATACTTTTCATCGTGTACTTGATAACGCCAATGTTTTGGATGTCCCTTATCTCAGCAAACGCGAAGGTAAGATTCTTACGGTCATCTTTGTTTCAGATATGGGTTTATGTGGGGGATACAATTCAAACATCCTGCATAAGATCAAGGCTGAAATCCCGAAAGAGAATCCAATATTTGTGATTGGTTCCAGTGATCGATCCTGGTTCAGACATGAAGGTTACACCTTGTTTGGTGAAATCTACAATGGGGATAACCTATCATATGGCCATATCTCTCGAGAAGCGGATCGCATGATTCAGGCATATCATGATAATGAGATTGCGGGGATTCAGGTGCTCTACACACGCTTTGTCAATACACTCACTTTTGAGCCAAGCATCATGACCTTATTGCCGATCGTGGCAGATCAAAAGCCACAAAACATCGGTGACCATGAATCAGAACACTTGACTCAGGATATCATTTTTGAACCCGATGCGATTACTTTGATCGATCAATTGGTTCCCATGTATGTTCAATCCTTGATGTATAGTTTATGGTTGGAATCGAAAACAAGTGAGCAGGCCGCACGTCGTATGGCTATGGATAATGCGACGGACAATGCGGAAGAACTCATTGATGATCTTGTATTGAAGTACAATCAGTCTCGACAAGCTGCGATAACCCAGGAAATAACGGAAATTGTCGCTGGTGCAGAAGCACTCTAGGAGGTTAAGATGCAAAACAAAGGTAAAATAAGCCAAGTCATTGGACCCGTCGTCGACATCCGTTTCAATGAAGGGGAGCTTCCCAATTTGAATAATGCCGTCAATATCATGATGCCGGATCGTGTTCTTGTGGTAGAGGTCGCGCAACATGTCGGTGATGATGTCGTACGCTGCATCTCCATGGGCAGCACCGATGGTTGTGTACGTGGTATGGAAGCCATCGATACCGGTGCGGCAATCAGCACACCCGTTGGACGGGATGTCTTAGGACGTATGTTCAATGTTTTGGGTGAAACCATCGATGGTTTGGGGGATATGGACAAGAGTGTTCGTCGTATGCCGATTCATCGTGCAGCGCCATCTTTCGATGAACAACAAACCTCTGCTGAAATGCTTGAAACAGGCATCAAAGTCGTCGATTTGCTCTGCCCTTATATCAAGGGGGGGAAAGTCGGTTTGTTTGGTGGTGCCGGTGTCGGTAAGACGGTTGTCATGCAAGAATTGATTCATAATATTGCGACTGAGCATGGTGGTCTATCGGTTGTTGCAGGGGTAGGTGAACGTACTCGTGAAGGAAATGACCTTTACCACGAAATGAAGGACTCAGGCGTATTAAATAAAACAGTATTGGTGTATGGTCAGATGAATGAGTCTCCAGGTGCACGTATGCGTGTTGCTTTGACAGGTTTGACCATGGCGGAATCGTTCCGTGACCAAGAAGGTCAGGATGTTCTCCTCTTTATTGATAATATCTTCCGTTTTACTCAAGCGGGTTCAGAAGTCAGTGCTTTGTTGGGTCGTATTCCTTCCGCGGTTGGTTATCAACCAACCTTGGCTACGGAAATGGGTCAACTCCAAGAGCGTATCACATCCACAAAGAGAGGTTCGATCACATCGGTTCAAGCAATCTATGTGCCTGCGGATGACTTGACGGATCCTGCGCCTGCTACGGCGTTCTCCCATTTGGATGCGAAGACAGTTTTGGATCGAAACATTGCGGCTTTGGGTATCTATCCAGCCGTTGACCCTCTGGAGTCCAGCAGTCGTATGTTGGATCCGCTCTTAGTTGGGGATGAGCATTACAATGTGGCACGTGGTGTCCAACAGATTCTTCAACGTTATCGTGAACTTCAAGACATCATTGCGATCTTAGGGATGGATGAATTATCCGATGAAGATAAGATGATTGTTAACAGAGCACGTCGTATTCGTAACTTCTTGTCTCAACCCTTCCATGTGGCTGAGCAGTTCAATGGCATCAAAGGAATCTTTGTTCGCAAGGAAGAGACGGTTCGTAGTTTCAAGGCGATTTTAGATGGTAAGGCTGACCACTTACCAGAGCAAGCATTCATGTATGTGGGTTCAATTGAGGAAGCTGAAGCGAAAGCGACAGGTCTAGGCAATTAGCATGTTTACTGTCAAGATTGTGACGCCGGATGCGCCGATACGGACATTCGAAACCACACAACTGAATATTGTGACACCTCAAGGGGAAATGGGACTTTTAAGTAACCACATGCCTTTGGTCACGATGTTGAATATTTCCATCATGTCTGCCGATCACAAGGGTGAACGTGAACGCTATACGGTAGCGGGCGGTGTATTGTTCTTCAAAAACAACGAAGCAACCATTATGTCCGATGCGGTTGAACATGAAGGTGAAATCGACTTTGCGCGTGCTGAACATGCGAAGAAACGGGCTGAGGAACAACTTAAATCAAAGGATCCGGATATTGATGCGAAGCGTGCGCAGATTGCGTTGTTGAAAGCATTGAATCGAATAGGCCTTGGTGGTCAATAAAAATGAATCCTTATATTCGATTAGCACTCTACTTTGTGAATTTCGCAGTCAGCATGTATGGTTTGAGTGCAATCAACTTTAATAAACTTGTTTATCCAAGTAAATCAATGCAGGCACAGGTTCTTCTGATTCTTTGTGCGATGGCGTTATCCTATTTAGCGACACAGTTCTTGCTGAGCCTTGATTTATCTTTCTAGTCTTTTAAATTCTTTGTGCTATAATGGGTATGCTTATCGAGATGGAGGTATTTATGGCGTTTTCAAAAGCAGTCGGTATCGATTTAGGTACCGCAAATGTATTGATTTATGTAAAAGGTGAAGGCATCGTTTTGGATGAGCCTTCTGTTGTTGCGATTGAAACTGAAACACGGAAATGTTTAGCGGTCGGTTCTGACGCAAAAGATATGTTGGGACGTACACCAGGTCGTATCCAAGCGATTCGTCCTTTAAAAGATGGTGTCATTGCGGACTTTGAAGTCACTGAAATGATGCTCAACTATTTCATCAAGAAATTAAAGTTAAAAGGCATGTTTTCACGTCCTACGATTTTGATCTGCTGTCCTTCAAACATCACTTCGGTTGAACGGAATGCGATCCGTGATGCGGCGTATCGTGCTGGAGCGAAACGTGTCTATATTGAAGAGGAACCTAAAGTTGCGGCAATCGGAGCTGGTTTGGACATTGCGAAGCCTACAGGAAACATGGTTTTGGACATCGGTGGGGGAACCACAGATGTGGCAATCCTATCTTTGGGTGAAATCGTAACTTCATCTTCATTGAAAATCGCAGGGGATCGTATGGATAAAGACATCATCAAGTATGTTAAAGAAACCTACAAGCTTCTGATTGGTGATCGTACTGCAGAAGAAATGAAGAAACGGATCGGAACCGCATGGAGAGGATCCCGTAAAGATTCAATGGAAGTAAGTGGTCGTGACTTGGTTACGGGTTTACCCCACACCATCACCATGACTTCTGATGAAACAGAAACCGCAATTCACGAAAGTCTCCAAGACATCGTGCGTGCATGTCGTACTGTACTTGAGCAAACCCCGCCTGAATTGTCAGCGGATATCGTTACACGCGGTATCGTCTTGACGGGTGGTGGAGCCTTGCTTCATGGCATGGATCAATTGCTCATGAATGAATTGGGCATTCCTGTCTACGTGGCGGAAAATGCATTGAAGTGTGTTGCCGAAGGTACTGGCATCATGCTTGAAAACTTACATTTGGTCGGCTAAGAGAATCTTTGAAAAAAGATTCTTTTTCTTTTAGGAGAAAAGCAAATGTTTGCGTATCTATAAGTGGAGGACCATTTATGGACAATTTCTATTCAGAACTTATACACGCGAGCAGTGAAGGGCATACCGATAGTGAAGAATATGTGGAGGAGACCCTATATCGATTCAAATCGTTTGTCTCAAAGCTGAATCCAAAAGAAGTGATCAAGATGATGTTGAGCACGCAGAATTATATGACGCGACATGCATGGCGGGTGGATGAACGCCATGATGTAAAAGTTGGGGATGTGTGCTACATCGATTATGGCCAAGCTTATCTCAATGAAGCGGGGTACCAACACTTCGGCTTGATCGTTTCAAGAATCAATGGAAAAGTATTGACGATTCCGATGACTTCCAATCCAAGCACCTATTCGGAAGCTTTTCATCCAAAGACCAATCCCAAAGGGAAACGCCATCTCATGCCATTTGGTCAACGCTGTGGACTACATAAACCTTCGGTACTCTTTTTAAATGATGCGAAGTTCATCAATCCCAATCGTGTGATCAATGTCATTGGGCATCTTGATGCCCAACACGAAGACTTGATGCACATCCGTAAGATCTTAGCGACTTGCCTATTTAAAGACTAGGTGGACTGAAGTATACTGTTTACGATGACAGTCTTAAAGGAATATCGCAATCAAAAATGGGTTCTTGCCGTATCAGGAGGACCCGATTCCATGGCCTTGCTTGATTTATGCTTCAAGCAAGGCATGGCTTTTGAGGTCGTTCATGTCAATTATCATAAACGTGATACCGCAGATCGTGACCAAAAACTTGTGGAAAGCTACTGTAATGAACGAGCGATTCCGTGCCATGTGTTTCATGCCCCTGTTTTAGAAGGTAATTTTCAGATGGCCGCGCGTGAATTCCGTTATGAGAAGTGTCGATCTGTCATACTTTCTTCACATGCGGATGGTATGATGGTGGCTCATCACAAAGATGATGATCTGGAGACGTATCTATTTCAGAAGCAGCGCAATTCTTGTGTGACATGGTATGGACTCAAGCAAGAAATTGAGATGAAGGGGGTACGCTTGGTTCGGCCACTTTTGTCCTTAAGTAAAAAAGAATTGATTGATTATTGTGCTATGAACCATGTCCCATATGGAATGGATGAGAGTAATCTTAATCCAGTTTATACACGTAATCGTATTCGTTCTCATATTGAGAATTTAAGCGTAGTGCAGATTGATCTGCTTCACATTGAGAAGAATGAGCGTAATCGAGAACGTGAAGCTTATTTGAATCGCTTTGCTTCAAAACTCGCTAACAGTTCTCTCTCTGAAGTGGAATATGAAAGTTTGAGTCAAGAATGGTCCTTTTTCCTGATGTATTGGTTGATTCAACATGGAGCTAAGAAGGCGTTATCCAAGGCGTATCTTGATGAACTGGATCGTCAATTAAGGACGGCTTATAGCGTTGTACATCCATTGAGTGATCGTCTTCGTTTGATTAAACAGTATGAAGTGATCCGACTCGTCCCTCAAACAGAGGACTATACGATACGAGTCGAACGTAACCAAAGGATACTTCAGCCCATTCGATTCCAATATGAACGGTTTGAAGACAGCCAGCGGTTCGTGTGCCAAACATCCGACTTTCCATTGGTGATTCGTAATTATAAACAAGTTGTGAATCAACTTGATCCCAATATTCGTCGTTCGTGTCAACGTTGGTTCATCAAACACAAAATCCCTTTGGAACAACGTGAAAGCTGGCCACTTGTATTTAATACATTAAATGAGTTAATATACATATCACATCATAAACAACAACTTGGTGTTTCAACTGACACAATTGAATGTTATATGATAAAATAAGCGTATTGTGGAGGCATTTATGCATAAAGACGTAAAAAAAATACTTGTAACAGAAGAAGAAATTGAACAGCGCTGCAAAGAATTAGGCGCTCAGATCACACAGGATTACAAAGAATTGAATGAGATTCCAATCTTGATTGCCCTCTTAAAAGGTTCAGTCCCTTTTTTGGCAAAGCTCATGAAATATATTGAACTCGATGTGGAAATCGATTTTATGGACGTGTCCAGTTATGAAGGCACGGAATCCATTGGTGATGTCCGTATCATTAAAGATTTGGATCGATCGATCAAAGGGGAATCAATTCTCTTAGTAGAAGATATTGTGGACACAGGAAGAACTTTGAATTCAGTCAAGGAACTTTTAGAAAACAAAGGTTGCGATCGCATGCGCATCGTTAGTCTGTTGGACAAACCATCCCGTCGTGTCGTTCAGGTTGATGCGGATTATGTAGGATTCACCATTCCAAACGAATTCGTTATCGGTTTCGGTTTGGATTTCGATGAGAAATATCGTAATCTACCGTATGTCGGTGTTTTAAAAGATGAATGTTATCAATAAAAGGAGTGTATCATTGAATGAAAAACAATAAACAACTCGCTGCACTGATCCCATATTTATTTGTGATGCTTGCAGTCATGAGTTTAATGTTTATGAATTTCAATACCACCGATACGAAGATTTCGTATCAGCAGTATGTGGAATTGTTAAACAAGAATCAAGTGGATAGCAGTAATGTGACCATCAGTGAAGTGGTATTGAAGATTGAAGGTATTTACACCGATTCCAAAGGTGTTGCGGTTCCTTACAGTCTGAATGTGCCGAACACGGAACTTCAAACAAACACGATCATCGATCTTGTCAATGCGAAGAGCGATGAAGTCGTTATCATCGATGCGTATGAGACGAATCCATTCTGGGATTTGGTGTCGAGCATCTTACCGCTTTTGATCTTTGGATTTTTCGCCTTCTTCATGTTATCGAGAATGAACGGTGGTGGAAACAACAAGGCTTTTGAGTTCGGGCGTTCGAAAGCGAAGCTCGAGGGCGGCGTTAAGGTTCGTTTTGATGATGTCGCGGGTTGTGATGAAGAGAAAGAAGAAATGCAGGAACTCATTGAGTACCTGAAGAATCCTAAGAAATTTGCCAAAATGGGTGCCCGCATTCCAAAAGGGGTCCTGTTGGTAGGTTCCCCTGGTACCGGTAAGACCTTATTGGCTAAAGCGGTGGCAGGAGAAGCCGAAGTGCCTTTCTATTCAATCTCAGGTTCTGACTTTGTCGAAATGTTCGTCGGGGTTGGGGCGAGTCGTGTCCGTGACATGTTCAAAAAAGCGCAAGCAACTGCACCGTGTATCATCTTTATCGATGAAATTGATGCTGTTGGTCGTCAACGTGGTACAGGACTTGGGGGTGGACATGATGAACGTGAACAAACCCTCAATCAACTTTTAGTTGAAATGGATGGAATCACGGACAATTCGGGTGTCGTCATCGTAGCCGCAACCAACCGTCCGGACGTCTTGGATCCAGCTTTGTTGCGTCCAGGTCGTTTCGATCGTCAGATCACCGTCAGCTTACCAGATCGTCGTGGACGTACAGCGATTTTGAAGGTCCATGCACGTAATAAAAAATTGGATGCATCGGTCGATTTAGAAGCCTTAGCCAATCGTACACCAGGTTTCAGTGGTGCGGATTTGGAAAATGTATTAAATGAAGCTGCGATATTAGCGGTTCGTGAAAATGTGGAAGTCATCAGTATGCATCACTTAGATGAAGCCATTGACCGTGTCATTGGGGGTCCTGCTAAGAAATCAAAGATTTACAGCGATCGCGAAAAACGCTTGGTTGCTTATCATGAAGTGGGTCACACCATCATTGGTTTGAAACTTGAATCCTCGGATATGGTTCAAAAAGTAACCATCATCCCACGAGGACAAGCAGGTGGATATAACTTAATGACACCACGTGAAGAGAAGTTCATGCTTACGAAGACCGATCTTCAAGCGAAGATCACCGGTTTATTGGGTGGTCGTGTTGCGGAAGACATCGTTTTCAATGAAATTTCAACCGGTGCTTCGCAAGACATCGAACGTGCGACAAAGATTGCACGTGAGATGGTCATGTCGTATGGTATGAGTGACTTGGGTCCGATTCAATACGAACACAGTGGCGGTAATGTCTTCTTAGGTCGAGACTACAGCAATTCCTCCAACTATTCAGGTCAGATTGCGTTTGAAATCGACAAAGAAGTACGTCGCATCATCGATGAATGTTATGATCATGCGAAACGTTTGATACAAGAGAACCGTCCATTGATGGATCAGATTGTGGACGCTTTGCTTGAGAATGAAACTTTAACTGCTGAAAATATTCAGAATATTGTGGAAGGCAGAGCATACAACGATACTCCTGTCATTGGAGCTTAACCCCTGATCACAGGGGTTTTTTGACGAAAGGAAGTTACCATGGATACATTAATCAAAGGTTTGGCACATCAAGGTGCGATCCGTATCATCGTCGTGGACAGTACAGAGACCGTTCGTGAGGCGAGTGAACGACACCAAACCTATCCCACCGCATCAGCCGCATTGGGTCGTACTTTAACGATGAGTGCGATTCTAGGTTCGATGTTAAAGTCGGAAAAAGAGAAAGTCATGATTCAAATCAACGGGGGTGGACCGCTAGGTACCATTCTTGCGGATGGCAATAGTTTTTGTGATGTTCGCGGTTTTGTCGCAAATCCAGAAGTTCAAATCATCAATGAGAAGACGAAGAAATTGGATGTCGGGGCAGCAGTTGGGACGGATGGTACTTTACGTGTCATCAAGGATCTAAGTCTTAAGGACGATTTCACAGGTACCGTTAAACTCCAAACAGGAGAGATTGCCGAGGACTTCGCGTATTACTTCACCTTAAGTGAGCAGACTCCTTCGGCAGTTTCTTTGGGTGTTTTGGTTGGTGAAGACAACAAAGTCATTTCAGCAGGGGGTATTCTCATTCAAATGATGCCTTTTGCCAGTGAAGCCGATATCATGATTGCGGAAGATGTGGTCAAACACTTGAAGCCGATATCACAATTGATCCATGAAGGATTCACACCGGAAAGTCTACTCAAGGTTTTGTTTCAAGATGTCCAAATCATGGGCATGAGTACGGTCAAATTCCAATGCAGCTGCAGTCGTGAGCGTATGTTTGAAGCCTTGAGCACCGTATGTGAAGAAGAGTTGAACATTATGATCCATCAGGATCATGGAGCAGAGATGACCTGCCATTTCTGTAATACAAAATATCATTTCAGTGATGACGAGTTAAGATCGATTTTGGTAAAAAATTAATGTGGAAGATTAGAGACTTAGAATTGAAAAATCAAATCGTCATTGCGCCGATGGCAGGGGTAAGCAACCCTGCTTTTCGTTCGATTGTAAAGAATTATCAACCTGCTTTGATCTACAGTGAGATGATTTCGGATAAAGCCATTGTTTATCGAAACATCAAAACAATTGAGATGACGCAAGTGTTGTCAGATGAACATCCCATTGCGCTCCAACTCTTTGGAGAAGACATCGACTCCATGGTCAAAGCGGCGGTTTATTTAGATCAGAATACCGACTGTGATGTGATTGACATCAATATGGGTTGTCCTGTACCAAAGATTGTGAAAGGATCGGGGGGTGCTTCTTTAATGAAGACACCGGACCATGCCTTTAAAATCGTAGAATCCATTGTCAAAGAGATAAAGAAACCTCTAAGCGTCAAAACGCGTTTGGGTTGGGATGAAGCACATCTTAATGTGTTGGAAATGGCAGCAGGACTTGAAAGGGCTGGTGCGAGTGCGATTGCCATTCATGGTCGTACCCGTGGTGCGATGTACAGTGGTGAAGCGCGCTTTGATTTGATTCGTCAAGTCAAGGCCAATGCGAAGATCCCCATCATTGCCAATGGAGACATCACTTCGCTCTTCAAAGCTAAAGAAGTGCTAGACTTTACCAAAGCCGATGCGATCATGATTGGACGTGGAGTCCTTGGTCAACCATGGTTGGTTGAAGAATTGATCAAGGGGTTAAACAATGAACCTTTTACAATGATCTCCATTCATGAACGCTTTGAGATTGCACGTGCACATGCCCTAAAATTGATCGAATTCAAAGGGGAAGAAATCGCTTTGAAAGAGATGCGAGGCCATCTAAGTTGGTATCTCAAAGGATTACCCCACAGTCATCGTGTCAAAGAAGGCATCTCAATGATGAAAAGCTATGTGGAATTTGATAGAATATTAACGGACTATGCCGCAAGCTTAAACCATGCGGAATGAGGAAAAATATGGATGAATTAAACTTAAACGAATATGAGCGTGTAAGACGCCAGAAAATGGAAGCACTTCGAGCCAAAGGCATTGAACCGTTTGGATCGGCGTATAAACCGACCCACCACAGTGCGGAGATCTTAACGCAATACCACGATAAAACGAAAGAAGAACTTTTAGAAATCAATCAAGAGGTCGTGATTGCCGGACGCATCATGACGAAGCGTGAAATGGGTAAAGCCGGTTTCATGCATCTTTTGGATCGTGATGGTCAGATTCAAGTGTATCTGCGTAAAGATGCGTTGACTGAATTGGAATTTGAAGTCTTTCAAGAAGCCGATCTTGGCGATATCGTAGGGATTGAAGGAAGCGTCTTCAGAACCAATCATGGTGAGCTTTCCGTCAAAGCGGACAAGTTGGTTCATTTAACCAAAGCACTACGTCCTTTACCAGATAAATTTCATGGCTTAGCGGATGTGGAAGAGCGCTATCGTCGTCGCTATGTCGATTTGATCGTCAATGAGAATGCACGTCGTGTGGCAATGTTGAGACCACGCATCATCCGTGCTTTACAACATTATTTTGATGGAATCGGTTTGATCGAAGTGGAAACACCGGTCTTGCATCCGATTCTTGGGGGTGCTGCGGCACGACCTTTCGTAACTCACCACAACACCTTGGATATGGATTTCTACCTGCGTATCGCTACTGAATTGCCTTTGAAGCGTTTGATCGTAGGTGGAATGGAAGGTGTCTATGAGATTGGACGTCTCTTTAGAAATGAAGGCATGAGCCCAAAACACAATCCTGAATTCACCACAGTCGAAGCCTATATCGCTTATTCTGATATGCAAGGCATGATGGAAGTCATTGAAAACTGCATCGAGTCTGTCGCAATGGAAACCTTGAACACAACGACAATCCCTTGGGCTGAAAAGACCATTGATTTGAAGGGTCCGTATCGTAGAGTACACATGGTGGATGCGGTCAATGAAGCTTGTGGCGTCAATTTCTTTGAAATCACCACACTTGATGAGGCTTTGGCCGTTGCCAAGAAACATCACATTGAAGTTCTCAAGCACCAACAATCCTTCGGTCATATCTTGAATCTCTTTTTCGAACACTATGCGGAAGCGAAGATGATTCAACCGACCTTCGTTTATGGTCATCCGATTGAAATCTCACCGCTTGCGAAAAAGAATGCTCAAGATGAACGTTTCACCGATCGTTTTGAACTCTTCATCGATGGTCGCGAGTATGCCAATGCATTCTCTGAACTGAATGACCCCATCGATCAACGTGAACGTTTTGAAGCTCAGATGCTGGAAAAAGACTTAGGGAATGATGAAGCCAATGAAATGGATGTGGATTTCGTTGAGGCTTTGGAATATGGCATGCCTCCAACCGGTGGCTTGGGTATTGGGATCGATCGATTGGTGATGTTGTTGACGAACAGCGAAACCATTCGTGAAGTCATCCTGTTCCCACACATGCGTAATCGAGAATAAGATCTAAACCCGATGTGAAATGCATCGGGTTTTATACATATGGAGGGATGGATATGAAAATAGATGACAGTTACACATTACAAACAGAACGATTGATCTTACGTCACTTTACTGAGAATGATTTTGAAGCTTTGTATACCTTACTCAAGGATGAAGAGGTGAATACCTTTCTACCCTGGTATCCAGTGATGACCATTGAACAAGCACGCGACTTCTTGAAGGAAAGATTTCTGGATGAATACGCAAAAGGTCATTGTTTTCGTTATGCGATCTGTCTAAAAGATGACAGTCAAGTTATTGGATATGTCAGCTTGTCGAGCGATGATAGTCATGATCTTGGTTATGCGCTTTTGAAAGAACATTGGCACAAAGGCTATGCCTTAGAGGCATCACGTGCTGTCATTGAGCGATTAAAGGAAGAAGGACTGTCCTACATCACGGCCACACATGACATTCACAATCCACGGAGTGGTGAAGTGATGAAGAAGCTTGGTATGACGTATAAATATTCATACATCGAGCAGTGGCGACCCAAGAATATCCCTGTGACTTTCCGCATGTATCAACTCAACCTGGATGGTCAAGATCGTACGTTCATGAAATACTGGAATTTATACGAACAACACTTCATAGAGACACAATAAAAGCCTGCAGAACGCTGCAGGCTTTGTCTTTAGTATGAACCTCTTCTAAACGATCTGCCACGCATGCCACCTTGGTGCCATCCAGAGAATGCATCAAGATTGCCTTCATTCGCAATCACCTGATTGAAGGCATTGAGATGTTGGATGGACGCATTCATCAATCGTTCAAAGGTAAAACGAACATCATCCGGTAAATCTTCATCCAAATACCTTTCATAAAGTGCGATGTTTGCCTCCTCAGCTTCTTTCCCTAAGGTGTACGTATCCATCAGGTCGGATGGTAAGTTGGGTGTTCTTGCACTCAAGCTCGGAATTTGAATGTTGTAGCGAACATAAACACGTTCCAACGCATTCATGTGTCGTGATTCAGCTTGGATCAGATTTGCATAGAGCAAATTTGATCCAAATTCATCGATGATTTCTTCATATGTAGATCTTGTATTGTATTCATCCTGATATAAGACATCTAACATGGACTTCAATTCAGTGGTTTCAATGTCCAAGGTATTGCCATTTAGTTGTGACAGTATCGTATTTCTTTGGTATTCATTGAACTTGAACGATGCGAAAAGCAAGAGTATAACAATCAGCGCTAAGCCAAGTATCTTTTTCATAGGGACCTCCATGGAACTATGATCAAAGCATAGCCCTTAGATGTTACAAAAGTGTTAAGAAAAAAGAAATTCCGAAGAATTTCTTATAAACCACATTTCAATTGAGCATTACAGTTGGTGCAGGTGTTACATCCACCCATTTCCTCAACCGTACCTTCTAAGCAGATTGGACAAATATCCCCAACTTCTACACCGATGTTTCGATCCTGGCGATCGGCACGTAAATCGGTTTTCTTTTCATCAACTTGCTTTTCTTTCACGTTGATCCCGAAATCATGCACGATGTCCATTTGAGACCAGTTCGCATCCTCATCATTAGTCAATGAGAGAACCTGACTGTCACGCGAACCATCCACATAGACAGTACCACCCTTGGCCTTACCATCATACAAGCGCTCATAGATTCTTTGAACTTGTCGAACGGAGAAGCCACGAGGCGCATTTACAGTCTTCGAGATGGACGAATCGATCCAACGTTGAATCGCACATTGCGTATCCGCATGTTCCTCAGGTGAGAGCTCCATGGCGCTTACAAAGATATCAGGTAATGTTTCTTTTGTGTATTCTGGATGGATTGCCAACCAATCTTCTACGATTTGTGCATTCACTTCGATGTATTTACCCAAACGACCACTTCTGAAATAGGAGAAGGAGAAGTAAGGCTCCAATCCTGTGGATACACCCACCATGGTTCCCGTTGAACCCGTTGGCGCAATCGTCAAGAGATGGGAATTGCGGATACCATGATCCAAGACTGCTTGACGAACATCCTCGCTCATCGTACGCATGTAGCCAGTATTGATAAAGGCTTCGCGGCTGGTCAAGAATGGGAAGGAACCCTTCTCTTTAGCCAACTCCACTGAAGTCATGTAGGCAGTCTCCGCAATGACACGGAAGACTTCATCAATGGTTTTGATGGAATCGACGGAACCATAACGTTTACCCGCCCAAATCAATAAGTCATGAAGACCCATGACACCCAAGCCGATACGACGCTCACCGAGCGCTTGTTCACGGTTGGGCTCCAAGAAGTAAGGAGTATCATCGATGACATTATCCTGCATACGAACCGTCAAGGCGACGGTACGACTGAGTTTATCATAGAGGACTTCACCACTCTTGCGATCCACAAAGTTCGCTAAGTTGATGGCTGCTAAGTTACAGACAGAATAAGGCGCAAGAGGTTGTTCGCCACATGGATTCGTTGCGACGACTTTTTGCCCATACGCCTTCGCGTTGGTCATGTCATTCGCATTATCAATGAAGAAGATACCTGGTTCTGCGGAATAGGTCGCACAGAAACTGATCAGATCCCACAAATCACGTGCACGGATGGTGCGGTAGACTTTGACAGGATAACCCATCTTGACCCAATCACGGACATCACCGATCTCATGCCAATGGCGATCGTATACTTCTTTTTGTTCTTTCGTATAATCTTGTAAATCAGGGAAACGAAGTTCAAACATGCCATCTTCTTTGACCGCATTCATGAAATCACGAGTCAAGGTAACGGAGATGTTTGCCCCCGATAAAAATTCTGGATTGACGACATTCAATGTACCGCCATCCGCTAGACGTTCACGTGCATAATCCGAGACATGCACCGGAACATTCTTATTTTCAGCTAAGGATTCGTAGATTTCACGCTCGATCCTTGATAAAGCTGTGAATTTGAGCTTGCGCTCTGCTTCATGACGGATTTGTTCATCCTTTGAATTTTCCATCAACCATTTGAGAACCCGTGGATTCTGCATCTTCGAGATGATGAACTCAATGATATCGGGATGCCAATCTGCCAACATGATCATTTGAGCACCACGACGTGAACCGCCTTGCTCAACCAAATGGGTCAGATTCGCAATGTCGTTCAGCCAACTGACCGCACCACTGGACTTGCCACCGACACCCTTTGCAGGGGCTGCTTTTGGACGTAAGGTCGAACCATTGGTCCCGACCCCACCCCCACGTGACATGATCTCCATGACTTCTTTACGATGATTGGAAATACCACCACGCGAGTCATGAATGAAAGGCATGACGAAGCAGTTGAAATAGGTGACTTGCGTTTGACTGCCGGCCCCATAAAGGACACGACCTGCCGGAATGACATTCATTTCCGCCAGTTCTTCCGCAAAGAGATCGCTGTAATGATCCTTCAATACATCGGTTTGTTCCGTGGAAGCCAAGGACTTACCGACACGTTTTGCGATCTGCTCATAATAGATTTCCAAAGGTTTATCAATCTGCTTGAACGGACGACGAATGATTCCCGTCAACGCTTCGGTCTCATCTTCCAAGGACGCTCTGAATTCTTCTTCCAAGCGTACTTTTACCCATTCTTCTTCGCGATTGATCTCAATGACTTGACCAATCCCACGGGATGGGAATTTTGGATCTTCTTTTACAATGGTCACGACGACATCATCGACGCCCAAAGTCTTTAAACTACGGTCTTTTTGTGAGTAACGATCCAACATGACTAAACGGCTCACACCACTGTGTGTCAGTTTAAAACCTTCTTCGATGGTGAAGATATGATGGAAGTGACTGCGGATATCCGCGTTCAATTTCGTAATTGTGGACTGTGTATAGCTCATAAAAATTCCCCTTTAAGTAATTTCCATTCTACCATACGACGGTAGAATTCTTTCCTGAAAATGATTTACATGATGAAATCTCTCTATCTGTCCAAAAACTAAACCAGTTCTTGAACGAAGATATAATCGGATAAACGATTGATGTATTGGAATACCTTGGCATCAATGGCTTGCGTCTCATGAACCGTAACCAATGAGCGTTCCGCACGTCTTACAACGGTACGGACATAGTGCAGAAAAGCCGCTCTACGATCATCAAACGGATAAATGAAATTGGCATAATGGCCTTGTTTGGCTTCGATGGTTTCTTCCAAACGATGGATTGCCGCATCCAGATCGATCTCATTTTGATAGCGTGAGACATAGCCTGAAATCTCATAAAGTTCACGTACGATCTTAGCCCAAGGCTCTTTATCCAAACCTAATTCAGCTTGCATATGAATGATCAGACTACTGCACTCATCGATATTGCCAAGGGCTTCAATGATGGGATCATTCTTTAAAACACGTCCATTCTTGATGGCGGTCGTTCCACGATCGCCGGTTTTGGTTGTGACTGGCATCTTATCCCCACTTTCTGAGCAATGTGCTCAATAATTTCGATAAAGGCTTATACAAAATCAGTATAAGACTATAATTCGAGAATGCGTGGATAATGTCAAAACTAATGCCCCGAATCCAATAGATCACACCCATATTGAAACCATACATCAATGCATGTTGGATTGAGAATAGAAAACCAAAGGCAAAGCCATAGAACGCTCCCAGCAGCGCCCAGAGATGACTGTTGTCCTTAATGAATTGTTTTAACAACTGAACGATGAAAACCCACAATGCCCAAATCCATAAATAAGCGACCACCCAATCCCCAAAACCCCAAACCAGGGCTTCAAGCGTACTGAACACAAAGACAACAACCAGACTTTCTTTGAATGTCAATACGCAAGCTAGAAGCAAAAACCACAAAGTCACCAGTTCCACATTGGGCAGAAACGATAGACTGACTTGTAGTGCGAGTGCCGAGGCAGCGAAGAGGGCAAGTAGAACAAGTTTACGGACGGTAAACATGGTTAATAACTCGAAGTGAAGTCAAAGATGAAAATATCTTTGTCGTATAAAGGTGTAATGTCCACACCTGGGCAGAAACCAGCACTGACACAATCAGGATTGGTAGTAGAATTAAACAACCACCAAGGGCCAACGGCACTGTCCTTTGTCACATGCTCACCGATTCCGACGATGTAGCGACCAAATTGATCCGTCACATTGCCGGCAAATTCGACATCCAAACCTTCCTCTTCCAAAACGGATTCGAGAAACGTTCCAAGCATCTCGTCATCCGTCCGTTTGGTGACGTCCAATACGATCAGATCTTGATCGGCTTGGTCGACTTGAATGATGATTTGGACTTCTTTGGATCCTTCATTACCTTGACGCATGAAATAGTTGTATGCGCTAAGGGATGCGATGAATGCGATGGATGCCAATGCAATGCGAATGATGTTTTTCTTCATGTTGGGGGCCTCCTTTACAAAAAAATACACATCTAGGATGTGTATTAAAAAGACAGGCTAATGTCTTTTTATCTTGTTCCCAGAAGATAAAATTACGCTTAATATTGGCAGGTCTACTGGCTAATCATTCATCCTCTAGGAACCTTCCCGCAGCGTTTCGTTTACGATACGCCTTTGCAGTGGCTATTTCCTATTGTCCTGATTTACAGTTGCTGGGACAGCTCCATTTCATGGATTCCCTCTTCGGCATAAATGCACCAAGCTAAGCATTACCATTATATGCTTGTTTGAGTGATCAAACAACCACAAACGTAAAAAGATATTTATGAAAGTTTTTGTTATAATAATGAAAACACAAAGGGGACAGCTATGCATTATTCGGTGCTCATTGTAGCGGGTGGTAAAGGTCAACGGATGGGCCTCGGCTACAATAAGGTTTTTTATCCACTCAAAGATGGTCATACCGTACTGGAAACAACCCTTCAGTTGTTTTTAAACGATGAGAGATGTAAACAGATCGTCATCGTGACCAATCCGGATGATCTCTACCAAGTCACCTCACGTCATGAGATGGGACGCATCGTCAATGTCGGAGGTGGACCGACACGACAAGACTCTGTGTACAATGGATTGATGTGTGTCACTGAAGATCTGATTCTGGTTCACGATGCCGCAAGACCTTGGTGTTCTCAAGAATTGATTGATGATTTGCTAAAAGCCATGGAAACCGAACAAGCCGCTTTGCTTGCGGTTGAAGTCAAAGATACGGTTAAAGAAGTCAAAGATGGGTATGTGGTCAAGACAGTGGAGCGATCAACCTTACGTCATGCGCAAACCCCTCAAGCATTTAAGACAAGTTTGTTGTTGAAGTGCATACATAAAGCACAAGCCGATCATTTCAAAGCGAGCGATGATGCACAGTTGATTGAACGCTATAGTGATGTGCCGATCAAAATCGTTCAAGGATCCTATGCCAATATTAAAATAACGACCCAAGAGGACGTTCGATAAGGAGTTATGATGTTTAAAGGAAAGATCCTGGTCTATCTCACAATCTTACTGGTGTTGAGTGCATGCATGAGAGAACCTGTCGCAGTGGATTGTCGCATCAATCGCATGGCGGAGAGTTTTGCTTTCATGAGTGACGATGCGGAAGTGTGTCAGGGCTATTATGAGCTGGTCAAGGATGTCCCGTTCAAAACGATCTATACCAATGATTCCATCTTGAGACCCACTGAGTTGCTGATTTTTGTGGTAAGTTTAACGATTGGTCCGGAACGTCAATACATGATTCAATCCGACGGCGTGATCTCATATTATGATGGAGATCGCTTGAAGCGCGGAACCGTGAGCATTGAAGTGTATGAACAGTTAGAACAAGCGCTTGAAGATGCGAAAAAGGGTTAGGATCGGATGCGTTTTAAGCGTATAACATAAGGACCAAACGATATTTTGTGGAATTTACTTTTGCAAACAAGTGGGTTGAATGAGAATCTAAGCTTGATGTTTACTTTTGTTGATTGTGATGTTATAATGCTAAGCACGAGTAGATAAAAATTATTTACTCCTTGCCTGAAAAGGCCAATAGACCATAAGGAGGTGAACACATGAGAAATTATGAAATCATGTACATCGTCAAAGCTACGTTAGAGGAAGCAGCACGTCTGGAACTCGTTGAGAACCTACACGCTATTCTGACGAACGATGAAGCGGTTATCAAGCACGTTGATGACTGGGGACTTCGTGAATTTGCTTACGAAATCGATGATATGACGAAGGGTTACTATACAGTGTTGAAGGTTGAAGCTAAACCTGAGACGATCAAAGAATTTGATCGTTTGGCACGTATCAATACCAATGTTGTACGTTTCTTGATTCTGAATTTAGAAGATAACTAATAAGGGGACAATTATGATCAACCGTGTTGTTTTGGTAGGAAATCTAACAAGAGATCCTCAGTTTAGTAAAACGCAGTCGGGTAAATCCTTTGTACGTTTTACCGTCGCGGTAAATCGACGTTTCGGAGGCAAGGACGAAGCTGATTTCATCAGCTGTGTCGCTTGGGAAAGAACAGCCGATATTATCTCGCAGTATGCAAAAAAAGGGACGACGGTTGGCGTTGAAGGACGAATCACAACAGGGAGTTATGATGATAAGACGACAGGCAAGAAAGTCTATACGACGGATGTGACCTGCGATAATGTTCAACTTATTGGCTCGCGTAATCAATCAAGCGAAGCACAGCAGACTTCTCCGGCACAGCCAAAATCGGGTGGATACTACCCGGATGCGCAGGTTTCGGATGATGATTTCAACACAGGTCCATTACTGGATATCTCCAGTGACGACCTTCCATTTTAGCGAAAGGAGATCTCATGGCATTTAAAAAGCAAAGAGTAGCACGCAAAAAGGTTTGTTACTTCAAAAAAAATAACATTACTGTCATTGACTATAAAGATTTGGAACTTTTAAAGCGTTTCATTTCAGCCAATGGTAAGATTATTCCAAGACGCGTTACCGGTACTGGTGCTAAATACCAACGTTTGTTGGCTACAGCAATCAAACGTGCACGTCAAATGGCTTTACTACCTTACGTAGCCGACTAAAAATCAGAACCTCCATCTTGTCGGTGGAGGTTTATTTTATCTATGAAAAAACAAGTGAGAACCATAACAGAAGGATCGATGATGCTTGCCATCATTGGTTTGTTTCTGTTCCTAAATCTACAAACGGCTGGTTTGCTTCAGATGTACCTCATCTGGGCAGTACCTCTACCAATTATCTTCTATGAAGCCAAATACGGAGTTCGAAATGGCTTGATTTTAAGTGCGGCTGCTTTGATCTTATCCTTTATTATTGGCAATCTCGTAACCTTATTCTATATGGGGACGGCCATCACCGTGGGAATGGTGTATGGTTATGGCATTCGAACTCAACGTTCCAATGTTTGGTTGTTGATTAGCACCACCTTATTGACCGCTGTGAGTTTCTTTATTGAAATGGTGTTATTGGCTTCGTTCTTTGGTTATGACATCGTTCGTGAAACCAATGAGATTATTACTTACCTTTCACAGATTGAAGATTTGGTTGTTCCGGAGGATATGGCAAACTTGGTCTTGGCAGTATACCCTGTGGCGTTCTTATTCATGGCATTCCTACAAGCCTTCGTGACACATTTGATTGCGACGGTGTTGTTAAAACGTTTGAACATCGTGACACGCAAAATGAAACCACTTAATGACTTTAAGTTGCCGAAGTGGATTGGAATCATTGCCCTCGTCGGCTTATTTGTGGGCAGTCTATTGAATCGGACCACGGATCAAAACTTGAGAATGGGCATCACCTTGATCTTAGTTGTGTCGATGATGACGATCATGATGGACGCCTTTGTTTTGATAACACTCTACGCTCGTAAGACCAATCGAAAATTCCTTCCAAGCTTGGCTTTGATTGGTATCTTTTTATTGCCAAGTGTTCTAATCTATGTTTACATTGGATTAGGTTTACTTGATATTTTTACGGATTTTCGTGAACGTATCGAATCGATAAAAACATCATCATGACAAATCAATATAAAAAGGTAAAACGTCTCATATGGCTGGTTCTGGTCATTGAGCTTATTGCATTAGCCATCAGTCATTGGGTTTTGAGACTGCCTTTTTCACTTGTCAATTTCGTCTTGGTCATCGTCAACCTGGTATTGTTGGTGGTGTTCATAGAATTCTCTGAAGAGTATCACAATCATCGCATCTTGACCATCTCCAAGATACTGGGAAAAGATGCTCAAGAAGCTTTCTTATTTGGTGAAGTGGGTCTGTTGACCATTGATCATAATTATGAGATCACATGGATCAGTGAACTGCTTTATACGCGAGCATATCAAGTCATTGGTCAAAAGATCATGAATTGGCTGCCAGAAACCAAACCTTTGTTTAACAACGAAGCAGATGTGGTTCAAGCCACGATTAACGATCATATCTATCAGATACGACGCAAAGAGAATGGTCTGACCTTATATTTCAAAGATGTGACGGAATTGTCCATTGTGAGTCGTGCGAGTGAAGATAAACAAATCGTCTTAGGTTTGATTCACTTTGATAATTATGAAGAAACAACCCAATACGAAGAAGAGCAACGCATTGCCTTGATTGACAGCAAGATCCGTCAAGCGGTCTACAACTGGGCAAATGAGCGAGGAATCTTCATCAAGCGCTTGCGAAACAACAGGATGTTGCTGGTGTTGAATGAAATGTTGTTCAATCAAATGGTGGAAGAACATTTCTCCATTTTGAAGATTATTCGTGCCGCATCCAGTGAGTTGGATGTGGCGATCACCTTGTCTATGGCGTTCGCACGTAACTCCCTTGAGTTTCCTGAACTTGAAGAAATGGTAAATGGCGCTTTGGCATTGGCACAGAGTCGTGGTGGAGACCAAGTCGCCATCAAGACTTATGGTGAAGATGTCATCTATATGGGTGGCAACAGTGAGGCTGTTGAGAAACGCAGTAAGGTTCGTGCACGTGTTATGGCGCAGACCTTGAAGGAGTTGATCAACCAGTCGAGCAATGTCTTGATTCTCGGTCATAAGGAAATGGATTTTGATTGTTTTGGCGCAGCGCTTGTTTTAAGCCGTATCGTCAAATCATCCGGTATTCCGGTCTCCATCATCATGCATGGAGCTTTGGAAGAGAAACTGAGCATGGCGTATCACGATAAACGTGAGCTTTTCCATGAGCAACATCACTTTGTCCAGGAACATGAAACCTACAGTCTGATCAACGACAAGACTTTGTTGGTCATGGTGGATCACCACCTGGCCTCCCAATCAACTTTACCGAATCTCCTTGAGAAAGTTAAGAAAATCTGTGTCATCGACCATCATCGTCGCAATCAGGACTTTACCTTCAATCCGCTCTTGGTGTATATGGAAACCGCCGCATCGTCTACAACGGAAATGATTGCGGAGCTGATTCCTTACCAACAACGTTCGATTGAAATGAGTGCTGAAGAAGCTAACTTCGCATTGACGGGCATCCTTTTGGATACCAATCGCTTCAGATCCCGTACGGGCAGTCGGACTTTTGAAGTTGCGGCGATCTTGAAACAGTATGGAGCAGATCCGATTGTTTGTGATGGATACTTGAAAGAGAATTTCCAAGACTTTATTTTGAAAGCAAAGATGATTCAAAATCTCAAACGCTTTGATCGAGGCATTGTCGTGGCTTCGATGCCAGATGATACGGTCGTATCCCGTGCATTGATCTCACAAGCAGCCAATCGATTGATCGAAGTCAAAGAAGTTGAAGCAGCTTTTGTCATCAGTAAGATCAGTGAAAAGCTGATCGGTGTCTCAGCTCGATCGAATGGGAACATCAACGTTCATGTTATAATGGAGAAGATGAGTGGGGGTGGACATTTCACAGCCGCAGCACTCCAACGTGAAAATTCCAGTGTGGAAGAAGTGTTTACAGAATTAGAAATGGTCATTGAACAATGGCTGGCACAAGAGGTTTAAGAAAATGAAAATAATTTTAATTGAAGATGTGAAGAATGTCGGTAAAAAAGGTGAATTGAAAGAAGTTGCGGATGGTTATGCACGTAACTTTTTGATTCGTAATCGTTTGGCGGTTGAAGCGACGGCACATAGCAAGGCCATCCTGGAACAACAGAAGCAGGATAAGATCGACCAGGAAATTGAAGACATTAAAAAGGCAGAGGCATTGAAAGAAAAGTTGACGAGCATCACTTTGGTCTTCCCTGTTAAGACAGGAGAAGGTGGAAAGGTCTTTGGATCGATCAGCTCGAAACAGATTGCAGAAGAATTGAGTAAGAAGCATCAGATCACCATTGATAAGCGTAAGATTTTGGATGATGGTCCGTTCAATGATTTAGGGTTTTCCGATATCAAGATCGAACTGCATAAAAAGGTTGTCGGAACCATTAAGATCCATTTAAAAGCTCAATAACATGAATCAAACGTTACCTCACAGCATTGAAGCTGAACAAGCTTTACTCAGCAGCATGCTCGCGTATGCGAACAGTGTCCAAACAGCCGTTGAACTTGGCTTAAGAGCCGAGGATTTTTACATTGAAGCACACAAGCGTTTGTTTACTGTGCTGATGATGATGTATGAAGAAGGCAAGCCCATCGACTATACGTCTTTGGTTTCCAAGCTGAATGATCTGAAGTTGCTCAATGCGGTTGGGGGAATGGCATTTATTCTGGAATTATCTGAAGTTGGGGTCAGTTCTGCGAATACCAAGTACTATGTGGAATTGATTCAAGATAAAGCCTATGTACGAAACTTGATCCTGACAGCTCAGAAGATTGCGCAAGAAGGTTATGACGGTTCCAGTGGTGTCGATGACATCATGGACAGTGCTGAGAAACAACTTTTGAATGTGACCCGCACACGTCGTACATCTGAGTTCAAAAGTGCACGGGATGTGATCAAAGATGTTTTGGAAAACATCCAAAAAATGAGTGCGAACCACAGCAGCGTCACAGGAACCTCCAGTGGATATCGTGCCTTGGATCGTCTGACCAATGGTTTTCAACGTGGGGATCTGATCATCTTGGCAGCGCGTCCTTCGATGGGTAAAACAGCGTTTGCCTTGAACGTCGCTTTGAATGCGGCTCAAATATCCAAACAAGCCGTTGCCATCTTCTCTTTGGAAATGCCAGCGGAACAATTGATCACCCGTATGTTGTCCGCGAAATCGCGTATTTCTGGGACGACATTGCGTACAGGTCAATTGAGCAATACCAATGAATGGAATGCGCTCAATGAAGCGGCAGCGGATTTGAGGCAGACCAAGATCTACATCGATGATTCCCCAACGATTCGGGTTGCGGAAATCTTTTCGAAATGCCGTAAATTACAAACCGAAAATCAACTCGGCCTGATCGTCATTGACTATATTCAATTGATCAGCAGCGGTTCAAGTAAGTCCAGTGACAATCGCCAACAGGAAGTTTCTGAGATTTCACGTGGATTAAAAGCTTTAGCTCGTGAATTGAATGTCCCGGTCATCGCCTTATCCCAATTATCACGAAGTGTTGAACAACGAGCGGACAAGCGTCCGATGTTAAGTGATCTTCGTGAATCCGGTGCCTTGGAGCAAGATGCGGATTTGGTTGTGTTCTTATATCGTTCTGCCTACTATGAAAAGGATGAAGAACGTCCAAGTACAGAGAAAACGGAAGTCTTGATTTCCAAACATCGTAATGGTCCAGTAGGACAAGTCGATCTGGCCTTTGAAAGTAATGTCAACGCCTTCTATAACTTTGCGGAGAATACGGTGAAAGGAAGCAACTAAATGCGCAAATTCCTACCCATTCTCTTTGCATTCATTACGAGTATCGGCATCGTCAGCATAAATCAGCAAATTGAATACAATACCTATGCCAATCTCGAATTGAACACCATCCAAGAAGAAGCCATCATCGATCAAGCTGTAACTTCAGTAAGCCCGAACATCAATACGATTCAAAAGGTATACTTAAAGGAGCAGTTGATTGGTGTTTTAAGTGAAAAAGCGGATCCAAATGCTTTTTTACGTGAAGTCTATGCAGAGCGTTATGCAGAGAACTTTCCCAACACAAGCTTAGGTTTTGGGGAAGATATTTTCGTGACGCATGAAGAAAGTTATCTCAGTTATGAGAATAAAGATCAAGAAGTCTTTAATTATCTTCGCAACCAAGATTACTTCAGTGTTGAAGCAGATAAGGTTGCGTTCTCAAATGGGGCAGTCATTTATGTCAAAAGCATCGAGCTCTTTGAACAAGCCAAGGACCTATATCTACAGAACTTTATCTCAAAAGAAGCTTTGGATCTGATTCGAATCAATAAGTTACCAGCTGAGTTGGTGACCTATGGAACGCGTGATATTGGCTTCAATGTCGTGGAGAAAGCCAATTATCAACGGGGGATGGCACCTGCATCCGAAATCATGACAACGATTCCACAAATCGTGTATTTCTTGAGCTATGGTTATGGGACGGAAATTGAAACTTATACCGTCATCGAATACGATACCGTTGAAGGGATCGCCTATAAATCCGGTTTGTCTGCTCAACAGATCGTAACAATCAATAATGAGAAGATCAAATCCGTCAATCAAATATTAAGCATTGGGGAAGAATTGAATGTGACCTATTTCAATTCACCCATCAATGTCGTTGTCACAAAAGAACGTTTGGCAAAAGAGACGGTATATCCACAGTCCACACTGTATGTCAAAGATTCCACCATGCAAGAAGGTTACAGCGTCATCCAGACCAAAGAAGAATTGGGATACAAGGATGTCAAATATAAAGAAACCTTTGTGAATGGAGTCATTACGGATAGTATCGTCACAGGTTCGATCGTCATCAAGCAGCCAGTTCGTGAAGTCATCCGGATTGGAACGAAAGTCGTATCGGGAGTGGGTTCCGGTACCTTACGTTGGCCATTGGGTTCCAACTCACGTGTTTCTTGTCGATGGTATTGTTACGGTGGGCACCAAGGTGTCGACTTTGTTTATAACGTCAATAAGAATGGACCGATCTATGCGGCGGATCGTGGTGTCATCGATCGTGTTCGTTATGATTGGCGAAATGGATACAATGTCATGATCGACCACAATAATGGCATGAAGACTTTATATGCACACATGCTTCGCTATCCTCCGGTCAGTGTTGGTCAGAAGATCGAAAAGGGTGATTTCATCGGGAACGTTGGAAACACCGGTCGTTCAACAGGTCCTCACTTGCATCTCGGTGTATATGTCGATGGTGTTGCCAAGAATCCGTGTAACTATTTGGATGGGTGTTAAGATGAAGTTCAATGTACTTGCAAGTGGTTCTAAAGGGAACTGCACCTATATACAAGCTGGTTCTACCCAGCTTGTTATTGATTGTGGTGGAACGAAGCGTTACTTGTCACACAGTTTTCACAGTTTGGATGTAGACTTAAGCTCAATCGATGCTTTATTGATCACACACGATCACATCGATCATGTGGCGCAGTTGAATCTATTCAAAAATGTATCAAAGGTGATCGCACCAGTACCTCTATCAAAGCGAATGGATGTGCAAATCCTTGAACCTTATCAGAAACATCGCATCAATGATGTAGATATCACACCCTTGGTTCTGTCCCATGATCGAGCCATGACCTATGGTTATGTGATCGAATATCAGAGCGAAAAACTTGTGTATATTACCGATACGGGGTATCTTAAGTCAAATGATTTTACTTGGATCTCAAATGCGGACTATTATATCTTCGAAAGTAATCACGATGTGGAACTCTTGATGCGAACCTCACGTCCCTATCCAACCAAACAAAGGATACTTTCAGACACCGGACATTTAAGCAATGAAGACAGTGCCTCCATTCTCGCGCAGGTCTGTGGGGATCGAACCAAAGAAATCATCTTAGCACATCTTTCCAGTGAAGCAAATGAAGCGGAACTGGCCAAAGCCTGTGTCATCGAAGCATTTATCAAAGCGAATAAAGACTTACAACAGATTAAACTAAATTGTGCGAAACAGTTTGAAATGATTGAAGGAGGAATAAACCATGAAGAAGTTCTTAACATCCACCATCATCTTGCTTTTGTTGATTTGGAATAGCGTTTTAAGCTACGAAGTTTTTTTCAAAGAGAAACAGACAACCGTGAATCCAGATGGAACCATCGTACAAACCGTCGTGACGGAATTTGACACCGATGTGACACGTGTCGTGGAGAACACCATTGAGAAAGTGGTGGGCATCCAATCCATCGTCTTCGAAGAAGTCTATTCAAGTGGCAGTGGCGCTATTTTCGACTATGTCGACAATACCGTCCACATCGTAACCAACAACCATGTCATTGAAGATGCAGAGCGTATCCAAGTTGTCTTTGCCAACGGGGAAACCGTGGATGCGACTTTAATGGGATCTGATTTGTTTACAGATCTTGCTTTGTTGGAAGTAAAGGTCGACTTTAGCGTGGAAGCCTTCCGTTTCGGAGATTCTTCCCTTGTCAAAGTAGGTGAGAATGCATTGGCCATTGGTAGCCCTTTAGGCTTGGAATTCCAAGGCTCTGTGACCATGGGCATCATTTCGGGTAAAGACCGTACTGTTCCCGTTGATTTGGACGGAAATGGGACCGATGATTGGGACAGCATCGTTCTTCAGACAGATGCGGCCATCAATCCTGGAAACAGTGGAGGACCTTTGATCAATATGGCAGGTGAGCTCATTGGAATCACCTCCATGAAAATTGCTGACAGTTCTGTTGAAGGCATGGGCTTTGCGATCCCGATCAATGAAGTCATCCCCATCATCCAACAACTCAAAGATAACGGCAAGGTCATTCGACCGGTCATCGGAATCTCGGCAGTGAGTGTGGATGAACTGGCAGTATATCAAAAAAGCTACTATGGTATTCGCTTGGATCTGAACACTGGTTTATTGATCACGAGTGTTGTGGAGAACAGCCCTGCATCACGTGCCGGTTTGAAAGAAGGCGACGTCATCATGAGTTTTGATCAAGTTAATATCCTCAGCTTCAAAGAGTTTAGAAAACTTCTCTATGCGAAGAAAGTCGGCGATATCATTTCGATCTCTTATGATCGTGCGGGTAAGACTGCGACAACGGATGTGAAGCTTGAATGATTAAACTGATTGTTGTAGGGAAGATTAAAGAGAAAACTTTAGAGAGTCTGATTCAAGATTATATCAAACGGATTCAGCCATTTTCTAAGATTTTGATTGAGGAAATCAAAGACGAAGCGAACTATGAGGATGAAGCGAAGAATCTTCAGTCACTCATGAAGGAATCGCAAGTGATTCTAAGTAAGATAACTAAGGATGATCATGTCATTCTCTTGGAATTAAGGGGAAAACTGATCGATTCCATTGAGTTGAGCGAACACATGGATAAAGCCATGACCTATGGTTCCAAGAACATCGTATTTGTCATTGGTGGATCATTGGGTGTTCATGAAGAGCTCCGTCAACGCGCCAATATCCTCTGGAAGTTATCCGCCAACACCTTCCCACATGGTATCGTTCGCTTGTTGGTCTTAGAACAAATCTATCGTGCCTTTAAGATTCTGAATAATCAGACTTATCATAAATAAGTAAACGCTTACATGATTTAAATCAAAGGGTTTCCTCGGGAATCCTTTTTTATTGTATTTACATTGTAATTAAGCTAAAATAGAACCAACAGTAGGAGGGTAGTTTTATGAAACAAATTAATGTATTGGTAATTGATCCCGTTGGACTGCATGCTCGTCCAGCCACAGTGGCTGTGAGTGCGGCTAGCCGTTTCAAATGTGAAGTCAAAGTTGCGTTTAAAGGTCGTTCTGTAAACATGAAATCGATCATGGGTGTTATGTCCTTGGGTATTCCAACGCAATCAGAAGTTATGATTTCGTGCGAAGGTGAAGACGAAGACGACGCAATTAAAACAATCGAAGATGTATTAAGAACTCAAAAGGTCATTCAATAAAGAATGTCATAAAATGAAGATGATCTCATCTTCTTTTTATTATCAAGGGAGAACCATGCAAAAAATAATCGAACATTGGAAGAATCATCCAAATTTGGATCCAAAACTCAGAGCAGAATTTGATCGCTTAAGTGAAACGGAACTGAGTGATGCGTTCTATACGAACCTGGAATTTGGGACGGCTGGAATGCGTGGATTATTGGGAGTCGGTTGTAATCGCCTGAATGTACACACGATCCGTAAGGCGAATGTGGCGTTTGGACGTTATTTGAGTCAGTATCCTGATGTTTCAAAAAAAGGCGTGGCCATCGCTTACGATAACCGCCATATGTCCAAAGAGTTTGCGGAAGAATCCGCAAAGGTTTTAGCAAGTTTCAATATTCCATCGTATGTGTTCACAGCATTACGGCCGACACCAGAACTCTCCTATGCCGTACGTGAATTGGGATGTGAGGGCGGTATCGTCATCACGGCATCGCACAATCCTAAAGAATACAATGGGTATAAAGTTTATGATCAACGTGGTTGTCAATTGATTCCTGAATTGATTGATCAAGTCATCGCGGAAATCAATGCCATTGAAGATGAGCTTGAAATCAAAGTGAATCTGAGTGATGAACAAAAAGCCATGATTCATTGGATTGATAAAGAAGTGGATGAACCGTATATCAAACGTGTTCTTGAAATACAGAATCGTAAGGATATGGATAAATCCAATGTGAAGATCGTTTTCACTCCGCAACACGGCACCGCTTTGATGTCGGTTGAAGAAGTGTTCAAACAAGCGGGATATCCTTATATATTGGTTGAGGAACAATGTTCCTTCGATCCCAACTTCTCACAAACAAAATCACCCAATCCTGAAGAAAAGGTTGCCTATGAGAAAGCCATCGAACTTGCCAAGCAAGTCGGGGCGGATGCGGCACTGAGTACCGATCCGGATGCGGATCGTGTTGGGGTTGTGGTTCGTCATAAGGATGATTATGTTTTATTAACAGGTAATCAAACAGGTTCGATTTTGATCGAATACCTTTTGCGTACCAAAAAAGAATTGAATGCACTTCCTTCAAATGCGGTCATCTTCAATACGGTCGTAACCTCTGACTTAGGTGAAAAAGTAGCTAAAAGCTATGGGGTTGAAGTTGAAAAGACTTTGACCGGCTTTAAGTTCATTGGGGAAAAGATTGCGAAGTATGAAATCACCCATGAAAGATCCTTTGTTTTAGGTTATGAAGAAAGTTATGGCTATTTGGTTGAGCCCTTTGTTCGAGATAAGGATGCGATTCAAGCGTGTTTGATTCTCGCGGAATGTATTACTTTCTACAAACATGAAGGTAAGACCTTGGTGGATGTGTTGAATGAACTCTATGCGACCTATGGTTATCACCATGAAGATCAAGTCTCTCTTACCCTCAAAGGATCTGAAGGATCACAGAAGATCAAAGCGATCTTGGATCATTTCAGAACACAAGTCATTGACTCCTTTGCAGGTTTGAAGGTTTTGACTAAGGAAGATTACTTGTTGAAACTGCGTACTGAAGGGTCTGAAGTTGCAGCGCTCGATTTCCCACCCTCGGATGTCATCAAATACCATCTCGAAGATGGCAGTTGGTTGGCGATTCGTCCATCGGGCACGGAACCAAAGTGCAAGTTCTATTTCTGTGTATTAGGAAAAGATGAAGCAGAGGCTAAGGCGAAATTTAAAGCCATACATGAAAATTTAAATACACATTTAAATTAGGGAGGACCTATGTTCAAACAAAGAATAAATGAGACATTCCATCAAGGTCATTGTCTGGATGCCCATAAGTTTTATGGAGCACACTTTGACTATGAGAGTGCACCCGGGGTACGGTTCACAACCTATGCGCCAAATGCGCGGAATGTTCAATTGGTGGGCTCGTTCAACAACTGGGAGAGACCTTTGAATTTAGAACGTTTGAGTGATGGTTCTTGGACGGTCTTTGTGCCGGATGTGGCAGAATGGACCCTCTATAAATACAAGATCGAACAAGCCGATGGCAACTGGGTTGAAAAGAGTGATCCTTACGCCTTTGCATCTGAACTCAGACCCAAGAGTGCGAACCTTGTCGTCAACCTTGGTAATTTCCCTTGGCGTGATCAAATGTGGATCAATCGTCGTGAGAAGTATTTCAATAAACCCATGAACATTTATGAGCTTCACTTGGGAAGCTGGATGAAGCGGGATGCGCATGAATGGATGAACTATGAAGAAATCGCACATCAGTTGATTCCTTATGTCAAAGAAATGGGCTTCACACACATCGAATTGATGCCACTAACGGAATATCCTTTTGATGGATCCTGGGGTTATCAAGCCCATGGTTATTTCTCATTAACATCCCGTTATGGAACACCCAAACAATTCATGTCATTTGTGGATGAATGTCACCTGAATGATATCGGTGTCATCTTGGATTTCGTACCGGTTCATTTCGTAAAGGATAATTATGGTTTACGTTACTTTGATGGTACACCTTTGTTTGAATACCCCAATCCTCATGATGCGAACAGTCAATGGGATACCTTGAACTTTGATTTATGGAAAGAAGAAGTTCGTAGTTTCTTGCTTTCTTCCGCAAGTTTCTGGTTGGAGACTTATCATGTGGATGGATTAAGGATCGATGCGGTTTCAAACATCATCTTCTGGCATGGGAATAAGAATAATGGGACCAATGATGGGGCTACAGCCTTCATCCGCCGTCTGAATTATTACTTGAATGTCCGTTATCCTGGTGTCATCATGATGGCTGAGGATTCATCGGATTATCCAAAGGTCACGCATCCTACTACAGAGATGGGACTTGGTTTTGACTACAAATGGGATTTGGGCTGGATGAATGACACGTTGAAATACTATTCACTAGACCCAGTTTACCGTCAGTTCCACCATCACCAATTGACCTTCTCAATGGCTTACTTCTACTCCGAAAACTTTATCCTACCTTTATCACACGATGAAGTCGTACATGGAAAAGGAACGATCATCAATAAACTTTGGGGTGACTATAAGCAAAAGTTTGCTCAAGCACGGAACCTCTACGCCTATATGTTTTCACATCCAGGCAAGAAGTTGAATTTCATGGGCAATGAATTGGCACACTTCAGAGAGTTTGATGAAAACGTTGAACAAGATTGGTTCTTGTTGGGATACCATACGCATCATTCCTTCAATCGTTTCTTTAGAGATTTATCGCATATCTATAAACACCACAGCTGTTTGAGTCACCATGATTACAAGCACCATGGTTTCAAATGGATCGATGCGGACAATGCGAGCCAATCCATCTACAGTTATTATCGTGAAGATGAAGAAAGTGTCGTGATCGTAATCTTGAATATGACACCGGTTTCTTATGAGAGTTATCGTCTGGGTGTTCCGTATAAAGGAACGTATACCGAAATCATCAATACGGAAAAAGACATTTATGATGGATGTAATATGTGCAACTTTGAGCCTCTTGTGTCTGAAAAACATGAAGCCCACCGTTTTGATAACAGTATTTTAGTCCGAATTGCACCGTTTGCGGGTGTTTATTTGGAAATGAAAAAGTAATGACCAATCAACACACACGTGTTAGAATGGAAAGGGTATTTTAGGGAGGCTCTATGTTTAAAGATAAATTTGAATTTAAACGTGATTTCACACAACGCGTTGTGGAACTGTACGGACGTTCGGTTGAACAGTCCCATATAACAGAACGATACATCGTATTGGGCGAGATGGTACGTGATTATGCATCCATACACTGGAAAGAAAACAAAGAAGCCATCGCTCAGCTCGAAGCGAAGCAGATGTTCTATTTCTCAATGGAATTCTTGATTGGTCGTTTGATGACCAACAATTTGATGAACTTGGGAATCTATGACATCGTCCGCGATGGTCTCAAAGAATTGGATATCGATTTGAATCAACTCGAAGATATGGAATCCGATGCAGGTTTAGGCAATGGTGGTTTAGGTCGCTTAGCAGCTTGTTTCTTGGATTCTTTAGCTTCCAAGTCCCTGCCAGGACATGGTAACTGCATTCGATATGAATATGGTTTGTTTAAGCAAAGAATCGTGGATGGGGCTCAAGTTGAAGTTCCAGACCAATGGTTGCGCTTAGGCAATGTTTGGGAAGTACGTAAACCAAAACATGCGGTTGACGTTAAGTTTTGGGGTCGTATTGAAATGGTCAAACGGGATGATGGACGCATCGCTTTCAATCAAGTCGATTGCGAACACATTCGTGCGGTTCCCTATGATATGCCGATTGTTGGCAAGTCAACGGATACGACAAACACACTTCGTTTATGGAGCGCTGAAGCCAGCGATATTTTACCTGCAAATAAAGACTTTAGACAATACATCACAGAAGTTCGTGAAATCTGTCAAAACGTTTATCCCGATGATTCTACGGAACATGGCCGTTACTTGCGTCTCAAGCAACAATACTTCTTCGTATCTGCGGGTTTGATCGCGTATTTCAAAGCACATCTGCGTGTCTATCCAAGTCTGGACAACCTTCCTGAAAAGGTCGTCTTCCAATTGAATGATACCCATCCTGTCTTGGCCATTCCGGAAATGATGCGTCTACTCATGGATGAGTATGATTACGATTGGGACAGTGCTTGGGCTTTGGTTAATCAAAGTATCGCCTACACCAACCATACGGTCATGGCAGAGGCACTTGAGAAGTGGCCGGTTCACTTCGTTCAGATGTTGTTGCCTAGAATTTATATGATCATTGAAGAAATCAATCGTCGTTTTGTCGAACAAGTCAAAGTAGATTTCCCAGAAGATGATGGCTTAATCAAACGTGTATCCATCATCAAAGATGGACAGATACATATGGCAAACTTAGCCATCGTATCCAGCATGTCGGTCAATGGGGTTGCGAAACTGCATACCGAAATCTTGAAGAACGATGTCATGAAAGACTTCTATAAGATCTTTGAAGCCAAGTTTAACAATAAGACCAATGGAATCACCCACCGTCGTTGGTTGGTGTATTCCAACCCACAACTGAAGTCCTTATTGGATAAGACGATCGGGGATGACTATGTCTATCAACCTGAGCATCTTCTTAATCTAATGAAGCATGTGAATAAGAAAAAGCTTCAAAAAGACTTTTTAAAGGTCAAACAAGAGCGTAAAGAAATCTTAGCGCAATACATCAAACAAGTCACAGGCATCGAATTGGATACCAAGTCCATCTTTGATGTCCAGGCTAAACGTCTTCATGCTTACAAGCGTCAACTCTTGAACGTGATGCACATCATTTATCTCTATCAGAAGTTGAAGAGTGATCCAAACTTCACCATGTATCCAAGATCGTTCATCTTTGCGGCAAAGGCGGCACCTGCGTATTATTTCGCTAAAAAAGTCATCCGTTTGATTCATGCGGTTGCGGATAAGGTGAATAACGATCCACGCATCAGCCAGTTCATGAAAGTTGTCTTTATTCCGAACTATAACGTTTCCATTGCGGAAATTTTGATGAATGCGGCGGATGTGTCTGAGCAAATCTCCACAGCGGGTAAAGAAGCTTCGGGTACCGGAAACATGAAGTTTATGATGAATGGGGCTTTGACTTTGGGTACCTTGGATGGGGCGAATGTGGAAATCCATGAACATGTGGGGTCTGAATACGACATCATCTTTGGTATGAAGGTAGAAGATATCGAAGACCTTAAACAAAAGGGCTACGATGCTTGGGCTGTCTTGAACAATGACTTAGAACTGAAAGCCGTTGTCCAATCCTTTGTGGATGGTAGTTTCAGTACAAACATTGAAGAATTCAGAGTTATTTATGATGAATTGATGTTTAGAAACGATGAATACTACTTACTGCAAGACTTCCGTGCTTATGTGGAAGCCCAACAAGAAGTTGAACGTCGTTATCTTGATAAAGAATACTGGGCACGTATGTGTCTGGTGAATATTGCTCAATCCGGTTTCTTCTCTTCGGATCGTACGATTCAAGAGTATGCGGATGAGATTTGGAAGATTAGACCAATTAGTGACTAAAGCAGCGTAAGCTGCTTTTATGTAGCGCAAGCTGCTTTTGTGTAGCGTAATTAAGGAGCCCTATGCGTATAAAGACAACGATTGTTTTATTAATGTTATTTCAACTTATGACTACGATGACGATGGCCATGGTTTTATCGATTGCCCCTGCGATGGGAGCCTTCTTCAACATCGAAATCGCACTGGTGCCTTATTTGAACATTGGCTTTGTTGTTTCAGGAATGTTGGTTCCGATCTTTGGTTACTATGCAGATAAACAAGGTGTCAAAAAGATTCTTGTCTTAGGTGCTTTTCTATTCAGTTTAGGAACCTTACTAACAGCTTTTGCCAAGAGTCCAAGCATCTATTTCTTCACCCGTATGCTCATCGGGATTGGTCATAACGTTTTCTTTGCCTTGGTTGCGAACTATGCATCGCGTTTAGTGGAACCAAGACTCTTCATCAAACTATCGGGTTACTTTAAACTTGCTTTTGCGAGTGGAATCTTCATTGCCCCCATCATGGGTGCTTTGGTGGTTTCTACCATTGGCTTTCAAAACTATTATCTAATTGTTTTCGCAATAACCATGTTATTGGCATTGATTCTCACACGCATCCCACACGTCGAGAATGTCAGTTCGAGTCCCATTACCTTGGCGGATTTCAAGGCACTCTTTAAGTATCCCTTTGTATGGTGGATGATGGCAATGACCTTTTTGGTGTTTTTAGCACCGAATACAATCTACACTTTCTTAAGCATCTATCTAAGCTCAGTCGGACAAACCCAACAACAAATCTCGCTTATTTACACCATCACGGGTGTTGGGGCAGTTCTATCAGGCTTTGTCATTCTATTCTTAGGTCATCGATATTCTCTAAGAGACTTATTAAGATATGGTGTCATGGGCGTCATCATAACCTTGATATTCATCTTTCCATTGAATGCCTGGATTTTGGTTCCAGCACTCTTGGTGTTCTCACTTGCTTTGGATTTGGTTGTAGGTGTTCTTTTCCCTGTCGCATCGACGATGCCGGTAAAGAACCCAGCCAGTCTAACCGCAACCTTAAGTTTAACGATGTCAATAACAGCCTTGATGACAAGCTTAATCAATCCTTTGTTATTTGAACGATTTGGCTTTCAGTTCCTCTTAGGAATGGTTGCGATCAGTGTGACCCTAGGCTATTTCGCAATGCGCAGAGGCTTAAGTGCAATTGAATCGCATGAAAATGCTTGATTTCTTCGGTTCTGATTGAACGAAAGTTTTGTAAATATTCGTTAACGATGCCAAAGATAAACGAACAAGCTTGTGAAAATCGAGTATAATCGTATAGAAGGAAGTGAAGTATTATGCGAAAAGTAAATCGTTTTGAGGCACATCTTGATGACTATGGCATCATTACGGCGTATTTGTCCAAAGAGTTTTATCAAGGACGAAGTGACGTCTTCTACCTTAGAGATGAAAATGGAAAATTAACCAAGTGCTCTATTTTTAATTATGAGCAATCCGGGAATGACTTTTTTAAATATACCCTAGGGGTTGAAGACATCATTGAGATTGGCAAACGCTATGACCTTTTAGAAGAACATGGTCTTTTTGTCGTACTTCAGTACAGCTTGATCACAAAGACCCAACGTTTTGATGAAGAATTCTTTTATGATGGGGATGACTTAGGGGCTACGATTCAAGCAGGCAGAACCTATTTTGCTTTATGGGCACCTACCGCTACACGTGTCGTCATCGAAATCTTTGAGAAGAAGGGACCCTTGGTCATTGAACTCAGTCGTCAAGAAAAAGGTGTCTTCGCCTATCATCTTAGCTACAATGCGCATGGTTCGAGTTACTTGTATCATGTGTTGGTTAATGGGAATTGGACGACCACAACGGATCCTTATGCGACGGGTTCAACCGTGAATCATCAACGATCGGTTGTGATTGATTTTGATCAAATCGAAGCCCAACAAAGCTATAAACTTCCTGTTTTAAAGCAAGCAACAGATGCGATCATCTATGAATTGAGCATCCGTGACTTCACATTACAGCCGGAATCCAATATCAAGCATCGCGGACAATTCCTAGGTTTGACGGAAACAGGCACGAAAACCTTAAATGGTGTATCAACTGGTATCGATCACATTAAGGAACTCGGGATCACTCATGTCCAGATTATGCCGATGTATGATTTTGCGACCGTGGATGAACACAATGTATCTTTATTTTATAACTGGGGTTATGACCCGATGCAATACAATGTGCCTGAAGGAAGCTTTACCTCGAATCCAGATGATCCAATCGGACGGATTGAGGAAGCACGTAAAATGGTTGAAGCCTTCCATAAACAAGGCATCCGTGTGAACATGGATGTGGTTTACAACCATATGTATGATATGGAAGCCAGTTCGTTTGAGAAAGTAGTTCCTTATTATTTCTTTAGACGTTCACAATCGGGTCAATTATCGAATGGATCCTTCTGCGGCAATGATGTGGACTCGAATCGTTTGATGGCGCGTAAGTTCATCAAAGACAGCGTCAAACATTGGATGACTCACTATGATGTGGATGGATTCCGTTTTGACTTGATGGGTGTTTTAGATGTGGATACGATGAATGAAGTTGAAGCACTGTGCCGTTCAATCAAGCCGGAAGCCTTGGTTTATGGTGAAGGTTGGAACATGCCAACTTCTTTACCGGAACATCAAAAAGCCAATCGCTACAATCAACATTTGATGCCCAATATTGGTCATTTCAATGATTTCTTCCGTGAACATGTCAAGGGTAGAACATCCCATGAGGAAATCAATGTTAAAGGATACTGTCTAGGCGATACCAATTACATCGAAGCAATGAAAGCAAGTATGCTGGGTACAGCCGTTGCCAATCGGACACGTTTGTTCGATCGTCCAGATAAGTCGATCAACTACATTGAATGCCATGATAATCACACGGTTTGGGATAAACTAAAAGAGAGCAATAAAGAAGATAATCGTGATGTCCGTATCAAGCGTCAGAAGCTTTTGTTAAGTGTGACCTTATTGGCACAAGGCATTCCGTTTATCCACAGTGGTCAGGAATTCTGTAGAACAAAGAATGGCTTACACAACACCTATCGTAGCCCTGACAACATCAATCAGTTGGACTGGACACGTAAAGAACGTTATCTGGATGTGTTCAACTATACGAAGGATATGATTCAACTCAGGAAGATGCTTCCGATATTGCGTTTGAACGATCCTGAGAAAATTGAGCAGCGTGTGAGCTTCCGTGAATGGGATGGCATGTTGGTGATCAATTACAAATGTGAGCGATCGAAGCCTTATGAAGAAATTTGGATCTACATCAACCCAACCAATCAGATTTATTATGAAAGCTTTCCAGCCTTCGTAAAAGTCATTGCCAATGAAGCAGGTTTGATTGATGGTGTCATGGTTCAAAACGCAACGATCAATCCCTATACCTTGGTTGTATTCGCAAAATAAGTTCTTTGGTGTCTAAATAAAATGTAAAAGTTTGAACACGATGAGGTGATATCTAAAATCACCTCATTTTCTATGTTATAAAATGCTTGTGAATTATGATTTATAAATCACGTAAATTCGGGGACAACTAAACCAATAATGTATATATCGTGTGAAAATTCAAGTAATATGACCGATTTTTAGACAGAAAGTTGTTTCATTCAAAGAGTATGAATGGTAAAATAACATCGTTGAGTCGCACATAAAACGTGTTGCCAAAACAGTAGGTAAATTCTATGCAAATTTATTCCTAATCGAGTAAATTTTTATTTTACCCATTTAAGTTTTTGAATTTTTGAACGATATCCCGATGAGGACTTTACGATGATCGATAACAAATCCATAAAGACGATGCAAGCAGGACTGGATGCCCTGTGGCTAAAGCAAAAAGTGCACTCGAATAATATCGCGAACAGTGAAACTGCTGGCTTCAAAGCAGGTGAAGTCAGTTTTAAAACACGTCTCGACCAAGCCAAGCAACAGATTGAGTCCATTCAAGTTCAAGTCAAACAGAATCAAGGATTGAGCAATCGTTTGGATGGAAACAACGTTGATCTCGAAAAGGAACAACTCGCTTTGTGGGAAACCTATGCACAGTATAACTACGTGACACAAAGCTTAAACAAACAGTTAAACAATCTCCGTTATGTCATCAATAACACAGGGAAGTAGGTAAAACATGTCATTTCTAGATTCACTAAAGATTGCAGGGTCGGCATTAACCGCACATCGCTTCCGTATCGATACGGTTGCCCAGAATCTCGCAAACATCAATACAACACGTACCGAAGATGGCACACCGTATGCTCGTAAGCTTGTCGTCTTGCAAGAACGCAACGCGTCCTTCACCAATGTGTTGAATAAAGCACGAAAAGCTCGCACGGGTGGTGGCGTGGAAGTCCAAGCCGTCATTGAAAGCAAAGATCCTTTCATCCCAGTCTACGATCCCAGTCATCCCGATGCGAATGCGGATGGGTATGTGATGATGCCAAACGTCAACACGACCGAAGAGCAAATTGATTTAATGGCTGCCAGTCGTGCTTATGAAGCAAACTTGACGGCCTTGAATGTCGTCAAAACGATGGCGATGAAAGCACTGGAAATTGGTAAGTAATATGAAAACATTCATTGTCCCAATCAGTCCCCTGCGTTTGGAATCCCAAATCCAAACACCTCAAGCGCAAAACAATGTATCCAATGGCTTCTCAAACGTATTGAGTCAAGCCATCGAAAATGTAAAAGAATCACAACAAGCTGCTGACCAAAGTGCGCAATCCCTCTTGATGGGACAGAGTGATGATTTACACAATGTCATGATTCAAGCAGAACAAGCGGCTTTGGCACTTGAACTTACGGTTCAGGTCACCAGTAAAGCCATCAATGCCTATAACGAAATTATGCGTATGCAATTCTAGGCTAGGAAGTTAAGTTCAACATGAATCTTCAATTCAATCAGATGCTTCAATCTTTTAAAGAAGCGTGGCAGAAATTAGCAAAAGTCCGTCAAAAACAAATTATCATCGGGACCTTCCTTATCCTTTTTGTGTCAATCATCGTACCGATCGGGCTAAGAACCTACAATGAAAGTCATTATACCCTCTTGTATGAAAATCTATCCATTCAGGAACAGGCCGATATCTACCTTGTATTGAGTGAGATGAATGTGGACGTGTCCACGAACAATACAGGAAATCTAATGGTTCCACGAAATCAGGTGGATGAACTCAAGTTACGGCTCAGTGCTTTAGGTTATCCTAAATCGGCCTTAAGCTATGATGTTTTCACTTCCAATGCTGGCTTCATGGCAACGGAGCTTGAGAAGCAACAATACCTGATCATCGATTTACAGAATCGATTGGAAGGAACGCTGAAACGAATTGATGGGGTTCGCTCCGCTGTCGTCACATTGAACATTCCAGAATCGTCCAACTATGTTTGGCAAGAAAATAATCAAGCGGGAAGTGCTTCAGTCCTGCTTGATTTTAGTGCGTCTATGGACTTGGACGCCAAGACTGTCAGTGGGATTAAAAACCTTGTGGCATCAGCAGTTCCCAACATGGAGAAGGATGCGGTCGTGGTCATCGATGCGGCAAGTGGACAGGAATTGGGTCAAACCAGCTTGGATGCCGGTTTTGAGCAGAATTACTTACAAATTCAATTTGAACAAGATCTTGAAGAACGCCTTCAAACCAAAGTCGTCAATCTCTTAAGCATGCCTTTTGGTTATGAAAACATACGTGTCAGTGCTAGTGTCGTAATCGATTACGACAAAATGTTGTCTGAAGAACTCAAATACATCCCGAATGAAAATGGGACAGGGGTCATCCAAAGTCTTGAGAAATGGTATGCCGCTAACGGAAGTACGACCGGGGGTATCGCAGGGGAAAACAACAATACCGATCTTCCAGTCTATCAAGAAGGAAGTGCGGAACCCACAGAGGGTGAATACACCTACAGTGCGGAGTATCTGGTGAGCTATCTCAAAACACAGATTGAGAAGAACAATGCGGAACTGAAGGACGCGACGATTTCCGTTGTGTTGAACAGTAAAGCCTTGAGTGATGAAGAACGAACACAGTGGACACAAGCTATTTCCAAGGCCATCAATATTCCTGAAGAAAAGATTGGTCTCCATGTCTTCCAAGCCAACGCACAAAGTGAAGAGCCCATCATGGTTCCGGAAGACATCATGGATTCCCCCTACTTCTGGCCAGTGGTCGCAGGTGGAGCGGTTGTGATTATTTTGATCATCGCAATGTTGGTGTTCTTTGTTTCACGTAAGAAACGCAAACAGAAAGCGGATCGTGAGGACATCAACCAACAGATCAAATCCTTTACGGAACTTGCTAAGAACAGAGCGAACACAATTAAAGCCGACCCAAGCAAAGCCACCATCAATGATATCCAACAATTTGCGGATGAGAATCCAGAGATTGCGGCAAACTTGATCCGCGAGATGTTGAAGGAGGATGAAGAGTCATGAGCAACATGTTAACGTCAACGCAAAAAGCTTCAGCACTACTCATATCCATGGGACCTGAACGCGCAGCCAAAGTCTTTCGTCACTTGAGTGATGCGGATGTGGAACGTTTATCCCTTGAGATCTCCAAACTTCGTCGTGTTGATTCCAGTGAAATGGAAGCCATCGTCGAAGATTTCTATGGCATGTATCTCACGCAGAAAGTCATCACTGAAGGGGGTGTGATTCAAGCGAAGGAAATCTTGGAGAAGGCCTTTGGGCCTCAGCTTGCATCTTCTTATTTGGATCGTGTATCTCGTTCCATGCGTGTGAAAATCTTTGATTTCATTCGTAAAGTGGACTATAAAAACCTCGTATCTGTTTTGCAGAATGAACACCCACAAACCATTGCCTTGGCACTCGCTTATGCGGGTGCGAATCAATCCTCTCTCGTCTTGGGAGAACTTCATAAAGATATCCGTGTCGATGTGGTCGAGCGCATCGCAAAACTGGATAATCCACACCCAGAATTCTTAAAAGTCCTCGAGAAAGTATTGGAAAGTAAGTTGTCCACTATGATCACCCTTGAAGTCCAAGAAATTGGGGGTGTCCATCATGCGGCAGACATCATGAACCGTGTTGAACGTGGTATCGAGAAACATGTGTTTGATGCTTTGAATCAGAAGAACCCAAGCTTGGTTCAACAGATTCGCGAGAAGATGTTTGTCTTTGAAGACATCATCAACTTGGATGATAATTCCGTACAGCTCTTCATTCGTGAAGTGGATGCCAAAGATCTTGCGGTCGCACTTAAGATTGCGAACAATGATCTCTTGGATGTCTTCTTTAGAAACATGTCGACACGTATGCAAGAGACCATCAAATCAGATATGGAATACCTTAAGAATGTACGCATGAGTGATGTGGAAAAGGCTCAACAACGCATTGTGGCTATTGTCCGTCGTTTAGAAGAAGAAGGTCAGTTGGTTATTTCGAAGGGAGGTTTGGATGATGTCTTTGTCTAGAGTCTTGAAACAACCCCGTCAGTGGGTCTATGAAGATGTGTTGGAAGAAGAAACGATTCAAATTGAATTGATCCGAACTGAAGTCGAAATGATTAAAGAAGTTCATTCGTTTGAACCAGAGCCCATCGCTGAAAGCCTAACACCAAGTCCGATTCCAGTGGAAGTAGACATGGAAGCCATTCGTGCGGAAGCCATTGAGATCGCACGTCAAGAGTTGTATCTGGAGAATGCGGCCTTTGTTGAAAAATTGCGTCTAGAATACGCACAGTTCACAGATAAGCTCGCAGAAGAACAAGCACAAATCCTCCAATCCATCCAAGCAGAGGCACATCATTTGGCCTTGGCTTGTACAGAGAAGTTGATGCATGTGAAAGTGAATGACAAAGATCAAACACAGCTATTGAAACTGATTGAATTGGAATGTGAACGTCATAAAGATGAACACTTCACACGCATCCACCTCAGTCGAAAGCTAAAACCATTCGAACATGAATTAGAGATGATTTTAAAGCAGAATCAGCTCAAAGTGACCTGGGTTGAAGGCTCTAAGGATACCTGTGTGTTTGAGAAAGAGGGAAGCTATTACGATGTATCCCTCACGACGAAACTAGAGAATCTTAAACATTTGTTTATGACACGCTAAGCAGATGGAACGTTATCATAAATTGTTAAACACAGAAGATTTGGGTTCGCACTTAGGTACGATCACCAAAGTGGTTGGGACCAAGCTTGAATCCAATGGACCCATCAGTAAGATTGGGGACATCTGTGAATTGAACACCTTGGATGGCAATCAGACCGTCATGGCTGAAGTAGTCGGAGTCGAAGGGTTAACCGTTCACTTGATGCCCTATCGTGATATCGATGGGATTGGGTATGGAAGTGTTGTGAAGAATACAAAAACCGTACTAAAGATACCAGTGGGGGAAGCCTTGTTGGGTCGTATCGTGGATGCGATGGCACAACCCCTCGATGGTTTAGGACCTATCCAAGCTCAAGCCTGGTATTCCGTTAAAGGAAGTCCTTCGAACCCCTTCGACCGTCCTCGTATCACAGAGAAACTCTGCTTAGGCATTAAAGCCATTGATGGTTTGAATACCGTAGGCAAGGGTCAACGGATGGGTATCTTTGCGGGTTCTGGTGTGGGGAAATCCACCTTGATGGGTATGATGGCCAAGACCGCTCAAGCCGATATCAACGTCATTGCGTTGGTGGGCGAACGTGGGCGTGAAGTCAATGAGTTCATTGAACGTGATCTGGGTGCAGAAGGTTTGAAACGATCCATTGTAGTTGTGGCGACATCCGACCAACCTGCCATGATGCGTAGTAAATGTGCACTTACCGCGACTACGATTGCGGAGTATTTCAAAGATCAAGGTAAAGATGTCTTCTTGATGATGGATTCTCTGACACGCTTTGCGATGGCAGAACGTGAGATTGGATTGAACATTGGAGAAGCACCGGTCGCGAGAGGTTATACACCGTCCATCTATGCGAGTTTACCCAAGTTGCTGGAGCGTGCTGGACGTTTTCAAAAAGGTTCCATCACAGGCTTGTATACCGTGCTTGTGGAAGGGGAC
Source organism: Erysipelotrichaceae bacterium (assembly GCA_030604855.1). GTDB lineage: Bacteria > Bacillota_I > Bacilli_A > Erysipelotrichales > Erysipelotrichaceae > UBA2212. Next base: position 205,811 of record JAUVVC010000004.1, read on the forward strand.
GATGCGAATGAACCCATCAGTGATATCGTTCGAGGCATCATTGATGGACACTTGATGTTGTCGAGGAAGCTGGCGATGCAGAATCACTACCCTGCGATTGATGTCTTGTCCAGCATCTCGCGTTTGATGACTGAAATCAGTGAACCTAAGGTCCTTAAAGCTGCTGGAAGTTTACGTCAGTTGATGGCTGTCCTACAAGCCAATGAGGATTTACTTTCAATAGGAGCTTACAAGAGTGGAGCCAATCCTAAGTTGGACGAAGCATTACGTAAACGCAGTCTCATCGAACGCTTCCTAATGCAAGCAACCCATGAGAATACAAGTTATGAGAGTACTTTACACTTGATTGAAGGCATCGTGAACGGATGAAGACATTCCCACTCGCAAAAGTCCAAGCCATACGGCAGATTGAAATGGACCAAGCCAAAAATGAGTTGTTGATGATACGACAGAACATTCAGGAAGTCCTTCAGACGATAGAACAACTAGAGCTTAAACAAAGAGTTCTATTGGATGATCGCAATCGCAAGCTAACGGAGGGAACCAATCCCTTTGATCTGAATCAAGATCAAGTAAAAATCAAAGCCCTAACAGAGCTAAAGAAAACACATGAAAAGAAGTTACTTGAACTAAGGCAACTTGAAGAAAAAGGTTTAAAAGTGTTGTTGGAGAAGAAGCAGACCGTGAATGGTCTGGATAAGTTGAAAGACAAGTTCATAGACTATCAAGCACAAGAACATCGCAAGCAAGAAGCAGATTTCGTAGAATCCACATTGGTGCATAAATACAGGTGATCACTCGAATGAGTTCACATAAATCAAAAGAAAGGAGGTGAAGACATGGAGACAATCAATCGAATCCCCATCCAACAAGCCATGTTTGTGCAAAGCAGTTCTACAACAGTTGTGAACAACGACTTCCAAACATTCCTGATGGAGCTCTTCAAAGAGGTTGAGACCGAAACAGAAACTCCAATCGTAGTGAGTACGGAAGAAAATCCGCTCATTGTGCAAGAAGAAGAAAGTTCTGAAACGGAACCGACTGAGATGGTACAGATTTTAGCCACACTGCCCAATTGGATCAATCTAAGTATCCCAAAAGCGGATATACCCGTTGAAGCAAAAAGCAATGTTGTTCAAACGGTAATCAAAGCAAATCAGAATGGTTCGATTCAAGTGCCAATCCAACAAGTAGTTAAACAGATTGATGAAGTTCAAACCAAGGAAGTTCCCAAAGAATTTGTTCAGATGATCAAAACGATTCAAAGTGATATCCAGAAGGTCGAATTTGAACCTGAAATCCAAGAGGCAAAACTGCACTTTGAACGCTTACGCAAACCAATGATTCAGGTTGTTCAAACAGAGAACACTCAAGCAAAGATTCCGGTCGAAGTAAGAAGTGTTGAAAAAGTGGTTCTACTGCAAGTTGAGCGGGCACACATCGATTTAAATGAGATCACGAGCATCATTAAGCAACACGATCAAAGTAAAGATGGGACCTATACCTTAAAGCTCAAGCCAGAGGGTATTGGGGAGATTGTGATCAAGTTTGAACAAAAGGAGAATACATTCAAGCTGACCTTACACAGCCCACGCCCAGAAGTACACAGTTTGTTTGAAAAAGTACTACCTGAACTCAAGAACCAAATGCAAGACATTCAATGGGAAGTTCAGTATGGACAGGGAGATGCGCAAAAGCATGGACGAGCGTTCCATCAGCACAAAGCCAAGTTCAAGCAGGAAGATGTGGAAGAGACATCGATGAACGTCCGTATCGATCATTATGATCGAAGCCAAACCTAGAAAGGAGGCAACATGAGTATCAATCCGATTTCAGCAGTATCAGAGCAAGAAGCAAAGAAGAAGAATACGATCAGTGTAGAGGGATTTCTAGAATTGATGGTCGCACAGTTGAAGAATCAAGATTTCAACAATCCTGTGGATGACACGCAGTACATGGCGCAAATGGCGCAATTCGCGAGTCTTCAAGCCATGCAAGACATGAGCGGATTCACACAATCCACCTATGCCATCGCATTGGTAGGAAAGTATGTCAGCGCACAAAAAGATGGGACTTTGATTGAAGGTGTCGTTACAAGCATCCAAAGAAACAACAAGACGTTTATGATTCAAATCGGGAATCAAAGCGTAAGCATCGAACAAATCACAGGAGTACACAGTGTATGAATGATCCCATCCAACAACTCAAGATTCGCTCGCTGAGTCAAGCACCCGTTGGGCAGAATCAGCGTCAAGTTCCGAATCAAGATTTCCAAGCATTGCTAGAAGAGCGTATCCGTTCAAACAGCTCTATTGAGTTTTCTAAGCATGCACTTAAACGTGTAGGCGAGAGAGACATCGATCTGAGTTTGAACCAACTAGAACGCTTGAATCAAGGGGTTGCCTTGGCAAGTGCAAAAGGTCTGCACGATCCACTTATCTTAGTCGATCAAACCGCATTTGTGGTCAACGTACCCAACAACAAGGTCATTACGACTTTGCATGAAGACGCCCTTAAAGGCAATGTCTTCACCAACATCGATGGCGCCGTCATCGTTTAGCCGGACATTTAAATGAGGCTAAAACAAGTTTCGAATGACAGAGAAACTTGACGCATACACCCACAGAAAGGCAAATATTTAAATGTTAAGATCCATGTATTCGGGCGTTTCAGGCATGAAAGCGCACCAAACCAAACTCGATGTGATCGGGAATAATATCGCAAACGTGAACACCTACGGCTTTAAAAGCAGTCGTACGACTTTTTCAGAAGTTTATTATCAAACCGTTCGTTCCGCTTCCGGCGCAAGCGCCAACCAAGGGGGGATGAATGCCTCTCAAATCGGGTATGGGGTCAACGTCGCCACGATTGATGTCATGCAGACACGCTCTGGTTTCCAAATGACCGATAACGGCATGGACGTGGCCATTTCAGGTGAAGGCTTCTTCCAAGTTCAAAACAGTGATGGAAGCACCTTCTATACACGTGCTGGGATGATTCGTATCGATGCCAATGGCAACCTAGTGGATCAGAATGGGAACTTTGTCTTAGGGGTCAGTGGAGACCCATTGGGTAAACCTGCAACCAGTGACAAGATTCAAATCACGGTACCCGCAAACATGGCCATCCAATCTTCCACAACAGAATACATCAATGGCAAGAGCTTCACGATTGAAGCACAAAATCCAACCAAAGATGGAAACATAGCGTTCAACTTTGCAAGCAGTGATCGCTTGCCATTAGGTCAAAAGTTGATTGCACAGATCAGTTCATCCGGCATCAATATCGTTCTAAACAAGAATGAAATGTTTGAAAGTTTGACCGAACTCAATAATCAAATCAATCTGGCTATCAAAGAAGCCTATGGGGGTAAAGAACACCCAGCAGGTGCTTTTACCATTAAATTGAATGAAGGTGAAATCACCTGGCCACTCTCTGGACAAACGATTGCCAGTACAGACTATAACCCAACATTGGGATCGGTTGTGCTGCCTTCTGAACTTGAACAATTAGGGTTTGCCTTTAATAATGTTTCAACGAAGTTCAGTGGCTCGGGAGATTTAAGTGCACAGCTCAGATACGATTTGACGAATGATGCATACGTGCTAACGGTGAAAAGCAATGGGGTTGAATACAGTGGTAAGATTCCCGCTTCAGCAGTGGGATCCGGTTCAATCAAACTGGGCAGTGATCCTGATTCAATCGAACTGAAACATCCAGGATATACGGCTCTTCATTCAGCACGAACACTCATGGGATTGGCAGATGGAGAAGACATGATTGATTCAACAGAATTGGGATCGGCTGTCGCATCCCAAGCCAGTAAATCTTTGGGCTTTGGATCCAAAGCCTTTAGTCTGCGTGATGGGACCTTGGGGGGACCTCAAACCGTATCCGATTTGATAAACATCGGGATTGGTTCAGACGGGATCATCTCAGCCATACACAACCAATTGGGTTTGATCAATGTTGGACGCATCGACTTGGCAACCTTCGCCAACCCTCAAGGTTTGACCCAATCTGGAAACACCTACTTCTCCGTATCGGCGAACTCAGGGACTGTGAAAATCGTCAATGCAGGCTTTGAAGGAGCAGGTGCACTCCAAGCAGGCGCCTTGGAAATGTCCAATGTGGATTTATCCAAAGAATTTGCGGACATGATCACCACCCAACGTGGTTTCCAAGCCAGTTCGCGCTTGATTACAGTATCCGATGAAATCCTTAACGAACTCGTTAACTTGAAGAGGTAATTATGATTGAACTAACACGCTTAAATGGCATCCACTTCGTCCTTAATGAAGACTTGATTGAAACGGTCCAAGAGAATCCGGACACGACCATCTATCTTACCAACGGGAATCTCTACATCGTTCAAGAATCCATGCATGAAGTCATTGAACGTTGTGTCAAATACAAGAGAGCCATCAACCAGGATTCTTTGAAGAGCAAGGATTAGCCCTATGGATATCATAGGCATTGTCGGATTGGTGATGGCCTTGGTTCTGATGGTCTTTGGGGTGACCTTCAGCATGACCACAGGCATCAACTTCGCCAATCTGATTAACTTTATCGATTACCCCAGCGTCGCGATCACCATTGGTGGGACCTTCGCGGTCTTGATGATTTCCTTCCCCGTGGAAAGTTTCATCAAGATTCCAAAGCATTTGAAAATCGTCTTCATGCCTGAGAAATACGATCCGATGTCATACATTACGAGCTTGACGGAGTTTGCGAAGGAAGCGCGTATCAAAGGACTTCTCTCCATTGAAAGTAAATTGGCGGGGGTTAAGGATGATTTCCTTAAACGCAGTCTGATGTTGGTGGTGGATTCCATCGATGCCGAAAAAGTCCATCAAATCTTAGATGATGAGCTCAACTACATTGAAGAGCGCCATGTGTCGGATATTGAGTTCTACCAAAAGGGAGGTGCTTATGCACCGGCCTTCGGGATGATAGGGACTTTGATAGGTTTGGTAAACATGCTTCAACAGATGTCGAATCCGGATAGTATCGGACCGGCCATGGCTGTGGCCTTGCTTACGACTTTGTATGGATCAATGTTGGCCAATATCTTCTTCATTCCCATCGCCAATAAGTTGAAGATTCGACATGATGAAGAAATGGTGTGTAAACTCATTGTGGCGGATGGGGTCAGAGCCATCCAAGCGGGTGAGAACCCACGTTTTATCGAAGAAAAACTATTGCTTCTTGTAGAATCTAAAAAACGTAGTGGTGAAGCCAAAGATGGCAAGAAGAAAGCCGTACAGACCAAGAAAGTAACGGCATAACATGGCACGTCAGAAACGTAAGCCTTCTGATGGAGGCGGCAATGAATGGTTGAACACCTATGCCGATATGGTCACCTTATTGTTGTGTTTCTTCATCCTCTTATTCACGATGTCATCCGTAGATGCGGAGAAGTGGCAAGCCTTACTTAGAACCTTTCAAAACAGTGGTGAAACCAACCAAGTGGTTGTGGTTCCTGGAGATGATGGGGATGAGAAAGCAGGGAATACGGAGACCGTAGGGGATCTGACCTTTCTAAAGGAAGAGATTGAAAGAACCATTGCGGAGAGTGGCTTTGTCGGTGATGTGGAATTTGTTGGAAATGAGCACATTCTCTTCATCCGATTCTCAAACAACCTGCTCTTTGATGGGGACAGTGCTCTTCTTAAGTCGAGCACCATCACGTTCCTGAATGCGATTGGAGAATCTTTCAAATCGTATGAGGAAGATATCCTCTTCATTCGCATCAACGGACATACCGCAGAAGTGAGTGATCGCATCAATGTCGTGTCGGATCGAAAACTTAGTACAGATCGAGCTAACGCGGTGCTGATGTATCTTGAAGATGTGAAACAGATTGAACCACGTAAACTGATCGCCATGGGCTACGGTAAGAATTACCCCTTGGCGCCTAATGAGGATGAAATCGGTCGCGCACGCAACCGCCGTGTTGAGATCTTAGTGATGAGCATCGATTATGAAAGCAATGAAGCATCGAATCTGTTTCAAATTCTAAGTGGTGAGTTTGATATCAACACTTACAATCAATTCTTAAACGAATAAGGAGCCAGCCCATGGACATTACCAATCAACTACAAGATCAACTTCCCTTGAGCTTTGCCCAGCACGCAAGTCTGCGTTATTGGGGAAAAATCATTCAGGAACAATTACATAGCCGTACGGATCAATCCGTTCAAGTGACACAACTTGTGATTGCTTCCAGTGAGCACGCTAAGGAAGGTCTTGTCTATGCGAAAGCAAACACAGGATTGAATGTCCTGGGCTTTTCTCCTTCGCTTTTACAACAATTCATCTTACCTAAAGCCGTTGAGACTTGGGATGATTATGATCGTTCCATTGCCAGCAGCAAGTTGAATGATTTGCTTATGGTGCATCGTACCAAATATCAGTTTCAGGCATCCGATATTCAGTTGTCGGATGACTTGATCAAATTGGTATGGACCTTAAAGATCCAACAAGTTGTCCATAAAACAGTTTTGTATACTTCGATTAGTGATTTGAAGCAGTTCTTATTGAAACACCCCGATCCTAAATCAAAGAACCTGGATGCCTTGGTGGATGTGCCGCTTACGGTCCGTGTGGAACTGGGTTCGATCAAACGTAAGGTCAAAGAAATTTTGGAATTCAACACAGGAACTCTGATTGAATTGGATCAGAATGTGAATCAAGCCGTCAAACTTGTGGTGAATAACACAACGATTGCCAGTGGAACGGTGATTGAGGTTAAAGGTCACTTTGGCGTACGCATTGAGCAGATTGATGATAAAGCTCAATTCATGAAGGAGTGATATGGAAATCTTATTCACTTTTCTGAGTTTGATCATCGTCTTAGTTTCAGCTTATTTCTTTACGAAGTGGTATGCGTCTGGTCAGCGTTTAAGGATGCAGGCATCGTCGCTGCAGATCGTTGACCAACTCACGTTGGATCGTGACAAACGCTTGGTTATCATCAAGATTCAGGACCAATATTACACTTCCATCTTGAGTCGAATGGGTGCGACGCAACTCACCCCGATTCAGTACACAGCTCAAGACGCGGTGGTTCATCCCTTTCAGCAGAACATTCTCAATGCATGGATGGCACAAGGGGGTAAAAAAGATGAAACGCTCTAGTTTCTACACCCTTCTGTTCAGTCTTCTGTTTCTATGTATTAGTTTTACCCCCGTTCTAGCGAACTCTGCCATCAATGTTCAATTTGATGCGAATACACAGACAGGTTTAGAAGCCTTGGATATCGTCTTTCTCTTATTGTTTCTATCCTTGATTCCGTCGCTGATTCTCTTGATGAGCAGTTTCACCCGTATCATCATCGTCTTCTCCTTCTTACGCAATGCGATGGGTCTTCAACAGACCCCTCCGAATCAAGTCTTGTTGGGTTTGAGTTTATTCTTGAGTTTGTTCATCATGGCTCCTGTCATCGATACCATCAATGAGACAGCGTATACGCCCTATCGTGAACAAGTCATCACCCAGGAAGAAGCCTTTGCGAAGGCACAGGTTCCCGTGAAAGAATTCATGCTTAGACAAGTGGATAATGCCAGTCTGCAGTTGTTCTTGGACATCGCAAAGGTGGAATTGGTTGTGAATGATACACAGGACCAATACGTTGAATTAGCACAATTGGATTTGGAAATATTGGTTCCAGCGTTTGTGACAAGTGAGCTCAAACGTGCCTTCCTGATTGGCTTTCTACTCTTCATTCCCTTCCTAGCGATTGACTTGATCGTGGCCTCTACCTTGATGTCCATGGGCATGGTGATGTTGCCACCAGGGATGATCGCATTGCCGTTCAAGGTCATGTTGTTTGTATTAGCGGATGGTTGGGGACTCTTGATGGGCTCTCTGGTACGAGGTTTCAGTTGATGAACAGTGCAGAAATCTTAGATATCTTGAATCAAGGTTTGTGGTTAATTGTTAAGATCGCAGGTCCGATTCTCTTAGCCAGCATCGTGATTGGTCTGATTGTGGCGATCTTTCAAGCCGCGACACAAATCCATGAACAAACCCTGACTTTTGTACCTAAGTTGATCGTGATTGGTCTGATCTTTGTCTTAGGAGGTTCGTGGATGATTCAAACCATGGTTGAGTTCATGGAACAACTCTTTGCGACCATTGCCCGTTTATGAGTCTTGTCTTAAGTCAGTTGCCGGAACAATTGCTTATCTTTGCGCGTATCGCGGGGATGCTGTTGCTTAATCCCATCTTTGGTCGACGAAACATCCCGATGATGGTTCGCATGGGCTTCGTGCTCTGGTTGAGTTTGTTTCTCTTGCCTTTGGTGAGTACTGGAAACATCGCTGTAGATGATCTGACATTTATCCTCTTGTTGTTTAAGGAAACTTTGTTAGGCTTCAGCTTTGCCTATGTGTTTCAACATCATCTCTTGTTGTTGCACTTTGTGGGGGACTTGATTGATTATCAATTCGGTCTGTCCATGGCAAAGGTCTTCGATCCGGGATCCCAGATTCAAGCATCCATCACAGGGAATCTATTAAATTGGGTCTTTGTGCTCTTGTTCTTTCTAAGTGATACGCATCTCTTATGGCTAAGATTCATGAAAAGCACCTTCGATTTCCTTCCACTGGATGGATGGTTGAATCTATCGCGCTTAGCCAGCATGATGATGGATCTGTTCATTGTGGTCTTCACGATGTCGCTTCGCTTGGCATTACCAATGGTGATCGCAGCCTTCATCTTGGAAGTCTCGATGGGGATCCTGATGCGTTTGATTCCACAGATCCATGTCTTCGTCATCAACATTCAAGCTAAAGTCTTGCTTAACATTCTACTACTGGTTTTATTGATTCAACCCATCACCCATTTCTTGGATGAAAGTTGGGACGTCGTCATGAACCAACTTCAAAATATTCTCATGAACTTATAGAAAGGGGGGATGAACATGGCAGGTGAAAAGAGCGAAAAGGCCACACCGAAACGACGCAGTGATGAGCGAAAGAAAGGCAATGTCTTTCAAAGCAAAGATGCGGTGTCGGTTGCGGTGTTGTTGGTGAGTTTCTATGGTGTTCAATTTATCTTGCCTACGATGGTGAGTCATATTCATCGTTTGTTCAATCTCAGTTTCAATTCATGGATGCAGATCAAGGTCATGAATCAAACCGAGCTATCCATTATTTTCTTACAAAGTGCTTGGATCTTTGTCCTAATATTATTCCCAATCTTGGGGCTTATGATGCTAGTAAACATCCTCGCAAGTGGAGCGCAGACAGGCTTCATCTTCACTTCCGCTTCACTGAAGTTCAAACTGGAGCGTTTGGATCCCATCAAGGGATTTCAAAAATTGATTAGTTTACGATCTCTCTTTGAAATGTTCAAAGCGATCTTCAAGATCCTTCTACTGGTTGCGGTTATCTACATGGTCCTCAAACCAGAGTTGCCAATATTATTTACGATGTATCAAAGCGATCTCTTACAGAGCTTGGTTTATGGCATGAAGCTCATCATGAAACTGGCTTTGAATGTTGGAATGATTTTCATATTCCTAGCTTTGGTGGATTACTTCTATCAACGTTATGAGTATGAGAAGAATATCAAGATGAGTAAACAAGACATCAAGGAAGAATACAAACAGATGGAAGGCGATCCTACCGTCAAGTCGAAAATCAAAGAACGTCAACGGATGTTTGCACAGCGACGTATGATGCAGAATGTTCCCAAAGCCGATGTGATCATACGAAATCCAACGCACTATGCGATTGCGATTCAATATAAAATTGGTGAACAACGTGCACCAAAAGTCATTGCCAAGGGTATGGATTTGATCGCACTGAAGATCATCGAAGTGGCTGAGAAGAATCAAATCCCTTGTATTGAAAACAGAAGTTTAGCACGCAGTTTATATGAACAAGTTGATATGGAAACTGAGATTCCAGAGAAGTTCTATCAAGCGATTGCAGAAATCTTAGCGCTCTTATATCAAAGGAAAGGAGGATAACATATGCAAAAGTATCTTAAAGGATCAAGTTCACTCTTAGTTGTCCTCATCGTCCTTTTAATCATCTTGCCTTTACCGGCTTGGCTTTTGGATATGATGTTCATCTTGAACTTATCCATCTCCTTCATCATCCTTTTGATTTCCATGAACATCCATGATGCTTTACAGTTCAGTCTCTTTCCATCGATTCTATTGATCACAACCTTATTCCGCTTAGCCTTGAACATCTCTTCCACACGTTTGATTCTCATTGAGAATGGTTATGCGGGTGAAGTGGTTAAGACTTTCGGAGACTTTGTCATTCGGGGTAATCCTTTTGTTGGTTTGGTCATCTTCTTGATCATCGTTGTGGTTCAGTTCATCGTCATCTCCAAGGGGAGTGAACGTGTTGCGGAGGTCAGTGCACGTTTTACCTTGGATGCCATGCCTGGTAAACAAATGGCGATTGATGCGGATCTCTCATCCGGTTTGATTGATGAATCCACAGCACGTGAACGTCGCACCAAGATTCAGCGCGAAGCTGATTTCTTTGGGGCTATGGATGGTGCGAGTAAATTCGTCAAAGGAGATGCGATCGTATCCATCATCGTTACCTTCATCAACCTTTTAGGGGGCTTGATTGTCGGCTTCATGAACAATGTCGGTTCTTTCCAAGATGTCATCAATATCTACTCTACCGCAACGGTGGGGGATGGTTTGATTTCACAGTTTCCAGCGCTCTTGATATCTGTTGCGACGGGGATGGTCGTCACACGTTCCGCTTCTGAAGCGAACATCTCTACAGAGTTGGTCAAACAGTTCACCAGCCAACCCCGTATCTTGGTGGTCGCTGGGGGCATCATCAGTTCGTTACTCTTGGTTCCTGGTTTTCCCAAACTTCAGATCATTGTGATGGGTCTATTCTTGATTGGTTTAGGGTTGATGTTGGAGCGCAAACAAGAAGCCATTCTTGTCTCTGAAGCCAATGCACAAGTCAGTTCCGAAGTCTTGGAGACCGAAGCCAATTACTATCGAAATATTGAAAACGTATATCAACTCCTCAGCGTTGAAGCACTGGAGATGGAGTTTGGATATAGTCTGATTCCCCTCATCGACGAAAAGAGTGGGGGTGTTTTCATTGATCGTATCGTCATGTTTCGTAAGAAATATGCGGGTGAGATGGGCTTTGTCGTGCCAAGTGTCAAACTGAAAGACAGTGCCATTCTAAATCCCAATCAATATGTCATCCGTTTAAAAGGTGAAGAAGTTACCCGTGGAGATGTCTTGGTGGATCATCTCTTGGCCATTGCGGCAGGGGATGTCAAACAAAACATCGATGGTATCGATACCATTGAACCTGCTTTCGGTTTACCTGCAAAGTGGATTCATGAGAAACAACGTATCAAAGCAGAGATGGCTGGTTACACCTTAATCGATCCAACCAGTGTCATCGTGACGCATCTCAGTGAAATTATTAAAACGCATGTGGATGAGCTTCTGACACGTCAAGAAATGCATACCTTGATTGATCATCTTAAAACCAAAAATGAGAAGTTGGTCAATGAGTTGATTCCAAATATTGTCAGTGTTCAGACCTTGCATAAGGTTTGCACGAACCTCTTGCGTGAACAAGTCAGTATCCGTGACTTAGAAACCATTTTAGAAACCTGTGGTGACTACGCTGCCATTCGTGATATCGATGTGCTCACGGAATACGTTCGTCAAGCACTCAAACGTACCATTACGGCAAAATATGCGGAGAACCGTCAACTTAAGGTTCTAACACTTGATGCGAACATTGAGAATCGCATCATGGACAGTGTTAAGAAGGTGGATAATGGTTCATACCTTGCTCTAGATCCGGATACCATGCAAAACATCATCCAAGTCACACGGGATGAGATCGATCGTGTCAAAGACATGATTCCCCATTCGATCATCCTGACCTCACCCATCGTTCGTTCTTATTACAAGAAACTGGTCGATCAGTTCTTACCCAATATCGTTGTCCTGTCGTTCAATGAAATCGACATGAATGTACAGATTCAAGGCGTTGGAGGCATCTCATGGACGCAATGAGTTTACAAGCTGAGATCGCATGTTACCAAGCCAATCCACATATCGATCATCGGAATATCCTTATCGAAGAAGCTCTACCCATCGTGCATAAAGTTGCGCGTCAATCACGTAATCTCTATGGTTATCATCTCGATTTCGATGATGTGGTCTCAATTGGAATCATTGCCTTGGTGGAGTGCATCGAAGACTATGATCCTCATAAAGGGATGAGCTTTGAAGCTTACGCTTATACCAAGATTCGCTTTCGATTGATTGATGAACTTGGCTCCTTGGGCTTTGTGCCTCGTCGTGTTCGTCAAGAAGCAAAGAAAGTTCAAGAAGCTTACTCACAATTGGCACACAGCTTGATGCGTGAGCCCAGTCATGCGGAGTTGGCGAAACATTTGGATATGGATGCGAATGATCTCAGTCATCTCTTACAGGACAATTCTGGCTTTCAATTGATGAGCTTTGAAGCCATGCAGGAAAGCTATGGGGATAAGGATCTTGTGGATCATAATGCGGTTGACCCTGAACTGTCATTTCTCAAGAAAGTTAATCTAGAATTACTCACAGAAGCCTTGAAACAACTTCCTGAACGTGACCAACAATTGATCAGTCTCTATTACTACGAAAACCTAAGACTCAAAGAAATCGGTCAGATCTTCGATGTCTCAGAAGCACGTGTATCGCAGATGCATGCAGGTATCTTAAAGAAGCTTAAAGCTTTATTGGAGGATTAAGATGGCAAACGGATTCTATACAGCAGCCCAAGCGATGTTGCTGACGCAGAGACGATTGAATGCCTTGGCAAACAATGTCGCAAACATCAACACAACGGGTTATAAACGAAGCGATGTCATTCAGTCATCTTTTCAAGATCAATTAAGTTATCGTATCGATCAAATGGGTTCCCAAGAACTGGGATCCATTCAACGTCTTGTCGGTATTGATTCAATCCATACCGCTTTTGATCAAGCTAATCTGGAAGCGACCGATCGTAAACTCGATCTATCAATCGCATCCGATGGCTTCTTCACGATTCGAACCAACAATGGTTTGATGTACACTCGTGATGGACACTTTAACATCGACACAGAGGGCTACCTCATCACAAGCAATGGTGGACGTGTCCAAGGCATCAATGGCGATATACGTCTAAACAATGAGAACATCACCATCAACCAACAAGGTTGGATACGTAATGACCAGAATCAAATCATCAGTCGTTTGGATATCCGTTCGACAGAAGACATCACCAGCTTGCAACGCATGACTGACGGAACCTACAGAGATCAGAACCAAGTCCTTAGACCCGTCGACGCGTATGTCGTACAAGGCATGTTAGAGCACTCCAACGTGGATGTGAATCAAGAAATGACACGTTTGATGGAAGTTCAACGGAACTTCCAAAGTGTCGCCAACGCATTGAAACTCATTGATCGTTTGAATGAACGTGCGGTCAATGAAATTGGAAAGGTTTAATCTCTATGAACAACGCATTTAAAACCGGTGCTTCCGGACTCAAAGCGCATCAGAAGCGCATCGATAACATTGCCAACAATATCGCCAATGTGCAAACAACAGGCTTTAAGAAAACGGATGTGGAATTTGAGGATTTATTGTATACGCAGTTTGACGCCAATGATTTGAGTAAAGTCCAAGGTCATGGGGTTAAAGTTCAAGGAACACCGATTGATTTCACAGCTGGAAGTCTGATGCAAAGTGATCAAGCCTTGGATATCGCGATTGTAGGGGATGCCTTCTTTGCACTCCTGGATCAAAACGGAGTGAGTTATACCCGCAATGGTTCCTTCCGCATCAGCGAAGAGAATAACATTCCTTATCTCGTCAATGCGAATGGTCAGTATGTCCTTGATAACAAACTGAATAGAATCGTAATTCCAATCAAAGAGGACAGATCCATCGATCAAGATCAACTCTTGAATACCATTGGGACCTTCAGCTTCACAAACAACAGTGGCTTGATCAAAGCCGACAATACCAGTTTCCTCGCCACAGAAGCCAGTGGAGCCATCACAGCACTTAATCCTGGGGATGTGGAACTTAGGCCCTACACCCTTGAACAAGCCAATGTGGACTTGGGTAAGAGCATGGTAGAACTTTTAGAAGGTCAACGTGCATTCCAACTCAACGCACGTGTTGTACAAACCGCAGATCAAATCGAAGATATCGTGAATAATCTGCGCTAAGCAGGAGGACAAGTATGGATACACCTAAAATGGAGATCAAAGCCTATGACTTTCGATCTCCGAAAAAGTTTGCCAAGGAACAACTCAAAACAATTGAAAGTCTTCATGAGAACCTAGCCCGCAATCTCAGTTCAATGATCACCGGTTTGACACGTTCTTTTTGTGAGATTCAAATCACCCAAGTCGAAAAGAAACGCTATTCAGAATATACGAATAGTCTTTCAGATTTCGCCTTGTTCACAAGCTTTGATTTGATTCCCATTGATGAGAGCATCGAAGTCACTTTACTTCTTATGACCATTCATCCTGAGATTGCCTATTTCTTGGTGGACAAACTTATGGGTGGCGATGGGTCTGGATATAACTTGGTTCGTGAGTTTACGGAAATAGAGATGTTGCTGTTTGAAAAGCTCTTGAACAAAATCGGAAGACAAATCGAAATCAGTTGGTCGAAGTATTTAGAAATTGAGACGGCCATCAAAACTACAGAAATGAACCCTCGCATCATCCAGATGTTGGCACCTGAAGACATCGTGGTGGTGATAGATTATAAAGTAACCTTCGAACACTTCGAAAGCCCGATGAAAATATGTCTACCCGCTCAAGCGCTGGAGATGATGATGGATCGCTTCACTCCCAAATTCGCCAAGAGTTCGAATAAAAAAGCGGATGACAATCGTGATGAGATGCAACGAACCGCAGTTCTAAATGCCCTTAAAATAGCGGAAGTGGAACTCAAAGTTGTCTTGGATGAGATTCAATTGGATCTCAACGATGTACTACAACTCGAAATCAATGATTTGATTCCACTCACCAAACGCTACGATGAACCTGTCATGGTTAAGTTGGATGATCATCCTTGGTATACTGCTAAGTTAGGTGAGACGAAGTTTCAGAAAGCGGTCAGAATTGAAAGTCTGATCGATACGGAGGACGTATGACAAAGAACCATGAACAAGAATTGTTGATTCAACTGAAATCCTATCTTGAACCCGCTGTGAAGGTAGGACTCTACAACGTCCAAACCCTCTTGAATCGCAATTATCAATGCATCGACCTAGAGGTGAAATCTCAGTATCCAACCGAACTGGCTTTAAGCATGCGTGAAAATATCGTAACGGCAAAGACACAATACCAAGGTGCGTTCAATACGAATTCAATCACTTGCTTTGAACATGAAGATGTAGAGAATCTCCTCAAGATCCTCATGGGCCAACAAGACGAGCCCCTCATCTTTGATGATTTTGGTTTAAGTGCGTTTGGAGAAATCGTATCGAGTTTCCAAAATGGGTTCACACAAAGTCTTGGTGGATTGCTCAATAAGAACATTCATTTTGATCGTCCTGAAACACACATCATCACTGCGAAGGACACAGGTCTATCACCCTTCTCTGCAAAAGTATTCACACTCACGTTCATTGTGGAATCTAAAACAGGAAGCATGCCTGTTGTCATGCATTTCGACTACAATGCGATTACACAACTTTTGGACCAACCCTTAAATAATGTAAATACCATAAACAGTATTCCTAAACCCAATGGCATTGAGGAAGTACAAGTCAAAGAACTTAGAGTGCCGAAGTTCACACCAAACAATGACACCATCCAGAATGCGGATCCTCAAAAGAATCTCAATCTGATTATGAATGTTCCACTGAATGTATCAGTTGAGATTGGTAAGACAAAACATCGGATCAAGGATGTGATGAACTTCGCATCTGGGTATGTCTTAGAGTTGGATAAACCACTCGGTGCACCTGTGGATATCGTCGTGAATGGTCAACTCATCGCTCGAGGTGATGTGGTGGTCATTGATGAGAATTTTGCCATCCGAGTTACAGAAGTTATAAACACACAAGTGTCCTTATCAAATGATTAATTGAATATTCTACTTAAGCTATCGACGAAGTTGTTGATAGTTTTTATTTTGATTTAAGTTGCCTGCTTTCTAATCGATGTATTAGTGAGGGAAGCTAGCCCCTTATTCTCAAGGCGAAAAGGAATTCGCTTAACATTCAAGGAGGAATTAAAATGAGAATTCAGCATAACATCGTGGCGTTGAACGCCCACCGTAACTCTACGGTGAATCAAGCTTCCGTGTCAAAGAACATGGAAAAATTATCATCCGGCTACCGAATTAATCGTGCTGGGGATGATGCGGCAGGTCTATCCATTTCGGAAAAGATGCGTTCGCAAATCAAAGGTTTGGATCAAGCAACCCGTAATGCGCAAGACGGTATTTCTTACATTCAAACAGCAGAAGGTGCATTGACCGAGGTTTCTTCGATGTTGAGCCGTGCTAAAGAATTGTTGGTTCAAAAGGCGAATGGAACTTATAACTCTGATGATGTCACAAACATCAATGAAGAATTGAAATCTCTTGGAAATGAGATTGCAAGTATCGTTAAGAACACACAGTTTAATGGTAAGAATGTGTTTACATCAACTGTAGGAGTCGCGATATCTCATGATGCAGCAACGAGTTTAAGCATAACAGCAGCAGTTGATGCTGGTGCAGATGGCTTGGATTTAATTGTTGATTACACTCCGGATGATGCAGGTACTGCTGGAGTTAATGAAGAAGCATTTTTAAGTGCGTTTGTTGCAACTGGTATTCATGGAACAGTTGGAGATACAACTGTTGCAAATGTAGAATCAATGATTGGCGCAGTGAACACTCAACGAGCTGTTTATGGTTCTTTGCAAAACCGTCTTGAACACACAATTAATAACTTGGCTACAACTTCTGAAAACCTAGTCGCTTCCGAATCTCGTATTCGTGATGTGGACATGGCTAAAGAAATGATGGAAATGACGAAGAACAACATCC
>JAUVVC010000012.1 GCA_030604855.1 Erysipelotrichaceae bacterium
AAACCATAGCGCTTATATACATCGCCTTCATCTTTCAATCTCATTTACTTTTTGAGTGCGTTCACATCAGCGCTTCTTTTAATTTGTTTTCTGAGATTTAGAGAACTTTCCTATAAGATGAAAAAATATATACTATTTTTTAAATTATACCTTGACAGGCGAAGTAACTATTTGTATTATAGTATTGCGAGAGGAGATACGCCATGAGCATCACATCCGATCTCTTGCGTGGACATACCGAAACCATCATCTTAAAACTATTGATTGAAAAAGATAGTTACGGTTATGAAATCAATAAGTCCATACAGGAGAAAACAAACAACTTATTTGAATTAAAAGAAGCCACCCTCTACTCAGCCTTCCGACGTTTGGAAACAGCTGGCTTGATCGCATCCTACTGGGGAGATGAAGCAACAGGAGCGCGTCGTCGCTACTACACCATTACCTATGAAGGCCGACAAGTATACCAACAAAATAAAGTCGATTGGGAAAGTGCAAAAGCACTGATCGATCAATTGATCTAGGAGGACATATGATCCAGAAATTAAGAGCTTACATCAACCGCTCCTTTGAAAACGTACCAAAAACAAAAAAATCCATTGAAATGCAGGAAGAACTCATTGCCAACCTCATTGAGAAATACAATGATCAGTGCGCTCAAGGTAAATCCGAAGAAGAAGCTTATAACTTTGTGATCGCATCGATTGGCGATCTCAGTGAATTGACTGAAGGGTTGAAAGAACGTCATGTGCTTTCTAGCATCAGTCCTGAAGAACGTAAACGCAGTGCACGTTTGGTTGCCATCGCCGTCATGATGTACATCCTCAGTCCAATGATCTTGATTGCGACCTCTGAGTTGTATGGCAATGGAACCCTCGGCCTTGTCTTGATGTTCATGTTTATTGCGATTGCGACAGGCTTATTGGTCTATAATGGCGCAAGCAAACCGAAATATCAAAAAGAAGAAGAAACAATGATTGAAGAATTCAAAGAATGGAAAAGCAAGAAACAGCACGAGGATAGTTTGAGTGCAAGTTTGAGTTCAGCCTATTGGTTGATCGTCACAGCCATCTACTTGTATGTCAGCTTCACGCAAATGATCTGGCATTATTCATGGATCATCTTCATCATCGCATCCGCACTCTTCAATATCATCAAAGCTTTGGTTGCTTTGGGAAGGAGAAATGATGCGTAGTATCCTGAATGTACTCAAAATCCTATTGTGGGCTTTGATCTTAGTCGCAGCCATCTATCTCTTCATGATGTTTAGAGATGGCGGTTCCTTGATTCAAAGTATGAATAATCCGAAAGACTTGGAGGTTGTTCAAGACTTGAGCTTTGACGCTGAAGTACAATCCATTCAGATTGACTGGATCAGCGGTGGTATTACTGTAACACCAAGCTCAGACGGTATGATTCATGCGCTTGAGAAAGCGGAAAAAGGCTTGAGTTCATCGAAGTATGCTTCGATTGATGCATCCAATGGAAAGTTAACGATCCGCAGTAAAAACAAAAACAATGTTTGGTTCTTCTTCTATCGTACCCCTTTGACATACTTAGAACTTCAAGTTCCTCAAAATGATTATGAAGAAGTCATCTTGAATCTCACTTCTGGCAGTCATAAGTTATCAAACTTGAATACTGAAGACATGATTATTGATTTGACATCCGGTGAACTTAGACTTTCAAACGCTAACATCTCACGTTTGAATATGACCATGACCAGCGGCAACACACGCCTTAACGATGTCATGGGTGAAGATCTTCGTGTTGAAATGACCTCGGGTGAACTTCGCACGACAGGCTCTTTCTCGAATCTGATTCAAATCGACATGACCAGTGGAAATCTCAGTTTGGATGCACATTTGGATTCGCCTGAGCAATTGGCACTAGAAATGACCAGCGGCAATGCCGAACTCATTCTAAGTCAAGCCGAAGGTTTCCTATTCGATGTGGATAAGACATCGGGTAACTTCACACCAAGTTTCAACTATACAGGTGATTCGGATGATCCAATTTATCTTGAAGGGGATGCACGTTATACGGTTGATATGACAAGTGGCAACGTCTCTGTCAAAGTAAAATAAAACACCGCTTAAGCGATGTTCAAGAATGCATGCAACAGTGTTTCAAAACGCTGTTGTTTTTTTGTGTAATATTCCACAGCTTTAGCTTGTGGTTCAAGATGCGATTCCGATTGAGATTTCTCATCTGTAAACATATCACTTATTCCAAGCGCTGCTCGTGCCACATGATAGGCACCCTTTAAAGCCGCATTTGCTCCATCATCCACAAACACGTTCGTCCCAAAGACATTGGCTAAGAGCTGAACCCAAGCTTCAATCTTACTCAAGCCACCACTGACATACAAGGGTTCATTCCCTGCATCAAAACTGTTGGCGATTGCTTTTAGATTCATCGTAATCCCCTCGATGACTGCGACCAATTGATCATCTGGTGTGGTGAGATGGGTCAATCCCCACATCATTCCTTTCGCATCATTGGACCACAGTGGTGCGCGTTCCGCAAACAAGTACGGTAAGAAGATCAAATCATTTTGTGTTGTTTGTTTTAAGAGTGATTCAAGCTTGGCATAGGGTTTATCTGTTTTAAGTGCGTATTGCTTCATTGCCCATTCGATGACATTCCCCCCATTGTTGGTAGGTCCACCCACGATCCAATGATCTTCACTAAAGGCATAGCAGAAATGATTTGCTTTAGGATTCAAGATCGGTGATTTACTGAAACGACGAATCGCACCAGACGTGCCTACGGTCAACGTTCGAGCTTGATTATTTTGAGTCGTACCTAAACTTGATAAAGGTCCATCGCTTGCGCCGACAACGACCGTCAACTGCCGACTAAACAACGGTGAATCGATTTCGAAATGATGCGTGATCGGCACGGGGTTGGATAGTTGTGATATTTGAATGCCTAAGGCATCGATTAAGGGTTCGTGCCATGCATGGCTGTGGATGTTCAATAAACCACTGGATGCGGCAATGGACACATCGATGATGCGTTGATTGAACCAGCGCAACAAGAGATATTCCTTGAACGAAAGTAAACGATCATTGGTCTGTAGTTTACCTTCTGATTTCAACCATAGGATACGAGGAATCCAGGACATGGTATGTAAAGGTGTTCCTGTTTGCTGGAAGATTTGCATCTGTTCATAAGTAATACGAAAAGCTTCCACATGATCTTTGGCTTGTTGGTCTGAAAAAATCAAGCATTCGCTGACCGTACGATCGTGCGCATCCAATACCATGAAGGTATGCATGGCAGAGCCTAATGATAAAATAACTTCATCATTGGGCACACGATTCAACATTTCTTGAATCAAATCAAAACACGACGCCAATACCGTATCGGGATGAAATGATATTTCTCCCTGAATCGTTTCCTTTAGTTGGACTGGACGCGATGAAACATGCATCAGATGCCCTTCTAAATCATATAAACCTGCTTTAAGATTGCTTGTGCCAATATCGATGGAAATTATTGTTTTCATATCAATTATTATAGTTGATTTCCTTTCACTATATTCCAAATTTGAAAAAATTGGAGACATGCTTGAGCAGATTTCCAATCTTTTTCATGATTTAACAATGATGTTGGGATGGGCAAACACCAACATCTTGTAACATCACTTCATCATCGGTGCGATGATTTTCATCGCTTCACTAAAATCTGAAACAGTATGAAATATCTTTAGTCCGCTTTGATCGATTAAATTACGATCCGGAACATAAACAACGTCCAAATCCGCTTGATTACATGCAACAATTCCATGATAAGAGTCTTCAAATACAAGTATTTTTTCTTTATTTATACCTGACAATGTAGTGGCTTCTAAATACAAAGCTGGATCGGGCTTCGTCTTTTTAACTTGATCACCATAAAGAACGAACTGAAAGCGATCAATAAGATTAAAATGTTCTAAAATTCGTTTTGCCTTAACTTTGAATGTCGATGTGACACAGGCATAAGGAATTCCTTTGTGATCCAAATCATCTAAGATCTCAAGAGCATAAGGTTTCAATTGAACTTCACCCAGTGCAAGTTTCTCCCAAAACAATCGGTCACGAATATCCCTTAGCGACATCGCAAAATCAAAATTATGGGTATGTTCGTTGATGATATCCACGATTTCCAGGTAACTACGCCCACGCCAACTGTTTATTTCTTCGAGTCCAATTGGAATCTGATATTGATCGAAAACCTGCTTCCAAAGTTGAACATAGAGATATTCACTATCAACCAAACATCCATCCATATCAAAGAAAACCATCTCAATATTTTTCATCGAATCGCTTCTACGAACTTTTGTGCTTCGCGAACAACAGCATCATAATCACCTGTTTTTGCACCGGCTGTTAGATTTCCACCAATTCCAACCGCAACTGCACCACTTTGAATCCATTCACGAATGTTTTCAATGTTCACACCACCTGTTGGCATAAAATTGGCTTGAGGCAAGGGTGCTTTGAAGTCCTTGATGCCTTTCGGTGAAAACAGGTTTCCAGGAAATAATTTAACAATATCGACACCGAGTTCAAGACAAGCAATGATTTCATTAACCGTTGCGGCACCTGGGATGATTGGAATACGATATCGATTGCATAAGCGTACTACATCTGGATTCAAATTTGGGGCTACAACAAACTGTGCTCCTGCAAGGATGCACGCACGGGCTGTTTCTGGGTCGAGAACAGTTCCAGCACCAATGACCACATCTTTGTCTTTGTAAACACGTGTAAGTTCTTCAATAATCGAAACTGCACCCGGAACGGTCATCGTGACTTCTAAAAACTTGATGCCTCCACGATATACGGCATCCACGATCTTGATGCCTTGTTCCTTTGATTCAGCACGAATGACCGCAACTAATTTCTCATCCATCAATTTCTTAATGATATCAATCTTGTCCATCAAATAACTCCTTTATTTCTTAAATCATTGAGTAAGTTCACAACTGCAAAATTACTCATGTTTTCAACTGCGCCTTCCGTAGAAGCAGCTGTATGTGATCCAGCGATGACATTTGGAAGACTCAAAAGTGGAGAATCCCCGGCCGGTTCACGTTCAAAGACATCTAAGCCAACTCCATAAATCTGTTTGTTTACCAATGCCTCATAGAGTGCATCTTCATCAATGATTCCACCTCGAGCAGTGTTGATGATGATCGCATTCTTACGCATTCTAGCAAGCACTTCTTTATTGATGAGATATCTTGTCTCAGGTAATAGAGGTAAGTGAATGCTTATGAAATCACAGCTTGTAAGAATCTCATCTAAATTTGCATATCGAATCCCATGATTCGATGCAAATGCATGGTCTGGATTAACATCATAAGCAAGAACATCCATTGCAAATCCTTTTGCCCTTAATGCAACACCTTTTCCAATGTGACCAAATCCAAGGATTCCCAATCGCTTACCATAAACATCCACAGCTATATTCTTTGACCAATCATTCTGATGACACGCATGATTGATTTCAGTGATTTTTCGTGCAACACCCAATATTAATGCGAACGCATAATCAGCGACAGCATCCATATTCGCATTCTGGGTGATGCTTACAGGAATATCATGTAATCGGCAATAATCAAGGTCGATATTATCAACACCAACACCATATTTTGCAACTGCCTTTAGTTGTTTTGCCTTGCTAAGAACACGTTCACTTAATGGATCGACACCAATGATGACACCATCCACATCTTTAATAAGTTCAATCAACTCATCTTCATTCAGAATCGATCCTTTTTGATTATTAACAATTGTAATACCAGCTTCAAGCAATTGATTCTTTGCCACATCACTGTACTTACCAAAAGATCGTGGCGTGATCAAAACTTTAATCATTTTAGAAATGACCATCGAAGCCTTTAATATGCTCTTTTGCTGTTTCTAATGATTTGGCGTACAGTTCGTCCAAACCGCAATAGTTGCGAGCATCAAGCGCTTCGATCAGCATGGGTAAATTAATCCCTGTAATTAAACGTACTTCAATATTCTCCTGCTTGAAACGTGGATAATTAAAGACAACACTGTTGTAAGGTGACGCTCCGAAGAGATCCACAAGCACAAGAACTCCATCCGAATCATTTAAGCTCAGAACATTATCATACACACGCGTTTTTAATTCTTCAAAGTCATCCCCATGGAATAAACCTTCAATCTCAAATTTTTTTTGTTCACCAATAATGAGTTCTATACTATCTTTTAAGCCCTCGGCTAATTTGCCATGGGTCACTACCAATACACCTATCATAGTTCCTCCTAGGGTTGGATCAGTTCGATGTTGATTAAATGACCAGGTACGTCACCTTGCACAACTTTTTCACAATCAGAAACACACTTATCACCCATTCCCTCTAAACACTCATAGGTATACGCCGATATGTGTGGTGTCACGATGATCCGTGGTTGGTTTAATAAATGATGCGTTTTTATGATGGGTTCACCTTCAACCACATCTGCACCATAACCAAAGATTTTACCTTGTTTAACAGCATCGACGATGGCGTGGTCATCCACCAATTCACCGCGTGCTGTGTTCACAATGATCACATGATCTTTCATTTGTTGGATTTCAGCTTCGCCCAACAAATGATAATTTTCATTACTTAAGAATGCATTCAATGAAATGATGTCTGCTTTCTTCAGTAATGTACTCAAATCAACAACTTCTGCACCTGCATCTTGAATTGTTTTAACATCTTGATAAGGATCAAACGCAAGAATTCGACAGTTAAATCCACCTTTAAGTATCGAGCCAACACGTGAACCAATATTGCCATATCCAATGATGCCTACGGTTTTATTTCGAACCTGATATCCGAGGTAGTTTGCACGTGTATTCCACTCACCTTTATTACAAGCATCCTCTGCAGGACTTTGCATCCGGGTTAGATTCATTAAAAGTGCGATTGCATTTTCCGCAACAGCATCTTGCTCAACAATCCCTTCTACCTTTGATACAAAACAACCGTGTTTTGTCGCACTTGGAAGATGGATGTTGTTATAGCCGATCCCATGACGTGTGATCAACTTACAACCAGGATGATTCGCGAAGAAGGCTTCTGTAAAAAATGGCGTGACACTTGCGATGATAAGGTTATAGTCCTTCAATGCCAGTGCCAACTCTTTGCCTTCTATGTCACTCGGAAAGGTAAAGAATTCAATCTCGCCCAATGCTTTTAATCGCGTCAAATGATCTGGAAAGTATTTCCCAAAACTACTCGAATTAACGATAGCGATCTTATTCATATCAGAATTGTTTCAAAGCATCTGCAAGACTGACTTTGCTGCTGTCAGGAATCATCTGGAAGAAGACTTCAACCTGATGTTGCTCATGGAGTTCTTTTAACAATTTCGCTTCATCTTCACCAATGGAAACACTGGTAATGATAAATTTAGTGTCCTTCCTTTTGGCTATACCTCCGACGTTAATCAAATTCACCGGTAAGCCTTTTTTCACTGCTTCATATACGCCATAAACTGTTTTAAATAATAGAATTGCCTTATATTCATCAAAATTCTTTTCGTTCCAATAGGCCACAGCTTCATCGATACTCAAAACCTTTACCGCTAATCCAGAACGTGAGCCGGAACTAATAAAAATCTGTTTCATGAAATCATCTTTCGCAACTTCATTATCAATGATGAAAATTGCGTTGATTCCTAATCCTTTTGACCACTTTGTCATGACTTGTCCATGTACCAAACGATCATCAATGCGTGTTAATTGTATTTTGCCCATACGAGTTGCTCCTTTTTAAATATACTCCCATAATAGCATATGGGAGTATATTCCACGTCTTCTAAAGAAGACCGATTGCTGCTAAACCACCTAGAATCAAGGATAACCACAACAATGCATTGGTAACTTTAATCCCCTTCTTAGAGAAGTAGAAATAAGTGCCCAGAATTGTAACGAGTGGTAGTAAACCAGGTAATAAACCATCTAGAATATTTTGTAAGACGAATTCTTTACCAGATAAGGATAATGTCAAGATGGTTGAAACTTTGACATAGTTAGCCGCAATAACACCCATCATGAATAGACCAAGTACCGATAAACCTTCGATAATTGCCTGCATGCGTTGTCCACTGACCAACTCAGCTGCTGCACTACGACCTAAGCGATAGCCCATCTTTGTGAAATAGAAGCCATACAAGTAAGTTACTAATGTGAAGCCGATCCAAGGGAACAAGGAACCTAATGGATTTCCTTCTTGAGCCCAAGGCAATGCAATAGCGATAAAGATATACTGAACGGTACCGGAGTCGATCGCATCACCAATCCCTGCCAAAGCACCCATCAAGCCTAATTTTGTATTGTTAATCAAATCACCACTAACCGTAACTTCTTCATTATTCGCAATTTGTTTAGCACGTGTCTCTTCAAGAGAAGTAACAATACCAGTGATGGTACCACCACCCCAAATTGCTTGTGTATTAAAGAACATCAAGTGTCTGCGATATGCATCGCGAAGATCATCATCATTCTTATACAATTTTCTTAAAGTCGGCATTAATGCGAACAATAAGGAAGGTGCAATATAGCGGTCAAATGCATGTGGGACTTCATTTGCCCACCACCAACGGAACCAAGACTTGTGTAAGTCTTTATTCGTCAATGTTTCTGGAGTTAAATCTTTTGCCATGTTTCTGTCCTCCCTTACTCTTTATTCTGCATTCTGGTCACTAGGACATAGACGAATGCAATAATTGAACCCAAGACTGCGTAGGTAACCATTGTAACGTTTAATGGTTTCAATACGAATGTTAGGAAATACGCTAATAAGAAGAAAGCGATGTATTCACGTTTACCAATAACATGAATGGTTAATGCAATACCGATTGCTGCCAAACCACCACCAATTACAGAGAGGATATGGAAGAACCAACCGCCTGCATATTGTGCAGTCAAATCCGCAATGAATGGAGCACCATAATACAATGCAACGAACATAACAGGAACATACAATGCAAAGCTTACAAGAATCGGTAAGCCCATGATGGAGAAGAATAGACCTTTGTCATTGAGTTCTTCTGCATATTTATCCGATAAACGAATAATGAATGTATTGATGAAGAAACGGAATTGGTATAGGTAACCCCCAACCAAACCAACAGGAACCGCAATTGCGATGGCTTCTGTAGGTTCAAGATTTGCCAAAATCGCAACCGGAACTGCAATCGCAGTTGCTACGGCAGGTTCAGATGGCATCGAACCTCCTGGTGCGAAAACTCCCATGTAAATCAACTGAATGGTCGCCGTGACGATCATCGCTTGAGGAACATTCCCCATGACGATCCCAACAACCAAACCAGTCATCATTGGGCTGAAACGCATTGTCAACGTTGCATAACCCAGACCACGTGATTGAACTGCAGCAACCCACAGTGCAATTAACAAGGCTTGAAGAACTGTAAATTCCATAATTTCCTTTCTTACCCTCTTAGGGTCTACTTACTCTTGACGGCATGACCGCCAAAGGCATTTCTTAGTGCCGCAACAACCTTACCGCTAAACGTATCCTCTTGCTTTGAACGATAACGCATCATCAATGAAAGCGAAATAACGGGCGTAGGCACTTGATATTTCAATGCCGTCTCTACCGTCCACTGCGCTTCACCACTTGCGTCCACCGATCCAATGAGATCATTCAGTTTAGGATCTTTAATAAAAGCTCCTTCTGCCAACTCCATTAACCAAGAGCGAATGACCGAACCATGATTCCATACATGTGCCACACGGGGGAAATCAAAGTCGTATTCACTGGCTTCAAGAACTTCAAACCCTTCGCCAATCGCTTGCATCATGCCGTATTCGATTCCATTGTGGACCATTTTTAAGAAATGACCACTGCCTGAAGGACCAGTGTACAAACATCCCCCTTCAACAGTAATGGCTTCAAATACGGGTTCCAATTGATGATAAATACTTTGTTCACCACCAACCATCAAACACAAGCCATGGCGAGCACCACTGGTGCCACCTGAAGATCCAACATCTAAGAAATGGATACCTTTTGCTTTAAGCTCGGTTGCGTTACGTTTCGAATCCTCATAATGTGAATTCCCACCATCGATCACAATATCTCCCGCTTGGGCATATGCACTTACCTTTTCAATTACTCGATTGGTAATATCCCCAGCAGGAACCATGATCCAGATGATTCGTGGAGAAGATAAGCTTGCCATGAATGCAGAGAATTCAATTTCAGCTTGGATGCCAGCTTCTTGTAAGCGTTGCACGCTTTCCAAACTCGCATCGTAGCCAACAACTTCAATCGCTTTTGACTGCAAATTCAGAGCTAAATTATATCCCATCTTCCCTAATCCAATTAGACCAATCCGCATCTCAACCTCCTGTTGTTGCTCAGGTAATGAAGACTACCTGTTGCCACACTCTAACTATACAAAAATTGTAAGCACTTACAACACACAAGTTTTTCGCTTGACTATAGAAAAAAATGCATTCATTCATGCATTTGTCTCTAATATTTCTTCTTTGAACGCTTTCAAATCACGTTTTCGAATTAGGCTGTTGATTAAGTTACTATTCATGATAATGCGCGAAAAAGGACTCGCTAACAAATTTAAAGCCGGAAATCGATTTGGCATGATAAACAAGAAAATAAGTTTTACCTTATGGCTATCCAGTGCTAGTGCCTTGTGTGGAATCAAGACATGCGTTTCTGCTTGTGTACGTTCTGAATCGTAATACCTTAAAACCGCTATTTGATTGACTAAAACCGTATTGAATCGATTATGAGAGTCCATTATCCTACGTTTGAACTGTTGTTTTAATCCAAAGGAGAACCCACACTTCTCAGCCAAGTAATTCAAGCCATCCTCAAATGTCTTAAGAAGTACATTTGGATAGAACCGTGATTCATCAAAATACTTTAAAAGATCTTGATTCCGCTCATTTTTATCCAATAGACGATAACGAACACTTGGAATAATCATGTCATACTCAACTAGACTCGGGAAAACCATCACAGATTCGTCTAAGCTCTCAAAATGTTCCACATCCGTTAAAACCAGCTGATTCTGACGCAGAAAAGGTGTATTCCCATCATAATTCTCAATATTTATGGCATAAGTATACTGCGCCAACTCTTGTCTGAGTCGACGGGCTAAAGCAGCTGCGCGAACCTCACCCATCTCTGAAATGATAACAATGGATTTTCGATCAATAGTTGGGGCGACTGAAAAGCCTAGATTAAAATGATAGGCAAGTGTATAGATATCTTGTTGGTTGAATTTGAGTTTGATGTTTTCTTCAATATTCTCTGCAAAAAGCATGGCACATTCGATGGCAATCACCATCTCATCGTCAATCGTTCCCAATTCTAACTTACGCTCGAGATAACCAACTTTCTTTTGATAGGTCATCATGATCAAAAGTAGCGATAGACTCTTATTCAACTCAATAGGTGAAGCTATCAAATAGTTATAGGGTTCAAAATACTGCTCCATGAAATTGGAAACAATATCAGCAATTGAGGCATAAGAACTCATAAAATGATGATTGTATAAACGATCTAAATGATTCTTCTCATAAAGAAATGCTAAAACCAAAGCCAATAGAATCGTCTCTAGTTGCTGATCTTCATTGAGCAAAATAAGAATGATGAGTTGTGCCGGTATCTTTAGCGCATCAAACTCTCGTATTTTTAGTGTTTTCTCATCTAAAACATGCTTTTTTGCAATCCTTAACAATACAAAGGATAGATAAATATTGAGTCGTTTGAAATTTACTTCTGAGATTTCAACATTATGCTGTCTTAGAATTTTTCGTATTTCCAGAATGTAACGATGATTTGCTTCCATACAGTGGAAATGAAAAAATGTGTTGAACAACTGAACGAGTGTCTGATGGGTACAAATCATTTCGTAATAATGAATGAACGTCAAACGCTTTGCGTATTCATCTCCTTCAAATTGGTATCCTTTACCTGGTTTAATGATGAGTTCCAATTGATGGTAACGAACCATTTCTTTGATTTGCTGCATCAAGTCCACAATGATTCGTTTATTGGAGTACAGATGCATTGCCAATATATCTTGTGTAACATAATCTTCATACAAAAGTAAAAAACAGATGATAAACGCTTTCTGTGTTGGTATATCTTCTAATGGTGAAATATCATGAACAACCTTAAAAAAAACTTCTTTATCTTGACTGTTTTTGTACGATAAAGCAAAGCCAAAACCTCGTCTTGAAAGCAGCTTCACAGCTGTTTTATCCAAATAGGTTTCGATTGCTTTCATTTCATTTTGAACGGTCTTGGTGCTAACATTTAAGCGAACCGCGAACTCGTCACTATCGATATAATTGTCCGTCTCGAGTAGGTAACGGAGTATGATCTTTTGTCGATGCGTTAACATACTTCTATTTAAGCATAAAAGCAAACGTTTACAAATCTAAATTAATCCATTCAAGGCATTAATCAAAGCCTTGAAGAACTGAATCCCCTGATAATAAGACGAAATCGCAACACGTTCATTGTCCGCATGGATCGTTGGTCGATCATCCTTAATGCTCATGAAGGGTTGAATACGATAGACCCCTTCAGCTTGATCATGATAAATACGACTATCCGTAGCTGCAATCATCAAATACGGCGCAACAACTTTAATATCTGGATAAACTTCTTTAATCACCTTATCAATCGACGTATAACAACGACTCTCGACCGAAGATACTGAAGTGGGATTGTTTCCATTGATGGGTGTCACCGTGAAGCGCGAACCAATTCTACGCTTGATCCTTGACACCACTTCCTCCACAGAATCGCCGGGAACGATGCGACAGTTCAAATTCACCTTCGCATCTTGTGCTAATACATTTGGTGCTTTAGAACCGGATGCCATTGTCATTACTGCGGTCGTTCGAACAGTTGCGGCTGTTTCAGGATTCTTCGTCATCACGTTGAGTAAAATTGGTTTGAAGATATCTTTGTATTTGAAAAGAAACTTTAAAGGTTGGTCCATGGCAGGAACCAAGGCTTCAAACATTGCACGGGTTGCCGGATTGAAATCCGCTTTGAACTTATTGGATTCCATTAGACCTGCAGCTTGAGTCACTTCAAAGAGTGCACTCCGCTCTGGTGGTGTTGAGGCATGACCGCCTTCACGACGTGCCATGATTTCCACATCAAGATAGCCTTTTTCCGCAACTCCAATAAGCGCGACAGTCCCATTCACGCCTAACTTCTTTCCATCAATGAAGGCTCCACCTTCATCGAGAACACACTCAAATGTTATTCCTCGGGAAATAAGCAACTCTTTAATAGCTTTGGCACCTGAATCTGCCATGGCTGACCCTGTCTCTTCATTGTGTCCCAACATGATGTAAAGATCACGTTCAAATGTTTTGCCTTCGACCAATAAAGATTCAATTGCTTCAAGCATGGCCACCACATGGCCTTTCATATCCAAAGCGCCACGGGCATAGACATAATCTTCATACACCTCAGCCCCAAAAGGTTCATGGTTCCATCCTTCTGGATTCACAGGCACCACGTCGTAGTGTCCCATCCAACCAATGGGGTTCAAGTCTGTCGTTCCTTTAATCACATACAAGAGACTATACATCCCCACACGTTCTACCACAGCTTTTTCATGAAACAAAGGATAGTATTGTTTAATCAAACTTATGAATTTCTCATACTCGCTAAAATCAATCCGTTCACGTTCAGCGTACGAGATGGTTTTTGTTTGTAAAATGCTTTGTAAACGCTCAAGCGCATCCATTATTTTACCCAGCCTTTCTTAAACATCCAACGTGCCGTCACCATCGATAACAAAGAAGCGATGGGAACGAATACGGGTTGAATCGTTGGATCTTTGATCACAAACGCAAAAAGCAGTAGCATTACCGTCAAGGGTACGATGGTTAATTTCCAATGCCGTACCACAAAGACCAAGCCCAATGCTCCGAAAATCGCTGGAACCAAGTAATCTGTTACGGGTCCTAGAAATTCTTGAACAATGCCTAAATACGGTAGCAACAAGACAACCCCTACAAAAATAATAATCGTTGTAACAATTGAAGATGACGCAACCGATAAAGTCGCGATAATCTCTGCCTCATCACTCCCAGGTTCCACATTCGCTTGTTTCATCGCACTGAGTGCTGCAGGAAGTTTCATGTTTGAAATGTTCCCTGTCACATGTGAGATATAGGTCGCCCCAACCCCAAGCATAGGCGCATAGTTCAAGGTTTCAATAATTCCGATGGGAATATAAATCGCTCCAACGGTCATGAAGCCCTTAACAATCAGATCCCAAGTTGGCCAAGCATTGTTGATCCAACTGAACACGAAGGGCACAAGCAACATCAGCACAGTCGATATGATCATGAAACGGCGTCCATGACGATGCAGTTTTTCAATATATTGAGCTTGGGTCATTTCACACCCCCATGATGAAGTAGAGCGCAATCAAGGTTCCCAACATTGAGACCGGAAGTGCAAACTCCTCCATCCACTTGAATTTTCGAGATATCAAAGCAAGAACAGCCATGATGGCAATACTGATGAACAGCGCCAAGGCGTTGTATCCACCCATGGTGATTTGCTGGGCTCCAATTGTCCCAACCAAACCCATGAATAAGGCCGCTATCAAGAGTTCGGACCATCGTGGATTCTTGATCTTAATGGCTTCAAGCTTATTGGTGTATTGCTTGTAAAAGAAGATAAGGATGATCATTCCACTCAAGATGGACAAGGTCATCGTCCAGATTGCCGTCGAATACACCTGTAAATTCTCCGTCAAACTTGCCACACCCGCAGCTTGTTTGATCTGCGATGCAGCATAGGTTTCATAACTTACGGAGCCAATGACGCTCAAACGAATCCATGGAATCACCACATTCCCAAACAAAGGAATCATGGTGACCAATCCAATTAAAATCGGAAGGGATGGCACAATCGAGAAAATCGCACTGCTGCGTGTCGTCTCATTGAGTTGTGTCTTCGTCATTCCTAACTCCAAACCTCTTTTGTAGGCTTTGCGGTAGATGACAACAGACTCGAAAAGCACATAGCTGATCAAGATGGCCCCAATGATGTATAAGGAAAAAAAGTTCATAAGCTTACCTCTTTGTTTCAATGATAGACAATTCAAAGTCTAAATACAACTTAAAAAGAACCTCGCACGAGGTTCTCTAGTCAATTAGACAGTATTCTTTAAAATTATCCAAGATTGCTTGCCAACCCATCGCTTGAAGTTCAATAGAATTCTCCGATTCCGCTTCGAATGTTTCCACAAGTTCAATGCCATTTGCTCGTTCAATAAATTGAACACTTACAAAGCGATCATCGTCCAAACGATACTCAATAAGCTGATGTTCTACGATATTTGTGTAACGCCCCGTGAAATCGAAACCAAAACTGCCATCCTTAGCTTCCATCCGCCAACTGAAACGACCCTCCACAAACAAGTCATTTGTCGCAGACGGACAATGCCAATCCTCGGACGCAAAGTTCCAATGAATGATGTGTTCAGGCTTTGTCCAACAATCCCATACGCAGGCTACTTGCTTTGGTATCAACGTGCTTACAGTAATGCTTTGATGTGTCATGCTTTACCTCTATTTAAACTGAGTTTAACACAGCTCAATCTTAGATAAAAGAAAGATGCTAGTCGATTTGAATGCCCATTCCAATCAAACCAGGACCGGTGTGTACACCCAAAGCAGGCGATACTTGACCAACATAGATTTTTACTCTATTCCCATACTTCGTAATCAATTGTTCTTTCAACTTCAGAACCTCATCCAAGGCTTGTCCATGAGCCAATCCAATCGTAAACGATTCCGCATCTTTTACGAAATCCAAAGCCATTTGTAGACAACGTTTGATCGAAACCATACGACCACGTGCTTTCGCAACAGTCGTATAGATGCCCTCATCATTACAGGTAATGATGGGTCTTAAGTCCAAAGCATACCCGATCAATGCGGTAACTTTACCTATGCGTCCACCCTTTTGTAGATACTCCAAGGTATCCAAAACAAAGTAAACTTTTGTCTTATCAATGGTTTCTTTAACTTTGGCTATGACTTCTTCAAAACTCAAACCCGCTTTGATGAATTCAGCTGTTTTGATAACCGTTAAGCCACTGCCAATCCCAATGTTCTTAGTATCCAATACTTCCATCGGTAATGGCGCTTCTTTCGCCATCAAGTTAATGAGATTATACGTACCCGATAAACCACTGGATAAGACGACCGCTATGATATGCGTATAGCCTTCTGCTTTAATTTGTTCAAAAATCTTAGTGATATCCTCACCTAAGGGTAAAGATGTGGAAGGAACTTCAATCGGTAGACGTTCATACATCGTTTCCGCGTCGATATCGACCCCATCACGATAGCTGTGATCTTTGTAGTTGACCTGTAAAGGTGCGACAAAAATACCAAGTTCTTTAACTAAATAATAGGGGACATCACTACCCGAGTCTGTTAATAATGCGATTTTATGCTTCATGAATGATACCTTCTCTTTCTAACAATAAGTTGCGTGTAAAACGATGCAAGGCAAACGATAATGCTGTATAGCGTAAGATACGATGCGCATTGGGCAATTGATTCAAGCTAAAAGCTTCTTCAATCTTCTCAATTGAAACCAATTTGACTGCTCGCTCAACTTCATTAACGAAACAGTCAAAGGCCACATCCAAACCCAAAGCCTCTTTACTCAGATGGATACCTTTGACGATCTCAGAGAGTTCAAAGATATCCTTGAGGAGTGCGATGACCATAATGTGCGATACATGCCTACGACTATATTTTTTCTTGATCGGAGCAGGGATCCATTTCAACTTCGTATAGTTGTTGATCATGGACGCTGTTATTGGACGCACACCGAGTTGATTTAGGTTTAGATTCACTAAATCAATGACTTGTTCCTTGTAAAGATCAATAGAAGGTAATTCAGCCCATCGGGCAATATGCAGTTCGTCCATAGTTCTCCTTAATCTTTATAACTGTATTATATAGTTATCATAACTAGATGCAAGCATAATAAGCAAACAAGTCTTAAACTTGTTTACTTTCTTTGCAATACAACAGAATTGGATGCTTCTATTTCTATATACTGTGGATTGAGTCGAGCTTTCTTTGTACTTAAATGATAGATCTGCTCAACAATCTTGTATTCACTGAAATCATATTTAAGCGTCACTTTTTCTTCTGCTAAGTTATGGATCACAATCACAGCATCAGTTTCATTGGATGATTTGATGGCATACACATTCGGGTGGAGCTCAAGCGCTTCCAAATCACCTTCTGTAATCACATCGAATGTATTCTTGATGCGTGTAAGATTTTTGTAGTGATTCAACAAGGAATTTTTATCCTTCAATTGTTCATCAACACCTGCTGCCAACTCATTCTTATAGTCTGCAGCACTTGGACCAAGTGTCTGCCCTGTTTTATCACTTAAACTCCAGATCATCGGCAAGCGCTTGTTTTCATCTTTACCACTGCCACGCATCGCAATCTCTTCACCATAATAGATGAAAGAACGTCCAGGCATCAAGAGATAAAGACTCGCCATTTGTTTCATTGCGATGACTTGGTCACTCTTGAAATAAGCAGCACTTCGACCTTGGTCATGATTAGAAATGAACGGCGCATCCAGCGCATCGGGATTGATAGCCTTGACTTGCGCTTGATAATTAACCAAAGCTGTCGCAAGGTCTTGACCTTTCTTCGATCGTATCGTCGACGCAATCTTACCATCTGCCGCAGACAAGCCAAAATTGAAGAAACTTTCAACACCACTTTGATAGTACTTCAATACCGTACCTTCACTGGACCATGCCTCGCCAATGATATAGGCATCTTCTTTATAGCTTTTGGCAGTATCACTTACCCAAGCTAAGAATTCATTGTTTCGAGGCACATCTTGATTGTAGAAGGATGTGACCGCATCTAAACGGAAACCTTTGACACCCTTGTCCAACCAAAATTTCATGATGGACGCGAATTCTTCACGAAGCTTAGGATTATCTAAGTTGAAGTCAGGCATCTTATCCCAAAATAAGGCTTCATAGTAATAACCTTTACCAATTGGATAGTATTTACCCTGAGCTTGTTCACTAAAGACATAATAATCACAGTATGATGGTTCCAAATCACATTCATCATTCAGCACCTGTCGTTTTGCTTCAATGAACCAAGGATGTTCACTAGAACTGTGATTCAAAACCAAATCAATAATGATATCGATTTTGTATTCATTTGCTTTTGCGATGAGATTATCAAAGTCTTCCATCGTTCCATATTTCGGGTCAATCGCTTTGTAATCTGTCACATCATATTTATGATACGTTGGCGATGGGTGGATGGGCATCAACCATAAGCCGCCAACACCCATCTCATTGAGATAAGGCAGTTTCGCTTCGACACCCTTAAGATCACCCATTCCATCCTCATTGGTATCATAAAAAGATCCAACAAAGATTTCATAATACACATAGTTCTTATCCGAACGAATCGGCGTGCTTGTACACGCCGTTAATAAGCCGATTATCAATGAAAGAAAAAATAGTTTTTTTAACATACTAACCCTTTACTGAGCCACCTGTAATTCCACTCACATAATACTTTTGCATATAGATAAAGAGAATGGTGATTGGGATGGCAATCAAGACCGCACCTGCCGCAAAGCGTGTGAAGTATTGATAGATATTTTCACGCGATAACATTTGGAACAAACCTAAAGCAACCGTGTAATTTTGATAATTATCCTTCATGATGACACTTACGAAAATGAAATCAACCCAAGGGCCAATGAAAGCCATCAAAATCGTATAAACGACAATTGGTTTGGATAATGGCAAGGTGATCTTCCAGAAAATGGTATTCTTACTAGCCCCATCCAACATCGCGGACTCATCAATCGCCTTTGGAATCGTATCGAAGAAACCCTTCGAGATGTAATATCCCAAAGCAGCGCCTCCAGAGTAAACCAGAACCAAAGCGAATAGACTTTGCGTCAAACCAAATGCTTTAAGAATGTGATAGATTGCGATCATCGACATGAATCCTGGAAACATCCCCAATACCAAAGCAATGTTCATCATCGGTTTACGCATCTTGAAACGTAAGCGACTCAAAGCATAACTTGTCAATAACACAATAACCGTTGAAATGATACAACTGAAGATCGCCACAATCAAGGTATTCATGAACCAACGTGGATAATTGAAGAGCGTCGTCTCTGTAAATAAACGCGTATAGTTATCTAAAGTAAATTCCTTGGGAATGATATAGGCTGTATAAGCACCTGGTTCCTTGCGGAAGGAAGACATGATCAACCAAACAATCGGAAGTAGCCAAATGAAGGACAAACCAGATAAAATCGCATAAATTAAGGCGTTGCCAGCTTTCGCGCGTGCTTTCATGCTTTTCATCATTGGAAATCATCCTCCTTTTGTGTTGAAGCGGTCTTATTGAATACGATTAATGAGAAGAAGGCACTCAACATGAAGATGAAGATCCCAATCGTTGAAGCCAATGAATAGTTTTGTTCATTCACCGTCAGTTTATAAAGCCAAGTAACCAAGAGGTCGGTCTTCCCCGCTTGGAAGTATTCCAAGGAAAGTGGACCACCACGGGTCAAGAGATAAATGACATTGAAGTTGTTAATATTACCAATAAACTGCGTAATCAAATAGGGTCCCGTCACAAACAACATATACGGTAAGGTGATCTTCCAGAACTGGACCCATGCGTTTGCCCCATCAATCTTGGCGCTTTCATAAAGATCCGTAGGAATGTTCATCAAGATACCGGATGTGATCAACATCGAATAAGGTACCCCTACCCAAAGGTTGACGACGATGACCGTGATTTTCGCCATGGTCGGATCGGATAAGAACGGTAAGAACTTATCAATCAGATTCATCTCTTGCAAGATGACATTCAAAGTTCCTTGGTCTGCCAACAATTGCGACATCAACATCAAACTGACGAATTGAGGTACGGCAATCGTAATGACGAAGATTGTTCGCCAGAATTTCTTGAGCTTGATGCCCTTTTTATTGATCATGATTGCCAGAACCATACCAAAGATATAGTTCAAGACTGTCGCAAACACGGCCCAAATCAGCGTCCAAATCAATAAATCAATAAAGGTCTTGGACTTCAGTGGATCTTTCCATAAAGCAGCGGTAAAGTTTTCAAACCCGACCCACGTAAACAGATTTCCTGGAGGTTGGTGAAAACGGTCAAAGTTCGTAAATGCAAGCAGAATCATGAACACTAAAGGAACGATGGTAAACAAGAAGGTCAGAAAGACAGGTAATGTTAGTACCGTGATGTGATATTTTTCATTCAAATACACATCAATCTCTTGTCTGAAATTCAGAGGTTTCTTGCCAGCTTCCAAGGTCATCTGGTTCTGATAGGAGCCCGAGACACTCATCCAATAGACCATCACGAAAGCAAGGACCACGAAAATCGCCGCAACCCCAAACAACAACATCAACATCGAGTTGTCTCCAGCTTGGACGACGAAGATGCCACGTTCTTCACTCCAGACACGTTCTTGAAGTTTGGTTCCCAGTGTTCGCAAACCAAGAATGCTGGAAATACCCGACACCAACATGTAATAGATGAAAATAAGTTGAACCCCTAAATAAGCTGCACCTTTTACCCATTGCCCGCGCAAAAATTGTCCCAAGCCCATGACAAAATAAGATGCCTTGGTGATGATGTCTCCTTGCGAGAAATGCGTAAAAAATAAACCAATCCGTTTCCCAAATGCTTTAAGTCCATTCGTCATTTGCGTACCACCCTTCATTAAGAAGAAGGGCAATATGAAACCATATTGCCCTTGATAAGAATCCTTGTATTAAGCTTATTCGCCAGCAGCTTGTGATACTAAAGCGTCAAGCATTGCTTGAATGGACATTGTGTAGTCTTTGTTTTCAAGTGCTAAACCGAAGGCTTCAGCAGGTCCCCAATAGGTTCCAGCCACACTGTTTTGGCTGATTGCAAATGGTGCTTGTTGAGCCAAAGCGGACAACGCAACGTCTGCAAGAACAGCTTCATTTTGAGCCGCATTCTTGTTGGAAGGACCTAATTTACGCGTTTCGAAACGTTTGATTTGGTTTGCTTCATTGGTCAAGAATTCAGCTAAAGCCATTGCTTCTTCTGGGAAAGCCGTTAAGCTGTTGACACCCATCAATTTGAAACCAGCAAAGCTGCCCAATTGAGTCGCAACACCACCCAAAGTGTATTCAGGCAACTTTGTCGCCGCATAGTTCGCACCTAGGATTGTGGAGATATCGCCAGCATTCCAAGTTCCGGAAACACCAGCCGCAATGGTTGTGCCCATGCCAGCTTTGAAGATGTTGTCGTCGCCTGTTAAGAAAGCAGGATGTGCTGTGAATGCTTTGATCGCTTCACCGACTTTGACGCCTGTTTCATTGTTGAAGTCCAAGACTTGTTTGCCATCAACCATCGAGAAGGTATTACCTGCACCGATGAAGAATGAAGCAATATACCAACCGTTGGATACATCGAAGAATACCTTCTTACCCGCAGCTTGAGCAACTTCCAACATTTTGTCTAAAGATTTGACATCTTCTTCACTGTAGACACTCTTGTCATAATACATGAAGTAACCATTGTCAGCAGTCATTGGGTAACCGTAAAGTTTACCATCAACTGTCGCAGCATCAACTGCAGATTGGATGTTAGCAGCAACAATCGCATCTTTGTTGATTGTGACTTCATACAATGCACCAGCATTGACGAGGTCCATGACCTGGTCATTTGGATAAGCGAATACGTCAGCTGCAGCTTCTGGATCTTCCAAATACTTTGTACGTGCGTCAGGTTCACCAACGACGCCCAATTCGATCGTCCAATTGACGCCCGTATTGGCAGCTTTAAACGCTTCAACCATTTCGCCAAGCATTGCTTGGTCATCTTGAGAACCCCACACTTTCAAGGTGACGTCCTTCACTTCCGCAACAGGTTCTTCAGCTTTACATGCAACAAGTGATGTAGCCAAGAGAAGTGTCGCTAAAAGAATAAGTAACTTCTTCATTATATGCCTCCCTATCTAAACACATGTAAGTGTTTACATCTAGAATATAGCATTATAAAAACAAGTATACAACCGATTTACCCAATGAATCTTATTACATTAATCTGAAAATTTTCACACAATTTTCACCGTAAAATCTATTTTTGACTTAGTTTTTCTTTAAAAACACGTATCGGCTGAGCTCCCCTGATGCTTGTCCCATCTTCAAACAAGAAGTAAGGTACGCCTGAAATGCGTAAGTTCTGAGCTTCCAATAAATCACTCTGAAGTTCAGACGCATGGACCTTTGATGCAAAAAGTTCTTGAACAGCTTCCATTGTAATACCAAAATCTTGTGCAATAATGCTCAAATCATTCACATCCGAGAGATTCTTACCTTCAATGAAATACGCATGATACAGCGCTTCATTCAATGCTTTCTTGTGTTTGTTCTTTGCCAGCTTTAGTAAACGGTGAGCAGTGCTTGTGTTTGTCGCCTGAACCAAATCATAGCGATAATGTAAACCCACGGTCTTTGCACGCTGAACGACACCATCCACCATCTGCTTTGCTTCATCCTGTGAGACACGATATTTACGCGCCAATGCTTTCTCTGTGCTTTCAGAACTCACCAAAGGTGCATTGGGATCCAATAAAAAGGCTTTGTATTCAATTTCCACATCATTCAAATTCAACTCATCGATGGCTTGTTGCAAAACCGTCTTTCCGATGTAACAGAAAGGACAACTGTAATCTGCCCATATTTTGATTTTCATCGTTAATCACCTCATGACTAGCTTAACGCAATTACTTTCTTTTTAATAGTAATTTGACTTGAGCTTTATGCTAAACTAAAAGCATGATACAGGGTGAGCGAATCTACTTAAGAGCTTTTAATCAACACGATGATCAACGAATCTTACAATATGAGCTTAAGAATCGTCTTTTTTTCAAGCCCTATGTTTTCACACGTTCGGACCAATACTACACCCTTGCCAACATCCGTAAATACATACAATCCTATGCTCAACAAGCACAAAACAAAGAAAGTTACCGCTATGGCATTTTTCTCAATGCGAATCACCAACTCATAGGAACCATCGCCTTGAACGATATCCTATGGCCACTACGTTGTGCCTACATCGGTTACGCCTTGGACGAAGACCATAATAAAAAGGGCTATATGAGTGAGGCCCTTAAACTTATGATTCACGAAGCATTCATCACCCTTAATCTCCATCGCTTAGAAGCCGGCGTCATGCCCAGCAACACAGCCTCTTGGCAACTGCTGGAGAAACATGGTTTCGAGCGTGAAGGCTTGATGCGCAAGAACGTGCATATCAACGGTCAGTGGGAAGATCACTATCACTATGCCCTTATCAATCCTAACGACCAGTAATGATGTCCACGGGATCCAGGATGTTGATGTGATAGGTCAAGGTGAATACGATGACCAAGTTGACCAATGCAAGCAGACTGATGACTTCGATAAAGTGACCCATTCCTAAACTGAAGACATCATAGTGAAAGTACGCGATGAAGGTATCGTAGAAATGCACCTTGAATATGAAATTCAAGACATCGATCATATACGGAACCATCCCTAAAACCAACAACACAATCAATAAACCAACAAAGAGGACTTCGATCATAAAGATCCATTGAACCTCTTTTATTTCGGCTCCCAACGCCCGTAGAATCCCAATCTGCTTCTTACGTTTCAAGATGCTCGACGCAATATAGTTCCCAAGGAAGATGAGCGCAAAATAACCAATAATCGGAACCAATACCGCCATGATCAAGGTCAACTCATGCCGTGTGTAACGATTCAAACGATCACTCACACGAGGCAGAAGCGTTATCGAACCCACCGTTTTCAAAGCTTCAATCAAGGCATGTGTATCTGTCTTCTCCGTCATCTGAACACCATAACTCTCCAAGCGTGTCGGCAAGGGATTATAGCGTAGAAAACTGGCGTGGACATAAAGATTCGTGTAGCTGGTGTTCAAGATGCTTTGTTCTTTTCTTAAAAGCAGAGCCTCATCATAGACAATGCCCACGATCTTCAGGCGATGAAATGAACCCACATTCAGGAATTGATTGAGCAAAGCGGAATAATCATGGATTGGCTTATTTTGAGACACCAGGATATATTGCGCTAAAGCACTTGAAATGACGACTTCAAAACGGTCTTCAGGCAAACGCCCGATTCTTTCGCGATCCAATACTTTTATATTTGACACAAAGGTCAATGTCGCATCCTCAATGGCTTCCAGCAATGCTTCATTAGGCCGGATGACCACATCGCTTGCCAAAGCTTCGGGTCTATCAATCTTCAAACCGAGATCTTTGACACGCAACCAATCCTCACCCAGCCATAAATGTGTTTTGGGAAATAAGATGGCATGATTCTTTTCTGCAATACCTCGCAGTTTTAACACAGCTTCAGCGTTTAGCTTCTTTGGCGTAGAGGGATTAAGTTTAGGCGCAATGGTTTCTGCTAGCGTAAAAGGAATGGGCTCACTGAGCACCAACTGCGTCTGATGACTGAGATCCATCAAATCCCCCGTCACATCCGCACTGACATACAAGGCCGTATACACCGTCGAAAGAACCGCGACTAAAAAGGATACGATCATGACCGTAACCAACAATCGCAGTTTATTCTGAACGATGTTTTCAAAACTCATTTTTGCTTTGAGTGATAAAGGCAAGCGTGCACGGATGGGCTTCGCCAACGTAATCACATCATCAAACGCATTGATCTGTGTATCTTCCTCCACACGCCCATCCTTGAGCGTGATGATTCGATCGCCATACTGTTCAGCGTATTCACGGTCATGGGTAACGACAATAACCAATTTTTCTTGACTCAAACGTTTGAGAACCTCAAAGATCTGCTTAGAGCTTTGCGAATCCAGATTCCCTGTCGGTTCATCCGCCAAAATAATGGTTGGATCCTTAATCAAAGCTCGTGCAATGGCGACACGTTGTTTCTGCCCTCCGGAAAGCTCATCCAAACGTCGTTTTTCCAAACCATTCAAGTCCACGACTGAAAGCATATCCAAGATTTGCGATGGTTCTACGGGCTTGTTTTGTAAATGCAAGGCAAGTGCGATGTTTTCATACACATCCAGGTTGTTCATCAAATTGTATTCTTGGAAAACAAAACCGATGTGGGTGTTGCGATAGATGGAACAGGTACGATCATCAAAGCGTTTCAATTCTTGACCATTGATGAGGATCTTACTGGTATTGGCAGAATCCAAGCCTCCCAAGATGTTCAAAAGACTGGATTTCCCACTTCCACTTTTACCCAAGATGAAAACAAGTCCACGTGCATTGAACTCTAAATTGATATGATCCAAAGCTTTGACTTTGATGCCAGACTTGCTTGTATAAGTTTTGTTTGCATTTATGAGTTGAATCATCTAGCTTTCCTTTAAAATTGAAATCACGCTATTTTTACGTAAGGTATTGAGCGTCAAACCAACCATGAATAGACTGGGGAGAAATAAAGATATGTACCCATGGAAAAGAATCTGAGGTAGATATAAGCCGAGCACACTGAGTCCATCATAAAACTTTTTATTGATGTCCAGTAGATAGGCATAGGCCACCAAACTCGATAAGATGAACGAACCGATACCCAGCAATAAAGCTTCCCATATGAAGATCTTCAACACATCTTGATGACGCGCTCCAATCGCTTTGAAGATGCCCAATTGTTTGATGCGTTGTTCAACGCTGATGGAAAGGAATACATAGAAGATGCCAAGCAACAAGACATAGGTCCCTAGGATCAAAACTTCCGCATGGGCTTGGGTGAGGTATCCTTGTAGATCTGTAGCAATCGCTTTGATTTGCTCAGAATCGAGTATTTCAAACAGCCGCATATCCGGATCATTGAGAAAATGCAGATACGCACCCAATAGATTGGAAACCATCAAACTGAATGTCAACAATAAACTCGTCATGATGACTTGAAGTCGTTTAGGACGCAAGGCATGGATGCCATACTTGATACTAGAGGATAACTTTAAAAAGCCCTTGTGTTCATGCACTTTTGACAACTTATCTTCTGATACATGAATAAGCTCATCTTTTGAGATGCGTCCATCCTTAATGTATATGATGCGATCGCCAAACACTTTCGCCTCTTCTGGATCATGGGACACCACCACAACCAACGTCTCTTTTGATATTTCCTTCAACAAGTTCATGATTTGATCCGATGTGTTTGAATCCAGATTCCCGGTTGGTTCATCCGTAAGAATCAAGCGGGGTCGCTTGATCAAAGCACGCGCAATGGCGATACGTTGTTTCTGCCCACCCGAGACTTCATTACCTTTGCGATTCTCAAAATCCTTAAGATCCACCAACTCTAAAGTGTTCCGCATCAACTTTGATTCGATGGTCTTGCCTTGCAATTCCAATGCCAAACCCACATTCTCTCGAACCGTATAGTGCTCAATGATGTTGAAGTCTTGAAACACGAAACCCACGTCATGACAACGATAAGCATCGAGTTCTTTTCCTTTTTTAGCGCTCAGATCCATTCCGTCCACCAAAATCCGACCTGAATCAGCTCGATCCAAACCACCTAAGAGATTCAGTAAGGTAGATTTACCACTACCACTTTTACCCAAGACAAAAATCATGCCCACATCGGGTAAGTTTAAACGGATCGAATCAAGCGCTTGGGTTTTGACACCCAAGCGCGTTGTATACGTTTTTGTCAGATCAATAAGTTCAATCAAAATAAAACCTTTCTAAGCCTGATTCAAACGTTGTACCGTCTCTTTGATCAAAGCCACAAACCCTTCGCGATTCGACGCTAGGGCTACCCAAGCATTCAAGGGTCGTCCTGTGACGCTGTGTTGGTCGACGATGGTTTGACCACGACTGTAACTTCCACTCAAATCAACCACCACATTGAGATGTTCCAGGGTGAAGAGTTCCGGTTGAATCAAATAGGCAACCGCACAACTGTCGTGCGATGGATCCCCTTTAAAGAAAGGAAGATCTTGATAATTCTTGAAATGATAACGTAAACAATCCGCAGCCAAAGCTCCAAACTTACCAAGCTTGGAAATTTCATCCATCTCACTAGGATAGATCACGGTTTGATACGTCACATTCAAGCCAAACATCGCAATTTTAAGCCCTGAATTAAAGACGATGTGTGCCGCTTCAGGATCATTCTTGGTATTGGCTTCCATGACCGCACCGACATTACCGACATGGACCGATCCCCCCATCAGTGAGATCATATCAATTTTATCGAGAATCTCAGGATACAAACTGATGGCCATCCCCACATTGGTCAGGGGACCCGTCGCAATGATTGTGATTTTTTCTGATGATGCCTTAAGTGTCTGTGCGATCCATTCATGAGCTCTTAAGGGCTCAATCTCTCGTTTGGCTTTGGGCAGTTCAATGTTCGCAATGCCCTTGGATCCATGGACATGGGAACCGGAGGAAAAGCGTCCCAAAATCGGATTGCTCGAACCTTGTGCCACTGGAATATCCGGCCTTCCATAATATTCCAATAGATCGAGCGCATTT
Organism: Erysipelotrichaceae bacterium; assembly: GCA_030604855.1. Lineage (GTDB taxonomy): Bacteria > Bacillota_I > Bacilli_A > Erysipelotrichales > Erysipelotrichaceae > UBA2212. The sequence goes on from JAUVVC010000012.1 coordinate 27,650, forward strand.
TGGGTCGTGTACTCAATCAAAGAATTTCCTGCGATGGTGGTGACTCCTAAGATCTCCCAATCCTTTTGTCCCACCGCTAACAATAAAGCTAGGGCATCATCCAAGCCTGGATCACAGTCAAATATGATTTTACGTTTCATTGTTTATTCCTTTTCGCTTTGATTTCAAGATATTTCGCTTCACCCAAGGCATACAGTTTATGTTCCAAGGCTGTTGTCGGATGTAAGGAATCTACTCTTGCGACCTTCTTATCCTTAAGATGCACCATCGTAAAAAATGCCGACAGTGCCAATTTCATATCACTGGCGTTACTGAGGTTATTCACATAGACACTGACCCAGATCTGCATCGAACTGTTCCCCACATAACAAAGTTGTGCGATGCAAGTCACGATATCCCCGATCAACACAGGATTGTGGAATTCCAACTCATCCACCCGTGCCGTGACCACCGCACCTTTAGCGTGTTTGGCCGCTGCGATCCCCGCTGTATTGTCCATCAATCGCATCAATTCACCACCATGGACATGGCCATGGATGTTGGCATGCATCGGTTCCATTAGAATGCATGTTTCTGCTTGTGAGAAGCTATTATCTTGTTTGTTCATAAGGTTTCCTTACTTCAACAATACCATAAGAAAACCAGCATGCATTAAAAAAACGTCCCATTGGAACGTTTAACCTAAAATCAAAGAATCATTCAATTCATTCATGAGATTCAAGGCATTGAACTTCGCAATCAAATCCATGACACTCAATTTATGTTTTTCTTCACCACTTAAATCCAAGACGATCTGTCCTTTATGAAACATGATCAAACGATCCCCGACATCTAAGGCCTGTTTCAAGTTGTGTGTGACCATGACCGTTGTGATCTCCTTCTCACGTACCAAGCGTTGCGTCAAGTCAATGATCAATTCCGATGTCTTGGGATCCAAAGCAGCGGTATGTTCATCCAGCAACAACAACTCAGGTTGAACCAGGGTAGCCATCAAGAGGCTCAAAGCCTGGCGTTGACCCCCGGACAAGGTTCCGACACGATTGTTTAGTTTTTCTTCCAAGCCGAGATTCAGGGCTTTAAGCTCTTGTTTGAAGTGTTCAATCAAAGCTTGGTCCACACCACGCGATAAATTGAACTTTTTCCCCTTGTTATAAGCCATGGAAAGATTCTCAAGAATCGTCAACGAAGGTGCCGTACCCTTTAAAGGATCTTGGTAGACACGAGCGATGTGTCGCGACCGAAGATGTTCCGGCTGATGAGCGATGTCATGACCCTTGAAGAGGATGGAACCCTGATCTGGCTGAAGTGTCCCCGCAATGATGTTGAAGAAGGTAGACTTGCCACTGCCATTTGAACCAATGACCGTAATGAACTCCCCATCTTTGATGTGAATATTCAGATCCTGGTAAAGTTGATTCTCATGGGGTGTTCCGACATAGAAACGCTTTTCAATGTTTGAGAGTCTAAGCATGTTTGTCCCTTCCTTTCAGTAACTTAGGTCTAAGCTCTTTATTATTCAAAACCAAAGCCAAGACGAAGATAATAGCCGTAATCAGTTTTAGATTACTTGGTGGAAGCTTAAGCGCCAAAGCCACTGAGATGCTTAAGCGATACAGAATCGATCCCAACACAACCAATGTCGTGATTTTCCATGACTTCATAAACCCCAATACGCTGGTTCCCAAGACCACCGAAGCCAAACCAACAACGACGATGCCACTGCCCAATGAGATGTCATAGAAACGAAACATCTGCATGGCAATCGCTCCGGAAAAGGCTGCGATGCCATTGGACAACATTAGACCCAGAATCTTTGTTTTCCCAATATCTTCACCCAAAGCGATGACTAATTGCGGGTTATCCCCAGTGATTCTAAGCAAGAATCCAAGCTTGGTTTCCAAGAACCAATCCATCACCAACTTTAGGACAATGATCACCAACAACAACACAATACTCGGATAGAAACGGATCACCCAAACTTGTAGATCTTGAGGTAGATTTTCAACCCAGGACCCCACCGTAAACATCGTTTTGACATTGAAGATGGGGAGATTGGATCGGTTGTTCGCAATCATGAGATTGATGGAGTACAGTCCTGTCATGACCAAGATGCCACTGAGTAGATTGGAGATTTTGAGTTTGACATGAAGGAAACCCGTTAACAAACCCGCACCCAAACCACCGATAAAAGAAAGAAACAAGGCCAAGGGAATATTGCCCCACTTTAACAAAACCACAGCTGCAATAACCGATCCCAAGGGGAAACTCCCATCCACCGAGAGATCCGGGAAATCCAAGATTTTATAGGTCAAGGTCACCGCAATGGCTAAGACACCATACGCCAAACCTTGATTCAACACCTCAATACCAAAGGACAACATATCAATCAATCAATGTCGCACGCGCCTTCAAGGCGTCCGAAATGGTGATATTCAAAGTGTTGGCGATCGTTTGATTGATGATCAATGAAGTATCGGTTGCGGTACTGACTTTTAAGTCTTTAGGTGAAACACCTTCAAAGAGAATCTTGGCAACCAAGCTTGCGGCTTGACTTCCCAATTTCAAGTAACTCAAACCCTCTACCGCAAGCAAACCTTGATCCATCGCACCTTCCTCAGCCGCAAAGACAGGTATGCCGACTTGAGCCGCTTTGTCGGTCACGATCGCCGTATTGGATACCACAAGATTGTCGGTGATGTTATAGAATGCATCGACTTCACCCGCGATCTGTTGAGCGGCACTTGCCATCTCAGAAGCCGTGGTGATACCGGTCGCAACCACTTCCAAACCAAATTGAGGTGCCAAAGCTTTTACTTGTTCAACTTGAATCAAACCATTGACTTCACCTAAGTTGTATAACATCCCAATCTTCTTCGCTTCTGGCATCAAATCTTTAATCAATTGAAGTTGAAGATCTAAAGGTGCCGCATCGGATACACCGGTGACATTGCCCCCTGGTGCCTCATTGGATTCTACGATCCCCGCCGCAACCGCATCGGTTACCGCATTAAAGACGACCGGAATATCACTCCCTTGCGTCGCATTGAACGCCGCCTGCGCAGCCGGTGTTGCAATCGCATAGATCAGATCTACTTTATCGCTTACGAACTTCTTAGCAATCAAATCTGCTGTAGGCGCATCCCCATTCGCATTTTCAATCACAATCTCAAATTTACCCGTATGCCCCATGGCTTCAAGTTCAGCAACCATGCCTTCAATCGTCGCATCCAGAGCTGGGTGTGTAACCAATAAAAGGACACCAATCACTTTCACATCATCTCCATCTGTCTTAGGCTCAGCCGACGTACATCCAACCATCCATAACAACAATACCAATGCCAGTGTGATTATCTTTTTCATAAGTTCCCTCCCCTCAACAATAAAAAAGCCGCGAATCTATGCGGCTTGTTGAGGAAGATGAATTTGGACCAGCATAGATTTATTTTTAACCAAGTAAAACAGGTTAATATCTATACCGATATCAACCGAGCTACCTAAAATAAAAATAAACGTAATATGCTTGATGCTGAATCTGTAATGTTTGTGTCGTTCTCATAATCAGCACCCGGCCTTTCATGAAATAAATCTAACACAGCACAATGTAACTTTCAATACTTTTTCTGAAAATATTTAGATTACGTGAAATGAAAATGTAAATTCCGCATGGGTATGGAATTTAGCTTTACAAATGGAAAGGTGGAATTAAGCCTTACAAATTCAGTATAATGCCAATCAAGAAGGTGTCGGGAAAATCATTGGAAAGG
>JAUVVC010000006.1 GCA_030604855.1 Erysipelotrichaceae bacterium
ACCCGTTCACGGGTAGCAAGTAGACGATGCAAGTGACAGACTGCATCAGCGCTGTAAAGCGCCGCTAGTATTACAGGGCTATGCCCGCAAATGTAAAACCACTAGCTAAGCTAGTGGATATTTATTTATATGGTATAATGAATGCGTTATGAGGACGTGAACACATGAAAGTTGCGCTCTATTTTGAATCGGAAAAGTTCATCCAAACCTCTGGAATTGGTCGCGCGTTTGCACATCAAAAGATGGCTTTGGAGCGTGCAGGGATTGCCTATACGAGTGACCCTGAGGACACTTACGATATTTTGCATATCAATACAGTCGGTGTGAACAGCTCCAATGTGATCGAACAAGCACGTAAAAAAGGGGCTAAGGTCATCTATCATGCGCACAGCACCGAGGAAGACTTCCGGAATTCGTTTGTGTTATCAAATCAAATCGCACCTTTTGTGCGTCATCATTTGATCCACAACTATTCAATGGCGGATGCCATCATCACGCCGACACCCTATTCCAAACGCTTATTGGAGAACTATGGCATCACACTCCCTATTTATGCCGTGTCCAATGGGATTGACATTGAACGTTATAAATACAACGCGGAAGAGGTCAAAGCGTTTCGACGGTATTTCTCATTAAGTGAGGACCAAAAGGTCGTCATTGGCGTTGGACTATACTTCGAACGAAAAGGGATTCAAGACTTCATGGAAGTCGCCAAGTATTTCCCCGAATTGACCTTCATTTGGTTTGGGCATACCCCTCTCTACACGGTACCTCAGTCGGTTCGGGATGTGATTAAGCATGCGCCGCGAAACGTGATTCTGCCTGGCTATGTCAGAGGTCCAATCATTGAAGGGGCTTATTCCAGTGCGGATTGTTTCTTCTTTCCATCGTACGAAGAAACAGAAGGCATCGTGGTCTTGGAAGCTTTGGCATCCAGATGTCCTGTCTTGATTCGCGACATTCCCGTATATGAGGATTGGTTGATCAATGGAATCCATTGCCACAAAGGGTCTGATAATGCGGAGTTTATCGATTTGATTCGACACATCATTCAGAAAGACTTTCCAAGCTGTGCCGATGCGGCCTACGAAGTCGCAGCCCAGCGGGATATCAAAATCATTGGACAAGAATTAAAGAGAATCTATACAAAGGTGAGGAACACAGAATGAGAATTGGATTATTTGCGGATACCTACACACCCGAAATCAATGGGGTCGTCTCCTCGATCGTTACCTTACAAGAAGGTTTGGAAGCAGCTGGTCATGAAGTGTTCATCATCACGACGCATGTGTCGATCTTAAACTTGAGTTATGAGAATCGAGTCTTGCGTTTACCTGGGATTCAACTCAAACAGATGTATGGCTATGTTTTAACCAGTCCTTTGCACATCCGTGCTTATCAGATCGTCAAAGGCATGGACTTGGATATCTTACATGCGCATACTGAATTTGGCATCGGTATTTTTGCGCGTATCGTCGCTCGTTTGATGCATAAACCTTTGGTCGTCACCTATCATACGACCTATGAAGACTATACGCATTATGTCAATGTGTTCAAATCGAAAGCAGTTGAGAAGATTGCGAAGAAGACCGTTTCTCAGTTGAGCAAGCTCTATATTGAGACCAGTGATGGGGCAATTTCGCCTTCGCTGAAGACGAAAGAGATGCTTAAAGGTTATGGCATCAAACGTGAGATCAATGTCATACCGACTGGTTTGAATCTGGATCGTTTCAAAGCGGAGAATGTCGATCAAAAGGCCATCCAATCGTTTAAGGATGAATACCGCTTGCATGACAAGCTGATCATTCTTTATGTGGGTCGAATTGCGGAAGAAAAAAGCATTGATTTGGTCTTGGAAGGCTTTGCGAAAATCAATCAAGCAGAGATCCCCAGTCGTTTGATCATCATCGGGGCCGGTCCTCAAGAAGATGAGCTCAAACATCTGGCTAAGAAATTGAATGCGGCAGAATCCATCATCTTTGCAGGCAAACGCCCCTCCCATACGATTCCGATCTATTATCATGCGGCGGATTGCTTTGTGTCCGCTTCCCTGACTGAGACACAGGGAATGACATTTATCGAAGCCTTGGCGAGTGGAAAGATCGTGTTTGCGCGTGAAGACAAGGTATTGAGTGATTTGATTGAACCCAATCGGAATGGCTACTTCTTTGAAGATGCGAGCGATTTTGCCCATAAGATTGAAATCTACGCGAAACTCGAGGATGAAGTCAAACGACGCATGCGTGACAACGCTCTTGCGAGTGTTCAAGTTTATGATCGTGAAGTCTTCGTTCAAAATGTCTTAGGGGTCTATGCTCAGGCCATCCGCGTTTCGAAAGAAGCCATGGTGCTTACGGAAGTCAGTCATAAACATGCGGTCGTGGAATGTCTATTTGAAAATAAATATCGAAGTCTCAGTGTATTGGTGAGCATGGAGATGTTTGTGGGAATGGGCTTAAGGAAGGGGAATGAATTGGAGAAAGATGTGATTGAAACATTACTTGAGAATGAGCAATTCGTAAAGGCGTATCAGGCTTGTATTCAGAAGATCAGTGTCAAAGATCGCAGTCGACAAGAAATGTATGATTTTTTGATTGGAAAAACAACCTTGGACATTGGTCAGATCAATCAATTGATTGATTATCTTGAACAAAAGAAGTACATCAATGATGAACAATATGCCCGTTCCATGGTTCAATCGCTTCAAGCTTTACTACAAGGTAAGCAGAAGATCATCCGTGGTTTGCGAAACAAAGGCATTGCCCAAGAATTGATCGATAAGGTGATTCAAGAAGATAGTCAAGAAGCTGAAGTGGCGAATGCTTTGGCTTTGGCTGAAAAGGTGAAACCTTCGATCCGTGATCGTTCCTTACGTTCATTGAAACAAAAATTGACGCAACGATTGATGAGTCAAGGTTTTGAGTTCAATGTCATAGAAGTGGTCATGCGGAGTCTGAACTTTCAAGAAGAAGAAAAGGGCGAGTTGGATAATTTGCGTAAAACAGCGTTTAAAGCAAAACGTCGTTTATCTTCCAAGCATGAGGGCACCCAATTGCGCAATGCCTTATTCAGTTATTTGGATCATCAAGGCTTCAACTTGGATGATATCTATATTATTTTAAATGAAATGGAGTGGAACGATGAGTAGACAATCAATCAGCAGTTTTGTGGAAGGGGAGAAGATTCAGACCAGTTTATTGATTACGACCATGAATCGAGGCATCACCAACTCAGGCGCACCGTATTTGTCCTTTGTCTTGCAAGATCAAAGTGGTTCGATCGATGCGAAATTATGGGATGCGAAAGATGAACTGCTTACTGGCATCGAGGCCGGGAAAGTTGTCTTGGTCAGTGCGGAAGTCTTGAAGTATCGCAATGCCTTACAACTGCGTATTTACAGTTTATCGAAACTTGAGGACAATCAGTTTGATCCGGCGGACTATGTCATGGCGACCGATTTGAGTTTGGAGTTCATGCAAAAACGGATTCATGAAAGCTTATTGTCCATGCAGGATGTGGTGTATCGTGATGTCTGCACAGCCATCATGGATGATCTTCAAGACAAGTTGTACAGCTATCCTGCCGCAGCGAAGAACCATCATGATTTTGTGGGAGGTTTGGCGACGCACATGATTGCGATGTTGGATCTTGCGGAGGCATTCTGTACGCTCTATCCGATGTTAAATAGAGATCTGTTGTTTGCAGGGGTTCTCTTGCATGATCTGGGTAAGATCGATGAATTGAGTGGACCGATCCTTACGGAGTATACCCTTGAAGGGAAGTTGGTCGGACATATCTCAATCATGCAAAGCAAGCTTGCGGAAAAAGCGAAGGTTCTGGGTTATCAAGACAGTGAACAAGTCACTTTGATGCGACACATGATTCTATCACACCATGGCGAGTATGAATTTGGATCACCGGTCTTGCCGATGGTCATGGAAGCGGAGATGCTCACATTCATTGATAATGTGGATGCACGGATGAATATGTTTGCGAAAGCCTTGGAAAGTGTTAAACCGGGGGAATGGACACCCCGTATCTTCCCATTGGAGAACCGTAGTTTCTATAAGCCAAAAGAATAAACTTAAGTGTTTATTTTTTTTGTGCATTCATCTTGACAGATACCCTAGGGGGGTATAAAATGGACACACGGAGGAAATGAATATGTTAAAGAAATATGCAGTAGAAGGTATGACGTGTAACCACTGTGTTCATCACGTGACCATGGCTTTGAGTGAAGTTGAAGGGGTTAAAGATGTCAAAGTATCTTTGGCAGAGAAGTCTGCTTTAGTGAACAGTGAAGACAGTGTTCAGTTCGAAACTCTAAAAGCAGCGGTTGAAGAAGCAGGGTATACACTTGTCGGATAACATTCGTAACTATACCGTTACGGACATGACCTGTGCGAGTTGTTCCGCGACTGTTCAACGCGTGGTTTCGAAGTTGGATGGTGTGGAACGCGCGGATGTCAATCTTACGACGGAGAAGTTGACCGTCGTTTTGAATAAGGATCTTGATTTTGAAGTGATCAAAGCGGCTGTTGAAAAAGCAGGTTATGGTTTAGTTGAACCAAAGCTGACGCGTGAACTTCAGCTGGACATTGAAGGCATGACCTGTGCATCTTGCAGTGCGGCTATTGAGCGTTCGGTAAGAAAACAAAAGGGTGTTGAATCGATCAGTGTCAATCTTGCCACAAACAAGGCAAGCTTGGTGTACGACCCCAGTGTGATCAAACTCTCGCAAATCAAACAAGCGGTTGAGAAAGCGGGTTATAAGGCCAGTGAGGCCAAAGTGGAAGATGATGCGGATCAGAAGCGTAAGGAAGCAGCATTCAAGCGCATGACGATCAATCTGATCGTAGCGATTGTTTTTACACTCCCCCTTCTTTATTTAGCGATGGGACATATGATCGAAGGTGTGAAACTGCCTTTGCCAACGTGGTTGGTGCCGCATATGTATCCACTGAATTTTGCGCTTGCGCAGCTGTTTTTGACGATTGTCATCGTTTATACCGGACGTAAGTTCTTTATCATTGGCTTAAGGACATTGCGTCACTGGTCTCCCAATATGGATACTTTGGTGGCAATTGGTACAGGCTCCGCATTTCTTTATGGTTTGTACAACACCTATGGTATCGCAATGGGAAACACACATCTCGTTAATGACTTGTACTACGAAGTCGCAGGGGTTGTCCTTACCTTGATTCTATTAGGGAAGTGGTTGGAAGAGAGATCTAAAGGAAAGACATCTTTAGCCATTAAGAAGTTGATGGGCCTGAGTCCTAAGATCGCTCATCTTGTGATCAACGATTCGACACAGGATGTCTTGTTGGAAGAGATTGTGCTTAAAGATGTTCTTCTGGTCAAACCGGGCGAAAAGATTCCCGTCGATGGCGTCATCACCAGTGGTCAATCGGCTGTGGATGAAAGCATGCTTACAGGCGAGAGTCTCCCTGTAGAGAAACATGTCGGAGATAAAGTCGTGGGGGGTTCTTTGAACACCCACGGTGTGTTGACGATGGAAGCCCGTGCGGTTGGACAGGATACCGCCTTGGCTCAAATCATAAAATTGGTTGAAGATGCGCAAGGACAGAAAGCTCCGATCGCAAAGTTGGCAGACATCATTTCAGGTGTGTTCGTTCCAATTGTCATTGTGATTGCCATCGTGAGTGCATTGTTCTGGTGGTGGATGGGTAAAGATTTCCCATTTATCCTAAGCAGTTTCGTAACGGTCTTGGTCATCGCGTGTCCCTGTGCTTTAGGCTTGGCGACACCGACCGCCATCATGGTTGGGACGGGTAAAGGTGCTCAGATGGGCGTCTTGTTTAAAGGTGGCGAAGCTTTGGAATTAGCGCACAAGGTCAATGCGATCATCTTTGATAAGACAGGTACGATTACGAAAGGTGAACCGACCTTAACGGATCTTTCGGTTCTAAGTGGAACGGAAGCGGGTTTTCTTAAGTTGATTGCGTCCGCAGAATCTGTTTCGGAACATCCCTTAGCCAAAGCAGTCGTTAAATATGTTCAGGAAAAACAAATTGATTTGGATGTCGTAGCCGATTTCAAAGCCATCAGTGGACGTGGTTTAAAGGCTAAAGTGGCCGATCGAAACATCATCATTGGTAATGAAACATGGATGCGTGAAAACAACATCACCGTCCAAGGCAAAGCTTGGGCAGAAGAACGCTCAACACAAGGGAAGACAGTCTTGTGGGTTGCGGATGAAAAAGAAGTTCTCGGTCTGTTCGCCGTTGCGGATGTGGTTAAGGAAAGCAGTTACGAGGCCATCGCAGCGCTTAAGAAGATGGGCATCAAAGTGGCCATGATCACTGGTGACAATCAAAAGACCGCAAATGCGATCGCGGCTCAAGTGGGCCTCGATATCGTACTAGCGGAAGTTCTACCCCAAGATAAGGGAAATGAAGTTGACAAACTCAAGGCTCAAGGGTATATTGTGGCAATGGTAGGAGATGGCATCAACGATGCGGTCGCTCTAACCAAAGCGGATGTCGGGATTGCGATTGGTTCCGGAACCGATGTGGCGATGGAATCTGCGGATGTGGTCTTGATGAAGTCTGATCTGAAGGATGTGGCGAAAGCACTCCAATTGTCCAAGGCGACATTGACCAACATCAAACAAAACTTGTTCTGGGCATTCATCTATAACATCATCGGGATTCCGTTTGCGGCAGGTGTCTTCTATTATTTCGGTGGACCTTTGCTCGATCCCGTCTTGGCAGGAACAGCCATGGCACTCAGTTCGGTGTCGGTTGTGACCAATGCCTTGCGTCTACGTTTCTTTAAAATGAGGTAATCAACTATGGATCATTCCAAACATACCCATCGGGAATCCGATAACAAGTCTAAGCTCATCCATCGTCTGAATCGCTTAGAAGGTCAAATTCGAGGCATCAAGTCCATGGTGGAAGAAGATGTCTATTGCGATGACATCTTGATTCAAGTGGCAGCGGTGAAGTCTGCTTTGGATGCCTTCTCATCGTCGCTCTTTGAGGAGCATTTGAAGACCTGTGTCGTTCGCGACATCAAGGCGAATCATCCAGAGATCGTTGATGAAGTTTTGACGACCATCAAACGTTTGACACGCTAACATGGAAAGTAGATTTCAGATTACGGGCATGCATTGTGTCCAGTGTGAAAAAACAGTAAAAAAGGCTTTACTCCAAATGAATGGGGTAAAGTCTGTTTCTGTTTCATACCAAAGTGGCATCGTTCATCTAAAGAGCGATTTCAAAGTGGATGTGAAACACGTGGATGCGCTATTGAGTTCTTTAGGTTATGGTATTAAGAAGGAAGGCTTCGATATTAAACAAGGGCTCATCCTTATTGGGGGACTGGTCCTCTTCATTTCATTTCAATTTTTGTATGGTCGTTTGAGTTTTCAGCTCGATCCATCACAGATCAGTCTATCGCTCGTTGTGATCTATGGTTTGATTTCTTCGCTTCACTGTGTGAGCATGTGTGGCGGTTTGGCCTTGAGTGCCAATCTTGGTTTGAATCATGACGCAATCAAGCATCACATCGTTCAGTATCAAGGGGGAAGAATCGTTTCCTATACTTTGACGGGTTTGGTTCTGGGCTATTTAGGGTCTTGGTTCGAGTTCTCACTGAGCTCACAGAACAGCCTCAAGCTTCTGATTGGTTTGTGGATGGTTCTGCTTGCGATTCAAAGCTTTGGATTCATCCAGCTTCCCAAATTCAAATTCAAGTTCAAGAATGCAAGCAATTCATTGGTGATTGGTCTACTCAATGGCCTGATGCCCTGTGGTGCCCTGCAAAGCATCCAACTTTTGGCACTTGGCAGTGGGAATCCACTTCAAGGGGCCTTAATGATGTTTGTCTTTGCCATCACGACAGCGCCTGCCTTGTTTGGCATGCAGTGGTTTGGATTGAGACTTGGCAAGGTCAATCATAAGCTCGTACGCGTACTCAGCAGCTTCGTCATCCTTTGGATGGGACTTAATATGATCACACAATATCCAAGCATCTCAAATACGATCCAAAGCCTGTTTACAAATCGAGACCAAGCTCCCATCGTGGATGGTGTGCAAAGGGTGGTTTTGACGATTCAAGAGGGACGTTATGTCTTGGACTACAACACCATCCAGAAGGGTATTCCAGTTGAACTCAGCTTTGATCATACTCAGTTCTTAGGCTGTGCGAATCCGATCATTCTTAGTTTCTTAGACAATCAAAGTGTGGATGTCTTGAAGGATCCTACTCCGATCTTCTTTACAATTGAAGATGAAAAAACACTCCGTATTCATTGTTGGATGGATATGGATACCATCAATCTCTATGTCGTTTAAAAAGTTGGAAATGATTCCAACTTTATTTTTGCATTAATTTTCGACATTCCTCAGCACTGCAATCCGCTTCGCTGAGATGACTGAACTTTAATAAGAGACCATCGTTCTCATCATAGCGTGGAATCAAATGGAAATGTGTATGAAACATCGTTTGCCCCGCGGCTTCATGCATGTTGGAGAGAAGATTGAATCCGGCTGGCTTCAATATTTCTTCATAACGTTTCGTCAAGAGCACCGCAATCTCATGAATGTGGGCGATGACTTCACTGGGCGTCTCGGCATAATTCGCAAAATGTTCCTTTGGAATGATCAAAGTATGCCCCTTCGTAACGGGTTGAATGTCGAGAAAGGCTAGAATTTCATCATCTTCATAAACGACTTTGGAAGGAATCTCATGCTTGGCTATTTTACAGAATACACACATTGGCTTGACCTCTTTTCTCCATCATACAAAAAAATAGACTGTGTTAACAGTCTATTTTCCTAAATAATTCGGATAGCTTTGGACAAACAAATCGTAGAGTGGTTTGTCATAAATGGTGAAGCCATTTTCGACAAAGTAGTACTCCAAGGTCTTATCCATGAAGGTTGTGTCCATTGAGAAGCTCTCAATGATCTCATCCTTCAACTTGTTGGTATCGGCCACCGTTACTTGAACGATGTAATTTGATGTTCCATCTGTCAAGACGTTGGACAGACTTGGCGTTGTTTGATAGTCATAGTAATCAATCACAACCTTTGGCAAGCTGCTGGTATTGTTTACCAACTCCTCATCGCCTGGGAAGTTCGATGTGGAATAGAGGTCCGCCACTTCTGAGAAATCCTTACCGGCTTTCAGTTCCGCCAAGGCGGCTTCCGCAAGGGTCGCATCGGTGATTTCAATCAAACGGACCATTTTAGGACGGTAACCCGCAACCAAGGCATCGAAATTCGTTGTGATGTATTCTTTAACCAAAGCTTCTTGTTGGAGGGTAGGGATGATGCCATTGTTCAGATAGTCTTTAGTATCTTTGTATCCATAATACTCAAGATACATACCCAAGCTATCACCAACGTTTTCCGTGAAACTTGCCAACTCTTCATCGGCTTTGGCTTTGAGCTCGTCACTCAATCCGACAACCTTATTCAAAATGATTTGCGTGGCTTGTTGCTTAAGGACGCTTGCCGCATCCGTCGCCAACATCAAGCCATAGACTTGACCAGTGGTGATGTTTTTACTTCCTACTTTGATGAGCACATCATTTGGTGTTGAGATGGCAGCGGCTTGATTGCCACAACCGACCAACAATAGACCCAATGTGATACTGACGATTAATTTTTTCATGCTTATTCCTCGATTCCCATATACGCCAAGAGTTCAGTTTTCAAGGCTTCATCGTTGATGACAACACCCAATTCTTCCGCCTTCGACCAAATGATCTTGGCTTCTAAAGCCGTATCACTTGCAAGCAAGGCATCGTAGAAGGCTTGTTCTTCTTTAAGACGATCGATGGCCAGGCTATCGACGCGAATCAAGTGGTAACCATATTCTGTCTTGACCCAATCGCTGACTTCACCTTCGCCTAATGCCAAAGCTGCCGCCAAGAATTCAGGGACGAAACTTGTATTCTTATCGACATAACCCAACAAACCCTTCAGGGTGTTGTTGGAGGTGTCATTGGAGTGATTGATTACCATGTCTTCAAAGCTCATGCCCGCTGCTAAAGCAGCTTTGGCAGCTTCGAAACGTGTTGTTTCTTCAGCTGTTGGAGCATCTGGATCGGCCATGGTGACCAAGACATGACTTACGATACGCGGTGAATTGACTTCTTGGAAGCCTGGGAATAAAGTGTCCATTTGAGCATCCAAGGCACCATTCATCATCGACTGACGTTTGTAGACATATTCGAAGTAGGTTTGAAGATCTTCAAGTTTGGAATAACCCAAGGTCTTCAAAGCATCGATGAGATAGGTTTCATACTGTGTGCCATAGTATTCTTTGAAGTTGGCAACGACACCCTCCGCATCGACTTCAGCCTTGGTTGTGATGACGGCACTGTCCGCGATTGACGCTTCAACGACAGCTCTTTCGAAGAACAAGTAAACGGCTCCCATGCCATAGCGACCGTAAAGCTCATCGTAGAATTCATCGGCACTCACATCGGTTTCAGCAATGGAGAATACGATATCTTTACCGCCAACGGTCTTACTTGGCAAATTGTCCTTATTTTTGTCATAAACGTAGAAAAGTATGGTTGATAATAATAAGACTGCGACTAAGACAATGAACCACTGTCTCTTTAATACTGCGAGCATTCGAAAACCTCCTGATTAACTTCTCTATTATAGAAGAAGACACCCCCAAAAGCAAGCTGAGTCCATGTGAGAAATTAAACACATTTTCCAATTGATTTATGGTTTTCTCAGCGCAGTCCAAAATCATTGTTTTCATCCGCCACATCCAAGGTATACAGATCAAACGTTTTGTATTGATCGCGGATGAAGGGATCACTTTTGGCTATCTGCAGGGCTTCTTCTTTGGATGATGCATGGATCACGACCAAGCCACCGGGATGGTCACTGAAAGGTCCGCACAACACGAGTTTTCCCGCTTGCTTGAGTTGTCTGAGATGGTGAACATGATTAAGAATAATGGTTTCATTCAAAGGTTTTTGATCCTGCATGAGGTATAAGTAGGTCATTGGATGTCCTTTCGCTTGTGGTGATTTCATTTTAACATGTACCCATAGGCAATACACTCAGACGTTTGTGCAGTGCATAAGCATCCATTCAAACTGTGAGCTATGTTATAATGAACACGGTAAAAAAACCATGTTAGGAGTGAGTGAATGAATACACTAGAAATACAGAATCTGCATGTGTCCATCGATGGCAAACCCATCCTTAAAGGGGTGGATTTGATCGTACGTGAAAACGAAGTGCATGCCCTGATGGGACCCAATGGGAATGGTAAATCCACGCTCTTGGCTGCGATCATGGGACATCCTAAATATGAAGTGACAGAAGGTCGCGTCCTGCTTAATGGAGAAGATGTTTTGGCTATGGAAGTCAATGAACGTGCCAAAGCCGGCTTGTTTCTGGGTATGCAATATCCACAGGAAATCAATGGGGTCACCATCTCTGACTTCATGAAAGCAGCGTTGAATACACGCAGTGAAAAACCGATTCCTTTGTTTACGTTCATCCGTACTTTGGATAAAGCGATCCAAAAGGTTGAAATGAAATCTGAAATCGCGCATCGTTATGTCAACGAAGGTTTTTCGGGTGGTGAAAAGAAACGGAATGAAATCATTCAAATGATGCTTCTGAAACCTAAGATTGCGATGTTGGATGAAATCGACAGTGGATTGGACGTCGACGCGATCAAAGTGGTCGCCAAAGTCTTGAATGAGCAAATCGAAGAAAGCAAGATGGGAACCCTCATCGTTTCGCACTACGATCGTTTCTATCAATTGGTCCAACCGACCCATGCGCATGTCTTGATCGATGGTAAGATCGTGGTCAGTGGTGATCGTGATCTCGTCACGAAAGTCGATGAACAAGGGTACGACTGGTTGAAAGAATTGGGTATTGAAATCATTGAGGAAGAAAAAGAACGTGTTGTCCGCAATGCGATTGGCAGTATCGGAATCTGTGCTGTCAAGGAGCTGAGTGATGTCGCTGAATAAGTTTGAAGTTCAAGATGGGTTTCAAGAAATCACCTTTGATCTTTTGAAGTCCAATGCCTTTGAACTTGTCATCAAAGCCAACACTCAAGCGGATGTCTTGGTTCATTTGAATGGTGAAGGAGAAGCCTCCATTGATGTGTCACTTTTGAAGGATGCACAATTGAATCTCTTCTACCTCAACACATCGACCGCATCGAAACTTGTCGAGAACTATCATCTGTCACGAGACAGTCGTTTGGATCTGGCTTATGGTGATTTCAACGATGGACAATGTGAACGGACCACCGATGTTTTTTTGAAAGAACAAGGTTCACAAATCTATTTGAAGAGCGCAAGCTTGGTCAAGAACGATCGACGTTTGATTTATCGTTTCAATCACCAAGCACAACACACTTTTGGGGATATGGAAAACTTCGTGGTGACTTTGGAAAAGGGAACCTTGAGTCTTCATGCCGTGGGACGTATCGAAAAGAATGCGGCCAACAGTGAGACCCATCAGACCACGCGTGTTTTGAACTTCAATGCGACGGAACGTGCGTCTGTTTTCCCGCAACTTTTCATCGACAACAACGATGTGAAAGCCTCTCATGCGGAAAGCAGTGGTCAGGTCGATCCGGAACAACTCTATTATTTAAAATCCAGAGGTTTGTCAGGGGATGAAGCCATCAGCTTGATCGTCAAAGGTTATCTCTCTTCGATTCTTGAGAATATTAAAAACGAAGCGATTCGTGAATCCTTATTAAGCTCGATTGAGCGAAAGGTTGATGAGGTATGTTCGAGGTAGGCAAAATACGTCAAGATTTCCCCTTTCTAATGAAAGCTGAGCAGGCTGACCCGCAGCTTGTTTATCTTGACAATGCCGCTACGACCTTGAAACCTCAATCGGTGATTGATGCCGTTGTGCGTTATTACACCGAAAGCTCTGTGAACATTCATAGAGGGGATTATGCCTTATCGTATGAAGTCTCCAATGCGTATGAAGGGGTTCGTAAAACGGTGGCGAAGTTCATCCAGTGCGAGCCCAATGAAGTCGTCTTTACCTCGGGTGCCAGTGCGGCTTTGAATCTGGTCGCTTATGGCTATGCGGAAAAAGTCTTGAAACAAGAGGATGTCATCTTGATGAGTGAGGCGGAACACGCTTCCAATGTTTTGCCTTGGTTCAGGGTTGCGGAAAAGACAGGTGCTAAGATTGAATATCTTCCTTTGGATGAAGAAGGTGTCTTGACCCTTGAGGGATTCAAAGAAGCGCTTCATGACAAAGTCAAGATCGTAACGCTTGCGCATATCTCCAATGTTTTGGGAGCGGTTGTGCCGATTAAGGAAATCACTGCTTTGACGCATCAAAAGGGTGCGATCATCGTGGTGGATGGGGCTCAATCCGTACCACATACAAAAACTTTTGTTAAGGATTGGGATGTGGATTTCCTGGCTTTTGCGGGACACAAGATGTTGAGTCCAACTGGGGTTGGGGTTTTATATGGAAAGTTCGAACTTTTACAACAGATGGATCCCTTTCTACTCGGGGGAGGTTCCAATGCACGTTTTGACAAGAACGGACATGTCGTCTTGAAGAATCCACCCTTTAAATTTGAAGCAGGTACACCTGCGATCGAAGGGGTCTTGGGATTGGATGCGGCCATCTGCTACATCGAAGCCCTTGGTTTTGAAGCCATTGAGCAACATGAACTTGAGTTGAAACACTATACGGTAGAGAAATTGAAGCAGTTCAAACACATCAAACTCTACAATGAGAAATCACAATCCGGCATCATCGCTTTCAATGTGATCGGTATTCCGACGCAGGATGTGGCGGCTTACTTGAGTTCATTGGGTGTCATGGTTCGTGCGGGCAATCATTGTGCGAAACTCTTGAGTGAGATCATTCACACTCAAGAAACCGTTCGAGCAAGCATCAACTTTTACAACACAAAGGCTGAAATGGATATCTTCATTGATGCATTGAAGGATATTACTTTAGAGAAGTGTATCGATTTAATCTTTTAGGAGGACACGATGTCAGATCTACTCAAGGATCCATTGATTCTAAGACAAATCATCATGGATCATTATGAATACCCACGCAATCATCACCTGGTAGAAGACGAGACCTATCATAAAGCACACATGGCATCGGAATCGTGCATCGATGATATCACCGTCATGGCCAAGATTGAAAACAATGTCATTCAAGATGTCTGTTTTGATGGCATCGCGTGTACGATCTCAACCGCATCGACCTCGATCATGAGTGAACTTCTGATCGGGAAGACCCTTGAAGAAGCCACGGAGATCATTTCAGAATATTACAAGATGGTTGAACTCTTACCCTATGATGAAGAAATGCTTCAAGAAGCGGTTGCTTTTCATCAAGTCGGTAAGCAGGCCAACCGGATCAAATGTGCGACCATTGGTTTCAAAGCCATTGAGACGTGCATAAAGGAGCACAAACATGACCAATAAACAATACGATCAACTTCCGGCATCGGAATATCAATATGGGTTCCATGATGAAGATGTCAGTCTTTATCGGACACGTAAGGGTATCAATCGTGAAGTTGTCGAAGAAATATCACGAATCAAAGGGGAACCAGATTGGTTGTTGGATTTCCGTTTGAAATCACTGGAGATCTTTTTGAAGAAACCCATGCCGACTTGGGGAGCGGATCTATCCGAGTTGAACTTTGATGAATACACCTATTACATCAAACCTTCCGAGCGCATGATGAACGATTGGGCCGATGTGCCGGATACGATCAAAGAAACCTTCAATCGTCTCGGGATTCCGGAAGCGGAACGTAAGTTCCTTTCAGGAGTTGCGACGCAATATGAATCTGAGATGGTGTATCACAACATGTTGGAAGAAGTGGAGTCCAAGGGTGTCATCTTCACCGATCCCGATACGGCTTTCAAGAAATACGAACACATCTTCAGACCTTTCTTTGGAACCATCGTGCCTTATTCTGATAACAAGTTCGCCGCATTGAATTCTGCGGTGTTCTCAGGAGGTTCCTTCATCTATATTCCAAAAGGTGTGAAGTTGGAAAAGCCTTTACAGTCCTACTTTAGAATCAATACCGAACAAATGGGACAATTCGAGCGGACCTTGATCATCGTGGATGCAGGTGCGGATGTCCATTATGTGGAAGGCTGTACAGCCCCAACCTATAGTAAAGACAGTTTGCATGCGGCGGTGGTCGAAATCTATGTCCACCCGAAAGCGAAGTGTCGATATACGACCATTCAGAACTGGTCGATGAATGTCTTGAACCTAGTCACAAAACGTGCGAAAGTCATGGATCATGGCGTCATGGAGTGGATCGATGGCAACATTGGTGCGCATGTGACGATGAAATATCCAGCCTGCATCTTAGCGGGTGAATATGCACGTGGTATGACGATCTCCATCGCGGTCTCATCACACATCAATCAAGTCCAAGACGCAGGGGCGAAAATGGTGCACTTGGCACCGTATACCTCCTCAAACATCATCTCGAAATCGGTGGCACGCAACGGGGGTGAAGTCAATTACCGTGGTTTGGTCCAACACAGTGCCAAAGCGACCAATGCACGTTCCAAAATTGAATGTGATACCTTGCTTATGGATGGCAACAGCCGTTCCGATACCTTACCAACGAACATCTCTTATAACCCACACAGTACGATTGAACATGAAGCAACAGTCTCACGTGTTTCGGAAGACCAGCTCTTCTATCTCATGAGTCGTGGTTTGAATAAGAGTCAAGCATTGGAAACCATCGTCATGGGCTTCTTGGAGCCTTTCACGCGGGAGTTGCCAATGGAATATGCAGTTGAATTGAATCAGCTTATGAAGTTGGATATGGAAGGTTCGGTTGGTTAGTGGATAAGTCGAGCTTACGCATCAAACATCTCAATCTTCGAAAATCACTCAGTGCTGAGGACCATCAAGGGTTTTCAGCACTTATTTTTAAGCAGCTGATAAAGGATATCGAGCTTTATGATCACATTGGTATCTACATCTCCATGGCTCATGAAGTGGATACCCGTTCAATCATGGAGTGGTGTTTTAGAAACCACAAGAAGGTGTATGTCCCCAAAATACTGAAATCGGGGATGATCTTTGTGCATATCCAGGATCTAAGTGAGTGCAAAATGAACCATATAGGAATCCTGGAGCCGATTTCCAATGAAGCTTCGGAAGGCATCGAATTGATGATCGTCCCCTTGTTGGCGTTCAATGCGAGAAGACATCGTCTGGGTTATGGAAAAGCCTATTATGATCGTTATTTGCGTGCACATGATTGTATGAAAGTGGGAATCTGTTATGATGCCAACTTTGAACCAGAATTAATTGAATCGGATACCGATATCAAATTGGACAAAATCATCACAGAAAAAGGCATGATTTAAGCTATAATTAAGGTATAGATGGCGGAGAAAATGAAATGTTGAAGAAAAAAGGCTTAATGTTACAACTGATGTTTGTTTTTTTTGTGTTATTTATTGGATTTTACATACCGATGACACAACGTATTCCATTTCTGAAAAGCATTGGTTATTCGTATGAACGCATGAATGTCATCTTTTCCATTCAAGCGGCTCTGGCTTTTGTATATCAATTGGTGTTTGGCTATCTCTGTGATAAATATCGAACCATCAAAAAGTTTTTCATCGGTGCTTTGATCGTTGGATCCATCGGGACCTATCTGATGTTTACAGCGACACAGGAAGCGTTCTTTTTTCATATCCTTACAATGGCACTTATGGGGAGCTTCATCAACTTAAGTGTTGGTTTATTGGATTCATGGGCTTTGGAAATCGATCCGGAGATTCAACGCAACTACGGTGCGGTACGAGCCATGGGAACCTTAGGCTGGATCGTGGGTGGATTTGTGGTCACCTTCGTCTTAAATTATTTTGGAGTGGGGACACTCCCATTGGCGTATCTGATCTTTACTGTTATTGTTCTAGTTTTGACACTCAACTTAAAAGATGCGGTTAAGGAACATCGTTCGACACCGCTTCGTGTTCAAGACATGCGGCAATTGCTTTTCTCCAAACGTTATATGATCATTGTTTTCATTTTGTTGTTTGCGATGATGGTGGCGAACAGTGATGGTTTGATTGTCGTCATGAAGATGGAAGAGCTGAGTGCGACCGCATTCCAGAAGAATTTCCGTTTCTCATCACAGGCTTTGGTTGAGCTTCCCTTGTTATTTTTAGGAGCTAAACTCTTGGATCGTTTCAATCCGGTTAAATTGCTGGGCTTTGCGGTTGTCATGTATGCAGTGCGATTCATTGGGTATGCTTTTGCACCGACTGCCAATTGGATGATTGTTGCGGCGCTCATGCAAGCCCTGACGTTTCCTATCTTGATGGTCGCAAGTAAGCAACTTATTTTTAGAGAGTCCCCATCGCATTTGCGATCATCTGGACAGTTGTTTGCTTTGGCCATATACAACGGGCTTGGCACAACGATGATTCCATTGATCACCAATGCTCTAATTCGTATCGGTGGAATCAATTTCACGCTCTTTGCTTTGGCATCGATGATGCTTATTCCCTTTGTCTTGGTTCTCTATTTCTTGAAAATTGAAAAAGTATAGATTCACATATTTTCACATTGAACGGACAAACTCTTTACACATTAGAGCAGTATATTGAGAGTGTAAGATAACTATCTTACCTGTACGATCTCTTTCATAATAACCCCCTTTAAAATAACGTACAGATTCCTTTCCCCTTTTAAGTAATAAGTTAGAGAAAAAAGACGGCGCCAAACGTCTTTTTTCTTGTCTTTTTAACTTTTTAATCAATACATTACAAATTGTGATGAAATTCATCACAAATGAGGGTGTTTTTATTGACAACTTTGTATGAAATTTGTAAGATATAGATGGGTTCAGAACCCGAATGTTTGATTCCCTGGACCATTCACTTCCCCCACCCATACGAATGGCCAGTAATCCCCCGATTATGAATCAAGCAAACAAAAGAGGACGTCTAAGGACGTCTTTTCTTTAGAGAGAACCATGAAACTGATCGCGCAGCATGAAGATATTTTTTGGCCTGAAGAAACCATTGAAACCTTGCGATTCACATCGCGCGTTTTCATACGCAATTCAGAAGGTAAGTATGCATTCCTAAGAATAGTGGGTGAAGATTTTTTGGGGGTTCGCAATCACTTGGAAACCTGTGGTGGCGGTGTTGAAGAAGATGAGTCCTTCTTGGATGCGGCAATCCGTGAAGTACAAGAGGAAATTGGTTATACCGCAAAGAATTATCGTTTATTGGGATGCATCATCGACCGTCTGAATCCGATTCAAAGGATGACCTGTTCCGTATTCTTTGAAGCAGAAGCGGATGTGCGACTCAGTGAAACGCAACGTACGGAAGAAGAAAAAATCTTGATCGATCAAGTCGTGTGGCTATATCCGGATGAAGCCATCCGTCAATTAAGACATGCGGAGTCTAAAGTCGATGCATGGGTACATCGACGTGATTTAAGGGCGTTCATCTACCTTTTGGAAAATCAAGACCAAAGGGGCTAATTCATCATTGTCATAAGTATAGCTTTGGTTGTACCGAAGCTTTTTATTTTGTCTTAAGTACGCTTCAATGCCTTGGGCTTCATTCAATCCACCGTCTTGTTTACGATAGAGAGTGATGATTAAGAAACCAGAGGGACGCAAGCGCTCGATGCTTTTCTCAAGTGCGTTCAAACTGGATTCAAGGGTTGTGGTGATGTGTGCGTCCGCATAAGGCAGGTAGCCATTGTTCATCAAAACGCAATCCAAGTCTTCTTGAATCACGCGGTCCAAATGTGCATGATCGATCTGATGAAACACATGCTTGGGATAAGCGATGCACTTGCGCTCAGATCTCTCGATTGCCAGGGCTTGAATATCAAGGCCAAGCACTCGATGTCCCATTTGAAGACAGAATAAAGCATCATTGCCGTTGCCTAAAGTCAGATCCAAGATGACGGAGGGTTTTGTGAAAACATCCTTGATGAAACGATGGACAAAACTCGTTACTCTGAGCATAAATCTCCTTGGACGACATCCAAAGCGACCATACGTTTATCGATGCCATTCAAGACATTGATCTTTTGTTTGATCCAATGAGGTTCAATCAAGTCCGTAGGACTGTAGTCTCCGGTCAAACGTAAGATGGCCACTTCAGCAGGAACATAACGCAGTTGTGTCACAACCAAATCGATGTAAGTCTCTCGATCCAAAAGTGAATATGGTTTTATTCGATGTTCGATGGCTAAACGGGTGTTCTCCAAGAGATTCAACATATGTATCTTGAGTCCATAAGGTCGTAATTGACCGATGCGTTTGACGGTTTCCAGCATCTGTTCTGTTGTCTCAGTCGGATAACCGTTCATCACATGGACGATCAATCTAAGTTTTGTTTGCTTAAGTCGTTTAAAGACGGTTTCAAATTCTGCAGTGGTATAACCACGATTCATGTGTTGAGCAGTCTCATCATGAATGCTTTGAAGACCGAGTTCAAGATAAATGTCCTTTTGCTGTGTCAAATCATCTAGGTATTGGATGATTTCCTCATTGAGACAGTCAATCCGAGTCGCTATGGCAAGTGCCACAACATCGGGGTGTTGGATGAAGGGTTCATAAAGTACTTTGAGTTGAGACAAAGGGGCATAGGTGTTGGTGAAAGCTTGGAAATAAGCGATGGCTTTGGCATCCGGCCACTTCTTTTTCTGGATGGCAACACCACGATTGAATTGGTCAAGAAGATTGAGTGTGGTATTCCCTTGGAAATCACCACTGCCGATCTCATTACAAAAACTGCAGCCACCAAAGGCGACCTTACCATCCCGGTTGGGACAGGTGAAGCCTGCGTTCAAACCCACCTTGAAGACTTTGAAACCATAGCGTTGGCGTGTTTCAAAATTGAAGGTATGGTAACGCTTGTTGTCGTTGGAATAGGGGAAGGGATTCATGATGGTATTGTAGCACAGCAACTTGCTTTTTGAAGAAGTGTTCGCTATACTTTAAATGATGCGTTGATAAACAGTAGTAAGAAGCGAATGGACATCAAGAAAGTTGTGGGATGATGTGACACAACCGAAAAACTTCTGAACTCGGTTTTGAGCTTAAAAGACGAAATCTTTTACGGACCCCCGTTATCGGATCAAGTGCACATGTGTGAACTAAGGTGGTACCGCGAGATAACTCGTCCTTGGCGGACCTTTTTTTATTTTAGGAGGCAAAATGAAAGATCATCTTAAGATTGAACCCAAATGGCAAGCCTTTTGGGAAAAGAATGAAACGTTTAAAACCAATGTATGGGATTTTGATAAACCAAAAGCCTATATCTTAGACATGTTTCCATATCCGAGTGGAGCTGGACTTCATGTTGGGCATCCAGAAGGGTATACGGCAACCGATATCATCTCCCGTATGAAACGCATGCAAGGTTATAATGTCCTTCATCCCATGGGTTGGGATGCTTTTGGTTTGCCTGCGGAACAATACGCGTTGAACACCGGCCATCATCCGGCAGACTTTACCAAACAGAACATCGAGACTTTTAAGAACCAAATCAAAGCCCTTGGCCTTTCTTATGACTGGTCAAAGGAAATCTCAACAACCGATCCGGAGTACTATAAGTGGACACAATGGATCTTCATTCAACTCTACAACAAAGGTTTGGCGTATGTGGATGAGATTCCCGTCAACTGGTGTCCAGAGTTGGGAACCGTTCTAGCCAATGAAGAAGTCATTGATGGCAAGTCGGAACGGGGCAGTTTTCCCGTCTATCGTGTTCCGATGCGTCAATGGGTATTAAGAATCACAGAATATGCGGAACGCTTATTGGAAGACTTGGATCTGGTCGAATGGCCCGTCAGCACCAAGGAGATGCAGATCAACTGGATCGGTAAATCCGTTGGAGCGAATGTCGTCTTCAAAGTCGACCAACATGACTTAGAGTTCACTGTTTTCACGACCCGCAGCGATACCTTATTCGGTGCGACCTACTGTGTCTTGGCTCCGGAACATCCTTTTGTGTCTCAGATTGTGACAACAGAACACAAGGCTGAAGTAGAAGCTTATGTTTTGGCTTGTGCGACGAAATCCGATCTCCAGAGAACAGAACTCAATAAAGAAAAAACCGGTGTCTTCACCGGTGCCTATGCCATCAATCCAGCCAACCAACAATTGGTTCCGATCTGGATTGCGGATTATGTCTTGGCCAGTTATGGAACCGGAGCGATCATGGCTGTTCCTGCGCACGATGAGCGTGACTATGAATTTGCGAAGAAGTTTGGACTTGAAATCGTTCCCGTGCTTGAGGGAGGCGATATTGAAAACGCTGCTTTCACAGGCGATGGGCTGCACATCAATTCTGATTTCTTGAATGGCTTGAATAAAGAAGATGCACTTCAAACCATGAACGCATGGTTGGTGGAACACAAGTGTGGTGAAGCCAAGGTGAGTTATAAATTAAGAGACTGGTTGTTTTCACGTCAACGTTACTGGGGTGAACCGATTCCCATTATTTTGATGGAAGATGGAACGAAACGGACGGTCGATATCAACGAACTGCCATTGGAACTCCCAGCGGTCGATAACTACAAGCCATCGGATAAGGGGGAAAGTCCTTTGTCCAATGCCGGTTCGTGGTTGGATGTGGAGATTGATGGCATCAAGGGTAAACGTGAAACCAACACCATGCCCCAATGGGCTGGAAGCTGTTGGTATTATTTGAGATACATCGATCCGCGTAATGACGATGCGATTGCGGCAAGTGAACTCTTAAAACATTGGTTGCCAGTCGATTTGTATGTTGGTGGTGCGGAACATGCGGTCTTGCATTTACTTTATGCGCGTTTCTGGCATAAGGTCCTGTACGATATCGGTGTCGTACCCACCAAAGAACCCTTTGCGAAACTCTTCCATCAAGGCATGATCCTGGGTGAGAATGGTGAGAAGATGAGTAAATCCAGAGGGAATGTCATCAATCCGGATCTGATCATTGAAAGTCATGGGGCGGATTCACTGCGTGTCTATGAAATGTTCATGGGACCTTTGGAAGCAGCCCTTCCTTGGAGCAGTTCAGGCTTGGATGGGACAAAGAAATGGTTGGATCGTGTCGATCGTTTTTTCAGCGAAGTTGCGGAATTCGAAGATGAAAACAATCATGGTTTGGATAAGATCTATCATCACACCGTGAAAAAGGTTACCCATGACATTGAGACCTTGAACTTCAACACTGCGGTCTCGCAAATGATGATCTTCATCAATGAATGTTTCAAACAGGGTAAGATCTATCGTCCTTATGCCCATGGTTTCATTCAGATGTTCAGCTGTTTCGCACCGCATTTAGGGGAAGAACTTTGGACGCAGGTCACCGGTAAGCAAGGCATCAGCTTTGAAGTTTGGCCGAGCTATGATGAGAAGTACCTGGTGGAAGATGAAGTTGAATTGGTCATCCAAGTCAATGGAAAGATTCGTGCCAAGATGCTTGTGGCTTTCAATGCGGAACAAAAGGATATTGAAGATGCGGCAAAGGCATTGATTGTCGCTCATATGGAAGGGAAGACTTTGCGTAAAGTCATTTACGTTAAGAATAAATTGTTGAATTTCGTTGTGGCTTAGGATGCTTAACCGCATCCTTTTTATGTGCAGTGTTTTATAATGATTTCAGAGGATAAAATATGGAACTCAATGATTTCTTGATTAAGCTTTCCGAACCTGCACGTCGTGCAATCAAAGAACTCCACTGTAACCAACTTGAAGACCTTTTATCGTATTCAGATCAAGAACTGCTTGCGATGCATGGCATCGGTCCCAAGACCATTCGCATCCTAAACGATTTTCTGACAGTACATAAGCTGGATCGACATCCCCTTAAAAGCGCTTTACTCGTGATCGACATGCAGGAAGCCTTAATGGATGAGATGCCCTATCGTAAACAAGAGCTCATTGCAAACATCAATGAAATCATCAATCATGCGCGTAAACAACGTATCCCAATCTTCTTCATCCGCCATGATGGTGGAGAAGGGGATACCTTGGCGTATGGTGAAGCGGGTTGGCACTTGGCTAAAGATTTGAATCATCAAGGTGAGCCCATTGTGGATAAGCGCTATAACAGTGCCTTCAAAGACACAAATTTGGAATCTCTTTTACAAGCACAGAAGATCAAGCATTTGATGCTCGTGGGTATGCAGACAGAATACTGTGTCGATGCGACGCTCAAAAGTGCATTTGAAAAAGGATACCAATGTACGATCTTACAAGGCTGTACCAGCACCTTTGATAACCCATGGTTGAATGCTAGACAATTGATTGATTTTTATGAACAAGCTATCTGGCCTAGTTTTGCGAAAGTAGTTTCGGTTGATGAAATAAAATAATGCCAACGAAGGCATTATTTTTGGATCAAGGTGATCAGATATAAACTGGGATCGGTTAAGAAACGTGCTTGATAATCATCGATGCCTAAGCCATTGGATGAAATCCACATCGCATCTGTAACAGGTGTATATTCCATGGCTTCTTTGTGATAAGCCGCTCCAAACAAAGGTAGACGAACCTGGCCATTGTGAGTCTTCGCACTTAACAGTAGTGGACTTGAACTCATCTCTAGTCCTAAAGGATCGTAGCTTAGGGTGATGGAGAAACCATCCATTTTCGGTCCGATCGAAGAATCGAAAAGGTCGATGGTGTTCAAGACAATATACTCATTGCTAAGATTGTGCAAAGGAATGCTTTGTGTGCCCAAAATTTCAAAACCACTTTGAGCATAGATGGTTTGAACCAATTCCAAACGATTGCGATCTTCATCGCCTAAGACGGCAAACTTACCAAGCGGTGCTTCAATCGCATTCATATGATCGATCAATGCCAGAACTTCCTCATCACTCATATTGTGGGAGGATTCAATCAAATCACCGCCAAAGAGGACCAAATCAAAATCCAAACTCTGAATCTTATCGAATATTTTTGATTGATATTCTGACCCAAGACTATAAGCGTGAAGGTCGGAGAAATAAAGAATCTTCACATTATTGAATGAAGCGGGAATCTGTTCATGAACGATCTCTTTTTTTTCGACGCGAAGGCGTGTCAAAGCGGTGTTGGTGCTATCCACATAGAAGATATAGATCAATAAGCCTATTAAAACAAGGCTTAGAAGCAAAGCTTTTACTAAATTTTTCATACCCTACTATTATAACGGATTTACTTGCGTATAATAGAGATAAAGAATTGAGGATGATGAAAATGAAAAAACTTATCGCGCTCTTCCTGATCACCATCGGGTCCTTACTTATCTTAGATAATCTCAATCTTGTGGATATCCGCCAAATTTATGATTTCTTCTGGCCAACCGTATTCATCTTGTTTGGTCTTGCTCTCTTGATTCGCAATCGACAACTCCAGATCATTGGCTTGGTGCTTCTGACGATCGGGGTCTTGATGTTGCTGGATGAACTGGGATACTTACGTTTGACCTTTGATCAGATCATGATGTACTTCTGGCCAGGCTTATTGATTCTCTTGGGTTTGAATCTTCTTGTAAGCAAACAAACGCCCGTCCGAGTTAAAAATGAAAATATGCGAAGAAATACATCGAACCAGAAGGAATACAATGGTTTTTTGAACTCTGTGAATGAGAAGGTTGAGAATATCCATTTTGAGCAATGCTCGGTCAATGGGGTCTTATCTTCTGTGGATATGGATTTCAGTGGCATCGTTTTCGATCAGGAACAAGTGACGATTGAAGTTAATTCCGTCATGGCCAGTGTCAGCTTGAAGTTACCAAAGGGCATACGCGTTGTGATGTCGGGATCTCCGGTTTTGGGTGAAGTGCATGACCGCTGTGAGAAGAACGTTGTTTCGAGCCAAAGCATTAAGATTCATTACACCTGTATCTTAGGTTCGATTGAAGTCTACCAATAAAAAAGAAAGAGAACGATGAGTTCTCTTTGCTATTTCTGTTTACTTTGCAGCTGCGCCATCGCAGCTTTTTGATTTAAGATGACCGGAATGACCAAAGGGTTACGACTGGTCTTTTGAAAGAGGAAAGGTTCCAACGATGCACGGATCGTGTTCTTCAATTCACCAAAGGTGGTCTTTTGAAGCATCTTTTTCTTAAGGGCTTCATAAACAACCATTTCGGCTTCCTTAAGCAAGGATTGTGATTCTTTCAAGAAGACAAAGCCACGGGATACGATGTTGGGTCGAACGAGTATCTTGTTATAGCGGGAATCGATCGTCACGATGACGCTCACCATTCCGTTATCGGCTAATAAACGTCTGTCTTTGATGACCGAAGTGGATAGACCTGAAGTGTCGTTGCCATCGACATAGATGTCATCACTTTGAATCCGTGTGTCACTCATGAAGACTTCTTCATTGCGAAGGACAACGGCATCGCCATTGGCACAGATGAAGATGTTCTCTTTGGGAATACCTGTTTCCATCCCTGTTTTGGCATGAACCTTGAGCATCTTATATTCACCGTGGATCGGCATGAAGAATTTTGGTTTGATCAACTGCAACATCAACTTCTGTTCTTCCTGTGAAGCATGACCTGTGGTGTGCAGAGAGTTCAATAAACTGTTTGTAAGCACGTTTGCACCTGCACGCGTCAACTTATTGACGACACCGGAAACGCTCTGTGCATTCCCAGGA
This sequence comes from Erysipelotrichaceae bacterium, assembly GCA_030604855.1. Lineage (GTDB taxonomy): Bacteria > Bacillota_I > Bacilli_A > Erysipelotrichales > Erysipelotrichaceae > UBA2212. The sequence continues at coordinate 25,645 of JAUVVC010000006.1, forward strand.
ATCGGGCTGCTGGAGAAGACGACGGTATCACCCGGAATGATTTTGATGAATCGATGGGTTCCATTCGCAATGCGTGATAAGGCAGCCAAAGGTTCACCTTGCGAACCCGTCGCAAGAATCAAGACTCTGTTTGCTGGAATTGTGTTCAACATGTTGGGTTCGATGAAATGTTCATCGCCATACGGAATATGACCATGTTTACGACCGACGACCACAACGTTTTCCATGGAGCGACCGAAGACACAAACCTTACGACCCGTTTCGACAGCAGCTTCGATGATTTGACGGACACGATAGACATTGGAGGCAAAGGTGACCATGATCAGACGACCATTTGTTTTACGTGCGGTATCCAACAAGGCTTGTGCAACTTTCTTTTCACTGATGGAGAAACCACTGACGGAAGAGTTCGTGGAATCACTCATCAAGAGTGTGACACCGATTTGACCGATGTACGCCATTTTCTGATAATCCGCATTGATGCCGACAGGCGTTAAGTCAAACTTAAAGTCACCCGTATGAACGATACGACCATTCGGTGTATTGATTAAGACACCTAAGGCATCCGGAATCGAGTGCGTCGTATTGTAAAAGCCGACACGGAAATGTTCCGTCTCAACACGTGAGTTCTCATTGATGATTTCAATCTTAGGCACATCACGCATCCGTTTTTCTTCCAACTTACGCATGATCAATGCGGCAGCGAAATTCGGTGCATAGATGCGTGGCACACGGACCGATTTTAAAAGGAAGGGAATCCCACCAATATGGTCTTCATGACCATGGGTGATGATCAAAGCCTTCACTTTGTGCTGATTGCGTTGTAAATAACCATAATCTGGAATGACGTAATCCACACCCAAAAGGCTTTCTTCTGGGAAGCGGACACCGGAGTCAAGAATGATGATTTCATCTTGATGCTCATAACAGTACATGTTTTTGCCGACTTCACCGAGACCGCCTAAAGCGTAGACCAGCGTATCGGTGTTCCGATCATAGGTCTTGGGTTCTTCTATTATTTGTTTCATAATGCTCCTTAAGCTTCAATTACGAGTGTATTTTCTTCGAGTTTCCACGGATCTTCACGATTGATGCGATCATAGAAAAGAATGCCATTCAAATGGTCGATCTCATGTTGCAAGACAACAGCTAAATATCCATTTGCACGAAACTCAACGACTTCTTGTTTTAGAATATCATAAGCCTTAACCGTGATGCGCGCATGACGGGGAACCAGTCCCTGATGTTCATCTTCAACCGATAAACAACCTTCACCGCTCGCCAACACTGTTTTTTGTACGGAATGGGAAATGATCTTGGGATTGGCCAAGACATATTCATCAAAACCATCCTCTTCATTATCAACCACAACAACCAGCATCTGAACATTGACACCCACTTGTGGAGCTGCCAAGCCAACGGCTGGTTTCAAATCATATTTTTCTGCCTTTTCATCGTCACGCGAGTCTTTGACATAACGCAACATCCGTTTTGCCAGTGCTTGATATTTCTGGCTCAAAGGCAAGTTTAAAGGTTCAGATTTATCGCGAAGACGTGGATTATCGTCTTTCACGATCAGTGAGTAAGTTAAGCGATTCATATAACCTCTATATCCCATATCAAAAAAGGTTTCAAACTTTGGATGATATGTCACATTCTAAAGTACAGACACATTATAAAGGAAACAAAAGTTTTTGTATAGTGAAATGAATCAAGCCTTGATCTGCTCTTCCGCAAGGACACGGATGAAATCCGGATGTTTACGATAACCCCCATAGGCGACTTCCTGCATGACCATGTGATAATTGTGATTGCCTTCGATGATGATCGGACCTTCTGGGCCGATGCACACATCCCAACCGATCAACCGATCCCCTAAAAGCTCACAGGCATGATTGACCAAGGCAAAAGCTTCATCAAGGTAAGGAACGGGATGCTTATCCAAAACGACATGGGTGTCAGGATGTTCAAGATAGGTATGATTGCCCACCGCCATCATTTGTAGACCCGGTGCCTTCAAACATTTGTTCTGACGATCCACCGGCACAAAGAAACCACCGGAAGAACCAGGATTGTCCACGACGAAACCTTTGCGTCCAAAACGCATCAAAGCGCTCATGACACGACTGGGTTCTCTCAAAGGTTTATAGGTATCGACACGTAGGGTGTTGATCGAATAAGGTGAGACTTGTTGAATGATGGGGTGTTGAATGATGGTTTCTTGGATGATGTAATGCGCCTTGATGATGGCGTTATAAACGCCATGGAATTCTGCTTCCGTTGTGTTCACATCCAAACGATATGCATTGACGCCACCTTTGCCATCCACCGGTTTGATGAAGATGCTTTGGTATTTGGATGCTTCAATCCATTGTTTTGCTAAAGTCATAAAATGTGCTCCATCTTTGATTTCAAAGCTTTGTTTGAAATCATGGAAAAGCGTTTCCTCATTATAAACAATGATCTTAGGCGTTGGAATCTTATTTTGGATGCAAAACTGATAGAACTTGACCTTATTGATCAAGACTTCAGCGCTTTGGTCACTGTGTAGGATGCGTGAGAGTTGAAGCTTACCGATTTCCTCATCGCGTAGGAAATGATTAAAAGGCAAACTGTTCTTTCGATACAACAAACGACTCAAATATTCCTTCGCAAAACGTCTTTCTAGGATGGAATAATAAGCCAATTCAAAAGCGATTTGAACGAGATTTTTACGCAGGGGATCTTGAAGAATCCGATCGAATTTTGACTTACGCGTCGCCATGAATGTCCTCGAGACCAAAATTCTGAGCCAATTCGGTATCTGTTGCGTTACGATAGTTTTTGGAACTTAGGTAGAATCCCAAGCCCATCAACACCCAGATCACCAAGGCGATCAAGGAAGGTGTGGACAGAACCGCAGGACTTCCTGGCATTAACAACAAGACCGCAAAGCCGATGGAGAAAAGACTGCCTAGGAATGCATAAGGTGCATTCTTCTTCAGTTCAGCATTATTTTTATCCCGTAGATACAACACAAAAGCGGTTGCGGAGGTGTAGAAATACCCAATGGCTGCTCCGATGCTCGCCATATCGACGATCCACAATAGTGCAGCACGACCAACCCAGGGTGCGATCAATGAGATGGCTAAAACAAACAACAACGCAAATGAAGGTGTCTTATGGACAGGATGGATCGTCCCAAACACTTCAGGAAGCGCATAGGTACGGGCCATGCCCAAGAATAAACGACTGGTAGCCAAGAGAAAGCCATTGATGCCACTGAGAATGGCACTTAAGATGGCGATGCCTAAGATAAACAAACCAGCTTTACCCGCAACCATCTCAACCGCTTCACCGGTCGCCCAATGAGGTTGAGTTTGCAGGTATTCGACCCAAGGGAAGACCATGGCCGTCATGGTATTGACCAAGATGTACATCAAAGCGCCAATGATGATGGAGATGAGCATCAAACGGTACGATTTCTTAGGATTGAACTTGAATTCTTCGGAAGCCTGGGGAATCGTATCGAAGCCCACAAATGCCCAAGGTGCGATTGCCACAATGGAAAGGATACCAGCCCATACCGATTTATTGGGTGAGAATAGAGGTTGAAGATTGTTAAAGTCCACCTGTGGACTGAGTAAGGTCAGAACGAATAAAATGACGATGCCTCCACTTAAACCAAACGCTAAGAACTTAGCAAGTGCACCGAATAATTTGACCCCACGAATGTTTGCGATGGTTAATAGGATCAAAGTCAGACTGGATACGAGAATTTCACCCAAATAGACATCCCAACCGGCGATGGTATAGAGATACCCCACTTGAATGACCCCTGGAAACATGTATCGACTGATCAAACCCAATGCCGTCGCATTGAGTGGTACGATGCTTAAGTAAGATAAACCCAACATCCAGGCCGCAAAGAAGGCATGTTTACGTTTGAATCCGACATAGGCATAGGTGAATTCACCACCAGCTACTGGAAAACGATGAATCAAGACGCCATAACTACGTGCGATGAAAATCATGATGAGTGCACCGATGCTTAAAGCAATGGCGGTCCCAAGTGGACCTGCATCGTTTAAAAACTTATTGCCTGGTAGGACGAAACAACCCCAGCCGATAATGGCACCTAACGCCAACGACCAAACATCCAATTCACTGAGATCTCTTTTCAATTTATCCATGGTTTTATCCTCAATGAAATCATTATACAAACCCATGGACTGAATATCAAACTTGTTCGTGTTTGCGATACGAGAAGCGATCTTTTTTGATACAATAAGCGTGATGAAAAAAACCAGACTCAGCCTACGCCTCCCGAAGGGAAGAGACCTCTATATACAAATCGCCATGATTCTACTTGGAATCATCGGTTTCTTTATGATCATATCCGCCTCCATGACAACCAACACCTCCGCACAGGCTTTGGGCTTGGTTGCGGCAAAGCAGTTTGCTTTTCTATTGTTTGGCTACATCGGCTACATCATTTTCGCGCGCCTCTTCGATGTGTACTGGTTCAAGCGATACATCATTCCCTTAGCGGTGGTGCTTTTCGTAAGTCTATTGGTTCCACTCTTTTTCCCAGCAGTCAATGGCGCTCAAGCCTGGATACAATTACCGTTAGGCTTGACCATTCAACCCAGCGAATTTGCAAAACTTGGGGCTGTCATTTTATTGGCTGTCTATATTGGGGATGTGCGAGGGCGGAACATACGGCTCTCGGATTTGATACAAGTTCCGTTCTATTACATTGGGGCGACCATCCTCTTGATCATTTTGATTCAAAAGGATATGGGAACCGGTGTCGTGCTCTTTGTGATGGTGGTGTTTGAGTTCTTGATGGCAGGCCATAAGAAGTTGGTTCCATTGCAGGTCACGATCGTCGTGCTGATTCTGATATCGGTGGCACTTTCATTTTTGATTTTATCCCCTTCGGGAATCTACTTCGTGAAGAATGTCTTGAATCTGCCCACGTATATGGTTTCACGTTTCGAGAACACCATCAATCCTTTCATCAATAAGTATGGAAGTGGGTATCAATTGGTCAATGGTTTGGTGGCTTTTGTCAAAGGGGGCTGGACAGGGGTTGGTTTTGGGAAAAGTCTGCAGAAATATGGTTATCTTCCTGCCGCAAAGACGGACTTCATCTTAGCGGTCTTGGCTGAGGAATTCGGTTTTTTAGGAGTTGCGGTTGTGGTGGCTTTGTATTTCACTTTGATCTATCGTCTCTTGAAACATGCTTTGATGGCTAAGAATGAGAAGACACGCATGATCTTGGTTGGGATTGCGATGTATCTTTTCAGTCATTTCGTTTTGAACGTCGGAGGGGTGAGTGCCTTGATTCCTTTGACTGGCGTTCCCTTATTGCTTCTATCTTCAGGAGGATCCAGTACCTTATCCATCATGTTTGGATTAGGCATTGCGCAAGCCTTGATCATCAAGCAGAAACGTGAGGAGCTTGAACCATGAGAATCATCGCAGGTACACGTAAATCCAGAAGCATCAAAGCTTTACCAGGTCAAAACACACGTCCTACCTTGGATGTGGTCAAGGAAGCCCTGTTCGCAAGCATCGGACCCTGGATTGAAGACAAATTAATCTTGGATCTGTTTGCGGGAAGTGGCAACATCGGTTTGGAAGCTTTATCCAGAGGGGCAAGACATGTGGTTTTTGTGGATGGCTCCAAAGAAGCCTGTCAGATCATCCAAGAAAATATTCAAAGCTTGGATTTCAAGCAAGCGTCGATTCTTTTGAGAATGGATGCGTTTCAGGCCTGTCGCTATTTGAAAAACAAACAACAGGTGTTTGACTTGATCTATCTGGATCCACCCTATGCGAAAGTGAATTTGGTGAAAGTTCTGAAAGCCTTGGAGCCCATCAGTCATCTGGATTCAAGAATCATTTACGAGTGTTTGAAGGATGAATCCTTCGATCTACCCGAAGGCTATGCGCTTGATAAAACAAGCATCTATGGTAGAATTGCCTTATACTTCATGCGGAGGACATCATGAAAAAAGCCATCTATCCAGGAACGTTTGATCCAATCACACGTGGTCACCTGGATATCATTCGACGCGCCAGTTCGCTCGTCGATCATCTCGAAGTCGTCATCATGCACAATCCAACCAAATCATCGTCTGATTTCAGCGTTGAAGAACGTTTGCACATGATTGAACTCGTCATTAAAGAATTTGATAATGTCAGCGTCAGTGCCCAACATGGCTTGACGGTAGAATATGCAAAGAAGATCGGGGCAAAAGTTCTGTTCAGAGGCATCCGAGCGGTCATGGATTATGAGTATGAACTCCAGCAAGCAACTGCCAACATGGTTCTGGCGGAAGAGATTGAAACGGTGTTTCTCTTGACGCGACCCAAGTATTCATTCTTATCATCATCGGTGGTCAAACAGATTGCGGTGAACAAAGGGGATCTGAGTCCCTTTGTGCCGGAATGTGTCAAAACCATGATTGAAGCGAAGTACAAATAATCAACTTATAACCGCTTGATTCAAGCTTGATAAATAGTCGACTTACCTTGACTATTTTTTTGTTTAACCAATGATATTAGCACTTAAGTGTTGACAGTGCTAAAAGCTGTGCTATACTATTAGCAGACATCTTAATTGAGTGCTAAGGAGGTGACGGAATGTTAAGTAGTCGTAAGATCGAGATCTTAAAAGCCATCGTCGAATCGTTTATCGCCAGTGCCGAACCTGTGGGTTCAAAGACCTTGATGGAAAGCTTTAATCTTCCGTACTCATCCGCAACCATCCGCAATGAGATGTTGGAATTGGAGAACCTAGGGTACTTGGAAAAGACCCATACCTCCAGTGGACGCGTTCCTTCAACCTTAGGGTATCGCTATTATGTCGAGCACTTGATGGTGGATCGTATGGAACCTTCCTTGGAATACGCTTTACAAGAAGTTTTCTTTGATCGTCAATTGAACATTGAAGAAGTCATCAAACGAAGCTGTGATATCTTGGCTCAGATGACCAATCTGACATCGATGGTCTTAGGACCCGATGCCAGTACACAGACCTTGGAGCATATCAACCTATTCCCAGTCGATCAAAACAAAGCCGTTGCGGTCTTCATCACCAACGCAGGTCATACGGAGAATCGTGTGTTCCAGTTCGAGGAGAAGATCAGTGTTGAAGAATTGGCACATTTCTGTTCCATTCTCAATGAACGTTTAAGTGGAACGACCTTGGATCAGGTGGTGGCTAAGTTGCAGTTGATCAAGCCGATTTTGGCGCAATCGATTACGAAGTATGAAGCCATCTTCCAAGCCTTCTTCAATGCTTTCATAAAGTTTGCGAACACGAATTTTTATTTAAGTGGAACGAACAATGTCTTCAATCAGCCGGAGTTCACAGACATCAATAAGCTCAAGCAATTGATGAACATGTTTGAAAACAGTCAGATTTGGAAAGAGATCGGATCGAACCAAAACAACCTGCGCTTGCAACATGGCAAACATTCAAGCATCGCATGGTTGGATGATATGGCTGTCGTGACCAGTACGTTTCAGTTGGATGATCAAGAATCGGGACAACTCATGGTGGTTGGACCCAGCCGTATGGAATATGACCGTGTCGTCGCCCTGATGGAATTCTTAAGCAGTGCGATTGAAAAGGTTTATGGAAAAGGAGATTCATCATGAGTGAAGAAAAAGAAATACTAGAAACGGAAATCGTTGAGGAACATCACGAGAAGAAACATTCCGAGCATAAAAAAGACAAACATACAGAGAAAATAAAGAAACTAGAAGCAAAGATAGAAGAACTCGAAGAACTCAATAAGAAACTTCAGAATGATTACTTCAAAGCGTATGCCGATGCGGAAAACATCAAGCGTCGTAACCAACAAGACGTGGAAACGGCTAAGAAGTATCGCATCCAAAGCTTCGCACTGGATCTTTTGCCGGTCATTGATAACTTTGAGCGAGCATTGGGAACCATTGAAGATAAGGAAAGCGCGATCGCAAAGGGTGTCTTGATGACCTACAATCAGTTGATTGAATCCTTGAAAAAGGAAGGCGTCGAAGAGATCGTAGCAGAAGGTCAAGTCTTTGATCCAAATTTCCATCAACCCTTGATGATGGAAAAAGTAGAAGGGGTTGAAAGCAACCAGGTCCTACAAGTCTTACAAAAGGGATACAAATTGAAAGATCGATTACTAAGACCTAGCTTGGTCAAAGTAAGTGAATAAAAGGAGCACAACTATGAGCAATAAAATTATCGGAATCGACTTAGGAACAACGAACTCCTGTGTTGCCGTCATGGAAGGCGGCGAAACCAAAGTTATCGTCAATCCTGAAGGCAATCGTACAACCCCATCCGTGGTTGCGTATAAAAACGGCGAACGCATCGTTGGGGATTCAGCAAAACGTCAAGTCGTCACCAACAAAGAATCCGTCTTATCCATCAAGCGTTTGATGGGTACAAACAAAACAGTTAGTTTAGAAGGTAAAACCTATACACCCCAAGAAATCTCGGCAATGATCTTGCAATACATCAAAACGTATGCGGAAGATTACTTGGGTGAAAAGATCACCAAGGCAGTCATCACCGTACCTGCGTATTTCAACGATGCACAACGTCAAGCAACCAAAGATGCGGGTAAGATCGCAGGTTTGGAAGTTGAACGTATCATCAATGAACCAACGGCTGCCGCTTTGGCTTTCGGTATTGATAAAACAGAAAAAGAACAAAAAGTCTTGGTCTTCGACCTTGGGGGCGGTACCTTCGACGTATCCATCCTTGAGTTAGCAGACGGAACATTTGAAGTCTTGGCTACCGCAGGCGATAACATGCTGGGTGGCGATGACTTTGACAACGTTGTCGTGGATTGGTTGGTTGATCAATTCAAGAAAGACAATGGCGTTGATTTGCGTCAAGATAAAATGGCGATGCAACGTTTGAAGGAAAGTGCGGAAAAAGCGAAGAAAGATCTTTCCTCCATGGTCAGCACACAAATCTCCTTACCGTTCATCTCGGCAGGTGCAGCGGGTCCTCTCCACATTGAGACCAGCTTAAGCCGTGCTAAATTCGAAGATATGACCCGCAGTTTGGTCGATCGTTGTGTCGGACCGGTCCGTCAAGCCTTGAAAGATTCAGGTTTGACGAAGAATGATATCCACCAAGTCCTCTTGGTCGGTGGATCCACACGCATGCCATCGGTTCAAGAACTTGTCCGTCAAGAATTGGGCAAAGAACCCAATAAATCCGTCAACCCTGACGAAGTCGTTGCGATTGGTGCAGCGATTCAAGGTGGGGTCATCAGTGGGGATGTCAAAGACGTCTTATTACTCGATGTCACACCACTCTCCTTGGGTATTGAAACCATGGGTGGTGTCATGACGACCTTGATTCCACGCAATACAACCATTCCTACAAGCAAGTCCCAAGTCTTCTCAACCGCAGCGGATAACCAACCGGCAGTTGATATCAACGTCTTGCAAGGGGAACGCCCGATGTCCAAAGACAACAAATCCTTAGGGCTCTTCAAGTTGGATGGCATCGCAGCGGCTCCACGTGGTGTCCCACAAATCGAAGTCACCTTTGACATCGATGTCAACGGTATCGTACACGTATCCGCTTTGGATAAAGGTTCGAACAAGAAACAATCGATTACGATCTCCGGATCTTCAGGTTTAAGTGATGAAGAAATCCAACGCATGGTCCGTGATGCGGAAGAACATAAAGCAGAAGATGAACGTTTGAAAGAAGCCGCTGAATTGAAGAATAAAGCTGAACAATTCATTCACCAGATCAATAAATCCCTTGAAACGGAGAATGCGAATGTCACAGCGGAACAAAAAGCGGAAGTCACGAAACTACGTGATGAACTTCAACAAGCACTGAATGACAACAACATCGACCTCTTGAAAGAGAAGATCGATCAGTTGGAACAAGCTGCGCATCAGATGGCTGAAGCGATGTATCAATCGCAAGACCAACAAGGTCAAGCGACTGGACCCCAAGACGACAATGTCGTTGATGCGGATTTCAAAGAAAAAGAGTAAAACTTAACCTAGGGATTTCCCTAGGTTTTATCCTGGAGGGCTAAATATGGCAGATAAACGAGATTATTATGAGGTGTTAGGAGTCAGTAAAACCGCAAGTGAAGCGGACATCAAAAAAGCCTATCGAAGCCTTGCGAAGAAGTATCACCCCGATATCAACAAAGAAAAAGGGGCGGATGTGAAGTTTAAGGAAGTACAAGAAGCGTACGAAGTTTTAAGTGACCAGCAAAAACGTGCCAACTACGACCAATTCGGTCATGCGGGCATGGACAACAATGGCTTTGGTGGTTTCGGTGGTTTCCAATCCGGTGGTTTCGAAGACATCAACGATATCTTTGGATCCTTCTTTGGAGGTGGCTTCAACCAATCCCAACGCCGTCAATCCGGTCCACGCAAAGGTGAAGATCGCTTGATGCAGATGCGTGTCGATTTCATGGATGCGATCTTTGGTAAAACCGAAAGCATCTCTTTGGATGTCGAGGAGCAATGTTCGGTTTGTATGGGCAGTGGTGCCCACAGCAAGTCCGACATCCAAATGTGTCCAACCTGTAATGGGAAGGGCTCGGTGACCACCCAACAAAGAACACCATTCGGCGTCTTTCAGTCCTCTAGTGTGTGCCCTGAATGTCAGGGTACAGGTAAGAAGATTCTCAACAAGTGTTCGAAATGCCACGGTCGCGGGTATGAGAAGAAACGTGTCACCGTGGACATCAAGATTCCAGCGGGCATTCATTCCGGCCAACAACTCCGTGTGCCTGGTAAAGGTGAACGGGGTGCTCAAGGGGGTCCAAATGGCGATCTCTACATTGAAATCGTTGTGTCTAAGCATAAATTCTTCCAACGTGAAGGCAATCATATCTATATCTCCGTACCTGTTTCCGCCATCGATGCGACCCTTGGATGTAAGATCGATGTCCCAACGGTTCATGGGGATGTGGAATTAACGATTCCTTCAGGTACCCAACATGGCACACAGTTCCGTTTAAAAGGAAAAGGAGTCAAGGATTTGAATTCCACCAACATGGGTGACCAGTTCGTTGAGGTCAAACTTCAAGTGGAGGATAAGATCAGTCGTGAAGAAAAAGAGCTCTATGAAAAGCTCAAGAAAATCCAAGGAAAAGACTCGATTTACGATCGTTTCAAAAAAGCTTTCAAGTAACGGGTCCCCGTTACTTTTTTGTCTCTCGAAAGGAGTAACATGAGTACCAATCAATTTACCCAAAAACTACAATTCATTTTAAGCAATGCCGCTGAGCATGCCTTCAGTCAAAATCATCCTGAAGTGACCTGTGCCCATGTGTATTGGGCGATGGTGGAAGATGGCATCTTGGATGGCATCTTATCCCGCTTGAATATCCAGAAGACATCGTTCAGAAGTATCGTATCCCAAGCTATTGATCAGCTTCCTGTACAAAGCGACGCCAATCAACCCAACCTATCCAAAGATTTGAATCAAAGTATTTTGAATGCATTAAACGAAATGAAGAAGAACCAGGAATCTCATTTAGGCGCATTGTTGCTTTTCAAGGTTATGGTTCTCAATAAGAGTCCACTCTCACAGAAGTTGGTGGATACCTTTAGAATCAATGCCAGTCAGTTGAACCAAGCCATTCAAAGCTCTCTTCAAGGTAAAAAAGTTCAAGCTGAAAACGCTGAGAATCAACTTGAAGCCCTCAAGAAGTATGGTAAAGATCTAGTGGAAGAAGTTCGCAATGGAAAGATCGATCCCATCATCGGAAGAGATGATGAAATCAGAAGAGTGATTGAGATTCTGTCGCGTAAAACAAAAAACAATCCGGTTCTGATCGGTTTTCCTGGTGTTGGTAAAACAGCCATCGCAGAGGGACTCGCTTGGCGTATTCTGAAAGGAGACGTTCCTTTTGGACTCAAAGATAAGCAACTCATTGAACTCGATATGGGTGCTTTGATCGCGGGTGCGAAGTATCGTGGTGAATTCGAAGAACGCTTGAAAGCGGTTCTGGATGAAATCAAACAAGCGGAAGGTTCCATCATCCTTTTCATCGATGAACTCCATAATCTGGTCGGAGCGGGTAAAACCGAAGGCTCGATGGATGCGGCAAATCTCTTGAAGCCAATGTTGGCAAGAGGGGAACTGCGTTGCATTGGTGCCACCACCTTTGATGAATACAAGAAACACATAGAGAAGGATGCGGCACTGGAGCGTCGTTTTCAGAAGATCACCGTGGATGAGCCAAGTGTGGAAGAGACCATCTCCATCCTGCGTGGTTTGAAGGATCGTTATGAGTCCCACCATGGGGTGAACATCAAAGATGAAGCGATTTTGGCGGCTGCGAAGCTCTCCAATCGATACATCAACGACCGCTTCCTACCCGATAAAGCCATCGACTTGATCGATGAAGCTTGTGCGACCATCCGTGTTGAGATGGATTCGATGCCTCAAGAGTTGGATGATCTGAATCGTAAGATCATGCAGCTGGAGATCGAAGAAATATCCCTTAAAAAGGAAACGGATGAACGAGCCTTGGATCGTTTGGAAGAAATCCAGAAAGAACTTTCCAACCTCAAAGAAGAACACAAAATCCTCAACCTAAAATGGCAAGAAGAAAAGAAATATCTGGATCAGGTCAAATTGGATAAGGAAGCCTTAGAGAAAGCACGTCTGGATTTGGAGAATGCGACCAACGATGCACGTTATGAAGAGGCAGCACGTCTACAATATGAAACCATTCCGAATCTTGAGAAACGCATCGCATCGCACCAAGATAAAGATAAAGAGAATCCATTGATTCAAGAAATCGTGGATGAGGAACTCATTGCGAAGATCGTCTCAAGGTGGACGCATATTGATGTTCATCGTTTACTTTCGACGGATCGTCAAAAACTCTTACAACTGCCGAAGTTTTTGGCGCAACGTGTTATGGGTCAAGATGAAGCCTTGAATCTCGTCAGCTCAGCCATCATGCGTTCCAAGGCTCATATTCAGGATGAACATCGACCGATTGGATCCTTCCTATTCTTAGGCCCGACCGGTGTGGGTAAAACAGAAGTCGCTCGTGCGCTTGCCCAGCAACTCTTTGACGATGAATCTAAAATCGTACGCATCGACATGAGTGAATACATGGAGAAACATTCCGTGTCCCGCTTGATCGGAGCCCCTCCAGGCTATATCGGTTATGAAGAAGGGGGTCAGTTGACTGAAGCGGTGCGTCGTAAACCGTATTCAATCGTCCTCTTGGATGAGATTGAGAAGGCACATCCGGATGTCTTCAATATCCTCCTACAAATCTTGGAAGATGGACGAATCACCGACAATCAAGGCGTCACCGTGAATTTCAGGAACACCTTGGTCATCATGACATCCAACCTCGCTTCCCAATACATCCTCGACAATGATCTGACCCGTCGCGAACAATTGGTCATGAATGAAGTGCGCAGAACGTTCAAGCCGGAGTTCATCAATCGTATCGATGAAATCGTGATCTTCAATCCTCTGAACAATGAAGTCTTAGGACAGATCGCAGAGAAGTTCATCATTGAACTCAAACAACGCTTAGCAGAACAGAATTATCGCTTGGAGGTCAGCTTAGCCGCTAAACAAAACATCATTCGTGAAGGTTCCGATCTGCAGTATGGAGCACGACCGATGAAGCGGCACATGCAGCGCATGATTGAAAGCAAACTTGCATACTTCATCTTGGAACACAATCCACCTCAGGACAGTATCCTACTGGTGGATTATGAAGACTTTGATTATGTGGTAAGGATTAAGAATCAGTTGAACTGAGCATTAGAGAAGTCATCTCAAAATTCGAGATGACTTTTCATAAGGGAGAAGACTCTTTCAACACAACCCATGAGCAAACGATTTCTTGTTTGCGGATGTTTATGGATTTGAAGCTTCATTTCTACCAATCAGTTCTTGGACAACAAGGTCAAAAGGTTCAGCTTTGATGCCGACTTTGATGTAGTGTCGGAAGGCATTGCTTAATTGATTATCACGTTGCAAACATGTAAGCCAATTCATGATTGAGTTAAATATGTTTCGAGAGGGCTCAAGCTTCAGTTTGATCGCTTCAAGTTCAGGCTTGAAACGTTGCTTATTACGATAGAAGAGATAGGCTGTGACAATGAGACCAATCGTATGCGAGATGGGAATCAAACGACCATAGAGGGTGAACATCGGTAGTATTTTTGCCCACAGTTGTTCGGGATAAGGCTGGTACCAATTCCACATGCTGTGATCAAAGACACTGAAAAGGTAGGCAATGATTGGAAGAATGATAAAGTGTTTCTTTTTGAGATAAATGAACCAACCAAATGCGAAAGCAATGGTGGCTGTATAACCTGAATGCCCAAACCAGATCATTGGATTTCCGAGGTATTCACTTCGATATAGACTGGGATAGAGAAATAATCCAAACAATCCAGGTAGCGGTTCGTTGATCGAACTTCGATAGAGTCCATTCATGGATGTGAACCCATTCATTACACGAGCGATGTTTTCAAATAGATCGAAACCTGCTCCTGCAAACAGACCCAACAAGGCAAAATCAATGGGAGACAAGAGTCGATATTTTTGATAACGACGCAATAAATAAAAGACAAACAGGACTGGTAGGAACTTGGTGAATTCTTCGGTGATGGGAGCGATGATCGGACCCGTCAGTCCTATGGTTCCAAAATAAGCTCGATCACTGAGGATGCTTTGAAGTTTGGATCCTTCCAGCAACAACCATAGGGGTTGTGCGATTGCATAGGTGACAAGAGGCACAAAGGAAGCCCCAAGCCCAAGTGCCAAGAGATGATATTTAAAGGGCAGACTGGTGAAGATAAGTAGGAGTAGGGAAAACTGAATGACGGTTAGAAGTGGCCACCAGGCAGCCATGAGAACATCGTAAGGATTGACTTGAACGATCCACAATGTGATCAGGGCAAGGATGAAAAATACGATGCTCAGGATGACTTTGATGGAGGTCTTTTTCATAAATCATCCTCGCGATCATTTTCAAAGTCATACGGTGTTAAAGATGGATTGCCAGAGCTATGGACATTTCCAGTTGAATTTGAGGTAAAATCACTGGATCCAGAGTTTGATGCGTTGTTGCCAATGGCATCTCCTGTGTTGATCAAGTTTGTGACACCCGAAACATAGGAACCCATCGCATCCCCAAAATTTGGAAGAAGCATATTATAAATGCCATCTGCAGCCGCTTGGCATGCGGCTTTGGAGTCTTTTGCGGATACGATATCAATTCCATAGCGTAGAATATCCAACTTACCTGGACCTACGATCGACGGAGCGGAAAGGCTATCAATGAAATTCTGTGCGGTACCCCATGCGACAGCCCAACCGAAACTTGCCAAAGCCATGATTTCACCAAACGCTAAGTTCTTAAGTTGATCAAGCAAGCTTAAAATCATAGGATAATCCTCCATTTATTGATTGTTTCTTTAATGACAGATGCTTGGTTACCCCTATTCTAGTACTTTGTGCGTAAAAGTTCCACAGACTTCTTGTATATATGAAAATGCAAAACGTTTCAATCTAAGTCTTAAGCATCAAGACTGAACTAGGGCTCCGATCATCTTAATGAAATGATGATGAACAGTGATGTTGGAGAACAGTCTTATACAAAAGAGTGGATATTTGATACACTGAAACAAAGGAAGACAACGCTTTGGATGGATTCAAGAATGCGTTGTCATGCAAAAGAAAACCATGAAAAACTTAGGGATTTCGATTTATCCGCAAAAAGCATCACTTGAAAGAAATATCGCTTACGTGGAAGATGCCGCAGGCTTTGGCTTCAAACGCTTGTTTGTCGCACTCTTAGGCGCGGAGCCTTCACAAGAGGGTATTCGTCGTGATTACGGTCCGATCCTGAAACGGGCTAAGGAATTGGGTTTTGAGATCTCCTGTGATGTGAATGGCGAGGTCATCAAGGCGGTATGTGGGGAAGGGTATTTTGGCAACTTCGACTTGAGCTTTTTTAAAGAGATGGGTGTAGACATCATTCGTTTCGATATGGGGATGAGTGAAATGGAGGAAGCTTTCTTCATACGCAACCCGTATGGCATCAAAGTAGAATTGAACATGTCGATGGAGATCGATCATGTCTCAGGTGTGCTCGCAATGGGCGCTCCAAAGGATAAAGTGATGGGTTGCCATAACTATTATCCCCACGAATATACGGGATTATCGCTTGATTATTTCAATCGTTGCACGGCTATTTGGACTAAACACAATTTGAGAACGGCCGCCTTCATCTCAACACAATCCAATGAAAAATATGGTCCTTGGCCGATTTGTGATGGGTTACCGACCCTTGAGATGCATCGCCATCTTCCCATCACGACACAATTGAAACACTATGTAGGCATGGATACGATTGATGACATCTTCATCGGGGATGCGTTTGCGACGGTGGAAGAACTTGAAGCCTTGAGTAAAGTAAACAAGAATACCATAGATTTAGAAGTGATACTTGTGGATGGCTTGAGTGAGATGTACAAGAAAATTTTGAAGATGCCTTTATCAAGAAGACCAGATACGAATGATTACATCATCCGTACGATCGAAGGACGTTTGTTTTTACGTAATGAGGATATTCAAGCCTTCAATACAGTTGATATCAAACGTGGAGACATCTTGATTGAAAACAATCTCTATGGGCAATACAAAGGTGAGGTCCAAATCGCACTGAAAGACATGCATAACAGTGGTAGAACCAATGTGGTTGGACACATCATGGATTATGAAGTTTTCTTGATTGAAACCATCAAGCCTGGTCAAGCTTTTGGCTTTTGTTTCTAGAGCTTTCATGAAGACAGTCTCAAGTAGATTGTCTTTTTTGTGATACACTGAAATAAATGAAGAAGCTCTTTAGTCAGACTTGGTTCACGGTTCTGCTCATCTTAGGCTTGAGCGCGTTGGCACTCGGCTTGGCCCTATATGACAGTTTTGACACCGTCATCGAGACTTTGACCAACATCAACCCATTCATACTCTTGATCATTGCCATTTGGGCTTTGGTTCCTTTCATGCTTCAAGGGTACATTCTGATGCGGATGGCGAAACATCTTTACCCATCTTACCGTTTTCATGAAGGCTTCATCAATGCGCTGATTGGCGGTTT
This sequence comes from Erysipelotrichaceae bacterium, assembly GCA_030604855.1. Classification (GTDB taxonomy): domain Bacteria; phylum Bacillota_I; class Bacilli_A; order Erysipelotrichales; family Erysipelotrichaceae; genus UBA2212. The sequence goes on from JAUVVC010000006.1 coordinate 42,780, forward strand.
CATGTCGGGTGTCACCCCTTCAAGTACAGGGGGTCAAGTGGCACAAACCTATACCTTTAAAAAACAGGGTCTCAAAAGTTCTCAGGGTGCGGGGCTGATCTGGCTGGACTACTTTCTCTACACCATCAGTTTAGTGGTGCTTGCGTCGCTCTTGTTTCTAACCAATGTGTCGGAGTTCGCACACAGTTCAATCACTCTCATTTTTGGCTTAGGACTGTTGATCAACATTCTCATCATTGTCTTTCTAGGTTTGATGGTTTTCTATCCAAAATTGTATCGTAAATTGATGACGGGCTTGATTCATTTCTCCGAGAAGATCAAATTGGTCAAACAAAGAGGCAAGATCGTAGAAGCTTGGCACAAGATTTTGGATCACTTTTATGAAGCACAAAGTGTCATTACCGAAAATCGATCCTTACTCGGCAAACTTATCGGTTTGAATCTAGTCCGTTTATTGGTCTACTTTGCGACGCCCTTGATCATTGGACTTTTACTGCAAATAGAGATCCATTGGAACCAAGTCATTCATCTGATCGCCTTGGCATCCTTTGTCTCCATCGCCAACACCTTCGTTCCCTTACCTGGGGCAGCGGGGGCAACGGAGAGTCTGTTTGTCTTGACCTTTTCAACCGTCATTGGCAAGGCCAGTGCCGCATCCATCATGATCCTCTGGCGGTTCTTCAGTTTTTATCAAATCCTCTTGATTGGTGGTATACTATTTTTTAAGGTCCGACATCAGTCGGATAAGGAGAAACAAGATGAAGAAAGTACTTATTATTAGTGTGTTCCTCTTAACTTTGACAGGCTGTAACTTACAAGTCATCGATACGACTTGGAAATACGATTGGGCATACATCAATGTCGGGGATGAGACCATCCGTTGTGAAGTCAGCTCTTGGAAAGATTACACGGAGAGTGATATGATTCAGGTTCGTTGTGAAGATGGACGTTCTTTCTTAGGCCACAGCTCTGCCATCATCTTGCAGAGTGGTGATTAGTGGTCATCAAATATCTCAAAATCAATGATCTTGTCTTGGAATACACGATTCACTTTGAAGCGCGTCACAGCTTATCCATGCGTTTTCGGGATGAGCAACTGGTCGTCAAGGCGCCGTTGAACATTCCCCTCAAGCTTCTGGATGATTGGATCGAATCCAAAAAGGATTGGATCCTCAGACAGTATCGTGTCCAACAGACCTTGAATCTCAACGACGATGAGATGTGGTTCTTAAACAAGAAGATCAAACTTGAGTATCATGAGGCATTGCATTTCGCTTATCAAATCAATGATGGAACCATCCATATTCACCATCCGAAACGGATGTTAAAGGAGAATGCTTATCTTAGGATGCGCATGATTTTGGCTGAGCAAATCATTCTACCCATTTTTCAGAGGATGATTGAAACAACTGGACTTCAAGCCAAAAGTGTATCCATCAAATCCATGAAACGCAGTTGGGGACGTTGTGATTCCAAACGAAACATTCGTTTGAATGAACGTTTGATTGAATGTGATCCACGTTTCATTGAGTATGTCTGTGTCCATGAATTGATGCATCTCAAACACATGAATCACTCCAAACAGTTCTATGCTTCAATTGAGAAGGTGTTGCCAGATTATCAAAAAAGACGTCGTTTGACGCCTTATCAATATGCTTATTTGACTTGATGGTCTTTGATGACTTGGAGGAGTTCCGTTTCATTGGGTTCGATCATCAAAGTAGAATAATTACTTATGTTTACCATTCCGGGTTTCGCATCCGGAATTTTTTTAAGGTCTTTGACTTGAACCATCTGGACTTCGACTTTGGCTGTTCCACGTGCTTTTGAAAAATAGGCCGCAAAGCTCGCCGCAAGCTCAATCAGATCCTTATCCTCACTGTTTTGAAGCAAGACATGAGAACCATGATAAGCGGAGGCATGGAACCAGAGATCCTTCTTTTGAGCGATCTTGAATGTGATTTGTTCATTTTGCAGGTTGTTTTTTCCAATGTAGATGCGCGCATCCCCGAAATGGACTTGGATGATGTTCAACTTCACTTCTTTCTTACGCTTAGGTGAATGTTTCTGCTTGAGATAGCCTTCTTTAACCAACTCTTCACGAATCTCGATCGCGTCACTCACACTGGCCAATTCGATCTGCTCACTTAAGCTCGTAAAATAGTTGATTTCATTTTGGTTCAATTCCAGTTGATGGCTGATGTGCACCTGGCCTTTTTTACCTTTATTGTATTTCTGGTAATAACGTTGTGCGTTCTGTTTGCCATCGTATTTATCGTCTAAAGGGATGTGAATGATCGCATCGGTCTCAAAGTCTTGAGTTACAAATGACTTCGAACCTTTAGATACCTGCATGCCATAGGCATAAAGATAATCCCCATACGTACGCCATTTCTCGCAATCCAAAGCCTCATCCATGGCTTCCAAAAGTTTAGGGCGTTTCTGCTTGGCTTTCTTAAGCTCACGATTGATGAATTTGATCAGATCGCCACTGTGCTGCTTGATGCGCTCTTTTTCTTCCAAAGCTTGATAGACTTGATCCAAGCCTTCCATCAAGGGATATGAAGTGAAGCTTTGATTCAAATGACTAAGTTCGATGCAATGATAATCACTGGCTTTTTCATCCGACACGAAACAACGATCGGAATGCTCAATCTGTGCCATGATAGAGGAAAAGGATTCACCTTGTTTCAAACGATGATCAACTTCTCGTGCGAGTAAAGGTGAAAAACCATGGAACTGTTCCATTAACGAGAGGGTAGGATCAAAAGGATCTGTGAAAGGGTTCTTGCGATCGCTTTGCTCAGGATAATTGTAGGCTGCCCCTGGATGGATGGTGCGTTTGGTGTTCTCATACGGAGGAATGCGCTTCAAGGCATCGATTACACGATCCTGATCATCCACAAACACCACATTGGCATACTTGCCCATGAGTTCAATCATCAAACGATACGAATGGAGATCACCCAATTCATTGCGTTTTTGAATCTTGAGCTCCACGACCCGATCCAAGCCGATCTGTTGGATGCTTAAAATCAAGCCATCCTCCAGATGTTTCCTCAGAAGCATGACGAAATTACTCGGTTCTTGAGGGTATACGAAGTTCTGATTTGAGAATTGAAGACGATTGTGCACCGAGTGTGCCGATAAAAGCAACTGGAATTTAGCGTCGTGATTGCGCACGACAAAAACCAATTCATTCTCTGAGACATGATAGATCCTTTGAATCTTTAGGGGTGTCTGTGTGCTGAGTTGATGAAGGATACGATTTAAGAAGAGTCCGTCTAGTGCCATAAGTGCCTCGTGTTGTCCATTATACCATGGACAAATAAGGTTTTGGATTGACACCTTGGACTTGCTTGCGTATGATATTCGATAAAGAGGGTACAAGATGAAAAAAGGATTGTTGATTATATTAAGCGGACCCAGTGGTGTGGGCAAAGGTACCGTCCGAAGTTTATTCGTAGATGACCCTGCGTTGAATATCGCGTTCTCGATCTCGATGACGACACGTAAGCAGCGCAATGGAGAAAGAGATGGAGTGGATTATCACTTCGTCACGCAAGAACGTTTCAAAGAAGCCATTGAGAACGATGAGCTTTTGGAATATGCCGAGTTTGTTGGGAATTACTATGGAACACCTATGGACAAGGTTGAAGAATTACGTCTACAGGGCAAGAATGTGCTCTTGGAGATTGAAGTCCAAGGTGCGATTCAAGTTAAAGCCAAAGTTCCCGATGCCTTGACGATCTTCATTGTTCCACCGAGCATGGAAGAGTTGGCAAAACGCATCACCGGACGTAAGAGTGAAGCACCTGAAGTGGTCGCGAAGCGTTTGGAAAAAGCAAGCAAAGAGATGGAGTTGGTCGGTCAATACAAGTTTGTCGTATGCAACGATGATCCTAAACTTGCAGCTGAAATCATCGCACTCATCATCAAAAGACATATGGAAATGGCTTAGCCTTCCATATTTTTTTATATGGTATAATTGTTTCATGACACAGCGCATTGATGTTTATATCGAACATAAACACTATCAAATCAATCAAAAATACAGTTATTTAAGCGATGAATTCGTTCGTATTGGCATGCGAGTCCATGTCAACTTCAACAATCAATCGTGTGTCGCTTTTGTCGTGGATACACATGCATATGATCCAAATGAAGTCTTTCCTTATGAATTGAAATGGATCGAAGACCGCATCGACGATGAACCGATTCTCAATCAAGAATTATTAGATTTGGGATTGTGGATGTCTGAGATGACCTGCACACCTTTGATCAGTTGTTTTCTTGTCATGGTTCCCAAAGCCTTGCGCATGTCTAAGACCAACATCAAGCCCCAAGTGGAGAAATGGCTTCATTTAGAGATGATTCCGGATAAAATCACGGTTAAACAAGCAATGATCATCGATGCTTTACAGAACCAGGATTTACCAGCGAATCACTTCAAAGAATTGAGTGCGATTTGTAATCATCTTATCAAAAAAGGCATCCTACGTGCCTATCTTCAAGAGAAGACCTATCAGGTTAAAGATTATACAGCCCACGCCAGACCCTATGCCTTAAGCCCAGCGCAGAATGCAGCACTTGAGCAGATCAAAGCAGCTCAGCAAACCGTCAGCTGCCTATTTGGCAAGACCGGTTCCGGTAAAACTGAACTTTATCTCACCATGGCAGAAGAAGCCATGCAGGAGGGATTCCAGAGTTTGATCATGGTTCCTGAAATCGCCTTGACGACACAAATGGTCGATCGGGTGACGGAACGCTTTGGGACGGATGTGGTGGTCTATCACTCGCATCTCAGTGATCATGAACGGTATCTTCAATATAAACGGATTCAAAACAATGAAGCGAAATTGGTGGTCGGTACGCGTTCCGCCATCTTTTTACCGTTCAATAAACTTGCCATGATCGTCTTGGATGAAGAACACGACAGCTCTTATAAACAAGACACCATGCCCTTCTATCATACCCGGGACATTGCCATAAAACGTGCTGAACATTTCAATGCGAAAGTCATCCTAGGCAGCGCATCCCCAAGTTTTGAGACCTTTGCGCGTGCGCAAAAGGGTGTCTATGCTTTGGTCGAACTTGAGGATCGCGTCAAAGGCAAACTCCCTCATATTCACTTGGTAAAGAACCCCGTCTCTTCTAAACAACGTTTAGCCAAAGAAACCAAAGCGTTGATTCAAGATGTCCTTGATCAAGGCAAACAGATTGTGATTCTTTTGAATCGCAGAGGTTATGCGCCTGTCTTGCAGTGCACCGAGTGTCAAAAGACAGTGGACTGTGATGCCTGTGATCGCCCTTTGGTCTATCACAAAAAGGATTCAAACATGAAATGCCATCTCTGTGGACATAGTGAAGCAATGCCTCGACTTTGTCCACACTGTGGAAGTCCCAATCTCAGAATGATGGGCTTGGGCACACAACGTGTTGAGGAGGAACTTCAAGAAGCGTTTCCACAGGCGCGCATCTTACGGATGGATAAAGATTCAACCCAAATCAAACACGGTCACCAGAAGATCTTAGATCAATTCAACAAACATGAAGTGGACATTCTATTAGGAACACAGATGATAGCCAAAGGTTTGGATAATCCTTTGGTTGGGGCATCCATCATCTTGAATGTGGATGTGGCACTGATGAAAACCGACTACCGTAGTGTTGAGGACGCTTTTGCCTTGATGCTTCAAACCGCAGGACGCAGTGGTCGTGGCGATGGGGAAGCAAAGGTCATCATTCAAACAGATCTTCAAAATCATATGGTGTATCCAGCCTTGCTTAATCATGATTTCAAACGCTTCTATGTGCAAGAGATGAAGTATCGCAAGATCGCACAAAATCCACCCTATGCTTATTTGATTAACTTGAGTCTCTATGGTAAAGATGAGCAAAAGCTCTATGCGAATGCTTTGCATCTCGTGCAGGCGTTACGGGACGAACAGATTAAGGTATTAGGTCCTAGTGATTTGGGCAAACGCATCCATATTTATACGCAACGGATTATCATCAAAGGAAAGGACCTCGATTTCATGCGTTCGCATTTAATGAAAGTCTTGAATAAAGAAGTGAAAACGCATAAGTGGGACTGCCTGATTGATGTCAATCCCTTGAAAGGACTCGAATGAAAGCACGACGCTTAGCCTATGCCATCTTGAATGATGTGATCAATGAGAAACAATACGCCAATCTGGCGCTAAAACAACGACTCCAAGAGGTGGATCTCATCGATCAACCCTTGGTCACCTCGATTGTTTATACCACGCTTCAACACCAGCGTTTCTTACGCCACTTATGGCGTAGACATACCGTAAGCAAACCCGACAGGAGAGTCGCGGTTCTTTTGGACAGTGCTTGTGCGCAATTGGTCAAGATGGATCGTGTTCCAGACTATGCGGTTTTGAATGAGAGTGTTGAACTGTGTAAGGAAATTGAAAAACACAGTGTCAAGATGGTCAATGCGGTTTTGCATAAGGTTCTTCAAAATCCATTTGAAGTGGATCCAAGTTTAGATCCACTTGAAATCTATGCCATTGAAAAATCATTGCCGACATTCGTGATCAAGTTATGGATCAACCATTATGGAGAAGATCAGATGCGTAAGATGGCGGAGGCTTTGATGGAGCCTGCACGTTTGTGTGGACGCATCAATACGCTCAAGATCGATCCAGAAGAGGTGTTTGACAGCTATGGTGTTGAAAAAGGGATATTGAGTCCTATGGCATTTTATGTGGAAGACAATCTTTTACAGTCGGATTGGTTCAAAGAAGGAATGGTATGGATTCAAGATGAAGCCAGTCAAAGGGTCAGTGATTTCGTGGAAGCGAAACCTGGGATGAAAGTCTTGGACGCATGCAGTGCGCCTGGGACAAAAGCAGCGGGCATTGCTTGTCATATGCACAATGAAGGTTGGATCGATGCGGTGGAGCTTCATGAAGCACGCAATCGATTGATTGAGCAGAAGATGCGTCAATTGGACATCGACATCGTACATGTGAAAACGATGGATGCACGATCGATCCATACAGAGTTCAATCAAGATTATGATCGTGTCTTGTGCGATGTGCCCTGCAGTGGTTTAGGGGTCTTGCGTCGTAAGGCTGATATCAAACTGAGATTGAAACCTGAAGATTTGGATGCTTTGCAGAAACTGCAAGCCGAGATTTTGGAATCCGCACAAACTTGTTTGAAAGTGGATGGACTCTTGGTATATTCGACCTGCACCTTGAATCGTAAAGAAAATGAAGGTCAGATCAATCAATTCCTCAAGAAACATGATAATTATGTCTTGCTTGAGGATCAAACCATCTTTCCCGATCAATATGGAAGTGATGGTTTCTACATGGCGAAACTTAAACGAATTGCCTAAATATGGTAAGATACGAGTATGAAAAAAACGATCTATGATTTTACATATGAACAACTCAACACATGGTTGATGGATAAAGGGGAAAAGAGCTATCGTACGAAGCAGGTTTTCCAATGGTTGTATCGCCGACGCATCACGGATTTCGCGATGATGAGCGATATCAAACAAAGTCTGATTGAAACATTCAATGAAAGCTTTGTGATCGATCCGATCAAACTCAAACAACGACAAGCCAGTAAAGATGGGACCGTCAAATACCTTTTCGAACTTCAGGATGGTTATCTTGTGGAAACCGTTTTGATGCAGTTTGACTATGGTAAATCGGTTTGTGTGAGCTCCCAAGTCGGTTGTAACATGGGCTGTACCTTTTGTGCGAGCGGTTTATTGAAGAAAAACCGTGATTTGAGTGCCGGAGAGATGATGGCGCAAGTCATGTATGTCCAAAAAGAATTGGATGCGCGTGAGGAACGTGTTTCGCACATCGTCATCATGGGGACGGGTGAACCCTTTGACAACTATGACAATGTCATGGATTTTTTGAAGACCGTGAATCATGATTTAGGTTTGGCGATCGGTGCACGTCATTTGTCGGTCTCAACCTGTGGTATCGTGCCACGTATCAAGCAATTCGCGCGTGAAAAAGTTCAATACAATCTGGCCATCAGTCTACATGCCCCAAACGATGCTTTGCGCAGTAAGTTGATGCCAATCAACCAGGCCTATCCATTAAGTGAGTTGATGGATGCCTTGAAGGAATATTCGACCTTGAACAATCGCCGTATCACGTTGGAATACATTCTTTTGAAGGATGTGAACGATCAGCCGGAACATGCGACACAGCTCTCGAACTTGGTCAAAGGTATGAATGCTTATGTCAATCTGATTCCATACAATGTGGTGGATGAACATGGCTTCAGGGCGGTGGATGTGGCATCCGCATTAAAGTTCTACGATAAACTGATGAGACTGGGTGTCAAGAGCACCTTGCGTAAAGAAAACGGTGGTGACATCGATGCGGCCTGTGGACAACTGCGTGCCAAAGCAGAAGGTAAGCTATGATCATTCAAGGGATTACGGACATTGGGAAAATCAGACGCATCAACCAAGATAATTTCTTGATTCTTGAAAATGATTCGGTTCAACTGATGATGGTGGCCGATGGCATGGGGGGTGCGAAAGCCGGTGAGGTCGCATCGCTTTTAGCCTGTCAATCCATTGAACGGCAATTCATGGGACAGGATTTTTCAGATCTTACGGTGAGTGAAGCCCAACAATGGCTCAAACATGCCTTTTTAAACATGAATAAAGAAGTCTACCAGGCTTCTGTGAACAATACTCATTATAGTGGCATGGGCAGCACAGCAGTGGCAACTTTGTTTTTTAAAGATGTCTGCATAGTGGCGAATGTCGGCGACAGTCGTTGTTATGTCGTGAATTCAGCTAATGAATTCGTCCAAATTAGTGTCGATCATTCCTTGGTCAACGAAATGATTCGCTTGAAACGCATCACCGCTGAACAAGCCAAGACGCATCCGCAACGCTCGGTACTGACCAATGTCTGCGGTGTCATTCCCAACATTGAAGTGGATATCTTTGAAGTTCATGATTATTCGAGTGTTTTGTGTTGCAGCGATGGGGTTCATTCCATGTTGGAAGATCAGGATATTTTCAACATTCTGCAATCAAACGAGACAACTGCCTTTAAAGTACAGCACATCCTCCACCATGCGAATATTCGGGGTGGAATCGATAACATCACTTTGACTTTAGCTGAACGAGGTCGCCTATGATCGAACGTTTCGCCAATCGATATCAGATCTTGAAGCGCTTAGGTGAGGGAGGCATGGCGGATGTATTTCTAGCCCATGACGAACTCCTCAATCGTGAGGTCGCCATCAAAGTCTTGCGTGGAAATCTAGCGCTGGATCCTGTCGCGCTCTTGCGTTTTCAGCGTGAAGCCAATGCGGCCAGTGGTTTGAGCCACCCCAACATCGTTGAAGTCTACGATGTCGGTGAGGAACTTGGGCATCATTACATCGTAATGGAATATGTTCGTGGCAAAACTTTGAAGCAACTCATTCAACAACGAGGTGCTTTGGAGAAGAAAGAAGCCTTGGCCATCATGGACCAATTGGTTTCGGCTGTGAACGAAGCGCATAAACACAACATCATCCATCGTGACATCAAACCGCAGAATGTGTTGATAAAAGATGATGGGACAGTCAAAATCGCGGACTTTGGGATTGCGACGGTCGCCGATGCCTTGCAACTGACACAGACCGATACGGTCTTGGGTTCGGTTCATTATCTTGCGCCGGAATTGGCACGAGGTGAAGCCGCATCGATGCAGAGTGACATCTATTCATTGGGAATTTGTTTTTACGAACTTCTGACGGGTGAGGTTCCTTATCGTGGGGAGTCGCCAGTTCAAGTCGCCATGAAACATCTTAAAGAAGAGATGCCCAGTGTCTTGGAGTTCAATCCAAGCCTACCCATGTCGATTGAAAACATCGTCATCAAGGCTACTGCTAAGAATCGCATGCATCGCTATAAAACAACCGATGAGCTCTTGGTGGAGTTAAAAGAAAGTTTATTGGAAAAGAATAAACAAGCAAAGCGTGTTGAATTTGGTCATGATCAAGATGGGGACGAAACGATCGTCTTACAGAAGGTCAATACCGTTAAGACCGATCGCAAAGCGGATGTCCGACGTCTTTATTGGGGCATTGGTTTGGTCGTTTTGGCGATGTTGACGCTGACTTTGGTCTTGGCTTTAAGTGGCATCTTCAATCCGGAATACAACATGGTTGAAGTCCCAGACCTGATGAACAAAACATTGAGTGAAGCCCGTGAAGCCTTATTTGACTCGGGTATCGAAATCGCGCCTAAAATCAATTATGAACTCACAGATGATGTGGAAGCGGGGAGGATTGTGAAGATCACACCGAATGTCGGAACTTTGGTCGAAAAGGGATCAACCATCAACATCACTTTGAGTGAAGGCAAGTACTATGTGGTCAAAGACTATAAGAATAAATTGCTTGAAGATGCGAAGTTGGATTTGAAAGATACAAAGATTACGATTCGTACAGAGTATCTTGCGACGCAAGATGTCGCACAAGGTATCATCATGGACCAAAGCCTTTTACTTCCTGGAACTAAACTCAATCCAAGCCGAAGTTATGAAATCAAATTCATCGTCTCTGCACCGGTAGAATTCTTGATTCCACAAATCGTTGGTTTGAATGTGGCTCAAGCTCAAGCCCAATTGGAAGCTCTCGGTGCTATGGTCTATTTGAACCAACTTTCCACTGAAAATATGAGTGAAGATGAATTGAACAATCTGGTTCGTGATGTGGTGGTTTCCATTACGCCTGAACCGTTGACTTATTACACACAAGGGGGCAATAATTTTATTGTCTTAAGCTACTATTAATGGGAAAAGCACGCATCATTAAAATCATTTCGAATCGATATACCATTCTTACGGAAGCCAATGAACATTTGATCGCACAAGGCAGTGGTAAGCTCAAACTGGGCAAGACTCCCTTGGTGGGGGACATGATTGATTATGAGCATCGTGAGGATGTGGTTGTGATGACCGCGATTCATGAACGCCATAATACCTTGATTCGACCCTCCATCGCCAATGTCGATCAAGCTTTGATCGTCATGAGTGCCGTGAAACCGGATTTTTCGACGCAATTGGTCGATCGCTTTGTATGGTTGGTTCGCAATGCACAGATCGAGCCCGTCTTGATTGTGACGAAGTTGGATCTTGTGGATAAAAATGATCCCATGTTCAAAGCCTTGGATGTGTATGAACAAAGTGGCATGCAAGTCATTCGTGTCGCTCGGGGACAGGAAATCATCGGTTTGGAAGCGTGTATTGAAAATAAGATATCGGTCTTGACGGGTCAAAGTGGGGTGGGAAAATCCTCCCTCTTGAATCGTCTGAATCCAGACTTCGTGCTTAAGACCCAGGAAATATCCAAAGCCTTGGGACGCGGCAAGCATACGACACGCCATGTCCAACTCTATGAGATCGCAGGCGGTTGGGTCGCGGATACACCCGGTTTTTCTTCGCTGGAATTCGGATCCATTCCCCTCAACGAGTTGGAAGGCTTGGTTCGTGAGTTCGATCCTTATCGCGAACATTGTCAATTCAGAGATTGTTCACACAGCAATGAACCGAAATGCAAGGTCAAAGATGCTCTCAAAGCCGGCTTGATCGATGCGGATCGTTATACCCACTACCTTGAAGTTCGTCAACTGATTCAAGATGAAAGGAAACCCTACAAATGATCATCGCACCTTCCATATTAAGCATGGATTTCACCCAGACCTTGAAGCAACTTCAAGAAGTCGAGTCCTCCAAAGCCAAATGGCTCCATGTGGATATCATGGATGGTCATTTCGTGCCTAATCTGAGCTTTGGACCGGATATCACGAAACAGATCCGCAGACATTCCAAATTATTCATGGATGTGCACATCATGGTGGAAGATGCGGATCACTACAGTGATGTGTTTGTGGATGCTGGGGCAAACCTGTTAACGTTTCATTTAGAGGCGTGTAAGGATGCGGAAAGTGTACGACGCATCATCCGCAAGATCCATCACCAAGGCTGTAAAGTGGGTCTTTCAATCCGTCCTCAGACAGCGGTTGAGGCGGTATATCCATATTTGGATGAGATTGATCTTGTTTTGATCATGAGTGTCAACCCAGGCTATGGGGGTCAATCCTTCATGGAAGAATCCATTGAGCGGATTCAAAGACTACGCAAAGAGATCGATGCCCATCAACACTCGGTTCTGATTGAAGTCGACGGAGGCATCAATGCTGAAACAGGCTTGAAGGTCGTTCAAGCCGGTGCGGATGTCTTGGTTGCGGGCAGCTATGTTTTTAAGAATGATATCGTGCGGGCGGTTGATTCGTTATGGAATCTGAAGTAAGCCTGATCTTAAGGGATGTGTCGTATGTGAAACGTGGAGCCTGCATCGGGGTTGAACGTGGGGCTTTGGCGATCTTAAATCAGGAGGATGAACTCGATTTTGCCTTGGGTGATTTTGATTCCGTAACCAAACAAGAATTCAATCATATCCAATCGCAAGCGAAGCGCATTAAACGTTATCCAAGCCGTAAGAATGAGAGTGACAGCGAGTTGGCGATTGCTTGGTGTTTGGATCAAGGTGCAAAGCGGATTCATGTGTATGGGGCTTTAAATGAGCGTTTGGATCATCACCATGTGAATGTCAGTTTAGCCTATACTCATCCAGAAGTCATTCTCTATAATGATACCAATCAGATTCAAGCGTATACGGAAGGAAGTTATACGATTCGTCAGGATGATCATCGTTATTTTTCCGTCTTCACTTTTGATGAAGCTGAAATCAGTCTCATCGATTTCACCTATCCCCTAGACCATATTTCAATCCATTTAGACACCCTTTTCACCGTTTCCAATCAGTGGCAAAAAAAAGATGCCCAACTGGTGGTGCATCGTGGTAAAGTACTCGTGTACTTAAGTAAATAAAAAAGGAGTCAGACTCCATTTTATTAAGCTTGTTGAGCTTTTAAGGTTTTTAAAGCGCGGGCGGAAATACGGATTCGTTGTGGTTTGCCATCCACAACAACTTTAACTTTTTGAAGGTTAACATTCCATTTACGACGACTTGCTTGAAGTGAATGGGAACGCTTATTTCCTGACAATGCTCTTTTACCGGATACGGCACAAACTCTTGACATACCGTAGACCCCCTTTCGTTTGAATTGCTTATAAAGAATATCACGAAAGGATGGTTTATGCAAGTCATTCATAAAAAACTTTTTCATCAAAAATTGACTATGCTATAATGGTAATTAGTCGAGGAGGGGAAGCATGCGCGAAAAAGATGTCCACGTTGGACTCGAGATAGCAGATCATGAAATTAGACTCGTCGTGGGTCAATTTTTTAATACGCGTTTGAATATATTAAAAGTTGAAAGAGTCCCGTCTTCCGGTATACAGAACACACAGATCATCGATCAGAACGCAGTGGTGCAACGCATCAAGACGGCTGTTGAACATGTGCAGGCCACTTTGGGTTGTCCGATTGAACGTGTCGTTTTATCTCTACCCAGTGTTGGTTTGAGTCGTTATGTTCGACGCATCATTCAACCCATTGAACTCAGCGTTCAATTGAACGATATCAAGAAAATCTACAAAGAAGCCTTACGAACCGAAGTCCCGGAACACCAGGCTTTGGTTAATCTATCCATTTCGAAATCCATGGTAAACGGCATCACGATGCGTCGCTTACCCATCAATGAGATATGTGATTCACTCAGTGTGGATGTGGATCTTTTGTGTGCGGATAAAGAGATGGTGTATCGTTATGTGCAAACTGTTGAAAAAGCAGGATTGCAGGTCATCGAAATCAGTTTGGACAGTTTTGCCTTAGGCAAAGAAGCCTCTCTATTTGAGAAATCCTTAGAACAATACCTGATCGCCATCAAAGCGGAACGTCAAAGCACAAGTTTGAGTCTTTTCGCCAAAGGTAAGTTGGTCAGCAGTGAAAGCATCGATACCGGTACGAAACATTTGATCGGAGCCTTATCCAATCGTTTTAAATTACCGATTGATGTAGCGGATCGTTTATTGCATATGAACTGTCGTTTTGGTTTGGATCATTACCCCAACACTCCCATCTATCTATGGTCCAGTGAGGGTAAGACGCACACCTTAAGTGAACAAGAGGTGATGAGTGCCATCCAAGTTCCTCTGGAAACATGGTTGAATGAAATAAAAACGATGGTTCAGCCCATTTTAGCGACCAGTAATGCTAAAATAATCTTGTTTGGAGAATCCGGATCCATCAATGGTTTCGATCAACTCCTGGCAAAAGTCTGTGGTTGCGAATGTGAATTATATGTACCCGAAACTTTGGGTATCCGTAGTCCTTCCTTAGCATCGGTCAGTGGTTTGTTTTATGTGATCAAAGATCAATCGATCATCCGTGATTTCGAACCCGCCGTCGACATGCAGGCCTTCAATGATTTGATCAATAAAGATAAAGAAATCGTCAATGAAGATACCATTTCTGGTAAATTCAAAGGCTTATTTGAAAGAAGATAACAGAGGAACATCATGAGTGAACTAAATTACAATCAAGTAGCGAAAATTAAAGTCTTTGGCGTCGGTGGCGCAGGCTGTAACGCCATCAATCGGATGGTTGAAGAAGACGTCCGTGGCGTTGAGTTCTATGTGGCGAATACCGATCTTCAAGTCTTGAACATATCCCCTGCGAAAAACAAGATCATCTTGGGTAAGACGACAACCAAGGGTTTGGGTGCGGGTGCGAATCCTGAGATCGGATATAAAGCGGCGCTTGAGTCCGAAGATGACATCCGTGCTGCGATGGAAGGGACCGACATGGTCTTCATCACAGCGGGTTTAGGGGGAGGTACCGGTACCGGTGCCGCACCTTTGTTTGCGAAGATTGCGAAAGAGTTTGATATCTTAACGGTTGGCATCGTGACCAAGCCTTTTACCTTTGAAGGTAAGAAGCGTACGGAACAATCCATTCGTGGTTTGGAAGAGTTACGTAAGTATGTGGATTCCTTGATTATTGTCTCTAACAATCAATTGTTGGAAGTCATCGGACGCATTCCGTTTGTGGAAGCGTTCAGAGAAGCGGATAATGTCTTACGTCAAGGGGTTCAAACCATCACCGATCTGATTGCGGTGCCTGCGATGATCAACTTGGATTTCGCGGATGTTCGTGCGGTCATGGAAGGTCAAGGTTCAGCTTTGATTGGGATTGGTATGGCTCAAGGTGAAAACAAGGCACAGGAAGCAGCGGCGAAGGCCATCACATCACCTTTACTGGAAGCTCAGATTCGGGGTGCACGCAATGCCATCGTCAATGTGACGGGGGGCGAAAGCATCACCATCTTCGATGCGAATGATGCGGTTGAGTTCATTCGTGATTCAGCAGGTTCGGATATCGACATCATCTTTGGGGTTGCGATCAACGATAATCTTGGCGACAACATCATCGTTACGGTCATTGCGACCGGCTTTGATTTGCCAAAAGCCAATCAAGTCAAGAATCCTATTCAAGATGCGAAACGTGTTTCGGAGGAAATCCGTAAGGAACCGACGGCACAGGTCGATGATGAAAGTGATATTCCAGGTTTCTTTAGATCTCGAGGTTAGTTTGACTAACCTTTTCTTTTGTTCATCGATAGAATCTTTTATAATGGAAGTATGATCAATAAAGTACAAAAATATGAACAGGAAGAGATATTGAATCTATTACGCCAAGATTCATCAAGAAGCATGTTCATTTATGGAGATATCTTACAGAATGGTTGGGAAACCGATTATCAAGAGGTATGGACCGATCGCTCCAACCAGGGCATCGATGCCATCTATTTGCGTTATCATAAGAATCTTGTCGTCTATGGTATCAATAAGATTGAGGATGTCGAGGCACTCAAAACATTTATTCATGAATTACCGATTCAATTCCTCAGTGGATGTAAGAAACACCTTGAGCTTATGGGTTTAAATACATTAGAAACATTTAAATTTCGCGAAATGTATTTTTGTGAGTGCCAAGAACTTATCAATTCAGTTGCGAGCACAGAGGTGATCATGGCTGAACCACAACACGCTAAAGCCATTGCGGAAGCGATCATTCAAATCAGTGAATTTGCGGAAATGACAAGTCAAGAAGAACGTATCGATCGTATTACGGAACGTCTAAGCAGTGGGAAAGGCCGTGCCGCCATCATTCTCGATGGGGAAAAAGTCATTGCTCATGCGAATACCGCAGTTGAGACGGATAATGCGGTCATGGTAGGGGCAGTACTGACTTTACCTGCGGTTCGCAATCAAGGCTTGGCTTCACAAGTTGTCAGCACTTTGACAAAACATTGCTTAGATGACGGAAAGATACCTTGTCTCTTCTATGACAATCCAAAAGCAGGAAGCATCTATCATCGTTTAGGGTATCAGACCTTTGATTTGTGGATGTTGGGGACGAAACTATGAAAATCGCATTGGGACAATTGAATATTCAAGCAGGCAACATCGATGCGAATCTAGATGCGATGAAGCAAATGGTCATGGCTGCCAAAGCGCAAGGCGCCGCTTTGATCGTTTTTCCGGAGATGGCTGTGAGTGGTTATCTTTTAGGGGATAAACTCTTGCAGAGAGGCTTTGTGGATCGTTTGCTGGCATGTAACGAGATGATCAAGTCTTGGTCCGATGACATCGGCATCATTTGGGGCAACATAAGCCATGATGAAGCTGCCAAGGCCAATCGAGATGGACGTTTCAATCGCATGAACAGTGCCTGTTTTGCATATCAGAAGCAATGGGTGGAAAAAACAAATGGATCCATTCCAGGGCTTTATCATAAACATTGTCTACCAGACTATCGTTTCTTTGATGATTCAAGGATTTTTAAGAGCGGGGTGGATGTCAGTCTGGAAAACAACTTGGCTGTGGATCATGGCATCGAACCTTTCCTCTTCACATATAAGAATGAAACATTGCGTATCGGGCTCGAGGTGTGTGAAGATCTTTGGAGCAAGGATTACACCATCGATCCCACCGCGATCTATATTCAAAAAGGTGTGGATTTCATCATCAACATCTCATCTTCACCTTGGACTTTGAACAAGGAATACAGTCGCGTCAAACGCATTCAGGAACATGTTTCTACCCATCAAGATAGAATGGTTCCAATCATTTATGTGAACGCGGCAGGCATGCAAAACAATGGAAAGAATGTCTTGGTGTTTGATGGGGATTCGACGATCTATGGCAAGGATGGTATTGTCCAGGCTGAATGTCCGGATAACTTTGAACAGTATCTTGGTGTTTTTGATTTAAATGAACGCACACCGCTACCAGTTCAAAGCGATAAATTGCTCAATGCCTTGGTGCATGCGATCCGTGAATTCGACCGTCAACTCTTAAAAGGGAAGACACCGTGGATCATCGGCTTGTCGGGTGGTCTGGACAGCAGTGTGAATGCGGCACTTCTGGTCCATGCTTTGGGTAAACATCGTGTCATCGGATATAACATGGCTTCACGCTACAATCAAGCCAAAACAAAATCCATCGCTGCTGAATCCGCAGAGTTATTAGGCATCGAGTACCATGAAGGCAGCATCGAAGCTTTGGTTCAATCCACTGTGGATACCTTGAAAGATTATGCGATCGATGCGGTCGAAGGTTTGGCGTTTGAGAACATTCAAGCTCGTATACGTGGTCATCTCTTATCCTCCTTCGCCTCATACAAGGGGGGTGTCATCTGCAACAATGGCAATAAGGTCGAATGTGCCTTAGGCTATGCGACTCTCTATGGGGATACGATCGGAGCCTTGAGTCCCTTGGGGGATTGCACAAAAATGGATCTCTTTCATTTGGCAAAACGCTTGAATGAGATCTTTAATGCGGAAGTCATTTCCAAGGATCTGATTCCCACGATTGAAGCGAACACCATCCACTTTGCTTTAGCCCCCAGTGCTGAGCTCAGAACCGATCAATTGGATCCGATGAAATGGGTCTATCACGATTGGTTGGTTCAGTACTTTACTCAATATCCAAGTCATCATCTCTTGGAATGGTTGGAAATCTATGCGAACGATCAATGGCAATCCCTCGAAATTGCCCCTTGGATCCGTTATTACCATTTGGATGACCCCAAGAACTTTGTGGAAGACATCCAGTGGTTCATGAAAGCGTGGCACTTTGCGGTCTTCAAACGTATTCAATTTCCACCCATTGTGACTGTAAGCCGAGGAAGCTTTGGTTATGATTATCGTGAGAGTCAATTGCCGTATGTGAACGATACAGCCGTGGAAGCGATGCTTGAGCGGATCTTAGCGAAAAGAGGACAAGCATGAAAAAGTGGTTCAATCCGGAACAAATCAGTTCTGTCGTATCCTTTACCTTAGCGGGTCTGTTGCTCATTGGGGTGTACTTCTTGATTTTGAACATCCAAATTTTGGAAATGAATTTTCTTAGACTGCTCAGTGTCTTGACGCCTTTTGTCTATGGCATTGTCTTAGCTTTCTTATTGGGACCTTTCGTACGTTTCTTTGAAGTGAACATCTTTGGTATGTTTCGATGGAAGAAAAGCCTTAAGCGTCTGCTTGCGGTCATTTTGACCTTATTGATCACACTTGAGATCACCATCCTCTTCTTCTCGTTCATCATTCCTCAAATCGTCTTGAGTCTGGGTTCGATTTCAACCAAACTCCCCGAGTATGTCATTATACTTGAGAAGCTCTTGAATGAATGGATGGAAGTCATCAATCTGAATCAAGATTGGTCAAACTTGATCTTGGATTCATCCGAAAACCTCCTGCAGAGCTTTGTCAGTACCCTCCAAGCCTTTTTACCAAAGCTATTAGATTATTCATGGCAGTTCACAAAAACGATCTTCAATCTCATCGTTGGCATTGCGATCGCAGTATACATCACTTTGGATAAAGAACGTTTCGTATTGCAGATCAAGAAGATTCATTATGCGCTCTTCGGTCAAAAGATCACCGATGATCTGATCGACTTGAGCCGTTTGTCTTTGAACATGATGCATCGCTTCATCCTGGGCAAAGCCTTGGATTCTTTAATCATCGGTGTGATCTGTTACTTGGGTATGCTCCTGCTGAAACTGGAATACCCGGTGCTTATCAGTGTCGTCATCGGGATGACGAACATGATTCCGGTTTTTGGCCCTTTCATTGGTGCCGTACCGGGTGCCTTGATTCTGCTCATCGTCTCACCGATTCAAGCGCTATGGTTCATTCTGTTCATCATTGTTTTACAACAGTTCGATGGTAATTATTTGGGACCACGCATCCTCGGCGATTCCATGGGTTTGCCAAGTTTGTGGATCATGTTTGCGATCATCGTGGGGGGTGGTTACTTCGGTTTGATTGGGATGTTCATGGGTGTTCCCATTTTTGCCGTCATCTACCTTGTTCTTAAACGCTTGATTCATCAAAGGTTGAGCCAAAAAGCCATTGTCATAAAGTAAAAAAGGGGGATGCCCCTTTTTTAGTCCAATAGAAATAATAATTCCAAGTATGCAGGATACGGATACACATCACGTGGTAGAATCAATTCCAAGGCATCGATTTCTTCGCGAATGACGTCTAACAGTGGGAAGACGTCTGAGCGAAGATATAAGCCTTCACTTCTTAAGTCCTCGATATGCTCTGAATGATGAAGCTTGGATTTAAGAAGGACAATTGTCTCATCGACTGTGTTCACATGCTTCATGATGGATTCAATCTGCTTGGCGTAATAGGGAAAGTCTTTAAGATCAAGCAAGCTTTTCAAGTGGGGGTGAATCGATGGAATCACTTCACGTTCAACCATGCGGATCAAAGTCTTGGCTTCAACTTGGATCGTCTTGATGTATTGCTCATATAAGATGTCCGAACGAGCATCCAATTCATACTCACCATAGATGTTGTGTCTGGCAAAAAGTGCTTTGGTCTTTTCGCAATTCAAGTACTCGATGGCTTCGACAAAGGATGCGATGTTTGGAAGACCACGTTCTTTCGCTTCATCGATCCAAGCGTTGGCATAACCATCGCCACTGAAGAGGATGCGATGATGTTTACGCATCAGTTCTTGAATGATTTTCATAGCCTCTTCACGCACGTCTTGGAGATACTTGAATTGTTCCAAGCGATTGGCGATGTCATGCAGACTGTCGGCGATGATGGTTGAGATGACCGTGTTCGCGAAGGAAGCGGACAAGGATGAGCCCAACATGCGTAATTCAAACTTATTACCGGTGAACGCGAAGGGGGAGGTCCGATTGCGATCACTGTTGTCTTTAGGAATGTAGGACAGGTTGTTCAAAGGGGCGAAACGGTTGGCTTCTTTACTGTTTTTGAGGACCTTTTTATCGGCCATTTCAAGTAGGATACGCTCGATCACATCGCCCATGAAAACGGAAATGATGGCAGGCGGAGCTTCATTCGCACCGAGACGGTGATCGTTGCCAGGTCCGGAAGATGCGAGACGCAAGAGTTCTGGATGCTCGTCAATGGCTTTTAAGATGGCGGATACAAAGACCAGGAAACGAATGTTTTCATGAGGTTTATCGCCGGGTTCCAAGAGGTTCTGTCCATCATCGGTGATGAGTGACCAGTTGTTGTGTTTACCCGAACCATTGATGCCTTTGAAAGGTTTTTCATGTAAGAGACACGCCAAGTCATGTTTCAAGGCGACTTTCTTTAAGACATCCATCAATAGTTGGTTCTGATCCACCGCAATGTTCGCATCGGCATAGATGACGGAAAACTCAAACTGACCCGGTGCGACTTCATTGTGTTCAACCTTGGAATAGATACCCATCTTCCAGAGTTCCACATTCACTTCATCCATATACGCTTTGACACGGTTTGGAATCGAACCGAAATAATGGTCTTCAAACTCTTGACCTCGTGGTGCACTGGCACCAAGTAAGGTTCTTCCGGTTAAAACAAGATCTTTACGTTCCGCAAACATCTTTCGATCGACTAAGAAATATTCCTGTTCAAGCCCAACCGATAGATTGACATGCTTGACTTGCTTATCGCCCAAGGCTTGAACGACACGACTGCTTTCTTGACTTAAGCGATCCAAGGCTTTGAGTAAAGGGGATTTTTGATCCAAGGCTTCTCCATTATACGAAACAAAGATGGAGGGAATGCAAAGGACTTTATCACGGATGAAGGCTGGCGAACTGATGTCCCAATAGGTGTAACCACGGGCTTCAAACGTTGCTCTTAGACCGCCACTGGGGAAACTGGATCCATCGGTTTCACCTTTGATCAAAGTCTTTCCCGAGAAGCGTGCAATGGCATTGCCATCTTTGTCCTTCTCCAAGAAACTATCGTGTTTTTCTGCTGTTTGTCCGGTGAGGGGTTGGAACCAATGCGTGTAATGGGTGACGCCAAATTCCATCGCCCAAGCTTTCATCGCATGTGCGATCGCATCGGCTGTATTGCGATCCAATGAGCTTTCTTTTGCCAAGGCGGTTTTCCATCCGGTATAGATGGGGTAGGGTAAACGTTCACGCATGATTTTCTCACCAAAGAGGTGAATGCCAAATTCGTCGAAGGGATGTGCCATAATTTGCTCCTTAAATATGTACACAATTTTATGCTTAAAATTTGAAAAGTAAATAAAAAAATAAAAAATATTTTAGAAAATCACCAAAATATTTTATGAAAACGCTTAGAATGTGAAAATTATCGATAAATATAGTCAAAATATTAGAAAAATCTATTAATGGTTAAAAATACATAAAAAAAGACCAGATTGCTCTAGTCTACCACAATGACTTCTGTTACGCCGAGAACTTCTTCAATGAGTAAGGTTTCGACTCCCATCTTGATGGTCACATCAATGGCGCTGCAACCGACACAGGCTCCAAAGACACGAACATATACACGACCTTCTTCATCGATGCTTACAAATTCCACATCCCCACCATCGCGTTGGAGGTAAGGACGAATTTTATCTAATACGTCTATGACTTCTTTTTCAATATTCATGTGCGTATCATCTCACAAACAACATCAAACCTGCAACCGTTAAGCCCAAAACGACACCCCCAATGACTTCGAACCACTGATGTCCCAAAACCTCTTTGATCTTCATCAAATAGATGGGATCATCCAATTTGATGGTTGAGAGGGTCTGGATGTCCTTGACCAATTGTTGGGTCAACTGAATGTTTCGTCCAGCATAATAACGGACATTGGCCGCATCATACAAGACAATCAAGCTGAAGATCAACACCACGGCGAACAGTGTGGAAGAAAAACGTTCTTGAAAGCCGACCGCCAAGCTTAACGCAGAGACGGTTGATGTATGGGAGGATGGAAAACCACCGCTGTCCCAAAGTAGACGGGATTCCCATTTACCGGTTCGATAATAGCGAAAAACAGGTTTTATGGCTTGTGCGATTAGGTTGGCTGAGATGGCAGCCCAAAATGGATATAGATTACCGAGCATAGTTTCCTCGTTCGATATTATAGCACAGAACAAAAAGTCCTGTGCTATAATAATTACGCTAAAGGAGTCTGTATGAACTATCGGGTCGGTCAAATCATCGAAGCACAAATCACGGGCATCAAACCTTACGGGGCTTTTGTGAGCGTGGATGAAAATGTCAGTGGTTTGATCCATATTTCTGAATTATCCGATGGGTTTGTCCGTGATGTCGAGAGTTTCGTCAAAATGGGTGAGAAGGTCAAGTTGAAGGTGTTGGAAGTCGATGAACAGAACCATCAATTGCGTCTTTCCCTTAAGGCGGTTCAAATGAACTCGCGTAAATCACGTCCACGCATGAAACCAATGATCAAATTAAAAGAGAAGATTGGTTTTGCGTCATTGAAAGCACAACTAAATGATTGGGTTAAAGAAGCTCAAAAGGAGAACAAGCATGATTAAGATGGATTTACAGTATGCTCATGTGAGCGATGCATTTGCAGGGTATCAAGCCGAGGTTTCCAAGTATCATCACCAAATGATCGAAAAGACTGGTTTGGGAAATGATTTCTTGGGATGGTACACCCTCCCTTTTGATTACGATAAAGCTGAGTTTGAATTGGTGAAACAATTAGCCAAGAACATTCGTGAGAAAGCAGACGTCTTCATTGTCTGTGGCATCGGTGGCTCGTATCTGGGTTCACGTGCGGCCATTGAAATGGTTCAAGGCATTTTCCCGAAACGGGATGTGGAAGTCTTCTTTGTTGGGAACACGTTCTCAAGTACGTATATCCTTCAATTGATGGAGAAGGTCAAAGATAAGAGTGTTTATGTCAATGTCATTTCCAAATCAGGCACAACCACAGAAACAGCCATAGCCTTCAGACTGTTTGAACAATTCTTGGTTGAGAAATATGGAGTGGAAGGCAGTCGTGAGCGCATTGTTGCGACAACAGACAAAGCTAAAGGCACACTGAAAAATCTTGCGACCCAAAAAGGGTATCAAACCTTGACCATACCGGATGATGTCGGGGGTCGTTATTCCGTCTTGACATCGGTTGGTTTACTACCGATTGCGGTGGCGGGCTTGGACATCGATGCGATGATGCAAGGCGCACGGGATGCGGCTGAAGCACACAAGTCGGAAATGATTGAGGAAAACCCTGCGTATCAATACGCAGTCAGTCGTCGAATCCTTGAAGCGAAGGGCAAGAACATCGAGCTCTTCGTGGCTTATGAAACCCAACTAAGCATGCTTGCGGAGTGGTGGAAGCAACTCTTTGGGGAGTCGGAAGGGAAAGAGGATAAGGGATTGTTTCCGGCGTCCGTGAACTTCTCGACGGATCTTCACTCGATGGGTCAATTCGTACAAGAAGGATCCAAGGATCTCTTTGAAACTTTGATTCTTGTGGAAAAACCGAACTTGGATCGCTCGTTCCCAAGTGATGCGGATAACTATGACAACATGAATTATCTTGCGGGTAAGACACTGGATGAAGTGAATAAGAATGCGGCTTTAGGGACGCTTCAAGCGCACCATGATGAAGGTGGAATTCCAAACATCTTGATCACCTTGCCAGAGATGAGTGCATACAGCTTCGGCTATCTGGCTCAGTTCATGTTCATTGCCTGTGGCATGTCGGTGTATCTCTTGGGGGTCAATCCTTTCAATCAACCAGGTGTTGAAGTTTATAAGAAAAACATGTTCCGCTTGTTGGGCAAACAATAAAAGTAAAAGCTGGTCCTAGTGAATTGAACCAGCTTTTTTTTACGGTTTTAAGCGTGATTGGATGCCCTCTGAATGAACGACGGAGAAGCCGACACTCTCGATGGATGCGACCGGTGCCTGGTTGAGCTCATAAACCCAAGTGGCTTCAATCGTGTCGTTAGGATAGGTGGTTCGTAGCTCATCAACAAGCTTCAAGGCCTCTTCATAAGGAAGAATGAACATCGCCTTTGATAAGGCTTCCGCAGCCCCTGCGCTTAAGCTTGTGGCGACGGTGACGGAATGCAAAGGTGTTTCAACAGGGAATAAGGTGATCGGATCGATCAGATGATGATAGTATTTGCCATCTTCCGCAAGATAATAGTTCTGATTGTCTCCGGATGTGGAGATAAAGATGCTTTCATTGAAATATAAGGTGTCCACGCTTCCATCCGCAAAGATGACGTTACGCTTTGGTTGAGCGATGCCGACACCCCATTCATCCCCATTGGGTTTGGTTCCGATCGTGATGATCGAACTGTCCCCGATATTGATGATGGCGGTCTCTAAGCCTGCGTCTTTGAGCTTATTCACCGCAATATCAATGGCGAAGCCTTTGGCGATGCCACCGACATCCAAGCGTGTGCAAGGGTTGGTGATGAAGACGGTATTGGCTTGATCATCTATTTCGACAAAGCCCCAACCTGTGCAGGTGTCCGCTTGTTGGAGTAATCCAAGACTTGGGATCCGTCCGAATTCAGTGGGATCGGCTGCGTTCATCAGTTTGCCTTCATTGCGATAATCGGACCAGATATCGAGTACGGCACCCAGTGAAACATTGAAGGTATTTTGACTAAGACTTGCCCAGTCCCGTGCGAAGACTAGTAGATCGATCAAGTTTTGATCGACTTCGACGGCTTTGATGCCAGCTTGATCGTTGATGGTTTTAAGGTTGTTTAGGTTTGGGTAGTCGTTGTATCGATCAAACAACTGACCGAGATAGGACATCTCTGTCTTCAATTGTTCAAAGTATTTATCAAACTCTGCCTGACTGTTGGTATAGGCCACAAAGGTTACGGGCGCATCGTTGAAGCCAAGATTGATGGCCACATTGCTGTAACGATCAGGGGCTTTTGCACAGCCGACGATCAGTAGACTGAGGGTAAGGATTAAGAGCATTTTTCGTTTCATATTGGTCTCCTGGGTTATTATACCATATGCATATTGCTTTACAAAAATGTGTTTTTGTGTGTGCTCGAGTATGCTATAATTATCATTGATTCGATAAACTATTCACGAATTAGGAAAGGTTGGGTGAAGGTATGTCTTTTTTGACTGGACCAGGTAGAGAACATCTTAATGGTCACAAAGAGGAAACCCTGCATAATGAGATCGTGCGGGTTAAACCAAAAAAAGAAGTTTTTGTGCCTTTAAATAATGGGTCAGCAACGAAAGTTGATGTCTATGTTAATGAAGGGGACAAGGTTCTTGTCGGTACGCTTTTAGCGCGTCGCAATGACCATTTCAATGTGCCAATCTATTCACCGGTATCCGGTGTCGTTGGGGCAAAGAAGAATATGATGCATTCTGTGTTGAAACCACAGGAACATCTCATCATCGAAGATGATGGTAAGTATGAGAAAGTGGAATCTTTCAAACCGCTTGATTATACCGTCGCATCTCGTGAAGAATTGGTAAACTTCATGATGGAAGCCGGTATCGTGGGCTGTGGTGGAGCAGGTTTCCCATCTTACTTAAAGTATAAAAATCCAGTTGACATCAACACCTTGATCATCAATGCGGTTGAATGTGAACCTTATATCACGTCCGATTATCGCTTCACCAAAGAAAGCTTGGAGGATTTGTTGGTTGGGGTTCGTGCTTTGCTTAAGATGAGCACCGCACCTAAGGCCATCATTGCGATCAAGAAGTCGAAGAAAGAAATGTGTGAACAACTTGAAGCAGTGTTGAAGGGCGATCCTTCGATTTCAGTCTTCAAGACACCGGATGTCTATCCAATGGGTTGGGAGCGCACCTTGGTTTATGAGTTTGCCAAGAAACGCTACAACCGTCTACCCTCTGAAGTCGGCATCATCGTTAATAATGTCACAACCGCGATTGCATTTGCACGTGCTTTGCAATATGGTGAAGGCATTGTCGAAAAAGTCGTTACCTTCTCCGGTGATGGCTTGAAGAGCCCAACCAATGTGCGTGTACCTTTTGGTACGAAAGTATCGGAAATCGTTGCGCAGATCGGTGGTTATGCCAGTGAAGATGTTTTGGTCATTGCGGGTGGTCCTATGATGGGTAAAACAATTCCTACGGATGAATTCGTCATTACCAACTATTCCAATGCGATCACAATCTTAAAGAATGTCAAAGTCGAAGAAATGGCGTGCATGCGTTGTGGACGTTGTAACGATACCTGTCCTGCAGGTTTGTTGCCGGTACGTATCAACAATGCGGAAAAAGCTAAGGATTTGGATTTGATTGTTAAATTGAGTGCGGACCAATGTATCGAATGTGGTCTATGTACCTATGTCTGTCCTTCGAAGATTGATGTGACGGAAGGTGTACGTCGTGCGAAACGCGCTTTGGCGTTGAGAAAGGGTTAATTCGAAATGAAATTCAACTTTAGAGTATCACCGAACTATCGCACACCCTTATCGACACAACGTGTTATGTGGGAAGTCACTGCGGCGATCAGTGTGGTCTTGGCCTTTGCAGTATTCTATTACTTTACGGAATTGGGTACGGATTATGGCATTCATGCCGTATTGATGATCCTTACGTCTTTAGCGGTTGCGATTGGAACCGAAGTGCTCTGGGCTTTGTTCTATAAGAAGAACATCCTCAAACATTTGAATACATCGTTCCCTTGGGTCATTGCTTTGATCTTCGTTGGTACGATGAGCATCAATCGTCCTTTATATGTTTCTGCTGTGAGTGTGTTTGCCGGGGTTTTCTTTGGTAAACTCGTCTTCGGTGGTTTTGGATATAACATCTTCAACCCAGCGGGTGTTGGTCGTGCAGTGGCGGCATTGTCCTTCAGTGGTTTTGTGACCAATAAGTTTGCGGATGTGGTTACAGGTGCGACAGCAAACCAAGTCATGCAAGGCTTGGGCTGGGTCATCACAAAGCCTGAAGCCGTTGATGCGTTCTTAAATCAATTTGGTGGTTTAAGTGGACTAGCGATTGGTTTCTATCCTGCAAGTTTGGGTGAGACCAGTACGATTCTCTTGTTGTTGGTTGGTATTTATCTCTCTGTCCGTAAAATCATCGATTGGAAGGTTCCATTGACCTTCATCGGTTCGATTTTCATCTTTACATATGCCATTGCATTATTCAAAGGCATGGGTGTCTGGTATCCTTTGTTCCATATCGTCAGTGGTGGTGCGATGTATGCGGCGGTCTTCATGATCACCGATCCCGTCACGACACCGACGTCGAGCATCGGACGGATCTTGTTTGCGATGGGGGTTGCCATCTTCGTGGTCATCATCCGTATCAAAGCTAATCTTCCTGAAGGTGTTGTTTATGGAATTCTATTCATGAATATGTTGTCTCCTTTATTGGATCAAATCACGGATGGTTGGGTCTTTAAGGAAATGAAGAAATTCTATATTCAAATCGGTACCTTGTTTGTGGCTGGCTTGGCGGTGATCTTATTGGTCGCAAGTCAAATCTCCTACAATGAACCGGTTGTCGAAGTTGAACCTGTCGTTGTCATCAACTTGAAGGGTGAACCGGTTGTGGTATTGGCAGAAGCAGTATCGCCAACGGCTCTCGTTGTTTCTGAAACGGCTGAAGGTGATGTTACGACTTTTGTTGTAAACATCAATGGTTATGCGTTCCAAAGCGATCACGATGATGATCCTCAACCGAATACATTGGAGATCAAGGTCAATACTGCGACGCAAACGGTTGAAAGTGTCAGCTATGTGACTTTCTCAGATTCTCCGAATATCGGGGATAAAACGAATTCAGATGTCTTCTTGTCTCAATTTGTTGGCTTATCCATTGTGGATGAAGCCGCAAGTGTGGATGTCGTATCTGGAGCCACCATTACATCTCAGTCGGTTGTTCGTGCTGTTCGTGCCGCAATTGCAGCGGCTTTGGATTAGGAGGCTAAGATGAAAAAGATTATCACATTAACATTATTCTTAGCGATTATCAGTGGTTTGGCCGGGGCAACCTTGGCATT
The DNA here is from genome assembly GCA_030604855.1 of Erysipelotrichaceae bacterium. Taxonomy (GTDB): domain Bacteria; phylum Bacillota_I; class Bacilli_A; order Erysipelotrichales; family Erysipelotrichaceae; genus UBA2212. Next base: position 71,062 of record JAUVVC010000006.1, read on the forward strand.
CGTCAATAATATGACAAGCCCGATTATTGAAGAGCGTAAGATTGCGGCTGTCAAAGCTACACTTGAAGCGATCTTCCCGGGCGCAAGTGAATATAAAGAAATTGCATTTGAAGATGCCAGTGGGACGGTAACGAACGTTTATGAAGCAGTAGGTGCCGGTTATGCGTTCAATGTCAATGTCCAAGGTTATAAGGATGTCATCACGTTCATCGTTGGAATTGATGAGGCCGGTGAAATCGTTGGTTTCACTGTCAACTATGTCAACGATACACCGGGCTTAGGCTCAAAAGTAGCTGACCCTGAATTTGCGAATTCGATCATTGGTTCAAAAGTTGGAGATAAAGTGGATACCATTGCGGGTTCAACTGTTTCTTCAGCGGCTGTCGTGAAAGGGATTGATGCGGCTTCGGCTGTTTATCAATCGCTAAAGTAGGAGGTTCGTCATGAAATCATTAGTCAATTATGGAATGAGCCTTTTGAAGGAAAACCCAGTATTTGGTCTATACCTTGGTCTTTGCTCAAGTTTGGCCATTACCACAAATCTCGATAATGCGGTAGGTATGGGTATTTCAGTATTGTTGGTTTTAACGGTGTCCAACGTTGTTATTTCGTTGTTAAGAAAACTTACACCGGATGAGATTCGTATTCCTGTATACATCGTCGTCATTGCGACTTTGGTCAAAGCGGTTGAGTTGTTGATCAAGGCTTATGCACCAGCGATCGATGCGGCTTTGGGTGTTTTCATTCCGTTGATCGTTGTCAACTGCATCATTCTGGGACGTGCGGAAGCATTTGCCAGTAAGAATGGTGTTGTTTCATCCGCTTTGGATGGTTTGAATATGGGGGTTTCCTACACCTTGAGTATTGTTGCTTTATCGTTGATTCGTCAATTGTTGGCAACAGGTATTCTAAATATGAATAATCCATTCAATGATACGGTTATCTTTGATATCACGATCATTCCAGCTGATTTTACGATTCCAATGTTCAGCAGTCCAATCGGGGCGTTTCTAACCTTTGCCTTATTGGCTGCGGGTGTTGCGGCAATCAACAATCGCGACCAAAAGAAAGTGAAGGGTGCGTAACATGGAAGGTTTCTTCACATTATTCATCTCTGCTATTTTAATCAATAACATCGTTCTGACGAAGTTCTTGGGCATGTGTCCAATCATGGGTGTATCCCGTAAAACCAGCTCAGCTTTGGGTATGGGTGCTGCGGTCGTCTTTGTCATTTTTGGCTCATCTGTTTTCACATATGTACTTTATTACAATGTGTTGGTTCCAATGAGCCTTGAGTATATGGATTTGATCACGTTCATTCTCGTCATCGCGGCGTTTGTCCAATTTGTCGAAATGGTCATGAAGAAGTTCACGCCAGCTTTGTATAAGGCTTTGGGAATCTTCTTGCCTTTGATCACAACGAACTGTGTCGTCTTGTATGTGACTTTGGTCAATATTACCAATGGTTATAGTTTTATGGAAATGGTTGTTTATTCCATTGCGGTTCCTTTAGGTTTTACCTTGGTTCTCTACATCTTCTCAACAATTCGTGAGCGTTTGGACAGTGCTCCTGTTCCTAAGGCATTTGAAGGCAATCCGATTGCTTTGATCGTCATGGCGATCATGGCAGCGATCTTCACTGCTTTCGCTGGTTTGGTTTAAGATGGAAGCCGTCATTTATATCGCGGCCTTAGGTGGGTTCTATGCTTTGGTTTATTATTTGAACCACAAGACGCCGAAACCTGAGGGATGTGAATACATCGATGCGGCCTGTAATTCGTGCAGTGTAGGTATTTGCAGCAATCATCCATCGCAAAATATCATCAAGGAGGATATGATTCATGTTGAGCGCAGTTAGTATGATGTTGGTCCTTGGGGCGGCTTTGGGTTTGCTCTTGGCGATTGCAGGTAAAGTCTTCTATGTGGAAATCGATACGCGTGTTGAACAGATCACGAACATGTTGCCAGGATACAACTGTGGCGCATGTGGTTATCCGGGATGCGCAGGTTTAGCCGATGCGTTGGTCAGTGGAGAGGCAAAGAGTCCAACTCAATGCAAACCTTCGACTGAGGCCCATCGTTCTCGGATCACCGCTTTCATGGAAACCGGTGTGGATCCACAAGCTCCAAAAGAGTCTGTACAAGCTTAATTTCTTAAAGATCGTGAAAGCGATCTTTTTTTATTTTAGGGGAAGTTCATGGAGGTGCGTATCTAGTAGTGAGGTGTTTGTATGAAGGGTGTGATTCAGGCTTATGCATTGTTGGTTGTGTGTCTGGGTGTATCGCTCGGCATGATGATTGCGGTTCAATATGATGTCCTATTTTATAAGCATCAGTTCATTCTGAAACAAAGCATGCAAGAAAGTATGCTGGAAAGTTTGGATCTGCCTTATCAGGAACGCGATCTGTATACGTTCAATCGTTTAATTGAACTCTTGAGCATGCGTATGGGTTCAAATCGAAGCGTAAATGTCAGTTTGATGGGATTCAATGCACAACCCTTGGCACTCAGAGTCAAATTAAGTGTATCCGATGAGAATCACATCATCCCTTATTCCATTCATCTCGATAAAACCATGATAGAGGTATCCCCATGAAACAGAAGTATTCTTTATTGCATTTCGGTGTCGCTTTAGGTTTGTGTTTACTCTTTATGGGTGGAAGCTTGTTGTACATTCACAATCAACTTGAGCTGGTGGAAGTCTATGTCGCAAGAGAAAACTTACCGGCACGGACGCACATCAGTGAGAACAGTCTATCTAAAATCAAAGTTCCCAAAGCGTATCTCAGTGAAGATGCGATTACGGATAAAGCTCAAATGTTGGGAAAATACGTCAAAATCAATGCATCGATTCCAAAGGGAAGTCTTGTGTACACTTCAACGATTGAAGCTTTGGATGAAAGCATCGATCAACCCAGTCTTTTATTGAAAAACAATCAGGCAGTCTATGCGATTGATGTCAGTTTGACCAGTACATCTGGAAATACATTGCAGATTGGATCGAAAGTAGATATTTACGGAACTTTGAAAGTCGGACGTGAGACAAAGGTCGATTTACTTTTCAAACAGGTTCGAGTGATCAGTGTCAAAGATAAGAATGGTAATGAGGTCGATCGTAAAAGCAATCAGATGCCCAAGCTATTATTGGTTGCATTTGATCAAACTGAAATCCCGTTGATTACCAAATTGATCGCAATGGGCGAGATCACCATCACACCAACTGCGGAGTTCTTGAGTGAGGATGAGTGTGTCCTCAATGAACATTCACTTCTATTGGAAATCCTCTATGCTTGATAACTTTGATTTTGGAGTGATTCAGTCGTATGTCGATGATCCAATGGTTACGGATATCAATTACAATGGTCGCCAATGTTGGATCGATCATCTTCGTAAAGGACGATATCCTTTAGCACCTTTTGATGCCCATGAAGCGATGCAGATACTGGTTTATAAAATTGCGAACTATGTGAATCTACCTTTCAATGCGACCAGTCCTGTCTTGGAAGCAGAAACTGAAAGTCTGCGTATCAGTCTATTGCACCCCAGTGTTTCGAAAGGGGGATTAAGCCTCTCTTTACGCAAAACACCTGCGCTCTGTCGTTTACACGATGCAGAGACGGGGATTAAGGCTTATGCGCCGGAATGGGTGATCAGTTTATTGCAGGAAGCTGTCAGGCATCGTAAGAACATCTTAGTAAGTGGGCTTCCGGGTTCAGGTAAAACCGAATTTGTAAAGTTTCTGATGGAGAGCATTCCAGCTCAAGAACGCGTGATTACGATTGAGGATAGTCTTGAACTTCGTTATGGTGATATCCATCCGACAAAAGATCACGTGATGCTTAAGGTTCAGGAGCGCTTTGGCTATGAGCAAGCCATCAAAACAAGTCTGCGCCAAAGACCGGATTGGATCTGTGTCTCTGAGGTCAGGGGTGCCGAAATCATGTATCTTCTGCAGAGTATTTCAACGGGAACCAGTTTGATCAGTACAATTCATGCGGAGAGCGCAATAGCGATACCAGCGCGGATGTTGATGCTCATGCCAGGGTTTGATCTGAACAATCAAAGTCTGCTTACCATGATTCATGATTGCATCGACTTTGGCATTCATTTGGAGGTCAATCATGATGGACAGAAAGTCGTACGATCGATTCGAGAGTTGGTCCAATTTAAAATCAATGAGAACTATGAACAAGAAAAGAAAACAATCTATCAAAGCGATGATAAAAACAAAGCCGTTCGCTACCAAAGCCTATTTGCAAGTAAAAAAGCTAAAACTCAAAGAACTCCTTTGGATCTTCAGTGAGTTGGCTATAACCATTTGGATCGCCACACGCTTTGGACTCCCACGACAATCTATCTTTATTCTTTTCATCACGACGATCGCACTGACCCCTCTGTTCTTTCGTTATCAATTGCAATGGATCAAACAAGAACAAGCCTTTTTCAATCTGACGGATTTTCTCCAACAATTCATTGCGAGCTTTAAGTCACACCCAAAAATATACGCTGCGCTATTGGAATGTGAGGACATCACACAACATCAATTACACAAGGATGTGAGGTTTTGGATCGAGGGACTCGAGAAGGGTGGATACCCTCAGGAACACGCCAAAGCGTTCATGGCGAAATATGGTCATTTCACTATTGGGAATATGGTGCATCTCATGTTGGCGGTGGAGAATTATGGAAGTTTCCAGTATGCCGAAGGATTTGAAATCATTCAAGATGACATTGAGGAATGGATTGAAGATACCTATGCCTTCAAACAGGAACAAGTCCAGACGCAACGGAAGATTCAGATACTCTCCTTATTTTCAATGGGCATCGCTTACATGAGCCACAACATGCTTTTCAAATCGGATCTGGTCAGTGAACTTGGTTTCTACCATACCAGTCTGATGTTGTTCTTCGGCTTGATTCTGCTCACACTCTTCTTTGCGCAAAAGATGATCGCGGTGCCTTGGATTGAGAAGAAGGAGTTGATATGGAGCGCTTGATCTTTAGTTTGATCATCTTAGTCTTATGGAGATTGGGTGATCCTTGGTTGAATGACCACTTGATGAACATACGCGAGAAAGACTGTGTTCGACTGGAAAATGTTCTTAAAATCAAGTTGGACCATACCTGGATGCTGGAGCGTATCCAACGTTTGAAACATCTTCGATATGCGATTCTATTGGTCACATTCGATATTCGTTTTGCTTATCTGGTTCTCTTTGTTTGGATCTTTGTTTATAAATCACCGTATCTTCGTTTGAAACATCAAGCGCGCAAACACATTCAATTGGTGCGTTACCAATTTCCTATCTATCTTCGTCAGCTCCAGATCCTCCTACAAAACAACACCGTTGTAAATGCGGTGGAGCAGTCGTTGGCGTATGTGCCCGAAGTGCTTAAAGACGATATCCATGTCTTTCATTCGGCACTCTTGGAAGATTCACGTTCACTCTCCACCTACATCACACAAATGCAGGCTTACCAACTTCCTGAGATCACCCGTGCTTTCAAATGGCTCTATCGTTACCAAAGCATTGGTTCTCAGGATGCTTATCGTCAGTTTAATCGTATGATTCTATCGACATCGAAATGGTTGCGTCAAGCACGCATCCATCAAAAACAGAATGCCGTTGGAATATATCAATGGATGGGAATGTTGCCTCTGGTGGGTGTCACCGTGGTCTTCATTTCAGCCATGTTAAGTGTCGCACTGACACTCTTTGAAAGGGGGTGAACACATGAAGGCGTTTTTTGAAGAATATGGTTTGGTTTTGGTCGTAACCGTCATCGCAACAGGCATGATTACGTTCTCGGAGACATTTAAGACAACGATGCAAACAACTCTCGAAACTCAATGGTCGGAAATGACGACAGGTAGCTGATGAAAGGTGCATTTGAAACGGCTTTAGTGATGTTGTTTGGCATGATGTTCATGGTTATGGGAATGGATTACATGAAGGTTGTTATGATGAATAATCAGGCACGCTTGTTGGCTGAAAGCAGTTTGGCAATCTTGGAAAACCAAAATCGTTACGACGCAGCGGTTCAAGTCTTGATCGATCATACCAAAGACACTTGTACATCCTGCATCTTGTTGATTGAACCGCATCTCGATCATCCTGGACGTTACCGTGTCATCGTAAACTATCCGATCGAATTGAAGCATATCCGTTATCACACCATGGCGAAACTCGAGTTATTAAGCCGTCCCTTAAGTTAGTGCAGGAATCTGCACTTTCTTTGCTTGTGATTTTACGGTAAAATTGAAGCATGTTAATCACCATTGATGTCGGCAATTCCAATATTGTCTGTGTAGTCTATTCCAAACTGAAAGAACGTCTTTACGATAAACGTTTTGAAACCATCAAAGAGAACATTGAGGAAGCGTATCCAACGTTTGTCAAAGAAGAGTTGTTGTTTTTAAAGGAGCGATTTGCATGTGAGGCGGTCATGTTGAGCAATGTTGTTCCCGCAATCGATCAAGTCTTAGTAAATGCTTTAAAAGAAGGTTTGGGAATCGATGTTTATCGCTGTGATTTGAGCACCGTACCAGAGTTCAAAGTGCTTTTGGAGGATCCTCGTGAACTGGGGGCGGATTTTATTGCGACCAGCTATGGTGCGATGGCAAAGTATCCTTTACCGATCATTGTAGCGGATCTCGGATCTGCGACGAAAGTAAGTGCGTTGAACCTAGAGGGTGATTTCGCAGGTGGAATCATCATGCCGGGTTTGCGAATCGCTCAAGATGCACTGAATCGTTTCATCCCACATCTCCCTCAGATTCCACTTGTCGTACCGAAATCCGTTTTGGGAAGTGATACGATCACGGCAATGCAAGCAGGTTTGATGTATTCTACGATTGATTCCGTTGAAGGCATTGCACGTAGAATCGAACTCAGTTTCAATGCAAAGTGTTCAAAAATCCTAACAGGTGGCTTGTCTGTATTGATTCATGAGGATACGGAAGACTTCGTTTATGAACCGTATTTATTGAATGAAGGCTTGTTTGAAATCTTCCAACTTTTAAAGTGAATATTTTGGCTTAAAATTGCGTTTTGGACTTTACTTTGAATCGCAAATACGCTAAAATAACACTTGCCTTATGGCGATCGTGGCGAAGTTGGTTAACGCACCGGATTGTGGTTCCGGCATTTCGCGGGTTCGAGCCCCGTCGGTCGCCCCATTAGAGTAAACAAAGAAGCAATGCTTCTTTTTTTATCGTTTTCAGAGTGGATGTAATAGAATGTAAAATTTACATTGTGTGAAAGAAAAGTGAAAGTAAAATGACGGAATAGTGAAATAATTGTTGACATGGTATTTTCATACGCTATAATAACGACATATAAAGGAAAGGAAGTTGAAGATATGAAGAAAATACTGATTTTCATCTTAGCTTCGTTGTTGTTTGTCGGCTGTTCTTCTGCCACTCCAACACCTGAAGCTGCCAAAAAGGTTCTTCGTGTAGCGTATAGTGGAGATGTTCTATCCTTGGATTCAAGTGTAGCGACCGATGGGGTTTCATTTGAAGTCCTGACCGCTTTCACGGAAGGCTTGGTAGAATACGATGCGAACGATGCAATGTTGCCTGGATCTGGGGCTGCAGAAAGTTGGGATGTATCGGAAGATGGTTTAGAATATGTGTTTAATCTTAAGAAAGATGCTGTCTGGTCCAATGGTGATCCTGTTACAGCTCATGACTTTGTCTTCGCATGGCGTCGTTTAGCGGATCCTGCAATGGCAAATGAATACTCCATGATGATCTTGAATGCGAAGTTGAAGAATGGTGAAGCGGTTGTCGCCGGTACATTACCATTGGATCAATTGGGCGTTGAAGCAGTTGATGACTATACTTTGAAAGTGACATTGGAGGCTCAAGTACCATGGTTCATCGCCTTGATGACCTTCCCATCCTTCTTCCCATTGAATGAAAAATTCGTTAAGGAAGCAGGAGACAACTATGCGACCGGTCCAGATTTCTTGTTATCGAACAGTGCGTTCGTATTAACAGAGTGGATCCAAGGATCGAAGATCGTCTTTGCTAAAAATGATAAATACTACGATGCGGATAAGATTGCAATCGATGGCATTGACATCACCGTAATCGCAGATCCTCAAACTGTTAAGTTACAATACGACCAAGGCAATTTGGATGTCGCTGCGATGTCCGGAGATTTGGTAAGTGGTTATGTCGGTACAGATGATTTCACTCCGATTCGCAAAGGTTACACATGGTTCATGCCTTTCAACCAGAAATCGCCCAATGCAGCGGTCAAAAATGAGAATTTCCGCTTGGCGATTGCTTGGGCATTCGATCGTAGCTTTATCGTTGATGAAAAATTAAATGATGGATCCATTGTTGCGGATGGCTTTGTCCCTCGTGGTTTGGCTTCAAGCGCACAAGGTGAGGATTTCCGAGATACGGCTCCGAAATACTTTGGTTACGACCCAGCGAAATCACTTGCGTATTGGGAAGCTGCTAAAGCTGAACTTGGTACTGACAAAGTGACTTTCGAACTCTTGGTGGGTACACCTGGGGATGACAGTGGTTTAGCAACCGGTGCTGCAGAATACATCAAGGCTGAAGTTGAGAAAAACATGCCTGGTGTGACTGTAAACATCAAAACCGTTCTTAAGAAAGAGCGTTTGGAATTGATGAATCCTTCACGTGGCGAATACGATGTCGCATTGACACGTTGGGGTCCTGACTATGCCGATCCTCTGACCTACCTACAAGACTTATTGGTTTCGACTTCGAATTACAACTACGGACAATGGGTTGATCCTGCTTACGATGCTTTGGTAGCGGATGTGGCTCCAGGTGGTGCATTTGCAGCGGATGCGGATGTACGTTGGGCTAAGTTGGTCGAAGTAGAAGCATATGCATTGAATAAAGCTGTTGTGGTTCCAATGTGGCAAACCGGTGCGGCAATGGTCATCAAACCAAATGTCGACGGCATTGAATACCATGTCTTAGGTTTAACCAATTACAAACGCACAACGATTAAATAATGCGTGATGCAATGGGAACCTTCTAAAAGAGGTTCCCATTTTACACGATGAAAGGAGACCACTATGCTTAAATTCATTACCAAACGATTCTTTTGGTCAATGGTAACTTTGTTCACAATCTTGATCCTTCTTTTTCTATTGCTCCAGTTTTTACCGGGGACTCCTTTTAATGACGAAAAACTCAGTGAGGCTTCAAAAGCTCTCTTGAATGCGAAATATGGTTTAGACCAACCGTTCTTTTCTCGATTCTACATTTATATGAAAAACATCCTTACGGAATTCGACTTTGGTATATCGTTGTCGATTCAACGCAACTGGATGGTCAAGAATATCGTTCTTCCTCGCTTGGGTATTTCGGTTCGTATCGGACTTCAAGCGTTAGCGCTTGGAACTGGAATGGGCGTACTTTTTGGGGTCGTTTCCGCATCCAATAAGAATACTTGGTTGGACACCATGGCTACGGTTGTGGCCATCATCGGAGTCAGTATCCCGTCATATGTCTTTGCACTCCTGCTCAGCTATACTTTTGGATACAAGCTTCCATTCTTCAGTATCATCTTTGATTTCAGTGACCCGATCAAGTCATCGATCCTACCTACCATTGCTTTATCCATGTTCGTCATGGCTCAAGTGACGCGTTTTCTAAGGACGGAACTGATCGAAGTCTTAGGCTCAGATTACATCCGTTTGGTTGAAGCCAAAGGGGTCAATCGCTTCAAAGTCATTGCACGCCATGGTCTTCGCAATGCCTTGATTTCCGTCATTACGATCTTGGGACCTTTGACGGTCACCTTATTGACGGGGTCCTTGGTGGTTGAAAAAGTGTATGCGGTGCCGGGCATCGGCAGTTTATTGGTCAATGCGATTCTAACCAACGACTATAATGTCATCGTTATGATTGCCTTTGTTTACAGTGCCTTGTATATCACGATGAACTTAGTCGTAGATATTCTCTATGGCATCATCGATCCACGAATTCGTGTTGCGAAAGGAGCTTAATCATGCGTGAATATCGTAAAGAAGAATTCAAGCGATTAGAAATGCGTGAATATGCCCAACAAGAGATGTTGCTAGGAGAAGATCCTAAGTTCTTCCGTGATGCATTCCGTCGTTTCAAGCGCAATAAAGGCGCACATGTCGCTTTATACATGATCATCTTGATTTTGACCTTGGCTGCGTTTGGTCCTTATTTTGGAGGCCATGTATACAATGAAGTCATCACCACACACATCAATCTGCCACCACGTGTTCCATTTCTTGAGAACTTTGGCCTTTTCAATGGTTTACGTATGGGTGAAAATATTTATCTCAAAAAGGGTTTTGATGATCTCTATTATTGGTTCGGAACCGATGGTCTAGGCCGTGACCTTTGGGCACGTGTCTGGATGGGAACACGCATCTCATTCTTGGTCGCATTCGTTGCGGTCATCATCGATGTCTTGTTTGGCATCACGTATGGTCTGGTCTCTGGCTATTTCGGTGGTAAAGTGGATCTTTTTATGCAGCGCTTTGTCGAAATCATTTCTGGGATTCCAAACTTGGTTGTGGTCATCCTCCTGGTCTTGGTTCTGAAACCAGGTCTTCAATCAATTATTTTCGCATTGATGATCACAGGCTGGATTTCCATGAGTCGCGTCGTGCGCTCACAAGTTCTAAAGCTTAAAGAGTTCGAGTTTGTCTTGGCTGCACGGACTTTAGGTGCGAATTCATTCACGATCATCTTGAAAGAAATGTTGCCGAACATCATCGGCCAGATCATCGTCATGACGATGTTCTCGATACCCAATGCCATTTTCTATGAATCTTTCTTAGCTTTTGTTGGTCTAGGTCTACAACCCCCTTTGGCTTCCTTAGGGGTCTTGATCTCAACCGGATATCAATCACTTTTGATCTATCCGCATATGGTCATCTTCCCCGTAGTTGTTTTATCGATCCTCATGTTGAGTTTCAATCTGGTTGCAGATGGTTTAAGGGATGCGTTTGATCCCAAAATGAAAGGGTTCTAGGTGCAATGATGGAAACAAATCAAATTCTTGAAGTCAAAAACCTTCAATTATCTTTCCGTTTGGATGCAGGTGTGAACCATGTCATCCGTGATATCAGCTTCAATCTGTTCAAAGGTGAAACACTTGCGATCGTCGGTGAATCGGGTTCAGGAAAATCCGTCACCACCAAAGCGATTTTAGGTTTGATTGATGACAATGGAGCGGTTGAAGAAGGATCGATCCTCTTTCGTTTACGTGAGAACGATAAGGAAGAAATCGTCGACCTTTTACACCAATCCAAAAGCTACATGCAGAAACATATTCGTGGCCGAAAGATCGCCATCATCTTTCAAGATCCGATGACATCTTTGGATCCAACCATGACCATTGGCAAGCAAATCATGGAAAGCATGTTGGAACATAAACTCGTTAAATCCAAACAAGAAGCCAAAGATCGAACGAAAGTTCTCTTGGAATTGGTTGGCATCGATCATCCTGAGAAGAGGATGAAGCAGTATCCTCACCAATTATCCGGTGGGATGCGGCAACGCGTCGTCATTGCGATTGCCTTAGCCTGTGAACCCGATCTCTTGATTGCGGATGAACCAACAACGGCCTTGGATGTGACGATTCAGTCTCAAATATTGGAATTGATCAAGGACATTCAAAAGAAGACCGGTGTCGCCATCATCTTCATCACCCATGATTTAGGGGTCGTGGCGAATGTGGCGGATCGGGTTGCGGTCATGTATGCTGGCAAACTGGTGGAAGAAGGTTTGGCTGAAGAGATCTACTATAATCCTAAACATCCCTACACTTGGGGATTACTATCAAGCATTCCATCCATGGATTCAAAGGAAGAAGAAATCGAATCCATTCCGGGTAGTCCACCCAACCTCATCAATCCACCCAAAGGGGATGCCTTTGCTTATCGATCCAATTATGCTTTAGCCATCGATTTCGAAGAGATTCCACCGTTCTTTAAGATCAGTGAGACTCATTCCGTGGCCAGCTGGTTGTATCATCCTATGGCTCCAAAAGTAGAGATGCCAGAAGTCTTACAAAAACGTTTAGCAAAATATCGTACGCAGAAGGAGGTTTGACATGAGCACCAACAACGTACTCTTAGAAGTCAAAAACTTAAAGCAATTCTTCCGAGTCGATCGTAAAACTACGACACGTGCCGTCGATGATGTCAGCTTTCACATTTATGAAGGGGAAACATTCAGTGTGGTTGGTGAATCCGGAAGTGGGAAATCCACATTGGGTCGTACCTTGATTCGAATCTACGATGGTAACAGTGGTGAAGTGACCTTCATGGGTAAGAAGATTTCAGGTAAGCTCAATGAAGAAACCCGTCAGTTTTTAAGGAAGAACATGCAGATGATCTTTCAAGATCCGATGGCCTCCCTCAATCCCCGCAAAAAGGTTTTGGATACGGTCGCTTTTGGTTTGGATGTCAATAAGATGACAAGCTCTGCAGAAGAGCGCAAGGAACGTGTCTTGGAGGTTCTGAAGTCCGTAGGGCTTCATGAGGATCATCTCAATCGTTTCCCTCATCAATTTTCAGGGGGACAACGTCAACGTATTGGGGTTGCACGTGCTTTGGTTCTACAACCGAAGTTCATCATTGCGGATGAAATCATCTCAGCACTCGATGTGTCCATCCAGGCTCAAGTCATCAACTTGATGAAGAAGCTTCAACGTGAAATGGGTTTGACCTATATGTTCATTGCCCATGATTTGTCCATGGTCCGCTACATCTCCGATCGTGTCGCCGTCATGCATGTCGGACACATCGTTGAGATGGGAACGGTGGATGATGTCTATAACAATCCCATGCATCCGTATACCCGATCTTTGTTGTCGGCGATTCCGCATCCGGATCCCGTTCGTGAAAAAAGCCGTAAACGTTTCGTCTACGACATCTCAAATGTTATTTACAATGATTCGCATATGAAGAAGTTGAGTGATACCCATTCCGTATTGACCACGGATAAGGATTTTGAAATGTGGTCCAAAGGGGATTATTCATTAAGTCTAAAATAAAACCGAGTTAATTCTCGGTTTTTTCGACGACAGGTTTTTGTACAACGGTATTCTGTAATGTGTTCACTTCTGCTTTCAAGCGTTCGATTTCTTGTTCAAGTGTCTTGTTTCGACTATTCAAGCTTTCATTGCTTGCCTTAACGGAGACCACTTCGTTGTTGAGGTTGCGTAGAGTGAATTGTGTTTTTACACTTTTATACAAGCCGAACACCAAGACCAATAACGCACCGAGTGCGACTGAAATCAAGATGACCAATGAGCCGGATAACTGGTAGGTCCAAAAGAAAAGACGTACGGTCATCACTTCCGCATTGGTCAAAGCAAAGATTGCGACGATGATTGAAACGAGAATCAAGAAAATAAATTGTTTTTGCATACAAGTTCCATCCTTACTTCAAGTATAAGACAAAGGTTCTGAACTTACAAAGAAACCATCAAAATTTGATGGTTTCTTGTGTGTGTGTTGATGAATGAGATTAAACAGCTTTGCCTTCACTACCCAAAACTTCGGTGATCTTGTGTTTGACCAAGTCCTTGATGTTTGCGCGTGCAGGTTTCAAATAAGTACGTGGATCGAAGACTTCAGGTTTGTCATTGAATGTCTTACGGATACCAGCGGTGAAAGCCAAACGTAAGTCGGAATCGATGTTGATCTTACAAACAGCAGAACGTGCCGCTTGACGCAACATGTCTTCTGGAATACCGATCGCATCTTTCATCGATCCACCATTTTCTTGGATGATCTTGACGTATTCTTGCGATACGCTGGAAGCACCATGCAAGACGATTGGGAATTCAGGTAAACGACGTGTGATTTCTTCCAAGATGTCAAAACGCAATTGTGGGTTTTGACCTGGTTTGAATTTGAATGCACCATGGCTTGTCCCAATGGCGATTGCCAAGGAGTCGACACCGGTACGAGTCACAAATTCTACGACGTCATCTGGATTGGTATAACTGTGGTGTTCAACGCTGATTTCATCTTCGACACCAGCCAATTGACCCAATTCACCTTCAACGGTGACACCGTGAGCATGTGCATACTCAACAACTTTTTTGGTCAATGCGACATTGTCTTCAAAGGATAAATGCGAACCGTCGATCATGACGGAAGTGAAACCACTATCGATGCAAGATTTGCAGAGTTCAAAGGTATCCCCGTGATCCAAGTGCAAAGCGATTGGAATATCACTGGTTTCAACAGCTGCTTCAACCAACTTCTTCAAATAAACTGGATTGGCATAGTCGCGAGCTCCCTTTGAAGCTTGTAGAATAACAGGGGACTTCAATTCATTGGCTGCTTCGACGATGGCTTGGACGATTTCCATGTTGTTGACATTGAATGCTCCAATTGCATAACCACCTTCGTAAGCCTTTTTAAACATTTCTTTTGTAGATACTAAAGGCATATTTATTTCCTCCTGTCCTTATTTTAACGCAAATGGAATTAATTAACTAGCAAAAAACACTGGAGGTACTCAGATTGTAAAATATTGCAAGATTGACTATAATAAAAGCGTTAAAAGGAGTTCACCATGAGTAAAGAAATGATTTTAATTGAAGTATCAGCCCGTCACGTTCATGTGACAACAGAAGATTTAGAAACATTATTTGGAAAAGGGTATCAATTGACCCCTAAAAAGGACTTATCCCAACCTGGCCAATATGCCGCTGCGGAACGTGTCGATCTCGTCGGTCCACGCTCAACCATCAAGAATGTCAGTATCTTAGGCCCTGTTCGCTCGGCTTCACAAGTTGAAGTGTCGATGTCCGATGCACGCACTTTGGGTTTGAATCCATCGATTCGTGAATCTGGAAACATTGATGGGACGATCGGTGTCCAATTGGTGGGTCCTGCCGGATCCATTACTTTGGATAAAGGGTTGATCGTTGCGAAACGTCATGTGCATTTGACACCAGAAGCAGCGGATGCGCAAGGTGTGGTGAATGGACAAGTCGTTGGAGTCAAAGTTCATACGGATGATCGCTCGATGACCTTCGGGGATGTCGTGATCCGTGTAAGTGAGAAATTTGCGCCTGCGATGCATATTGATACCGATGAAGCCAATGCGGCTGGCATCACTTCGACCGCTTGGGGCGAAATTGTCTAAAATAACCGAGAATTCGGTTTTTTTATGTTGAACATGCATCCGATCAATCAAAAAGAAATGCACGAAAAAGGCTGGGATTCAGTCGATTTTGTGTTGGTGAGTGGGGATGCCTATGTGGATCATCCTTCTTTTGGGCATGCGATCATTGCCCGTGTCTTAGAAGCGTATGGATTTACCGTAGCCATATGTCCGCAACCCGATTGGAAAAAAGATGAAGATCTACTTCAATTTGGGAAGCCAAATTATGGATACATGGTGACTGGTGGAAACATCGATTCAATGGTCAATCATTATTCCGTGAATAAGAAACGACGTTTAAAAGATAATTATACCAATCATGGTGAGATGGGGAAACGTCCCGATCGTGCAACAATCGTGTACAGTCAATGGATCCGTAAAGTCATGCCCAATGTGCCCATCATCATCGGAGGAATCGAGGCTTCTTTACGTCGCTTGGCGCATTATGATTATTGGGATGATAAGGTTCGTCAGTCCATTCTAATGGATTCCCAAGCGGATCTTTTGGTCTATGGCATGGCTGAGAATTCCATCATCGAAGTTGCGGAAGCGTTGCGTTCAGGCATGGCCATTGAAGACATCACTTACGTGCGAGGAACAGTTTGGAAGACAAAGACCAAAACCTTGCCTGAAAATGCCATCATCCTACCGAGTTTTTCAGACATCAAACAAAGCAAGGATGAGTTCTCCAAATCTTTCTTGATTCAATATCGTAACACGGATGCTTTTACCGCCAAGCCTATGGTTGAGATGTATGGGAATGTGGCGATCGTTCAAAACCAACCCTCCTTTGCTTTGAAGCAAGAGGAGATGGACTGGGTCTATGGACTACCGTTCACACGAAAGTTTCATCCGAGTTATACCGAGATTCCTGCCATTGAAGAAGTCCAATTCTCATTGATCAGTAATCGAGGCTGTTTCGGCTCCTGCAGTTTTTGTGCATTGACTGCTCATCAAGGACGGATGATCAGCTCACGCAGCAGTGAATCCTTAATTAATGAAGCGAAACTGATTACCGAGATGCCCGACTTTAAAGGTTATATCCATGATGTGGGTGGACCAACGGCCAACTTCAATCAAGTGAGTTGCCAGAAACAACTCAAACTGGGTACCTGTCAGACTAAAGAATGTCTCCATCCTGAACCCTGTCGTCAGTTGGAAGTCAGCCACAGTGCTTACCTTCAAACCTTGAGACAACTCAGAGCTCTTCCAAAAGTGAAGAAAGTATTCGTTCGCTCAGGAATCCGTTATGACTACTTGATGTACGATAAAGATGAAAGCTTCTTTGATGAGTTGATTCAACACCATATTTCAGGTCAATTGAAAGTTGCCCCGGAACACATTTCGGAGCGTGTCCTCAATTTGATGGGTAAACCGAAGCGTCAATTGTATGAAGCCTTTGTCGATAAATATGAAAAGAAGAACAAGGAATTCAATAAGAACCAGTTCTTGGTTCCGTATATGATTTCATCCCATCCAGGCAGTGAGCTTAAGGATGCGATCGAATTGGCTTTATATCTTAAGAAAATCAAGCATACCCCCCAACAAGTCCAAGACTTCTATCCAACGCCTTTCACAATGAGCACCTGCATGTATTATACAGAGAAGAATCCTTTGACTGGTGAAAAGGTCTATGTGGCCAAGACGATCAAAGAAAAGACCTTACAAAGAGTTTTAATGCAATACACCTATCCACAGAACCAACGCTTGGTCTTTGAAGCACTCAGACAAGCCAATCGCTTGGATTTGGTGGGATTTGGCAATCATTGTCTGATTAGACCCTTGAAAGAAGGAGGACATCATGATCATTCAAAGCAGAAGAGTATGGCTTCAGGAACAATGGGCAAGCGTCCAAGTCGAAATCATAGGCCCAAGAATTGAGCGGGTCCTCGCGTATAACCAAGAACCGGTGGATGTGGACTATGGGGATCTAAGGATTTATCCTGGCTTCATCGATACCCATCTTCATGGCATCAAGGGTGTGGATGCGACCGATGCGGATGCGGAAACCTTGATTGAAATCGCAAAAGAGTTGCCTAAAGAAGGCATCACAGGCTTCTGTTTGACCACGGTCACCCAAAGTGAAGATGTTCTTATGAAAGCTTTGAAAGAATGTGCGCATGCGATCAAGAATCAAAATGAAGGTTCTCAAATGTTGGGCATCCACTTTGAAGGCCCCTATCTCAATAAGATCTATAAAGGCGCACAGCCTGAACCTTTCATTGTCGATGCCGATCTGGAACAATTCAAACGTTACCAAGCCAGCGCTGAAGGCAACATCAAAATCATCACGATGGCACCTGAAAAAGACAAAGACTTCAGCTTGACACGCTACTGTGCTCAAAATGGGGTCTGTGTGAACATGGGACACAGTGACAGTAGCTATGAAACGGCACTCTTGGCATCTGCCAATGGGGCAAAAAGCATGACGCATACCTTCAATGCCATGTCTCCGTTGCATCATCGTAAAACTGGACTCGTTGGGGCGACAATGCGCTTGAGCAATGTCTATGCCGAAGTCATCGGTGATGGCAATCATGTGAGTTGGCCAGCGGTAAATATTCTTGCCAGAACCAAAGGAAAAGATCACCTTGTCTTGGTCAGTGATTCCTTGTGTGCCAAAGGCATGCCTGAAGGTGAGTTCGAACTGGGAGGGCAGATTCTGGACATCCATGCCAATGGTGGAGCCTATCTCCATCATACTGAAACCTTGGCTGGAAGCACGATGGTCTACAACCATGGTTTGCGTAATCTGATCCAGAAAGCAGAGCTTCAGGAAGTCGTCGCCATCAATGCCTGCACCATCAATCCAGCTAAAATCTTACAACTTGAAGACCGCAAAGGCCTTATCAAAGCAGCATATGACGCGGATATCACCATCTTGGATGAAAACTATGATGTCGTAAGTACGATGATCTTAGGGAAAGTCGTTTATAATCGTTGAATCGCTTTATTTTAGCGATCTAAACTTGTAAAATTAAGATACACATGAAGCACATCTTCATCATCAACCCGACATCGGGCAAACATCATGCGATTCAACTGATTCCCGTCATCGAGCGTTATTTTGAGTCGCATTCAGACCCCTATTCAATCATTCGTACCGAGAGACCCGGTCATGCGACGGAGATCGCCAAACATTATAAAGCTGAGGATGATGTGACACTCTATGTGCTCAGTGGCGATGGGACGGCCAATGAGGTTCTCAATGGTTTGAGACCCGATGTGCCCATGGCAGTGATCCCAGTGGGATCCGGCAATGATTTCTTTCGCGTGCTGGAAGTACCATTCATGCCTCTGGAACAGTTGCTCATCGAAACCATTGAAGGTAAGGAAGTCATCGTAGATTATGGGATGGCCAATAAACGTCGTTACTTGAACTGCTCATCCATGGGGTTCGATGCGGATATCGGCATCTATGCACATGCGATTAAAATGAAGTATCCGTTTCTATCCGGTCTCTCGTATGTCATCGCAACCATCGCATTGTTGATCAAACGCAAGCCGATGAAGATGCATCTTATATTCAACGATGAAGATATTGAAGTCGAGTGCCTCCTGGTTGCGATCATGAATGGCCGCTTCTATGGGGGTGGTTTCAATCCGACACCCATGGCATCGATTCAAGATGGAAGTTTGGATCTGTGTGTCATCCGGAATACGAATCTCTTACGAATCTTAAGCCTATTACCCAAATTCAAAGTGGGTAAACACATTCATGAGGATATCGTAACATTTTATAAGATTAAAGCCTTGAAGCTCAGCAGTGCTGAAATCATCAATACCCAATGTGATGGGGAAGTCTACCCACAACAACATCTAGATTTTAAGCTTGTGGAACGTGGTCTGAAGCTACGAGTCCCACAACGTTCGCAATTAAAGGAGTGATGAAATGATTCTAGAAAATGATCGATTTCGATTGGAAGTCAGCTTAAAAGCAGCCGAAATGCATTCGCTTGTGGATAAACGAACCCAAAAGGAATGGCTATGGCAAGGCGATCCGAACTTCTGGACGGGTCGTAATCCCGTTTTGTTCCCTATTGTCGGTTCAACCCATGATAAACTTTTGCACATCGAGGGTAGAACGTATCCGATTGGCAATCACGGGTTCTTACGGCATGCGATGTTCGATTTGATCGAACAAGATGATGAACACATTACCTTGGGATTCACTTCCAATGCGGAAACCTTGGTTCAATATCCCTATGCATTCAATTTCGAAGTGGAATATCGTATCCATCCATTGGGAATCGATATCATCTATCGTATCGAGAATCGTGATGAAAAGGGGATGCCATTCAACTTCGGTTTACATCCAGCCTTCAGCACCACTCACAATGGTGTGGAGGGCTCAATCGATATCGAATTCCCTTGTCATGAGGACAATCTTCCGAGTGAGATCCTCGTCAAAGGAGATAAGCCACTGTTGAAGTTTACCGATGCTTATTTTGAAGGGATGCCGACCTTGGTCTTGGATCAAGTTAATTCACCTTATGTTCGTTTGAAGGATGCGGGCGAGAGCATTCTCGTCAGTGTGCTGGGCTATCGTTGGCTGGCATTCTGGAAGAAACCGAAGGCTCATTTCATTTGCATCGAACCGTGGTATGGACATGATGATTTCATTCCATTTGAGGGGGAATTCAAGGATCGTGAAGGTACGCAGTTCCTCGATCCAAAACTCAGCTTCACCACAACATATCAAATATTACCGGAAGGTAAAGAAGGAGCACGCCATGTTTAAAGTCATCGTTTGTGAAGATTACGAAGCAATGAGTCAGAAAGCATTTGAAGTCATGGAGTCCGTGGTCAAACAAGGACCTGTGACCTTGGGGCTGGCAACGGGTTCAAGTCCAGAGGGTCTCTATCGTTATATGGTTGAGGCACATAAGAATGGTTTGTCGTACAAAGACGTTCAAAGTTTCAACTTAGATGAGTACGTTGGTTTGCCTCGCGATCATGCTCAAAGTTACTATACCTTCATGTTTGAACATTTCTTCAAACATGTGGATATGAATCTTGAAAACATCCATTTGCCTAAGGGTGAAGGTTCACTTGAAGAAGTTGCGGATGAGTATGAAAACTTATTGGCCAAGAATCCTCAAGATCTTCAATTGTTGGGCATCGGTTCCAATGGCCATATCGGTTTCAATGAACCGGGTACCAGCTTTGATTCAACGGTTCATGTGATTCGTTTGAAAGAAACCACACGTAAGGACAATGCACGTTTCTTTGATTCTTTGGATGAAGTACCTCACTTTGCCATCACCATGGGCATCAAGGACATCCTGCGTGCGAAGAAAATCTTGTTGGTTGCGTATGGCAAAAACAAAGCCCAAGCCATTAAACAAATGTTAGAAGGGGAAGTCCACGAGGATGTACCATGCACCATCCTGCAGAAGCATCCGGATGTGGTGGTCGTCTTAGACAAAGAAGCGGCTTCATTACTCAAAAATGATTAAATTGATTGTCAGTGACTTAGACGGAACACTCTTAACACAATTCAAATCGGTATCCAAAGAGAACCAAGACGCCATACACGAGGCACAGAAACAAGGCATCATCGTAGCCTTGGCAACGGGACGTGGTCATGACAGTACGCATCAGTTCGCCAAAATGTTTGATTTTGCGAAATACAATGGGTATTTGGTGACCAACAATGGTCAACGTGTCATTGATGTTAAAAACGATACGACCACGATCAACGGTTATATTTCTATTGAGGAGGCACAAGCGGTCTTGAGTTTCGCTCAGAAACACAATCTGCAGTTGGTTTTGGATTCCGATCAAGGCTTTGCGTTCTATACGCCAAAGAATCTGCGCTTCTATCGCGATGTCTATCGCTTCTTGATCAAACTGCTTCCAATATTCAGACCGGTATTGAGTCGCATCCATATCTTTGCACTCTTTGGTTTCTTGAAGCACCATAAGGTGAAGATCATCAATACCGCTGAAGACATCACACTTCCTTATGATAAAGTAGGCTTGGCCCATACCAAAGCCAGTCTGGATCGCAGCTTTGAGGAGTTGTTCGAACAATTCGAAGGAAAGCTTGAAGTCATGCGTGTAGGTGAGATGTGGATCGATATCAGTCCCAAAGGCTTGACGAAAATCGTGGGTATCCGTCAGATCATGGAAAAGCATGGCATTCAAGATGATGAAGTCTTGGTTATGGGTGATTCGGATAATGATGTGAGCATGTTGTCGGCATTTCCGTATGGGGTTGCGATGGGCAACGCGAATGCGAATGCCCGTAAGGCTGCGAAATTGAGCACGAAAGCAAACAATGAACATGGAGTTGCGCATGCGATTCGCACCTATGCATTGAAAAAGTGAGCATTTCAGAACTAAATTGATTTGAATCTTGATATACTCAAACTGAGGATAGGAGAAAATTATGAAAACAGTTACTGCATTAGAATTCGATGCCACTACAAAAAAAGGTGTTGTCTTGGTTGATTTCTCAGCCGAATGGTGTGGACCATGTAAGATGATCGCACCCGTCTTGGAACAATTGTCAAAAGAAATGGCGGATAAAGTAAAAATCATCACCGTCGATGTGGATGTCGAACAAGAATTGGCGCAACGCTACAATGTCATGTCGATTCCAACTTTGCTTTTGTTTAAAGATGGTTCGGTCATCGGTCAAGTCGTTGGGTTCCAATCCAAAGCGATGCTTGAAAAATTCATTCAAAGAGCTTACGTGAACTAGAGGGTAAAACCTCTTTTTTATTTTTTTTAGCATAGCTCTTGCATTCTAGTGCAATTGTTTTATAATGTTCCTTGTGTTTAGTATAAAATGCTAAATAGTTTAGTAAAGCTAAACAAAGGAGACCAATGGAAATTGGACACAGAATCAAACAACTGAGAACCAAGAATAAGCTGACCCTTGAAGAATTGGCCAGTCGTTCGGAATTGTCGAAAGGTTTTCTATCGCAAGTTGAACGTGATTTGACATCGCCATCCATCGCGACCTTGAGTGATATCGTTGAGGCCTTGGGGGTGACCCTGGCACAATTCTTTCAAGGTGAGAAAGATGAGAAGATCGTCTTTGTTCAGGAAGATTACTTCGTCGATGAGCGTGAAGATGGGACGGTTCATTGGATCGTACCCAATGCTCAGAAAAATGACATGGAACCCATCTTATTGGATCTTAAACCAGGTCAACGCTCGCAAGTGATTCAACCGCATAACGGTGAAGAATTCGGTTATGTCTTGAGTGGTAAGGCGTGTTTGGTTGTGGATGGGAAGAAACATCTTGTTAAGAAGGGTCAAACCTTTTACATCAAAGGGGCTCATGATCATTATTTGACGAATGAGACCAAATCGGAATTAAAATTACTGTGGGTTTGTACCCCACCACTGTTCTAGGAGGCACTATGCGAAAACTGATTGAATTTAAAAATATCGTTAAAAGCTTTGATGATAGCTTGGTTCTCAAAGGCATCAATTTATCCATTCATGAGAATGAATTCGTGACCTTGTTGGGACCCAGTGGTTGTGGGAAGACGACTCTTTTAAGAATATTGGGAGGTTTCATTTCTCAGAATGAAGGACATGTGTATTTCGATGACATCGAAATCAGCAACGTCCCTCCGTATAAGCGCGAGATCAATACGGTCTTCCAACGCTATGCCTTGTTTCCACATATGAATGTGCATGACAACATTGCCTTTGGTTTGCACATCAAAAAGCAAGATAAGCAGATGATTGAGCAAAAAGTAAAGAAGATGTTGAAGCTGGTCAATCTTCAAGGTTATGAAGATCGTCCAGTCACACTGCTTTCCGGTGGTCAGCAACAACGTGTCGCGATTGCACGTGCTTTGGTCAATGAACCGATGGTTCTGCTCTTGGATGAGCCTCTGGGAGCCTTGGATCTTAAATTACGTAAAGAAATGCAAGTTGAATTGAAGAAGATCCAACAAGAAGTCGGCATCACCTTCATTTATGTCACGCATGACCAAGAAGAAGCCTTGACAATGTCGGATACGATCGTTGTCATGAACAACGGGGAGATCCAGCAGATCGGCAGTCCTACGGATATCTACAATGAACCGGAGAATCGCTTCGTTGCGGACTTCATCGGGGAATCGAATATCTTGGAAGGTGTCATGTTGGAAGATTATAAAGTCAAATTTGATGATCAGACCTTTGAATGCGTCGATTATGGATTTGAAGACAATCTGGAAGTGGACATCGTCTTACGTCCGGAAGATATTGATATCGTTCCCTTGGATATGGGTCGCATCAAAGGTGTGATCAAATCCGCCATCTTCAAAGGCGTACATTTCGAAGTCGTTGTCGAGACACCGTATCGTGAATGGATCATCCACACAACGGATAAGGTTGAATTGGATAAAGAAGTAGGGCTCCATTTCTTCCCAGAAGACATTCACATCATGTATAAGATGGGAACGTACTAAGATGAAGGGTTACGCTAGTTTAGTCAAGCCCTACATCCTTTGGATGAGTTTGTTCATTGTCGTACCGATGTTGTTGATCGTGCTCTATGCCTTCACAACCAGTGGCAATGAATTGATCTCGTTTCGTTTCACTTTAGACAACTTCTTCCGTTTCTTTGATCCCGTCTTCATCAAGGTCTTATTGAAATCCTTGGAAGTCGCCTTGATCACGACACTCTTATGCATCATCATCGGTTACCCGATTGCTTACATCATTGCGAATGCCTCAGAGAAATCACAAACCTTATTGATTCTATTGATCACCTTGCCGATGTGGATCAACATGTTGGTTCGAACTTATGCTTGGATCAGCATCTTATCGGATGGTGGTTTGTTGAACAGTTTATTGGGCTTCATTGGTTTACCCCAAATGAAGTTGATGTACACCGACTTTGCGGTCATGTTGGGGATGGTCTACAACTTTCTGCCCTTCATGATCATCTCGATCTATACAGTCTTGGCAAAGTTGGATAAAGCCTTGATTCATGCCAGTCATGATTTGGGTGCTAATCCTTTGCAGACCTTCCTGCGTGTCGTCTTGCCATTGTCGTTGCCAGGGGTCATCTCTGGAATTACCTTGGTTTTCTTACCCGCCGTCAGTACCTTCGTCATTCCTAAGTTCTTAGGGGGTGGACAGTACATGTTGATTGGGAACTTGATTGAGAATCAGTTCATCACCGTAGGCGAATGGAACTTCGGAAGTGCAATCTCCTTGATCATGGCCTTCATCATCATGGCATCCATGATGATGACACGTAAGATGGATCGTGATGCATCCGAGAACACCGGAAGTGAAGGAGGTAAGCTATGGTAGGCGCAAAGTCCCATAAAGTCCTTATCTTCGTCTTGATGGCGCTGATTCTAACATTTTTCTATCTTCCCATCCTCAGTTTGATGGTCTTCTCGTTCAATGATTCACGTTCGTTGACCTCATGGTCAGGCTTCTCACTACAATGGTATGAAGCCTTGTTCAAGAATCGTGAAATGATGATGGCCATCACAACAACTCTAAGCATTGCCTTGATGTCCACCTTTGTGGCAACGATCCTTGGGACCTTGGCTGCGATCGGGGTATCCAAATCGAAGCGTTTGGTCAAGGAAATCGTCCTCAGTGTGAACAACTTCCCGATTTTGAATCCTGAAATCGTAACGGCGATTGGCTTGATGTTGTTGTACTCATCCTTGAATATTCAGAAGGGCTACATGACGATGTTGTTGGCACACATCATCTTCAGTACACCGTATGTCATTTTATCGGTTCTACCGAAACTCAGACGTTTGGATCCAGACATCGCAGAAGCGGCTTTGGATCTGGGGGCCACACCCCTTGAAGCCTTGTGGAAAGTCATCGTGCCAATGATTTTACCCGGTATCATATCGGGAGCTTTGATCGCTTTCACCATGTCGTTTGATGACTTTGTCATCTCCTACTTCGTGAGTGGGAACGGTGTTAAGAATATCTCGATCTTGGTTTATACCATGTCGAAGCGGATCAATCCAACCATCAATGCCTTATCAACCATCTTGGTTGTGATCATTACCGTGGTGTTGTTGATTGTGAATCTTTATCCGATGTTGAATAAGAAAAAAGAACTTAAGGAGGCAGAATGAAGAAATTAAGCATGCTAATCCTGGTCATGGTGTTTATCCTGACCGGATGCAACAGTAACGAGAAAACATTGAAAGTATTCAATTGGGGTGTCTATATCGATGAAACCTTGATTGAGGAATTTGAAGAAAAATATGGTATGCGTGTCGTCTATGACACCTTTGATTCCAATGAATCGATGTACACCAAGCTGATGAGCGGTGAAGTCTATGATGTCTTGGTTCCATCCGATTACATGGTCCAACGTTTGATTGAAGAGAATCTACTACAAAAATTAGACAAGTCTGTAGTGAACATGGCAGATGTCATGCCTCATGTGATGAATCAAAGCTTTGATCCAAACAACCAGTATAGTGCGCCGTATTTTTGGGGCAACGTCGGAATCATCTACGATACGACACAAGTCGATGAAGCAGATCTGACGGGGTGGGATGTGCTCTTGAACACCAAGTACAAGGGAAATGTCTATTTCTATGATTCGGAACGCGATGCCTTCATGGTTGCTTTGAAAGCTTTGGGCTATTCTGCGAATTCAAAAGATGATGCTCAGCTCCAAGCCGCGTTTGATTGGTTGACACAGCTGAACTCCACAATGGATCCAATCTATGTCACCGATGATGTCATTGACAACATGATTGCGGGCAATAAAGCCTTGGCGATCGTCTATTCAGGCGATGCGGCGTATATTTTGGATGAGAATGAAGACATGGGTTATTTTGTGCCTGAAGAAGGTACGAACATTTGGGTTGACAGCTTTGTCATCCCAGCCAATGCGCAAAATCCAGAGATGGCCAACGCTTGGATTGAATTCATGTTGAGTGAAGACGCTCAAACACGGAATACCTTGGAAGTGGGATACACCACGGTCCACCAAAGTGTTTGGGAAGCCATGATTGCGGAAGATGGAGACTATGCTGGAAACGTGGCATATGAAGTCCGTCTTGCCAATCCAAAGGATGAAATCTTCATGTATGATGAAGAGCTGAAGGTTAAGATGGCGGACCTTTGGTTAAAAGTAAAAGCACAATAAAAGGAAATAAATGAAAAAGATATTGATCGTAACGATTCTTGCACTGCTTGTTTTGTCGGGCTGTGCCGGAGAAGAGAAGAAAGTTTTAAAAGTATACAATTGGGGAGCATACATCGATGAAACGGTCATCACCGAGTTTGAAGACATGTACAATGTCCGTGTTATCTATGATAACTATGACTCCAATGAATTGATGTACACCAAGATTCAAAGTGGTGAGTACTACGACATTTTAGTTCCAACCGATCACATGGTTGAACGTTTGATAGCGGAAGATTTCTTGCAACCTTTGGATTTGAGTAAATTGAATAATTTGGGAAATCTTTACCCAGACTTGTTGAATCGTTCATTTGATCCCAACAACCAATACAGCATTCCTTATTTCTGGGGCAACATCGGGATCATCTATAACAAAAACACCGTTGATGTCGCAGATCTTGAAAATGAAGGTTGGATGGTTCTGAACAATCCGAAATATGCAGACCGTATTTACATCTATGACTCAGCACGTGATGCCTTCATGGTCGCTCAAAAAGCTTTAGGATACTCTGTGAATTCCACCGATACGGCTGAGATTGAAGCAGCGTTTGAACTTCTTAAACAAATCAATGAAACAACACGTCCAATCTACATCGATGAAACCATCATCGACAACATGATCACGGAACAAAAAGACCTTGCGGTTGATTTCTCGGGGGATGCGGCGTATATCATCTCACAAAATGAGAATCTGTCGTTCTTTGTCCCTAAAGAAGGAACCAACATCTGGATGGATTCCATGATCATTCCGAAGAATGCCAAAGAAGTTGACTTGGCACACAAATGGATCGATTTCATGTTGGACAATGAAGTGGCTTTGAAGAATACGATCTATGTAGGGTACACTTCACCCAACATCTCCGCGTTTGAAACCGTAACCGGTCCAGGTGGGGATTATGAATGTAACATTGCATACCAACCTCGCATGGATAATCCAAATGACGAAGTCTATAAGTACGATGATGCCTTGAAAGAAATCATCACAGATAAGTGGACACGTGTAAAAGCTCAGTAATGAGCTTTTTTTTCACTTGAGTGAGTTTACTGAGCTTTTGTGCTCAAGTAATGAGCTTATTTTTCACTTGAGTGAGTTTACTGAGCTTTTGTGCTCAAGTAATGAGCTTATTTTTCACTTGAGTGAGTTTACTGAGCTTTTGTGCTCAAGTAATGAGCTTTTTTCTTTGCGATTGAGCTTGCATAATGGTAGGCATAATCGTAGAATAGAAACGCAAGCAAAGTGCAGCGTTGATGTGAAATCGGGATAAATCACTTATTCTGCGAATTCACAAAAAAGCATAAGTTCAGTCTTGCAATTTAGTAAGGTTTTGTTATAATAAAAAGGCACCGTTTCAACGGTTCCTTAGCCAAGTGGTAAGGCAATAGACTGCAACTCTGTGACCGTCGGTTCAAATCCGACAGGAACCTCCATTGGGGATGTGGCGGAATAGGCAGACGCAACGGACTTAAAATCCGTTGATGGTAACATCGTGTGGGTTCAAGTCCCACCATCCCCACCATCGTATACTTGTTAAGGAATTGGATTGGTGTCGCATTGAAAAAATGCGCCTATAGCTCAATTGGATAGAGCGTTTGACTACGGATCAAAAGGTTGTGGGTTCAACTCCTGCTAGGCGCGCCATTTTATTTTATTTTTATGTCGGGATGTAGCACAGCTTGGTAGTGCACTTGATTTGGGATCAAGGGGTCGCAGGTTCAAATCCTGTCATCCCGACCATTATTGTTTACGGCGGGATAGCTCAGTTGGCTAGAGCAATCGGTTCATACCCGGTCGGTCGTGAGTTCGAGTCTCACTCCCGCTACCAATCTGGACCCTTAGCTCAGTTGGTTAGAGCGGCCGGCTCATAACCGGTTGGTCGTAGGTTCGAGTCCTACAGGGTCCACCAACCCCAATGGAGGAATACCCAAGTGGTTGAAGGGACTGGTCTTGAAAACCAGCAGATGTGCGAGCATGCGTGGGTTCGAATCCCACTTCCTCCGCCAGAATTTCCTTCAAAATTAATTTAAGTTATCGCGGGGTAGAGCAGTCTGGTAGCTCGGCGGGCTCATAACCCGGAGGTCGTGGGTGCAAATCCTTCCCCCGCACCCATCTGGCTCTGTAGCTCAGTAGGTTGAGCATCGGACTGAAAATCCGTGTGTCGCCAGTTCAATTCTGGCCGGAGGCACGTTTTCGTTTGATTCCTGTCCTCGGCAGGTTTTTTTATGCTTTATAAGCTATAATAGATAGTGAAAAAGGAGACTTTTATGAACAAAGCGTTTCCAGAATCTTTCTTATGGGGTGGGGC
>JAUVVC010000011.1 GCA_030604855.1 Erysipelotrichaceae bacterium
CTAAAATTCGAACAACACGTGTAACGTTTCCCTCAAGATCGTACAACTTTAATGCTTCACTAATTTCATACTTTGAATATGATGGCATACTTTTCCTTTCTGAGTCCAACTTTATGTCCGCATGCCCCTCTCTACTTATAGTCAATAAATATAAGTAAGAAAAGAGGAAAATATGAAAAAATTGATAGTTATAATGCTTAGTATTTTATTATTTTTTGCAGGTTGTAAGTCATCTGGATTTATCGAAGTAGATACGAAAACAGTTAACGACAGATTGGAAAATAGTGATACCTTTATACTATATATGGGATTATCGTATTGTTCAGCGTGCAAAATATTCCGCTCTGTAGTTAAGAGTTCTATTGAAAAGGAGAACTTTGATGTATTTTATTTAGAATTTGATAAAGTCCCAGAAAAAGATCAAGAACTTCTAACGACAACTATAACAAGTTTTCTAGAACAAAATGAAACTTTTCCTTATTCATTTCCAATACTATTTGTAATAAAAGACGGAGTAATTCTTGATCAGTTTTCCCTTCAACAAGCAGATACTGAAGACAAATTTATTAAAAGAATTAATAATTCTGGTATTTTTGAATAAGAACATTTATTTGGATTAATAAGTAAATAAAACGGAATTATAAAATCAATTAGATTTATAATTCCGTTTTTATAAGGATAGGCACACATTCATGAACTATATCAGAATTTTGTGTATTTATAATCAAATTAACATTTTTGAAAATTAATCCATTGTATGTGCATTTAAGATTTAATCATTCAACTAAAAGGAAACAGATGTTTAAACTCAACTAGACTCTTAATACACTCTATCTATTATTACTCAATAGATTGGTATGACTTACAAATCACGCGTATTCATAACTCTTAAAGCATTGAATACAGCTAACAACGCAACACCTGTATCAGCAAATACCGCTTCCCACATGGTAGCTAGTCCTAGTGAACCTAAAACTAAGAATATACCTTTTACAACCATAGCTAATGCAATATTCTGAAATACAATTTTTCTTGTTTTCTTTGCAACTCTAATCGCTGTAATAATTTTAGTTGGTTCATCTGTCATTATCACAACATCCGCTGCTTCAATTGCTGCATCTGATCCAAGCCCACCCATTGCAATACCAATGTTTGCTCGAGCTAATACAGGCGCATCATTAATTCCATCTCCAACAAAGACAATATTACCCTTTGTTGTTTTCTGTTTTTCGATTTCTTCGAATTTAGTAATTTTGTCCGTCGGCAACAACTCAGAATAAACCTCATCCAAGCCAAGATAATTACCAATTTCTTCGCCAACTACTTTTCTATCGCCAGTAAGCATTATGGTTCTCATAATCCCTAATTTCTTTAAATCTGCAATTGTCTGTTTAGAATCTGCTTTGACTTCATCTGATACAACGATATAGCCAATATATTTTGAATCACTAGCTACATATACAATACTTCCATTCGCACTAATTTCTTCGAAAGGAATATTCTCTTTTATCATTAATTTCGAATTCCCAACATAAACATTTATATTATCAATTTTTAAATTTATTCCGTAACCTGAAATTTCTTTATAGTCACTAATTCTATCTAAATCTATTGTCTTAGAATATTTATTCAGAATAGCTTTAGCTATTGGATGATTAGAGTGATTTTCCGCATACGCCGCAAGTTCTAATACATTCTCTGTGTTATATCCTTCTTCCGAATTAATATTTGTGACAGTAAATATACCTTTGGTTAAAGTACCTGTTTTATCAAAAATAACCATCTCTATATTATTTAATGCTTCAAGATAATTACTACCTTTTATAAGTATTCCACGTCTTGAAGCTCCTCCTATACCACCAAAGAAACCGAGTGGTATCGATATAACTAATGCACAAGGACAAGAAATAACTAAGAATACTAATGCTCTATAAATCCATTCATTGAAACTTTGATTTGGCATTAATAATGGCGGAAGAATTGCTAATGCTAATGCTAGAAAAACAACAATTGGTGTATACACAGCTGCAAACTTAGATATAAACTTCTCGGTTGGCGCTTTTCTGCTACTCGCATTTTCAACCAATTCAAGTATTTTCGACACTGTAGAATCTTCAAAAGATTTAGTTACTTTGATTAAAATTAGTCCATTGAGATTTATAAAACCACTTATAGCTTGATCATCAACAAACAATTCTCTTGGAACTGATTCACCTGTTAATGCAGCAGTATCAACCATAGATGAACCTTCAATAACAACCCCATCCAACGGTACTTTTTCACCAGGATTTACAATGATAACATCTCCAATTTTAACGCTTTCTGGCTTAACTTTAACTATTTCATTGTTTATTCTAATGTTAGCGTAATCAGGGCGTATATCCATCATCTTTCTTATTGATCTTCTTGAATTATCAACCGCTATATCTTGAAATAATTCACCAACCAAGTAGAATAACATAACTGCAACACCTTCTGGATATTCACCGATGAAGAATGCTCCAATTGTTGCAATACTCATCAAAAAATTTTCACTAAAGACTTGCCCACTTCGAATA
The DNA here is from genome assembly GCA_030604855.1 of Erysipelotrichaceae bacterium. GTDB lineage: Bacteria > Bacillota_I > Bacilli_A > Erysipelotrichales > Erysipelotrichaceae > UBA2212. Next base: position 2,559 of record JAUVVC010000011.1, read on the forward strand.
CCCTTTAATGCCTTTAAAACGATATCGCCACCAACAATAATATAACTTAATAGAAATATAGCTAATTCAATATTTGATTCAAACTTAAAAATCAATCCTATTGCAAATAATCCACCACCAACAATCAATTTAAATATTTGTTTATTTAATGAAAAATCATTTTCTTCATCACTTTCATGATCATCATTTTTAACATCATTCGCTAATAAAGTATTCTCTTTGGTATTTGGAAATTTCATTCGAATATCGGGCTCAATTGTTTTAGAAATACTAAATAGCTTCTCATTCAATTGATTTATATTTATATTTTTGTCAATTTCAACAATCATATTTTGATTCGCAAAATTAACAGATGCATATTTTACACCTTCAATCTGCGTGATTTTTTTCTCTATTTTGATCGCACAATTAGCACATGATAGTCCTTCAAGTTTAACTTCTTGTCTAATTACATCATTACTTTTCATTTCCACAACATTAACTTCTGGTTCAATTGATTTAATATATTTCTTAATATTTTCCATTGTACTAACTAAATTTACATCCTCATCATAATCAAATGAAAGTTTTCTATTCACGAAATCAACACTTACATTCGACAAGCCTGGATTTTTTTTAACATATATTTCTATTTTATTGGCGCAATTCGCACAATCTAATCCTTCTAGAATCACTTTATTATTTTTCATTTACTTTTCTCTCTTATTTTTCTCTAATATGCAAGAATCCTTGACTAAATATATCTTTTACATGTTCATCTTTGATTGAATAATAAACAACTTTCCCATCTTTTCTATTCTTCACAAGATTCGATTGTTTCAATAATCTTAATTGATGAGAAATAGCTGATTGTGTCATATTTAATAAAGCCGAAATATCACAAACACACATTTCCGACTCATTTAGAGCCCATAAAATTCTCACACGTGTTGAATCTCCAAAAATCTTAAATAAATCTGCTAAATCAATCAGAGATTCTTCTTCTGGCATTTTGCTCTTAACATTATTTACAACATCTTCATGAATAGTCGTACAATCACATTTAGATACTGTTTCTGAATTTTTCATTTTATTCCCCTTTAGATGAACGTTTGAACATCTATTCATATATTAAATCTTTTTTAGTGATTTTTCAAGTATAATAATTTATATTTATGTAAAGATTAATGCTAATATTTAGATTATTCTATTCGCGTAATTAAATTACTATTAAAAAACCGCTTTTCAGCGGCTAGTTCACCAAATTGGTGGAAGTGAGGCGTGGCACTTTTATCACTTGTTAAAAATTATATAAATATTATATTTGCTTTTAAAATTTTATTCTTTCAAATTTTTACTACAAGTTTAGTATATATATAAAAACAATAATAGATATTAAATTATGAGTCAAATATGCGGATGTTTTCTTAAACATTTCAGTATTTCTGTTTAAAATCTATCTTAATTTATAATAAATATAAATAGTATAAGTTGTTATTAAACTATATTAAATATATATTATAAACAGATTGAAGGTGAAATCATTTCATTCCTAGTAATCAATTAATATAATAATATTGCACAAGGGAGGTATCCAATGTTAACAATAAATGAACTTTCAAAATCAACTAATACAAATTCTGAGACTATAAGGTATTATGAAAAAATAGGGATTATTCCAAAACCAAAACTACTAGAAAACGGGTATAGATCTTATGATAATGAATATATTATTAAAATAAAGTTTATTATAAAGGCTAAAAAACTTGGGTTTACTTTGCGAGAAATCAAAGAGCTTTTTTCTAACGCGCTTGATCCTGTTAAAACTTGTAATAATATTTCTGATATTGCCTTAGCTAAAATCGAACAAATAGAACATCAAATCTATGAATTAAGTAAGATGAAAGAACTACTTTATTCTGTTTCAATAGAATGTAATCCTTCATATTCTATAGAGGAATGCCCAATCATGAACAACTTGATGAAAAATAAAGAAGATTAACTTGACATTGGAGTATAGTACAGGGTTTACACTTAATAAGTGTAAACCCTGTACTATTAAATACGTATAAGCAGATTTTAATAGAATACCTCATTACATGTTTTTACAATTACATTTATTTTAGGTGTTCATGCAATTTATTGGGAATAAGTAATAATACAAAATCTTAAAGAAATAACTTCTGATTAAAAGGACGAAGCATACAAATCTTACAGGATAAAATAACAAAGGAGAAATTATATATGAGAAAGTTTATATCCAAAATTGAAGGAATGACATGTAAATCGTGTGAGTTTCATGTCGCAAAAGCATTAGAAAAGGCAAATTTTAAAAGTATAAATATTGATTATCAAAGTGGTGCAGCATGGTTTGAGATATCAGATGAGGTTGAATTAGAATCAATTTATGACGCATTAGAAGCAACACCCTATAAATTTTCCGAAGTTAATGAAATACCAAAAGAAAAAGAGTTTATTCAAGAGCTTCTAGATACTAGCAACTTTGATTTTGATATTTTATTGATTGGTTCAGGGAGCGCAGCATTCTCGGCTGCTATAAAAGCATCAGAATATGGCGTTAGAATTGGAATGATTGAGAAAGGCGTTGTTGGTGGAACTTGCGTTAATATAGGTTGCATACCTTCTAAGGTACTAATTAAAGCAGGAGAATTAAATAGATCTGCTATTCAAAATCCATTTGAAGGTCTGGAAACATCAGCTAGTCTACCAAATTTAACAAAGTTAGTACATCAGAAAGATCTATTAGTGGAAAAATTGAGAAGCGATAAGTATATTGATTTAATCAGTACTTATAATATCAAACTCATCAAAGGTGAAGCAAGATTTATAAATGAGAATGAGATTGAAGTGAATGGAAATAAATATAAATCTAAGCGATTTTTAATTGCAACCGGTGCATCCCCATTTATTCCAACAATAAAAGGGTTAGACAACGTAGATTATTTAACTAGTACATCAATATTAGACCTTAAGGAAATACCTAAACGATTAACTATAATAGGTTCAGGATTTATTGCTTTGGAATTAGGAACTCTTTTTAACAACTTGGGAAGTGAAGTGACTATAATCCAAAGAAGTGATCGTCTATTAAAAACTTATGATACAGAAATATCAAGTTCCGTAGAACTTGCGCTTTCAGCACAAGGAATTAAGTTTATAAAAGGAGTTGAATATGAAAACATAGAACAAATTAAAGACATAAGGAAGGTATATATAACTGTTGATGGCCAGCACATAGTTGTGGATAGTGATGAACTGCTCATTGCGGCAGGGAGAAAAGCAAACACAGAGTTGTTGAACTTAGAAGCAGCTCATGTCGAAGTTGGCTTAAGTGGTGAAGTTATAATAGATGCATATTGTCAAACTAGCAATCCAAGAATATATGCTGCTGGTGATGTGACAGATGGACCACAATATGTTTATGTAGCTGGATATGAAGGTGGAGTAGCTGTAGAAAATGCTATTGGGAATAAGCAAAAGAAAATAAATTTAACTGTTGTGCCAAGCGTAATTTTCACGAGTCCATCTATTGCTTCTGTTGGATTGACTGAAAGTCAAGCAATTGTAAAAGGGTATATGGTAAAAGTTTCGATTCTTCATTTAGATGCAGTTCCAAGAGCTTTGGTTAATTTTAACACATACGGTGTGATTAAATTAGTTGTAGATGAACCTTCACAAAAGATTTTAGGCGTTCATATAGTTTCGGATCAAGCGGGAGAATTAATCTATTCTGCCACATTAGCTATAAAATTTGGGTTAACAATTACAGATTTAACAGATACTATTGCACCTTATTTGACTATGGCTGAAGGTTTAAAGTTAGCCGCGCTTTCATTTAATAAAGATGTTTCAAAGTTGTCATGTTGTGCAAATTAAGGTTAAGTATTCATTATATATAGAAGTGAACTATATATACATAACAAGATATAACGTACTAATTTAACATAATCTTCCCTACCATATTACTTTGAATATTAATCAAAAGATTAATGAATTGGTTTAGAATCTACTTTGATTTTACGAGAATTAATAAGGAGTATTAGAACATAGTAGCTGATTCTATAGACAAACAAAAACCGCTTTTCAGCGGTTAGTTCACCAAATTGGTGGAAGTGAGGGGAGTCGAACCCCTGTCCAAATTGTGTCCACATTCAAACGTCTACAGTTTAGTCTGAATTGATAATCATGCAAGTTGCCTCAGACAAGCCTTACATGATGTGTTCAACTGGATTTAACATGACTTTGATTGAACATCTGATCATGCGATTCCTTGTTTATGGTGCCAAGCTCAACCCCAAGGACAGGGTCAAGGTGACAGCTACGAGCCTTTAGTGGCTAACTATGCAGCGAAACTTAATTTGTTTCCGGTTATTGTTTTTTGGCAATTAGGTCGCCACTCCACTGCAGTCTGAATCCAACAGTCAATCTGTCGAAACCATGACACCCCCATGTGGGATGGATGCATTGAAAGTATATGACTTTTATTACAACTTGTCAATCAAAGTAAATCCCGATGTTAGTCGGGATTTTTTGCTTTATTCAAGGTATCCAAAGCTAAATCCAAAACCGCTTCACCGTTCATCGTTCCATAGTTGTTCATATCGATGAACGCATAGGGAATCTTGACTTCCTTGGCATAGATTTTGTGTAGATAACGCACTTGAGGTGCGATAAGTAAGACGTCCGCACCTTCTAATCTTTGAAATGAACGAGAGCCATAAGCATCAATCGAACAATCCAAATCACGCTTTTTAGCGGCTTCCCGCATCTTTGTCATCAGTAAACTGCTGGATAAGCCCCCAGCACAAAACATGACGATCCTCATGCGAGCTTCTTACGTAACTGAGTTGAAATGGCCTCAACAATCAAGACAAAGATGATCAAGCCGACTAGTAATGCGCCGGCATCTTTCCATCGATAAGCATTGATCGCAAAGATCAACGGAGCACCAATACCACCTGCCCCGACCATTCCTAAGATGGTGGCATACTTGACATTGATTTCAAAACGATAAATGGCTGTAGAAAGGAAATTACTTAGAAGTTGTGGAATGATGCCATATTGAATCTTCTGGATACGATCACAACCCGCCGCATCCAAGGCTTCAATGATGCCTGGGTCCAGTTCTTCAATGATTTCGATATAGAGTTTGGAAATCATTCCCACACTCGCAATCGCCAAGGTCAATACACCCGTGAAGGCACCAGGGCCCGTAACACGAATGAACATCAAACCATAGACAACCGCTGGGAAGGTACGGATGACAGTAATGATCGCAACACCAATGTGTGCGACCCATGAAGGAACGACATTTCTAGAAGACAAAAAGGCCATTGGAATGGAAATGATCGCCCCTACGATTGTGCCTAGAAATGCGATCGCGGCCGTTTCCAACAAGAGATATGGAACGCCACCTTTCGTTGAAAAATTAAGTAGGAATTCTAGATTCGGTGTAAAGATGCTTTGGATGATCGCACCTGCGATATCCACACCGGTTTCGGTCAACCCCTTGATTTCGACATACTGCGTAGACAGAAATAGAATCAAGAGATTAAGTACGATGATGGCTGTGTTCTTAAGCAACACCTTTGGCTGCTTACTCAATTGTTCATTGACACGTGAATTTAAACTCATAATAATTTCTTCCTTATCGTACGACTCAAACTCTCAATCATATATACGGTAATCATCATGACCAACAAAATCAAACCCACATCTGGGTAGACACGCCAACCCAAACGCTCATTGAGAATCAAACCGATTCCCCCAGCGCCGACATAACCCAAGATAGCCGCATTACGAATGTTCATTTCGAAGTTATAAAGAACTAAAGAGAAATATTGACCCCAAAGTTGTGGCATGATGGCAACCCAGAACGCCTGGATACGACTTGCCCCACTGGACATCAACGCTTCAAAAGGTCCCATATCGGCTGTATCAATCAACTCATAAAACATCTTCGTCATGATGGTGAACGTAAAGATTCCTATCGCCATCGTCCCTGCAAAAGCACCGATACCAAAGATGATTCTAAACAACAAGGCCAATACCAAGATCGGGAAAGTACGGACCACACTTAGAAATGCTTTGGTGATGAACTTTACAAACTTACTCTTCATCATATTCTCAGATGAGATATAGGCAGCAGGAAGTGCCAACAAGGATCCAATAACGGTCCCTAAGATGGACATCATGATGGTAGCCAACAAGGGTTCCCAAACCTTCTCAAAATACGCGAAATTCGGTGGAATCATGCCATCCAGAATGACAAAGAACTGATACCCACGTCTAAAGAGCGTAGCCAGTTTAAAGCCCGTCAACTGGATGCTGTAGAGCGTCATGAACGTCAAAATAGGAACGACATAGATCGCTGGACTCATCTTCGGTTGGATGACCTTCCCATTACTCAAAGTAATGGGTTTCGGTAGAAACAAACGTTTGATTCGTTCCATACTAGTGTTCCATTAATTCATCATCACTGAGTTCACGTCCATAGATCTCTTTCAAGATTTGGTTATTCACTTTCGTGGATGGACCATCAAAGATGATTTTTCCCTCTTTTATACCAATCACACGTTTCGCAAACTTCAATGCGATATCCACATGGTGCATGTTCGCAATAACGGTGATATTGAGTTCCTTATTGATCTTAACAAAATCATTCATCACTTGATTCGAAGTAACAGGATCCAACGACGCGACTGGCTCATCCGCAAGAATGATCTTGGGTTGTTGAGCTAAGCAACGTGCCAAGGCAACACGCTGTTGTTGGCCACCGGACAATTGATCGGCCCGTGTATACGCCTTCTCCAAAATACCCACCTGGTCCAAGGCTTCCAACGCAATGATCTTATTCTTCTTGGTATACAAACCCATCAGGCTCATCCACAACGGCATGTCCGCAACACGTGCAGCCAAGACATTCTTGATGACCGATGTTCGCTTGACAAGGTTGAACGATTGGAAAACCATTCCGATATCGCGACGAAAACGACGCAACTCTTTCCCTTTCAAACTCGACACATCCACACCATTGACCAACAGTTTACCCTCGGTAATGGTATGCATTTGATTGATGGATCTTAAAAGTGTGCTTTTACCCGCACCCGATAAACCAATGATGGCCACAAAATCACCTTGTTCAACTTCTAAACTGACACCCTTCAGTGCTTGTACGCCATTTGGATAGGTCTTAACAACATTCTGAAACTGAATCATAGTGAGACTCCTTTGATATAAAAAAGAGAGCGAGGTTTAACCTCGCTCAATTGCTAATTAACCCTTTGCGACTTCTGCAGCGCGACGAGCACCATCGTAATCCGCATCTGTAACGACTTTATAACCTTCATGGTTATAAATCTTGATAGCCGTCAAACCAGCTTCGGTTTGAGCGATTTCGATAAATGATTCTTGAACGGCTTTTTTGAAGTTTTCAGTAACTTCTAGATTATTCTTACTTACGGAAATCGTGTCATTGAAGATACCTTCAGTAACGCCGATGACATCAGTTTCTTCCCAAATAGGCGTTGTACGCTTCCATTCCGTCGTCCATTGACCTTCATAGTCACGACGGATGTCCGCATAACCAACACCCACATCACATGTACCATTGGACAGGTTCAAAGCGATATCGCCATAACCACCTGGTAATGGGGCCTTGGTCAAATCGGATAACTTCTTGTCAAAGTTTTCCAACAACCACATCGTAGGATAAACATAACCAGCAGATGAAGTAGCACTACTGGATACACACCATTGTGCACCATTGACATCATCCCAAGTCAAAGCCGTTCCAGCATTGACTTTTTCAGCCAACATACGACCATATTCGCTTGGTCCAGCATAAATCAATGAACGGTAATAAGTGACTTGATTGTTGGAATCGCCTAATGTAGGTTGGCCATCATTCCAATCCTTAGCAACTTCACTGTCTTTATTCAAGCCAGCACGCGTAGCAGCTAAAGCAACATCCACACCATCAGCGGAATACGCAGCGTATGTTCCACCTGGCAAGAACCCGATATGAGCGGTACCGGCAGCCAAAGCTTCACCAGCAGCATTATAATCTGTGGTAACTTCGATGGTAACGTTCTGAACGGTATAACCACGTTCGCCCATTGCGTCAATCAACATTTGCTTCAATGGCTCTGTCGCTTCCAAGATCAAACCTGGGTCACGGCTAGGAACAAACAATACAACGAGATCTTCAATCGTCGTGTCTTCAACCACTTCAGGCTCTTTTGCACAAGCCGTCAAGGATCCAATCACTAAGATCGAAATCAACAAGATGCCTAAAATCTTCTTCATTCGATGTCCTCCTGTAATGTTAAATTACAGGATAATTTTAACATAGACCACCCCTCAGCTCAACGCACAATCAAGCAAGTTTGTTAAGATGTCCAAACATTTTGTTATAATGAACGCATGAAACAAAATCTTATCCTCTGCACATCCGATGTGCATGGAACCTTATCCGCCTATTCCTATTTGAATGGTTTCCTTACAAACAATGGTTTATCACGCTATAAAACAGCCGTTGAGCAATGGCGTATTCAGAATGACATCATCGTTGTGGACAATGGGGACAGTCTTCAGGGCAGCCCTTTGATGACCTATGCATTGAACATGCATGCCAAACCCAATCCTTTAGCCACTGTATTCAATCAAATAGGCGTTGATTATGTGAATATCGGCAATCATGACTTTAATTATGGTGAATCTGCCCTATTAAACTATTTGGAAGATCTCAACGCCTTATGTCTCACATCCAATATTCTTTATCAAAATGAGCCCATTGGACATACCGTTGTCCATCAGACAGCCCATGAACGCATCGCCTTGATTGGTTTGTGTACCGACTACATCCCCAATTGGGAGAAACCAGAACACATCAAAAACTTCAAATTCCTAGACCCCATTGAGGTCCTCAAACAAGAAATCGTTAAAGCGGATGCCGATAAGATCATCGTCTTTTATCATGGTGGATTTGAACGCGATCTAAACGATGGACATCCTACAGAGAAACTCACCGGTGAGAACGTCGGGTACGCGATTCTAAACACTCCAGGTGTCGATGCGCTCTTCAGCGGTCACCAACATCGATCCATCGCACAAAAAGTCTTAAACAAACCTGCATTACAATGTGCACTCAACGCCAATGAGTTCATGGTTCTAGATCTCGATTCAATGAAACCCTCCCTCTATCCAATGAAAGATTACGATGTCGATTCAACGATTGAGACCTTGATCAAACCCTTTGATGAACAAACGCAACTCTGGTTGGACCAAGAACTTGGAAGAATTCAAGGTTATGACTTTAAGATCAGAGATGCCTTTCAAGCCCGTCTACACAAACATCCTTATGTCAGCTTCATCAATCAAGTCCAAAAGGAAGCCACGCAAGCGGATATCTGTGGCACCGCTTTGTTCAATGTGGCCATCGGCTTGGATGACGTGATCCATTATCGCGACCTGGTTATGAACTATGCCTACCCAAACAGTTTGATCGTCAAGGAAATGAGTGGCAAAGTATTGCGTGCATACTTGGAACAATGTGCAGAGTACTTTATCGTCAAAGATGGTCAGATCGCCGTGAATCCCTTATTTGATGAACCCAAGCCTCAACACTTCAACTATGACATGTTGGATGGGATTGAATACACACTGAAGATATCGAAGCCTGTTGGACATCGTGTCATTGAGCTTAAGTTCAACGGCAAAGTTATTCAAGATGATGATGTCTTTACGGTTGCGATGAACAATTATCGTGCATCAGGTGGTGGGAATTTCCACATGATCCCTGAATGTCCAACAGTGATGGAGATTCAACGTGACATGACCGATATCATGGCAGAGTATATTCAAGCAAAAAAAATCGTGACGGTTGACCATCACGATAATATCCAGATTATTATTTAGTTGAAGATTTCTTGAAGATAATCATATGCTTTGGCATAAACATCAAAATGCTCAGGACTTGTCTCCACAAAACCCTTGATTTGCATCTGTTCAAAGAGAGGGTTTTTAATATCTGCGGAAACCATCGCAACAAGCACATTCTGTAAATCTTGCACAAAGACTTCATCATATTTTGTCTGTCCATCCCGATAGACCACCACATCATGGGGAATCGCATCCGTAAGCGCGAATAATTCCAATTCAGAATAGATCGAAGCACTGCGATCATAGCCCGCGCTCGACCACTTCGATGCATATTGGTCTCGGATGTCCTCCGGTCCAACAACGATGTCACAATTTTGATTCGCAACACGCATCATCATTTCATCGTAACCACGGATGACCCGTTCATGTTGGAAGAGTTCCACGATGCGTCGATCATAGTTTTCAATCAACCACAAACTAGGGTAGATGTAGCCTTCTAAGGAAGTGACCAAGACATGGCACCACTTCGCTCCATTCAAATCAATCCAAGTGAGTTGCTCACCGGTATTGAGTTTCTCTCTGAGCTTCATTGCATACTCCGAACTTCCTAAATATAAGGCTGAACGGTGCGTGGAACTTAATGTTTTACTTGCATCAAGTTGAACAGGATCATTCCAAGCATCCAATTCTGTTGGATCCAAGTTGTAAGAAGGCTCCAGTTGCGTCAACAAAGGCATCAATCCTTGATCTTTCAAATCAAAGTACGTCAACTTAGAAATGAACGCAATATCCGCCAAGCCACTGATGATCATCTCACCAGCTTGATGATTGCTCGTCGCACGGATAAGCTCCAGTTTTTGAACATCGTAACCGGCTTCACGTAACTGTGTTTTCAATTCTTTTTCGAAGGTTTGATCAAGCTGATTGAAAGATTCCACACTGATCGATGGTGAAATGGCAACGGTTAAAGATTCAATGGGTTTAGGAGCGAAAACCGTGCACGCTTGAAGCAAAAGCAGGCTTAAGAAGAGGAACTTTTTCATGTGTAATGATTGTATCATAAAAAAATCGTATAAAACGATTTTCACTCATCCTTCATGAGCTTGCGGGCTTGAGCCAAGACCATTCCACCATTCATGGTGCCATAGGCAACATCATTGATGGCTTGGACTGGGCATGGGATTTTTTCTTGCAATTCTTTGACTCGGAATGCGATTTGTGGTCCAACCAAAACAGCATCCGCATCTTGAGCGTACTGAGGATTGGTCGCCGCAAACGCTTCAACGGTGCAATCATAACCGACTGCCTTTGCCGCATCACGCATCTTGAGGACCAACAGACTGCTGGACATCCCTGCCCCACAGAATAATACAATTTTCTTCATGAGCACCTCATTTCAACATCCATTATGTCATAATGTTCACAAGGTTTCAACGCTTAGAGGCGTTCTATACTTTTAAGTAAAAAAAGCATATAATAATTGAAAGAGAAGTCATAAAAAAGGAGAAAATATGGAATACATCGGATATATTTTACTTGGCTTGGTCGTGTTAGTTGGCTTGTATGTCATGGGTCAATACAATGGACTGATTACCCTCCGCAATCATGTCGAAGAAGCTTTTTCTACGATGGATGTTTATCTAACCAAACGCTATGACTTGATTCCAAACTTAGTTGAGACTGTCAAAGGTTATGCAAAGCATGAGAAGGAAACCTTCGAAGCGGTCATCTCTGCTCGAAACAAAGCGGTCAATGCGACCACGATGGAAGGCAAGATTGAAGCTGAAAATCAAATGAGTGGTGTTTTAGGTCGTTTGTTTGCTTTGGCTGAAGCGTATCCTGAACTCAAAGCGAACGTGAATTTCTTGGATCTTCAAAACCAATTGAAAAGTGTTGAAGAAGACATTGCGAATGCTCGCAAGTATTTCAATGGCGTGACCCGACAATACAATACTCGCATTCAAGTTTTCCCTACCAACATCATTGCCGGAATCTTCAATTTCACTAAGAAGCCATTATTTGAAGTTGCGGATGAAGCTCAACGTCAAAACGTTAAAGTATCATTCTAAAAGGGTCCCACCCTTTTTTTTGGAGGTTTCATGAAGAAAATCTGGTTCATCTTACTCTTCTTGGGTTTTAGCTTCCTTTCTGTCCAAGCACAGGAACCCGTGGAGATCACCCACTTCAATACCAACATCGTTATCGATGAAAATGGTCTGATGCAAGTCGATCAGTTTTTGGATGTTCAGTTCAATGAGTACCGACATGGCATTTATGCCTACATACCGCAGAGCTATGACATGATCTGGAACATCGATAATCAAGATATTGAGAAGTCTTACTATTTCCCTGTTCGAAAAGTCAGAGTCATCGGAGATCCTTATGAAATTGAAACTGACAGTTATAACAATGTCTTGATCAAGATTGGGGATGCGGATGATTATGTCTATGGTCCAAAGTCCTATCACTACAGCTATACCTTACAGTTAAGGGATCTGGATTTGGATGGTCTTCAAGCCCTTTACTTCAACATCGTCGGTGAAGGCTGGCAACTTCCGATTCAGAAAACCAGTTTCACCATCACTCTTCCAAAGGCATGGCCATCGGACATCCAATTCTATACCGGCTTCTATGGCGAACAAGGGGATGCGGATATTCAACCCATCATCAACGGAAACACCTTGACAGCGACATACGATGTGCCTTTGATGACATTCCAGGCGTTAACGATCTATGCCCCTCTACCCGATGATTTCTTTACCTTTATCCCACCTACGGATTTCAGTATGATCATTCTGGGTTCTTTAATAGGTTTATTACTTCTAACAGTGTTCTTGTATTTCAAGTTTGGTAAGGATGATTTGGTTGTGGAGAGTGTAGAGTTCAATCCCATCCCTGGTTTAAGCAGTGCTCAGGCAGGCTTTGTCTATGATGGGTTTGTGGATACGAAGGACATTCTTTCCTTGATCATCGAATGGGCATACAAAGGCTATTTGACGATCACTGAGGAGGATAAGGATGCATTTACTTTAACCAAGTTGAAAGACTTGGACAATACCTCGATTCGTGCTGAACAAGCACTCTTCAATGGCTTGTTTAAGTCTGGCGATATCGCTACAAAAGATTCTTTAAAGAATACCTTCTATATTTCATTGGCCCATGCGAAGAATGATATCTATCGATATTTCCAAGGAAATAAAGAGAGACATATCTACTCCAATACAGCGAGTGCACTGAAAGTACTCTTCGCAAGTCTTTGTTTTATCCCATTCGCTCTACTCTTTGCGAATGCCTATTACCAAATCAGTTACCAAGGCACACTCTCCTTAGTCATCGCTGGGGCCATCTTTGTCTTTGGTTCCTTGATTTCCGCATGGTTGATCTATGTGGTCAAACGCTGGTCTTCACAAAAGTCCGCATTGAATATCCTGAGTGCGATTGGTTTGTTTATGGTTGGTGGTCTATATGTCATCGCCACCTTCGCATTAGCGTTTTACTTCAATGTTCCTGTTTGGACCTATGCGTTCACACTCATCCTTACACTCATCATCTTAGCTTTAGTGAGCGTCATGGATCGTCGTACAGAATTGGGCATTCATTACTTAGGTAAACTGATTGGACTCAAACGTTTCATCGAGACTGCTGAAAAAGATCGCCTTGAGATGATGGTTCATGATGATCCAACTTACTTCTATAAGATCCTACCCTATGCCTATGTCTTGAATGTATCCGATGTATGGTCCAAGAAATTTGAAAGCATTGCGATCGAACAACCGGACTGGTATGTTGGATCAACACCACATCTTAATTCCTACCTCTTCATGCGTAACTTTAGTCATACCCTCAGCTCCATGAATCAAGTCATGACTTCCATTCCTCAATCGTCTGGCAAAGGCGGCGGTGGATTCGGTGGTGGAGGCGGAGGCTTCAGTGGTGGTGGCTTCGGCGGCGGTGGCGGCGGAAGCTGGTAAGCTCTAACTCTAATGAGAAGCAATCTTACAAGGGATTGCTTTTTTAATCCAACAAAAAAGTAAGCTCTTCAGCTTACTTTAATCGACTCTTCATTACTTTTTGAATCTCACGTTTTGCATCGCGTTCTTTTTCACTTTGACGCTTATCATGAAGCTCTTTACCTTGAGCTAAAGCAATCTCTAGTTTTGCTCGACCATCCACCAACAGAAGTTGGAGCGGAATGATCGTGAATCCTTTGAGAACAACTTTCTTCTGCAATCGCACGATCTCATGTTTATGAAGCAAGAGCTTACGTTCACGTGTTTCTTCGTGATTGAAGATATTGCCTTGTGTATAATGTGCGATGTACATGTCACGAATAAAAGCTTCACCATTGACGAAGTGGATGTATGCATCTTTGAATTGAACGGTACCTTTACGGATCGATTTGATCTCAGTACCGGTTAGAACCAAGCCTGCTTCTACTTTTTCGATGATGAAGTAATCATGAAATGCTTTACGATTTACGGATACTATTTTACTCGCCATAGAACCTCTGCTTTATTAGTCTACCACAAAATCAATCGTTTGCTTAGCTTTATCCGCACCGATCAATTTAACTTTTACCTTCTGACCCAAAGCGAATTTCTGCTTACTTCCACGCTTTACCAAAGTGTAACGGTCCGCATCGAATTCATAGAAACCTTTGAGATTGGACACATGAACCAAGCCTTCGACCGTATTGGGCAGACGGACAAAGAAGCCGAATTTAGTTACAGAGGAGATGATGCCATTGAAGGATTCACCGATATGTTTGACCATGTATTCCGCCTTTTTCATCGCTTCCACATCTCGTTCTGACTCGACGGCACGCTGTTCACAAATGGAGGTCTCAAAGCCCAAGTCTTCCATCAAGAGTTCATCACGATGAAGTTCCTGAGGATGATGGGTGAAGACATGTTTACGAAGCATTCGGTGAACGATCAAGTCCGGATAACGACGTATCGGGGATGTGAAATGACAATAATCTTCCAAGGCCAAACCAAAATGACCTTGCGGGTCTTTATCATATTTCGCTTTAGACATACTTCTCAGTAATAGATCATTGACAATTAAAGCCTCATCACGATCTTCGAATTTAGCCAATAATTGTTGGATGACTTTAGGATTCAAATGTTCATGACGAACTTTGACACCCCAATACCAAGCAATGCGTGAGAATTCCGCAAAACGTTTCTTATCCGGCGCTTCATGCACACGATAAAGGGCTGGAATTTCCATCCACTTCATCTGTGTCGCCACCGCTTGATTGGCACAAACCATGAAATCTTCAATCAAGAGCTCAGCCTCGCCTTGTGTACGGGCTTCAATCTTGATGATTTCTTTTTCTTTGTTTAATATGAATTTTGATTCAACGGAATTGAAATCAATCGCTCCATCCCGTCTACGACGTTCACGAATACGATGTGCACAATCCAGCATATCCTCAACCATCGGAACCAACGCTTCAAACTTCTTGAGTGCAGCTTTATCGTTTTTGATCATGCGATTGACATTGGTATACGTCATGCGTTTGCTTGAACGAATGATGGAGGGGTGGATCTCATAACTGTCGATTTCACCATCCAAAGTGATCTTCATTGAACAGGTCATCGTAAAACGATCTTCCCCTTCAACTAAAGAGCAGATACCATTCGAGATTGCATACGGAAGCATTGGGACGACACGATCGACCACATACACCGATGTGCCACGTCGACGTGCTTCTTTATCCAATGCACTGTTTTCGGTGATGTAATAGCTTACGTCCGCAATATGGACATCCAATTGATAACCATCTGGTAGTTTTTGAATACTGATCGCATCATCAAAATCCTTCGCATCCTCACCATCAATAGTGATGACTGTACGATTACGATAATCCACACGTTTCTCATTTGGATCATATGTAACTTTCATGGGGATCGCTTCCACTTCAGAATCGATCTGTTCGTTCCATTCCATTGGGACTTGATGATTTAATAATACCGTTAAGATATCCATCCCTGGATCATTCACATGACCTAAGATACGATTGACCTTAACCTTTAATTCTTCATTTCCATACTCTACGATATCTAAGATACATTGATGACCTTCTACCAAATGGGAGACATCCGAATCCATGAGTTTGATCTTCTGGAGCAGACGTGCTTCTTGGACTTCAAAGTGTTTACGTTTCCACGTACCCACAAGTTGTGTCGTATTGCGTTTGATGACTTTAACGATTTCACCTTCAGCACTCAAGTCCGCAAAGACTTTCGGTTTAACCAAGACTTCGTCCTCATGCATCGCACCTTTGAATTGGTTCGGTGGAATGAAGAGGGAACCATCTTGATGATCCACAAATCCAAAGCCCTTTGGATGAATCGTCAGTTTACCCTTGACCCAATCACTCTTATCCATGAGGATAAGTTTTTGTTTCTTGGTATACATGATCTCATAATCATTTTCCAAACTTAAAACAAGCTTATTAAAAGCTTCGATTTCTTGTACACTTTGTAGATTTAATTTTTTGATCCACTCTTCCACGGTATTGGGTTTATCCTGCGTGGCGAGTAGACGTAATAGTTCTGTTTTTTCCATGGTAATAAAAAAGGCCTAAAGGCCTATTAAAAGATGTTTGCTAAAATCACTAAGACGAAGAAGCTGATGCCTAGAGCCAAAGTTATGCGGGAGATGGTCTTTTCTGCTCCACGTTCTTTGACATTCTCAAATAGGTTCAATCCACCACTTCCAGAGAAAGCGCTGCTGATACCTTCAGATTTCCCACTTTGTAATAATGACAACAAGATTAATAAGGCTGATACGATCATGAGTGCGATATCGAGCATAGGGTTCTCCTTTCAAGTTGCTTTGATATTATAGCATTGCGAAAAATAAAGTACAAGTAGCACACCGAATGCCTAAAAGAAAAGAGTTCAGATTGCTCTGAACTCAAGGTCTTATTTCTTAATATTATAGAAAGCGTCAGCGCCTGGGAAGACAGCGACATTTTCCAATTCATCTTCAATACGGATCAATTGATTGTACTTAGCGATTCTATCTGTACGGCTCATTGAACCGGTCTTGATTTGACCAGCATTGAACGCAACAGCGATGTCTGCGATCGTTGTATCTTCGGATTCGCCGGAACGGTGAGAAACGACGGTTGTGTAACCATTACGTTTTGCCATTTCCATCGCATCGAAGGTTTCACTCAAAGTACCGATTTGATTGACTTTAATCAAGATGGAGTTTGCGATACCCTTTTCAATGCCTTCTTTCAAGATGGCAGGATTGGTAACAAACAAGTCATCCCCAACGATTTGGATACGTTTGCCTAAACGGTCGGTCATCAATTTCCATCCGTCCCAGTCACGTTCGCCCAAACCATCTTCAATGGATACGATTGGGTATTTGTTCAATAGGTTTTCATAGTAATCGATCAGCTCTGCAGAAGTCTTGGTTTCACCCGTAGATTTCTTGAAGACATAGACTTTCTTTTCGACATCAAAGAATTCACTTGCCGCAACGTCCATTGCCAAAGCAATGTCTTTACCAGGCACATAACCAGCAGCTTTGATTGCTTCAACGATGACTTCCAATGGTTCTTCATTGTTTGCCAAGTTAGGAGCGAAACCACCTTCATCCCCAACAGAAGTCACGTGACCACGGCCCTTCAAGACTTTTTTCAACGCATGGAAGGTTTCAGCACCCATACGGATTGCTTCTTTAACGCTCGTAGCGCCAACAGGCATGATCATGTATTCTTGGAAATCGATCTTCGCATCGGAGTGCGCACCGCCATTGATGACATTCATCATTGGAACTGGCAATTCTTTCGCATTGAATCCACCCAAGTATTTGTACAATGGGATGCCGTAGAAATCAGCAGCCGCACGTGCACAAGCCATGGATACACCCAAGATCGCATTAGCACCCAATTTTGATTTATCATGAGTACCATCTAATTCAATCATCAACGCATCAATTTCATTTTGACGTGTGACATCCATACCCAACAACGCTTCAGAGATGATGTCATTGACATTATCCACAGCCTTCAAGACGCCTTTTCCTAAGAAACGTGTCTTATCGTCATCACGCAATTCCAACGCTTCACGCTCACCAGTGGAAGCACCACTTGGAACGATCGCACGACCGAATGCACCAGATTCTGTACTAACTTCTACTTCTATCGTTGGATTCCCACGGGAGTCCATGACTTCACGAGCGTATACATCAATAATATATGGCATTTTAACTCTCCTTTTTAGGCCTTGACGGCATCGATGATGGCTTTAAACGAGTCTACTTTGAGTGAAGCACCACCAATGAGTGCTCCATCCACGTCTGCTTCTGATAAGTATTCTTTGATGTTTTCAGGCTTAACCGATCCACCATATTGAATGCGTACTTTATCTGCCGCATCGACTCCGAAATTAACTTTGACTTCATCACGAACCAAGGCACAAACATTCTGTGCGATTTCTTTGGTTGCGTTCTTACCTGTACCGATTGCCCAAACCGGTTCATACGCGATGACCAAGTTTGCGACATCTTCAGGATTCAAACCACTTAAAGCTGCCTTTGTTTGACGACGAACAACCGCTTCGGTTTCATTCGCTTCAAACTCCGCTAAAGTTTCACCCACACAAACGATCGGTGTCAAACCATTCGAAACAGCCTTCAATGTCTTCGCATTGACGGATGCGTCTGTTTCATTGAAGTATTGACGACGTTCAGAGTGTCCCAAGACAACCCATTTCACACCGACTTCCTTCAACATACCGACACTGACTTCACCAGTAAATGCGCCACTGTCGTTTTCATTGACGTTCTGAGCCGCAATGATCAAACGTTTCGCATTCTGTACAGAAGCTTGTAATGCAAGATACGATGTCGCAACACCGAAATCCGCATCATCATGCAATAAGGGTTCAACGGCAGTAATGAATTCAACGGCTTCTGAAATCGTCTTATTCAACTTCCAGTTTCCTACAATAATGGGTTTTCTCATTTATTTCTCTTGAATGACCGCAATACCCGGTAATTCTTTTCCTTCCATGAATTCCAAGGATGCACCACCACCTGTCGAGATGTGGCTGAAATCATCTTGGAAACCATTTTCAATTGCTGCACGAGCAGAATCCCCACCACCAATTACTGTGTAAGCACCTGGTAATGAAGAAATCGCCTTACAAACTTCAATGGTTCCAGTCGCATAGGTCTTCATTTCAAAGACACCCATCGGACCATTCCAAACAACCGTCTTAGCACCTTCAAGTGCTTTGGCAAACAATTCAACGGATTTAGGACCGATATCCAATCCCATGTAATCACTTGGGATTGCGGAATCATCGGCCAAATAATTATCTGCTTCTTCACTGAACGCTGCCGCAACTCTGAAATCCACTGGCAACACAAGCTTATCGCCCGCCTTCGCCATGATTTCTTTTGCCAAATCAAGCTTATCATCTTCACATAGTGAAGTACCGATTTCCTTGCCTTGAGCTTTCAAGAAGGTATACGCCATCCCACCACCAATGATGACACGGTCAGCTGTTGTTAATAGATTTTCAATGACATTGATCTTATCGGAAACTTTAGCACCACCCAAGATCGCCACGAATGGACGTTCTGGATTGTGAACAGCCTTACCCAATGCCACAACTTCTTTTTCAACCAAGAAGCCCAAGGCGCTTGGAAGAATTTCCGCAACACCCACAGTACTGGAGTGTGCACGGTGAACGGAACCAAAGGCATCCGTTACAAACAAATCCGCCAAACTTGCCCAATACTTGGAAAGTTCAGGATCATTCTTGCTTTCGCCTTTTTCATAACGTGTATTCTGAACCAATAAGATTTCTTTTTCTTGGAGCGCTTCTACAGCCGCTTCCAACGCTTCACCACGTGTCACATCGCAAAATTTGACTGGCACATTGACCAACTCACCCAAACGAAGCGCAACCGGAGCCATATTATTTTTCTTCTTATCAGAAACTGTCTTCTCAGGATCTTTATGATCGACTTTACCTAAATGCGATAAAAGGATCAATTTAGCGCCCTGCTCAACCAAATAATTGATGGTCGGCAATGCTTGAACGATACGGTTATCATCCTTAATGACACCGTCTTTAATTGGCACATTGAAATCAACGCGAACGATGACTTTCTTACCACTGACATTCAAATCTTTGACTGTCTTTTTTGCCATACTATTTCCTCCTTGAGTACCTTTGTATTATAGCATTGACACCTCTTTCATTCAATGATTACACCAACGGATGTGAGCGTTTTCACAAAAAGAAAAGAGGAAAATCCTCTTTATTTTAAACGAAAATCAATCAGCTCCGCATACTCATGCGCAGACTTCTGCCAAGACACATCTTTAGCCATCGCCTGTTTACGCAAGGTCTTGAAATCTTCCTTACGATCCGTGTAAGTTTCCAAAGCCAACCACAAGACATGTTTGAAATCATTCACGTTCATTGGGATGAAACTAAAGCCTGTTCCTTCCTTGGTAAATTGATTGTACGGTTGAACCGTATCCTTCAAACCACCTGTCTCACGAACGACTGGAAGGGTTCCATAACGCATCGCGATCAACTGTGAAATACCACAAGGTTCGAACGCACTTGGCATCAACAACACATCGGCTCCCGCATAAATACGGTGCGCCAACGATTCATTGTATCCACAATAGAAGACTGCACGACGAGGATAACGGAACTCAATGGCTTTGAGTTCATTCTCAGCCCATGAATCGCCCGTACCCAACACTACAACCTGAATATCCCAACCCATGATGTCATGCATCGCTTGGGTCAAAAGACTGACACCTTTTTGATCGGTCAAGCGTGAAACCATCGCTACCAACATCACATCCGGATCTTCACGTAAACCCAATTCCTTTTGGATGGCAAGCTTGTTCGCTTTCTTACCACGTGTTACGGTCTTTGCGCTGAATTTCTCAGCCAGATGATCATCGCTTGCGGGATCCCAAAGATCCACATCAATACCGTTCACGATGCCAAAGAGATCCGCTTGTCTGAGCTGTAAGACATATTCCATGTTTTCACCAAACTCAGGCGTCAAGATTTCATGAGCATAGGTCTTGGATACAGTCGTAACCAAATCTGAATATAAAATACCCGCCTTCATCGTACTGATGCCATCTTTGAATCGCAAACGTCCATCAAAGTAGTAATCATTCGATAATCCAAAACAACTTTCTAAAATATCGTAAGGGAAATACCCTTGGAACAATAAATTATGAATCGTAAACAAGGTCAAAGGCGTTTTGATGCGCTTCGCATACACCGTCTTTGCCAACAATGGAATCATTCCTGCATGCCAATCATGCGCATGCAAGACATCCGGTTCCACGATTTTCTCTTCAATCATTCTTAAAACCGCATGACTGAAGAAAGCAAAACGCTCGCCATCATCACCATAACCATAATAGCCATCCCGTTCAAAATACGGAGCGTGTTCCACCAGATAGAAGGTCACATCATCGATCACTTTCGAATAGATGGTTGCGATCGTATGAATGACACCGACATCCACCTTGAATGTCTTTACCTTGGTTAAACTGCTGTGCATCGTTTTCGCTGTCTTTAAATACAAAGGCATGACCACCGATACTTCAAAGCCTTCACCCTTCATTGCCTGAGGCAATGAACCAATGACATCCGCCAAACCACCCGTTTTAACAAAAGGTAGCCCTTCCGATGCCACAAACAGCAATTTCTTCATTCCTATACCCGGTCTTGCCGCTTCACATAGAGAACACTGTTCTCTTCTGCGACAAGCTCTTTAACCTTTGAAACCTGTGCCGATTTATCCACAACGACACGTTTGACATGCACATTCTCACCAATCACCGAACCTTCCAATACAATGGAATCCTCAATAACGGCACCTTGTTTCACAATGACACCACGACCCAATACGGAATTGATGATCGTTCCTTCAATATAACAACCATTCGCGATCACCGATTTCTTGACTCTTGCGTCTGGTGTGTACTGCGTTGGACAGGAATCGCTGGTGCGTGTATGAATCGGCCAGTCTGGATTGAACAGTTGTTTCCCAATCTCATAGTCCGTCAATTCCATATTCACACGATAATACTCATCCAAGGAGTTGATACAAGCCACATAGCCTTTGACTGGATAGCCCACCATATTGAGGAGGGGAGCTTGTTCCTGGAGGACATCACGCAATGTGTAGAAGGAAGAAATATTATCCGCTAAATGAATCAAATGGATAAAAAGTTCCTTACTCATCATATACGCCGCTAAAGACACATGCCGATTCTTATACTTCCCACGGTTGACTTCAATTTCCTCAACCTGTTTCTTATCACTCAACTTCAAAGTATCGACACCAATGAAAGACTCATGTGCATTGTTCACTGTCTTATACAAGACTGTCACATCCACTTTACTTTCTAGATGTTGCTGGTAGACTTCTTCCAAGTTCACGGTATAGATCATATGACTTGGCATGATCATGACGTATTCCTGCTTCGCATCTTCGATGAAACGCATGTTCTGCAAGAACGCCGTAATATCATGGTTGTATGCTTCGGATTGGGTTGCTTCTTCACCGGTCAAGATGCGAAGCTTCCCTTGTTTTGAATTGATGTTGTATTGACGACCACTGCCCAAATGTTCAATGACCGATCGTGGCTTATGTTTGACATAGACCTGTATGTGTCGGATTCCAGAATTCGTCATGTTTGAAATCGCAAAATCAATCAAACGATAACGCGCCAAGAATGAAAGCGAAGGTATCGGACGGTAATTATCCAGACCCTGTACTTTTACCGAGGCATCATCATAATTGATAAGTCCAAGTATGTTGTTCATCGTTCTGTCCCCCTATGCATTCTGTGAAATCAATTCGATTTCACCACTCTCTGATCCCACGGTCACATCTTCAGAAATGCATACTTCATCCGCAACAATCACGCGTTGGACGACCGCACCTTTCTTCACATGCGAGAATGGCATCAAGACACTATCCTTCACGACCGCTCCTGCTTCAACCTTTACACCCGTAAAGAGCACTGAATTGACGACACGGCCTTCGATTTCACAACCTTGATTGATGTACGCATTTTCAATGGATGCTTCCGGTCCAATGTATTGTGGTGGAACCGTGATGTCTTCTGTATAGATCTTCCAAGCGGGATCCGCCAAGTTGATTTCATCACGATGATAAATCAAATCCATATTGGCTTCCCATAAACTATCGATCGTACCGACATCCTTCCAATAACCCTTGAAGCGATAAGCAAACAAACGTTTCTTTTCACTCAAGAACGTAGGAATGATATTCTTGCCAAAATCATGTTCAGAATCTTCAATCAAGACATCATCTTGAAGCGCCTTCTTCAATTGAGGCCAACTGAAGATGTAGATCCCCATCGAAGCCAAATTTGATTTTGGATTCTTTGGTTTTTCTTCAAACTCATAAATCTGTCCATCCGGATGTGCATTCATGATGCCAAAACGCGACGCATCCTTCAAAGGAACTTCCAAGACCGCAACGGTCAAATCTGCCTTATTCTTTTTATGATCTTCCAACATGGCATCATAATCCATCTTATAGATATGATCCCCAGAAAGAATCAATACATAATCTGGATCATATTGATCCACGAAGTCAATATTCTGCGTAATCGCATCCGCTGTACCGCGATACAAACCAAAACCTTCGCTCTTTTCACGTGGAGGCAAGACATAGATGCCACTATCCTTGGCATCCAAGCCCCAACGTTGGTCTTGTGCAACGTATGAATTCAACAAGACCGATTCATACTGCGTCAAAACACCAATGACCTGAATATTCGAATTCGCACAATTACTGAGGGGAAAGTCGATGATGCGGTATTTCCCCCCGAAATATACCGCAGGTTTAGCAACTTTATTGGTAAGGTCAAAAAGACGTGATCCACGTCCGCCTGCCAATATCATTGCGATCATATTATGTTTTCGCATGCGTACCCTCCTAGAGTCGGCTATACGCATATTATACCTTTTTTTGTTAATGAACTCTACACGCTAAACTGTGAACTTGTCACGAAACATTGGCAGGATACCCTTAAGCAGAACCAAACCAATCATCGTGTTGACGACAATCATCACAACCGCTTTGATCAATCGGACCGAGACACTTACAATGAAGGGAATGCCGTACATGACATCCAACCATAAGGGCGTAAGCATCAATTGCACGATCATTTCCACAAGAATCAAAGCCAATATCCACAAGAAAGCATAGCGGTTCTTCTGATGTTTGAGAATGATGTTCAAACTGATCAATAAACCACTCATCAAGACGATCACCAGCGCGGAAAGAACAAACTTGATTTCCAAGCCAACCGCAATCATGTTTTCATCCACTTTGATCTGATTCGTTGAGAAAACATAAAACATCGCAAGCATCGAAATCAACACGATCGCAATCGTTGGCCACATGCGAGTATAACGATCATCATTCTTAACAAGTTTCACCACCAGACCTGGGATGAAGCCTACCAATACCTTATTCAAAGTGAAGCCAAAGAACGGGAAAGCGATCGTCCCCGTCAGAAGCTCCAAGACATCTGCCAACAAACCGCCTACGAACCCCCAAAACGGTCCAAACACAAAACCAATGAACATCAAAGGAATCTGTGAGAAACCAATCTTAAGCGATGGGAAGCCGAAAAGTGGAATCATCCAGGACAGTAGGGCCAAAACCACACTGATGCCAACCAATAAACTAACCATGACCAAGGTCTTGAGTTCAATTCTTGGTTGACTGATTTTAAAGCTGATGAATGCGATTAAGACGATGGCAAGCACACTTGCGATTTGACTGAATAGAATCATGGTTTCACTCCTAGGATCTTAGGTAAGATCAATTGTCGAACTTGTGAGATGAAATACAATGAACCGGTGATCAGACAGGTTCCATTTTGACTGAGATCAATTCCTTTTTGAATCGCCTCATGATTATTTTGAATCGCCAAGACATTGCCATGACTGAGTTTATCTAAACTCGCAGCTCGATAGAAATCAAACTCGGTTACGATCACCTCATCCGCAATGCTTAATAAATCATCCAACATGACATCGGTTTCTTTATCTCGCAAGGCAGAGAACACGATTACCAAAGGTTTCGGTAAATATTGAGCACTTTCAATCAAGGCTGAAATACCATGCGTATTGTGTGCACCATCGATGATGATATGTGGATTTGTGGAGACCAACTCAAAGCGACCCTTCCATTGTGTGTCTTTTAGACCATTGATGATATCGTCATCATTGATCTCAAAATAGTTTGAAAGATAGCGAGCTCCTTCAATGGCTAAACTGGCATTCTTGACTTGATAAAGCGCCGATGTATTCAAATGAATCGATAAGTTATCATAATTAAACCTTATTCCATACTTAAGTTCGATGTTTCGAGCTTCTTTAATGGTATTGAACTTCGCATTGCGTTCAGTACAGATCTGTTTGAAAACATCTAAACACTCCGGCTTATCTTCTGATGTATAAAGGGGAACGCCCTCTTTCACAATCCCAGCTTTTTCCATACTGATCAGTGCAAGTGTATCGCCTAAGATATCCATATGATCAAAACCAATCGTTGTGATCAAACTAATCATTGGAATAATGACATTCGTCGCATCCAAACGTCCACCTAAACCCACTTCAAACAATGCGATATCCACATCTTGGTCCAAGAAGAAATGAATCGCAATGAGCGTATCAATCTCAAACATGGAAAGATTGTTTTCTTCAATCAATTTCGCAAAACGATTACCATAGTACAAAAGCTGTTCATCTGAAATGTAAACATCGTTGATACGAATACGATCGTTATGTACTTCCAAATGAGGCGAAGTAAAGGTTCCCACCCTTAAGCCAGAGGCTTGCAAGATGGCTCTAAGGTAATTGGTCGTACTTCCTTTGCCATTGGTTCCAGCAATATGTACGGTTTTGAGTCGGTATTGCGGATTGCCTAAGCTTTCCAACAACGCCTTAAAATGATCGAGACTAAAGCGACCTTTGTTCATACGATTCGTTGTGTAATCAATGAAGGATTGGATGTCGTTGAATTTCATAAACACCACACAATGGGATCCATCCCATTTTGAGTTAAAAATACATTTGCTTTGGAAAATGGTTTTGAGCCAAAGAAGCCTTGGTACGAAGACAAAGGTGAAGGATGCGGTGCTCTTAACACCAGATGCTTAGGATTGTTTAGAAAAGCTGCTTTTTGTTGAGCTTTGTTTCCCCAGAGAATAAAGACAATGGCTTGGTCCTGCGCATTCAGCACTTGAAGCACATGATCTGTAAATACATCCCAACCTATTTTTGAATGGGATAAGGGTTTACTCTCTTCCACACTCAAATACGTATTAAGTAGAAATACACCTTGTGTAGCCCAGTTCACTAAACTTCCACTCTTTGGCAATTCGCAACCCATATCATCCACCAATTCCTTAAAGATATTGTTTAAGCTGGGCGGAAAAGGAATGCCGGGATTCACTGAGAAACACAAGCCATGAGCTTGATTCACTTGATGATAAGGATCTTGACCCAGAATCACAACTTTGACTTGATCCAGTGGTGTATACGCAAACGCATTGAAGATATCCTTTTTTGGTGGATAAATTGTTTTCGTCGCATAAGCTTCTTTCAACTGTTCTGAAAGTTTTACGAAATAATCTTGTTTGAATTCAGCTGTTAAAAATTCTTCCCAACGCATATCAAACCTGTTTCAAAGCATCTCGCTTGGTGTGGTAATTTCTAGCATAGACAACTAAGACGACAATCGCGACGGAACAAAACGTTACTGCCGCGATCAAAGAATACGGTTCTGGAAGGATGAATGACAAGGCAATCGTCATCGCCATACCCAATAAACGTCCCCCATTCAAGGCAAACTCTTTCGCAATGACCCGTCCGGTGATGTTTTCATGTTCGGTGTAATCTTGCATCGCATTCATCATGATGATATTGAAGGTGTTGGATACAAAAGGAATCGCCAAAGCATTGACCAGACCAAAATAGACCGCCCCAATCAGATTGGGCACCAAGACCAACATCATCGTACTTGTAAACAACAACAGCGCGCCATAGAAATAGATTTGGATACGATTGTTACGTTGTATGACACGACTTGCGATGGTATTGGCGATCAAGTTCAAGACCGCAAAGCCCGTCAATAAGTCACCGTATAAACTTCCCTTACCGCCCGTCGCATTATAAATCAAGATTCCGGTCATCACGATGAGCATGCTGTCACGCAAGCCAAAAATGAAATGACTGGTCATGACATAACGCCACTGGCTATCTTCTTTTAGGCTTAACTTATCCCAAACCGTATACGTCTTTGTCTCGAAGAAGTTCTCGACACGTGTTGAGACAAAAGCCGCCAACATCTGTAAGACGATGACGATCCAGAAGATGCGAATATAACCTTCTGTATCCGTGGTGGACAAACGTACGATCATCGTTGCCACAAAAGGTGCTACGATCGTCGATGCCGCATTGAAGATACCCATGGTTGAAATGAATTTAGCACGTGTCTCACGGGTTGAAACCTTAAGGTTCAATTTAACAATCGAGAACCAATACAACCCTTCACCCGAACCAATGATCAAACCAACCACATAGATTAACAGTATGCTATCCGCAAACAAATGATTAAACATCAACAAGTACCCCAAAGCACTGATGATGATGATCAAACCTGTCGTTAGAATCGTGGATAAAGACCATTTACGTGAAATGATTCCCGCAATATAAAAACCCAAAGGAATCATGGTGAACCGAACCATCGCATAAGCTGTCATTGAATAGATGGATCCCGTAAACGCATAGAGATAAACATTAACAAAAACAGCGGACATTGTGGCCGCTATAAAATAGATCGCATTGATTAATACCAATAATTTTTCATTCCGATTTAACATCGATTTTACCCTCGAACAATTTTGAATGTGCATTGACCCATTGGTCAGATAAGATTGCGAATTCAATTTGCGCTTCTCGTGGCGTCAGTTCCTTATTCCATAAACGACGAACGACTTCCATCACATCTATATCATAATACAAAGCAAAAGCCAAATGTTGCGGATAGTCTTGAATGGCAATCAAAGGCTCACTGATCGATGCTTGATAGGCATACGCAAATTGCTTGCTTCGTTCATCTTTAAATTCAATCGTACTGAGTACATCTAAATTAGCAAGAGGAATATCCGTATGGGTATCCACATAAACTTGTAAGGCATCCGCTTTGCTTAAAAAAGACATGACTTCGTGCGCTAAACTTGGATATTGAACATCCTTACTCAAAACATAGCCTCTAATATCATGAAGCAGAGGTCGCAAAGGTTCCGTACTTGATTCCTCTGCCTTTGGAAACACCGACACAACCCATTCACTCGCATGCTTACCATCCCATTCATTGAGATACATGAAGTTGGATGCTTGGCTAAAGACGAATTGATCATTTGCCATGACCAAGGGATAATCCCAAACATAATCTTCTGCTAAATTGGCATCGCTTTGTTCCCAATTCACCGTGGATAAACGTTCAATAAACGTCAATGCATTGAGAAATTCTTCTTTCTCAATGCCAGGTTCAAAGGATGAGTAGTCTTCAAATAAGTGCCAACCGTAGGCTGTTAAATAAGGATAGAACGAAAAACGATCATTCAAAGCTAAAACCAAACTATTGGGACTTTGAGATAAGGTTTCACTTTGCGCAAGTATCTTCTCAAACGATTCAAATTCATCATGCAGATAGTTATTATTCGCATCCACCCAAGGATAGCCCAATTCTTCCAACTTAGTTTTATTCGTCAAAAAGACGAAACCTTCACCGGTATAAGCTAAAAAGCGTTTCCCTTCGACATTCAATTCAGAACTGATTTGATCCGGTCGATTGAACTCGAATCCACTCAATGCATAGAGTTGATCATACTGTAAAGCAGCCTCATGAACGCCAACATATTGAATATCCTTAGAACCTTCTTCTTCTATCAATAACGTTTTAAGACGATCCGGATGGTCAGGATAAGTTGTATTCCATAGCGTCTCTAAAGCTAGTCCATATTCCGCATTATCCACTTCCACGACTAAACTTGCGCCTTCTTCAAATTCATAGCGATTCAGCTCATCGTTATAACAAACCAGATCCTCTTCTAGATCACATTTACGTAATGCTTGTGTACCTAAAAATAAGCCCAACATGAGTGTAGAACTTATGAGAATCGCAAGTAAAATCAGGATCGATTTTTTCATCTTCATTAGTTTACCAAAACGCTTTCATAAGTTCAAACACTATCGTATCCATCCATATGTCAATTAACCCTTTAAGTAATCGATTACACCCTAATCTCTGGCTTTATCATTAACAACGTTTTAAGCTTTATGCTAGAATGAAACTGGAGGGAAACTATGAGTACCAACTTAAACAAAATCAGAGAAGCACTCGCGAAACAGACGCAGAAGAACCATGAAATCTTCAACTATGCCATTCCAGACACCTGGTTGGCTTTTGATTATAAAGGTTCTAAGATCAAGGTCAATGATGGCAATGTGCTTGTCAATCCGTATCACTTCTATCAAAGTTTGATTGAGGATGTTTTTCTAAAACAAACATCCAATGAATTACGCAGTTATTATTTGGATCATCCTGTGGACAAGGGTTTCGATAATGGCAACTGGATCCGCAAGAGCAGTGCTTATTCCATGATGGTTCGTACATCTGGAAGCTATGATCATGATCGTACAGGTAAGCTTGAAGACCAGAATCTATATCATCTTAAAGACACCGGCACTTTCCTAAAGACATTGGCGTATCTTCCTTTATTGAAACGCATGGGCATTGATGTCTTATATCTACTCCCTATCGCAAAGTATTCACTTAAAGATAAGAAAGGTGAACTGGGTTCTCCTTATGGTGTATCCAACTTCTTTGCTTTAGATGAAGGTTTAAAAGATCCGATGACAGGCGATGCCACAACAGTGAATGATGAATTCAAAGCCTTTGTGGAAGCTGCACATGCCTTGGACATGAAGGTTATCATCGACATCATCCCGAGAACAAATTCCGTCA
This sequence comes from Erysipelotrichaceae bacterium, assembly GCA_030604855.1. GTDB lineage: Bacteria > Bacillota_I > Bacilli_A > Erysipelotrichales > Erysipelotrichaceae > UBA2212. Next base: position 32,547 of record JAUVVC010000011.1, read on the forward strand.
ACTCCGATTTGATCATCGATCATCCGGATTGGTTCTATTGGATCGATCATAAGGATTTGGAAGATTATCGTCCACCGATGGTCGAAGGTTTGAAATCGACCCTACCTGCTAAGAAAGAGTATTTCAAAGAACTCTTCAGTTCCCCAAGTGTAGAGGAACATCTCCATAAGTTCCGTAAGAATCCACGTGATTTGAACCCCGAACAATGGAAGAAGATGGTTAAGGCGTATAAGTCAAAAAAGAACACCAAAGAAATCTTGGATTTGGTTCAAGAATACTTCGATATGACAGTTGCCCCAGCGTTCTCGGATCACATCAATGATCCTCAACCCGCATGGAGTGATGTGACTTTCTTTAGAATGTATAATGATCATCCGATCAACTCACAACCTTTCCTAGATGAATTGGGTGAATTCAATCCTTATATCTTATTTGATGTGGCGAAATGTAGTTTGAATCCAGGCAGTCAACCCAACATGCCGCTGTGGGAACTCTTGAGTGATATCATTCCATACTATCAAACCGAATTTGGGATTGATGGGGCTCGTATCGACATGGGTCATGCCTTACCGGTTGAACTCATTGACATGATCATTTCAAAGGCTAAGAAGATTGATTCTAACTTCTGCTTCATCGCAGAGGAACTGGATATCGAGAATGCTCAAGCTTCCATTGATAAAGGCTACAACATGATCATTGGTGATGGCTTCATCCGTGAACCACGTGTGTATGAAGGCATGTTCAATGCCTTTGCCTACAGTGCCATGAATCTACCTTCACCAGTCTTTGCTTGTGGAGAAACGCATGATACGCCACGTTTGGCCGCCCGTAATGGTGAAGAAGTCTTAGCGAAGATGTTAAGTGTCTTCAATCTCTTTGTGCCAAATGCAGTCCCATTCTTGAATTCGGGTCAAGAGTTCTTCGAACGTCAACCAATGAATACCGGCTTGGATTGTAAACCAAATGAAGCCGAAGCGTTGGATAAGAACGATCCGTATTATGGCAAGCTTGCCTTATTCGATCGTTACCAATTGCACTATCTTCACCCACGTCGTTGGGAAATGGTTGAAACCATGGAGAAAGCCGCTAAGATTCGTCAGTCGATCATGAGTTCACTCGTTAAGATGGATAAGGTTTATCCACTTGGCTTCAGTGCTCCTTGGGATACCGCTGCTGGTTTCGGTTATGAAGGACGCAATAAAATGACTTTGGTCATTGCGAATACGGACTATGGTCACGACAAGGAACATTGGGTGCGTTTGGATTCGCTCCCTGACGCCTATAACAACGAAGGCACCATCCTAAAGCAAATCTTCTCTTCTGAAAATGCAGAGAATGAAACAGACGTGTTCATTGAAAGTACACGGAATGTGCGGATCTGGTTCAAAAAAGGCGAAGTCAAAATCTTCGAAATCAAAGCTAAGTAGAAACAAAGAGCGGAATCATTGATTTCGCTCTTTTTGAATTCATTTAAACTTTGAAGATAATTGGATAGTCACCCAACATCACTTGTCCATGTCGGATATCCACATCTTCGCCTGTGATCAGATGTTTATACACACCCTCCTCACAATCGATGCGAACCATACCTTTAGAACGCGAGATGTTACAGAGAATAACGAGACGTTCTTCTTTGTTTTGATATTCAATGTGAATGACATCTTTAGGATGATCAATCAACTTATACCCTGCATTCTGTGCAAAGATCTTTTGTTTCTTGAGTTTCGCAAGCTTCGTAATCCAATCCACGAACTCTGGATCGATCTTCGACCAATCCACGGGATCTTTCTCAAAGAGGTACGAGAGATGATCGCTCACGGTCTCTACACCGAAATGCAAGAATGCGATGCCCTTGGCCATAAAGACATAAGCCAACCAATTCAAGGTCTTATATCTATCTTGTGTATACGCTTGGATACGATGATTGTCGTGGTTCTCCACGTTGCGTGCTTTGACATAATCGACAGGATACATGCGTTCCTGACGACGATGCGCCATGATGAAATCCTTTAAAGGTAGTTCGTTGTGAAGATAGCCCAAGAACTGCGATTGATTGTCATAATCGTAGAGAATATGGAAATATGCATACAGCTCCGCATCACTCAGACAGGTATGTCCATGGTAACGCAGGTAGTCCACGAAGTTTTGATCAACACTTTCTGCTAAGAAAATCAAATCTGGATTCAATTTCAATACCGCCGGGAAAGCACTTTGATAGAAGTGATGCGGAATCATCGATGCCACATCGAATCTAAATCCATCCAAACCTTTTTCAATCCAGAAACGCAAGACATCGGTCAAGTTCTCGATGAGTCTTGGATTATCCTCAAACTCAAAATCTGCGATATCCGACCAATCCCCAACTTTATTCGAGAGTTTACCATTCTTCCAATGATAGAATTCAGGATGTTCAACGGTCCATGGATGATCGGGTGCCGTATGGTGGAAAACCATATCCAGCATCAACTTCATGCCCAAGGCATGGGTCTGATCGACCAGTTCCTTAAAATCATCCCAATTCCCAAGATCAGGACTGAGTGCGCAATAATCCTTGATGGCATACGGGCTACCGAATGTTCCCTTACGATTCAATTCCCCAATCGGTTGGATTGGCAATAAGTAAAGGATATCCGTACCCAACGCTTGGATGCGCTTAAGGTCTGAGGTTAAAGCTTTGAAGGTTCCTTGCGCGGAATAATTCCGCACAAAGACCTGATAAATCATTTGATTACGTAGAACTTGCATGCTAGAAAATCGCTTTAGTCGTTTCCTTATCAAAGAAGTGAAGTTTGGACACATCCATCGCCAACTTAATGGTGTCATGCGCCTTCACATCAACACGGGAAGCGACTTTCGCCAACATCTTTTGACCCCCGAATTGACCATGAAGAATGAATTCATGACCCAAGAGTTCAGAAACTTCGATATTGAAATCAAACGGTGTATCCGGGAACGTTTCCGCAACGATGCCTTCGTAATGAATATCTTCTGGACGAATGCCCAACACCAATTCTTTACCATCGTAGTTCTTCAATTGATCATGGAACATTTTAGGAACCATGAAACTTTGGCCATCCACTTCAAAACGACCTTTTACATATTTTCCATTGATAAAATTCATCGCAGGGGCTCCAACGAAGTTCGCTACGAACATGTTGGCAGGTGTGTTATAGACTTGTTTCGGTGTACCGATTTGTTGGATATAGCCATCTTTCATGACGACAATACGCGTAGCCATGGTCATGGCTTCCGTTTGGTCATGGGTGACATAGACGGTTGTCGCATTGAGACGTTCATGAAGTTTGATGATTTCAGAGCGCATTTGAACACGAAGCTTCGCATCCAAGTTACTCAAAGGTTCATCCATCAAGAAGACTTGCGCATTACGAACGATTGCACGTCCCAAGGCCACACGTTGACGTTGACCACCGGATAGCGCTTTTGGTTTACGATCCAAGTATTGCTCGATTTCAAGGATCTTCGCACTTTCGTGAACGCGACGATCGATTTCATCTTTAGGCAGTTTCTTTAAACGTAGACCAAAAGCCATGTTTTCATAGACAGACATGTGTGGATACAATGCATAGGATTGGAACACCATCGCGATGTCACGATCCTTAGGTGCTTTATCATTGGCCAATTGTTCATTGATCCAAAGTTCACCGGAACTGATGTCTTCCAAACCTGCGATCATACGCAATGTCGTGGATTTCCCACAACCGGAAGGTCCGACCAAGACGATGAATTCTTTATCTGAGATTTCCAAGTTGAAATCAAAGACCGCTTGGACGTTGTTGTCATAAATCTTATTAATGTTTTTTAGTTGTAATGTTGCCATATTAACCTCGCTTGATTTGAGTATACCACTGAATAAAAAAGATTGAATGTGCACTGTGCACAAATCAATCTTTTAGACGTTCATTCATCACGAAATAGAGTTGTAAGAGTCGACTGAGTTGGATGTCCCGCACATCGATCTTGGTCTCTTCATGGAATTTATCCAAACGATAGTTGAATGTATTCCGGTGAAGATAGAGATACTCTGCTGCTAAGACCGCATTGTTTGAACAGCTTAGATACATGGAAACCGTATCAATCAAATCATTGTGTAGTAGCCTTAATTTGTTTCTTAGTGCCTCTAACAATCTGAAGTCTTTCTGTTCGACACTCAACCACAAGCAGTCTGCCAATTCCATCAACTTTCCACTCGCCGTATGTTCCGCAATCTCAATGGCCAAACGCATGATCGCATCATCTTCAAAGCCTACAACCCCAACCAATTGCGTCCCAAAGTCATCTTGAAGCTGATGAAACAAAAGCTTAAGTTGCACACATTCACGTTGGCTTAGCGTCAGTCGGAAACCCTGACCATTCAAAGCTTCATGTACATAGCCTGAGCTTTCACAAAAGTGTTCGAAGGCTCTTTGATCCGCATGGGCTACATTCACATAGACAAGCGTTTGCATCTATTCCTCGAACACGATGGCTTCATAAGGTCTAAGTTCAGTGACGTTCAATTTTGTATCCAAGTAGTTCGATAGACATAAAGCTTTGGCTTGGTGCTCAAACTTAATCGTTGTTGGTCTGAAGTTCGCAATCACCGTGATTTTCTTTTGACTTGAAGTTCGTGTGTATGCATAGACATCTGGGTTCTTAGGATCCAATAAAGCAAAGTCCCCAAACACCAAGGTCTCTAGATATTCTGGATTCTTTCTTAAATGAATCAATCTTCGATAATGATTGAGAATCGATTGTTCATCCTTTTCTTGCGCTTCCACATTCAGCCATGAACGATTGCGGTTAATCTTTTGAATGGGTTCAACCGTACTGAAACCTGCATAGACTTCATCAGTCCACTGCATGGGTGTCCGTGCGTTATCACGCGATGTTCTTCTTAAGTGTCTTAATACCAATTCCAATGGATATTTCTTTAACAATGCTGGGGCATTATTCTTAACCCAGACATCCTTGAAATCATCAATGCTTTCGTAATCCACATTGGTCATCCCAATTTCTTCACCATTGTAAATAAAAGGTGTTCCAGGGAGGGTCAAAAGAATGGTTCCCAACATCATTCCAGACAAACGATGGTGGTGTTCAGGATCTCCATATTGTGAGATGACGCGTGGATGATCATGGTTCAACCAATAATGAGGCAACCATCCCTTATCCTTCATGCCATTGATCCAATAGGCCATATTCTCCTTAAGTTGAACGACATCAACGATCATCTTATCGTCATCATTCAAGATATCCATTCCACCTTTTGACCAACAATGATCAAAATTGAAAACCATATTGAAAGCTTGCGCATCATAACCGGCATAGCGAACACCGGCTTCAATCTTCGCACCACCGCCCACTTCACCGACACTCATGCAATCATAGTGACTCAAAACTTTTTCATTGAACTCATGAATATAGTCGAAGAGTTCTTCACGATTGGAGAATTTACCCCAATCTGGCGCAACCCCATGATCATTCAAAGGAAGTTCACTGTCTGTAAAACTTAGATCTCTTGCTAAATGTGCGATCGCATCCACACGGAAGCCATCCACACCTTGGTCCAGCCACCAACGCGCAACCTTAAACATCTCTTCACGCAGTTCTGGATTGGCCCAATTCAAGTCCGGCATTTTGTTGGAGAAGATCTTCATATAGAATTCCTCGGTTTTCGCATCGTAGTTCCATGCGGAGCCTTCGAAGAAACTACCCCAATTGGTCGGCGGAAGAAGCTTACCCTCCACTTCTTTACCCTTTTGCCAAATGTAATAATCTCGTTTTGGATTATCCACACTGGAACGTGCTTCCATGAACCATGGATGTTCATCACTGGTGTGATTCAACACAAGATCCAAGATGATACGAATCCCCTTCGCATGGGCTTTTTCAATCAATTCCTTCGCATCGTCCAAAGACCCAAACATCGGATCCACATCATAGAAATCACTGACATCATAGCCATTGTCATCCATGGGTGAACGATAAAAAGGTCCGATCCAGATCAGATCGATACCGAGTTCATTCAAGTAGTCTAGTTTAGTAATAATGCCTCTTAAATCACCGACACCATCTTGATTTGTGTCATAAAAAGTTCTTGGATAGATCTGATATCCAACTGCCTGCATCCACCACTTCTTTTCTATCATAGTTTAAGTCCTCGCAAATCCATTATAGCGAAGACTTGTGCAATGTGCTGTACAGAGTGTTGAAATCGATTACAATTCCATTTGTTTGATCCAACGTAAAGCTTCGATATAAAGACCATTAAAGCTTTCCAAATCAATCTTCCCAAGCGGGAAATCAAATGTTTCTGGATTGATGTCCATGGCTTCATAACGCTTCACAAAATCCAGGACAAGTCTGAGATCATTCTCTTCCCCCAACAATGCAGCTTTGACAGCGTCAACCAAAGGCATTCCCATAAGGACTTCTTCCATTGGTTTAGAAAGCAAAACATCAATGGATGAAAACATACCTGTTAACAGGTAATCAAGGCTTTGTTCTTTAGCCCCACAATACTGCGCCAAATTTTCCATCAGATGCGCACGCACCAAGGATTGTTTGATGAGCTCATGGTTCTCGACTTGTTGTAAGTCCTTTAATAAGAGCACATTGAACCAACGTCTCAACTCAAGGATGCCGATGCGAACCAAGGCTTGGCGAACAGAGCGGATTGAATAACGTGCTCCATAAGAGATGGTGTTCGAAAGTCGGATGACTTTATAGGATAATCCCACATCCAATTCCACAGCTTGTGCGATTCGATTATAATCGGGATCCAGCGTACGTAATTGATGAATGATGTTCAGAATACTTGTATTCAAGACTCCAATATCGTTCTGTTTATAGATTACCGGTTTACTAAAGAAGAAACCTTGAAAGTAATCATAACCCATCTGAAGAGCCATATTGAACTCCTCACGCGTTTCAAGACGTTCCGCTAAGAACCGTATCTTATGCTTATGTTTCTTAATCAAGTTCCGTTGTGTTTCTAGAGATACATTGGGAAATTCGATCTTGATGATATCAACAAGTTCTAGTAAAGGCTCAAAGGATGGATTTAAAACGAAATCATCGAGAGCCAGAATGTAACCCTTCTCTTTCAAACTTTTACAGGCTTGAATCAAATCTTGATCAACGATGCTGTTCTCTAGGATTTCGATGACCAATTGTTCTTTTGGCAAGATTTCAGGAACCAAATCACGAACCATGGTATCGGTGAAATTGATGAAGCCTACTTTACCTTCTGTTAGATCATCAATCTGCATCGCAAAAAAGGCATTGTAGATAAGATCCCGTGTTGCTTGGTTTCCATCAACGCCTTCATAAAAGTTATTCATGCTTCTTCGATACAAGAGCTCATACCCAAACACATTGCTGTGTCGATCAAAGATGGGTTGTCTGCCTACATAGACTTCCATTACACATTCCCCCGTAATAACCCTAAACTAGCGAGTCCGGCTCATGCGATCGGCTTGATTGAAGACATCGCGGAGTTGGATGATCAAAGGTAAGATTTCTTCCAGTATCTTCTTATCTTTTTTAAGATTTGCTAAGATGAGTTGATCTTGGAAAAAGGTATAGTATGGCGCAATTGATTGACTGACCGGTATTTCCATATTCAAGGTCTGATGTAGATACGCGATGATGTCTTGTGCTTTGATCAAGGCTTGATGTGAACCTGCAATGGATTGCTCATCGATGTGGATGATGGCAAAATTGATTTGCTTGATTAAGCCTTCGAAAAGGGCGTTGATCATTTCACCCGCTGTCATTGTTTGAATGGCTTGGGCTTGGTAACTTGCATACGGATTGCTCATATCTATTGTCCTAATTGTTGGCTCAACCAACTGCTCTGTGAATTCATTTGACTGATGGCTTTTTCTAAACTCGTGAATTGTTTCCAATAACGCTCACGTTGTGTTTCATATAAGGCTTGAAGACGTTTCACCGTCGCATCGATGCTGGTAATGCGATCGTTAAGATTGTTTTTAGTTGCAGAGACCGTATTGGCTAAGCCCGCTAAAGAGACCAATCGACCTGGGTTACTGAAGGTGGATCGAACATAGCCATCAAGACGTTTGTTAAAACGTTCAATCAAGCCATCTTCAGAGGTCATCAAGTGTTGAACCTCGTCTGTACGCGTGTTTAAGACATTTCTCAACTTCGTCTCATCGATGGTGAGTTTCCCACGATCGGCGTAGTTTGAACTCGTGATACCCAGATCCAATAGGCTTAACTTCGATCCAGCAACGGGCGTCGAGAGCGCAGTTCTCAATTCACTGATCAAACTGCTTAGAACCGTATCGTTGCGAACCAAGCCTTCTTTGGCTTTGATTTCCCATTGTTCGACTTCTTTTTCACTCATCGCTTCTTTTTGTTTATCCGTCAAAGGTGGATAATCACGATACTCCGCTTTGGCTTGAACCAATGCGTTTACTTTATCAATGATCGCATTGTAGGCACTCACAAACTTCTGAAGTGAATCCACTACCGCATCCACATTGTTTTCTGAATGGATCGTGGTTTGATTGTTCGTAGTCGAGCTGAGTTGAATCGCATAACCATTGAGGTTGAAGTTGTTGGTATTGCGTTCATAGACAGTCCCATCGATACTAAAGCGTGCGTTCTTCCCGTCTTCAACGATGCTCGTGTTTGTGTTCGCATTGAAGCTAATACTTTCAGAACCAAATAGCGCATTCATTGTATTCACATCCCCAGTAATAACGAGAGATACATCACTGCTAAAATTTAGTGTTCCAGCATCAATGGATATGTTTAATCCTTGAAGTGAGAGTTGATCACTCAAATCTTGAAATGTAGTCAAGGTGGATAAATCGATATTGCTTCCATTGATCGTGATACTTCCTGTTAAGCCAGCATCTACTAATTTACTGTCCAAGTGAATGGCTGTGGATTGTGTGGTAAAGCCCATCAAGGCGTTCAAACCTTCTGTGCTTGTGAAGGATACAGCTCGATCGGTTTCAAAAACATATTGAAGTCCGTCATGTGAGACCTTGATTGAATCCACACCAAATTTATCAGTGAGTTGTTGGTTCAACGTACTTAGTGCGGAGGCTTGATCATAGGTCCCTTCCGCAAGCGTGATGACTTCTTCTTTACCATTGATCATCAACTTGAAATCACCACCCGTAAAGCCATCTAATGAACTTCCAACTGAAGTTAAACGATTCAGGTGAAGTGATGTGTTGCCGAAGGAACTTAAGTTATCTTTCCCAAACAAAGATCCCATCAGATTGCCCACTACATCTTCGAAGTTGAGTGCGACACCTGAGCCTAAAATCTTACTGGTCAGATGAAAACGATCATCCAGGTTGGAATAACGTAATTGAACACCGGCTTCACTTTGGTTGATGCGTGCGATGACTTCATTCATCGTCGCATTCGCGTCATAGCTGAAATCAATACCATTGATTTTAAATGAAAAAGTATTTCCGATAAGGTGTTTAGAAAGATTCAAATCGGACAATTTCTTTGATAGATCGAGCGTATTGGATACACTTTGACTCAAACCAAGCATGGCTAGTGCATCACTTGTGCCACTGATTTTCAACTCACGTTGATTGAGGGTAGTAATAGAGCCATCGCTTGCGACTACAATACCTGAACCAAATGTTTGATTCAGATCAATTTGGAGATTGGATAGGACTTCTGCCTCACTTGCACCACGTAGAGCAATCGATTTAGTGATGCCATCAAGATTGAAATCCACTTTAAGCGTCTCTAATACTTTGCTTAAATCGACATTCACTTGAATATCTTTACTTAAACTTTCACCAGAACGAACGACTTTACCTGTGGCTAATTGTGAAATCGATTCGATGGTCAAAGGTGGATTGTTTGGGATCAAGGACGAAGCTTTCAATGCCGTTCCACTGACATGAACGGTTTGATTAACGTAGAGACTGGATGATCTTAGGTTGGAACTCGGGTTTAAGGTATTTAAGAAATTGCGTTGCATCGTCAAGAGCTCGCTCGTCACATCACGGTAGATATTCTGTTTCCAGAGAATCTGTTGGCGGATGGCTTTTTGCTTGTCAATCTTGTTTTGCATCGCAGCCATCATGTTATCAATGACACTTTCACTGTCGATACCTGAAGCTAAGCCAAGTGTTCCGGATCTTCCATAACTGTTTGTGTTGTTTATGCTGGCCATGGTGCTCCTTTCTCAACCCTTGCGTTCAATATCAATATTTTCGCTAGGCATGAAGTAATTAGAAATCTGCTTTAAACGTTTGCTGGTCTCAAGGGCTTCTTGAGCGGCTAAACGCCATTGTTCCATCTGTTGAAGAATCAATTCATCGATGACTTGAATGCGTTCGATGAGGTGTTTAAGGTCATCATCCAATTCACAATCAAGCTCATCGGTCCTTTGCTTTATTTGTTCGCGTTCATTAAGAATGACAAGTAATTCTTCTGGTTCAACGTTCAAAGCACGTAAACTCAAATGTTCATACTGTTCAAACAAAGAACGCTTAAGCTCAAGCTTACTTTGACTCATTATTCTTGCGTTGTCTTAGTAGCGCTTTAAGTGCGATTGGATCGGCTTGAATCTGAGCACTGCGATTCTCATCTTTGACATTCTCCAATAATTCTTTACGTAGAATCTTCACATCATTGGGTGCGACGATTGCGATACGGACGTTATCTTTGCCAATTTCTTGGATGATGATTTCAATGCCATCCCCAATTAGGATGGATTCTTTTTCTTTACGTGATAGAACCAACATACTAAGCTAACTTCGCTTTCAAAGGAAGATCTTGGTCTAAGATACTTTGCATGCCCAAGTTATGCTCAGGACTAAATAACAAAGGACTCTTAAGATTGACGGTGGAATCAGTGAACTGTTCACCTAAGCTTACGATGCATAAAACATCGATGTCCTTGGTATCTTGAACTTTCAACAATTCTGTTTCTGTGGCTTTAAGTTGAAAGGACACTTCAGGAAAAAGTGCTGTTGGATTCGCCACCATGAAACAGACTTCAGGTTGATCTATGCCCTGTAACCACATCAAGTCGGACCCAAGATCTTCATCCGCTAACAAGGTATATCGATGGCAATCTTCGAAGCCATAAATGGGTTGAATGAATTCAATGATGGTTTCGGCTTGAATCTCAAGTGTTCCGAAGTATTTGGTTTGGATGTTCATAAGACCTCTATTTTTTAAGTTCAGGATTTGAACTGGCAGGAACGTAAATCGGTTCCCCTTGATAATCAAAACGTATTTCAGGATATTGTTGGACCTCAAATTCGAGTTCCGATGGATGATAGGTCATAATACGCTCTTTCATGACCTGCTTAGGTTCTAAACGCAACTGTGAACTTTGTGCATCCATGTAAGGCACGACATCGAGTTCATTGGATTCCATGCGTTCATTCAAGTGGGATTGAATGTTTTGTTCAACAGGTTTATGCGTCACATTCTGTTGTCCATACACTGGAATTTCTTGGCTTGGTTTCAGTTTCTGTACCGGAGCACTCTGACGAATACGATTCGCTTTGAGCTTTGGGGCTTGCGTTTCAATATAGTGACCTTTTTCAACCTTGATCGCAATCTTGATTGGTTTAGTCGTAATTTTTAAGAGATTATTCATTTTTCCTCCTTAACGGATGAAATCAAAGATGGACATCGGTAATACTTTAGAGCCCAACTGCAAGCTTACTTGCCAGGTGAGTTCAAGGCTCTTGTTTTGAATGAGTTCGGACTCAATATCCACTGCTTCCAGTTTATTTTGCATTTCAGTAAGTTGGAGTTGATCGATTTCCATACGATTCTTGGTGTTATCTAAGTAAGCGTTACGTGCTCCAAGATCGGTGAGTGAAACCAGGAGTCGATCGTGTGCTGAGCTTACCTTCTTACTCAAGGATTCAAAACCACTAAGGTCATTATTTTTTAGACCTTTACTTAGTTCTTGAAAGACGCGAATGAGGTTGTTGGGTGTTCCGTTATCCATACCGTAACCTAGAATCTCTAATGGGGATGTGTCACTGCGTACGACACTGCTTTCCTTAACGACTCCACCATTGAATTGAAGTCCTAAACCAATATCAATGAATTGACCTTTGATCTCTGGTGGGACAAGGGAATCCACATTAAAGCTGTGAATCGAAACGGTCCCATCCCCAAGTACGATCGGAGTTTTTCCATCGGTGCCTGCGAAGACAGGACGATCCACACCTTGGACATTCATCAACTGAACGATGCTTTCACTGAGATAATCGAGTTCTTTGGCAAGAATTGTTCGTTCACTCGGTCCATTGGTATCGCTCTTTGCATTAACCAACAAGCTCTGTGCGCGGGCAATGATTTCATTCATCTGCATCAAACTGGTTTCTTGACCATTAAGATCAAGTTGAAGCTTGTCGATATTGCGAAGGTATTGTTCGGAGCGTTGGAGTTTATCGCGAACGGTTAAAGCACGTTGTGCATCACTGACATTGTCACTGACACGATTGAGACGACGCCCACTGCTCATGCGTTCATTGGAGGTCGCGAGTTGTTTCATATTGCGATGAAGATTATTCAGGTAAGCACGTTGGATATTTTTCTGTGTGATGCGCATCTTAACGTCCTACCAATCCCATACGGTTTATGATGGTGTCCAATACTTCGTCCATGGCATTCATGACACGTGCACTGGCTTGAAAGGCTTTCTCATAAATCAAGAGGTTGGCACCTTCTTCATCCAGTGAGACTGCACTGATGGAATCTCTTTGTTGAGCAAGATCATTCGCAATGCTGGTGCTGGTTTGGAGGCGTGAAGCGATAAAATTACGATCTTGTCCAAGTGCGATGACGAACTTGGAGACGAATTCACTCATGGAGCTCTGTTCTTCGTTGATGAGCATCTTGCCTTCTAACTTTTCAATTAAGGCAAGTATTGGACGATTGTCCAAGCTCCCATTTTCTTTCAGGATGTAAGAGGGTTGTTTGAGCCATGCTTCCTCAATGCTTAAGCTAGAAGCGGAACTACCACTGATCAATGCTTTTGCTTGATCATCTGTGTTCGTAAATGCTTGATTCATGACTGTCGCAAAGGAACTCGCAAGCTCATTTAATTGTCCTTGGTAATAAGCAATCCCTTGTGCGAAAGGATTGTTGCCTTCGATACGCTCGATGCTCGCCTTCAAACTTCCTGCTCCCAAGGAAATGGCTTGTCCTGTGGATTGCCATTCCAATACAAGTGGATCAGTTGGTTTTAAGAGATTCAATTGGTCACGATAGTCCCCATCCAAAATCAATTGATCATGCATGTGGATTTGGATCTGACCATCCGTTTGTGCAGTGACTTTGATATTACCAAAAGTTGCGAGGTGATCGACTAAGAGATTACGTTGGTCCATCAGTTCATTGACCGCATTCTGTTTGCCTTCTAAGAAGGCTTTGGAGATGCTGTCATTCAAGCCTTGGATTTTACTTAGAGTCGTATTCACGTCATTCACATCAACGGATAAATCGGAGATGCTCTGTGCTTTCAATCCATTCAATTCTTCTGCATATTGGTTGAACATCTGGATGACGCTCTTGGTTTTAGATAGAACAATATTCGCATTCACTGCTTGGTTCGGATTCATGCTGAAGTCTTGAAGGGATGAGACCAAATCTTGAAGACTTGGCTTGATGCCACCTTCAATTTCATTCAGTACACCTTCCAAATCATCCAATATGGTGAGGGTTTGTTCATAATAACTCTGCTCAGCTAACTCACTGCGATAACGACCATCCAATTGTTGGTCACGGATTTGGGAGACATCGGAAACCAAAACACCTTGACCACTCATGCCTGCTTGGGTTGTGCGATAACGTGCATCGATGTTGCTCGATACACTCACGACATCAATGCGTTGACGTGTGTAGCCTTCGGTATTGGCATTGGTGATGTTTTGCCCTGTCACATCCAATCCTTTTTGGCTGACGGTCAAACCTTTACGTGCGGTTTCTAAACCTAAAAATGTGGAACGCATCTTAACGCACCTCCGCAGCTTGATAGATGCTGAGGTTCATATGAATGATTTCCATGCTCTTACGATTGTGGTACTTGATCTGACTGATGGCGTGTTGAAGACGTTCGTAGGTATGTTCTAAGACAACCTTTTGTTCAGTATCACAAAGTGCGATGACTTCACGTAGACTAAGTTCATTAAAGCCATGGGTCTGAAAGAAGTTCTGTCTTTCGACTTCTATGTTCTCAATCCGTTTCGCATTGCTTTGTTGCTCAAGAAGATTGGCTTGAATGGCTTGCACATCATTGGACATCAAAACACTCAGTTTCACTTTCTCTAGCTCAACCATTTCTTCAAAGAACGTCGTATAACGCTCCATGAAGTGTTCGATGTTCATCCAATCAGTCATTGTTTTTACCTTGGTAGGCTAGAATCGCTTCGGCTACTTTACGATGATCGACGGAATAGGTTCCATTTTGAATTTGTTGCTTAAGCTCCTGAACACGTTTGGAAGAGAATTCTTCTTTAAGTGTTTCCACCACCTTAGATTTAAGTTCAGTCACATCCTGTTTAGGTTTGGTTTCATGCAGTTCTATGGTATCCAATTTTAAAGACTTATTTGTCTTCTCTACTTTGTTCACAGGCTTTGGGGCTTGTGTTTTTTGTATCTTCGCAATTGGGTTATTTTCGATTTTCATAATGGATCCTCCCATGAAAAAAGTTCTTCAACGTGTTTATCGAACAACTTTTGAAAAACTTAAGTTAAATATCAATGATTTCCTTCTGACGCTTGAATAAGTACTGCACTATCGCATTGGCTGTATTATCATCCACTTGATTGAAGCGTACCCCATAGCCATAATAACCATCTTGAGCAGCACGACAACGCACCACCACACCCATGATCATGAATTCTTTCCCATCAATGGTGAAGTTTAAACGCATCTTGGTGCGTACCGTTAGGATTGCCTTTGATAAAACCATAGCCCCATTCAAACTCAAGTCTTGTAAGATGCAGGACATATTTCGGATGGGTCCACCACCTCGAGCTTCAATCCCAGCTGTCGCTTCGAGATTGACGTTCACGCGGAAGAAATTACGTTGTTCACCTTCTACCAAAGTACGTGTATCGATGACACGAAAGAACTCCATGGTTGGTATGTATAAGCGTCCTTCAATCACCAAGGGTTCTAAGACATGGTGACTGATGATGACTTTGACATTAAATTCATATCGAGTCAAACTGGATGAACCCAAATCATTCGAAATCTCTAGGAAGTCAGGTCCGATCTTAATGATTTTCCCCTTGGTCAATAAATCGTTGCCTTGAGTCCTTAGCTCACAACTGGCAAAGCGATATCCTTCATCGATTAGTGCCATGCGTCCCCCTAGTGTCTTGGATTTTGTTTAACTTTAATGACAGCGTTGACTAATGCAGAGATGACATCCGCATCATAACGACGAATCTCCAAAGCTTGATCAAGTTCATTACGCACAATGTATTTAGGCGGAAGATTATTGACCGCCAAGGCTAAGACATCTTTAACACAATGATCACATTGACAACACTTGAACTTCTCCATAGCCTCTTCAATGCGTTCTTTCACCGCAAGTTCTGCGACATTGACCAACACCTTGGGTTGTAGGAAGGGTGTGGGTTGTGGAAGGGGTGTACTTTCTTCCACGATTTTGGTTTGGTTTGATGAAGGCATGATTTTCTTATACATGGCTTCTTTATCAATTGAGCGATTATTGGACATGCGTTTCCCCCTGTAAAATCTCTTCAACTAAATTTAAGTAATCTTGTGCCACATCCCCTTGTTTGATCAGATCAAAGAGGTCTTGTTGGCTGGATTGTGCTTCCGCAACTTTGATGCTGGAGCGGATGCTTGTATCGAACAACTTGAGTTTTAAATCATTGAGGACGAGTTCTGCTGTCCCCTTGACTTCTCTATTCAAGTAAACACGATCGTTGTATTTATTGAGAATGACCCCTTCAATTGTACAGTTCGGATTCGAGTATTTACGAACTTGTTGAACCGTTTCATGAAGTTGAGTGATGCCTTGTAGACTGAAGATATCCGCTACCATGGGAATCAAGATGCCATTGCAAGCACTCATGGCATTGATGGTTAGAATACCTAAACCCGGAGGGGTATCGATCAGGATGTAATCATAGTAGGGACGTATGTTTTGTAATGCATTGCGGAGTAGGAATTCACGACCACTTTGGGTGTATTCCATTTCGATTCCACTGAGCAAGATGTTCGCCGCAACGATATCGATGATCGCTGTGCGTTGAATGGCGTGTTGGAGCTTGACTTCACCTTTGAGCACTTCGTAAATGGTTGCACTTAAGACCGTTTCTGCGTTTGCACAAAAAGAGAGATTCCCTTGTGGATCCATATCGATGATCAACACTTTATAACCTTGATGTTTAAGCGCTGATGCCAGATTGATGGTGGTGGTCGTTTTACCGACTCCCCCTTTTTGATTGGTAATGGTAAGTATCCGTGTCATAGTGCTCCTCAAAAAACCGTACAACAAAACTTTACACTATTTAACTGTCTTTGGGTACCTTAACCGTTCTTTTCACGTATCTTTTCAGCCCCAATCAAGAGCTGTGTATAGATTTCCGCTATAACTTGATACAACTCAACAGGAATGCTTTCACCTAGCTTTAACATCGTCAATAAACCAGCACTGTGTTCATCTTCATAAACAGGAATTCCAAGCTTCTCACCGAGATGAATGATCTGCTCAGCAATCGGTCCATAACCGGATGCGATGACAATCGGAGCGTTCTGTTTGGCTTGGTCGTATTTGAGCGCGACCGCTTTCTTGAGCTTAGGCATAGGCATCGATTCCGGTCTGAAGTGCTTGTAGGTGTGGGAAGACATCCAGAAGTGTTCGTGCGTGTATCCAATCCGAAACACTTAAGCGTTCCACACCATAGCCTAATTTTCGAATGGCTTGGCTCATCGCATCGCGTTGGGCTTCAAACACAATTCGATACTCAGAAGGAACATTCAATTGAATGGAAAGGCGCTTATCCAAGGCATGAACCTCGCATTCGACCATTCCCAACTCATTTAAATCCACAAGCATAAGTACCTGAGTTGCCTTACTCTCATTCCCTGTATCAATCCAGACTTCCGCATGCACGACTTGTTCATGAAAGCGAAGGGGTAGATAGATATGATGAAGTGGAATGTAGTTGGAAGGTGCGTTTAAGATGAAGCGCAGGATATCCTGTAGACTTTGCTTATCCAAGTCAGTACTGTTCTGTTCCGCAAGCTTCAAGAGTTCCACAAACTTGCCCATGGTTTTTGAGCCTGAGCGTAGATTCTCTGCAATTGCGTTCTGATAAATGGCTTTTTGCTTGAGGTTACTGTCCTCAGTATCTGAGCGCAATAAGCGTGAGAGATGAACTTCCAACAAACGGAAGATCGTTTCAGTATTCGAATCCATCAAACCGTTTTGTTCTATTAGACCTAATAACTTCGTAAGTTCCTCCTGTAAAGCATGCGCATCCATCTGTGAGCTCTTCTCTAAAACCTCTTTAATATTTCCGTGGAAATAACTTTGATTGTATTTATGCATCAAGGCCTCAAGATGAGATTGAATGCTTTTACGTGCGCGTGCATGTGTGATCGGCAACAACATACTCTGTATCGCATCAATGACCACGTGTTTCTGACCTTCACTTAGCATCTTCCTCAGCTCATCAAACACCTGCCCATAAAAGGTCACATTATTCTGGGCTTGGGTCTTCATCTCTTGAACCAATTGCGATGGATCCAGTGCAAATGAAGCCAAGAGCTTACCCAACGCTTCTTGAAGTCCTGCATTATCAATAGAGAGCATTTGAACGACGGATTCGATATTTTGATAAGCAAAGATATATTGAGTACTCAACTCACTTTGTTTAAGGAGTTCACTTAGTACCGCATTCTCTTGATTGAGTAAACTCAGGTTTTGGCCATGTTCCTCTTTGCGTACATTCAAGGTGTTGATCTTAGATACATCTTGAATCTGAAAAGGCACCTCAGACTGAGGTTCATGACGTGTGATACTGGGCATCTTTACAGGTGCTTGACTTATTTTAAGTTGATCAGCCATAGTTTCTACTTGTATATCGATTGCTTTCGATGAATCTTAAATGTCAGTATTTACCAAAAAAAAGAATCCCTAGGCTATTCATAGCTTTGGGATTCAGACTAATTAACGTAATAATTGTAGAACGGATTGAGGTTGTTGGTTGGCTTGAGCAATCATCGCTTGAGCTGCTTGAGAAAGGATATTGTTCTTCGTCATTTCCATCATTTCTTTAGCCATATCCACATCGCGGATACGGGATTCGGAAGCAACTAGGTTTTCAGAAGTTGTAGCCAAGTTATTAATAGTGTGTTCTAGACGGTTTTGTAAAGACCCATAGACTGCGCGTTGGGTATTTACTGTACTAATCAAGTCTTCAACACCAGAAACACCAGTAATCAAGGTTGTACTTGTTAATTTTGCTGTTGATAGTTTAGCAACTACATTGGTTGCTCCTGTAATACTTAAACTTGTTGCTGCATCGTGGGAGATTGCGACACCCACTGTAGTGGTGAATACATTCTTACCATTGAACTCAGTTTTATCAATAATATTTTTGATTTCATCTCCAAGTGAGTTTATTTCTGCGTTGATGTTTGCTACATCATCTGTATTATAAGTACCGTTTGCTTTCTGAACTGCGAGTTCTTTAGCACGTGTAAGCATGCTGGATACTTCTGTCAGTGCACCTTCTGCAGTTTGGATGAATGAGATCC
>JAUVVC010000014.1 GCA_030604855.1 Erysipelotrichaceae bacterium
AAACCATAGCGCTTATATACATCGCCTTCATCTTTCAATCTCATTTACTTTTTGAGTGCGTTCACATCAGCGCTTCTTTTAATTTGTTTTCTGAGATTTAGAGAACTTTCCTATAAGATAAAAAACAATGCTTTCGCATTGTTTAATACATGGAAGGATCGGGTATCTGTGGTCCTTTGGCTTCTGGCTTGGAGGCAACCGCAGCCTCAGTGGTTAGAAACAGGGCAGCGATGCTTGCCGCATTGCTTAAAGCACTACGGGTGACTTTGGTGGGATCCACGATGCCATGATCGACCAGATTGACCCACTCACCCAACTTCGCATCAAAGCCGATGCCTTCTGCTTGTTTGAGTTGCCTGTTTACAATCTCCGTCCCATCATAACCGGCATTCTCCGCAATCTGCCATAAGGGGCTCAAGATCGCTTCAAATACGGCGGACATCCCCTTTTGCTCATCCACGGATTCAGCCGTCAGGGTTTCTTTCAACTCACGATACGCCAAGGCAAAGGCTGCGCCTCCACCCATCACGACGCCTTCTTCTACCGCTGCTTTGGTTGCGTTCAAGGCATCTTCGATGCGAAGTTTTTTTTCTTCCATCTCAGCTTCCGTCGCAGCCCCAACTTTGATGATGGCGACGCCGGATGCCAATTTCGCTAAACGTTCATTCAAACGTTTCTTATCATAATCCGATGTGCTGTTTGAGAGTTGATTGCGGATTTCATTGGCCCGCGCATCGATCAATTCCTTATTGCCATGACCATTGATCAGGGTGGTATTGTCCTTGGTGATCACGATGCGTTGAACTTTTCCACAGTCTTCAATTCCAACTTCTTTCAAGTCCATATTCAAATCCTTCGAAATGAACTTGGCACCACTGACAATCGCAATGTCTTCCAATATGGCTTTCTGATTGTCACCAAAGGAAGGTGCTTTGGTCGCGGCCACATTGAAAGTTCCACGTAATTTATTGACGACCAAGGTCGTAACGACTTCATTGTCCAAGTCATCCGCAATGACCAACAAGGCTTTACCCATTTGGACGATCTTTTCCAATAAAGGCAGGATTTCTTGAATCGTATTGATCTTCTGGTCCGTAACCAAGAGATAGGCATCTTCCATGATGATTTCCATCTTTTCACGATTGGTCACCATGTACGGAGACACATAACCTTTATCATACTGTAGACCTTCCACAACCTCTAATTCCGTCTCAAACGCATTGGATTTATCCACCGTGATGACGCCTTCCTTACCCACCTTATCCATGGCTTGGGCAATCAAACGTCCGATTTCTGGACTACCGGCCGATAAGCCTGCCACATCCGCAATGTCTTCACTGCTTTCAATCTTTTTGGATTGACTCAAGAGATGTTTACTGATGGCAGCTGATGCCTTCTCAATGCCGCTGCGCATGATGACAGGATTGGATCCTTTATCAATGGCTTCCAAGCCTTTATGAATGATGGACTGCACCAAGAGGGTTGCGGTGGTAGTCCCATCCCCAGCCACATCGTTGGTTTTATTCGCAACTTCAAGAACGAGCTTGGCACCCATTTCTTGGAATTTATCTTCGAGTTCGATTTCACGTGCGATGGTCACACCATCGTTGGTGATCAAGGGTGAGCCATAGCTCTTTTCCAATACGACATTGCGTCCTTTGGGACCTAAGGTGATTTTGACGGTATCGGCTAAAATGTCGATGCCGGCTTTCATCTCATCACGAGCTGTTTTTGAAAAATGAATGATTTTTGCCATAGTTCCTCCTATTCAATGATGGCTAAAATATCCTTAGCCTCCACAATCAAGTATTCATGCCCATCGATCTTCACTTCCGTCGGGGCATAGGGTTTGTAGATGACTTGATCATCCACATGGATGTCCAAAGGAATGAGGGTTCCATTTTCAACTTTACCAGGACCTACCGCCACGACTTTGGCCAAATGGGGTTTTTCTTTGGATGCGTCACTCAGAACGATGCCACTGGCTGTTTTCTTTTCTTGCTCGATTTTGATCAGAACGACGCGATCACTTAAGGGTTTTATCATCTTTGCCTCCTTTTTTAGCACTTAAACTATAAGAGTGCTAACACTTCTTATTATAAGCCTACACACAAACTTGTCAATGCCATTAAAAAAGAAGCTAATGCTTCTTTGTAAGAACTTCTCCAGGCACACCAATGATGGTCTTGCCTGCTTCGACATCTTTGATGACGATGCAGTTCGCACCGATTTTGACGTTGTCTCCGATATGAATATTGCCCAGTACTTTCGCACCAGTCCCCACCATGACGTTATTGCCAAGGGTTGGGTGACGTTTCTCATCCTTCGTACTCATGCCCCCTAAGGTGACTTGATGGTAAATCAAACAGTCATCCCCAATAATGGCGGTCTCCCCGATGACCACACCCATGCCATGATCGATGAACAAGCGCTTGCCGATCTGTGCTCCAGGATGGATTTCAATCCCTGTTAAGGTACGTGAGATCTGACTGATCAAACGTGCTATGAAATAAAGATGTGCTTTATAAAAGACATGTGCGATGCGATGGAATAAGATCGCATGATACCCTGGATACAATAAAATAACCTCGATTAGAGATTTGGCGGCTGGATCACGTTTTTGAATGGCTTTAGCAGTATCGAACATAGAACCCCTCAGGGCTATCATCATACCAAAGTTCAGATGAAAATAAAAGAAAAACGATTATGCCTCCATAATCGTTTCAATCAACCATGTGAAATCTTCACTTTCAACTTCTTCAATCCGTCCTTGGTCCGCCAACTCATTGATCAAAGGATTGATCGGGAGTTGACCTAAAAGTGGAATGTTGTATTTCTCAGAAAGCATCTTCCCCTTGCTTGAGCCAAAGGGATAATGAACTTTATCGCAATCATCGCACACAAAGTAACTGAAGTTCTCGATGATGCCGATGATCGGCACATTCATTTTGTTGGCCATCTCAACCGCTTTGGACACGATCATGGAGACCAGATCCTGAGGACTGGTGACGATGATGATGCCAGTGATGGGGAGGTTTTGAAAGACGGTCAGAGCGATGTCTCCGGTCCCTGGCGGCATATCCAGAACCATCAAATCCAACTCTTCCCAAATGACTTCCGTGTAGAAGTCTTTAACGGCATTGGTGATCAAAGCGCCACGCCATAAGATGGGTGTCGTCTCATTGGGAACCAACATGTTGGATGTGACGAGTTTGATGCCTGTTTCTGTGACACCCGGTTGAATTCCCGCATCATCCCCAAAAAGAGGTTGATGAATATTGAATAAGTGTCCCATGGATGGACCAATGATGTCGCCATCAATGATGCCTGTTTGATAACCGGCTCTTTGGGCATGGGTAGCCAACAAAGCTGAGACGGTTGATTTACCAACACCCCCTTTTCCACTCACGACCGCAATCATTTTTTTGATTTGCGTTTCCTTCTTAGGGCGTGGTTTGAAGGGATTGAATTTTGGATCTAAGTTTTTTGTATCGACCATTTGAATCTCCTAACCCAACCATTATACAAAACTAAGCATCAAAAGTGGTGTGATATCATCTCAAAAAAAACCGGTTACCCGGTTTTAGTCATTTGGAAGGATTAAATTCAAGGCAACTCCAACGATGGCAGCCAAAGCTGTACCCGAGAGTGTAGCCAAACCGACAAGTTTGAAAGCAGCTCCCCCAAGGCCAAGAACCAACATTGACGCTGCGATGATGACGTTGCGTTGTTTACCGAAGTCAACTTTTTCATCGATCAAGACACGTAGACCGTTCGAAGCGATGAAACCATACAACAAGATGCTCATGCCACCCAAGACACCGCTTGGAATGGTAGAAATCAAGGCAGAAACTTTACCAACGAAACTGATGACGATGGCCAAGACAGCTGCACCACCCACGACCCAAACGGAAGCGACTTTCGTCAGACCGACGACACCGGTGTTCTCACCGTAGGTTGTATTCGCAGGACCCCCGATCAATGCGGATACCGCAGTCGCGATCCCATCCCCCATCAAGGTGCGATCCAAGCCAGGATCTTTTAAGAAATTTCGATTACAGATTTTGCCCAATACCGTGTGATCACCGATGTGTTCGGAAATCGTTACGATGGCGATGGGGACGATGACCCAAGTTTCAACGCCAAAGTAGAACTGATAAGTTTGGAAGTTCCCCAATTTGAATGGCAAGATGAAATCAGGAATGGAGAACAAAGGAGCAGCAGCGACTGGTGACAAGTCAACCAAGCCCAATGCGAAGGCAACCAAGTAACCGCCGAAGATCCCGATGATGAATGGGATGATGCGCATGAAGCCTTTACCTAAAGACATGACGGTTGCGGTGATGGCGAAGGTTGCGATGGCCGTCACGATGATGCGCCAATCTCCACCACTGGTGAAACCTGCAGAACCAACAGCGACACCGGCCAAACCTAGACCAATGATGATGATCATCGGACCGATGACAATTGGAGGCAAGAGTTTATCCACCCAGCCTTTACCGATCATTTTTACGATTAAAGCGATGACGACATAAACCAAACCAACAAGAATCAAACCTGTTTGAGCGGCACTGACATCACCTCCCAAGGATTCTTTAGCAATGATGACAGCCGTGATATATGCAAATGATGAACCTAAATAAACGGGTACTTTAGCCTTGGTCGCCGCAATGTAGATCAGCGTCCCAATACCTGAAGCAAACAATGCGACCGAGATAGGTAGACCCGTTAGGATCGGAACCAATACGGTTGCGCCAAACATCGCAAAGACATGCTGGAAACTCAGGGCTGCCCATTTCAATACCGGGGGCTTTTCGTGGACATCATACAACAATTCATTCTTCATGTTTCTTTCCTCCTGCACAGGTCATAAAAAAGGACTTTACGTAAAAGTCCCTTAAATGGTCGGAAGGTTTTTGCTTTCCTTGGTGACCTCTCTGGATCACATTTAAAGGACCTATGCTAGATGTAGTTTAGCACAAGAATGGTGCCTTGCCTAGCGTTTTTTTATGAAATTTTTCGGCTTTGTTCCGGGATCCAATCACGATCATAATGATTCAAAAAACCGAGATAAACCCAAAAGATATAGGCAACAGAAACCACACTGATGTTGAAGAAGGCTTGTACACAATAGCCAAAGATTGCACTGGCAATGATGAAACTTAAAGAATCGTTGAGTCTTCTGAAATTATTAAAAGCCGATTTCATTAAGAATGCGAGATAAGCAATGACACTTGGAATCCCACTGGTCACCGCCATGTGCAGATATTCATTGTGTGCTTTATCCGCAATCATTACACGACCAAACATTGCCATACTGTCTTGATTGAAGCGTTCCATAAAGACGATGTGAAGATTCTCAATACCAACCCCAAAAAGTGGATAATCTTTGATGAGTTCGATGACGCGAATCCAGATGAACATTCGAAAGGAACCTAAGGTATCTAGATTGCCCTCCTTCTTTATCAAAGCATTGAAGTCGGATGAGATGGTCAAGAAGCGACCCAATAAGGCTTGGTTGCTCGTAAGATTGTATATAGCAATCAAAGACACACTGATGAAGGATACAAGGAGTATTTCTCGTCTTCTGATCGGATGTTTATAAATGAACTGCATGATCCCAGCAAAAAGCAATGTGGCGATGAAACCAATCCATGCGCTCCGCGTCATGTTTATTAAAAGAACATAGAAAACCAAAGCATATGTGAAGATGGCATACACCTTTTGTTTGAAAAGAATCAAATAGAGATGCCAAGGTAGTACCAAAACCAGATAAGCTCCAAAGAAATTGGGATTGCCAAAGGTCGCAAAAGGAACCGTCCAATGCATGCGCGTCAGATCTCGTGTGAACAACTCCATTCCATTGGCTTGGAGTAAAGCATAGAAAGCCAAAATCGTACTCCCGATCACAATACCATGAATGAACCAAGTCGGAATCTTCTTGATCAATCGTGCGAACAGAAATAGTAACAGATAAAGAACCTGCGTCACATAACCATCATAGCGTAAGAACTGACCCCCTAAGGAAAGTTGAAGATCATGGGAGAAAAACAAAGATAAGGTCAAGAATGCGAAATAAATCAAAACCAAACGATTGATCCAATCCCACTTGAATAGATGATTGATCTGTTTGGCATTCAAAGCCACCATCACCAAAAGCACAGAGACAACGCAAACCAAAGCCAGGTATTTTGGATAATAGAAAAAATCCAAGACCGACCATAAAGGAACATAAACAAATGGAACCAATACCGGAACCCATAAGATGATGATTTCAATACGCTTCAAAAATGGATTTTCTTGCATATGGCACCAATCGACCCAAAAGGATCCAGAATACAAATGCGACCGATAC
This sequence comes from Erysipelotrichaceae bacterium, assembly GCA_030604855.1. Lineage (GTDB taxonomy): Bacteria > Bacillota_I > Bacilli_A > Erysipelotrichales > Erysipelotrichaceae > UBA2212. The sequence goes on from JAUVVC010000014.1 coordinate 6,356, forward strand.
GACACTGATGTTGAAGAAAGCTTGTACCAAGTAGGCCATTATCACTGCGATAAGAACATTTCGGCTATTCGCAAAACTCTGCTTAAGAATCACAAACAATAACATCAGATAAGCAATCAAACTGGGTATGCCAGCGGATACGGCAATGTTCAAGTATTCATTATGCGCTTTATCGATGGTCATCAAACGACCCATGACACTGTGCATGTCCGCCTGATAGTGTTCAAAAAACAATTTGGGAAGATAATCAAAGCCGTAGCCTGTCAAAGGTCTCTCTTGGATCAACTCAAGCACATGGATCCAAATGAAGATACGATAGGAACCTGCTTGAGGCGCTGTCTCCGCTTGCACAAACACTTCCACAGCTTCCTTTGGAATGGATAAAGCCTGTGTCACCACTTGATTGTGATGACTTTGATTGTATTGAACCAACAAACTTAGACTGATGATGAAGATCAGACTGACTTTGGATAGATAGCTGGGCGACTTACGAACCAAAACTAAACTCACCAACAAACCGACACTCGCACCGAGCCAAGCTCCTCGAGTCATGCTTGCCAAGAGTGCATAAAAGACCAAAGCATAAAGCACAACTCCGTGAGATGTGTCCTGCTTGAATAAAAACCAAATACTTAATGGCAAGGCCATTACCATGAACGATCCATAGAAATTCGGATTGCCCAGAGTACCAAATGCACTTTGCCAACCGATACGCACATCATCCCTTAGGATGGGATCAAAACCATGGCTTTGTGCGATGCCATAGATCGCTTGAATCACGACACCGATAAGTAAGCATCGAAGCAAGCACCGATCATCACGAAGGAAGCGTGAGCCCCAAAAGAGAAAGAGATACAACACAATCGTCAAATAACCTTCATAACGATAAATACGTCCGAATAGGCTTTCTTTTAAATCTAACGCAAAAAGCAAAGAAATGCTTAAAAACATTAAAAAAGCCAAAGATGTCATCGTAATTGTATCCATGACTTTGAACGCTTTGACTTCATTTCGATGAAAAATTAAATAGACCATTAAAATAATGCAAAAAAGCACCAATAAAATCAATTTCGGCAGATAGAAATGATCTGCATTCCCACCCTTAGGCCAAATAAAAAGAGGTACGATCAGACACAATGCCGCATAGATTTTCTGTAATCCCTTTTCAAAAGCCATGTTTCCCCCAAGACTAAATTATGAATGTTCCCGGTCGTAACGGTCCGTATCGATTTGATCGACTTTGACCACATAAATCATCAGACCAATATAGAATGGAACCAAGGCAGCTGCCAAAGCCCACATCAGAGGATTGCCAATCGGATGTTTGGATGCGTGTCGATAGACAAAGACACCAATCAATATCGGCGCGATCATAAACATCAAGGCGAAAAAACCAATCGCCAGTGTCAAAACGAAGATGTTTGTCATAGCCCGACTTGGTTCAAGACTCCATAGGAGAAGACCAACATGATGACAAGTGCCAACAAGACACCCAATACAATCGCTAGAAAGGCTTTCTTACGCTCCATCTGTAAGGTTTCCGCGACCAAAGAGCCTGTCCATGCGCCCGTCCCAGGCAATGGGATGCCCACGAACAACACTAAACCGATGAACTCCGCGTTTTGAATCGCCTTACTCTTATGTAAAGCACGATCACGAATCTTATGGATGAACTTGGTTAGAATGTTATGTTTCTCTAGAAACTTCAGGATGGCTTCAATAAAAAACAAGATGTATGGAATCGGTAAAAGATTCCCCACCAAAGCGATAACAGACGTCGTAAGCAAAGGCAGATTCATCCAATAGCCCGCGAGAACCCCACCTCTCAACTCCAAGATCGGCATCATCGAAATCACAAACACAATCACTTCCTTATTCAACCAGCCTGCATAATGAATCACAAGCTCAACTAATCTCTCTGTCATAATAATCCCTTTCAATTTCTTCTGGTTTACGTAAGAATAAAAAACCTAACCATGCCCCGATGACATTCAACATCGCATCATCCACATCAAACGACCCACTTAAGCTGACAAACTGCAGGCTTTCAATAAACACCATCACGATACTCGCCCAAATCAAGAAAACAAGGGGTTTCTGCCAGCGCGAATGAAGTCTTGGTAGAAAGAAGCCAAAGGGTGTGAATAACAACATGTGTCCACCGATGTTCACGATGATGTTGCGCATGCCGGTCGCATAGTTCATGGTCTGCAAATACCTTAATATCGTTCTAAAAAAGATTAAATTGGTTCGAGGTCGTTGGAGTTCCACGAGTTCATCCCAACCTCCTTTGACCAACCAGGATAGATCGATCTGACGATTGTATAAGAACAAAATATAAAAAAGGCCGAAAAGATAAAGTATAAAAAAGATGTGGATCGCTTTTAGCTTCACTTTCAAACCTCCATCGTCCTTGCTATTTTATCAAAAAACATCCTAAACTACAAAACTTGTTCAAAAAAAGACGGCATCCACTCGATACCGTCTCTAATCTATGTTTTGAATGTTCTATTCGTACCGTACTGAGAAGTGCGCAAAGATTTTGAACATTCCATCCATGTCTTCAAAAGGAACCCCAAAGTCTTGATTATCATCTTGGCCTGGGATTGCTTTGAAGTTCATCGTGTCACTGATGCCCAAATGTTCATCTTCAACGATGATATGATAGATGTACCCGTTCTTTTCAATGGTTTCATCGATATCATAATCAATTGTATACATGTTGCCATCTTTGGACACTGTAAATGTACCGATGATGTTTATGCCATCTTTCGGATTACCCGCTTGAATGTCAAATGTGGCTGGTCCATTGTTGTATTCGTTGTACATGAACCATGTCCCTTTAGAAAGGATTTTGGATCCATCACCAGTAGCCGTGTCCCCCATTCTCCAAGGAATGTAACGATAGACACGAATCGCATCCAAGTCATAACCATCGGTGTTTCCGTTGGTTCCAGGGACTGCCAAGACATCTGCAGCGGTGATTTTAGTATAGTTGATCACATCCCAGGCATCACTGTTCAAGGTAACCAATGCACCGGTTCCTGGGTTGTTCAAATAAGTGGCAGGATATGCCATCGTATAGACTTCACTGGTAATATCGACAAGATGGATGCCTTCTGCATAAACCACTTCTTCTGGAAGATGGAATTGAGTATAGGTTCCATATGGTCCGCTGCGATAGAAAACATTGTGTTCAAAATCGCGGGTGCCAGCAAAGTAACTTTGCGTCTTGACAAGGCGGTCTGCATCTGAGATGTATTCAAGACCGATGCGATTCCAAGCGATCCCCGCATAATAGCCGATGCCATCATCCATTGCACTATAAGCGACAATCTTGCCTTCACTGTTGCGAACGTAAGCATTGGTCAGATACACTTTCATAGCTTCTGTGTGCCATGATGTTCCACTGCCCCATGTCACTTCAGCAAACTCGATGTCAGGAACGCCATCCACATTATAGAAATTATCCGCAAAGGTATAATGACTCCACGTCCGTGCACCGACTGCAAAGAAGTGATCACTGACGCCTGATGGATCGGTCGCATCAAATCCACCCAAAGCATTGCTTGGATTGATCCGTGAAATCTGCGTGTCTGGTGAGTACGGATCAAAATTAACCGCAACAACATCCCCGACCATAAAGTCAGTGGCATACATCACAAGATCCGGATCCATTGGATCCGCAGGTGTCAACGCACGCACAGGCAGTGCGATCAAACCCCACAAGAGGATGTTGACGACAAATAAAGATAAAAATTTCTTAATCATGTTTTTCCTTTCTTTGAAGTTTAAATAGCTTCGATCTATGGTAAAAGAGGTTGGTCAGTGATTATCCCTAAAAAAGATAAAAACCGGCCATACGGTCGGTTACGCTATTTGCTACTCTTAAGAAAAGCGTCCAAATACTTCTTAAGCATCATCACACCCACTTAATGATCCTCTAACTAAGCTCATTCTACACCCAAAAGCAGGCTGATACGATTTTAAATTGTGACAAAACGATGAAAAAACCTAAAACTTATCGTGTGTATTTGAGTCATATTTTTACTTACATGCAATCTTTCATAATCATGAAATCCCATGAATTTCGAACATGATTGCGCTCACATTTCACATTTTGATCGAATCAGACTCAAATTCATTAAACTCGTCAAATGCTAATAAATACAATGAAACGGAATCATCCCATTATGAATTCATAATTTGGATTCGAATCCTACAAGTTGGTCTATGTCAAACGCATCCGCTATCTTTTGCCCACCCAAACTGTTCGGATGCAAATGATCACCAATGTGATAACGATCATCGACGACATTTAGATGATTTGGATCACGAATTACTTCATCCATATCGAAGATTGCGTCAAATGTGTCACAGCTTCGAATCCAATCATTGATTTGCATCCTTAAGGCTTCCATTTCATCGGTGAACTTAATCAACTTGAAGCCGATACGTGGTGTCAAGGTACATACGATGATGTGTGCATTTCGCTTGTGGACATCATCTGCAATCTCCATCAAAGCCTTACGATAGTTCTCAAGATTGATCACACTCTTCATCTTTCCACGATAATAAGACACATCATTGATGCCTAAGGCAAAAATAACGGTATGAAGGTGTTCAGTATTCAACACATCCGATTTGAAGCGATCCACACCCTTCCGTCCAAACAGATTCCCTAACGGACGCATGATTTCATGCAAGAGACAATTTCCAGAAATACCGGCATTCATCAAAACGAATTCATCCTCAAATCTTTGATGGATACGTACACGTAAAGGTTTTACCCATTGATTCATCGCGGTGATGGAGTCCCCAAAAGCCATAATGATCTTCGGCTCATGTATCGTTTCGATTTCGATGCGATCAATGACAGGCACAACGGGGTAGATTCCCATCATCTCACCCACAATTGAGCGTAGTGGTTTGGAAGCAATATCGACTGTCTTCGTTTGATCGCCAGGATAAAGCTGTGCGTCCTTTTCGGTGTGATTAAGATCAAATAAGGCTGATTTGAAATGCATACGAACCTCAATGACATCTTCTTTCTCTATTGGGATTTTAATAACATCCGAATAAAGACATTCCCCTTTTGGGATCACAATGGATGTCCTTTGATTCAATGTAAGCTCATGCATGACATGTTGGTTCCACACCGTGACCGAACCCAACACGATGTTTTCTTTTCCAGACACATTCGAAAAGCGTAAACGCACCGATTTCCCTTTCACATAGGTTTTAAATTGAAAACAACTTGTCTTATTATTATAAGTTTGTCCATTGAACATCGCTTTAGCCAATGCTTGGGACCATATCGGTGTCCAAAATGTACTTGGGTTCTTCATACCTTTATCATACAAGAAAAAGGAATCGTCTAGAAATAAACTCTTTACGATTCCTAATTTTATGACTGGTGGAGGTAAAGGGACTCGAACCCTCGACCCCTTGATTGCGAACCAAGTGCTCTACCAGCTGAGCTATACCCCCAGAATGCTTTTATTGTACACCTTTTAAATAAAGCTTTGAAGTAGGTCCAATGGTTTTTTAACAACTTCTTTTTGGGCTTTTTCCGCAAGCAGACTTTCACTTTGAAAACCCCACGCGACAGGGACACATTTCAGTCCACAAACATGAGCGGTTTCAATATCCACTACACTGTCCCCAACCATGTAGGTATCCTGTGCTTCACAGTTCATGGCGGCCAAGGCAAGATCAATACCTTGTGGATTTGGTTTAGTTCTTTGGGTTGGCGCTTCACCATAGACATAGTCAAAATGAATCGTTGGGAAATGCTTCGAAACGAGATCATCCAGATACTGTTGAGGTTTGTTGGATACCACCGCGAGACGATAGCCCAGGGCTTGGACCTTGTCCAATACCTCTTGAATATCCGGATAAGGGACGGTCAGATCCATATAACATTGTGCGTAAATCGCATGAAATTCAAGGACGGCTTCTTCCAATCGATCGTGTTTATCCAAAGGTAAAGAGCGTTCCACAAGTTTTCGGATGCCATTGCCCAAATAACTTTTAACGATGGCTTCCGAAAGTATGTCACAGCCCATTTGGACCAACATGGTATTGATTGCGTTTGTCAAATCGGCTTCGGTACTGAGCAATGTACCGTCCAGATCAAAGATGATGCCCTTGTTCATGTGTTTAGTTTATCATAAGATTCAACTGTGCTAAACTTAAAAGGGTGATTAAAAATGAAAGATATAAAATTAGTCGTATTTGACATCGATGGGACTTTGTTGGACGCTGGAAAAGACCGTATTGAAGATTCTGCGGTTGAGGCAATTCATCAGTTGAAAGCCAATGGCATCATGGTCGGTGTGGCAACCGGCAGAAGCATGGACTTTATCAAAGCACATGTCAAAGAGGTCTTGGATTGTGACTACTACGTAACGATCAATGGTCATTGCACCTTGAATCGTCATAAGGAAGTCATCATCCAACATCCCTTGGAGGCATCCAGTGTCACACGACTCTTAGCGTTGTGTGAATCTTTGAATATTCCGATGGGCTTGAAAACCGCACATCAAATGGTTGTGTTGAATGATTATCAAGGTTTCTATGATCATTATTCCCAAGGGTTTGATGTCCGACATCTCTTGTTGGATAATACGGTGGAAAAGGATTATTATCTTAAGGATAAACCTGCTTTGGGTATCTTTCTGATTGCGACAAAAGCAAATGTGGAACCCTTTCGAAATGACTTTCCGGAATTCAAGTTCATCGGGGCGGGTTCCCATGGCATGGATGTCTTCCGCGCAGACATCAATAAAACCAAAGGCATCGAAGAAATCCTCAATCTCGTGAGTCTATCATGGGACAATGTGATAGTTGTCGGAGATGGGGATAACGATATTGAAATGATGAAAAAAGCCGCCCTAGCCATTGCCATGGGCAATGGTACAGCAGCTTGTAAAGCCGTAGCCGATTATGTGACGGGTGATGTGGATGCCGGAGGCATCGCACAAGCCCTTAAGCATTTTGAATTAATTTAAGTTGTACAACGGTTTCTAAGAGCGGTGTATGGGTGAAGAGATCGAAGCCTTGAATGCTGATGATGCGATACTTTTGTTTGAGTGACGCCAGATTCTTAGCCAAGGTTGAAGGATTACAGGATACATAGATGATTTCAGGGATTTGATGTTTAAGCATCGCTTCAAGCATGGCATCACTTAGGCCAGAACGCGGAGGATCGATGACCAAGACATCAAATGCCTTTTTTAATTGCGCCAACTCAATCGCCGCATCGCCTGCTTTGAAATGACAGTTCTTCATTTCATTCAAGGTCGCATTGATTTCAGCACTTTTAATCGCTTCGGCACTGAATTCAATCCCAAAGACTTCCTTGCTTTTCTGCCCCATCATCAAGCTTAAGGCTCCTACGCCACAATACGCATCGATGACACGTTTGTTTTCAGGAATCAAACTCTTGACATAGTTGAAGAGTTGCGAGGCTTGAGCGGTATTCAATTGGAAGAAGGCTTTTGGATTAAGTGCAAACTGGAGTCCTTCAAAGCTGAAGTCCAAGGTCGGCTCCCCTGCCATCAGTCGTACCGCTTTACCAAAGGGATCCATCGCATGACGATCGGTGTTCACACTGTGATAGAGTGAAACCAAACCATCGATCTGCATGCAGTCTTGGATAAACTCACGGCTGAGCGTCATCTTACCCGTCACAATCGTGGCTTGGACCTTATCTTCCAAACTACGGCAGATCAAGGTACGAATGCCTTGTTTCAAAGGCGGTTCAAAAGAATCCAATTCATAGCGATTCATGACGTTGAGAATGGCTTTTTTCACTTCTTCCAGCTTGCCATCATGAACGATACAAGTCTTGATTGGAACGAAATGATTGGTTCCCGCTTTATAAAAGCCGGCGACCAATTTACCCTTTTGATAGGTGATGGGCATCTTGGCTTGATTGCGATACGCAAAGGGTTGCGGGTTGGCAATGATCGGTTTGATCAAACGGAAATCAAAACGACCCATGTACTTCAACAGGGATTGTTTCAGATTCTCCAACTTCAAATGCCTTTGGTTTGCTTCATCGGTGATCATCAAAGCACAACCTCCACAGCGACCTTGGTCAACGCATTGAGCCTCGATGCGTTTTGGACTGGCTTCAACGATTCTTAGAAGTTCACCATTTGAGAAACGATCACGTTTCTCTGTAATCTCAGCTTCAACGGTTTCACCGGGTAATGTGGACGGAATAAAAATCGGTTTATTGTTTAAATAACCGATTCCTTCTCCATTGATGCCTGTTTTTTCTATTTTAATTTTCATTTAGAGATCCGGATTGCTCCAATTCGGGACGGTGTTACCACGTCTGACCAAGATGGTTTTCTGAAATTCAGTTTGGTTGACAAAACGAAGAATCTTATCGACTTCTTCTGCATTGCAGCCCAAGAGCAATTTCACTTCAATGTCTTTCTTCAAGATGTCGGCTGACACCAACATTGCATCGATGATGTGGGTTGAAATACTGCCTTTGTAGACAGAAATGCCCAAGCTGTCTTGACTGAGCGTTTCGTTCAAATAACCGTAATCCACAGGGTAGATCAGATTTTGATATTCGGGATGACTTGATCCTGCGGGTTGCGTGATGACGATTGCTGACGCAAGAAAGATACTATCGATTTTCTGCCAAAAAAAAGCATTGTTTTCTAGTTGATTCATGTTAACCTCGTATTCCTATTGTAAGTCTTGAAAAATAATATGTAAAGAAAAAAACTTTACATCTGCAAATATTTCAAGAATGTAAGGCTCTATTATTCTAACGAAATCCTTATGAACATGCAAGCACATTCGTGTATTTGTTCACAAATCGTGAAATGAAAATGTAAATTCCGCATGGGTATGGAATTTAGCTTTACAAATGGAAAGGTGGAATTAAGCCTTACAAATTCAGTATAATGCCAATCAAGAAGGTGTCGGGAAAATCATTGGAAAGGA
>JAUVVC010000009.1 GCA_030604855.1 Erysipelotrichaceae bacterium
GACCCGTTCACGGGTAGCAAGTAGACGATGCAAGTGACAGACTGCATCAGCGCTGTAAAGCGCCGCTAGTATTACAGGGCTATGCCCGCAAATGTAAAACCACTAGCTAAGCTAGTGGATATTTATTAGGGCATTCAAATCGGTGCCGTAAAGGGGCTGTGCTATAATTCAGCTGTTGATTTGAGGTAAACATGCAAAGAATAACACACTATCCACTCTTGAAAGAGATTCAAAATCGTTGGTCTGCACGTGCGTTCAGTTCACGATTCGTAGAGAATGAAGACCTATACGCACTGATTGAAGCGGCTTCGCTCGCACCTTCAGCGATGAATGAACAGCCTTGGCGTTTCATCGTAGGAAACAATCCAGATGATCTGTCCCTATTGAAGCAATCTCTGTTTCCAAGCAATCACGATTGGGCTCAACATGCCCCTGTTTTGATTGCGTTATGTACAAAGAAAACGACGACTTTCAACGGAAAAGATAACTTCTACAGTCGTTTTGATGCGGGAAGTGCTTGGGCGTATTTAAGCTTGGAAGCCAACCGCCGGGATTTGATCGCACATGCGATCGGTGGGTTTGATAAACAGCTGATTCATGATCACTATGAACTTACAGATGATTTCGAAGTGGTCTTGATGATTGCGGTCGGGTATGCAGGCGACATCAAATCCTTAAGTGAAAAGTACCAAGAGCGTGAAAAACCAGGATCAAGACGACCTTTTATGGAAATGATTCTAACGAAATAGCGTATAATGATAAAAAAGAGGAACAATAAATGAAGAAAAACATCGGTGTCATCGGCATGGCGGTCATGGGTAAAAACCTAGCATTAAACATAGCGGATCATGGCTATTCTGTAGCCATTTATAATCGTACCTATGAAGTCACACAAAGTGTGCTGCTTGAGAATCCAGGTGCGAACTTAAGCGGTGCAGAGACATTGGAAGAATTTGTCAATTTATTGGAAAGTCCACGTAAGATCATTTTATTGGTCAAGGCAGGCAAGCCTGTGGATGCTTTATTGGATCTGCTTTATCCTTTGTTGGATGAGGGGGATATCGTAGCGGATGCGGGGAATTCTTTCTTCCTCGATACGATCCGTCGCGAAAAAGCCGCTAAAGAGAAGGGCATCAATTTCTTTGGCATGGGTGTCTCCGGGGGTGAAGAAGGGGCTCGTTTCGGTCCTGCGATCATGCCGGGCGGAAATAAAGAAGCACATGCCCACTTGAAGGAGATGTTGGAGGCCATTTCAGCTAAGGCTGAAGGGGAAGCCTGTACGACGTATATTGGAAGTGATGGGGCTGGCCATTATGTCAAAATGGTCCATAATGGCATTGAGTATGGAGACATGGAGTTGATTTCCGAAGCTTATCATTTATTGAAACATGTGGGTAAATTGAGTAATCAAGAACTTGCGGATGTCTTTACGGAATGGAACAAAGGAGATTTGGATTCTTATTTGATTGAGATCACCAGTCACATTTTTAAGACGAAAGATGATTTGAGTGATGCGGATATCATTGATGTGATTAAAGATAATGCAGGTCAAAAGGGAACGGGTATTTGGACATCCAAAGAATCCATGGATCTAGGCATCCATACATCCGTGATCACCAGTGCGGTTTATGCACGATTCATTTCATCTTTACGTGATGAGCGGATCCGTGCGCATGCGATTTTACCGAGTCATACCAAGACAAGCAACATCGATCGCAATGTGTTTATTGAGCAAGTCCGTAAAGCCCTTTATCTTGCGAAAGTCGTTTCCTATGCGCAAGGCTTTGCGTTATTGAAAGAAGCAGCGAAGCAGTACAATTGGGAACTCGATTTCGAAGCCATAGCGAAGATTTTCAGAGGGGGCTGCATCATTCGTGCCCGTTTCTTGAATCGTATCGCTGAGGCATATACAAAGAACCCAAAACTCGAGAATCTCTTATTGGATGATTACTTCTTGAAGATTGCGAACGATGGTTTGTTTGCTTTGCGCGAAGTCAATGCGATTGCCATATTGAATGGTGTACCTGCGCCAGCGTTCAGCTCAGCTGTCAATTATTACGATGCCTATCGCTCCGCTTCATTATCAACCAATCTTGTTCAAGCACAACGCGACTATTTTGGTGCGCACACCTATGAACGTTTGGATCGTGAAGGAAGTTATCACTATGAAAGTTGGGGGAAAGATGTCAAATAAACCCAGTCTTGTCTTTACCATCTTTGGCTCAACCGGTGATTTGACCTATCGTAAACTCTTGCCGGCTTTGTATCATCTTAAACATCGTTCGCACTTAGCGGATGATTTTGAGATTCGATGCATCGGTCGAAGAAATTATACACAGACTGAGTATCTCGCGATCATTGAACCTTGGATCCGTAAACAATCACGTTTCAAGTTTGAAGAGTCCACTTATCAAGCATTTACCAAACATATTCGATACATCCAAATGGAATTCACCAAAATGGAAGCCTATGATTTATTGGATGCCTATCCTTGTGGAACAGACAATCTCTATTATTTTGCGGTTTCTCCGGAGTTCTTCACCTTGATTTCTGAAGGTTTGTATCAATCAGGTTATTTAAAAAATGGCATCCATCGCGTCATCTTGGAGAAACCCTTTGGGGATAGTTTGGCGCATGCGAAACAAGTCAATCGATCTCTGAATCAATGGTTTGATGAAAAACACATCTATCATATCGACCATTATCTTGGAAAAGAGATGATTCAGAACATTTTGGCGATTCGTTTCAGCAATCGACTCTTTGAATCCGTTTGGAACAGTGAAAACATCGAACAGATTCAAATCACAGCAGCCGAAACGGTGGGTGTCGAAACACGAGGCTCCTATTACGAACAAGCAGGTGCGATCAAGGATATGTTACAGAATCACTTGTTGCAAATCATGAGCTATGTGGTCATGGAGCGTCCCGAGTCGTTGAACAGCAAGGATATGGTAGACAAGCAGATATCCGTGCTTGCCAATGTATCCTTGGATCGCTTGGTCATTGGTCAATATGGTTCGAAAGATGAACATAAGGCTTATCGAGATGAGGCGAATGTCGATCCGAATTCTACGATCGATACCTATGCGGCCGTACGCCTGCATTTAAATGAGGGTCCGCTAAAATCGGTACCGATTTACTTACGAACAGGAAAACGTTTGAGTCAGCGGGCGACGTATATCAAAGTCATTTTCAAAGCCATTGGCAATGATCTCTATCAATGTAAGCAACATGAGGTTTTGACTATCAAGGTTCAACCAGATGAGGGTGTCAGTCTTTCCTTCAACGCTAAGAAACCGGGTACGATCAATACCATCACCGAAGTAAAAATGGATTTTTGTCAGAGTTGCATTCTTGAGAATCGCATCAACACACCTGAAGCGTATGAACGATTATTGGATGATGCGTTCAATCATGATGATGGTTTGTTCACACCTTGGCCGATTGTTGAATTGAGTTGGCATTTCGGTGAGGCGATCACAAACAAAATCCAACATGAGAAAATTGATCTATCCATTTATCCTTCGTATTCACAAGGCCCACAAGAAGCAGATCAAATGCTAGAAGAAGATGGCTTTTATTGGTTGGAAGAGGATGAACTGTCCTATTAGGGGGAGACTGTGAGAAAACAATTAGGAGTTGCACTGTGTGGGGGTGGAATCAAAGCGTATTGCCAGATTGGGGCATTACGTTATCTTACGGAGCAAAACATCAAAATGGAGGCCTTTGCGGGAACAAGCATGGGATCGATCATCGCGACGTTCATGGCATTGGGTGTACCCATTCAACGGATTCAGGAACAACTTCTGAAGATTGAGAAAACCATCATCGATGAAAAACTGCTTGCCCCAACCAATGCGCAAGTATTTCCCGTTTTAACACGCACCATGACAGGTCTTGTGGATCCATCCCGTTTTGTTCAAATCGTGGAAGATGAGCTAAGTGTTTATCATGTAAAGATGTTGCGAGATGTCAAATATCCTTTAATCATAGTGGCTGTTGATCTGATCAGTGGTAAATTGGTGTATTTCACGAATCGAAAAGAGTGGATCAAACCCTTAACATCCCAAGTGATCATCCAAGAGGATGTCTCGATCGTAGATGCGCTACGCGCATCATGTTCATTCCCCATGGTGTTTGAAACCATGGAGTTGAAAGACATGCAGCTGGTGGATGGGGGTATCTTGATGAATCTTCCTGTATTACCTCTAAAGGAAATGGGGTTCAAACAGGTATTCTCCGTTTCGATGGAAAACATCAATACATTTGAAAAAAGCAAACACGTGACCGAAATCGGAGCACGCATCGTGGAGCTTATGACAATTCAAACGACTGTAAGCATGATGCAGATGGCCGATTTCAATCTCAATGTGTTTGATAAAAAAATAGGCATCTTTTCCTTTGGACAAGGTGAAGCTGCCATTAATCTTGGGTATCAGCGTGCAAAAGAAGAATCAAAGCATATCTTGGCTTTGAATAAACGCAGCTTTTTGTTTTAGCCATCTCCTGTGAAGTGTTATGATGGGCAATTCAAGACTTTCTTGATAATTCACCCATTTAAAGTCATCGCTCATATTTATGTGTGCGATATGGAACTTGACATCCCAAATTTTATGACTGAAGACGTGCCTGAGGGTGACGTCTTTTTTGTATTCTGTAATGTTTGCTTGTGAAAGCGTTGGAAGTCGATAATAACCCTGCATCAAACTGTCGTTATGCTCAAGGGTTAAAGCAAATTGACCCTTCTCATTGATCAAAAGAACAACATCGATCTGTTCACTTTGTTTCACGAGTTGTTTAGCGGCTTTTGGGTAGTCCTTTACCACATCGGACTTTCGAGCTGAACAATAATCCCGAAGCGGGCAGATCTCACACTTTGCTTGTTTCGTACAAATCAATGCGCCCAGTTCCATAAGTGCCTGTGTCAAATCACCAGGACTGACGTCTTCCATCCAGGTTTCAATCTTTTGTTTGATGATTTGTGTGAACTCTTTCTTGAGCTCGGTTTCATCCAGTAGAAACAGGCGACTCATGACTCGTTTCACATTGCCATCGATGGCTGCTTGCTTTTCATCGAAACAAATGGATGCAATGGCAGCTGAGGTATAATCACCTATACCGGATAATTGTAGAATACGTTCCTTTGAATGAGGAAAGATGCCATCATGTTCATGCTTGATCTGAAGGGCAGCTTTTTGGATGTTTCGAACTCTAGAGTAATAACCCAGACCTTCCCATAAACGATAGAGATCATCTTCTTCGGCATCAAAAAGATCATTCAATGTTGGATATTGTTCCATCCATCGATTGTAATAGGGAATCAAGGTATCAATTTGAGTCTGTTGAGCCATGATTTCGCTGATCCAGATACGATAAGGATCTTTGTTCAATCGAAAAGCCAGATCACGTTTATTTCGGGTGTACCAATTGACAAGGTCGATGTGAGGTTTTGACATGATGACATTATAACAAAGACAAAATTAAAAGCGAGAATCTCGCTTTTAAATATCAATTCCTTCTGTAGGAGTGGGAGGGAAATGAAGAGCAGAAGGAAAACAAATTGTAATCTTAACTGACTCCATTATAATGTAAGGTGTAAGATCAGTTGTGAAAGCTGAGTGAAAAAAGAAAGCTTAATGCGTTTGATTGTGATACAATCAACAAGTTAATTAACTGAGGAACCTAATGAGAGAAAAAAATATTATCAATATCGCCGTTATCGCACACGTCGATGCAGGCAAAAGTACACTGGTCGATGCATTTCTAGAACAAACCCATGTCTTCCGCCAAAACGAAGCCCATGTCGATCAAATCATGGATTCGAATGATTTGGAGCGTGAACGTGGCATCACCATCTACTCCAAGAACTGTAGCGTACAATATAAGGATGTCAAAATAAACATTGTCGATACACCAGGCCATGCGGACTTTTCATCGGAAGTCGAACGTATCATCCGTACTGTGGATACGGTTATCTTATTGGTGGACAGCAGTGAAGGTCCGATGCCTCAGACTCGCTTTGTTTTACAGAAATCATTGGAATTGGGCTTGAAGCCGATCTTATTGATCAATAAGATCGATAAGCCGGACCAAAGAGCAGAAGAAGTCGTGGATCTGGTCTATGAGTTGTTTTTGAACTTGGATGCCAATGATGAACAAATGGATTTCCCGATTCTTTATGGAATCGCTCGCCAAGGCATCGTTCGATACCATATGAACGATACCAATGATGATTTGGTCCCACTCTTTGAAACGATCGTCAATCATGTGGGGACTTATCCAGATTTGAATGACGAACCGACTCAATTGCAGATCAGCTCCTTAGCATACGATGAATACATTGGGCGTTTGGGGATTGGTCGTCTCTATAAAGGAACATTGAAACAAGGTCAATCCGTCATGGTTGTACGTGGTAACTCAAGCATTCGTCAAACCGTTGCACAACTGTTCATCTACGAAGGTTTGAAACGGACATCGGTCAAAGAAGCCAACAGTGGTGACATCGTCATCATCGGCGGTATTCAAGACATCTATATTGGGGACACCATCTGTGATGTGAACCATGTGGAAGCCTTGCCGATGATCACCATCGAAGAACCCACATTGTCCATGAATTTCTTGGTCAATGATTCGCCGTTTGCAGGGAAGAGTGGAAAATATGTCACTTCACGTAATCTTAAAGAGCGTTTGATGAAAGAACTTGAAGTCAATGTCGGCTTACGTGTGGATGCGTTGGAATCCACAAATAAATTCAAAGTATCGGGTCGAGGTGAGCTTCACCTGACGATCTTGGTTGAAAACATGCGACGTGAAGGCTATGAACTGGCGGTCAGTCGTCCTGAAGTTATTTATCGTTATGTCGATGGCAGACGCATGGAGCCTACGGAAGAAGTCATCACGACGGTTCCCGAGGCTTACAGTGGGGTGGTCATCTCCAAATTGAATCTGCGTAAAGCTGAAATGGTGAACATGGATGAGAAGGGTGGTTATGTGACCATCGTTTGGAAAGCCCCGACGCGTGCCTTGATTGGGTATCGCAGCGAATTCATCAATGATACCCGCGGAGAAGGTACGATTGTTCGTCAATTCTCAGGATATACGGAATACGTCGGTGAGATGCCGCGACGTTCGAATGGATCCATGGTTTCAACCGAAAATGGTGTCGCGATGACGTATTCAATCTTCAACCTGCAGGAACGTGGTTCGTTCTTCATTGGACCACAAACCGAAGTGTATGAAGGCATGATCATTGGCATGGCTTCCCGTGATTTGGATATGGAAGTGAACCCGACAAAGAATAAGAAACTAACAGCGATCCGTTCCTCTGGAAACGATGAGGCGATGCGTTTGGTCACTCCTCGTCAGTTGACTTTGGAATACGCTGTAGAATTCATCAATGATGACGAATTGGTTGAGGTCACACCTGCAGCTATTCGTTTACGCAAGAAGCATTTGAAGGCACATGAGCGCAAAACAGCGAATCGTTTGCAACGCAATGAAGAAGAAGATGCACTAAGAGCTCAAGAAGAGGAATAATATGTCAGAATTTTCATTTGAAGTTACCCATGTCTGTAAACAATCCGGAGCACGAACAGGCATCTTGCATACCCCGCATGGGGATGTCTTGACGCCGATGTTCATGCCGGTTGGAACTTTGGCTACTGTTAAATTCGTCTCACCGGAAGAAATCACGGATATGAATGCGGGCGTCATCTTAGCGAATACATATCATCTTTGGCTTCGTCCGGGTGAAGACATCGTCAAAGAAGCCGGTGGTCTCCATAAATTCATGAATGTGAACAACCCGATCCTAACGGATTCGGGTGGTTTTCAAGTCTTTTCATTGATGGAGAATCGTAAGATCACAGAAGAAGGTGTTCATTTCAAGAATCATCTGAATGGCGATAAGTTGTTTTTGTCACCAGAGAAAGCCATCCAGATTCAAAACGATCTGGGAGCGGACATCATCATGAGTTTTGATGAATGTCCTCCATATCCAAGCACGCATGCGTATATGAAGGATAGCGTTGAGCGCACCTTGCGTTGGGCAAAACGCGGAAAAGATGCGCATCAGAACGATAAGCAAGCTCTTTTTGGCATCGTTCAAGGAGGGGAGTTCGAAGATCTGCGTGCATACAGTGCGCAAGAACTTGTAAAGATGGATTTTCCAGGCTATTCCATCGGAGGGACTTCCGTGGGTGAAAGCAAGGAAACCATGTATAAAATGATTGATTACGCCATCCAATATCTACCTTTTGAAAAACCACGTTATCTCATGGGTGTCGGTTCGACCGATGCCATCCTTGAAGGTGTCTTGCGCGGTGTGGACATGTTTGACTGTGTTCTCCCAACACGCATCGCACGGCATGGAACACTGATGACATCGACAGGTCGCTTGAACATTCGCAACGCAAAGAATGAGCGTGATTTTGGACCCATCGATGTGGAATGTGATTGCTATACCTGTAAGAATTATTCACGTGCCTATCTACGTCATTTGATTCGTTGTAATGAGGGTTTGGGCATGCGTTTATTATCGATTCACAATCTTCGTTTTTTGATCAAGCTTACCGAAGAGGTTCGCTTGGCCATCCAGGAAGATCGTTTTACAGATTTCAAAGAAGCTTATTTTAAAAAACACAAATTAAACAGTGTTGATTCACGAGGTTTCTAATGAAGACGCATGACTTTGATTTTCATCTACCGACCGACCTGATTGCCCAGCATCCGCTTGAAGATCGGAGTGCTTCTCGGCTTTTGGTTTTGAATCGTAAAGACGAATCCATTGAGCACCATCACTTTAATGAGATCATCGATTATCTTCATGCGGGTGATGTTTTGGTTCTGAATGATACCCGTGTCTTACCGGCACGGCTTTTTGGCATCAAACTAAAAACCAATGCCAATATCGAATGTTTGATTCTTAGACATGAACAAGATACGGTATTGTGCATGGTTCGCAATGCTCGAGCGGTAAGACTTGGTACGATTGTAGAATTCGGCGAAGGAGCGTTGCGCTTTGAATGCATCGAAGTTTTAGACCAAGGCTTAAGACGCTTCAAGATCCTCAGTGAGGGTGTTTTTTTAGAGGTGCTCGCAAAACTTGGGACGATTCCGCTTCCGCCTTATATCAAAGAACGTTTGGAGGATCCTGAACGTTATCAAACCGTCTATGCCAAGCAATCGGGAAGTGCGGCTGCCCCTACGGCAGGACTACATTTCACTAAAGCACTTTTGCACGAGATTGAAGCGAAGGGTGTGCAGCTCTGTTATGTGACCTTGCATGTCGGCTTAGGAACTTTCAAACCTGTGGATGTGGAAGACATTGATAATCACATCATGCATGAAGAGGTTTATGAAGTCTCACAGGAAAGTGCTCACATCTTAAATAATGCTAAGCAGGAGGGTCGACGGATCATTGCGGTTGGAACGACATCGGTACGAACCTTGGAATCGCAAGTGCAGAAACATGGTCGTTTCATCGAAGAAGCCAGTTCCACGCAGATCTTCATCACTCCAGGGTATCAATTCAAGGCAATCGATGCCTTGATCACCAACTTCCATCTACCCAAGTCAACCTTGGTGATGTTGGTGAGTGCCTTTGCGAATCGAGATTATATCTTACATGCCTATCACATGGCGATTGAAGAGCGTTACCGTTTCTTCTCCTTCGGCGATGCCATGTTCATCCAATGAGAAAACGAACTGACCATCAATGGGAGATCGAGAAGCTTGATGAGCTTCGTAAACTCAGTGTCAAACCACGCCTTTTGATGCAGTCCTGTTGCGCGGTATGCAACAGCTGGCCGCTTGAATACTTATACTCAATATTTGACATTACGGTTTACTATAACAATTCAAACATCTATCCGGAATCGGAATATCATCTGCGTTTGAGTGAGTTGAAAACCTATGTCGCTACCTTCAACACTGCTAAGAACACTTCGATTGTAATCATTGAAGAACCCTATGATTATGAGCGTTACAATGCGGATTTCTTATCAAAACGCGGTTTTGATAAAGAAGGTTCGAACCGTTGTGGCATGTGCTATGCGTTACGCATCAATCAAGCATTGGCATATGCCGACAAACACGGCTTTGAATACTGTACGACGGTCATGACGATCTCGCGTCAAAAGAGTGCGGATAAGATCAACGCCATCGCACGTCGCTTGGCAACAGCCTATCCCCACGTGAACTACTTCTATTCGAATTTCAAGAAGAACAAAGGCATTGATTTCTCGGTCGACACAGCTAAAGCTTTAGGTATCTATAAGCAGGAGTATTGTGGTTGTGAGTACTCTGTCCATAAAAAAGATTTCGATGTTTGATTGACGCTTTCTTTAATTTTGAATATACTGTATTCAAAGCTGTGAACGAAATAAACTTATCTTATGGAAACAGAGAAAGCTTTGGGTCGATGTGACAAAGCCAAGTATGATAAGCCTGTCCTTCGGGAGCTGATTGCTGAATCAAGTAAGACAATCCGGTTGTCCCGTTATAACATTGAGCACAGATGTGAAATTAAGGTGGTACCACGTTATCCGACGTCCTTTGGTGGACGTTTTTTTATGGAGGTGAAGAAAGTGTTGAATCTTGAAATGCCGACTGTCGAGACCGATCGTCTCATCCTAAGACCGGTTCGACTTGAAGATGCGGAAGATATGTATGCCTATTGCAGTGATGATGAGGTTCTCAAATATCTTTGGTTTGAGAAACATGATTCTGTGGAGTTCACTCGCTACATCATCGATAAACTCTTTTTGAATCGAAAAGACGTGGGCATGCCGGAGGCATATGCGATTGTTTTGAAAGATGAACAAAAAATGATTGGGACCATCGATGTCAATCAAGTCTATTTCCATGAAGTGGCGGTCATCGGTTATGTGATCCACCGTGATCATTGGGGTAAGGCTTTGGTATTGGAAGCACTTGAGGCTTTGATTCCAGTCTTGTTTCATCACTGTGGCTTCTATCGGTTGGAGATTAATCATTGTGCCGACAATGTGGCCTCTGGTCGAGTGATTGAAAAGGCAGGCTTTGTATTGGAAGGACGCTTTAGGAAACGAAAGAAAGAGCGTGATGGCCATCGCGCGGACTATCTCTATTATGGTCTCTGCAAGGATGATGAACTTGCACTTGAAAGGTATGGTAAGGATCAATATGAAAAAACAACTCGAAACAAAGTATAATCCGCAAGCAGTTGAAGCGGGTGCGTATCAGAAATGGATAGAAGCAGGCTATTTCACAGCTGGGGACAGTTCCAAGATCCCGTATACGATTGTGATTCCGCCACCGAATGTCACTGGTAAACTGCATCTGGGTCATGCATGGGATACGGCTTTACAAGATATCATAGCGCGTTTCAAGCGCATGCAAGGCTTTGACATGCTTTGGTTACCGGGTATGGATCATGCAGGAATTGCGACGCAAGCAAAAGTTGATGCACGTTTAAAGGAACAAGGCATTTCACGCTATGATTTGGGGCGTGAGAAATTCTTGGATAAGGCTTGGGAATGGAAACATGAATATGCGAGTCACATTCGTGATCAATGGGCTAAGTTGGGTTTGTCTTTGGATTATTCACGCGAACGCTTCACTTTGGATGAAGGTTTGAATAAAGCGGTCAATAAGGTCTTTGTGGATCTATATAAGGATGGTTTGATCTATCAAGGTGAACGCATCATCAACTGGGATCCAGAAGCAAAGACTGCGCTTAGCAACATCGAAGTCATTCATAAGGAAATTGAAGGGGCGTTCTATACCTTCAGTTATCCGCTTGTTGGGAGTGATGAGAAAATCTCAGTCAGTACGACTCGTCCTGAAACGATGTTTGGGGATGTCTGTGTCTTTGTTCATCCAGAAGATCCACGGTATACGCATCTGATTGGAAAACAGGTCATCAATCCGGCGAATCATCAAGTGATGCCGGTTTTGGCAGATGATTACATCGATATTGAGTTTGGTACAGGTGCGATGAAATGTACACCGGCACATGATCCCAATGACTTCACCCTTGCGGAAAAATATGATTTAGAGAGAATCATCTGTATGCATCCCGATGGAAGCATGAATGAATTTGCGGGTGAATTTGAAGGCATGGATCGCTTTGCATGTCGTAAAGCCTTGGTTGAGCGGATCAAAGAGGAAGGCAATCTCGTCAAGATCGAGAAACATGTTCATCAAGTTGGACACAGTGAACGGACCGATGCGATTGTTGAGCCTTATCTATCTAAACAATGGTTCGTTAAGATGAAGCCTTTGGCGCAAGCGGTTCTTGAAGCACAGAATACGGAAGATCGCATCGATTTCATCCCCGATCGATTTGAGAACATCTTCAACCATTGGATGGAGAACATCGAAGATTGGTGCATCTCGCGTCAACTATGGTGGGGTCATCGGATTCCGGTCTGGTATCATAAGGAGACGGGTGAGGCCTATGTGTCAGAAGAGGCACCATTAGATCTTGAAAATTTTGTGCAAGAAGAAGATGTCTTGGATACCTGGTTCTCAAGTGCATTATGGCCATTCAGTACTTTGGGTTGGCCAGAGAAAACAGCGGATTTTGAACGTTATTATCCAACCGATGTCTTGGTTACGGGTTATGACATCATCTTCTTCTGGGCGGCTCGCATGGCGTTTCAAGCACGTTATTTCACCAAGACCGTACCGTTTAAGAAGGCGTTGATCCATGGTTTGATTCGTGATTCAGAAGGTCGTAAGATGAGTAAATCCTTGGGGAATGGGGTCGACCCGATGGAAGTGATCGATCAATATGGAGCGGATGCTTTGCGTTTCTTCTTAACGACGAACTCTGCACCGGGTCAAGATCTCCGCTATTCCGGTGAGAAGATCGAAGCGGCTTGGAATTTCATCAATAAACTTTGGAATGCTTCCCGTTTCGTTTTAATGAATCTTCCTGAAGATTTTGAAGAGAAAGACTTGGAGAGTTTACATTTATCATCGGTGGATCAATGGATCTTACAACGCTTTGATGACAATCAAAACAAAATCACACTAGCCATGGAAAAATTCGATTTTGCCTTGGCTGGTAGTTTCTTGTATGAGTTTGTTTGGGACGATTATTGTTCGTGGTTCATCGAGTTGAGCAAGTCAAATCTGAACAGTGAGGATCAGGCTGTCGTGGAAGGGTCGCGCCAGACTTTGGTAAAGGTACTGAAAGGTATTCTAAAATTGTGTCATCCTACGATGCCGTTTGTGAGTGAAGCGATTTATGCAAGTTTGAGTGATGAGGCTTTGTGCATCAGTGAATGGCCAAAAGCATTTGGCAATCATGATGATAAGGCGCATCTGGATGTGGCAAAGGTCATCTCGATCATTTCTGAGATCCGCAACATCCGTTCGGAATACAATGTCAAACCTTCGATTCCCTTAAGTGTTAAGTTATCCTACGACTTGGAATCTGCCTATCAAGAGATGTTGATGAAGATGGTCAAAACGACGATCGTCGATGAACTTGGGGATGAATTGATCACCCGTTCAATCTTAGGTGGAACCTTGGCTTTGGAAAGAGGACAGTTGATCGATAAAGAAGCTGAGTTGTTGCGCTTAGGCAAGGAGAAGGAAAAGTTGGAGAATGAGTTGAATCGTTCACGAAACATGTTGGCGAATGAACGTTTCATGGCTTCTGCGCCGAAGCATAAGATTGAGGATGAGCAGAAGAAGTTGTTGGAATATCAAAGACAGTACGATCTGGTCTTGTTAGAACTTGCTAAACTGAGCTAAATCGGTAGCAAATCGTTAAAACATTTAGTATAATTGAAACGCTTACATATGGCTTAGGCCACAGGAGGGAAAATGAGTACAAAATACGTATATCTATTCTCTGAAGGTTCTGGTAAGATGAAGAACTTGTTGGGCGGCAAAGGTGCAAACTTGGCTGAAATGACCAATTTGGGAATGCCTGTTCCTCAAGGATTCACGGTTACCACAGAGGCTTGTACCCGTTATTATGATGATGGGGAGCAGATCCACTCAGAGATTATTGCTGAAATCTTTTCAAATCTAGAAAAGTTGGAAGCATTGACCGGTAAAAAATTCGGTGATAAAAACAATCCTTTATTGGTTTCGGTTCGTTCGGGTTCACGTGCTTCGATGCCTGGGATGATGGACACGATCTTGAATCTTGGTTTGAACGATGAAGTTGTCGAAGGCTTTGCGGCTTTGACAAACAATCCTCGTTTTGCTTATGATTCATACCGTCGTTTCATCCAAATGTTCTCGGATGTCGTCATGGAGATCTCTAAGAAGAAATTTGAAGAGATCATCGATGAAATGAAGGAAGAGAAGGGTATCCACTTGGATACGGAATTCACTGCGGAAGATCTCCAAGAAATGATCGTTCGTTATAAAGCATTTTATAAAAAAGTCAAAGGCTCAGAGTTCCCTCAAGATCCTACGGATCAATTGATTGAATCTGTTAAGGCGGTGTTCCGTTCTTGGAACAATCCGCGTGCTGTCTATTACCGTCGTATGAACGAAATCCCTGGAAACTGGGGAACGGCTGTCAACGTTCAAACCATGGTCTTTGGTAACACGGGTGATGATTCCGGTACAGGTGTTGCGTTCACACGTGATCCTTCGACCGGTGCTAAGAAGTTGATGGGTGAATTCTTGATGAATGCGCAAGGGGAAGATGTCGTTGCGGGTATCCGTACGCCTGAAACCATTGATCGTTTACAACAAATCATGCCTCATGCCTATGATGAGTTCCTTGAAATCTGCGATAAGTTGGAAGAACACTATCGTGACATGCAGGATATGGAATTTACGATTGAAAAAGGTAAACTCTATATGTTGCAGACACGTAATGGTAAACGTACGGCTGCGGCTGCTTTGAAGATAGCTGTTGATTTGGTTGCTGAAGGCATGATCACGAAGGAACAAGCGGTTCTTCAAGTCGATCCGAAGCAATTGGATGCATTGTTACATCCTCAATTCGATGTGGCTGCGTTGAAGGCGGCTCCAGTGGTTGGTCGTGCATTGCCAGCTTCACCGGGTGCTGCAAGTGGTAAGGTCGTCTTTACGGCTGCTGCTGCGGTTGAATGGAAGAATCGTGGCGAAAAGGTCATCTTGGTTCGTTTAGAGACTTCTCCTGAAGATATTGAAGGGATGCATGTATCACAGGGCATCTTGACAGCTCGTGGTGGTATGACCTCGCATGCGGCTGTCGTAGCACGTGGCATGGGTACCTGTTGTGTATCCGGTTGTGGCGACATCAAGTTCACATCCGATAAGTCCTTTACTTTAGGTGGTCGCACATTCAATGAAGGTGACTATATCTCTTTGGATGGCTCAACGGGTATAATTTATGGCGATGCGATCAAAACAGTACCTGCCAGCATCACAGGTGATTTTGAACAATTGATGAGTTGGGCGGATGAATTCAGAACACTTAAAGTTCGTGCGAATGCGGATACACCTAAGGATGCGAAACAAGCGATTGATTTCGGTGCTGAGGGAATCGGTTTGACACGTACTGAACACATGTTCTTTGAAGGCGATCGAATCAAAGCGATGCGTGAGATGATTGTGGCTCGTACAGAGGAACAACGTCGTGCGGCATTGGCGAAATTGTTGCCGATGCAACGTTCCGACTTCGAAGGCATCTATGAAGCAATGCAAGGCTTCCCTGTAACGATTCGTTATTTGGATCCACCATTGCATGAATTCCTACCTACAGCTGAAGAAGACATCGTCAATTTGGCTAAGGAAATGAATATTGAAGTGTCTGATTTACATCAAATCATTGCGAATTTACATGAGTTCAATCCTATGATGGGTCATCGTGGTTGTCGTTTGGCTGTTTCCTATCCTGAAATTGCAGAAATGCAAACCCAGGCGGTCATCGAGGCTGCGATCAATGTAAGCAAACGTTACCCTGAGTGGAATTTGAAACCTGAAATCATGATTCCTTTGGTTGGAGAAATCAAGGAATTGAAGTATGTCAAAGACATCGTAGTGAAGACAGCGGATCGCTTGATCGCAGAAGCTGGTGTCAAACTTGAATATTTGGTCGGTACGATGATTGAGATTCCACGTGCTGCTTTGTTGGCGGATGAAATCGCTACTGAAGCTGAATTCTTCTCGTTTGGAACCAATGACTTGACGCAGATGACTTTTGGTTTCAGCCGTGATGATGCGGGTTCCTTCTTGGATGCTTACTACGGTAAGAAGATCTATGAACAAGATCCATTCGCACGTTTGGACCAACATGGTGTCGGCAAACTCGTTGAGTTGGCTTCCAAGCTCGGTAAACAAGCACGTCCAGACATCAAATTAGGTGTTTGTGGTGAACATGGTGGCGATCCAAGTTCGATCGAATTCTTCCATCGTGCAGGATTAAGTTATGTTTCCTGCTCGCCATTTAGAGTTCCAATCGCTCGTTTGGCTGCTGCTCACGCCGCATTGAAGAATAAATAAGCTTTAGACCCGGGCAACCGGGTTTTTTGATACAATAATTGAAGAGAGGTTGAATCATGATTAATAAATACTTAGGCTGTCTATTGGGGGCTGCGATTGGGGATGCGATGGGTGCTGTGACGGAGATGCGGACACGTAAACAGATTGAAGAGAAGTTTGGTTATGTACGTGATTTTTTAACACCTCCCGATGATACGTTTGCAAGAGGATGTGAAGCAGGCTCTGTGACTGATGATTTTAGTTTGGCTCATGCAACGATTGAAACGATTTTAAAGACATCAAAGATCGATGTTGAGACGGCCGTAGAAGCTTTGATTCTGTGGGGGGACCCATCCAATTTCTACAGTCGTTTTGCTGGGCCTACGACGAAAATAGCGATACGTAAGCTCAAGGGTGAAGCTGTGGCAGAAGCACATGATTTCAAACTGTGCAATGACAACAGTAAAGCGAGCAATGGGGCTGCGATGAAAATAAGTCCGATTGCTTTATTCAGTCATGGAGATGTGGATAAAGCGATTCAAATCGCTTATTTGGTTTCAACGGTTTCACATCACAACAACATCTCCATTTCGGGAGCTTGTGCGATTGCGGCGGCTACTGCCAAAGCCTTGCAGGAAAATGCAACACTTCAATCCATCTTGGATGCAGGTGTCTATGGTGCGGTGGAAGGTGAACGACTTGGTGCTCAAACAGGTGCCACTTTGGCTGGGCCAAGTGTCAAACGACGGATTGAGTGGGCGGTTGAATTAGGTAAACAAGATAAGTCACTTGTTGAGATCATGGATGACATCAGTGACTTGATTGGGACAGGTTTGGCTGCTGCGGAAGCGGTACCAGCTGTATTCGCTTTGATTCAAGCTTCTTTTGATCAACCCATGGAAGCAATCTATGCGGCTGTAAATATCGGCAATGATACGGATACGATTGCGACCATGGTGGGTGGCATTTTGGGTGCATATCATGGAAGTGATGCATTCTCACCTGATCATTTAAAACTATTGAATCGTGTCAATAACTACGATTTACAAACCTTGGCACAAGGTATTGAGGCTTTTCAATGAATACGGCGATTGCATTTCTCGGTCGAAATTGCATTGATGAGTACTATGAATTGAGCGATGTGCCGGTTTTGGGTGAGAAAGCACTCTGTCGCTTCATCGATCATAAAGTGGGTGGAATGATCGGTAATGCCGCGAGTATCTATGCGGCCTATGGCAATGATTCCATCATGTTGGATTTCATGAATAAGAATCCAGAGAATGAACTTCTGATCAAAGATCTAGTGTCTTATGGTGTGAACATCGACGCTATTGACTTTAATGATGCGTATCCATCGAGTAAATGCTTGATCATGTTGAAGAATGGTGAACGGATCATCTATATCTTGGATAATACACAGGTTCGCTATCGCTTGAATGAGAAGCAGAAAGAAAAACTCTTTCAATGTGCTTATTTATACACGAGTTTTGCGGATTTATTGCAAATCGAAGATTACTTAGTCTTGGTTGAAACATTGCATACGAAGGGCATTCGCTTGGTTATGGATATTGAAAAGAATGCATTGGGAATGGAGTGTGATGTGATGGCGACACTCTCCTTGGCATCGATTTTGTTCATCAATGAACAGGCGGACGAAGTGTTGATCGAGCGCTTTGGAAGAGCGTATCGCCAACAGTTGCTCGATTTGAATTGTCTAATGATCTATACAAAAGCTGCGCAGGGAAGCGTCATATATCATCAAGATCATGTTATAAATATTCCTGCTTATCCAGTTGAAGTTTTGGATACGACCGGAGCGGGTGATACTTATAACGTGTCTTTCTTACATGCTTACAATCGTGGTGATTCACTCGAAAGAGCTGGTCATTTCGCCAGTATCGCCGCATCCTTGAGCATCAAAGAACGAGGTGCGAGAACGGCATGTGGACATGTTCATGAAGTAGATGCAATTCTCAATGGAAGTGCATCACTTGCGAAATAGTACGAGCTAAACTATCATTTAAACAGAGGATGAAACATGAAACTATATTTAGGAACGTATACAAAGAAAAAAAGTCAGGGCATTTATCAAGTTGAATTGAATCAAGATCATTTTGAGAATCTTGAACTTTTGCATCCGGTGGATAATCCCACTTACATTGATGTGGACCCTACTTCGTTGTTTAGTGTCGTAAAAGATGGTTCAAAAGGTGGAATTGCTTACTTCAAAGAAGGTGTGTTTGTAAACCAAATTGTTGAAGAAGGTGCTCCTCCATGTTATGTGTCCAGCATCAAATCGAAAGATCTGGTGTTCAGTGCGAATTATCATGGTGGTCGTGTCAATAGTTATGTGCTTAAGGATGGTTTATTAGTCGATCATCAGAAAATCGCTTTTGGTGAAGGATCCAAGGCGCATTATATCCAATATAGCGCTGAATTAGATCGCGTGCTTGTTTGTGATTTGGGTTTAGATCGAGTCTATGCGTTCAAGATTGAAGAAGACAATCGCTTGGTTTTGAGTACGACTTATCAAGCGGAAGCTAAAACGGGTCCACGCCATTTAGTGGTTCATCCAGAATCCAAGCTAGTTTATGTGTTTACTGAACTAAGCAGTGAAGTGCATGTGCTTGACTTCAAGAATGATAAGTTTGATTTGATTGAGATTGTCTCTGCATTACCAGAAGGGGTTGAAGCTCAGAAATGGGGAGCGGCCATTCGTTTGTCCAAAGATGGAAAGGTTCTCTATGTATCGAATCGAGGCCATGATTCAATCTCAGTATTCGAAATTGGTGAATCCTTGAAGATGATTCAAAATGTTTCGACAGAAGGTGTTCAACCGCGTGACTTCAATCTTAGCTCATGTGGGAAATATTGTGTCGTTGCGAATCATGATACCAACAATCTGACCTTGTTTGCGATCGAAGAGAAGACGGGGTTATTGAGATTGTTGCAAAAAGATTTCGAAGCGCCAGAAGCGGTCTGTGTCGTATTTGCGTAAAAAAAAGTAGGGGTACAGGTGTATCTCTACTTATTTTTTCGTGACTATTCTTCGATTGCTTCGAATGTTGATTTGTCTACGCCGCAAAGTGGGCAGTACCAATCATCAGGAATATCCTCAAATGCAGTTCCTGGTGCAATGCCACTGTCTGGATCACCGACAGCTGGATCGTAGATGTATTCGCAAGCTAAACATTGATAACGTTTCATTGTGTCCTATAATCCTTTCATTAAAAGAATTATAACAAAAAAATGCAGTTGAAACACAAGAATTGGATTGAAATGTTATACTGATACCATGATTAAAACAACAAAAAGACGAAATCGATATGGTGTAGTAATCGGCATCTTGATCAGTGTGATCAGTGTCGTTGGATTGAGTGTCGCGATCTACGCGTATTTTCATAATCGCGAGCCAGAACCAGTCGTTGTGGAACTTGAGGAAGCTCCTGTTGTCCTAACAAAATTGGATCGCTTGATTTTGGGTGCGCGCAAAGATGCCTTGGCAATGCCGGCGTATGTGAATGCATACTATGCTGGAGGATATCCGCCTGAGGATGAAGGAACGTGTACGGACTTGGTTTGGCGTGCTTTCATGGAAGCTGATGTCATCTTAAAGGATTTGGTTGATGAAGACATCAAGATGAATCGTGATCGTTACAAACACATCGCTTATCGTGATCCCAACATTGATTTCAGACGTGTGCAGAATCTCGCCATCTTCTTTGAAAACAATGCGGAGGTGCTGACAACGGATGTTTATGACACACAAGCCTGGCAAGCAGGGGATATCGTTGTTTTTGGGAATTATGAGCATATCGGCATCGTTTCAGATATTCGAAATGCGAATGACATCCCGTATTTGATTCACAATAACGATCAACCTTTGCGCGAAGAAGATCGTTTGGAATACGGATCGTATACGATGGGGATTAAAGCGCATTATCGATATCCTTTAAATCCTTGAATATAAGCACTAATCATTTTGACAGTGCTTTTTTAGTATGGCATAATTGCTAAGAAATATGAGGTGTCCCATGTTAGATCGCGTCAATACACAAGTTCTTAAATTTAAAAAAAGTGGCATACGAAAATTCGCAGAAGCCGCATCGTTAATACCTGGTGTCGTTTCTTTGACCATAGGTGAACCGGAGTTCAATACATCGGACCGGATCAAAGATGCGACAAAGCAAGCTTTGGATGACAATCATACCCATTATCCTTCTGGACAAGGCTTGTTAAGTCTGCGCCAAGCGGTAGCGGATTTTGAATCTAAGCAAAACAAAATGCAATACAAAGCAGAGGAGGTCATCATCACCAATGGTTCCACCGAAGGTTTGGCAGCGTGTTTTCTGGCGCTTTTGAATGAGGGGGATGAAGTGATCATTCCACAACCGATGTATGTCACCTATCAACCCATGATTGAATACTGTAAAGCTAAAATGGTTCCACTAGACATTAGTTTGTCGAATTTTCAAATTGATGAAGCTGCACTTAGGGCATTGATCACACCCAGAACGAAGTTGATGGTCATCACTTCACCTAACAATCCAACAGGTGTCGTTTTGAATAAGCAAAGCTTGGATGCAATCAAGGCCATCGCACTTGAACATCGCATTTTTGTCATCAGCGATGACGTTTATCAACAACTTGTGTATGTCGATCATTTTCAAAAGCTGAGTGATGATGTGGAAATGCGACACTTATTGATTGTGGCACAGAGTTTCTCCAAGCCTTATGCCATGACGGGTTGGCGGATCGGGTATTTATTGGCGGATGCTCCGATTGCGGCACACATCAATATGATGCACAGTTATTTGGTAACCGGTATCTCTACGTTCACACAAGTTGCGACGATTGAAGCTTTGAATGAAGATACATCGCATGTTCGTGAAGTCTATCGTCAACGGTTGCTTCGTTCAATGAAGATTCTGGATGATTTTAACATTGATTATGTCAAACCCGAAGGTGCTTTTTATATCTTTATTAAGATCAAGGAATTTGGCATGGCGAGCGAAGCTTTCTGCAATAAAGCTTTGCATGATTATAAACTCGCCTTGGTTCCAGGGATTTATTTCAACACATCAAAGGATGAGTACATCCGTATTTCTTATGCGGTTAAAGAAAAGGATTTATATGAAGGGTTGAATCGCTTAGGCACCATGGTGAAAGATCTACGCAATGAAAAAAATAACTAAGGCAATTGGCTTAATCATTTTAATCCATGTCTTTGCGGTTTATGTCAGCTATCTTATTTTCACACTTCTCAATCTTGATTTTTATCGTCTGTTTAATCAAGATTTATGGATTGCATTCAGTGCTCATTCCATCAGTATCGGTTTCATCTATATGCTGATACGTTGGTTTCTAGGTAAATGGTATAAAGAAGCATATCAATATCCCTATCAGGCACGCATTTTGTGGATTGTATTGTTGAGTGCGTATGCCATCGTATTTATTGCGGAGAACCAAGGTCAATCGTATTGGGAATATTTTTTTTGGTTCAACTATCCTTTGGGTTCTTTTTTCAAGACGGTCAATGCGGATGTTTTTGATTTTAGATTTAGATTGATCTTGCTAATGGGAATCAGTGTTCAAAGTCTATCGCTGGCCATCATCGATGCTTTCGATCGCTTGATGATGCGACATAAAAAGAAGTCACTTAAGACTTCTTTGACCAAACAGTATTGAGCCGAGTCGAAACTGGCTTGCCCCATTCCGATAAGCGATTTCATAGTCATGACTCATGCCCATCGACAATGTCCTCAATTGAGGATATTTTTTTTGCAGTGATTTGAATAGTTCATGGGCTCTTTGAAATGTCTGATTGATTTCATCTGTGTTTTCGGTATTGGGTCCGATGACCATGAACCCTTCACAATGAACGAATCGACATTGGTTTACGTGTTCAATCAAGCTCTCAACCTGATCTTTTGCGACTCCAGCTTTTGTCGTTTCATCCGTAAGTTTCACTTGAATCAAAATCGGCATAGATTTCTGGATCTTGTCACATTCTTTTTCAATCGTGTCGATCAGTTCTATCGAATCTACCGCATCGATCCGATCCGCATAACGAACGCAATCTTTGACTTTGTTCCGTTGAAGATGTCCAATGAAGTGCCAGATGATATCGCTCTTATAAGGGGCTTTACGTTTAAGTTCTTGGACTTTGTTTTCACCAAAGTGTCTGAATCCTTGCTGGTAGACTGCTTCGATGGCATCAAGCTCAAACGTCTTGCTTACAGCAACGATTTCCGTGATGTTCGGATATTTCAATCGGTATTCCTGATGGTTCATATTTACCTCGGGTTCATGTTAAACTGTTATCAGAGGGTATCGCTATGCAGAAATCATCCATCCATTCCGTTGTATATCAAATCTGGCCACGCTCATTCATGGATTCCAATGACGATGGCATCGGGGATATCAAGGGAATATTGAGTCGCTTGGATCATATTAAGGATTTGGGAGCGAATCAGATCTGGCTTAGTCCTGTCTATCGTTCACCGAATCATGATTATGGTTATGATGTGCAAGATTATTATAGCATACAGCCTGAATTTGGTACGATGGACGATATGGATGCACTGATTCGTGCGTGTCATGATCGTGGCATTGGATTGATCATGGATTTGGTGGCGAACCATACATCGGACCAACATCCCTGGTTTCAAGCAGCTTTGAGTGATGTGGGTTCCAAATATCGTGATTTCTATTTTTTTCGTGAAGGAAAATTGAATCGAGAACCCAATAATTGGATCAGTTTGTTTGGTGGAAGTGCGTGGACTAAGGTGGATAGTGAAGAGAACACCTACTATTTGAGTTTGTTCACACCCAATCAATGTGACTTAAACTGGCGTAATCCTGAGCTTCGCGCCGAGATTCGCAGGATCATGCGGTTTTGGCTGGACAAAGGCATAGATGGATTCAGAATGGATGTCATCAACATGATTAGTAAGATACCCGATCTTTTGGACAAGAACCCACATAAAAAAGGTTACCAGTTTGCGGATGACCATATCATCTCCCGACCAGAAAGCTTTGATTATCTGCTGGAAATGTATGATGCGATTCTGCAGGATCACACAGGTTTGTTTGTCGGTGAAGGTGTTTTAATCAGTCCTGAGAGTGCCAAACTTTACAGTGGTAAAGATTCCAAGATGTTGGATTTGATGTTTCATTTCGATACAGTCTTGATTGGTTGTGGACCTTTAGGTAAGTATGACTTCAGACGATTCTATCGTTGGACGATTAAAGAGTTCAAAACGATTTATTTCAAATGGCAATTAGCTTCCGTTCAGGATGAGTTTTTTTTGGGAAATTTCCTCTCTAATCACGATAATGGACGAGCGGTATCTCGTTTTGGAGATGAGAAGAAGTATCACAAGGAAAGTGCCAAAGCACTGAATCTACTGACTTTGATGAGTCGTGGAACACCCTTTATTTATCAAGGGGAAGAAATTGGGATGACGAATCTCAAACTCGAACAAGAAGACTGGCGTGATTTTGAAGCCATCAACGATTGTGTAGTGTTACAAAAGATGATGCATCTCCCGAAGCAGTTTGCGAAGAAGATCATTCAAAAGATGACACGTGACAATGCACGGACACCGATGCAATGGACGAATGATGTGTATGCTGGGTTTTCACACGTCCAGCCGTGGCTCAAGGTGAATCCCAATAAGAATGAAATCAACGTGTTGGATCAGATACAAGATCAAGATTCCATCTTGTGTTTCACGAAACAAGCCATCGAGCTCTATAAATCCGATCCTACATTCGCGTTTGGTAATGTGCTTCCTTATCTACCGAAACATTCTGAATTGCTCGCTTTTGAACGTGTGGGAGGTCATCGTTATCTTGTGTTGATCAATCTTTCTAAACACTCGATCCAGTTCCCAATCGATGATGCGTACATCGAAGGTGAGTGTCTCATCGCTAATTATCCCGTAGGTCCCCTAGTGACCAAAATGGTCTTCAGACCTTATGAAGCACGTGTCTATCGAGTCATATAAGTGGACTTTGTCTAAGATTTCAAACACAATAAAGGAAAAGGAGATCCTATGTTGCAAGTAAATGATTTAGCACCTGATTTCACATTGGTGAATCAAAAAGGTGAAACACGCCGTTTAAGTGATTATCGTGGCCAATATGTCGTACTTTACTTTTATCCAAAGGACAACACACCGGGTTGTACGACACAAGCGTGTACGTACCGTGATGCGATGCCGATGTATGTAAAAAACAACATTAAAGTCTTTGGCATCAGTAAGGATGGGATTAAGAGTCATCAGAAGTTTGAACAGGATTTTGAATTGAATTTCGATATCTTGAGCGATGAAGAACTGGAAGTCATCACTGCGTATGATGTATGGAAGGAAAAGAACATGTATGGAAAGATGGTTTTCGGCGTACAGCGTTCCACCTTTGTGGTTGACCCTGAAGGGAAGATCGCACATGTCTTTATCAAAGTCGATCCAAAATTGGATTCAGAGCTTGTTCTTAAAGCGATTTTAGGCTAACCCGAGGGGGTTGGCTTTTTATTCGCTCTTCTAATTCAGTTGTTATTTTAGTATAATTCATTATTGAGGAATGGAGGATTTCCATGTTTTTAAAACGAATTGAAATACAGGGGTTCAAGTCCTTCGCAGATCGTGTCAATATCAGCTTTGACCATCCTGTCACGGGTGTCGTTGGGCCAAATGGGTGTGGAAAAAGCAATATCGTTGACGCGATACGTTGGGTCTTAGGGGAACAATCCGTTAAGTCATTACGGGGATCCACCATGACGGATGTCATCTTTACAGGCAGTGAACATCGTCGTCAAGTCAATTTTGCCGAAGTGACTTTGGTATTTGATAATAGCGATCGAGCCTTTAATCTTGCTTTTGATGAGATTGAAATCACACGGCGACTTCATCGAGAGAATGCGGAGGCTGAGTATCTCATCAACAAGGTGCCTTGTCGCTTACGAGACATCACAAGTTTGACGATGGACAGTGGAATCGGACGAGATTCTTTAAGTTTGATCTCACAGGGTACGATCACCAGTTTTTCAGAAGCTAAGCCAATTGATCGACGTGGGATCTTTGAAGAGGCAGCAGGGGTTGCGAAGTATCGAAAACGCAAGGATGAGGCGATCAACAAACTGGTCAAAACAGAGGCCAATTTGGAGCGGATCAACGATATTTACTTAGAGCTTCAAAAACAAGTATATCCCTTAAAGAAGGCTGCACAAAAAGCCGAAATCTATAAAACGAAGAAAGAACGTTTACAAAAGATTGAAATTGCTGTTTTGAGTGATCAGATCACGTATTTGACAACGGAAATTGCGAATGCACGCAATGAGTTGAGTGAACTTCAAGCCAAAGAAGCTTTGTTGGAAGCCTCCATCCAGGTTTCTGAAAACAACAACATGTTGGCTAAGGATGAGATCGCACAGTTGGATCAACAACTTCATCATCTTCAAGAAGCCTTGGTTCGGGTCGTCAATGAAATACAGACACTCGAGACACGTAAAATTGAAATTGATGAAAAGCGTAAATACACCTTGGAAGTCGGTAATCAAGAAGAAAAAGCAATTCAAATACAGAGTCTGCTTGAAGAAGCGCGCCGTGAGTACGAGGATCGTGATCAACGTCTCACCCAATTGAATTTAGATGTTCAAACGTTGACAGGAAGAAGCATTGCGATCAATCGTCAATTGATCGATCAAAACACCCGTGTTGAAGAAGCGCAAAGCCGTTTGAATCGGGTTCAAAACCGCTTGGAAGTGGCAAAAAATTTGGAGTCTCGCCCATACATGAATCAAATGGGGGTTCAAGCCGTCATCAATGCCCAACAAAGCCTCGTGGGTGTTCATGGAGTCGTTTCTAAATTGTTGAAACCACAGGTCGGCTATGAAGATGCGGTCGGTGTTGCCTTAGGTGGTGCTTTGTATCACATCGTTACTCAAGATGAAGCCGCAGCTCGTCAAGCCATTAACTTTCTTAAGAAAAATGAATCGGGTCGAGCGACATTCTTACCGATGTCTGTCTTATTCACCCGTCACTTGAATCGTGAACACGAGATCGTTTGTCTAAGTTCAAATGGTTTCCTTGGAACAGCGGACAGCTTCGTGGATTGCGATCGTAAATTTGAACTGGTTCGAAGCTCTTTACTGGGCAATGTTTTGGTATGTGACAACTTGGAGAATGGAAATCATTTGGCCAAGTTGTTGAATTATCAATACAAACTTGTAACCCTGGAAGGGGATGTGATCCATCGTGGGGGATCCATGACGGGTGGTCGTCAGAAGGATGCCCATTCGCCTTTGTCGATTACAAAAGAGATCAATGAGTTAAAAACGGACATCGAACGTTATCAGAAAGAGCTTCATTCAAGTCAAGATCAGTTGTTTGATTTGAACAATCAAAAAGCTGAACTCGAAAATGATTTGATGGAAAAGCGAATCGCAGCTGCACAATTGGAACCGGTTTTGGATTCCAAACGTGCGAAATTTGAACGGCTTAAAGCGGATTTGGATCAGTTGATTCCCAATGGCAGTGAACAGGGTATCAGTTTTGAAGAAGACTTGATTGACATGTTAAATAAAGCCTACTTCAATCGTGACGATGCGAATGGTCAATTGAAGACCAAACGTGAACTTCGACTAAAGTATGCACAGGAAAGTGAACGTCGTGATCTGCAGGTTCGTCAACAACGACGTGATCTCAGTGCACTTCAGATTTTAAAGCGTGATATCGAACTGCAGGCGACGCGGCAGGAAACCAACATTGAGAACCTCATGAATCGTCTGAGTAAAGATTATCAAATGACGTATGAGTTCACTCTGACTTTGCCAAAGCTTGAAGGCGTTGAAGATGCGCACGAGGAGGTCAATCGCTTGCGTAAGGACATCGAAGCCTTAGGCAACATCAACATGATGGCACCGCAGGAATATGAAGCCATCAACGCACGTTATGAAGAAATGAAAGCTCAGTATGATGAGATTCTTGAAAGTAAAGACAAAATCTTGGCTTTGATTCAAGATTTGGATGGCATCATGGTTCAACAGTTCAAAGAGATGTTGGATAAGATCAATGCCGAATTGCCAGAAGTCATTCAAGCGATGTTTGGTGGCGGTAAAGCATATCTCGCATTAGAAGATCCCAATGACTATTTGAACTCCGGCATCGAGATCCACGTTCAACCACCGGGTAAATCGATCAAGAACATGCGCTTATTCTCGGGGGGAGAAAAGAGTTTGATTGCCATTTCCGTGCTTTTTGCGATTCTAAAGGCAAGGCATGTGCCACTTTGTGTGTTCGATGAAGTTGAAGCTGCGCTGGATCAGGCAAATGTCGAACGTTTCTCAAGTTACTTGAAGAAATTTTCGCACAGCACACAATTCATCGTATTGACGCATCGTCCTGGAACGATGGCGCAATGTGACGTCTTGTTTGGGGTTACTATGAACAACAGTGGAGTTTCACAAATGCTCAAAGTGCGTTTAGCAGATGCGATGATGTTGGCTGAGGAGGTCGTGGCAGAATGAATATCTTTCAAAAGATAAAGGAACATTTCAGTCCGAAACATGATGTCTATTTCGAAGGATTTAAGAAAACAGATGAACGTTTTGGTCAAGGTTTGTTTAAACTATTACGTAAAAAATCGAATTTGGATGAGGATTTCTATAAAGACTTGAATCAAGTGTTGATCGAGAGTGATGTGGGCGTCGATGCATCGAAACAAATTCTCAAACGCTTGGAGAAAGATGTCAATCGACTGAATCTGAAATCAAGTGCGGATGCAATCGAACAACTCGTTGAGATTCTGCTTGAGGTCTTGATGGAGTATCCACTTGTTCTGGAGGATCGCTTGAACATCATTCTGATGGTCGGTGTGAATGGAAGTGGAAAAACGACGAGCAGTGCCAAATTGGCAGCTTTGTATAAAGCAACAGGGAAGAAAGTCTTACTTGTGGCAGCAGATACCTTTCGTGCAGCTGCTGTCAAGCAACTGCAGACTTGGGCTGAACGGATCGATGTGCCTTGCTTTGTGGGTAAAGAAAACTCAGATCCCGCATCAGTTGTGGTGGATGCGTGTAAGAAGGCACTTCAGGAAGATTTTGATGTCTTGATCATCGATACGGCAGGTCGCCTTCAGACAAAAGTGAATCTGATGCAAGAGTTGGAAAAGATTCATCGTGTCATTGAGAAGATCGTGGGTTATCCTGCTCAACACAGTTTCTTGGTTCTGGATGCCAGCACAGGTCAGAATGCGCTCAGTCAGGCAGATGCCTTCTTAGCAAGTTCCAAGATCAATGCGATTATCTGTACGAAGATGGATGGGACGGCAAAAGGGGGGGTGATCATCGCTTTGGCAATGAATCAAAAACTTCCGGTTGCGTTTGTCGGTTTAGGTGAAAAAGTTGAGGATCTCAGTTTGTTTGATAAAGAACTCTATCTTTCCTCCATCACCCAAGGTTATCGCAATGACGAATAAGAATGAGCGTTACAACAACCTTTTGGATTGGTATGAGTGTTTATTGACGGATAAGCAAAAAGAAATCGCACACATGTATTTTCGAGAAGATTTCTCATTATCTGAAATTGCAGAGCATACAAAAAGCAGTCGCAGTGCTGTACACGACAGTGTTCAAAGAGTAGAATCATTATTAGATAAATATGAAGACAATCTCCAGTGTTTCCAACACTTCTCCCTTCGTCAAGCGATCTATCAGAAGCTCAGTGCGCTCAAGATCGATGAAGTAGATGCCTTGGTAGAACAATTGAATGAGATTGAATAAGGAGCAAGAAAAATGAGCAAAATATTATCCGTTAATGCAGGGAGTTCATCATTAAAGTTTCAGTTGTTCGAAATGCCAAGTGAGGAAGTACTAACAAGTGGCATCGTTGAGCGTATCGGTTTCAAAGATGGAATCTTTACGATCAAAGTCAAAGGTGAGAAAGTCACAAAGACACTTCCCATCATCGATCATAAAGTAGGTGTTGAGTTGGTTTTGGAAGCCTTGATCAGTCATGGTGTCGTCGCAAATCTTGATGAAATCAAGGGTGTGGGTCATCGTGTCGTTCATGGCGGTGAGTTGTATAACGCATCGGTTGAAATCGACCATGCGGTCGAGACTTCGGTCATTGAGTTATCAGAATTGGCTCCTTTGCACAATCCAGCGAATATGGTTGGTTACAGAGCGTTCAAGAAAGCTTTGCCTAAGGCGCGCCACGTAGCGGTTTTTGATACGGCGTTCCATCAAAGCATGCCGGATGACATCTATCTCTATCCAATTCCTTTTGAATATTATCAAGATTATAAGATCCGTCGTTATGGCTTCCACGGAACCTCCCACTACTTCGTTTCCAATCGTGTTGCGGAGTTGATGGGCAAAAAGGTTGAAGACATCAATATCATCACTTGTCACTTGGGCAACGGGGCATCTTTGGCTGCGGTTCAAGGGGGCAGATCCGTAAACACATCCATGGGTTTCACACCTTTGGCAGGCATCATGATGGGAACACGTTCGGGTGACATCGATCCTGCGATCATCACCTATCTGATGCGTAAGACACATAAGACTGCAGAAGAAGTCATCGATGTCTTGAATAAGAAATCGGGCATGTTGGGTGTCAGTGGATTATCAAGCGATGCACGTGATGTGGACAATGCGATCAAAGAAGGCAATGAACGTGCTGTTTTAACCCGTAAGATTTATGCGAATCGCGTTGCACAAACCATCGGTAGTTACTTTGTTCAATTGGGTAAAGTGGATGCGATCGTCTTTACAGGCGGTTTGGGTGAGAATGACGTTGCGGCTCGTGAAAGCATCTTGAAGAATATTGAACAAGCCCTTCAGATCGATATGGATTATGACTTGAACAACAGTGTTCGTGGTAAAGAAGTCTGCTTAAGCAAAGCGGATTCCAAAGTTCAAGTTTGGGTCGTCCCAACCAATGAGGAATTGGTCATCGCCCAAGATACCGTACATATTTTAGGTTTATAAAATGAATGAGATCCTTGCGAAAATAGAAGCTGCTCCCATCATTTGTGTCTTTCGTCACCAAGCACCGGATCCAGATGCCTTAGGGAGTCAATGGGGTTTGGTCAATTGGCTGAAAGAAACTTATCCGAATAAAGAAGTTTATGCGATGGGTTGGCATCGTGGTCAATCCGCAGCCTTGTTCGGCAACTATGAGACTGTCAGCGATGAAGTCGTTCGCAAGAGTTTAGCGATCATCTTGGATACGGCTAATGCGGCTCGGATCGATGATGATCGTTATCAATATGCCTATGATTCAGTTAAATTGGATCATCATCCCTTTACGGATGCCTATGCGATGTATGAGTTCATCGATGATACGGCCGCGAGTACTTCGGAACTCGTCTGTCGTTTGATTCAAATGAAATCACGTGAGACCCTCAGTCCTGTAACAGCGCGCTATCTGTATATGGGAATTCTGACGGATACCTTGCGTTTTTCGACCTCAAACACCAGCGCAAGTACTTTGCATTGTGCTGCCTTTCTGGTCAATAGTGAATTGAATCTGAGTCAGATCAATGATGACTTGTTTGGAATGGAGCGGATCGAGTTTGAATTGACGAACTATATTCGTACGCATGCGATCATTGAGGAATCCGGTTTGGTCTATATCAAGTTGGACCGTAGCACTTTGGAAAGACTCCGGGTTACGCCAGGTTTGGCGAAAGAACGTGTGAATGAGCTTGGTTTGGTTCGCAGTTTTCAGATCTGGGCTTTACTCATTGAACAAGAAGAAGATGGACTGATTCGTTATAGCGGAAGTCTTCGTTCACGTCGCTTGAGTGTCAATGACATCGCTCACCGATACAATGGGGGTGGACATCGCTTGGCTGCCGCTGTGAAGCATTTGACGGAGGTACAAGTCGATCTTTGCTTAGAAGATTGTCGAAGACGGATTCGAGGTGAAATTTAATGACGTTTTATGGATTCAATATCCCCAAGGCTAAAAAAGCTTTACCGAAATGGCAAGCGCTCTTAAGAGCGCTTCTTGTTTTGCTTATCGTGGCTGTTGGCATCGATTATGTGACCTTACCTGCCTATAACCTCCATGATACGGCGTTTATCATGTTGGTGGTGTTCTATCTATTTATCTTTAGTATGGTTTATTTTGTGTTTTCGTATCAAATTGATTTTGTGGTTAAGTTGTGCATTGGACTGGGATTTGCCTTGATCGCCTTTACTCTCATATTCTCACTCTTGAGCAGTGAGATGTTGAATGCGGGACGCTATCGCGATCAGATTCAAATTACTTCAAGCAGTGAGTTCGATGATCAGTTCGATGCGATCGCTTTGAATAAGATTCCTTTGGTTGATCAGAACACCGCTCAACAACTTGGCGACAAGCAGATTGGACGTGTTCAAGGTTTAGGTTCTCAGTTCGACATCAATAATGAGTACATTCTCATCAATCAAAAAGACATGGTTTATCGTGTTTCCGCCTTAGAGTATCAAGATTCAATCAAATGGTTTCAAAATCGTGAGAAGGGCATTCCAGGCTATGTTCGTGTGAATGTGACGGACGCGAGCGATGTGAAGTTGATTGTGTTGGATGAAGGCATCAAGTATGCACCTTCCGCATTTCTTAGTGAGGATTTGATGCGTCATGTACGTTTCAAGTATCGTACAGACATCTTTGATGCGACTTCATTTGAAATCGATGATGAAGGCAATCCTTATTACGTGATTTCAATCATTGAACCTGAGATCGGTTGGTTTGGTGGTTGGGATACCAATGCTGTGATCACGGTGGATGCGGTCAGTGGTGATATGAACCGGTATGCCATCGATGAGATGCCAGCTTGGGTCGATCGTGCGCAATCCGCACGAATCGCTTGGTATCAGATTGATAACTGGGGTTATTATGTCAATGGATGGATCAATACCTTGATTGGTCAAAAAGACATGATTCAAACCACCGATGGTTTCAACTACGTGTCGATCGAGGGGCAAACGCATATTTTCTCAGGTTTGACATCGGTTGGAGCGGATCGATCGATTGTTGGGTTTGCCTTAATCAACTTAAGAACCAAAGAGGCAACGTACATTCAAGTGGGTGGTGCGGATGAAGTTTCCGCAATGAATTCCGCGACCGGCCAGGTTCAGCATTTGAATTACGAGTCAACGTTTCCAGTTTTGTTGAACGTGGATGGCTTTCCAACCTATTTCATGGCGTTGAAAGATTATGAGGGCTTGGTTAAACTCTATGCGATGGTCAGTGTTCAGGACTATGCTTTGGTTGGTGTAGGCGCGAGTGTTGAAGAAGCCCGTTTGACGTATTTAAAACAACTCAAAGACGGTGGTCAGATTGTGGATCTTCCCATCGATTCCGTCTCACTAACAGGGCTTGTATTGGATGTTAAAGAAGTCATCTTGGATGGGACCAGTGTCTATTACATGATGATTGATGGACAAAATGCTTTGTTTATTGTGTCCAGCAAAACCAATGTGGAGGCTTCCTTGACCAAGGTGGGGGATAATGTTTCTCTCATGTATCAGAAGCGAAGTGAAATGGTTTATGATGTACAAGCTTTTGACAATTTGAATCTTGATTATTGAACAGCGTAAGCTGTTCTTTTTTTGAGATGCTTTAAGGTATAATAGAGACATGTCAAAGAAATCAATGTCGACATGAGCACACATCTTTCTGTTCGAAGTTGTTATTCACTCTTGAATGGCACAATGACGATTCCTAATCTGGTTCATAAGGCTAAGGAGCTGGGTTTTAGTGCGCTTGCTTTAAGTGATCTACGTGTCATGCATGGAAGTTTGGAGTTCGTTCGTCTTTGTCAAAAAGAGGGGATTCAAGCTATCTTGGGTCTTGAGTTTGATGTTTTCTTTGAAGATGCAAATTACTCTATGTTGACTGTCGCAAGAAATAATGAGGGTTATCAGGCTTTGATGGCGATTTCTTCAAAGCTGAATTGTGATGATAAATCAATTCAATTAGAAGCGCTAAGTTTTTATCAAACATCACTTTTCATGATTGTTTATTCGGACCAAGCTGTTTTCGATCAGGCTTTTATCAATGATGATGAAGCTTCGATAATACGTAGGATGAATGCTTTTAAGCAGCGGATACCGGATGTTTTATTGGGCATCAATCGTCAAGAGGAGTCTTATTATCAAATACAGAATAAGCGTTTGAAATCGATTCTGAGTGAAATAGGCATTCGCTCGGTCGCAGCGCATCGTGTTATTTATGCGGAAGCCGATCATGATGAGCATCATCGGGTTCTGAAAGCCATTGGGATGCAGCGCTTGTTATCGGATAAGCAATTGATTCTTGAGCGCTATCGATACATGCTTTCGCCTCAAGAAATGACGCAGCTTTATGATGAGGATGATTTGAAGATGTCGGATTGGATCGCATCACAATCTAAGGTTGAATGGAACCAAGCCCAGACACGTTTGCCAAGATTTGAAACACCGGATGAAAACTTGAGTTCTGCGCAGTATCTGACGCAGTTGTGTCTTGCAGGCTTGGAGAAACGATTCACGAACAAACCAATTGATGGGGACTATCGTGCACGGTTGAAGTACGAAATCGATGTCATCGTATCAATGCATTACGAAGACTATTTCTTAATCGTTTGGGATTTCATTCGCTATGCAAAATCACAAGGAATCTATGTCGGTCCTGGTCGTGGTTCGGCTGCAGGTTCATTGGTTTCCTATTGTTTGGGCATCACCCACGTGGATCCCATCGAACATGATCTGCTGTTTGAACGATTCTTGAATCCAGAACGTATTTCCTTACCGGATATCGATACCGATTTTCCTGACAATAGACGAGATGAAGTGATTCAGTATGTCGTTCGAAAATATGGTAAAGATCATGTGGCACATATCTCAACATTTGGGACCTTGGCTGCTAAGCAAGTTTTAAGGGATGTAGGCAGGGTGATGGAGATTTCGGTACGTGAGTTGGATAGTTTAAGTAAAACCATCCCACAAGCCCTCAAAATAACGCTTGCGCAAGCTTATGATCAAAGCCCACGTTTCAGATCATTGATCGCTTCGGATGAGCGTTATCAAAAGTTGTATCGTATTGCAAGTGTCTTGGAAGGCTTGCCACGCCATATTTCAACACATGCGGCGGGTGTCGTGATGAGCAGTGTGCCCTTGAATCAAGTGGTACCTCTAATTCAAATTGAACAAGACATGGTGTCGACGCAATTCACAATGGACCACTTGGAATCCTTGGGATTGATCAAAATGGACTTCTTAGGTTTACGGAATTTGACGATCATCGACGAGGTGGTTCAGGCGATCCAAGAACGCGATCGCATGACTTTCAATATTCTTAAGATACCGATGAATGACAAGAAGACATTGAAGTTGGTTCATGATGTGGATACGGTGGGTATCTTTCAATTGGAATCTGAAGGAATGAAGAATCTTTTGCGTCAAATGAAGACGACACGATTTGAGGACATTGTCGCAACAATCGCCTTGTTTAGGCCAGGGCCAATGGAAAACATTCCGGAATATATTCAAGCACGACAAAATCCAGATAAAGTGAGTTACCCCGTACAAGCCATCAGACCCATCGTTGAATCGACTTTCGGCATTTTGATCTATCAAGAACAGATCATGCAGGTTGCTCAACGTATGGCGGGTTTCAGCTTGGCGAAAGCTGATCTTTTACGTAAAGCAATGAGTAAGAAGAACGCCAATGAATTGAGTAAGCTTGAGGAAGCGTTCATTCGTGGTTGTATCGAGAATGGATTCAACGATGAAACGGCGAGAACGGTGTATGCCTTGATCTTCAAGTTTGCGAACTATGGCTTTAATAAGTCACACAGTGTCGCATATGCGATGATTTCATATCAGATGGCTTATTTAAAAGCCAATTACCCAGATCTGTTCTTTGTGGCACTTTTGAACAGTGTCATCGGCAGTGAAAGCAAGACTTATGAATACCTCCAAGAGGCTAAGGCGCATCAAGTCAGAATCGCAAAGCCTTCCGTTAAGTTCAGTAGAGGGCATTATGTCTTGGAAGCGGAAGCAATTCGCTTTCCCTTGCTAATCATCAAAGGGGTAGGAACCGCTTTGAACCAAGCCGTTCTGACAGAACGATCAAAGGGCATGTTCAATGACTTTTATGATTTTGTAGTGCGCATGAGTACCTATCGTATCTCCAAGTCAAATTTCGAGGCTTTGATTGATGCCGGTGCCTTGGATGATTTCAATCTTGCTCGTAATACGATGCGGGCATCGCTTCAAGATGCATTGGATTATGCGGATATGGTACGCATTGAACATAACCAACAGATCTCAATCGATACAAGCTTGGTCAAGCCTTTGCCCTTGGTATTCGTGAAAGATGATCCTTTGGATAACGCAGAAAAAGAACGCATGGTTTTAGGTTACTATTTAAGTGATCATCCCTTGACACATATAAAACAGAGTTTAGGTTTATCTCAAGCAATCCTTCAGCTGAATGTTTCAAATCAGAATCAAACATTCATTGCCATGATCAAGAAAGTAAAGACGCAC
Organism: Erysipelotrichaceae bacterium; assembly: GCA_030604855.1. Lineage (GTDB taxonomy): Bacteria > Bacillota_I > Bacilli_A > Erysipelotrichales > Erysipelotrichaceae > UBA2212. Next base: position 35,954 of record JAUVVC010000009.1, read on the forward strand.
CGAACTAAAAATGGAGCGATGATGGCATTCATTCAACTTATTGATGAAAGTGGTGAGCTGGATGGTGTTTTGATGCCTCAAATCTATCAAGGCCTTGAAGAACTGTTAAAGATCAATCGTATCGTCAAGGTCAGTGGCTTGATAGAAAAAGAAAAATCGTGTTTAATTAAGAAAATTGAAATCATTGAAAGATAGGAGTCCAATCATGGCAAAAATATTGATCGTAGATGACGAGGCGAAAATCAGAGAAGTTGTGAAAGAATATGCCATGTTGATTCATGGTTTTGAAGTTGAAGAAGCTGAAAATGGTTATGAAGCCATTACCAAAGTTGAACATCAAGATTTTGATTTGATCATATTGGACATCATGATGCCGGTTATGGATGGGTTCACGGCATGTCGGGAAATCAAACGCATCAAGAACATACCGGTGATCATGTTGTCGGCACGTGATGAAGAGTATGATAAGCTCCATGGCTTTGACTTGGGTGTCGATGATTATGTCGTCAAGCCATTCAGTCCAAAGGAACTTATGGCTCGTATCAATGCGGTCATTAAACGTAATCAAGATAAAGAACACAATCGTTATGTCTTTGAGGGACTCGAAATCGATATTGATGCTCGGGATGTTTTTGTTAATAAAGAGAAAGTAACCTTGACACCCAAAGAATTTGATTTATTGGTTTATATGATAAAAAATAAAAACATGGCGATTAATCGAGAAGTCTTATTAGAGAGAGTATGGAACTATTCTTACTTCGGAGACGATCGGACAGTGGATACGCACGTCAAGATGTTGCGTCATAATCTAAAGGAATATCGTAAATTTATTGTGACGGTTCGTGGAACGGGGTACAAATTTGAAGTTTGATTTGCATAACATACGTTTTCGTACATGGCTTTATTTCTTCACCTTGATGTTAGGTGTTTTAATCATGCTGTGGGTCATGCAGATCGTTTTTTTAAGTGCCTACTTCAAACAAATGAAAGTCACTCAAGTTGAAAGCGTTGCGAATAAGATTGAAGAATCCATTCTAAACAATCAGTTCAACATGAGTGTTCAAGTCAGTGCGGTGCAAAACAATGTTTGTGGACTCGTCTACAGTTCGAAAGGGCAGTTGTTGTATCAAGTGGATGCTTTAGGCTTGGGTTGTGTTTTGAATTCCAACGCAATTGGATTCGCACAGAAGATTCAAAACTATACACAGATGATCAATGAATCGCCCCAAGGTGAATTTGCCTTAACAGTAAACAACGCTGTAATTCAGCAAGATATGATTGTTTATGGGAAGAAGGTACTGTTGCCTTTTGGTAATTACTATATTTTCTTGAATTCAAGTTTGTTGCCGATTGATTCGACCATTTCGATCCTTCAACAACAATTCATCTATGTCACCATCATGGTTTTTGTCTTGTTTAGTGTGGTATCACTTTATATTTCTAGCAACATCACAAAACCGATCATTAAGATGAAAAAAGAGGCTTTGAAACTTGCTCAAGGAAACTATGATGTTTATTTTGAGAAGACGCAGTTCACGGAGTTCAGTGAACTTGCGGATACGTTGAACAACACATCCAGTGAATTGAAGAAGATGGATGATTTGCGGAAGGATTTGATTGCTAATGTATCGCATGATATCAAGACACCCTTGACGATGATCAAGGCTTATGCGGAAATGATCAAAGACATTTCAGGGGATAACAAGAAAAAGCGTGAGGAACATCTGGGAGTCATTTTAGATGAGGTGAATCATTTGGATCATTTGGTTCAAGATATGACACAGTTGTCGCAGATGCAATCCAGTGTGTTGACTTTAGATTTGAAACAATTCAATTGTGTGGATTTGGTTAAGGAGTCTTTACGTTTGCTAGATGGATTGATCAAGTCCAATAAAATCAAAGTGGAGTTGTTTGCACCTCAAGAAGTCATTGTGATCGGAGATCCTTTAAAGATCAAACAAGTTGTCATCAACTTTGTAAGCAATGCGATCAAATTCGTAGGCAAAGATAAGATTCTTATCTTACAGATCTTGTGTGAGCAAGATATGGTGAAAGTGGAAATCATCGACCATGGCATCGGCATCAGTGAGCAGGACCTCCCATACATCTGGGATCGATACTATAAGATCGATAAACATCATCATCGCAATGTGGCGGGAACAGGTTTGGGTCTAAGCATTGCTTCAGCTATTCTTAAGAGTCATGCGTATCCTTTTGGGGTAAACAGTGTTCTCGATAAAGGAAGTGTCTTCTGGTTCAAATTACCGTATGCCAAGAAGCCGGAACATGTCTTATGATGCCGTTGGACTACATCAAAGGGACACGACTAAGATTGATGCAAACAGAAGCGATCTATAAGATGACTTCGGATACCTTTCATTTAGCGAATTTCATCAAGGTGCGTAAACATGATCGCGTCTTGGAAGTTGGATGTAATACAGGTGTCATCATTATGGTTGCCAGTCTCAGTACGGATCAAACATGTTTAGGGATCGATATTAATAACGAAGCCTTGGAATTGGCGAAGCAGAATGTGGCATTGAATGAAATAAGGAATGTACGATTGGAGTGTGTGGACTTCAAACATTTGAATCAGAATAATTTTGATTTATTGGTATGTAATCCACCCTATTATCGCCATCAGAATATTGATGCGGATCATGCACGGTTGGATGTTTCATTGAGTCTTGAGGATCTGGCGAAACACGCATTCTTCGTATTAAAGGATAAAGGTCGATGCTCGATCATATTGACTGCGGAACGCATGGGTGAAGCCATCCACATCTTTGCAGAACAGCGTTTTGCTTTGAAGCGTATACAAATGATTCATCATACTTTGCATCATCCAGCAAGCAGCGTATGTATGGAGTTCAGTAAATTGGGAAGAGTTCATTGCAAGGTTGAAGCACCGATCGTGAACACTGGGGTTTGATATGAATGGAACATTGGTAAATGGACTTGCGATTACGATTGGATCGATCATCGGAATCGTTTTAAAGAGTGGCTTCATCAAATCTAAAAGTAAGGCGATCATGTCCGCTTTGGGTTTAAGCACGCTCATTATTGGGTTTCAAGGGGTCATCAACTATGCAAATGTCTTGTTGCTCATCGTAGCGCTCGCATTAGGTGTCTTAATCGGTGAATTGATGAAACTTGAGGATCATTTGAATCATTTCGCTTATGCTCTGGAGAGACGCTTTGCGAAGGGGAGTGACAGCAGCTTCGCCCAAGGTTTCATCAGTGCGAGCATCTTGTTTGGTGTCGGTGCGATGGCGATTGTGGGATCCTTGGAAAGCGGTTTGCGACAAAATGAGACCATCTTATACACCAAGTCTTTGTTGGATTTCATTTCATCGATTGTTTTTGCTTCAACCTATGGTTGGGGTGTGTTGTTTTCAGCTTTTGTGATCATGATCTATCAGGGGGCGATTACGATTCTAAGCACCTTTGTCGCACCGGTGATGACGGAGATCATGATCACAGATATCAGTGCCGTGGGATCGGCCTTGATCATCGGAATTGGGTTGAATATGCTCGAGATGACAAAATTGAAGTTGGCGAATTTCCTCCCGGCGATTCTTGTGATGATCGCGCTCTCTTATGCTTTGTCTTTGATTTGACAAGCAATGGTTTTATGGTATACTAACTACGTTGTATTCTCTTTTATGGGATGCAACCGCACGTTAAGGTTTTTAAGCGCCAAAATTGGCCACCGTACACGGCGAGTCTCAAACACAGAAGGAGGTGCAAAAACATGTACGCAATTATTGAAACAGGTGGCAAACAACTCAAAGTCGAAGTAGGACAAAGTATCTACGTTGAAAAGTTGGAAGTTGAAGCTGGTGAAGTGGTTGTATTTGACAAAGTATTGGTTGTCAATGCAAAGTCCACTAAAATCGGAACACCGTATGTTAAGGGTGCGACCGTTAGCGCAAAAGTAGAAAAACAAGGTAAGGAAAAAAAGATCATTATCTATAAGTACAAACCTAAGAAGGGTTCTACTCACCGCAAGCAAGGTCATCGTCAACCTTATACCAAACTTGTCATCGAAGCCATCGAAGCTTAATATGATCCAAGTCCTGGTTGTAAGGAATGCGGATTCGATCATGGGCATTCAGATCAGTGGCCATGCGAATGCAGGTCCGAGAGGTTCAGATTTGGTTTGTGCATCCGTTAGTAGTATCGCAACCGGTGCATTGAATGCTTTGGATGCGGAATACCCGGATGATGTCGAACTGACTCTAACGGAAGTTCCAGATGCGATGATTGAAATCAAAGTCTTACGAAATCATCAAAACCTACAAGCTTTGCTTAGAATGCTCTACATTCAGATTCAAACGCTTGCAGAAAATCAATCAAAATATATAACAATTAAGGAGGTGTAGCTATGAAGTTTACCTTGAATATCCAATTATTCGCTTCTAAAAAGGGTGTTGGTTCATCACGCAATGGTCGTGACAGTCACTCGAAGCGTTTAGGTGCAAAGAAATCAGATGGTCAATTTGCTACAGCGGGCTCAATTTTGTATCGTCAACGTGGAACAAAAATCCACCCAGGTACAAACGTTGGACGTGGCAGTGATGATACCTTGTTCACAAAAGTCGACGGTATCGTTAAGTTTGAACGTTTAGGCAAAGACAAGAAAAAAGTTTCTGTTTATCCACAAGCATAAAATCCCGTTAGGGATTTTTTTATCGGAGGGTTAAAATGTTTATCGATCGCGTAAAAATTAAAGTTAAAGCTGGTAAGGGTGGCGATGGTATGGCCTCTTTTCGGCGTGAGAAGTATGTACCTTTAGGTGGCCCTTTCGGCGGGGATGGTGGTAATGGCGGAAGCGTTATCTTTGAAGCGGATTCCAACAAGTCCACTTTACTGGATCTACGTTTTAATCGTCTCATCATTGCCCAAGACGGAGGTCGTGGTTTAAATAAGAAGATGCATGGTCCCGCAGGCAATGACATCATCATCAAAGTTCCGATTGGAACCATCATCAAAGACATCAAGCATGACATCATCTTAGCGGATCTGATTGAAGTCGGCCAACAAGCCATCATCGCTCAAGGCGGTCGTGGTGGACGTGGAAACTGGCATTTTGCGACACCACGCAATCCAGCACCCGATTTTGCGGAAAAAGGTGAGCTTGGCGAAGAAAAGGATGTCGAAATTGAGTTGAAACTCTTGGCTGATGTCGGTTTGGTCGGCTATCCATCCGTTGGTAAATCAACCTTCTTATCCGTGGTGTCCAAGGCGAAACCTGAGATCGCAGCCTATCCATTTACAACCTTGATTCCTCAGTTGGGGGTTGTTCAAGCACCCGATGGACGCTCATTTGTATTGGCGGATCTACCCGGTCTTATCGAAGGTGCACACCAAGGCAAAGGCTTAGGGCATCAGTTCTTGCAGCATATTGAACGTTGCCGTGTCTTGATCCACATCATCGACATGGGTGCAGAGGATCATCGTGATCCCGTCAATGATTATCGCATCATCAATGATGAGTTGGGTCAATATGAGTATCGTTTGTTGGAAAGACCTCAAGTCGTCGTAGCGAACAAAATGGATCTACCGGGTGCTGAAGAAAATCTGGAACGTTTTAAGAAAGCCTACCCTAAGCTTCAAGTATTTGAAACCATCACCCTGATTCAAGAAGGTTTGGATCCGATTCTATATGCCGTAGCGGATCTGCTGCAAACAACGCAGGCCTTTATCATGGAAGAAATTCAAAATGAAGCCGTCCATTACAAATTCATCGAAGAAGTCCCTTACGAAATCAAACAATTCAATGCGAACACCTTTGTCATCACAGGGGATCGCATCGAGCGTATCTTTCATAAAGCCGACATCACAACCGAACAAGGCGCACAACGATTTGCACGTACCTTACGTCATTTGGGTGTGGATGATGCGTTGCGTGAAAAGGGTGCTAAGGATGGTGATGTCATCGTCATCCATGATTATCAGTTCATCTTCATGGACTAGCTCTGTGCTATAATAAGGCTATGATTGCATACATTACTGGAAAAGTTCATAGTTACGGATCAGATTGGGTGATTCTAGATCATAGAGGTCTAGGTTATCGAATCTTTTTCGCATATCCGGAACGTTTGAAACTCAATGAAGAAGTCTGTTTATATACCTATCAATACATTCGTGAGGATGAGCACAGTCTCTATGGATTCTTGAATATGCAAGAATACGAATTTTTTCTTAAGTTGATCAGTGTCAAAGGGGTTGGATGTAAGACGGCGAATGCGATTTTCGCTGCTTCGAATTTTGAACAGCTTGTAATGGCCATAGAGAATTCTGACCTGGATTATTTAAAGCGTCTACCCGGTATCGGTGCCAAGACGGCTTCACAAATTATTTTGGATCTTAAGGGAAAGCTCATCTCCATGCGTAATGAAGAAGTGAAGGGTTCAAAATCTGTACAAGAAGCGCTTGAAGCACTTAAGGCTTTGGGTTATAAACAAAGTGAATTGACACCCTTGCTCAAGGAGCTTGAGAAGTCGAGCAATGAAAGTGTCGATGTTTTATTGAAGCTTGCATTACAGCTTTTGGCTCAAAGAAGGAGACAATAAGATGGAACGCTTATTATCATCAAATTTGATGCAGGAAGATGAAGATATTAATTTACGACCCCAGACCTTAAATGAATATGTGGGTCAGACTGGTTTGAAAGAGAATTTACGTATTTTCATACAAGCTGCGAAATCTCGTGAGGAGAGTTTGGATCATGTGTTGCTTTATGGTCCTCCAGGTTTAGGCAAGACGACTTTGGCGTATATCTTGTCGCATGAAATGGAGAGCAACATTCGGATCACAAGTGGACCGAGTATTGAGCGTTCAGGTGATTTGGCGGCGATTTTGAGCACACTCCAGGCAGGGGATGTGCTGTTTATTGATGAGATTCATCGTTTACCGAAAGCAGTGGAAGAGGTTCTTTATCCAGCTATGGAAGATTATGCGATTGATGTGGTGGTTGGAAAAGAAGCGTCGGTTCGTTCAATTCGTTTAGAGCTACCACCGTTCACCCTTGTTGGAGCAACAACGCGAGCGGGTGATCTAACGGCACCATTACGAGATCGTTTCGGTATCGTAAGCAAATTGGATTACTATACGCAGGAAGAGTTGAAGCAAATCATTGAGCGGACTTCACGCGTGATGGAGACCAGCATTGATAAAGCTGCAGTCCATGAAATCGCTAAGCGGAGTCGTGGGACACCGCGGATCGCAAATCGCTTGTTTCGTCGGGTTCGTGACTTTGCTCAAGTCTTGAATGATGGGCATATCGATCTTAAAGTCGCCGAGTTGGCATTGGATCGATTGAAGGTGGATCACTTAGGTTTGGACGATGTGGATATTCGATATCTAAAGGGCATCATTGAACGTTTCAAAGGAGGACCTGTTGGATTGGATGCGATCGCATCCAGCATTCAGGAAGAAGCCATGACCTTGGAAGATGTTTATGAACCTTATTTGCTTCAAATCGGCTTCATCAATCGTACTGCACGCGGACGTGTCGTCACACAAAAAGCATATCAACATCTTGGAATTCTTATGCAAGAGGGACTCTTCGAGTAAAACTCTTGTTTTTTTTTGACATTATGCTATTATTGTTTCGTTAATCAAGGAGAGGGACACATGTTTAATTTTGGTCGTAATCAATTAAGTCAGGAAGAAGCATACAATCAATTGAAAAACGATAAGAAGATTATTCTTATCGATGTTCGTACAGTAGAAGAATTTGAAGAGGATGGACATGTGGAAGGAAGCATCAATATACCGTTGCATACCGTTCCAAGTGAGTTTGCGAAAGTTGTGCCCGATAAGAATGCGAAGATTTTTATCATCTGCTACAGCGGAGCCCGTGCATCGGACGCGACCGCATTTGTCAAACGTCTGGGGTACACGGATGTCCATAACATTGGTGGCGTTGGCACTTGGCGTTACGGTTTGATCTAGAGTCCAAAGAGTTCAATTAGTTGATGAACATCTGAACATGCGTGTTGAGATGTTTTTTTAATATGTTCAAGAAGTCTCTCATCTGTATGGGACCACTTTGCCCATATGAAATCTACATTGGCGTTTTCTGCCATGGTTTGACCAACCGGCATGTCATCGATCACACAGATGTCTTTATGATCAAGATGAAAGTCATGAATGACATTCAGGATGGGTTTGATATGAGGTTTGATGTTTTCGGGACCAGCGTCATAGCCATAGATGCGATCGGGTTCAAAACCAAAGTGATCCAGATAATCTCGTCGGATCTCAGTGGATTCAGAATATGAGACAACGATGATGATCCCTTCCTGTGCTTTAAAGCGTTGGAGCAAGGTGTACCATCCATCAAAGGGAGGTGCCTGTTTGCATTTGGTATGCCGTTTCCATATTTCATACTCTATCATCATCTCAGCTTTATCAAAGCCATAGCGGACTTCACATAGATGATGGAACCCATAGACAAAACAGTGATGATTGAATTCATCGAAACTTAATGGCTTTTGATCGGGTCGGAGCTGACGTAGTGTATCGAGAAAAGCTGGATAGTGAATCGTTCTTGAGCTATCGACCACCGTATCATCGTGGTCAAGGACTAAACATTTATATTTCATGCTTACATTTTAGCATAAAGCACTTTTTTGGATTATGATATAATGACTTAGCGAAGGGAGTCTTCACATGAAAATTTGTATTGTGACGGGTGGTACAGGCGGTCATATCTATCCTGCATTGGCGCTTGCCCAAGCTTTGAAAGAACAAGACATGAACCATGAACTCTTATTCATTGGTAATGAGGATCGAATGGAAGCTCGAATGATTCCACAAGCGGGGTATGCTTTTAAGGGAATCCAAACAAAAGGGATTCAAGGCAATATCCTTAATAAACTCTATGCGCTTTATACTTTGTTTTTTAATCGTAAAGCGGTAAAGATGATTCTAAATTCATTTAGTCCCGATCTTGTGATCGGGTTTGGTGGCTATGTCTGTGTTCCTGTCATTCTGGAAGCCAAGAAGATGGGAATCAAAACATTCTTGCATGAACAAAATGCGATTGCGGGTAAAGCCAATCTTTTCCTCGCAAAACACGTGGATGGAATTGCGGTAAGTTATGAAGCAAATCTACAGCAATTTCCGTTGCACAAGACACGTTTGATTGGTAATCCAAGGACATACGTCTTTAAGCAAAAAGCGCATACTCAGTCGATTTTGACTGAAATCGGATTGGATCCAGCAAAACCCAGTGTTTTGTTTGTCATGGGTTCCTTAGGATCCAGTTCCATCAATGCGATGATGGGCAGTGTGTTAGCGTTATTAAATGAACATCATTTGCAGTGTATCTATGTAACAGGCAAACAACATTATGATGCGTTCATCGCTGAAAACGATGAGACTTCTTACGTAAAGATTTTGCCTTACATCGATCAGGTTCAAGCCATGCACGAGGTAAGTCTGATGGTCACACGGGGTGGTGCGACGACGGCAGCTGAAATCATGGTCAGTGGTTGTCCTTCCATCATCATTCCAAGTCCGTTCGTACCAAACAATCATCAGTATCACAATGCGAAGGTGTTGTATGATGCAGAGGCCAGCGTATTGTTGGAAGAGAAAGATTGTGATGCGCAACAACTAAGCATGATGATTCTGGACTTGATTCATGACGAGAATCGATTGAAAATGATGCGCGAGAAGGCTAAGCCACTGGGTCGCCTAAATGCAGCAGAAGATTTCATACAATGGATCAATGAGGTTATGAATTGATGGATCAATACGCAAAATATCAAACTTACGGTGAAATCAAATATCATGTATCCTTAAAGAAATACACAAGTATTAGAGTGGGTGGGACTGTGGATGCGATGATTTTTCCGCATGATTTGAATGCATTATTGGGTTTGTTAAAAGAACTACATGAAGATGTGCTTGAGTTTAAAGTATGGGGAATGGGGTCCAATATTCTAGCATCGGATGAACCTTATCATGGATTGATCGTCAAATTGGATCGATGTTTGAAGTCAGTCGTCTTTCAAGCCAACAAAGTCTATGTCCAAGCAGGGGTCAGTTTGATCGCTTTGGCTTATTTAGCTGCGGATCATGCGCTTAGCGGTTTTGAGTTCGCATCCGGAATACCAGGTTCTGTGGGTGGTGCCTTGTTTATGAATGCAGGTGCTTATAAACATGATATCTATGAGTGTTTGGAAAAAGTTCTGGTTTATCGGAATTCGCGTGCAGAATGGCTTGATAAGAGTGAAATCGAAGTGAAATATCGTCATACGAGCTTTATGAATCATCGCAATTGGATTATTCTTGAGGCTGTGTTCAATTGTAACGAAGCGGATAAACAACGTATCATGAATACAATGGATGGACGAAGACAACGGCGTATCGAATCACAACCCTTGGATCTACCGAGTGCGGGCAGTGTCTTCAGAAATCCAGAAACAATGAGTGCCTGGTCTTGCATCGATGCGGTTGGCTTGAGAGGGCATCGTATTGGAGGTGCAATGTTTTCAGAAAAGCACAGCAACTTCATTGTGAATGTTGATGAGGCGAAGGCACAAGACATATTGAATCTGATTCAATTGGCACAAGCAAAAGTTGATGAAGAGTTTGGCATCAAGCTTAAACCAGAAATCGAGTTCTTCAATTGGAGCAGCTATGACTGAGATTCCATCGGTCGATGTGTTGATTGCGGAACAACGTGCCAAGAAACAAGCGATGAAACGGATACGAATCAAACGATTTCTAATCAGCATGCTGTTTATTTTATGTTTTGTTGGCTCAACGCTTGGCATCATTCGATTCGACATTTTCAACATTAAGAAAATCGATGTGATCGGCAACCGAGTTTTGAAGACAGCCTATCTTCAAGAAAACCTGTGGTCACAGACACTAAGCAAAGTTGGTTTGACCTCAGGTGTACATCTTAGTGCAAAAATTGAGGATGAAGCCTTGATCGCATCGTATTCGATTCGCTATCCACGTTTCAATGAAATCATGATTCAGATCACCGAATATCGAATCTTAGCGCATCTCATCGATCAAAATCAGTTGTTGTTAGAAAACAATCAGGTTGTCGATTTGGATGTATCCTCAATGAATGAACCGATTGGAGTTCCTTTGATCAGTGGCTACTCAGATCCTGTTGCTCATGAACGGCTTGCAGAAGCGTTATTGAGTTTGAGTGCAGAAAATTTGATGAACATCTCAGAGCTCAAGCGTGAGCCCAAATCGTATGATTCTTATTATGCTCATCTCAGGATGATGGATGGCATCCAGGTCTATACGGCGTTGTCCAGCTTGCATGTCTTGAATGATTATCTTAAGATTCGCAATGCTTTGAACCCTGAACATGATTGTATAGCGATTGACGAAATCACAGCAGTACCGTATAGTTTCTCTTGTGCCTCTTAAAATGTGAAAAAGGCAGATTTTTTGTTATAATGAACTTGTTAAAAGGAGATCAGTATGTCAATAGAGCGTTCAACGCAATTAGGTAATATCAATATCTCGCACGATGCGATTGCTAGTTTGGCCGGTGGAGTCGTAACCGAGTGTTATGGTGTTGTTGGTATGGCTTCGCAGAAAGTTGTTAAAGATGGAATCGCTGAATTGCTACGTAAAGAAAATTATAGTAAAGGTGTCATTGTTCGTGATGGGGCCAAGGGCTTGGAACTTGATCTTTATTTGATCATCGGTTTTGGCGTTAAAATATCTGAGGTCGTCAATGAAGTGCAAAAGAAAGTCAAGTATGTTTTGGAAAAGTCATTGGATCTGAAGTTCAATGCAATCAATGTATATGTCCAAGGCGTTCGGGTAATTGGTTAGAACTATGAATAAATTAGACGGATCGTTGTTCAAATCAATGTTGGTGAGTGGTGCGAACAATTTAAGCAACCATCACCATGAAGTAGATGCATTAAATGTTTTTCCTGTGCCGGATGGGGATACAGGTACAAATATGAATCTCACATTCAGTGCAGGTGTTAAGGATACACAATCCATCCTCACCATGAATGTAGGCGATATCGCAAAAGTCTTGTCTAAAGGTTTATTGATGGGAGCACGGGGAAATTCGGGAGTCATCTTGTCGCAGATCTTTAGAGGCTTTTATCAAAGCGTTGATGGCAAAGCCGATATCTATGCCAAGGATTTTGCGGATGCATTCGTAAAGGGTACCGAAATTGCTTATAAAGCAGTCATGCGTCCTGTTGAAGGGACGATTCTTACGGTTTTACGTGAAAGCAGCAAACAAGCTCAGGATTATCTGAAAACGTATCCTGAGAAAGATATTTTGGAATACTTTGATTTCTTGATCGCTTCTGCGCATGAATCGTTATTGAGAACACCGGATCTTCTACCTGTTTTAAAGGAAGTGGGTGTTGTGGATAGTGGTGCGTATGGCTACATCAAGATTCTTGAAGGGTTCAGATTGGGTTTACAGGGCAAACCTGTACCACTTCTCGATAATATAGAAGTCGGTGAAGGGGTTCAAAAGAACATTGAGAATGAAGAGTTTGGTTACTGTACGGAGTTTATCGTACGCTTGACACCTGAATTGATTGATACATTCAGTGAAACAGAGTTACGTGAGCGTTTATCACGTTTGGGCGATTCGATCGTTGTGGTTCAAGATGAAGAAATCGTCAAAGTTCATATCCATACCTTGACGCCTGGGGATGCATTGAATCTAGGCCAACGTTATGGTGATTTTGTTAAGTTGAAGATTGAAAACATGCAGGAGCAACATGAGCATTTGACCCACATGGCACCTGAGTTGAAACCTGTTGTCAAAGAGAAGCAGAAATATGCCATCATAGCCGTGGCAGCAGGAGATGGTGTCAAAGAATTGTTTGAATCGTATCGCGTCGATGTGGTCATCAGTGGTGGACAGACCATGAATCCATCCACAGAAGATTTCGTTGCGGCGATTCAATCCCTCAATGCGGAACATATCTTCATTCTACCCAACAACTCCAACATTATTCTGGCCGCCCAACAAGCTGAATCTTTGATCGAAGATGCGGATGTACGTGTCTTGCCGACAAAGAGTATTCCTCAAGGTTTGAGTGCTTGCATCATGTTCAATCCAGAAGTTAGCGTGGATGAGAATGTCACGGAAATGACGGAAGCTTTTAAGAATGTGAAAACCGCAATGGTCACGTATGCGATTAAAGACACCAGCTTTGAAGGTGTTTCAATCAACGCAGGTGATTACATGGGTATTTTGGAAAAGCAGATCGTGTGCAGCACACAAGAGAAATTGGATGCGACCAAGAAATTACTGTTGGAGGCTGTCAAAGCTGAAGATGGTTTGATCACCATATTGGCGGGTGAAGATGTCAGTTCGGATGAACTTTCTGATATCGAGGCTTTCATTGGTGAGCATTTCGATCATTGCGAAGTTGAAGTCACGCTAGGACGTCAACCAGTATATTCATTTATATTTGGAATTGAGTAAGAGGGCGTCAGCCCTTTTCTTTTATGGAACTGAAACAATTAAAATTGAGCAAGCGAATGATTGAAAAATGTACTGAAGCAGGTTTCAATGAAATTGAAGACCTACTTTGGTTTTTTCCTGTACGTTATGAAGAAATTCGCCAGAAAGCATTCTCGGATTGGTTGGTGAATGATAAAATCTGGCTCGAAGGAACCATTGTGGATCCATTCAAACAAGTCTATCTACCGAAGAATCGAAGTGTGACAAAGTTTCATTTCCAAAGCTTGGAAGGCCTTTTTCAGGTGACGATTTTCAATCGGCCTTGGTTGAAACTCAATCAGCACATCACGCTACAGGCGCGCTACGATGGACAGAATCAACTTACAGGGCTTCAATACAATGCTCAAGCTTTGATGGATCAACTCGGTTTGGTTCCGATTTATGCATTACGTAAAGAGTTGACGCAAAAGGACATGCATAAACTTGTCGATAAAGCATTCGTGTTTCTTGATCAGTGCATTAAAAATGATGTGCCAGATGTTTTTCGTGAGCGCTATCGCTTATTAAGACTGAAAGATGCACTTCATTATATCCATAAACCCCATACGATGGAAGCGGTTGTGCAAGCTTCACGAACATTGAAATATGAAGAGTTTCTTCGTTTTCAAACCAAGTTGCAGGTAAACCGATCCATCAACTTCAGTGGTCAATTCGGAAAAGTTAAGGTATTTGATCGTAGATTGGTTCAAACTTGGATGAAACAACTTCCGTTTGAGCTCACAGCGGATCAAAAACAGGTTCTCAATGAAATACTTGATGATCTTCAATCCAAGCATCGTATGAATCGACTTTTACAAGGGGATGTTGGAAGTGGTAAAACAGTCATCGCAGCATTGGCGATGTATGCGACGTCATTGGCTCATTATCAAAGTGCTCTACTAGCGCCTACTGAAATCCTAGCTCGCCAACACGCTGAGACACTTAAACAATATCTGCCGAAAACGCTGCGGATTGAGGTGCTCTATTCATCATTATCTACGCAACAGAAGCGTAAGATTTTGACTGATCTCAAAAACAACGAGATCGACATCTTGGTAGGCACACATTCTTTGATACAGGAAGAAGTTCGATTCGCAAACTGTGGTCTGGTCGTCGCGGATGAGCAACATCGTTTTGGTGTGAAACAACGACAATCTTTGAGTGAAAAAGGAGACAAAGTCGACTTTCTATTGATGAGTGCGACACCGATTCCACGTACATTGGCAGCAGTTCTATTCAACGATGTGGAGATATCTACGATTACAAATTACCATTCCTCTAAACAAAATACACAAACCTTCTTGATTCGTGAGAACAGCATCAAACCCATTTACGATCAAATTCTAAAGCGCCTTGAGGAGAAGGATCAAGTTTATTTTGTCTGTCCCAGCATTGAACAAAGTGATCGACCTACAAAGAGTGTTGAGATCATTGAAGCAGCTTTAAAAAGAGGATTACCGAAACATATTCGAATCGGAGTCTTGCATGGTCGATTGACCGCGGAAGAAAAGACACGTGTGCTTGAATGCTTCTATGCACAGGAATACGACTGCTTGGTCACTACGACAGTCATTGAAGTTGGTGTGAACATCCAATCGGCCAATACGATGGTCGTTTATGATAGTGATCGCTTTGGTTTATCGCAGCTTCATCAACTTCGTGGACGGGTTGGTCGAGGAAGTGTCGAGGGACGTTGTTTCTTATTGACTGACAGTGAGGATGAATTGAGTCTGGAGCGCTTGAATGTGTTGGTTGAAAGTCAAGATGGCTTTGAGATTGCGAATAAAGATCTTGCGCTACGGGGGCCTGGAGAGATTTTTGGTTTGAAGCAGAGTGGAATTCCAAGCTTTTTGATTGCGAATGTGGTGACGGATCAAGCCATTTTGATGACAGCGCAAAAAGATGGCCAAGAAATCATGAAGAATCCAAGTCAATATAATGCATGGTTAGAGCATTGTCGAAAAGAACTTGAGACCCAAGTGGTGGATTAAGGTATAATAATCGTATGAATCTACACGAATGGCTAAAGCAACATCACATCAAAGTCAATGACCTTAAGTCAATTGAATTGGCATTTATTCATCGATCCTACTTTCATGAGAATCCAAATCAATACAGTGAAGACAATCAGCGTCTGGAGTTCATCGGTGACGCAGTCTTACAGCTCTGGTCTGCGAATCATCTTTTTCATTTGACTCCTAAGTTGAACGAGGGCGAGATGACGAAGCTCCGCGCACAATTGGTTTGTGAACAATCACTGGCTCAAATCGCTTTTAAACTGGAACTCAATCAATTCTTGAAATTGGGTCATGGTGAGCAAAACGATCAAGGACAGAATCGTGATTCAACGGTTGCGGATATGTTCGAAGCTTTTTTAGGTGCACTTTATTTAGACTCTGGGTTTATGACCGTGGATGGTATTTTACGTGATGTTTATAAGAACTTGAACGATTTCAAAGATGCTCGTTTGGTTAAAGATTATAAAACAGAGTTACAGGAATATGTACAAGCCGATGATAAGCGTACGATTGCCTATGTTTTGTTGAGTACAAGTGGACCTTCGAATCAAAGAATTTTTGAAATCAGTGTTCAAATCGATGGCATCAGTTATGGTAAAGGAAAGGGCAGTTCAAAGAAACGTGCGGAACAAGCGGCTGCACAGGAAGCTTTGAAGAAATTGGTGAAGTAAATGAAATTTGAACTGTTTAATGAGGCAATCGGCTTAAGCTACGAAGAGGCTGTCAAAGAAGCTGAACGCTGTTTGAATTGTCGTCATAAACCCTGTGTCGATGGTTGTGTTGCTCACATGGAGATTCCTTCCATGATCAAGGCATTCCTTGAAGGGCGTGGTGAAGAGGCCAAAGCAATCGCAGAGACAAGAAATAGTTTTCCTGAGTTTTGTGGTCGTGTTTGTTATCAAGACATTCAATGTGAAGCAAAATGTGTTCGAATGAAACAGAATGCTCCCGTTAAGATTGGTCTGATTGAACGTTTCATCGCGGACCATTATGAGTCCGTTAAAACAACTCAAGCCAAGGTGAATAAGAAATTTGCAATCATTGGTTCTGGTCCATCGGGTTTGGCTTGTGCTTCAACTTTGATTCAAGCTGGATTTGATGTGACCGTTTTCGAGAAGAAAGCGATTTTGGGTGGTGTTTTGAAATTTGGGATTCCACCGTATCGTTTACCGAATGAAATTGTCGATACGCGCATCCAAGAACTCATGAATCTCGGAGTTAAGTTCAAAATCGAAGAGAATTTTGGACGGACACGAAGTTACCATGAGTTGTTTAATGAAGGTTTCGTTGGAATGTATCTTGCGATGGGAGCATCGAAGCAGAATTTCGGTAAGATTGAAGGTTCTGAACACTTTAAAGTCATCGGATGGAAGCAATTTCTCAGTATCTTGAATATTGGTGAGAAATCATTCCGTGAACACTTCGCACACATCAAACGTCTTTGTGTCGTGGGAGGTGGCAATGTGGCGATGGATGTGGCCATCAGTGCAGCTAAATTCGGCATTGAAACACATCTTGTTTATCGTCGAACCATCGATCTGATGCCTGCACGTAAGGCGGAAGTTGAAGAATGTATTCATTTGGGAGTTCAAGTCCATGAACTTTGCGATCCGGTGAAAGTCAGTGAAAAGGGTGAGATGATCCATGTTGAGTGCAAACGTACACAGTTGATCAAAGTGGATGAACTGGATCGTGGTACCATCGTTGATGCGGAGGGTCGTTTTGATTTGGATGTGGACCTGATGGTCATGGCGATTGGCTCCAGTGTCAAACGCTTGAACTTTGAGGGTTTGAATTTGGATGGACAAGGTCGTATTCTTGTGAATGAGCATTATGAAACGAATATTCCGGGTGTTTTCGCAGCAGGGGATGTCGTCACAGGACCTAAAACCGTTATTCACGCTTTGGCAGCTGGAAAGCTTGCAGCTGAAAAGATCATAGAAAGATATATATAAATGTTAGACATAAAACCGCTTATCAATAAAATGAACTTAGACTTACTTGATCAAGTCTATTTCAATGATGCCTTTATCCAACGTGTTCAGTTTTATCGTGATGAACGACGTGTCGTATTGGAATTGAAATTGAAGCAGAATTTGACATTTGACTTGTATCAAAAGTTTGTGCAAGAACTCGAAAAGATCCTGGGTGTGCAGACGACGTTGTTATTGAATGTGCAAGACAATGATTTGACACAAAAAGATCTTCAACGTTACGTCAATCATTGCATTGACGAGAACCATTGGAGTCTATTACAAAATAACCGTTTGTATACGTTTGAACAAGACATCCTTTATTTCATGGTTGAGAGCCATGTGGATGCCTTTCTTATGGAACGTCAATTATCTGAGCTGTCCAACGCATTGAGAATTTATGGAATCGATTACGCATGTAAACAACGTGTTGCCTCACAAAGCATTGAAATCGAGGAGGTTCCTGTCATTATACAAGAGGAGCCTGAATTCAATCGAAATCCTGCCAAGACCAAGCGCATAAAAAAAGAAGACAGTTTGTTGGTTCCTTTAAAGGATTGTGTTTTAGGAATGAAAGGAATCAAGATTCAGGGGAAGATCTTTAACATCGAAAGCCAATGGATCAAAAACAATACGACGTTAAGACAAACCGTATTCTTGCATGATGAAGAAGATGCTTTATCATTCAGTCAGTTTTTAGATAATAAAGAAGAAATTGATAAATATGGTTTACTTAAAAAAGGGGATTGCTTGGAAATTTATGGAGACATCATTTATGATAACTTCAATAAAGACATCCAAATACAAGTTCGGGATATTCGAATCATTCCAGATTGGATGAAACGAAGTGATGAAGCAAGTGATAAGCGAATCGAATTGCATTTGCATACCAACATGTCAGAAATGGATGGTGTTTCACCAATCGAAGCATACATCCAACAGGCTTATGATTGGGGTCATGATGCGATTGCAATCACGGATCATAATTCAGTTCAAGCCTATCCGAAAGCTCAAAAAGCTGTTGAGGCTTTGAATAAGAAGAATCCGAATCGTAATTTTAAGATGATTTATGGTTTGGAAATGAACATGGTTGAATCGGGTTATTCAATCGTTCAAAATCCAAAAGGACAAAGCCTGCATGATACGACTTACGTTGTGTTGGATTTGGAGACAACTGGACTCTCATCGCATTTTGATGCGATCATCGAATTTGCGGCCGTTAAGGTTCAGGCTGGCATGATCGTGGATCGAATCCAAATGTTTGTTAACCCAAAGCGAAAATTGAGTTCGTTCAACATTGAAAAGACGCATATCAAACAAAGTGATGTGGATGCGGCTCATGAGTTGCATGATGTCATCGATACATGGTTGAAGTTTATTGGAGATGGAGTCATTCTAGCGCATAATGCTCGATTTGACATTGGTTTTCTAAATGCAGCTTTGTATGGTCTCAATCGTCCACATTTGACAAATACGGTCATCGATACCTTGGATCTTTCCAAAGCTTTATTGAAAGATAAGAAATATTATCGTCTTGGCGTCATTGCGAAACATTTCAAGATTCCTTACGATGAAGCGGGAGCCCATAGAGCAGATTATGATACCGAAGTTTTATTGCAGGTCTATCAGAAGATGTTGGTACACGATGCATGCTTAGGATTGAAAACGGTGGATCAGCTCAATGAACTTGATCAAAGCCTTGCTTTTCAGAAAAACATGAAGAATCATGTCAATTTATTGGCTAGGAATCAAGCGGGTTTGAAAGCGATTTTTGAGTTGGTTACGATCGCACATACGGCACGATTGACTAATTCCAGTGTCAATCGTGCCGAAAATGATGGCATGAGCGAACCGCGCATCACGCGGGATGATATTCTATGTTTACGTAAAGATGTCTTGATTGGAAGTTCATGTTTCAATGGTGAGCTTTTTGAGTTGGCCGCAAATCGTTCTGATGAAGAATTGATCAAAGCGATTCAATTTTATGATTATGTTGAAGTACAACCACTCGAAAATTATCGACCCCTCGTAGAAAATGGAAGTGTTCCGGATATGGATCGATTGAAAGCAATTCTGATACGTTTGATTCAGACTTCAATTAAGCTTCAAAAACCAGTTCTTGCCAGTGGCGATGCTCATTATCTCAATCCAATGGATAAAAAGTTCAGAGATGTTTATATCCAAGCAAAAGGTGTTGGAGCAGGGCGACATCCTTTGTATATTTACAATGAAACACGTCGTAAAACAAGCATCGCACCAGACCAACACTTTAGAACAACAGATGAGATGTTGGATGCTTTTGCTTTTCTAGGATTAGACTTGGCGTATCGCTTGGTTGTATCCAATCCTCGCTTCGTCGCAAATCAAATTGAAACGGTTCATGCGATTAAGAAAGATCTTTATACGCCAAGCATTGAAGGTGCGGATGAGAAGCTCCGCATGCTTGTTTATGCCAATGCCTACGGAATTTATGGTGATGTCTTGCCAGAAATCGTCGTTGATCGTATTGAAAAAGAATTGAATTCAATCATCACCCATGGCTTTGGTGTCATTTACTACATTGCTCACTTGCTTGTCAAAAAATCGATTGAGGACGGCTATCTGGTTGGATCTCGAGGTTCTGTTGGGTCCTCCTTGGTCGCGACGCTTGCGAACATCACCGAAGTCAATCCATTGGCACCGCATTATGTATGCATGAAATGCCATCATAGTGAATTCGTTTTAGATGGAAGTGTGGATAGTGGTTATGATCTACCGGATAAGAAGTGTCCTATTTGTGGATCGGATTTGCATATGGATGGACACGACATTCCATTTGAAACTTTCCTAGGGTTTGAAGGCGATAAAGTACCGGATATTGATTTAAATTTTTCTGGTGATTATCAAGATAAGGCGCATGCATATACCAAGGTTCTTTTTGGCGAAGATCATGTCTATCGTGCAGGTACGATTTCGACGGTTGCCCAACGGACAGCTTTTGGTTATGTGAAGGGATATTTGGAAGAAATGGGCTTGGAAGGAAGTTTGCGTCAAGCCATGATGAACTACATGGCATCGGGTTGTGAAGGGGTTAAACGAACCTCGGGTCAACATCCAGGAGGTATTATCGTCATCCCTCAGGAGAATGATGTGCATGATTTCACACCGGTACAATATCCTGCGAACAAGGCTCAATCGGAATGGCTTACGACACATTTTGAATTTGCGGACATCCATGACAACGTCTTGAAACTGGATATCTTGGGACATGTGGATCCGACAGCCATGAAGATGTTGCAGCGCTTGACCAAAGTCGATGTTCGCACGATTCGTATGAATGACAAAGATGCGATTTCTGTCTTCAGCTCCATTGAAGCACTTAAGATCATTAATCCACACTATAATGAGAAAACAGGGGCAGTTGGACTTCCCGAATTTGGGACAGGCTTCGTGCGCCAGATTCTTGAAATGACACATCCTCAGAACTTCTCTGGCTTGGTTCGTGTGTCAGGTTTATCCCATGGGACCGATGTCTGGCTGAACAATGCTAAGAATCTGATCGATGAAGGCTATCCTTTCAGTGATGTCATCGGTTGTCGTGATGACATCATGGTGTACTTGATTCACAAAGGCTTACCGGCCAAATCCGCATTTGACATCATGGAATCGGTTCGAAAGGGCCGTGGTTTAAGAGATGAATGGAAGGCACTCATGGCTCAACATGCGGTTCCGGAGTGGTACATTCAATCCTGCTTGAAGATCAAATACATGTTTCCTAAAGCCCATGCCGTTGCCTATGTTTTGATGGCCGTTCGGGTGGCTTGGTTCAAAGTCAACTATCCCTTGGCTTATTATGCCAGTTATTTCAGCTTGAGAGCCACTTCACATGAATATGAGACCTACATCTTAGGTGAGGGAAAGATTCTTGAACGATTGAAAGATATCCAACGTCGATTGAATGACAATCGACTTAAGAATACGGTCTCGCATAAAGAAGCTGAATTGTTTGGAAGCTTGGAAGTTGCCTACGAGATGATGTCACGGGGTTATCACTTCAGTCCGCTTCAGCTGAATGCGTCACTTGCCAATGAGTTCACTTTTGATCCAAAGAATCCAAAAGCATTGATTCCACCCTTTACGATAGTGGATGGATTGGGTGAGAACGTTGCGAAATCTATCGTCGAAGCACGAGAGATACGACCCTTTATTTCAAAGGAAGATGTGATGGCCCGTACGCAAGTGAACAATACCACAATCAAAAAGTTTGAACTGTATGGTTTGTTGGATCATTTGGATGAACAGAATCAAATGAGCTTATTTTAACGGTGTTAAACTTGCATTTTCATGTGATTTTGTGTATTATGATTGCGTAGATGAGAAAAAAGGAGTGGTTCGCCACTCCTTACTTATTGTTTAAGGAGAATATGGAACTCAAAGAAATTGAAGCATTGATTAAGCCTGCTTTATTAAAACACCAGGTTGAGTTGGCAGAATTGAAATGGACCCAAGAAGCGTCCATGCGTATTTTGCAATGTGCCGTGATGTTTGAGGATGGGACGATGGATCTGGACACCTGTAGCTTGATCGCAACCGATATCTCACCCTTGTTGGATGAAAGTCCTTTAAAGGATATGAATTATTATCTTGAAGTCTGTTCGCCAGGAGCGGAACGTGAGCTGAAAGATGATCTTGATATCAAACGATCGATTATGAAGGAAGTCAAAATACTGTTTCATCACCCGCTTGAGAAAGCCTTGGAATGGAATGGAACTTTGATGGACTATGATGGTGTTACAGGCTTGCTTCAGGTTCAAATAAAAGCTCGTAAAAAATTATTGAAGTTTGAGAAAGAAAATATTGCTAAAATCCATTTGGCAGTGAAAATCTAAGGAGAGGCGCATGAATTTTAAAGATTTCTTAGCTGCAATGCAAGCGTTGGAAGGGAATCGTAACATTACGAAAGAAATTGTTTTGGAAGCGTTGAATGAAGCGTTGGCCAAAGCTTATCGTAAGCACATCGAGATTCCAGATGCATTGGTAAAAGTTGATATCGATCATCACACGGGTGAAGTCAATCTTTATCAACAGTACACGATCGTCGAAGAAGTGGAAGATGATGAACTCGAAATCGGCTTGAAAGAAGCTCAGGCGATTCATCCTGAGTACCAATTGGGTGAATTGCATAATGTCAAAGTGAACATCGATGAATTGGGTAGAGCAGCTGCTCTTTTGGCGAAGAACGTCATGAAGCAGAAAATCCGTGAAGCTGAAAAGAAAGCAGTTTACGATGAATACATTGATAAATTGGATGAAATGGTCATTGGTATCGTCGAGTCGGTTGAGGAGAAGTTTGTCGTCGTGAATTTGGGTAAAACCCTAGCTATGATGCCAAAAGCGGCTCAGATTCCTGGTGAAACGTATAAAGAAGGCCAGAAAATTCGTTTAGTCATCACGGAAGTCACTAAAGATACCAAGGGAGCTCAGGTTTTGGTTTCACGTGCAGATACGAAGCTTGTCAAACGCTTGTTTGAAAAAGAAGTTCCTGAAATCTTCCAAGGTATTGTGGAGATCAAAGCAATCGCTCGTGAAGCGGGTGAACGCACCAAGATGGCGGTCTTCTCAAAACGGGATGACGTCGATCCGATCGGCGCATGCATTGGTCCACGTGGTTCACGTGTCCAAGTGGTCATTGAAGAATTAAAGGGAGAAAAGATCGATATCTTTGAATGGCGTGAGAACATCATCGAATTGATTAAGAACGCTTTGAGCCCAGCTCAAATTCTTGCCGTCATTCAAAGTGAAGAAAAACGCGGGATTGTCGTTGTCGTCGAAGATGATCAACTTTCCTTAGCGATTGGTAAAAAAGGTAAGAATGCACGTCTAGCGGTTCGTTTGACAGGGATGAAGATCGACATCAAATCACGCTCGGACATCGAAGCTGAAGGTCGTGATTGGAATCGTGAAGCTCAGGCTTTCTCACTAGAGCAAGAAGCGAAGATCGTTGAACGCAAAGCAAGAAAATTGGCTGAAGAGCGTGTTAAACAAGCTGAACTTGAAGCGGCTAAACAACAGGTCTATTCTGAGATCGTTGAAGATTTGACTTTGAAAGATGAAGAAAGTGCTGATTTCTACGAGGAGAAGGAATACGTTCCAACTGAGACCTTAGTTGTGGAAACACCGATCGTCAAAGAAGTCAAAGTCGAAGAAGTTAAAGAAGAACCAAAACCTAAGCGTGAACGTAAACCACTTGAAGTGCGTCATGATTATGTTTCGAAATTTGAGGCGATTGCCGATAACAAGCCTGTTCCTGAGAAGAAGGAGCTTGTGAAACGTAAGACGAAGAAACAAGAAGAAGAAGAAAGACGTCTTCGTGGTTCTGAGTTGAAGAAGGATAAGGATTACGAAATCAAGATTGAATATACCGAAGAGGAATTGGCAGAGATTGCACGTAGTGAGGCTGCTGAAAAATCGCAATGGGAAGACGAAATTGATTTCGATGAATTTGAAGATTATTATGAGGATGAAGAATAAAGGAGGTTTTGATGAAGAAAATTCCTTTAAGACGTTGCGTTGCGACGATAACGCAGGCTCCAAAAAAAGAGTTGTTGCGCATCGTCAAAACGCCTGAAGGTGAAGTTAAGATCGATCTTTCAGGAAAAGCGAATGGCCGTGGTGCTTATCTATTGAAGTCCTATGAGGCTTTAGAGGTCGCACGTAAGAAGGGTTCATTGGCTCGTGCATTAGAATGTGAGATTCCCGGACGTTTGTTTGATGAAATCAAGGATTACTTAGATGGCATTCAATGATTATGCGTTTCTCGGCATCATCAAACGCGCCAATGCGTTGGTGAGTGGCGATCGCATGCTTGAAGGAATACGCAACAAGAAAGTTTATTTGGTCTTGTTGAGTCGGGATGCCTCTATCCGTAGTCAAAAAGTGATACGTGATAAATGTTCGTTTTATGGAATTCCTTTGCTTGATGACCTGGATGGGCAGATGCTCATGGCAAACATCAATCAAACGGCCATCGCAATTGGCATCACCAATGTGGATATGGCAAATAAAGTATTAAAAGAAAGTAGGTGATTTTTATGGGGAGACCCGTAAGAAGAAACAACAAGAAGCCGCGTAAAGGAAATACGCAAAGAGAGTTCAAGCCTCGTGCTGAGCTCGTCACAAAGATTGCATATGAAGAAGGGATAACGGTCAGTGAACTTGCTGAGAAGTTGAACAAGAACTCCAGTGACCTTATCAAGTTGTTGTTCATGTTGGGTAAGATGGTTACCATCAACTCCAATTTGGATGATGAGACGGTTCAACTGATTTGTATGGAATACAATGTGGAAGTGACAAAAGAAGAAGTCGTTGAGGAAGATAGTCTTGAAGACATTGAACTTGATGATCCTAAAGAGCTTATGGAGCGTTCTCCAATCATCACCATCATGGGGCATGTCGACCATGGTAAGACCAGTTTATTGGATGCGATCCGGAAAACTAAGGTCGTTGATGGGGAACATGGAGGCATCACACAGCACATCGGTGCCTACCAAGTCACCGTCAATGGTAAGAAGTTGACCTTCTTGGATACACCCGGTCATGAAGCATTCACATCCATGCGTGCGCGTGGAGCTAAAGTTACGGATATTGTCATCATTGTGGTGGCTGCAGATGATGGTGTCATGCCTCAGACGCGTGAAGCCATCGATCATGCGAAAGCTGCTGGGGTACCGATTATTGTTGCCATCAACAAGATTGATAAACCCGGTGCTAATTTTGAGAAGATTTACAATGCATTGGCCGACTTGGAGTTGACCCCTGAAGAGTGGGGTGGGGAAGTCATGTTCTGTAAGCTCTCTGCTAAAACAGGAGAAGGGATCCAAAACTTACTGGAATCCATCTTGGTTGTATCTGAAGTTCAAGATTTAAAAGCCAACCCAAATCGTATGGCAGCCGGTTCTGTCATCGAAGCTCGTTTGGACAAAGGCAGAGGTCCAGTCGCAACCCTTTTGGTTCAAAATGGAACCTTGCATACAGGGGATATCTTGGTTGTTGGGGCATGTTTTGGTAAAGTTCGTAAAATGACGGATGATCGTGGTCGCGAGATCAAGGATGCCAAACCTTCAATGCCGGTTGAAATCATCGGTTTAAATGATGTACCGGTCGCAGGGGATATTTTCAAAGTCTTCGACAATGAAAAGAAGGCTCGTGCGCTTGCTGATCGTCGTTCCCAAGTTAAGATTGATGCTGAACGTAAAGGAAGCTCTTCTGTTAGTTTGGAAGAACTCTCAAAAGCCATTGAAGATGGCAATCTACAAGAGATCAACATCATCGTCAAAGCGGATGTCCAAGGTTCGGCCGAAGCCATCAAACAAGCTTTGGAGCGTATTGAAGTCGATACGGTCCGTATCAATGTCATTCGTTCCACTGTAGGCGCGATTTCTGAATCCGATATCATGTTGGCTTCGGCAAGTAATGCGATCGTCATGGGCTTCAATGTGCGTCCAGATGCGGTTGTTCGTCGTAAAGCTGAAGAAGAAGGCATCGACATCCGTTTGTATAATGTCATCTATGATGCCGTTAATGAAATGGAAAGTGCGATGAAAGGTTTATTGGCTCCCGTCTACAAAGAAGTGGTCTTGGGTCAAGCATCCGTTCGTCAACTCTTCAGAGTCACGAAGGTTGGAACCATTGCAGGTTGTATGGTAACGGATGGTAAGCTTGTCCGTGATGCGAAGGTTCGCATCATTCGTGATGGCACCGTTGTTTACACCAGCAAGTTGGGTACCTTGAAACGATTCCAAAATGACGCCAAAGAAGTTGCGGCGGGATACGATTGTGGTTTAACGATTGATGGATTCAATGATATAAAAGAAAACGATGTCATTGAAGCGTTTGAGGATCGTGAAGTTCCTCAAGTCTAGGAGGTATCAATATGGCGATACGCCAACAAAGAATTGCGCAAGTCATACTTAAAGAAGTTTCGGAGATGATTCAATTTGAAATCAAGGATCCAGATATTGGTTTTGTGACCATTATGGATGTCGAGATGACAAATGATTATTCGCTTGCCAAGTTGTATGTGACTTTCCTTGATAAAGAAAAAGGAGTAGAACTGCAATTAAAAGCACTTAACGGTTATGCAAAGCAGATCCGTGGAGCGCTGGGTAAGAAATTGATGATTCGCAAGATTCCTGAAATCAAATTCTTCATTGACTCTAGCTATGAGCAAGGCAAGAAAATTGATGACATCATCGACTTGTTGCAGAAGCAAAGACAGAATTAGAGGGTTATCCCTCTTTTTTTATTGAATCGAAGTCGATATGAACAATGTTTACATAGTTCTTCTGAGCAGACGTTTTGGTTAAAAGATCGATTGAGTTGAGTCAAGCGCTCACCTTTAAGCATGGATTCAAAGCTTAGTTGATGTATGTTCCCAAGTTCGAGAATGCCTTCCGCATCTAAGCAGCAGGGCGTTACGGTTCCGTCCGATAAGATGGCAATGAGTTTGGTTCCGGAATGACAATAACCTGATTCAGATAACTTCAGATTGGATAACGAAGGCCAAGTGAAACTCTCGTCCAGATCGACAACCAGATTCTTGGCTATTTTGGTGCGTTTCATCGGAAGTTTTTCAATATCAATATTGATAAGCTTAGATAGTTTCGCTCTTGACACAAGATCATCGAATCGCCATATTCTCAAGAAGAGGGAGAAATGATGATCAGCAGAATCAAAAATCAATTGCTTAAGCACTTTGTGATTGATATCTTCTTCATTGATTTCAAGCGCATGTAAAGACACACTTATTTGTGCAAGTGCTGGATGTGCATAGAGTTTCGTATCAACACGACCAAGATAGGTTCCATTGGTGACCAGATGAACCTTCAAACCCGCTTGATGTGCGATATTTAGAAATTCCATAAGATCTGGATGCATGAAAGGTTCACCTTGGACATGCAGGTAGATGTGTTGGGTGTGTGTTTTGATCTCTTGAATCACATGTTCAAACTCTGCAATCGTCATCATTTTAGGAACACGTTTATTCTTAAGACAGAACGAACAATCAAGATTGCATGTATTGGTGATTTCAATGTAGATTCTTTGGAACATAGCGTTATTTTATCATTTGTATAAAAAAAGCGGAACTGAATCCGCTATTGGTTTCTGAATCTTTGTAGGAATTCTTTCGTACGAGTCTCTTTAGGATGATTGAAGAGTTCATTTGGCGTTCCTTCTTCAAGAATGATGCCGTTATCCATGAACAGGACACGATCCGAGACTTCTTTCGCAAAAGCCATTTCATGGGTCACGATCATCATCGTTCGATGCTCTTTAGCCAATGATTTGATGACTTGAAGGACTTCACCGACCATTTCGGGATCCAATGCGCTGGTGGGTTCATCAAAGAGTAATACTTTGGGTTCCATGCACAAGGTTCTCGCGATGGCGACTCGTTGTTTCTGTCCACCAGATAGCGTCATGACAGATGCATTCGCAAAACTAGCCAAGCCGACTTTATCGAGGATCTCCATGGCCAGGTGTTCCGCATCCGTACGTTTCTTTTTAAGAACTTTGACTTGTCCTATGACACAATTCTCCAAGACGCTGAAATGAGCGAATAGATTAAAGGACTGAAAGATCATACCGACTTGTGCACGGTATTGATTGATGCCTTTGATCGAACCTAGGATATCTTTTGATTCGAATTTGATGGTTCCAGCTTGGTAGGATTCCAAGAGATTGATACAGCGTAAGAGGGTGCTCTTTCCGCTTCCACTGGAGCCAATGATACTGATGACTTCACCCTTATTGACACTTAAACTGACATCTTTAAGGACTTCAAGTTGTCCAAAACGTTTTACGAGATGTTCGATTTCAATGATCATTGTTTTGGCTCCTTCGCTTTGTAATGGCCCTTGATCAAAGGGGTGGTTTGACTGGAAGGCCCATCAAAACCAGATATCTGCATCTTTCCTTCAATATACTTCAGGATTAAAGTCGTAGAATAGGTAAGGAAGAGATAGATCAATGCTGAGACAAAGAAGGTGTCGCTGAAGCGATAGATGATCCCAGCAACCGTTGTGGACTGGAAGAATAGTTCTGTGACGCCAATGACATTCAAGACGGAAGTGTCTTTGATATTTACGACAAACTCATTTCCGATGGCTGGGAAAGCGTTCTTGATGGCTTGAGGCAAAATAACGAAGATCATTGTTTGTGTGTTGTTCATTCCAATGGAACGAGCTGCTTCATTTTGACCTTTATCCAAGGATTGTATGCCTGAACGGATGATTTCAGCCATGTAGGCACCGGTGTTGATGGAGACGATCACAATACCCGCCAACAGCTTAGAGTTCTTAAAAATGGGTAGAAATGCGTTGTAAATGAAAACCGCTTGAACCATCATCGGTGTACCACGGAATACTTCAACATACACAGAGGTGATGATGCGTACAGTTTTGACAATCCAATGTTTCAGCTTTGAATCATAATCATAGACAGGCAAGGCGCGTAAGATGCCGATGCCTAAGCCGATGATCAAACCAATGATCGTACCACTCAGTGCGATATATAAGGTATTTTTAGCTCCAAAGAAGAAGAGCGAACCGTACTTTGAAAAGATGTAGCCGGCCGCTCCAAAGAGATCTTGTGGAATTTTACTTAAGAGCGTAATCATTCACCCTCGGGTTGACGTTGAATGGCATCTTTCATCCATTCAGCACGCGTTTCTTCACTTAAGTTCGCTAAAACATTATTGATTGTTTCTAAGAGTTCGATAGAATCTTTGGCTACTGCCACGGAAACCGTTGTGTCTTCAAAACTTGTCGCAAAACCATTGCCTTCCGCAAAGCTGATGATCTTCAAATCAGGGTTTGAAGCTACGATGCTCAAAGCGACAGGGTATTCCGACACCATCGCATCAAATTCTTTGTTTACTACAGAATTGGTCAATAGAGCGAAACTGCCTAAAGGTGTACCATGAACGACACTTGGAATCTGATCCACAACCGTATCATGGAAGGTTCCTTTTTGAGCCACGACACTGGCGCCTGTGAAATCAACCAATGACGATGCGTTTGTGTATGTGGAATCGTTACGTACGATCAAGACCAAATCGGATGCGTAATAGGGGGTTGAGAAACTGACGGATTCACGACGCTCAGCCGTGTCGGTCATACCAGCAACGATCATATCGATCTCACCGTTGTTCAATGCATCGATCAAACCTTCCCATGCGATTTTCTTAACAATGAGTTCTTGTCCAGCTTCAGCCGCGATGGCTTGTGCGATTTGAACATCGTATCCATCACAATAACCGGTTCCTTGTTCATTGTTGATGAGAAGTGCGGTCTCACTGCTTTCTACTTGTGTCCAGTTGAAAGGTGCATACGCACATTCCATACCCACATAGAGGACATCTTCCTCTGAGGGTGCCGCTGTGCATGCACTTAAACTTAAACTGAGTAATCCTAATAACATGACTAATTTTTTCATAATCCTGCTCCTTTTCGTTAAACAAAAGATCGCATCTATAACGCGACCTTTGTACTTTAGGTGTTTGTTATAGCGCCCTTCAAATTGAAGGAGTGTCATGAATCTTATCCATGACCCCACGAAACATCTTGCCAGATGGATCGTTCGGCGACGGTTGCCTTTCCTAAAGTTCATTGCTTGCCAGCTCACTTTAGTACTCTTCTGCGTCGCTACCTCTATATATCTTTTGTCCTTAAGAGTATAAGTATAATCTAATCCTTTGTCAAGCCCTTGACCCAAAGTTTCGTTTGTTCCGTATTATGCAACATTTTGATGAAGTTATCGTGTGCAGTAGGATAGTTGACATATAATTCTTGGAGCCACTCTTTGATGTCTTGTCGCTTCGTAACCCCATCCATTGGACAGCCTGATTTCTTAACAGGCAAATTAAGGATTTCTGTGTTGGCAATGATTTCGGATTCCTTGATGTAGACAAAGGGACGAATGAAATCAATTTTGGATTCACTCATGTACATCTTGGGATCGAAAGTGTTCAGTTTACCACCGAAGATCGCATTTAGAAATAGGGTCTCGATCGCATCATCCGCATGATGAGCAAAGGAAACTTTATTACATCCAAGCTCCAATGCTTTTTGAATGACGATGCCTTTCTTGAACTTTGAGCATAATGAGCATTGGATGCGATCATCTTTTTTATTCAGTTCTAGTATCTCACGGACTTGCGAAGGGAAAATATGATTCTCAATGCCTTGGGCATCAAAAAAGGTTTTAACAGCTTGGTAATCCTCACCCACAAAGCCAAGATCGATGTGGATTCCGATCAATTTGAAGTTTTTTCTGGATTTGATTCGATATTCTTCGAGTGCATAGAGTAACAAGGTTGAATCTTTGCCGCCACTCAATCCAACAGCAATGACATCACCATCTGCGAACATCGCATAATCTTTATCCGCTAGACCTATTTTCTTAATCAAAGTTTTCATGAGCAGTTCTTTCTTTCATAATCAGGATTCTATTGTATAATAGTCTAGGTTAACGAACAACAATGCAAGGCTTAATTTTAATCAACAAACCACAGAACATGACTTCTTTCGATGTCGTTGCCGTGGTTCGTAAAACATTGAATATAAAAAAGATCGGGCATGCGGGCACATTGGATCCCAATGCAGAAGGCTTATTGATCATACTCGTGGACAAGGCGACCAAAGCCTTGCCATTTTTAGCCTTGAATCGGAAGGAATATCTTGCTCAACTCGAATTTGGGATTAAAACCAACACAGGCGATATCTGGGGTGAAGTCATTGCGAAAGATGATGCGTTTAATATTGATGAAGCCAAGATCGATGCGGTTTTAAATTCGTTTTTGGGCATCACAAATCAGACACCACCAAAGGTATCCGCAATTTCCATAAAAGGGAAACGTTTATATGAATATGCACGTGCGAACATCGATGTAGAGATTCCGGAGCGCGAGATAGAAATCTATAAGATTGAGAAAATCGCGTTTGCGGATGGAATATTGACGTTTAAGGTGGAGTGCTCGAGTGGAACGTACATCCGTAGTCTTTGTGAGGATATTGCGATAAAATTGAATACGATTGGAACCATGCATGCTTTGACACGAACATCGATCGGTCCTTATCGTATTGAAGATGCGATTAATATCGAGTCCTTGAGACAAAATGAATATCGCTTGTTGCCAGTCATCGATGCGATTGAACTGGAAAAAGTTGAGGTCGATCCTATAACGGATGTTAAGAATGGAAAGAAATTGAATTTGAGTCATACTTCTGATGTAATTTTGGTAACACATCAAAACGAACCGATTGCTGTCTATCAGTATCAAGAAGATGATGGATCATATCATTGTGTGCGAGGGTTATGGTAGATGATAGAAATTAAATTAAGTGCTGAAAAACAAACATTTGATCAAGCAATGGCCGCATGCATCGGTTATTTTGATGGTTTTCACTTGGGGCATCAAAGTCTCTTCAATAAGACTTTAGCCATTGCGAAGCGTAATAATCGCTTATCAACGATCATTAGTTTTGATCCAGATCCGTGGGTCGTCATTCATAAAGTTCCAAATGCCAATCATTTGACCACGATTGAAGATCGTAAGCGCTTGGCTGCTCAGCTGGGCTTTGATGTTTGGATCAGCATTCAGTTTGATGAAACCATGGCTAATATGGAACCGTTGTTATTCTTAGAAAAATTGTGGGATCTGAAGATCGAAGACCTTGTTTGTGGCTTTGATTTCAAATTTGGCAAAAAGGGAATGGGTGATGTTCAATTCTTGAAGATGAATGAATCGGAAACCTTCCATGTGCACGAGGTATCCGAATATCAAGTGAATCAAGAAAAGGTGAGCAGCACACGAATTAAAATTGCTTTGAAGAATGGTGAGATGGAGTTGGCAGCACAATTGTTGGGTCGTTATTATGCTTTGCATGGAGAGGTTGTCGGTGGTCGTCAGATCGGTCGTAAGATCGGGTATCCAACCGCGAACCTTGAAGTGGATTCAGAATATGTTCTGCCCAAAATGGGTGTTTATGCCGGTTTTGTGAACATCGATGGTCTTCAATTTGGAGCCATGATCAGTATAGGTTTGAATCCAACGGTTAAAAGTGACAAACTCATTTCAATCGAAGCCCATATTTTTGATTTCGACCGGGATATTTATCATAAACATGTGGATTTTGTCTTCGTTCATTATCTCAGACCTGAACTGAAATTTGCAAATCTAGATGGGTTAATAGAGCAACTCAAGCTCGATGAAATCGACTCACGACGCTATTTAAAAGACAAGCATGTTTGACTCCTAATGTAAATTATTGTAAATTTGCTTGATTGAAAAAGTAGATTCCACATTGTAAGAGTCAAGTCCATATTTTCAGGATAGATAGAAAATCGAGTCTTAAAAGGTAGGGTTTTTCTAAGCTAAACAGGATGAATTGAGCATTATTTAA
>JAUVVC010000008.1 GCA_030604855.1 Erysipelotrichaceae bacterium
TGCTTATTTAAATGAGTATTTAAACTGGTTTAATGAACTCAGAATTAAGACAAAGTTTAGATGTAGTATTAACCAAAATAGAAAGAATCTTGGTTATTAAAGTCCAACTTTATGTCCGCATGCCCCTACCTATAAGTATCATGTAGAATACTATATTAGTATACATGAATATTTGTTCAATTAAACATATATTATCAAAAATTTAGATTGAAAATAAATAATTAGAAAAGGAAATACATAATGCGCTTCAAATTCACGATTATTGTTAGTCTATTATTAATTCTATTTGGGTTTACCAATGTGTCAGCCAGTGATAAACAAGTCAACTTATATTACTTCCATGCGGAAGGGTGTCCTACATGTGCACTTGAAACGACATATCTCGAAGAACTTACTTCGAAGGATACGAATCTCGTACTACATAAGTATGAAATCGCATTTGATAAAGAAAATCAAAAGCTAAGTAAAGATGTTGGTGAACTCTTAAACCAACCGATTAACTCAACTCCAACCTTAATTATTGGACGAGAAGTAATAGTAGGATTTAAAGAAGGTTCAACTGAAAAGACCATTGAAGAAGCAATCACTTTCGTAAGAGATAACAATGTACGTGATGTTGTAGGTGAGATGTTAGGTATAGTAGAACCTGGACAAGGCGTAGATATTATTAATGAAGAATCTAAAGTCAATTTACCATTCTTTGGGGAAGTTGATGCGAAGAGTGTATCGTTACCGTTATTAGCAATTGTATTGGGTGGATTAGATGGATTTAATCCATGTGCAATGTGGGTATTACTCCTCTTAATCAGTATGTTATTCCATCTTGAAGAACAATGGAAAAAATGGTTCTTAGGGGGATTATTCCTACTAACAACCGCAATCATGTATTTCTTCTTTATGTTGAGTTGGTTAAATATAACCATTCTATTCGGCACATTAGTTTATATCCGATGGTTAATTGGTGGTTTGAGTATTGGTGGAGGAATATTTAATATTCGTCGTTATACCCAAATGGAACCAGGATGTGAGATTGTTGATGAATCCAAACGTTTAAAAATCAGAGATCGTTTAAAAGCAATCTACTCGCAACCTGTATTCGCGCTTGCGGCAGTTGGGATTGTCGTACTTGCGGTTTCAGTTAACTTAGTTGAATTAATTTGTTCAGCTGGATTACCGGTATTATTTACACAAATATTAACCTTAAACGATTTAAGCAGTACGCAACACATTATGTATTTATTGTTATACTTAGCGATGTTTATGCTTGATGATGTTATTGTGTTTGTGATTGCGATGAAAACTGCAGAACTTACTGGTATCTCTACGAAATATGCACGTAATGCACATTTAATCGGTGGGATATTAATGATACTACTTGGTATCTTGATGATCTTAAAACCCGCTTGGTTGTTGTTAAACTTTGGATAGAACATTATAAATCATTAATTTAAGTTTAGTAAATTGCGATGAGAAGTCGTCTACTTTGATGATATTGGTTAAGTATTACTAACTATTTTACCAAGTGATAAAAGTGCCACGCCTCACTTCCACCAATTTGGTGAACTAACCGCTGAGAAGCGGTTTTTGTTTTAACTAATCTTACCAAGCACATATGTTAAAATTGGGAATATACTCAAATTAATGAAAACAAAAATAAACCGAAGGTAGAATTATAAAGTAAACCATCGGTCGGTTTCTTATTTAATACAAACTATTTAATATTAAACATGAAAGGAGGAACTAATGGATCCAATCAAAACAGGGAATGTAATTAAAGAAGCGAGGAAAAGATTGAATATGACTCAAAGTGATCTTGCTTCAAAAATCTATATTTCGGACAAAGCTGTAAGTAAATGGGAAAGAGGTATTTGCTTTCCTGATATTACTGTTTTGATTCCACTTACAGAAGCATTGAACATAAATCTCTATGAGATTATTGGAGGAGAAATTTTGAACGAAGAAAATAAAGATGAGATTCTAAAGGAAACGATTGAGTTTTCAAGCAATGAAATCAAGAAATCCAAGAGTAAATATTTGAGAATAATCTCGGTATTGGCAGCAGTATTTATTTTGATTATTGCTACTTATTATTTGGGGTTTATACAAGAACATGTTGTTAAATATAGTGATGAAATAATAGAGGTTATCGTACCTGTGGATAGTGGTCTAGATATTCATATCAAAGGTATCAACTATAAAAACGGGAATGCTGTACTTGTAAAAACTTCTGAGAACAACTATGACATTTATATAAATGTTACTCAAACAATTTCGTCGAGAATTCTACCAGACTTGGAAAAGGACGATAACTTTATTAGACTTGGTGGTGAAATTTGTGTTGATTACCAATCGAATAATGTTAGATTTTATGTGCCTGAAAATTCAGTGATTAACAACATTTACTATATTGAAAAAGGATTAAGTGAATTCGATACATTAGATGACAAACAGTTAATGAATATTGTTGATAAGAAATTAGTTTGGTCAAGAATCGACTAGAATTTAAACAATTTAATATGATGTATTTTACTTATGATATTTCGTATAAAAATCATACAATTACAAAAGGTTCGCAATAATATGAGAACCTTTTGCTTTTCTAACCAAGTGATAAAAGTGCCACGCCTCACTTCCAGCAATTCCTGCAATTTGGTGAACTAACCACTGAAAAGCGATTTTTGTATATCTGAATATGATTTCATCTTATTATCTAGTCTTCTAGATTTTCAAAACTTCTCAAAGATATTTAATTTAAACAGAAATTACAAGTACATTTTGATGTACAGTTCTCAATATAAAGCATATATTTAGTTGAAATATTATAATTTTGTTATGGAAAACTCAGCACAAAATAATGATAATAATGAAGTAGTTTTTAGTGATGATGGGCTTGAATTAAGAGTGAATTTTGATACAGAAAAAGAAACATTTTGGTTATCACAAAAACAAATGTCAGAGCTATTTGAAACTGATCAATCTGTAATCTCAAGACATATAAACAGTGCCTTTAGAGAAAAAGAATTAGAGAGAACGACTTCTATGCAAAAAATGCATAAAAGTAAAGCTTCAAGACCTGAGATGCTTTATAACTTGGATGTAGTAATATCTGTTGGCTACAGAGTTCACTCGAATCGAGGAGTTAGATTTAGAAAATGGGCAAATGGAGTATTGAAGGATTTTCTATTAAAGGGCTATGTTATTAATCGAAACAAACTATCCACTCCTAATCTAACAGAAATTACGGAAATTCTGGATAATTATCGAAAATTTGATGGGGACTTACATTTAAGTGGAAATGAACTTTTAGAGTTTATGATTGCTTATAATCGAAGTTTAACACTTTTAGATGATTATGATCATCAAAGCTTTGAATTACCGAATGGAAGTAAAGATGTATATAGAATAGAGTATAAAGAATGACTTGATATCGTATTGAGAAGTAAATTTGCAGGTAAAAATGATAATTTTGCTAAGGAAAGAGATAAATCTTTTGATTCAAGTATATCCACAATTTACCAAACATATGATGGGAAAGAACTCTACCCAACACTAGAACAAAAAGCAGCAATGCTTCTATATCTAGTAACAAAGAATCATAGTTTCATTGATGGTAATAAGCGAATAGCTTCTACAGTATTTCTCTATTTTCTAGATCGTAATAAGAGTTTATTTGTTGATGGTAGAAAGAGAATATCAGATGAGACACTCGCAACCCTTACTATCTTATTTACAGCTTCTAACCCCAAAGATAAGGACATTATCATTAATCTCATTCTCGCGATTCTAAACTAAGAGAATTGAATTTGAATTTCAGAGCACTTATAAACTTAAATTAAGAGTTTTATAAAAGTATAAGATTTAATCATACTATATTAGATAGTTTTTCCAAGTGATAAACATGACACGCCTCACTTCGACCAATTTGGTGAACTAACCGCTGAAAAGCGGTTTTTGTTTGCTCTTTGAAGTGTATATCGAACAAACTTGATAATAGATGATAATAAAATCAGATTAGTCTATTGCATAAAAGTGCGTAAATATGCAGAATAATGCAATTGAGAATGCAAATCGACAACTAGACTTAAACAGTACAAAATAAATACCCTAGTCATAAAATGCACTAGGGTCTATGTATGATTTAGTTAATTAAAGATCTTAGAAGTTAATTAGAGAGGTTTAAAGCGAGCATTGAAGAATCTCAACATTGGAGGTTCATATACGAATTCTAAGCCAGTAATGGTCTCGCGCTTATTGTACAAAGCAATAACCGCATCCGCTACGATATCCATATGAGCATAGGTGTATACTCTTCTCGGAATCGTAATCCGAACAAGTTCGAGCTTCGGACGATGATTCTCACCAGTTTCCTTATTGCGTCCTGCAGAAACGATGCCTCTTTCCATCGTGCGTACACCCGATTCGATGTATAAATGGGCGGCTAATGCTTGAGCAGGTAACTGGTCCTGAGTTAAATGAGATAGAAATCTACGTGCATCCAAGAATACCGCATGTCCGCCTACAGGACGAACAATGGGCACACCCGCAGCTTCAAGCTGATCACCCAGATATTTGACTTGTTCAACACGATGCGCAATATAAGCATAATCCACTGATTCCGTGATGCCAATCGCCATAGCTTCCATGTCGCGACCTGCCATACCACCATAAGAGGGCATGCCTTCAAACACAACGACGAGTTCCTTGCTTCTTGCGAACAGGTCATCATCGTTCATAGCTAAGAAACCACCGATATTGACCAAGCAGTCTTTCTTACCAGACATCGTACAGCCATCCCCATAACTCATCATTTCATGGAGAATGTCTTTAATGGAGACATGTTTATAAGCTTCTTCACGTTTTTTGATAAAGTATGCGTTCTCGACACAACGCGTCGCATCAAAGAAGATCTGTATATTATGTTTCTTACATAAAGCACTGACTTCTTTAATATTCTGCATCGAGACGGGTTGTCCACCGGCTAAATTAACCGTAACCGCTAAACAAACATAAGGAATGCGTTCTGCCCCAAACTCATCAATAAGTGCTTGTAGCTTGTTTAAATCAATATTCCCTTTAAATGGAAGATCGATTTCTGAATTATGTGCTTCATCGATGATCACATCTTTAAAGGTGCCACCATTGGCTTCTTGGTGATAGCGTGTGGTGGTGAAATACATGTTTCCAGGAATGATGTCTCCTGGTTTTATTTTAAGTCGAGAAAGTAGATTCTCCGCACCACGACCCTGATGGGTAGGAACCATGTGTTTGAATCCATAGTACTCTTTGACAACCGCATCCAAATGCAAGAAATTGCGGCTACCGGCATAGGCTTCATCCCCGATCATCAATCCTGCCCATTGCCGATCGCTCATTGCGTTCGTTCCACTATCCGTAAGCAAATCGATATACACATCCTCACTCTTTAGAAGGAAAGTATTATAACCTGCCTCAATCATGGCAGCTTCTCTTTCCGCTCTACTCATCGACTTCATCATCTCCACAACCTTTATTCTAAATGGCTCTGCTGGGTAGTTATTCATCCTAAGTCTCCTTTAAATTTACTTTATCGATGATTGTAAGCGCTGTCAATGAATCTTAAGGATGTAAATAATGATAGTAAAAGAAACAATATTTTATATTCTGTAAATATTCTCAGTAATGATTTCAATATATCCAAAGGTGCTCATTCTGCTCAACAAACACAAAACTAGCATAGAAAGAATGATTTGAAAATTGAGCTCTTTCAATTATTCAGTTTCATAAGTAAGGTGGTGTGTACATTCAACCGAAGTTGTTCTTCTTTCTTAAGACCTTATCTAAAACAACTTAAAATGATATCATTGAACATAGAGAATACAGAATAACGGGAGTACTCATGAAATATCTACTCGACACTGCAAACATCGAAAGCATTCAGAAATACATTGCGATTTTACCCATCGATGGCATCACAAGCAATCCAAGCATCGTTAAACGAGAAGGAAGAGTTGATTTCTTCAATCACTTTAAAACCATTCGTTCCATCATTGGCTTTGAACGATCCTTACATATTCAAGTCACTTCTCAAGACTGTGAAGGCATGTTGGATGACGCACAAGCAATCTTAGATCATATCGATCAAAGTGTCTTCGTTAAACTTCCCGTAACGCTTGAAGGACTCAAAGCGATGAAAATACTGAAAGCTAAAGGCGTTCAAGTTACAGCGACGGCAGTTTATTCCAAAGCACAAGCATTCTTAGCTTTAGAAGCTGGTGCAGATTATATCGCACCTTACTTCAATCGTATCCAGAACCTTGGAAACGATCCCATGGATCTTATTCAGAGTCTCTCGATGATGATAGATAAGAATCAATATCCATGCAAGATCTTAGCTGCCAGCTTTAAATCAATGGACCAAGTAAGCGATGCTTTTGAAGCAGGGGCACACACTGCAACGATGAGCGTTGATCTGATTGTGGATGCGCTGAATCAAGCTGAAATCCATAAGGCTGTCGATGTCTTTGAACAAGATTGGGAGAGCATTTATGGCATAGGGATGAGAATAAAAAACTTAAAATGATTGATCATAAAGGTCTTAACCTCATTTTTTAAGAGGTAAGACGGAAAACACAAGATCTCAATCAATTGAAAACCGCTTCTCAGCGGTTTTGGTTTATTTTTCATTTATAAGCAAATCTCTAATCTCCGCAAGCTTCTGTTTTTGCGCTTCACTTACTTCAGGAAACTTAGGATCGATGGACTCTAAGGTACTCACAATAATCTCCGCTATGACAGCACGTGCAAACCACTTCTTATCCGAAGGAATGACATACCAAGGGCAATCCTGTGTGGAAGTCGCATTGATCGCATCTTCGTAAGCTTCCATGTATTGGTCCCAATAACCACGCTCCACCACATCTCCTTCACTGAATTTCCAGTTCTTTGCAGGATCATCAATCCGTTGTAAGAATTGTTTTTTCTGTTCGTCTTTAGAGATGTTTAAAAAGATCTTAATCACGCGAAACCCATTCTGATGCAAATGTTTCTCATAATTCTTTATTTGTTCATAACGATCTTCAAAGATATCTTTCGTTAAGACTCTTTCAGGAAGGGCAACTTTCTTATGTAAATCATGCACCTTCACAACCAATACATCTTCATAGTAGGAACGATTAAAAATAGTGATCATGCCTCGTTGAGGGGCAGCCTTCATTGCTCTCCATAAATAATCATGCGCTAATTCTTCTGACGAAGGAACCTTGAAATTATGAACCGTAATCCCTGCAGGATTAACACCACTCATGACATATTTTACGGCTCCATCTTTACCAGCCGCATCCATGGCTTGAAAGATGATGAGAACACCTTCTTTACCCTCGGCATAAAGACGATCTTGAAGACTTTGCAAATCCATGATGTGGTCTTCACGTAAGTCTTCAGCTTCTGCTCGATCTTTAAACTTGCCATCTTGATTCGTGTCAAAGTCTTTAATCTTAAATTTCTTACTTCCATCAAAACGGAAATCATTGATATTCATTATAATTCCTCCACTTGTTTAAATAAGTAGTCTTAGTTGTTTTCATTATAACATTATTAATGAATGAGATTAGTTTCACAATTGTCGGAAGATTATAATCAAATAAGATTATAAAAAACCGCTGAGATGCGGTAATTACTTACGTTATGTATAGTGCTGGAATCAAAAATAGGGATAGTATAAAAATGAATGAATCAATCCAAATCTTGAATCGTCATACGACTGATTTCTTGATTTGGAGCGTTATTTTTATGAGCTTTCATATAAATGATAAAGAAGACTGCAGTGGGCAAGTAGAGAATTATAGTAAGCAGAAAAACCCTAGTCAAATTGTTGGCGAGACTGTTCACTAATAGGAGAAAAGCAATAAATGTAGCATTGATAGCCGACACTACCGGCAAAATCAGACCTGGCCAAGCTTGTTTCATTTTGGAAAGGTAAATCTGCAGTACGATCATTATCGCAATTGGAATCGTAGCTAAAAATGGAATCACTATCATTGAAAGTACTGTTTTCATACTAAATCATGTCCTTCTTGTTCTTTTTATACTCGGAAATTAATAGCTTCGCCGTCTCAAAATCAATTTTCTCATTGACCGCAAGTTGCTTAATTAAGGCAACATAGGGTTCACTATAGGATTGTTCACTAATGTGTATTCTCTGTATCAATCGATCAAGTCTCAAACGAACGGTAGGATATGTAACAGAATAAATGTTCGCAAGCTCTTTTAAGGACCCCGAAGCAAGTAAAAATTTCTTTATAAAAGAAACATCTTCATCGTCTAAATTCGTCATCCACTCTGGTAAAATATTGATTGGCATTCTCATTACCTTTAATAAAATTAAAGGTATTATTGAATATTATTAAAGTCAACATAAAATGAACTCAATTGTAGACACAAGATACATTGGTTCATAAAGTTGCACCAATCTTGTCTGGAAAGTTCAGTATCATTGAGATTGTGTAATTTATGATTACTATTATCCAACGATAACATCCATGTAATATTTATCTATTAATGAATGATTTGGAAACATCATATTCTCGCATAAAATTGGAACAAATTTTCATTGTGAATCCTTTATCTAAACTAACTTTAATGTTAGGATGAAGATTAAGTGGAAAGCAGGGGAAATATAATAATGAATGTAAAACTCGTAATTGCAGACATCGACGGGACCTTGGTGAACTATGGCAAAAACATCATGCCGTTGACACGACAAGCACTCATCGATCTTCATGAGAAAGGTGTTTTGTTAGGCATCGCATCCGGACGTCCTGTAGGAGATCAACTTAAAGCAAATGCAGAGCGTTGGGGCTTGGATTTTCAATTCGATGTCATCATTGGTATGAACGGTGGACAACTCTTGGACGTTCGCAACGATACTTATCAAGAATTCTACAAGTTAAAGGGCGAAGTCATTCACGAAATCATCGATATGATGCGTCCATTGGATTTGAATCCTTTTGTTTATAAGACTGGTTACATGTTAAGTGGACGTTTGGATGAGGAAATGAAAGCGTCGGCTGTACGAAACCATGAACCTGCCCTTCCGGTTAATGACGAAGCTGAACTGTGGGAAGAAGATAATGCGAAATTGTTATTCAGATTGCCGCCAAATCCAAACGAAGTAAAGCGTATCGTTGAGTTTGCGGCAGCACATCCTAAACCCTACTATCAATCCTTCTTATCTGGACCTAAGATGTTGGAGTTCCAAGATCCACGAGTTAATAAAGGCGTCGCTTTGATTGAGTATTGTCGTGCCAACAATATCGAGCTTTCTGAAGTCATCGCCATTGGGGATGCGTCGAATGATAATGATATGTTAAAAGTAGCGGGCGTAGGAGTATGTTTGAAGAGTGGTACACCGGATACACTTGCGATCGCCGATGTCATCACAGAGTATGATTGTGATGAGGATGGCACAGGCCGATATCTTTATGACTATGTGTTGAATGTTGCTTGAACAAGATAAATAGAAATTCATCAAGGTCGTGAAAGTTAAAACGACCTTTTCATTTGATTTAACTCAAGCACAAATCAAAAGTTCATGGATTATAGAAGCAATATTCACGACTTAACAATGTGACAAATTTGTCTCTAAACATAAGCAGAAACATACGACAATTGATGATTTGATGATGTATAATTGTGGCAAAGTTAAGCTATCGTGTGAATCATTGAATACAATTTAAGTAAAAGATAAGTTCAATAATCACCGACATCTCGATGGGGTCATCATGACAACGATAAAGAACGGTTTTGTGCTACACGACATTAAGAAGGATATCAAAATTGAATCCATTCATGCGATTTTTTACTCTGAACTTAAGAATACGCACATATTTAGTGGTGAGAGTCATGATTTTTGGGAATTCATGTATGTCGACCATGGACACATCATCGGACATATTGAGTCAAATAATATGATGGTAGAAAAAGGGTACGGGATATTGATTCGACCTAATGATTTTCATGACCTATATGGAAACGGACGCGATGCTTCAAATATTGTTAATTTTAGTTTTGTGTGTCATTTCGAAGGTCTTAATCAAGTGTGCAATCGGGTTAAAAAACTGACGCAGTTTCAATCCAATATTCTAAAGAATTTATTTGTTGCATTGGAGTTGCCTAAGACGAGCTTATACAAGCTGAATCTATACACCGCTTTGGATGGAAACATAACAGGTAAACAGCAAATGATCGCCAATTTATTGGAGGTTTTTCTCATTGATTTCTATCAAAGTAACATCACCATCAAAACTACGGAACACTTACCGATTCTGAGTGAAGAAGAACTTGACAAGGAAGCGGCAAACATCTTGTCTGTCATTCACTCAAACATCAATATCAAAATTGATTTGGAGTTCATTTCTGAAGAAACAGGGTACACTGCAGAACGGATCCGAAAGGTCATCAAACAGAATTTTGATGTGCCTCTCAAAGTCTTGGTGAATCAAATCAAGATTAATAAAGCGAAAACACTTTTACGCGAGACAGATATGAACATCTCAGAGATATCGGAATTCCTTGGATTTTCACGTATTGGCTATTTTTCTGATGTCTTTACATCCATTGTTGGAATGCGCCCAATGGATTACATCAGTTCGATTAAGGTATAAATGTAAGCGCTTATATTTTGTAAAATTAACTAAGGTTTTTGTAAAGACTT
This sequence comes from Erysipelotrichaceae bacterium, assembly GCA_030604855.1. Taxonomy (GTDB): domain Bacteria; phylum Bacillota_I; class Bacilli_A; order Erysipelotrichales; family Erysipelotrichaceae; genus UBA2212. The sequence continues at coordinate 10,691 of JAUVVC010000008.1, forward strand.
TATTTTGTTGCCAGATTAAACTGTAGATACAAGCACATAATGTGCAAGGAGGACAAAGTGAAGTTACGTAAGTTATTCGCTTTATTAACAATTGCTTCCTTAACGCTGGCCGGGTGTTCTCAAGCAGAACCTGAACCAGAAGTTGAAGAAATTGTCTTAAAGCTCGCCATCCAAGATGCTGGTTATGGCACCGCACACTGGGAACATATCATCGAAACCTTTGAAGCGGAATATCCTAATGTCAGTGTTGAAATGACAGCAAGTCCAGATATTGGAACCTTGATCTCAACATTGGCACAAGCTGGTGATGATGAAGAGATGTTCGACCTGATTCAAGCCTATAGCCCTTATGCGGCAGAAGGATTGCTTGAACCCTTAGATGATCTTCTTGATATGCCGTTACCAGACAATCCAAATATTTTGTTAAAGGATGCATTCTTGGAAGGTGTCGACAAAATGGTCGTACCTGAAGCAGATGGTAACGTGTACAAGTTGCCTAAATCGATGTGGTTGGGTGGATTGTTCTACAATAAGGCTGTTTTCGAGAAATATGGATGGAACACCAATCCACAAAATTGGGAAGAATTCCTAGCCTTGATGGCGGATATCAAAGCAGATGGTTTAAGTCCAATGACCTATGCGGGCATCTATAACTACTTGTATTTCACCGTAGGTTGGCACAAAGCCTTTGAACTTGCGGAAGAAGCAGGAGATGCAGGATTCAGAAATGATTTCGTAAATTATGGAGATAACCGTTTCAATAACGAGTACATGTTGGCAGTTTATGACAAGGTCTATCAATTGGGTGAATTAGGCTACTTTGATCAAGGTGTTGCCGTATTGGATCACACACAATCGCAAATGCAAGTCATTCAAGAGGAGTCTGCTTTGGTATCCTCTGCTGACTGGATTGATAATGAAATGAAGAGTGCTTATCCAGTTGATGGTTTCACATGGGGATACATGAGCATTCCATTTGTTGAAGAAAAAGGCGGTAAGATTTATGTGACGGCAGGTGCTTCGGATTCCCTATCCATTTGGGCAGGAAAATCTGATGTTCAAAAAGAATGGGCTAAGAAGTTCTTATTGTGGACATTCACGGATGATGCACAAAAAGTGACTGCAGAAGCCGCAACTGCGCTTCCAGCTACAGCAACATTCTATGAGGATGAAGCCAATGTCGAGAACCTCGTATCGGCTCAAAAAGCAATATTTGCATACATCGCTGAAAATAACGTTGTCATCGAATCCAACTATGCGATTCCACCAGCAAATCTAGATGGTGAATTGATGCAGATGGCAAATACAGAATTTGAAACCAATATTCCTTTGATTAGCTTGGCTCAAAAGACAGCAAAAGAAGTCTTGGATGCTGCAAACGATTATTACCAACAAGCGGTTGGTCGATAGTACAACGCTTGTAAAACCGTTTAACGAAAACCGTTAGCGATACCGCAAAAGACCTATCGCTTCTCGCGTAGGTCTTTTGTTTCATAAGAAAGAAGGCTTTATGAACCGAATCAAAAAATTCTTAAGTGATCATCCATGGATTGCCAAATATAGTTTTGTCTATGGTTTCTTAGCCATTCCATTGGCATTCTACTTGATCTTTTATCTCTTTCCCAATATTCTTTCCGTCTATTACTCCTTCATGAAATGGAGTGGATTATCGGATCCAAAGTTTATAGGATTGCAGAATTACACACGGCTCTTCAACGATCCCTTCTTCTACCGTTCTTTGACGCATAATTTCGTGTTGATGTTGCTGGTGCCAATCGTGACACTCAGCCTCGCTCTGATCTTGGCTTTCTTTCTTGCCCGTGGGCAATCTAAACGACACGACTTGCTTCAAGCGTTGTTCTTTGTCCCAAACATCATTTCTTCAGTTGTTATTGGTTTACTTTGGGCCTTTATTTACAATGGGGACTTTGGCTTATTGAATGCATTGTTTGGACTGATTGGAATCGATATGGATGGCTTCTGGTGGTTAGGCAATACGGATACGGCCTTGTTGGCTTTGGTACCTGTCTATGTATGGGTAAATGTAGGTTTCTACACCTTGATCTTCACTAATGCTATTAAAGGTATTCCAGACTCTTTGTATGAAAGTGCAATTTTAGAAGGTGCCACAGAAGGTCAGATTCTCCGTAAAATTGTCATTCCCATGATCATGGGTGTCATTTCCGTCAGTGCTTTGTTTCTTGTGTTGATGACATTCAGATCGTATGATCTCGTCTTGATCTTGACCGGAGGTGGGCCTGGTGGTGCTACTCAAGTCGTTGGTCTATACATGTTCAGTATGGTCTTCCAAATCCTAGGAACAGCGGCTCGTACACCCAGTTATGGGTATGCATCCGCAATTGGAATCATTCTGTTTATTATCTTAATCGTTGCAAAATTCATCATCGATAAGTTGACCAAAACCGATGATATTGAATTCTAGGAGGCATGATGAAAAAAAGAAACTCAATATTCGCAGAAATCATACTCTCTGTATGGGCTGGCTTGATCGTCTTGCCATTGATTTGGATCGTATATGTTTCATTGAAAACAAACTATGAGTTTTATCTCGACCCTTGGGCATTGCCAGAAAGCTTACAATTTTCCAACTACACCAATGCCATCACGACACTGAATCTTGGGCCCGTTTTTCTCAATACGATTTACTTCGTCTTTGGAGGTTTGATTCTCGGTGTTACAGTCAATACCATGGCTGCTTACATTCTGACGCGCTTGGAATGGAAGGGAAAGAAGTTCATTCTCGGAGTCATCATGTTGTCTTTGTTCTTACCAGGCATCAATATCTTGGTTCCACAATATGTACTCGCCGTTTTCTTCAAATTAAACAACTCCTTAACAGGCTTGATTCTTTTGATCAATGTCGCATTAAGTGCGTTTGACATCTTGTTGATGAGCAGTTTCATGCGTTCCATTCCTAAAGAACTTGAGGAAAGTGCACGGATGGATGGTGCAAGTTTATGGATCATTTTTTGGAAGATCATCTTTCCACTATCAATGCCTGGAATCATTACGATTTCAATCTTCCGTTTCTTAAATCTATACAACGATTTTATCAATCCCTTTATCTATTTGACTGATCCAAGCAAACATACGGTGGCAGTCAGTGTTTATTATGCGAATACGGTCTTACGTTATACCTCAAACTATGTCACGCTCTTTGCGGCCATCGTCGTATCACTGGTTCCTACACTCGTGGTCTACGCGATCTTCCAAAAACGTGTCGTTGCAGGGGCAACCATTGGAGCTGTGAAAGGCTAGAAAGATATTCATATGAACTTAATTCTTATTGGTGCAGGCAACCGTGGTATGGAAATTTATGCACACTGGATCAAAGCCAAACATCCAGATGTGAAATTTGTTGCCATGGCTGATCCCAATGTGAACAAACGCCTGCGCTTTTCTCGTGATTTTAATATACCTCCCGAAGCGTGTTATGACTCTTGGGAAAGCATCTTAAGTCAAGATAAGCTTGCCGATGCGGCCATTATATCCACACAGGATTTCATGCATTATGAACCAACGATTCAAGCCTTATCAAAAGGGTACCATGTCTTGTTAGAAAAGCCGATCTCAGGCTCTAAGAAAGAATTGATTGATTTGCGTGAACATGCCAAAGCACAAAAACGCATTCTTTCCATAGCGCATGTGTTGCGCTATTCAGATTTCTTTGGTGTGATCAAACATTTACTTGATGACAAGGTTATTGGTGAGCTTAAAAGCATTCAACACGAAGAGAATATTGCGTACTACCACTACGCACATAGCTTTGTTCGTGGACCTTGGAACCGCTCTGACCTCGCCAATCCCATCATCTTAGCGAAGGCTTGCCATGATATGGACCTGATGGCATGGTATGTGGATTCAAAATGTATTCGTGTTTCCTCTTTTGGAACGCAAAACACATTGATACCCAAAAACAAACTCAAGGATGCACCACGTCGATGTGGTACGCACTGTCCCCATGCGGAGACGTGTGTCTATGAAGTCAATAAATTGTATGGTCAAGCAAAAGCCCAACACCTTGCAAAAATCATTGAAAATGAATATGGAAGTCTCGAAAAGGGGTTGAATTCATCCAACTATGGACGTTGCGTTTACGATATGGACAACGATGTCATGGAGACACAAACAACTTTGCTCGAATTTGAAAATGGTGTGCACGTAAGTTTCCATTTATGCGCATTTACCGATGAAATCTCACGTTACTTGCATTTGATGGGAACAGAAGGTGAAATTCGTGGAAACACCCTTGAACGCAAAATCGTTGTGAAGCGTTATGATGAAAAAGAAGAACGTGTCATTCAAATCGGAGAATCGGATTCACTTCATGAAGGTGGCGATGCAGGCATCGTCAAAGGATTCATCGAAGAGGTTCGAGCAAATAATATTGAGAACGGACGGACTTCTGTGGATAAATCCATCATGAGTCATTTGATGTCTTTAGCGGCGGAAGCTTCACGCTTAAGCCATCGCGTTATTGATATGGAAGTTTTTGAAAAGGAGATCGATGCATGAAACTGGCACTGGTTGGAGCAGGGAATCGAATCACATTTCAATATGCCTTGAATCTGCATGATCATTATGCGGATCAAGTCGAGATCGTCGGTATCTTTGATGCCAACACGACACGTGCCGAGCGCTTGCGTCAACGACTCGACGGTAAAGTAAAGACCTATCAAAGCATGGAAAGCATGTTGGCTGAAAGTGGTTGTGATACGGTTCTTGTAGGAACGATGGATGCCACACATGATGTCTATATCGATCAGGCAATGCGACATGGTTGTGATGTGATTTGTGAAAAACCAATCACGACGACACCCGAGAAATCCAAGGTGATTCTCAATGCTGAGCGAGAAACACAAAAACGATTGACGATCACGTTCAATTACCGATTCACTCGCTTCGCTACGACCATCAAAGAGACTTTGCGTACACATTCAATTGGAACTATCAAAAGTGTTCATTTTGAGTGGTTGTTGGATCAGGAACATGGTGCGGATTATTTTAGACGTTGGCATCGTGAAAAAAAGAATTCAGGTGGGTTGGCGGTTCATAAGGCCACACATCACTTTGATTTGGTCAATTGGTTGATCGAGAAGAAACCTTTAGAGGTCTATGCCAAAGGGGGCCTCTACTTCTATGGGTCAAAGAACAGTTCATTTAAAGGAGATTATTGCCGTGTTTGTCCTCATCAAAAAGAGTGTCGCTTCTATAAGAATTACAAAGCTGACGAAGCCATCCATTCGATGTTTTTTGAAGCGGAACATGAAGATGGATATCATCGTGACGGATGCGTATTCTCGGATCAGATCGATATTGAAGATACCATCACGGCCTTAGTGTCGTATGAAGATGGGATTGATTTAAGCTATAAACTGATCGCCTATGCCCCGTATGAGGGCTATCGACTTACGATCACTGGTGATAAAGGACGTATAGAGGCTGAAGATTTCCATGGTCTGGTGGGTCCGTATGCAAATGAACAGATTTATCATCTTGTTGTATTCGATGATCAAGGAAATAAACAAACTATTGAGGTTCCAGTTTCAATAGGTTCACACGGGGGAGGGGATGATCGTATGATGGAGATGATCTTTTCTGGAAAAACGATGGAAGATCCACTCAACCATATGGCAGACAGTGAAGCTGGCTTTGATGCGGCCTTTATTGGAATGGCGATCAATCATTCATTGGCTGAAAAACGTGTCGTAAGAATTGAAGAATTGAGAAAGTAAGGGTGTAATACACATGCAAAAATTTATCATCGTCGGAGGGGGTGCCCGTGGCATCTTCTTCTCGGAAATACTTGAAAATGAACTTAACTGCAAAGTGCTTGCGATCATGGACAAATTCGTAGAGGGGAATCCATTCATTGAGGCTCGATTGAAAGAAGCGAAGATTGAAGGCGTTGAAATTTACAACGATTTAGAAGCCATGCTTGAAAAATATCCAAGTGATTCAGTAGATGGAGCCTTTATTATGACACCGGAGTGGACGCATTTAAGCGTCTTTAAGCGATTAACAAAGGGAAATTACAATATCTTTCTTGAGAAACCGATTGCGACCACCAAAGAAGCCATATTAGAAATTGGTCAAATCGCAAAGAGTTATCCAAAAGTGATTCAAGTAGGCTTTGTCATGCGTTATTCTCCTTTCTATCGTAAGATCAAATCTTGGATCGCAGAAAATGATATGGGACGCATCGCACACATTCAAATGAGTGAACGTTTGACTGTTGCGCATGGTACAAAGTTCAAAAGAAGTTGGCATCGTATGAAAGAATTCACGGGGGGCTTCATGAATGAGAAGTGCTCACATGACTTGGATATGATGTGTTGGATCAAAGAAAAAGACGCCAAACCTGTAGGGGTCATGTCCATGGGAACACGTGCGTTTGCGCATGAATCGGTTGGACAGACATCCTGTTCAACATGTCCAGACAAGAAGTGTATCTATCGTGAAGACATCACTCAGTATGCGAAATATCATGCGGGTAAGGTTCTTCTGGATAGCACAGCGGGTGGCGTGAATGAATGCATTTATGGCAATGCATCGGACATTCACGATACACAGTCGGTTATGATTTTATTTGATGATGGGACGCACGGAACCTTTTCGGTCGTCGCTATGAGTGGTAAGGATGGCCGTGACATCACGATTCATTTCGAATATGGCATGATCTACGGTGATCTAGAAGCAGGTGATTTGACGAAGATTGACTATCGTACGAATCAAACAGAGAAATATCATATCTCTGGAATGAATTTTCATGGGGGTGGTGATACCATCGTTGTTCGTGAATTTACTGAATGTAGCTTAAATGGAACGAAGCCAGTGGCATCCGTTGAAGATGGTCTTCGTGCATCCCTGCTTGCTTTCTGCGTAGACGAAAGCATAGAATTGAAATCATTTGTGAGGCTGCCTGAATGATAAAATATCGCACTTTAAAGACACAAGCAGAGTTGAATGAAGCGATTCAATTAAGTAATCATGTGTTTTTTCAGTGCGATTCTTTTTTTGAACGACGCTATCCCCATGTGTTTAGTTTGGATAATCTAGATCATCTGTTTGGAGCTTTCAATGAGGGTGAGTTGGTGAGTTTCATAGCGACTTATCCTTCCATTGTATCGTTTAAAGACAGTCTAGTCTCTGTTTGTACACTGGGGTCTGTTTGTACTCACCCAGATTTTCAAGGCCAAAGGATTTCTTTTCGCTTGTTGGAATACGTAGGAGATGCTTTGAGCGATCAAGTGGATCTGCTCTTCATTTCAGGCGAAGGAAAAAACTACCTTCGTTTTAATGCGAGTGTTGCGGGCAAGATCTACGAAGTTCATGTCCCGAGTACAGCTTTTTCAGAGACATCAAAGCCGTATCGAATCATCAAGCGTGCTGAAGATTTGGATGTGAATGCTTATCATCGAGCGTATCTCAATGAGCGGAAACCTAAATTTGAGAGAAGTCTAAAAGAACAGAAATTGATGGTGAAAGGTCATTTTGAAGAACTGGGAAATGAACAGAATCTCGTTCTTCAGGATGTTGAGAAGAACGTCTTTGCATGTATTCGTATCGCTTTTGAAGGAGAGAATAAGATTGCTTTTATGATCGAACGTGTTGGGGATTTCGACTTACAAATCGCAGAAGATCTTGCTAAGCATTTAAGCTGCGACAAATTTTTCTATCGTTCGCAATATGAAATCTGCTCGCGACATCAGATTTATGCTCAATCTATTCCGATCACTGGTACGATTAAAGTGATCCGCCCCAAGTTTGGATTGAATGCGGTCGATTGGTTTGGAAACTTGAACCATGAAGGACGATTGCCATCGTTACGTGTGGATCACTTAAACTTTTTATGAGCACTTTTATTAAGATTGAAGAAAAAATGGGACTGAGTATGCCCTACGAGGATTTGAACAATCAATTGAATCGTATGGTTTTAAACCGTTCCAAGCAAGCATATGCAAAACGAGATCGGATTAAGCATGAGTTGAATGACTTGAACCTTCTTAAAAAGCATCAAGCTTCGATCAAAGCGAATGTCTTGAATGCATTGGGAGGGCTACCCAATGTATCGGGTCTGACTCGAGCTCAAATAAGGTCTATTGAGGAATTCGATGGATATCATCGCGAGAATATCGTATTTGAATCTTTACCCAAGGTGTATGTGACGGCTAATCTGTACAAACCAAAATTCATACAGTCTGAGCAATATCCCTGCATCATTTTAGCCTGTGGTCATCAAAGACTGGGTAAACATTCAGAAGAATATCAGTTTGTGGCTCAAACCTTGGTTTCTTATGGGTTCATTGTTTTTGTGCTCGACAATTTTGGTCAAGGGGAGCGATTCAGCTATCTTAAAGAAGGTGTTCAATACATTGAAGCTTTGACATACGAGCACGATCATGCGGGTTATCAAAGTAGTCTCTTGGGGGATAATATCGCCCGATACATGGTGCATGACTTACGTCGTGCAATCGACTATCTCGTTACAAGGAGTGATGTTGATGCAAAACGGATCGGTATGACAGGCAACTCGGGTGGTGGGACCTTAACATCCTTAATGATGATCTTGGATGATCGTATCCAAGCAGCCGCACCCGCAACCTTTATTACGCGTCGAGACATCTATCAAATGACGGGTCAAGCGCAAGATCGTGAGCAACATTGGTTTAATCTGGCTGATCAAGGCTTTGATCATGAAGATTTCTTATTGGCATTCACGCCTAAACCACTTCGATTATTGATTGCGAACCATGACTTCTTCCCTGTCGAAGGCACCTTGAAATCGTACTCATTGGCTAGAAGAGCCTACGCTCTTTACGAAAGCATAGATCAGCTGAGTTATATGCGATTTCCGGTTGAACACAGTTATCCAATCGAGATGGCAAAGGATGCGGCACTCTTTTTTCAGTCTGTATTCATGCTAGAGGGTCATCATCCCATTCGGCATCATTTTGATGAGCATTGTTTATGCACTGCAAAGGGACATGTGGTAAGTACGTATCCAAATGCTCGTTTTGTTTATGATTTGAATTTGGAACGACTCGAAGCCATAAAAAAGAAACGTGATCTAGATGCCAATACGCAATTGATTCAGTATTTGAAAGATATTGTTTATAAGCATCGACATTTTGATGCGTTTCATACAAGATTTTTAGGCGTTTTGGATGAGATATCGACTTGTCATTTAGAACATTGGACCTATCAATCACAAGTAGATATGTCTTCGAGTATATTATGGTTTAGAAACAAAGAGCAGAGCACACATCAAGTACTAGCTATTTGGGCAGGGGGAAGTTCTAAGCTGAGTCAATATGAGGTGTTCGTAAACGAATGTCTCAAAAACCAAAAGGATGTGTTTGTCTTAGATCTAAGTGGAGAAGGCTATCTTAGACAAAGTGATTTGATTGAATGGGCAAAGAGCGATGAGAGTTATGGCTCACTTTATAAGCTGAATGATGATCTGTTCTGGCTTGGAGATTCATTGGCTGCGCTGCGCACCTATGAGCTCATCCAAGCGATTGAATGGATTCAAACACAAGAAAACAAACCTCTTGAAATCCAAGCCTTTGGTAAACACAGCATTTATGCAAAGATTGCGTCTTGTTTAAGTCGTCATCGATGCACATATCATGAACACGATGGATTTAAAGGATATGAGGATTGGTTGAAACAATGGACATATGTGGAAAGTGATGGCTGGAATTTCTTGTTTCCGGGAATACTTCGTTATGGGGATCTTTCCGATCTCCAGTGCAATGATAATCAAGCGGGTGTTTAGTCGGCTATCATAAACTAATGAGACTTATAAGAAAATCTAAGAGGATGGAAATAAGAGAGGCTTGAAATGAGATACATTTTACGACAAACGATTTTAGAGTCAAAATGGGAATGTCAGATTGAAGAGATCTTAACACTGGCCAAAAAGGTTCCAATTGAAGAAATCATGTTCATGGAGCAATCACACCAAATCGTAATGGTTCCTTATCCCCTTGAAAAACATCAGAGGATGGCAGAGATTTATGCAATCATGGGGCAACGTCTGCGAGAGGCGGGAATTGATTATTCAGTGAACATCGCTACGATTGTCGGACATGCGGATGCGCCAGTTTCGGAATCCATGGCTTTTCCGTTTCAGAAATTTATCGGTGAGGATTTGAAAGAGTGCAATGCAGTCTATTGCATTGGAGACGAAGATTGGCAATCCTATGCACAAGAAGTCGTCAAACTCTACGCACAAACGCATCCAAAGCGCATCATGATCGATGATGATTTCAGGTCGCTCAATCACACGGCACAATTCGGCTGCTTTTGTGATCTGCACATGACATCATTAAGAAATGAGCTTCAACTTTCAAAGGATTTTACATCGGATCAGCTCGTGAGAGTTCTACTCGGTCATTCAGTGAATGAGATAATAATCAAACAGGCATGGCAGAAAGTCAATTTTGATTTCCAGCTCAATGCCGCAAAGAAGATCGAACATGCGATCCATTCAATTGATCCTATGATAGAAGTCGGATTGATGAATTCAGGTGAACAAACGCATTCTTTACAGGGACGAGACATGTCCAAGCTTCTTCAAACATTTGCAGGGGAAGATCGTAAAGCACTTTCAAGACCAGCAGGCGGTGCTTATGCGGATGGTCTCCATGCACAGATCATCAATATGCACCAAATGCCCGCACTGAGCTATCATGCAGCAAAAGTTGATACATTTTGGGTTTCTGAGGTTGAAAACTGGCCACATACACGATACAACAAAAGTCTTGCCATAACAAAACTACAACTTTTGATGCATGCCTTGTTTGGTGCGGATGCATTGACACTGAATTTATACGATTATCTAGCGACTCCGCATGCGCTTGAGCCTGGATGGGAAGACATATTAAGAACGAGCAAGCCACAGTTGGATAAAATTAAGGAAATACGTAAAGGTAAAAGTCTCAAAGGCGTTTCTTTACCCTGGAAAGATAATTATGCATCTGTAACGAAGAATCGCTCTCATACATTTTCTGATCTCTACCCTAGACGGCCTCTAGATTTACTTTTACCACAGATGGGGATTCCAACTCAATTTGAGATATCAACGATCAACATCCTACTTGGTGATGAAGTCCTGGCGTACACACTGGATGAACTTGAAATGTTCTTAAGCAGAGGGTTGTTGTTGGATAATATCGCAGCCAGACATTTGATTGAATTGGGTTATCAGAAGGATTTAGGCATTCGTTTTAAAGAGCGGATTGAAGGGCCTTGTGTTGAGCGCTTAAGTGATGTTTATTTTTCTGAAGCTTACCATCAACGTGATATTCCAACAAACTGGTTTAGAATGAACATTCAAGGGGATGCCATTGAAGTGATGGAACTTGATGCATCCGCAAAAGCCATTGCTCATTTTGTTGATCCAGAAGATAACGTCCTCAGTCCTTCAATAGCTTTGTTTGAAAACGCAAGAGCTGGCAAGATTGCGATCATGGCTCAAACAGTTCAGGAACTGGCATTTCTTCATCGGGGAAAATCCATTCAAATGCAAGCCATCTTTAAGTGGATGGATCCAGGAATCGAAACTTTTATGATTTATGAGAGACCCAATATCGCTCCTTTTGTATACGAAGATGAAAAAGAAGGTCTCTATGTTTTGGTCAATACAGGCTTGGATGAAGAAAGTATAGAACTCCCTGAGCAATTCCTTGCAATAGATGGAATTGATCATCGAAAGATTACCCTTAAACCCTTGGATTTTAAAGTGTTTAAATATCAAGTCTAAGAAGGTTTTTGTGAGCAAAATCAAGCATTCGTTTATTCGAATGTGTATAATATCGTCATGAATCAGCTCAAGAAAAAATACAAACTCAAACAGATGTACATCATCATACTTAGAGCATATCGTTCCATCCTCAGTCTTTTCAAAAATCGTATTAAAAAAACTGTCGATCCGATGTTGATTGAACGTTTGATGTTAGCGACGACTGAAGTAAATGGCTGTGATGTGTGTTCTTATGCACATACAAAAATGGCGCTTATGGAAGGATTCAAGCAAGAAGAAATCGATGCATTTTTAAGTGGCAGTGCGGATTATGTACATGAACATGAAGCTAAAGCAATCTTTTATGCCCAACATGTCGCGGATACGATGGGTGAACCTGATTCTGATGCCACACGTGTTTTATTGGAAAACTATGGTGTTCAAGCCTCAAAAATCATGCGTGCTGGAATAAACATGATGATGATGGGTAATGTCAGTGGAATTCCATTGAGTGCCTTGCTTAGAAGAATGAAGGGAAATCCCTATCAGAACAGTACCCTGCTCTATGAGTTAGGTATGTTGGCAGTGCAGCCCCTCGTATTTGCCTTCGCTTTTATTCATGCGATCCTAGATGCGTTAATATTTAAAAGATTTGGGCTGTGAGGACGTGTTCAAGTGGAAAAAATACTCGTTAACGAACTACTAACTTTGCAGTATAAATGGGTTTTGGAGCTTGGACTTGTCATCTGAGAATTCCAGGAACATCTAAATTGGATGGTAAATGGGGCTTGTTGAAAGTGTCTGGAACCATTGATGGCTTTCCGGTATCGAATTTCAATCTAGCACCTCGAAAAGGAGAAGATCGCATCATCTCAATCAATAAGAAGATACGAGATGCGATTGGGATTGGACTTCAGAATTTTCCTGAAGGCGCTGCTGTATCCATTCCATTACGTCGTGAAGGGTTCAGTCGAACAAAAGCGTTCTTATATGGGCAAGCTTCAGGGATAGTAGAACCACTCGCGGGTGTTCTTGGTGCATATGCGGTTATTAAGATTCAACCCATCTTACCTTATGCGCTCGCATTTGCGGCAGGCGCCATGATTTACGTCGTTGTTGAGGAACTTATTCCCGAAGCACAAAGAGAAGAAGGTGGTTCAAAGACGGATGTTGCGACGATTGGTGCGATGTTAGGTTTTGCGGTCATGATGGAACTTGATGTTGCGTTAGGTTGATTATCCAATACGTTCACATTGTTGATCGTGTTTATTTCTGATAAATATTAAAAAGAACTGATTTGAAAGTCAGTTCTTTGCATTTATACCTTTATTGAATTACAAACATCTATCGAACTTGACCATCCCCATGGATCAGATACTTGATTGTACACAATTCATTCAACCCCATCGGCCCACGCGCATGAAGCTTCTGTGTTGAAATCCCAATTTCTGCCCCATAACCAAACTCTGAACCATCGGTAAAACGTGTCGACGCATTGACGTAAACCGCTGCCGCATCAATCTCTTTCTGGAAACGTTGAGCAGCTGATAGATCTTGCGTCACGATGCTTTCAGAATGTTTAGTACCGTATTTTTGAATGTGTTCAATGGCTTCTTGTAAACCATTCACAATCTTTACTCCAATGATTAAATCAAGGTACTCAGTTTCCCAATCCTCGGGGTTTGCTAATATAAGATCTGGATAAAGTTCTTTCGTTTTATGACAAGCTCTGATTTCCACACTCGCCTCTTTTAGTGCAGGAATGAGTAAATCCAAGAACTGGGGAGCGATACTTTGATCAACTAAGCACTTCTCCGCCGCATTGCATACACCTGGTCTTGAACACTTCGCGTTGATCACAATGGCCAGTGCCTTGCGTAAATCCGCACTTTGTTCGACATAAATGTGACAATTTCCAACACCGGTCTCAAGGACAGGAACTTTGGCGTTCTCAATTACAGATTGAATGAGTTTTGCGGAACCACGTGGAATCAACACATCAATGTGCTCACGATCCTGCATGAGTTCAAGAGCAAGTGTACGATCATTATCTTCAATGAATTGGACACTGTCTGGTGATATGGCATTTCTTGTCAAAGCTTCTTTGATGAGTGAGACGAGGTATTTGTTGCTATGGTAGGCTTCTTTTCCACCACGTAGAATAACCGCATTCCCTGCTTTTAAACACAAGGCTGCCGCATCGATGGTCACATTGGGTCTTGCTTCATAAATCATCGCAATCACACCCAAGGGTACACGAATTTTTTGTATATCTAAGCCATTAGGACGTGTGAATTCTTCAATCACATAACCATTGGGATCATTTAATGCAATGATATCTTCACAACCCTTGGCCATAGCTTCGATTCTGTTTTCATTCAGACGTAAGCGATCGATTAAAGCAGGGCTTAAACGCTCTTGATTGTTCTGGATATCGATTTCATTCTCATCCAATATAAATTCACTGTTTTCTCTTAGTAGGGTTGCTAGACTTTGTAAGAAAGCATTCTTAACTTCTGCTGAAACAAGTGCCATCTCTAAGGATGCTTGCTTTGCTAGGATTGCTTTAGTTTTCACTTCATTCATTTCTCTTACCTTTGAACCATGTACCAATCAGTTCACCTTTTGTAAGGGCATAGAGTATACTTGGGTTTTCACCATGTGCAATGATCATGTTGATGCCTTCAGCCATAACGATTTGTGCAGCTTTAAGCTTTGTGCTCATTCCACCTGTCCCAAGGGAGGAAATTGCCCCTTTCGCATTATTGAGTAGATCTTCAGTAAGATCATCCACATGATCAATCAACACCGCATCTGAATTCACTTTAGGATTGTCCGTATAGAACCCGTCGATGTCGGATAGAAGAATAAGCAGATCCGCATGAACATTCTTCGCAACCAAAGCACTTAAAGTGTCATTATCCCCAATGGATTTCTCACCTTCGATTTCATCCGTGGCGACAGGATCATTCTCATTCACAATTGGGACGATGCCTTGAGATAACAACTTAGCAAAACTGTTCTGAACATTCTTCCTTAAGACAGGTTTTTCAAACACATCAGACGTTAAAAGAATTTGAGCAACCACATGCCCGTATTCCCCAAAGAACTTTGAATAGAGATGCATCAATTCGGATTGCCCTACAGCCGCTGCTGCTTGTCGCTCGACAACCGTTACAGGACGATGGGTCCATTTCATCTTGGCAGCCCCAATACCAATCGCACCAGAGGAAACCAAGATGATCTCTTTGCCTTCATTCGCAAGATCACTTAAAACTTCGGATAATTTGTCCAAACGTGCGAAATTGATTTTACCGTTTTCATGTGTAAGCGTTGAAGTTCCTACTTTAACCACGATTCTCTTTGCATCCTTGATCGATGTGCGCATGGGAGGTCTCCTTATTTTTGCTTATTATACACGATACAAACAGAATACGTGTACATTTCAGTGATACGCGTGCGTATAACTCACGATATAGATAGACCTGAATTCAGTGTATGATTAACTTAATTAATAACGATTGGCAAAGGAGGCAAGGACATGATGAAATTTAAAACGATTGAGATCGAAGACTTAAACATCAATCCCGTGACCATGATTGGACAAGATTGGTGGCTTGTGACGGCAGGCAATGATATCAAGGGATACAACACCATGACCGCTTCATGGGGACATCTTGGTGCCATTTGGGGCAAAGAAGGCAAGAAACATAAGAACTTATTGGGTTTACCAACAGCAGTCGTCTACGTACGACCTCAACGTTACACAAAACAGTTCATGGATACAGAAGCGATCTTCACGCTCTCAGTCTTTGATCGTGCGTATCGTCATGCCTTGGTAACCCTCGGTTCACACTCAGGGCGAGATGGGGATAAGGTTTCAAAGTCAGGATTGACGCCTATGTTCGATGAAAATGCGACGTACTTCAAAGAGGCAAAAATGGTGTTCATCTGTAGGAAAATCTACCAAGCTCCACTGCTTGAAGAAGGGTTTGTCGATACATCGATCCTAAAGTTCAATTATGATGGGGGTGATCTTCATGAGATGTATATTGGAGAAATCCTTAAGGTGCTTGTTTGTGAGGAACAGACAAACGAACGCAACATTAAATCGGTGGAGTTATGATCTTTAGAAAGATGTTATCAAGCAGGGTTTATGAAAGATTATTAAGTGTCAAATATTTGCAGGGGGATCAATTCGTTTATTCAAACACATGAGCACAATTCGTGCATAATTGAGTTGTAGAAGTTAATATGATTAACAAAAAGGGAGATTATTATGGACATCAAACGAATTGTCATCTATTCATTTTTGTTTGTATTGATAACGGCTTTGGCGAGCCAAGGTTTTACACAACTAGGGCTTGTGATTCCGCTAATTCTAACCTTTGTATATTTCACTGCTATCTTTATTTATGCCCAAATTATTAAAAACAACTCGATCGTCGATATTGGTTGGGGCATGGGCTTCGTGATTGGTAGTTGGGTCACCTTATTGACAACTGAAACCCCAACATTACTTTCCTATCTTGTGGTCGCTTTCATTACAGTATGGGGCGTTCGTTTATCCGTTCGTTTATTCAAACGTAATTGGGGCAAGCCGGAAGATTTCCGTTATGCGCAATGGCGTGAAGAATGGGGGAAGAATGTCGTTATCACAGCCTTCTTTAGAGTCTTCATGATTCAAGCTTTGATCAACTTCATCGTTGGGTCCGCTGCCTATTCCACCATTCGCTACAACACATTCAGTGGAGGAATTGACAGTATCTTTGTCTATGGGGGCTTGTTAATTGCTTTGATTGGTTTATATTTTGAAGTCGTTGGCGATGAACAACTTCGTAAGAATATCGAAGAAAACAAACGCAAAGGAACAAAGACTTTGATTCAAACTGGCTTATGGTCCATTACGCGTCATCCAAATTATTTTGGTGAAATCTTGATTTGGGTGGGTCTCTACTTGGTTGGATTTACCTTGTTAATCACACAAGCTGTTCATCCTCTGTATTATGGGCTATTGATCATCTCACCTTTATTGATGAGCATCGTATTGATCAAAATTTCAACACCCTTGTTGGAGAAGAATATGGAGAAATATGCAGGTTGGGATGAATATGCAAAACGTGTCCCGATGATCTTTCCTGGATTTAAGAAATAATAGAGAAGCTTGGTCGTTATAAGAGGTACTTATAGATCAAGCTTTTAATATTCCTTATTAGAGACAATATTTGATTTAAATGTTTCTATGGCTTATAATTAAATAGATAGGGGGTAAAGATGAATCGACTTTACGATAAGTTCAATGAAGTGGTCCGGGTTGTGTTGCCGTTTATCCTCTTCGTGTTGTTTTTTAATTTTACATTGGTTCCGTTGGGCTCTGAATTATTAGGCGCCTTTTTAATAAGTTCTGGTTTTATTGTGCTGGGTTTAACCTTCTTTTTATTAGGTGTTGACCTCGGTATCACGCCCATGGGCAATCAAATTGGTCCATTATTGGGTAAGACAAAAAGGATATGGAGTTTAGTTTTATTTGCGTTCATTATTGGTTTCTTTATTTCCTACGCAGAACCAGCTTTACTGGTCATGTCAATTCAAGTGGAAGAATTAAGTTTAGGTTTGCTAAGCGCAAGTGTATTGAATGTGAGTGTTTCTGTTGGGATCGGCGTGATGGTTGTGGTGGGCTTCATACGTATCTTCTACAATCTACCTTTATATAAGATTCTCTTTGTAAGTTATGGTTTGGTACTTCTCATTGCCTTGAGTGCTTCACCACAGATGTTGGCGATTGCATTTGATGCCTCAGGTGTTACCACGGGTGTCTTAGCGGTTCCTTTCTTGCTCTCCTTATCCATGGGAGTAACAAATCGACGTAAAGATAGTAAAGCGTCTGAGAAAGATAGCTTCGGAATGATTGCGATTGCGTCCGTTGGGGCAATTCTCTCGGTGCTCATTCTAAACATCGTTTTTAAACCTGGTTTCGTTTCCATCCAGAGTTTACCTGAACTTGAAACAGGCAATAATCTGCTTTATCGCTTTTCTGACATCTTTTTCCCAGTTGGACAAGAAAGCGTACAGTCTATCCTCCCTTTATTTGTGATTTTTCTGATTATCACATTGTTAAATCGTCTATTTAGGACAAAGCTCTTCAAACGAATCAGTATTGGATTCATCTATGCTTTATTGGGCTTATTTCTATTCTTGGTGGGGATCAACGCCAGCTTCATTGAAGTCGGACGTCTGCTTGGCTCAGAATTGATTTTGAAGTTTAGTGCACCTTGGGTGATCTTGATTGGCTTTGCATTAGGGGTGGTGACGATCTTAGCAGAACCCGCCGTTGCCATCTTAACCCAGCAAATTGAGGAAGTCACATCCGGTTATATCAGTCGGAAAGCTGTCAATGCCTCCTTGGCCATCGGTGTTGGTTTCGCCATTGCTTTATCTGTCTTACGCATCGTTGTGGTGGATATCCAGTTGTGGCACTATCTTTTGCCAGGTTATCTGTTTGCCTTGGCCCTCAGCTTGTTTGTACCTAAGCTGTTCGTTGGGATTGCCTTTGATGCAGGGGGCGTAGCGACAGGTCCAATGATTTCAAGCATCGTCATGGCCTTTGTCCATGGGATTGCCAACACACAAAGTGGTGCCGATATTCTAATCGATGGTTTTGGCATGGTAGCCTTGGTAGCCTTGATGCCTGTCATCACGATTCAAATACTTGGTCTGATTTTTAAACTTAAAATGCAAAGGAGTGTTCTCAATGATGCATGAAAATTGCTTTTATCTCACTGTGTTCATAATCGACCGTGAAAAGGGAAGTACGGTTTTAAAACACGCTAAACAGAATGGAGCTTTGGGCGGATCCATCCTTTTGGGCAGAGGTACCGTAAACAGTTCGTTGCTTCATCTTTTAGAACTTGCAGACAATCGTAAAGCTGTTGTGTGGATATTGGCTGGCGCACAATCCGCAGTCAACATCGTGACCAAGACAGCCGAAAAGTTTCAGTTTGCGAAAGCCAATAAGGGCATCGCCTTCAGTGTTCCCATTAGTAATCTCTTTGGGACAACAAGCAGTATCGGGGTGGGAACACATTGCCACATTCAAGAGGAGGATCTCATGACAACGCATCAAACCATCATTGCCATCATCGAAAAAGGTCAAGCAGAACGTGTTGTGGAAGCGGCACGTCAAGCAGGCGCTTATGGGGCAACCATCATCAATGCGCGTGGATCTGGCATTCACGAAGAGTATAAACTTTTCGCGATCGAAATCGAGCCTGAGAAAGAAATCGTATTGATGGTCGTAAAGAGCGAACAAGTTGATAAGATATGTAAACAGATCATAAAAGAAACTCAGATCAACGAACCTGGTAAAGGCGTTCTATTCACTCAACCAATCAATCATGTCTTTGGTTTGGATGAAGGGACTGTGAAAGCTAAATAGTTCATTATTTAGGAATGTATTATTTTGGGATTTAAATCAAGCTGTGTTGTGTGAAATCTGTGTTCACAAACTGTTCACGAGACCTTCATCCAGAAGTGTTGAATTCTAAGGAGAACGTGCTATGATGAAGATACCCTTTAGGATGGTTGCAAGTCTTGAATAAAATAATGCGATATCGATGAGAGGCAACCTATAAATCCTGAAGAGCGGGGCATCTTAGTGAAATAAGATGCCCTTTCATATGCTTAGCCTGTTAATTATATTTGTTATAATGAAATCAAAAAGGAGACCAGCTTGGAAACACCAGAAATCAGCTTAGACCAACACAAACAATTTGCCATCGAACTTTTTAACAACACTTGGGATATGCTCGAGAAAAACGATCGCAGTGATTACGATGATGTCCGCATGATCCATATGGCGCACACTTCACTCTATCATTGGAGCTATGTGGGTGAAGCTGTGAATATGACCAGAGGTGAATGGCTGGTTTCAAGAGTCTATTGCAGCGTAAGTCTATTGGAAAGTGCTGAATACCATGCCCAAAAGTCGTTATCCATTTGTTTGAACAATGCCATCGGGGATATTGATTTGGCGTTTGCGTATGAAGCCTTTACACGTATTTCTGCTCTAAGAAAGAATGAAGAAGACTATCATAAATACAAAGCTTTGGCCGAAGCGGCTTCAAAGCAGATCGAATCAATCCATAATCGTGATTACTTTATGAGTGAACTGGAAAAAATAGAACTTAAAAAATGACCTCATTAGAGATCATTATCAATACAGTACGATTAAAGCCATCTTTAACCATAGTTATGGTTGTGAAGATGGCTTTTTAATTACGATCGATGATTTTGATAAAGTCATCATAATCATTGGCTTGGATTGCGGCATTGATGTCATTCGCACTGGTTAAGAACTGAGCGCTCTTCGCAAAGAAAACATCGAGATTATCGTGTTCATGATCACCATAAGCCAACATGAAGACCAATTGAACCATGCGTTCCTTCCATTGAATGGGTTTCTTCAGGATGGCGACGGAAACGATGGTGTTGGAGCTGAAAGCTTTATCCGGATGAGGGATGGCGATCAAGTTGCCGAATTCCGTTGAGGCAACTTCTTCACGTCTTAAAATGGATTCATAGAAGCCTTCTTCGAAGTTTCGAAGTTCACTGATTTTCTGAGCCATAAAGAAAATGATTTCTTCTTTACTGCTGACCAACACATCTTTGTAAAATAATTTGCGATCGAAGTATTCCGCAATCGAACTTTCATTCTGATTGAAACGATGACGCAATGCTTGAAGATCCTGAGCACTCAACAATGTGGATACATAGATGATCGGAGTGATGGTTTTGACGCTTAACGGTACTGTGGAGACAATCAAATCGAAATCCCTGAGATCCAGGTTTCTGATGGACAGTGCATCTTTTGTGATCACTTCTTCAAGGAAGGGATTGAATTCTTGTTTGAAACGATACTCGAGCAATTTGGCAGTTCCATGTCCGGTTGAACACACTAAGAGTACGCGTTTTCGATTAACTGCTACTTTATGTCTTTCCAAGGCAAGATAGAAATGGAGTGCGATATACGCGATTTCATCTTCGGTCAATGTTGTGTTATAGCGTATGTTTATGACTTCAGACGCAACCATGGCGGTCTCAAATGCCTGCTTATGTGCTTTGATGTCTGCCAACAAAGGATTCTTCATCATCAACTTATAGCGGATACGCTTGACCATGGGTTCTGAATGCAAACCGAGTGCGACACGAAGTTCCAGGTCCTTG
This sequence comes from Erysipelotrichaceae bacterium, assembly GCA_030604855.1. Classification (GTDB taxonomy): domain Bacteria; phylum Bacillota_I; class Bacilli_A; order Erysipelotrichales; family Erysipelotrichaceae; genus UBA2212. The sequence continues at coordinate 31,683 of JAUVVC010000008.1, forward strand.
GTCAAATCGACATCCAAAACCAAACGGACACGCTCGATCATGGCCACGACCAACTCATCAACTTCGGAACTCACGACATGAGGTTCCAGTTCAGACTGACCATAGACCCGCTTGCCGGATAGATGCATCGATACATAGCCTTTTTCATCCTCAGGAAATCTATAACCGAATTGACGTTCCAACTCCGAGATGATTTCATGGGCGATCTGGTATTCCACAGAATCTTTGAGACTTTCCAAATGGGATGTGTCCATCACAATCGATTCACCGATTTTGACACGTTCCAAGGCCACAAACAAGTGAATGACCAAGTTGTGGAAAACGACCTCACTGGTCTCATAATGATGGTGATTGAAGACATGAAGAATGTTTCTACGCATCTCTTCCAAGATCCACTGCGTCTCAAACTCATCCTCTTCCAAAGCGACCCCATCGTTGTATAAGAGGTTGGCGATGCAGAGACGTAGATTCAACTCACTGCCATTGATCTTCATGCCATGGTGGGGACGGACATCCAAATAGAGTTGATACGGTTCGATTTTTTGACGCAAGACTTGCAGATCAGCGCTCAATTGCGACTTTGAAATGGCGAGCTGTTCACAGAGATCATTGGCACGCAGGTAATTCTTTTCAAATAACAGTGTCTTTAATAGAAATTGCACGCGACTGGGTTTATAGGATAGGTTGTCCTCTTCATAAGCATATTGAGCCCAATGGTTGGCTAAGAAATCACGAAACGCATCCATATCGACGACTTCAAAACGATAGCCATAACGTGCTTTCGCATCGATATGGCCACCATGTTTCTCAAGTAGGGTATCCAATACCTTGATTTCATTGCGTACGGTCTTTGGACTTACATTCAGCTCTTGAGCAATTTTTTCACTGGTCAGATAGCTTTGATTGTCACTGAGAAGATCAAAGATCTTTTTGAGTCGCGTTTCATTCATTGGCTTAATGATACCAAAAAAACACAGGGATGAGACAAATTAAAGCGATGTAAGTCGAATTATGTGATTTTGTTAACGCTTTCTACCACAATAATGTGGAAAAAGGTCAAATTGAACACAAATTTAAATTCGATAGAATAGTGTATGTAAGTCCGATGGATTTGCTAGAAGAAAGGATTCGACAATGGATGATACAAAGTATCAAACAGCGTTCCAAATCATTCTTCATGCCGGGAATTCGAAGTCATATTCGATGATGGCCATGCAGAAGGCACGCGAAGGGGAGCTTGAAGAAGCTGGGCAATTCGTGATTCAAGCCGATGGTGCCTTACAAGAAGCACACCAGATTCAAACAGAATTAGTGCATTCTGAGGTCACTGGCAGTAGCGTCGATATGAACATCATCATGGTTCATGCTCAAGATCACTTGGGAATGGCAATGATGATGCGTGATGTCGCCAATGAAGTGATTCACATCTATCGGAAATTCGGGCAGGTTCTTTAAAGGAGATTTATGATCGTCATTAAATTGTTTTGCCAGGCGGGAATGTCGACATCCTTACTGGTCTACAAGATGAATCAATCCGCTAAAGAGCGTGGTATCGAATGTCAAATCAAGGCGTATCCAGCTGGTTCGCTTATGACAGAAGTACCTTCCGCCGATGTGGTTCTTTTGGGTCCACAGTTAAGTTATCTTCAGGCCGATGCGCTTAGGTTTGCTAAGCCGCACAGTGTTCCAGTAGCCATCATCCGCATGCAAGACTATGGATTGGTCAATGGAGCAGCAGTTTTGGATTTCGCATTAGGATTAAAAAAATAGACTTGGTGTTTAAACACACATGAAAGGGATGGAATAATGCAAGACTTTTTAAATGACAAAGTGCTTCCTCCAGTAATGGATTTCGTTACGTCGAAGCCTGTCTCCGCAATCAAAGATGGTATGGTTGCGACAATCACATTGACGCTTGTTGGTTCGATTTTCCTCTTGTTGGCAAATTTCCCATACGCGCCAATCAAAGATTTCTTTATTGCTATCGGCGTTCAAAGCCACATGATGCAAGTATACCGTGCTTCCTTCAACATCTTGGCAGTCGTTGCGTCCTTCGCAATTGCTTACCAATACGCTAAACATGCAGGTAAAGATGGTTTAGGCGCGGGTATCTTATCCGTAGTCGCTTTCTTCACCTTGATTCCACATACTCAAGTTGTATCGGGTGTTGCGGAAGTCAGCCAAGAAGCTGTTAAAATCACCGTCGCAAATATCCTACCGATGTCCTACACAGGATCCAAAGGTTTGATTGCAGCTCTGATCGTTGGGGTTTTGGTTGGTATCGTTTATGACTTCTTCTTGACGAAAGGTTATACGATCAAAATGCCTGAAGGCGTTCCACCGAATATTGCAAACTCATTCTCTGCTTTGACTCCAGGGGCTGTTGTCTTCACCGCAGCGTTCTTGATCAATGCCGTCTTCGTTAACTTCTTCAGCACAACCTTCGTGGATTGGGTCTATGTTACAATCCAAACACCTTTGTCCGGCGTAACCGGTTCATTGGGTGGTGTAATGGTTCTTGCGTTCATGGTTTCCATGTTGTGGTGGTTGGGTGTCCATGGTGCTTCCCTTGTTGGTGGTATCACAAGCTCCATCGCTACGGCAAACATGTTGGCGAACCAAGCGATTTTGGATTCTGGTCTTGCTTTGACCGCTGAAAATGGCGCTGCCATCATGACAACGCAAATGGATGCATTGTGGAGAATCACAGGTTCTGGTATCACATTCGGTGTCGTTGTGGCGATGTTGCTTGCACGCTCCAAACAATTCAAAACTTTGGGTAAATTAGCCTTGCCTCCAGCACTCTTCAATATCAATGAGCCAATTCTATTCGGTACGCCGATTGTCTTGAACCCATTCTTATTCATTCCGTTCGTTGTTGTTCCAGTTGTTGCGGCTGCAGGTGCTTACTTAGCAATCGCTTCTGGTTTGGTTCCTTACTACGGTGGTATCACTGTTCCTTGGACAACCCCTCCAATCATCTCTGGTTTCATCACCGGTGGATGGAGAGCCGCATTGCTTCAACTTGTCATCATTCTTTGGTCAATCGTTGGTTACTATCCTTTCATTAAGAAAATGGACCAAGATAACATGAAGCTTGAACAAGAAGCTGAAGCTGCACATCACGCAGAATAATCTAAACTGTATTCAGAGCGCTTTGGTTCCCAAAGCGCTTTAATCTATTTCGTTACAATCAAGGAGAAAAATCGTGAGTCAATTTCCAAAAGAATTCTTATTAGGGGGTGCCACAGCAGACTTTCAATACGAAGGTGGATTTACAGAGGGTGGACGAGGAGTGCTATCGCATGATTTCGTGACGACAGGCAGTGTCAGCCAACCCCGCCAACTTACATTGAAATTAGCAGACGGCAGCTTAGGCACATGTCATTGGAAGAAGTCACTTCCAGATGGGGCAGAAGCGTGTTTCCATGAGGGTGTATATTATCCAAGTCGCCAAGCAACGGATTTCTATCATCACTGGCAAGAAGACATTGATCTGATGGCAGAATTGGGTTTCTCAGTTTACCGTTTTTCAATCTGCTGGACACGCATCTATCCAACAGGCTTAGAGAAAGAACCCAATGAAGTGGGTTTGAAGTTTTATGAAGATGTGATTGATGCTCTATTATCTAAGAACATCGAACCGATGATCACCATCTGTCATGATGAACTTCCTTTTCATTTGTGTAAGGAATACGATGGTTGGTCCAGTCGTGTGGTCATTGATGCGTATCTCAAGTATGCCAACACACTTTTTGATCGTTTTGGAACGAAAGTGAAATACTGGTTGACCTTCAATGAGCTCAATGCCTTGGATGGCTATGCGATGTTGGGTACGCATAAAGCGGATTGGCAGACCAAGTACCAAGCCATTCACCATGTGTTTGTCGCAAGTGCCTTAGCCACACGGGATGGTCATGCGAAAATGCCGAATGCGATCTTTGGGGCCATGTATGCCTTGAGTGAGCTCTATCCTGCATCACCTGATCCTAAGGATGTGCTTGCGACATATTTCAAACGTCGTGAAACATATTTCTTTATGGATGTCATGGCACGTGGAGAATATCCTAATTACACGCAAGAAATCTTCAGCCGTAAGAACATTCAAATTAAGCTTGAGGAAGGTGATCTGGAGATCATCAAACAGTATCCTCTTGATTACGTAACCTTCAGCTATTATCGCTCCACGATGGTGGACAAAGACTCAAGCTTTGACATCATGGACATCACAGGAGGGAAACCCAATCCCTATGTCGAGCGTACTGAGTGGGGCTGGGCAGTGGATCCCATCGGTTTGCGTTATTGTTTGAATGAGATTTATGATCGTTACCAAAAGCCTTTGTTCGTTGTCGAGAATGGTTTAGGATACAATGACCAACTTGAGGCAGATGGAACTGTTCACGACACATATCGTATCAAGTACGTCAATGATCACTTGAAGCAAATCAAAGATGCCATCCTGATTGATGGCGTACCTTGTTTAGGGTATACCATGTGGGGAAATACCGACTTGGTCTCATTAAGTACAGGTGAGATGAAGAAACGCTATGGCTTCGTTTATGTGGATATGGATGATCGTGGCAATGGGACATTGAAGCGCATCAAAAAAGATTCTTTCGCATGGTTTAAAGAAATTACGAAATCACACGGAGAAAATCTCGTCTAGGCTTGGTTCAAGTGACGAAGTCATCGGTAAAACGATGACTTTTTCTTTGTTTGAATAACAATTGCATCTATGAGAAGATGAGAGAAAGAGGTTTTATTATGGAACTAAGAGTACTCGAATACTTCATCATGATAGCAAAAGAAGGGAATATCACCCGTGCTGCCGAACGTTTGCACATCACGCAACCTACCTTGAGTCGCCAACTTAGTGATTTGGAGAAAGAGTTGAATACTCAGTTGTTCATACGTGGTAAACGCTCTATTGTGTTGACCGAAAGTGGGCAATTATTGATGCAAAGAGCTCAAGAGTTGATTAATTTAGCCGCGAAAACAGAACGTGACCTTTTAGAATCAAAGGGTGAGCTCATAGGAACCATCGCTATCGGTTGTGTTGAGAGTGAGGCGTCTCGCTTCTTAGCAAGTTGGATGAAGGGTTTCAGTGATAAACAAGCCTGTGTCGTATTTGATTTGGTCAGTGCCAACGGAGATGATTTAAGGGAGAAATTGGATCGAGGCATTTTAGATCTGGCCATTCTTCTTGAGCCCATAGAATCCGCTAAATATGATTCAATTCGATTGGACATCAAAGAACGTTGGGGAATCCTTTTGCCTAGAAATCATCCCTACGCTTCACTTGATCACATCAATGTCGAACAGCTCAAGACATTACCCTTGAGCTTATCGCGACGTTCCATAGTCCAAGATGAAATGGAACGATGGTTGAGCGTATCGCGTGATGAATTGAACATCATCGTGACACAGAATTTATTAACCAATAGTTTGTTGTTGCTAGAAGAGGGCATCGCTTTTCCATTAACAATCGAAGGTGCATTTACAATACGTCCAGACGATGATATTTGTTTCGTTCCTTTTCATCCTGAGCGCATCACGAACCATGTGCTCGCATGGAAAAAGAACCAAGTCATGAATCCTGCGACACGTATGTTCTTACAGTTCATAATCAATGCCTTAGAGGCATAGTAAAGTATTCAATATAAGTATTCGCTATATATTGGTTTCAACTTTATACTATCCATAGAAGTGAGGAAACACACATGACATGGATAGCACGCTGGGTTGAACCCAAACACCAAGTATCAGAAGAACGTAAAATATTCAATAACGCATACCTTAAACAATTGATCCTACCTCTGTTCATTGAACAGTTTTTAGTGATGTCAGTTGGAATCGCGGATACCTTGATGGTCAGTTACGCTGGTGAAGCAGCGGTATCGGGTGTTTCCCTCGTAAACATGTTCATCACCATCTTTATCTATATCTTCACAGCTTTGGCATCTGGGGGTGCGGTCGTGGTGAGTCAAACCGTTGGACGTAAAGATCGCTCCTTATCGGATCTTGCCGCAAGTCAATTGGTCACCTTATCAGGTGTCATATCGATTTTTTCACTCATCGTGACCTTAGCATCCAGACGTTTGATTCTGGGTTGGTTGTTTGGAAGTGTTGAACCAGCGGTCATGGAAGCCAGCGTCACGTATCTAACGGTTATGACCTATACATTCCCTGCAATTGCACTCTATAATGCTGGCGCAGCTCTATTTAGAAGTATGGGCCGTACAAAAAGTACGATGCATCTATCTTTATGGATGAATGGAATAAACATCATCGGCAACTACATTGGCGTCTTCATTCTAAGAGCCGGTGTCGCTGGTGTTGCGTGGCCAACATTCATCTCACGTGCTTTTGCGGCGCTTGTGATCATTATTTGGTGTTTTAGAGAAAACCAAGAGTTGACCCTTAGAATTAAACAAATATTCAGTTGGCATGCGGACATGATGAAACGCATTCTCAGAATCGCAATCCCAAATTCGATCGAACAAGGACTTTTCCAAATATCTAAGCTTGTCTTGAGTTCTATAACAGCGCTATTTGGTACAAGTCAGATTGCAGCCAATGGCGTTGCACAGAGCTTCTGGTCAATGGCTGCTTTAGTTGGAGTCTCTTTTGGACCAGCCTTCATTACCATCATCGGTCAAACATTAGGTTCCAAGGATATCGAAGCTGCTAAGTATTACATGGTTAAACTTTTGAAGATAACCATGTTGAGTTCTGTTGCTTGGAATGCATTGATGTTGCTTATCGTTCCTCTAGCTTTGATGGCTTATGATTTAAGCCCAGAGACCAAGCAATTGGTCATCATCTTGGTCATCATTCATAATCTCTTCAATGCCTTCGTGTTTCCAATCTCATCCCCATTTACAAACGGTTTAAGAGCGGGTGGAGATGTACGCTATGCAATGTTTGTATCCATCTTCGCGACGGTGGTTGTCCGTGTCATCTTGTCCTATCTGTTTGGCATCGTTTTCAACCTTGGCGTCATCGGTATTGCCTTAGCTATGGGCGTGGATTGGTGTGTACGTGCCTTCTTGAGTCTACGACGTTACCAGAGTGGTCGATGGTTGGTTCATCAAGTTATTTAGGATTTTGAAAGGAACATTATGACCAAAAATTTAAACACAAAAGTCATGCTATCTATATTTGCAGCCATGTCAATATATCTATTCGCAGCAGCGGGTGGATATATGAATCCAAACATACAAACCAGCATCGAGGCTTGGCCTTCAGTACCCGCAGATCAGATTCGACTATTAAATACTTTACCTGCTTTGATCAGTCTACCTGTCATGCTTCTTGTAAGCAGTCAAATCGGTAAGCGTATCAACTACAAGACAGCGATTCTGATTGGGACATTTCTAATCTTAGTTGGTGGTGTGGGTCCTTATTTCTATGCGCCATCTTGGAATACCGTTCTTGCCTTTCGTATGATCGTCGGTCTAGGTTCAGGCTTCTTTGGAATTCGTACCGCACTCTTGATTCATACAGTACCAAAAGAGAAGCGTGCCCGCTATCTTGGTTTGACAGGAATCTTATCAAGTTTGGCTACTACAGTCATCTCGCCAATCACAGGCTCGTTGGCAGAAATCAGCTGGCGCCATCCTTTCTTGATTAACTTCTTTGTCATCGTGATCGCATTGTTTGTTGGAACATTCTTGATTGAACCTGATCATGAGCAACACGCAAAGGACAACGCAGAAGCACCTGTTGATGCGAAGTTTCCTTGGATGAGTTTGGTCTACATCGCCATTCAATTCATCACAACCATGACCATGTATCCAATGTTATCCGGGATTTCAACGTTCATGCGTGAACAAAGTCTAGGCACAGCCTCTGTTGCAGGTTTAGCAATATCGTTTTATACCTTAGGGGGAGCGATGATTGGTTTGATTCTACCAAAGACACAAATCTGGTTTGGTCGTCGTACACAAGGCGTCGCATTGGTATTGGGTGCTGTTGGTCAGCTGATTGTCATCTTTGCTCCACATGCAATGATCGCATGGTTGGGGGCATTCATTTGTGGAACAGGTTTTATCTTGATTGTGAATACTTTCCAGCTTTACAATGCTAAGATCGCCCATCCAAGTAAAATGGCATTAGGCTCTACGCTGCTGATCGCATCCATGCAAGCGGGTGTGTTCGCATCAAATTACTTCATCAGTCTCTCTCATATCGTTATCAAGGCAAACAGCGAAGTCATGAGCTCTTACTGGGCAAATATCGCAATCTATGCGATTCTAGCAGCCTTTGCGATAACTGGCTTTTTAGCTCCAAAAGCAGATAAGAAATAATCGATAGAATGTACTAAAATTGTTATAAGGAGAACAATCGTGAAAAAAGTACGTTTAGGTTCAAGCGAATTGATGGTATCACAGATTTGCTTGGGTTGTATGGGCTTTGGAGATTCGGATCAAGGGATGCACAAGTGGACTTTGGATTATGAAGAATCCAAAACCATCATTGCTTATGCATTGGACAAGGGAATCAATTTCTTTGATACAGCAATGGCGTATCAAAGTGGAACGAGTGAAATCTATTTAGGATGTGCTCTGAAAGAACTTGCTAAGCGAGAAGATGTCGTGATTGCGACAAAGTATACACCGCGTACGCTTGAACAAATTCAAATGGGTATCAGTGCAGAGGAACACATAAATACCTGCTTAAAGAATAGTTTAGATCGACTAAGCACAGATTATATCGACCTCTATATCATGCACATGTGGGATGCGAGTACCCCCATTGATGAATCCTTGAGAATTCTACATGCGACGGTATTGAGTGGAAAAGTAAAGGCGATTGGTATTTCGAACTGTTTTGCTTGGCAATTGGCAGAGGCCAATGTGATTGCGAAAGCTAAAGGCTATACACCCTTTACGTCCGTCCAAGGACACTACAATCTCATTTTTAGGGAAGAAGAACGTGAGATGCGCCCCTATTGCACAAGTCACGATGTGGCAATGACACCTTACAGCGCACTCGCATCAGGTCGTCTCTCAAAAAGACCAGACGAAAAATCACAGCGTCTTGTGCTCGATAAGTTTGCAAAGGGTAAGTACGATGCGACCAAGGAACAAGATTCTTTGATCATCGAGCGCGTCATGGAACTAGCAGATCGTAAAGCCGTATCCATGACAGAAATATCGTTAGCGTGGTTGTTAAATAAAGTCACGTCACCTGTTGTTGGGGCGACAAAAACAACCCACATCGATGGAGCTATCAAGGCGAGTCAACTGATATTGAGCCCTGAAGAATGTGCCTATCTTGAAGAACCCTATACCCCACATCCTTTGGTTGGGGTCATGGCTAAACAAGGTTAACTACAAACCGTGATTAAGTTCATGGTTTTTCTTTACAACAAATAAATACTATCTTACTATATCACTATATGATATATCACGAGGTGAGTGTAAATGGAAATATCTCCATCCTTATTCCATTTCTTATTGGTTCTCCTTAAACCTTTGCATGGCTATCAAATCATGCAAGAAGTTGAAAAAGCTTCAGGAGGAGAATTGACCATGGGTGCTGGAACTTGTTATGGCTTGATTGCGCGTTGTCTACAAGAGAAGTTAATAGAATTGGTGGAAGAGGTTGATCGCAAGAAGATTTACCGTGTGACACGTAAGGGTCGCGATATGCTTCAAGATGAGATCGACCGCATGCAGAAGCAGTTGAACATGACGAAGGATTATTTGGGGGAAATTTATGATCAAAGCATTAAAGTATGATCCTTATTTACAGACTGAAGAATTCATTGCGTGGCTTGAAACCTATGCTTTGGAAGGGTGGTTCATCAATGGGTTGAACCAAGACGATATCTGGGTAAGCTTTCATAGAGCTGAACCGCAACGTGTCCATTATTGTGTGTTCACGATTGAAGATTCGAAGTCATTCAATCGCACAGAATTTCTAGAGATCGCCAAAGCACAAGGTTGGGAATTAGTAGGAAATCAAACCTATCTACGTGAATTATTTTTGTTTATCAGTCATGAAGAGAATCTGATCCCGCTGGAAACAGATCCCATTGAACTGGAAAATAAGAATCGTCGACTGAAGCGAAACGCCTTGTGGTTTGTTGGCTTAGGCATCTTGGCGATTGTGACCTACTTGATACCGAGGAAGAATGGTACCTATTTTCAATGGTTTCCCGTGCTGGCTTATACTTACCTAAGTTTGATCCATGTCGTACAAGCCTTGCGAACAGCGTATTCGACAAATGCAACCGTGACGAAACGAAAGCGAGTCGCAAGCATCGTAAAGATGATTCGAGTTTCAATGGTGAGTGGATTCTTAGTGGTCTTAATGGGTGTAATCGTGGCATTCTTACACAACTCACAAGTTGAAGTTGAGGAAAACTCTCTCATTAGTTGGGAGATACCTGATCAAGCTGAACTTGTTCATGCGACCTATACGCAGTCGCGTTTCAGTTTGTTGCCCAATGAAACAGCTATGATGACGATTGTAGAGAACGAAGTATTAACCAAAAGCATCTATCAGTCTAAACAGAATTACATAGTATTATCAGGTTTGGATTTTCGCAAAATCGTGGATAAAGAATTGGATTGGTTCCGTTATGATCCGATATTGAAGTATGAAGTGATCGATGGAAATTCATTGGAACGTGTTCTCTTGAAATCAAACAGTGGAATGGAATACTTAAGCTACATCAAGCGTGGAAATACGATACTCAGCTTACACACCATCAATCTAACTCAAGACGAACATCGTGCCTTATTGGCGAAGATGGAGGTAGAGGCATGAATCAACGGATCTTCTTTACTGGGGTGCTCTTAATCATCGTCTTCGTTATTTCGAGTTTTAGACCCTTGCCAATGAACATCTATCGCATTGCAGGACGAAGTGAGTATGATATTCGCTACCAAGCACGACGAACCATTGAAAAGTATGATCATGAAGAATCGGAATGGTCAAAACTGAACCTCGTGCCAATTGAATATGTATCAAACTGTTACTCACAGTGGGATCACTGGGTGGCGAATGGTCTAGCGGATCGCTTGGGTAAGCCCATCGCTTGGCAACGGATTGTCCAATGGAATTACGAATGCGACGAAGGTAAGGAGCGCTATAATCCAACGGATCAATATACGATCCTTTTATCCACAAATCCCATGGCGGCCTATCCTAGAAACAGTGTCTTCGAAAATCATTTGATAACGAATCAAGGCATCCAAGTAGATTATTCAACACAATGGGAGTACCCCTATACAAACAATGGGGAGACTTATCTCTACATACAAGTTCGATACGCTTTCAAGCATGAAGATAAGCATGTGTTCATAGATCAAGTATTTATGGATCAAGATGTGATTGAAAAAGACATTGCCTTATGGGTGGATACGCTTGTGAATGAATTAAAAACGGTGCTCGAATGAGCATCGTTTAGTTATTTGAAATCGTCTATGATAATTTTCTTCATCTCCAACAGTTTTTCCATAGCCAACTTTGCTCTCTGTTCATCCTTGGGATACAAGACATCTTCAATTCCTTTAGGAATGATCTGCCAGCTTAAACCAAATTGGTCTTTGCACCAACCACAGGCTTCTGAGTCGGGATCTTTCGAAAGTTGGTCCCAATAGAAATCAATCTCTGCTTGGTCATCACATTCGATCACAAATGAAATGGCTTCATTTAATTTAAAATGAGGTCCTCCATTAAGCGCTTGAAAGCGTTGGCTCATGATGGTGAAATCAACCGTTAGAATGGATCCTATCGGTTTTCCACTTGGATTCTCCGTGGTGTAATAATGAATTTCACCCAAGTGACTGTTGGGAAACAATTTGGTATAGAACGTAGCGGCTTCAAGGGCTTGGTCATCAAACCAAAGCTCCGTAATCAGTCCATGTGTTGGCATAGAAGCCTCCTTCTTTTCCACATCATAACATTCTCTTTAAAATGTGAGTTGAAAGATAATCTTATCAAGCGGATCAATGACACATATTTAGGATACTATGCATTCACCCTAGTCTTATTTCGTGATAAACTTATTCACAAGGAAACATGCAAAATATCAATCGAAAACGACTACTCATCGGCATCGGATTAATCACATTCATATTGATGATGTTTTTATTGAGCCGAAATGACCAACGTGAAGATTTTCATCTGATCATCGGCAAGATGCAAGAAGTCAAAGGACCTTGGACGGTAAGCAGCCAAGGTGTCATTCAAGAAAACATATCGCTGCCTTATGATTTGGGCTTGGATGCGAATGTGCGATACAGCGCTTCAACACGCATTCCGCTTTTCTCAGACAAGCAAGATACTTTATTGATTCGTTCTTCAATGCAGGATTTCTGGGTTTACATCGATGATGTCCTAATTCATGAACACATCCAACCTGAACCTCAAATCATTCACAGTCCTCCAACAAGTTTGTGGATTCTGGTCGATATGCCTGACAATTCTGCAGGCAAAACACTCAGAATTGATTTTGTTTCACAGGTTAAAGCCTTTTCAGGCGTGATCAATGCCATCCATTTGGATCGTAAATCCATGATCCTTCATGATCTCTTCGTTTCACAAAGTTTTGGCTTTGCGGTGTTCTTGTTGTTGGCGCTCTTGGGCGTCATTTCGATCGGGACTTCATTTGCAATCAAGAATGCACAAGATTTACGTCTTTTCTATCTAGGTTTCATGTCCATCACATCGGGGATGTGGATACTTGCGGAGTCCAGGCTCTTGCAATTTTTCATTGGGAATCGTTTCATCTTAGGTTCAGTGGCTTATCTCATGATCCCCATCATTGCTTTCTTCTTTGCCCTTTACATCAAAGAAGCCATCATCACACAAGCAAAGTCTAAACAACATTTGAAATACCTGGCCATTCTATTTGTTGCTTTGGTTCTGATCAATGTGACTCTACAGATAACGGGTGTCATGGTATACATTGAGATGATGCAGTATACCCTACCCATCATTTTGATCAGTGCGATTTATGCGGCGTATTTGATTGTCTTGGAAATAACAGTACATAACAATAAAGAAGCAGAACGCTTCGTTAAGTTCACGATCATCTTATTGGTCAGTTTGGTCTTGGAAATCGGATCCTTTTTCATACAAGCATTTAGTTCGATATCATCTTACTTTAGAATCGGTGTCGTTATCTTCTTTGGGATGCTGGCGATCGACACGTTCATCTACGTTCGGTCCAACATGCGCTTGCGAGATGAAACACTCCTATTGGAGAAACTTGCGTATAAAGATTTTCTCACCGGTGGGTTCAATCGAACGGCGTATGAACGCGATGTTCAAGCCTATCTCGACAATCAAAAGAGTTTCCGCTTGATCCTCTTGGACTTGAATGAACTGAAGCACATCAATGATACCTATGGACATAATCAAGGCGATGAAGCCATTCGTTTGGTCTTCAATGCGATGGTGAATGGTTTCTTGCATGGGAAATGTTATCGCATCGGTGGAGATGAGTTTGCGGTTTTGATCGATGATGTGGATTCAAATCGTTACCAACACTGTCTGGAGAATTTCCAAAGCATCTTAAACGAAACGACCAAGGATTTCTTATATCCGATCTATGTGGCGGTTGGCAGCGACATCTACCGTTATGGGGATTGGGATAATTATTCCCGTTTCTACCACCATGTGGATCAGAAGATGTATGTGAATAAAAAGAAAATCAAGAATAATAAAAAATAGAGTTCGCGTGAACTCTATTTTAATAACCAGACTTTGATGGCATCCAGCTCACTTTGGGTGAGACGATGTCCATTGTTTTCCCAATGAAGATGTACCTTGGCATGGGCTTCACGAAGCAGGCGTTCCAACTCAATGCTTTGCTCAGGTGGACAGATGGGATCGTTTTTCCCCGCTCCAATGAAGATGGATACATCGCTTAAATCGGGAAGTTCTTTACGAAGAGGGACCATAGGATGAAGTAGGATGGCCCTATCAAAAGCGTTCTGGTAATGAAACAAAATGCTTGCGGCAATGTTCGCTCCGTTTGAATAGCCCAATGCGATGACTTTCGTCCGATCGAAACCATATTCAATGGCTTTCATATTCACGAAATCATGAAGCTGATGCGTACGAAAAACCAAATCTTCTTCATCAAAGACGCCTTCTGCCAAACGTTTGAAGAAGCGGTTCATGCCGTGTTCTTGGATCTCACCACGAACACTTAAGACGTTGAAGTTGGGATTCAGATATTGGGCAATGCCGAGAAGGTCATGCTCATCGCCCCCTGTCCCATGCAATAAAAGAAAGGTGTAAGTGGATTTGTGGTCTTTAAAGATGTGTTTCATGAGGCTTTACCAATTTTCTTTAAGAGGGATTGAAGTTGTCCTTCTTCCTCGGGTGTCAGCTTATCTAAGGTGAGGCGCAGTGTTTCGACATGTTTCGGATAGATCTCATCCATCAAGGCTTTACCCTTCGTACTGAGATGGACATGATGGATACGGTTATCTTTAGGATCCATGACTTTGGTGATCAGATCCTTATCCAATAAACGTTCAATGACATAACTCATGCTTGAACTGGCAATCAATACCTTTTCCTTAATGGCTTGGACGGGAAGTGGTCCTTTATGATACAGAACTTCCAACGCACCAAACTCACTGGTGTTCAAGCCATGGCAGCGCATGTCATCGCGGATGAGGTTTTCAAGTTTGTTTTGGGTTCGAAAGAGGATGGTAATGGTTTTCAGATCATTCATTGAAATACTCCTTCACATAACTTTTCGTGCTGCGTACGGTGTCGATGGGGCGTACCACGGATTCCACATATGCACGCTTATCTCTGAAGCGAGGAGGCAAGGCAAGGATCTCACCTAAGGTTTCATAGGGTTCTTCATCATCGATGAAGCCAGGACCTTCGGTCGCAAATTCAAACAAAATGCCAGGGTATAAACGGGTGTAGAGGGATTTGAAATAGAAGCGATCCACAAAACCAGAATGACCGGCCCCAACACTGTTGAGACGTTGAATCCATTGATCCAGTTCCGCTTTATCTTCGATTCTAAAGGCCACATGGTGGACGCCACCATAACCTTGATACGCTAAAGGTAAGCTCACCGTTTCAAGAATGACGCTGGCTCCATTGCCTCCTTCACCCATTTCGTAGAGATGGTAAGAACCTTCACTTTGTGTGTGGCGCATGTCCATGATTTGGGTTAGGACTTTGCTCATGCCATCCAGTTTACTGACTCTGAAGAAAATGGGTCCTAAGCCGGTGATTCCATATTCCACAGGCACAGGTCCATTCAACCAAGGGGTGCCGGATCCGATGCCAACATTGTTTTCGTCCGAGAAGAGGGCGTATTCTTGATCATCAAAGTCGACAAAGAACAAGGCTTTCTTGCCAAAGACATTGCGAATGGGTTCTTGAGCGACATTGTAATGCTTGAAGCGTTTGACCCAGTAGTCCAGTGCCGCATCATTCGCTACTCTTAAACCGATACGCGAGATCTCATTCGCACCGCGTTGGGCTTTACTGATGCCTTGGAAGTCAAAGAAGGTCACGTCGGTACCCGCATTGCCACGATCGTCCGCAAAGAAGAGATGATAGGTATTGATGTCATCTTGATTGACGGTCTTTTTGACAAGACGCATGCCTAAGATATTTGTAAAGAATTGATAATTTTTTTCTGCACTGCTTGTGATGGCCGTGACATGATGGATGCCTTTAAGTGGATTCATAGTGTTTCTCCTTAGGATATGTCTCTATATTATTTCGAATTCGAAATGAATTCAAGGATCATGCTCAAAGAAGGAATGACGTCAAAAGAAAAAAGCGATTGCTCGCTTTTACTCTTCTTCAAATAAGGTTTTTGCCAACTTGGTAAACATCGTATCACGATAGCGGATGACTTCCGCATCTCGACCATTGGAATAATCATAGAAACCTTTGCCTGTCTTGACACCCAGGTTATTGTTATCGACGCATTCTTTGATTAAGCCAAAGGGTTCTTTCGCATCACAGAGATCCGGGAAGGTGTATTTGGAGATATTGTTATGGATGTCCAAACCACCAAGGTCACAGATTTCAAATGGTCCAAAGGCTGCGTATCTGAATCCCAACGCATACTTCATCACATCATCGACGCCTTCAGGAGTCGCAATGCCTTCTTGTACGATGTACAAAGCTTCGCGCAAGATGGCTTGTTGAATACGATTCAACACAAAACTTGGGGCATCCTTGACTTTGACCGGTCTTTTCTTAAGTTCAAGCGCAAAATCATAAACAATTTGAATTGTCTCATCAGAGGTCAATTTCGCTTGGATGACTTCAATCAAAGGAATGATATGGGGAGGGTTCATCCAATGCATGCCTGCGAAACGTTCTGGATGTTCAACGGCCTCCGCAATCGCAGTGATGCTTAAGCCTGAAGTGTTTGAACAGAGAATGGCATCTGGTCGAACCAAGGCCGACACTTCTTTCCAAAATTTGTGTTTGACTTCTAGGTTCTCCAAGATGGCTTCGATGAGGAAATCACTGTCTTTAAGGTCTTGAAGTTCATGAGTGTAATGTATTTTTTGTTTCAATGCATCGGATTGTGTTTGTGTGACAATGCCCTGTTTGATCCAAGTCTCTTGATTTAGATCCACCAAACGTTGTGCCTTTTCTAAGGCTGTCTCAAAAATATCAAAGACTTTGACTTCATATCCAAATAAAGCAAAGGTTTGAGCAAGGGATGCCCCCATTGTGCCGGCACCCGCAACTGAAATGTGTTTGAAATTAGACATAGTTCTCCTTAGCGATGTAAGCGCTTATATGCATTAGTATATCAAACTGAAAACCGAACTTGTGAGAAATCATTAAGTTCTAATAAGTTCGTTCTTATACACACGATAAGTTTGGATTATACATGGTCAATGCGATAAGTTTCTAATTATGATCGATGAAAGTGAAGATTGAACGAAATAAGCTTCCATACCTGTCCATGAGTCTTGTATCACTAACCCAGCTTGCTTAAACTGAAGGTATGAACGTTCACTTGCTGAACGAGTGAGGTATTCGATGCGTAAATTACGAAGTTTTCCTGAAGGGTTTTTATGGGGTGGTGCCACTGCAGCGAACCAGTTTGAAGGTGCTTATGATGCGGATGGCAAAGGGTTAAGTGTAGCGGATGTGGTCAAACGCAAGGCGCATGTGGATGTGAAGGAATACGCGGCACATCAAGCCATTTCGACAAAGGATATCTTAGAGGCAATGGATACGGATGATTTGAAGGCATATCCAAAGCGCAGAGGATCTGATTTCTATCATCATTTTAAAGAAGACATCGCTTTGATGGCTGAGATGGGCTTCAAGGTATTTCGCTTGTCTATTTCTTGGCCAAGGATCTTTCCAAATGGGGATGATTTGCTTCCCAATGAAAAAGGATTACAGTTCTACGATGATGTGTTTGATGAGTGTTTGAAACATGGAATTGAGCCTTTGGTCACTTTATCACACTACGAACCACCTTTGAATCTGGTTTTGAATTACGAGGGTTGGTATTCCAGAGAAGTGATTGGGATGTTCACGAAGTATGTGGAACTTGTCGCTAAGCGATACAAAGGTAAAGTTAAGTACTGGTTGACTTTCAATGAGATTGATTCCATCATCCGACATCCCTATACCAGTGGTGCTTTGGTTGAAGATCGTTTTTTGAATCAGGATTTCAGACATGTGGTCTATCAAGCCATGCACCATCAATTCGTGGCAAGCGCATTGGCCACCAAGATTCTTAAAGAAGTCGATCCGAAGAATCAAGTCGGTTGTATGCTTACTAAGTTGACTTACTATCCTTTGACCTGTCATCCCTTGGATGTGTTGAAGATGCAACAAGACATGCGTGCGACCTATTGTTACAGCGATACGCAAGTCCATGGGGAATATCCGACTTATCTCTTGGCACGTTATAAAAATGAGGGTTTTGAAATCAAAGCGGAACCCGGTGATTTTGATGTGATGAAACGCTATCCTGTAGATTTTGTGTCATTCAGTTATTACATGTCCTCTTGTGTCGCGCACAATCCAGAGGGGAAGGAGACCACGGCAGGGAATACCGTTGTGGGGATTAAGAATCCATATTTGGAAACCAGTGATTGGGGTTGGCAAATCGATCCGGTTGGATTAAGAATATCGATGGTGGATTTATACGATCGTTATCGTAAACCATTGTTCATTGTGGAGAATGGCTTGGGAGCGAAGGATGTGGTCAATGAAAAAGGTGAGATTGACGATGATTATCGCATCAGCTATTTCAGAGAGCATTTCAAAACGATGTTGGATGCGATGGAGTTTGATGGGGTGGATCTGATGGGTTATACCTCTTGGGCATGTATTGATTTGGTTTCTGAGTCCACGAAACAAATGAGCAAACGGTATGGCTTCATCTATGTGGACAGTGATGATGAAGGGATGGGGACGTTCAATCGTTTGCGTAAGAAGTCGTTCCATTGGATGAAAAAGGTTATCGAATCTAATGGCGCATGTTTGTTTGAGGATGAATGCTAGTGTGATTTTGATGCAAATACGCTGCAGTGTGCTAAGCTATTTGCATTAAAGATGGAGTAAACCGATGAAAATACAGGTAAAATACTACAACGACTTAAGTCGGGATGAACTCTATGCCATTCTCAAAGCACGTGTGGATGTCTTCGTCGTTGAGCAAAACTGTGCGTATCCAGAGATCGATGACAAAGATATACACGCATGGCATGTGATGCTTATGGATGGGGATACGCTTGTGGCTTACCTTCGTGTCTTGGAAGCAGGTGTTTCCTTTGAACATGTGTCGATTGGTCGCGTGCTATCTTTGAAGCGTCATTCAGGCCATGGAAGAATCGTATTAAAGGAAGGCATCCGTATCGCCTTTGAAACACTCAAGGCAGAAGAAGTGTGGATTGAAGCTCAGAGTTATGCACGAACTTTCTATGCGAATGAAGGGTTTAGACAAGTATCGGATGAGTTCTTGGAAGATGGTATACCGCATGTTCAAATGGTATTGGAAAAAGAGACTTATCAAGGAGGGATTGAATGACGACACGTATTTACAAACTGACCTTTGCAAGTGTATATCCCTTGTATGTTCAAAAAGCAGAGAAGAAGGGACGTACGCAAGCAGAAGTGGATGAGATCATTTTGTGGCTTACGAATTATTCAAAAGAGGCATTGAATCAACACATCCAAAGTGAAATCACCTTTGATGATTTCTTTAAACATGCACCCATGATGAATCCCAATCGTCACTTGATCACAGGAGTGATCTGTGGTGTTCGTGTTGAGACGATTGAAGAGCCGTTGATGCGCGAAATACGTTATCTCGATAAACTGATCGATGAATTGGCTAAAGGAAAAGCCATGGAGAAGATTCTGAGAAAAACCCAAGTAAAGGACTGAGTGATAAGGTTGTGAACAAATTGTCAAAAGTCTTGAATTCATCGAAGTTCCGATGTACGATACGCTTAGAGATCAAATGTCATAACATATCATTTCATCGCAACCCTTCGTTTTAAGTGCGTGAAACAAGCAGATGACATTGAATCGAAAGGAGCTTTTGACATGGATATCAAACTTCATTACACCGAAACAGGGACAGGCTTTCCACTCATCCTTCTTCATGGAAACAGTGAGAGTGGCGAAGTCTTTGTGCACCAAAAGGCATACTTCTCCAATGCCTATCGTGTCATTGCGATCGACACACGTGGGCATGGTCAATCGCCAAGGGGATCAGCTCCCTTTACGATACGTCAGTTCGTAGAGGATCTGCATGCTTTCATGGATGATTTGAAGATCGAAAAGGCACATCTCTTGGGTTTTTCCGATGGAGGAAACATCGCTTTGCTTTTCGCAATCCAATATCCTGAACGGGTGAGCAAATTGATTGTGAGTGGTGCGAATTTGGATACTTCTGGAGTCAAGGGCATCTATCAAGGCGTAATTGAGTTGGGCTATAAATTCGCATCCTTTATGGCTAAGATACGTGAAGGCGCTAAAAAGAATGTGGAATTCTTGAGCTTGATGGTGAATGATCCCAATATAAAAGTTGAGGATCTTAAAAAGATTAAAGCCCCAACTTTGGTGATGGCTGGGACGAAGGATATGGTGAAAGAGAATCACACCAAACTGATCAAGAACACGATCCCCAATGCCAGTCTTGTGATTATTGAGGGAACACATTTCATACCCGTTAAGAAACATGAAGTGTTTAATAAAGAAGTGAAAGAATTCTTAGATTTAGCCTGACAAGTCGATCGTAACGATCGACTTTTTCTTTGTAATTTTGACGTGTGTCAAAGATTTCAATGACTTCATGGTTTAAGATAGGAATGTCCCTAAGGAGGTCACATCATGAACAAAACATATCAACTTGAAACGATTTCATGCCCATCTTGCATTAAAAAGATTGAAGGTATGCTTAAGACTTTAGATGGCGTTGAAAGCTCAGAAGTACTTTTCAACTCTTCACGCGTCAAAGTGAACTTTGATGAAAGTACCATTTCATCCGCATTGATCAAGGCGAAGATCCACCAACTCGGCTATAACGTACTCAGTGAAAAGTAAGTTGAACACCATGTTCAAGCTCACAAAAAAACATATCATACAGCTCTCGACGGTGATGATCGTTTTGGCCTTTGTCTTAAGTCGTTTTTTACATCTTCAAAACCTAGCCGTAGCCTTGATGCTGGGAACGACGTTCATTGCTGGCACGCCGATCTTTAAGAAAGCTTGGTCTGCGCTACGATACAAGATCATTGGCATCGATGCCTTGGTTTCAATTGCGGTCATTGGGGCTTTATTTATTGGTGAATATTGGGAAGCCGCAGCGGTGACCTATTTATTCATGTTGGGAGATTATCTCGAATCACGAACCATCGATAAGACGCGTGAATCCATCAAGGCGCTCTTAGATCTCGCACCCAAGCAAAGTGTGGTTATTCGTGATGGCGTTGAAATGACGATACCTGCGGATGAGGTGCTGATCAACGATACGGTCATCGTACGTTCCGGTGAGAAGATTGCGGTGGATGGGACGGTTCTTAAGGGAATAGCGTCAGTCAATCAAGCTTCAATCACTGGTGAATCCTTACCGGTTCAAAAAGAAGAAGGCATGGAAGTGTATTCTGGTACGATGTTGGAGACGGGTTATCTTTTGATTCGTGCCGACAAGGTGGGTGAAGACACCACCTTTGCCAAAATCTTACAATTGGTGGAAGATGCTCAAGACTCTAAAGCCAAAACACAGAAATTCATGGAGCGCTTCGCTCGTTACTATACGCCCTTTGTGGTGGTGTTGGCAGTTGTGATGTATTTCATCACGCGAGATGTGGAATTGGCCTTGACCATCATCGTCATCGCTTGTCCAGGAGCTTTGGTCATATCGACACCGGTCTCGATTGTGGCGGGTATCGGAAGTGGAGCCAAACATGGGGTGTTGTTTAAAGGGGGGGAATCGATTGAGAAGCTCGGGAAGATCAAAGTGCTCGCATTCGATAAAACGGGAACCCTTACTCAAGGCAAACCGGTCGTCACTTCCATCGCGTCTTTCAATGGATACACTGAGCAAGAAGTATTGGTCATTGCGGCAAGTGGTGAAACCACCTCTGAGCACCCACTTGCCAAGGCCGTCATTGATTACGCTCAAAACCAAGGAATGGATATCCAACAACCGGAATCAACCGAAATCATCCCTGGTCAAGGTTTACGTTTTGAATTTAAGGGGAAGGTTTATTATCTCGGGAATCGCAAACTAACCCAAACGGAGCACATCCAACTGAGCGCAGAAGCTGAAAAGAGTCTTCAGACACATGAAGAAGCTGGGGAGACCGGAATCATTCTTACCGATGATAAAACGGTATTGGCTTTGATCTATATTGCCGACACCATTCGTCCGGAAGCGGTTCAGCTGATCTCAAGATTGCGTAAGAGCGGCATCAAACATATGGTCATGCTTACCGGAGATAACCCCCGTACGGCACAAGCCATTGCCAAACAACTCCATTTGGACGATGTTCGCAGTGAACTTCTCCCTGCGGATAAGGCCAATGTGTTGAAAGAATTCAAATCCACCTATGGCCACGTCGCCATGGTTGGGGATGGCATCAACGATGCACCAGCTCTGGCCAGTGCGGATATCGGAATAGCGATGGGCGGTGTTGGATCGGATGTGGCGATGGAGACAGCGGATGTCATTCTCTTGTCTGCAGAACTCAGAAAGCTCGATTTCGCTTTAGGACTCAGTCGTGCCACGGTTCAAAACATGAGCCAGAATATCATCTTTGCACTGTTTGTGGCGGGGACTTTATTGGCGGGCGTTTTGGTCAAGACCGTCAATCTCTCCTTTGGCATGCTTATCCATGAACTATCCGTCTTCCTTGTAATCGTGAATGCGGTACGGTTGTTAAAATACAAAGAAACTCAAAAATAAGGTATGATTGATTCATAGGAGATCGATCTATGACTTGTAATCATCATGCAAAAGAATCCGATAACTGTATCCAATGGGTACCCATCTTCAGCAATCTCTCAGAAGAAGAAATGCTGGAAGTGGCATACATCACCCATGAGGCACGTTTTGATAAGGGTTCTTTTGTTTATATGGCGGAAGATCCCGGAGGTAAGCTCTATGTTTTGCATAAAGGTAAAGTCAAGATCTCACGCATCGCTCAGAACGGCAAGGAACAAGTCCTTCGTATTGTAGAACCAGGTGAATTTTTGGGTGAGTTGAATCTCTTCAGTTCAAACAAGATCATGGACAATGCGGAAGTTCTGGAGCCTACCGTCATGTGTCTGATTGAAGCGGAGCCTTTGAAAGCCTTGATGGCCAAGTATCCGTCCATTGCCTTCAAAGTCATGGAAGTTCTTAGCCAACGTTTGAATCAAGCAGAAACTTTGATTGAAAACATCAATCTCTATACTGTTGAGCAACGCATCGCTCACCAACTCTTGCATCTTTCTGAAGGTAAACGGTCGATCCATCTCAAGATGAGTAAGGGAGATCTGGCTTCGCAAATGGGCATGAGCCAGGAGACATTGAGTCGCAAGCTCACAGCCTTTCAGGAAATGGGTTGGATTGATTTGGAAGGTCAGCGTATCATCCACATCAAGAATCGTCTCGCACTCGAACAAAGCTTATCCGATTGACAAGCAGAAATGCTTGTTTTTATATGGAAGTGAAAAATCTTTGCGTATCAATTAGTGAGTGAATACCAACAGAAAGTTGATGTAAACAACATAGAAGTAAGCTAAACTTAAGATGTTCAAATTAGGAGATGTCAACGATGCGTCAAAAAGTTCGTAAGTCATTCCTCTATCTCTCCGCACTCCTCTTTCCCGTAACACTTAATTATTTTTCACCTTATGTCTCAATCGACGGGGCTTTTTTGGGTATTGTAAGTGGGAGTGTCATTGTGTTTGGTTTACTATTTGTGTCCGCATTGTTTCTTGGCCGAGCTTGGTGTGCTTGGTTGTGCCCTGCAGGGGGTATCAGTGCGTTTGCACAAACCATCAACGCAAAAACTGTCCCTGTCAAAAGACTGAAATATGTTCGATATGGAATATTCACGGTTTGGTTAAGCATTTTGATTCTAGGGTTTGTATTGGCTGGAGGCATCAAAGGCGTCAATCCTTTACATCTTACAGACACAGGTTTTTCAGTTGATGAACCTATTAAATACCTCATGTATTACTTGGTTGTATTTACCTGGTTAGGTTTATCGTTCTGGTTGGGCAAACGAGGAGCGTGTCATGCGATCTGTTGGATGTCGCCATTTTTGGTTGCAGGTACTTGGCTTGGCCAAAAGCTTCATCTTCCCCAATTAAAGATCAAGAGTGACCCTAATTTATGTATAAATTGTAAGCAATGTACGAAAGTCTGCCCAATGAGTATTATGGTTCATGAGGAGCTTATGCAAGGAGTGATTTCCAATACAGACTGCATACGCTGTGCGGAATGTGTGGATGCATGTCCAAAGTCGGTGTTAAGATTAAACATCCATTAGTCAAAAAGGACACAGTTCTTAATTTACGCCAGCGATATTTGATACAATAATCATGAGGTATGGATATGCGCATTCTACAAACATCATTATTGACGCAAAAAGTCAAAGAACTTTTTATTGAAGCCAATGTGGACATTGGTCCATCTTTAGTTGATCGCTTACGTTCAGCCATGGAAGCAGAAGCTTCTCCAATCGGAAAGAATGTACTCGCTAAGATCATTGCGAACGATGAATATGCAAAACGTGAGAAGATTGCGATCTGTCAAGATACAGGGGTTTCTGTTGTGTTCATCGATATCGGTCAAGATGTTCATTTTGATGGGGGCGACTTCAATGAAGCCATTCATGAAGGTGTACGTCAAGCGTATAAAGAAGGGTATTTGAGAAAATCGGTTGTGTCCGATCCTTTGTTTGATCGCAAGAATACACAGGACAACACACCTGCGATCATTCATCTTCGTATCATTCCGGGGAATGAAGTGCTTATAAAAGTCATGCCAAAAGGTTTTGGCAGTGAAAACATGAGTACGCTCAAACTCTTTGCCCCCTCAGTAGGCATCGAAGGGGTCAAACGATTCATCATCGAAACCATAGAAAAAGCAGGTCCCAATGCTTGTCCACCGATGATCGTTGGGGTGGGAATTGGAGGAACATTTGAGCAAGCCGCTTTGATCGCAAAGCGTGCCGTCTTACGTGGACCTGATCATCCGAACTTAGACCCACGATATTATGAGTTGGAGAAAGAACTACTTGATCTAGCCAATCGTTTAGGGATTGGGCCAGCAGGCATGGGTGGTAGCACCACTGTTCTTGCCGTAAACATTGAGCATCATCCAACACACATCGCATCGATTCCGGTTGCGATCAATATCAGTTGTCATGCGTCGCGGCATGCGGAAGGCGTTCTCTAATGGAAAAGAAAATACAATTACCACTGGATGAGGAAACCATTCTAAGTTTGCATGCAGGGGATACGGTATTATTATCAGGAACGTTGATTACAGGCAGAGATGCGGCGCATCTACGCTTGATTCAAACACTTGAAAAGGGTGAGGACTTACCTATTGAACTCAAGGGTGAAGTCATCTATTATGTTGGACCTGCACCTGCAAGTCCTAATCATTTTGTTGGTTCTGCAGGACCGACATCCAGTTATCGCATGGATCCATTCACACCGACTTTGTTGGATGTTGGTCTAAAAGGTATTATCGGCAAAGGCGATCGTAGTCAACGTGTCATCGATGCTTTAGTTCGCAATAAAGCAGTTTATTTTGCGGCAATCGGTGGTTTAGGAGCGTTGATTGCTCAAACCATTACTAAAAGTGAAGTCTTAGCGTATGCAGATTTAGGTACAGAGGCTATACATCGTTTCTGGATTGAAGATTTTCCTGTTGTCGTAGCCATTGATGCTTATGGAAACAACCTCTATCAGATCGAACAAGCCAAGTATCGTAAGGAGTAAAATGTCAGATATCTATCAAAAAGCGCTTGAAGCGCATGCCTTATGGAAAGGTAAGTTACGTATCGAAGTCAATGCGCCAGTCAGTAATCGTGAAGAACTCAGCATCGCGTATACGCCAGGTGTCGCAGAGCCCTGTCGTGCGATTCATAAAGATCCGAGTAAAGTATATGACTATACCTGGGTGGGCAATACGGTTGCGGTCATCACCGATGGGACTGCTGTTTTAGGTTTGGGCGATATTGGACCAAAGGCAAGTCTTCCCGTCATGGAAGGTAAATGTGCCCTGTTTAAGGCATTTGCTGGGATTGATGCGATCCCCATTGCATTGGATACAAAAGATCCCGATGAGCTCATCCAAATCATTAAAGCCTTAGCTCCGAGTTTTGGTGGTATCAATCTTGAAGATATTTCTGCACCCCGTTGTGTTCAGATTGAACGAGCGCTCAAAGATCAATTGGATATCCCTGTCTTTCATGATGACCAACATGGGACAGCCATTGTCGTATCAGCCGCATTGATCAATGCGTTGAAGTTGGTGAATAAAGAGATGTCTTCAATCAAACTTGTCGTGAGTGGAGCGGGAGCTGCAGGCAGTGCGATACTGTTCATGCTTAGAAATTTGGGTGTAAAAAATATCTTCGCATTTCGTAAAGAAGGCATTATCCTAAAGGATGATAAACATGACTTTTTAACGAAGGAACTGGCGGAATTCACCAATCCTGAACAAGCAGACATGAGCTTAGCGGAAGCTCTGGTTGGGGCAGATGTCTTTATCGGTGTTTCAGCACCACGTTTACTCAATTCAGATATGGTGAAGTCGATGAATAAAGATGCGATCATCTTTGCCTTGGCCAATCCTGAGCCTGAAATTGATTATCATATCGCAAAAGAAGCGGGTGCCAGGGTTGTGGCAACAGGTCGCTCAGACTATCCCAATCAGATAAACAATGTGCTTGTTTTCCCAGGCATCTTCAAAGGAGCCTTAGGTAGTCGAGCTAAACAAATAACTGAGGATATGAAAATCCGTGCAGCAGAAGCCATCGCTTCATTAGTCTCAGTCGAAGAATTATCCGATGAATACATCATCCCTTCAGTATTCGATGCACGTGTAGCGGAGGCCGTATCGAAAGCGGTTGAAGAAGAGTCTCTGAAAGCGCTTTAATTTATTTACATAATAGTGTAGACTAGAACTATAGAACCACTTATCCATGCCAACCGAATGTATTCATATGTTTAAAAAGTAATGATGTACAATAAGATGTCCTTTTAGGGCATCTTTTTTAAAGGAGTCCAATGTCACTTAATATCGATCAATTTCGTTATGCCACTTACTTTGCCCCGAGAGGTAAAAAACGCATGCAAAGCTTGGGTAACCAAGTCAGTCAACGTTATCTCTTACCAACCGATAAACTCATTGGTGTGATTGGGGATGCGGGGAGTGGGAAGTCCTTGTTTATCAAAGGGATGTTTCCAGGCTTGGAGTTGACCAATGATGATGATGGCATCAACACCCGTCCCTGTCCTTTGATGCGGGACTATGGACGCTCGCGATTTACCGCACATTCGTATCACTTGGATGCACGCTTTGAATTGGCATTTCACCAAGTCTATGAATTGGTGGAAGCGATTCAAGCGGCGTTGAAAGACAACTCACGCATCATTGTCGAACACTTCGATGCGCTGTACGACAATTTGCATCAAAACGCTAATCTCTTGATTGGTATTGGTGAGGAGATCATCATCGCACGTCCTACCTTGTTTGGACCAGAACCCGATGAGTTGAAGAATGTGGTTTTTCGAACCATTCAATATCGAAGAATGGCGCATACGGCGGAAGATTGTCTGGTCCATGTATTGGAAGAAGAATACCACATCAAAATTGATGTCCACGGGGATGTCAAACACGGATTCATTCTTGGCTTCAATAAGAAGCCTCGTGTCTCGCTAAAACAACTCGAGAAGAAAGTGCGATCTTTGTTGGATCAACATCTACCGGTGACGTATCGGGACTTTGAACATATCCAGATCGGACCCAACATCACACAACACTGTACGGGTCCAAGAACACATGTTAAAAATACCGATCAAGTGGAGCATTTCAGAATTCTAGATCAATGGATCTATGATGAGAATCTTAAGGTCTATCAACTGATTGGTTTGGTTTCTAAAGAAGTTGTGCATGATATCCATAAAATCAATCAATATGCGGAATAAGGAGCAAATATGGAAACAGTCGTAATCGGAGTCATTGGAGCGGATGTTCATGCGGTAGGCAATCGCATCATTGAATATGCTTTGAAGCAAGCGGGTTTCAATGTCGTCAATCTGGGGGTCATGGTCAGCCAGCAGGAATTTTTGGATGCGGTCATAGAGACCAATGCCAAAGCGGTTATCGTCTCAAGCCTCTATGGCCATGGGGAACTGGATTGTCGTGGCATGGGAGATCGTTTCATTGAAGCGGGTTATGGTCATGTCTTGTTGTATATTGGGGGGAATCTTGTCATTGGCAAGACCGATTTCAGTGAAGTGGAAGTCAAGTTCAAAGCCATGGGTTTTCATCGAGTCTTCCCTCCGAACAGTGATATCAATGAAGGCATTGAACGTCTCAAAGAGGACTTATTGAAATCATGAAACGTTATTGCTTAATGGATGTGGGTTCAACCTTCACCAAAGGATGCTGGGTGGATACCGATCATGTTGGTGTATTGGCTTGGGCAAGCGCCCCAACAACCGCATCCAGTGATATCAATGAAGGCATACAAAATGTCTTGAATAAATTAAAAACAATTTATCCGGATTTCAACTATGAAAGCATGCGCTTGTGCAGTTCCGCTAAAGGCGGCTTGCGCATGGTCGCAATTGGATTGGTTGAAGATCTGACCCTCAAGGCAGCACGCATGGCGTGTGCCAATGCGGGAGCGAAACTTGTGGGTGCTTACAGTCATAAAATCAATCTTCAAGAGTTGAAAGAAATTGAACATTTAAAGCCGGATATCATTCTCTTAAGTGGGGGCACCGATGGAGGCAATGAGGAAGTCGTACTCCATAACGCCAAACAACTTGCCAAATTGAACACAGCTTTACCGATTCTTTATGCGGGGAATAAGAGTTGTCAGGATGAAATACAACAAATTTTAAATGAAGCCAAACATGATGTTCGCATCAGTGCGAACGTCATGCCTACTTATGGTGTCCTTAATGTCGAATCAGCACGAGATCAGATCCGTGCCTGTTTCCTTGAACAGATCATTGAAGCCAAAGGCTTAAGTGCTTTAAGCACAATTGTACAAGACATCATCATGCCGACTCCGGCCAGTGTCTTGGATGCCTTAAGTTTATTGGCGTATGGGACAAAAGATGAAAAGGGCTTAGGAGATCTGATGGCGGTGGATGTCGGTGGCGCAACCACGGATGTGTACTCACTAACGAGCAATCAAGCAGCACCTTCGGGTGTACAGATCAAAGGTTTGATCGAACCTTTGGCGAAACGTTCGGTTGAAGGTGATCTAGGATTGCGTATCTCTGCGAAACATGTCTTGGACTTGGATTCAGAACTTCATGAAAATGAGGACTTGTGTCGCTATGTCGATCGAATTACCCAGGAAATACATGGGACAAGCAATTCAAGTTTCGATATACGACTTGCCTCAAGCTGCGTCAAGATCGCAAGCCGTCGACATGCGGGTCGCTTGGAACAAATCTATACCCCGATGGGTTTGGAAACCATTCAATATGGGAAGGATTTAAGAACTGTGAAGACTTTGATCGGCATTGGGGGACCGATTGTCTATGCGGATGAGCCCAGTCTAATACTGAGTCAAGTCAAACAGACAGAAGCGGATATTTTATTGCCTCAGTCTTTGGAATTTATTTTGGATAAACAGTATGTCTTGAGTTGTTTGGGTTTGTTGGCAAAGACAGATCCAGAATGGACACTTAAAACAATGAAACATCATTTGGAGAAAATAAATGGCTAAAATTGCATTGGAAGTATTTCTGGCAGAACGCGCTGAGGTTTTGAAAGCCTGGCCGACAGGGAAAGATGTTCATCTCGAAGAAGCGATTGAATATCAAAAGAGCATTCCGGATTCAAAGCGTTTCTCAAGTGTTCTTAAAAAAGCAGATCATGAACGTGAGACCTTGATTCAACCACGTGCAGGCGTAGCTTTACCTCAGGAACACCTCGCACTACTCAAACATCTACAAGATGAAGGAAAAGCGGATTTGTTGCCGACGACGATTGATAGCTATACGCGTCACAATCGTTATGTGGAAGCTCAGGTGGGGATTGATGAAAGCATCAAAACCGGAAAATCTTTATTGAACGGGTTTCCAGCCGTCAATCATGGCGTTGCCTTATGTCGGTCTTTGAATGACGGACTGAAGGTTCCCCTTCAAGTACGACATGGGACACCCGATGCGCGCTTGTTGGCAGAGATCACATTGGCAGGCGGTTTCACTTCTTATGAAGGGGGCGGCATCTCCTATAACATACCTTACGGGAAGAACTATTCCTTAGAAAAAACGATACGCGATTGGCAATACGTGGATCGCTTGGTCGGTTACTACGAGGAACAAGGCATTCGTATCAATCGTGAGCCTTTTGGACCTTTGACCGGAACCTTGGTTCCACCTTGCATCTCACACAGCGTTGCGATCTTGGAAGCTCTCTTAGCGGCTGAACAAGGTTGTAAGTGCATCACCGTCGGTTATGGACAATGTGGCAATCAGGCTCAAGACATTGCGGCGATCCGTTCACTTAAGCTTTTAACGAAAGAATATTTAGATCGCTTTGGGTACAACGATGTGCAAGTCACCACCGTCTTTCATCAATGGATGGGAGGCTTTCCACAGGATGAGGCTCAAGCCTATGGCGTCATTGCCTGGGGAGCCGCAACAGCGGTGCTAGCTGGGGCGACCAAAGTCATCGTCAAGTCACCGCATGAAGCTTTTGGGGTGCCGACCGCTGAGGCCAATGCGAATGGGCTAAAGACGACAAAACAGTTGACCCAAATGCTCAAGGACCAAAACAATGTCGACAGTCCTTTGATTCAAGAGGAAATGCGCTTGATCGGTGAAGAGACCCATTCCATATTGGAAGCTGTACTCAAGCTGGGTGAGAATGACTTTGCCTTGAGTGCGATCCGTGGCTTTGAGGCAGGCTTGATAGATGTGCCCTTTGCGCCGGCGCAATGCAATGCGAATCAAGTATTGCCGGCCCGTGATCATCACGGTGCGGTCCGAATCTATGAGTTCGGTTATCTTCCATTCAGTGAAGAACTTAAGAATGTTCATCGCGATAAACTGGATGAACGTGCGCAAGCAGAAGGTAGAGATGTGAGTTTTCAGATGGTGATCGATGATATTTACGCTGTAAGCAAAGGACGCTTGGTAGGGAGACCGCGATAATGAAAATACTGGATGTCGTAACGAGTTGTGGAAAAACTGGATTTTTCTTTGATGATCAAAAGGCCATTAAGAAACATGCGAAAGCCGATGGAAATTTCTATGTGGGCGAACCTGTCACTGCAGGTTTCAATCATGTGCGGCAAGCGGGGGAATCCCTGTCCATCCAATTGATCTTGGAAGATGGGCAGATCGCCTTAGGCGATTGTGTGGCGGTTCAATACAGTGGTTGTGGGGGACGTGATCCTTTGTTTATCGCGAAGGATTTTGAACCGATCGTTCATGAGCGCATTAAAGATTTATTATTAAATGAAGAGTTGGACTCGTTTAAACGTTTGGCTGAGAAATACGATCATCTGCATATTGATGGCAAACGGATCCATACGGCATTACGTTATGGTTTAACGCAAGCTTTGTTGGATGCGGTCGCAAAAGCTCAGCATTTACAAATGGCTGAGGTTGTGGCGAAAGAATATGGAACGACCGTGAGTACAGAGATGATTCCTATTTTTAGTCAAAGTGGGGATGCCCGGTATGACAATGCGGATAAGATGATCTTGAAAGAGACATCGGTATTGCCACACGGCTTGTTCAATCATGTGGAAGATAAAGTCGGCTTCAAAGGGGAGAAACTCTTGGCTTATGTCCAATGGTTGCGAAATCGCATCGATACCCATAAGCAGAATCCTGAGTATCAGCCTGCGATTCATTTAGATCTTTATGGAACGATGGGTTTGATTTTTGAAGAGGATTTTGAGGCGATGGTGGAATATTTCAAAACCTTGCGTGAGGCAAGTGGCTCGTATCGTTTGCGTTTGGAAGGTCCTGTCGACTACGATGATCAAGAGAAGACCATGAATGGTTTGACCATTTTGACGCGATTGATTGATGAGGCTGATTTGGACATTCAAATCGTCGCGGATGAATGGTGCAACACCCTTGAAGACATCAAGCGCTTTGCGGATGAGAAAGCCGGACACATGATCCAAATCAAAACACCGGACTTAGGTGGGATTCAGAATGTCATCGAAGCGGTACTCTATTGCAAAGACAAGGGTGTTGGGGCATACCAAGGGGGCAGCTGTAATGAGTCCGATGTGAGTGCCAAGGCTTGTGTACACTGTGCGATGGCCACGCAACCTTGTCAGATTCTTGCGAAGCCAGGCATGGGTGTGGATGAAGGCTTCATGTTGGCGTTCAATGAGATGCAGCGGATCTTAGCGGTACAAGATGCCAAGCAAAGGAGACGACATGGATAACATCAAGGTCTTATCACCGACTGCGATTTTGGGTTATGGCTTTCCAATCAGTAGCTTTGAAGCGGGTATGGCAAAATTACCCGATTGCATCGCAGTGGATGCGGGTTCGACCGATCCAGGACCTTATTACTTGGGGGCTGGACTGTCATTTACCGACCGTTATGCGGTCAAACGCGATTTAAGCATAATGATTCAAGCGGGTATAGAACATCATATTCCTGTCTTGATTGGAAGTGCGGGGGGCAGTGGGGCTCAACCTCATCTTAAGTGGAACCTTGAAATCATCGAAGAAATCATCCAGGAACAACACCTCCACATTAAATTAGCAGTCATTTCAGCAGACGTTTCAAAAGAACGTGCCTTGTTTGCTTTAAGTAGAGGGGAACTCAAACCCCTTCATCCCGCACCCGAGGCAACGGAAGCTGATATTACAGAAGCCAGCCATATCGTAGGTCAGATGGGGGTCGAGCCTTTCATTGAAGCACTTAAGGAAGGTGCGGATGTGATTCTTGCAGGTCGTTCATATGATCCCAGCATGTTTGCGGCATTGGCGATTCATCGAGGCTTCGATCCAGGAATCGCTTTACACTGTGGAAAGATCCTGGAATGTGCCGCCATCGCGTCAACACCAGGCAGTGGAAGTGATTGCATGCTTGGGACCATCTATGCGGATCGCTTTGTTTTAGAGACATTGAATCCAGCCCGTCGCTGTACGACGTTAAGTGTCAGTGCTCATACCTTGTATGAGAAGACCAATCCATACATCCTGCCGGGACCAGGTGGAACCTTAGACCTACATCAAACCCAGTTCACCCAACTCAACGACCAACAAGTCGAAGTCAAAGGGACGGTTTTTATGCCAAGTGATCCATATACTGTGAAATTGGAAGCTGCGAAGTGTGTGGGTTATCGTACGGTAAGCATCGCGGGTGTGCGCGATCCTTTCTTCATCCAAGCTTTGGATGAGATCTTGAACGGAGTCAAACAACGTGTGCATGATAATTTCAAAGAACTGGATTATCACTTGAATTTCAAGATTTATGGTAAGAACGGTGTCATGGGGGAATTGGAGCCCATAAGCGAAATACACAGTCATGAATTGGGCATCGTCATCGATGCGGTTGCGAAGACACAAGACATCGCCAACACCGTCTGTAGTTTCGCCAGAAGCACGATGTTGCATTATGGTTATACCGGACGCATTGCAACGGCAGGGAATCTCGCATTTCCATACTCACCAAGTGATGCCAAGATGGGTGAAGTCTATCAATTCTGTCTCTATCACATCATCGATGTGCAAGATCCTTTGGAATTATTTCCCATTGAATGGAGGGTTTACTAATGGTCAAGTTATTGGATTTGGCGAAGGTCATTCGTTCCAAGAATTCTGGACCCTATGAACTCACTTTGGACATCATCCTTAAGGATGAAGAAAGCTATCGTCTACTCATTGAGAAACAATGCATTACAAAAGATGTGATCGCCAAGCTGTATCGCATTCCTGTAGAGGACGTGATCAATGTGATACATTTCGAACCGGCACATGCGATCAAAGCAACGATCGTACGTCCCATGTGCAGTGGAGATCTCAATGAGACGGATGTGTATGGGGCTCAACAACACGCTCCACTCTTGCAGTTGGAATTTGATCTCTAAGTAGACCGCAAGGTCTACTTTTTGCTTACAAAAGAGTTTACAAAAACTAAGTATTTTATTTACGATATTGTTTACAATAAAGTGACAAGCATTTCCATAAAGACATAAAAATCACATCCTATTGATGTGATTCGTGAAAAACTGTTCCAATCTTTTTGCGATGGATTGAATCTTTATCTGATCAATGGTTAACTCTAGATAGAGCCAATTCCATCCTAATGGTCTTGCAGGGTTCACATGAATACACATTGGTCTAATTGTCACTTGCCCAGTACATTTCCCAATGTGTATTTATTTTGTGCGACTTAAAACCGCCTCAACATTCATAGTCGGATCACTGACGACTTGATCGATTTCATCATAATTCTTGACGACGGCCATAGAAACCAGGATGTCCAAAATGTACTGTGCCGCAATCATGGAGGTCATGTTGTAAAGATTAAGTGTAGAGGCCACATCGATCGTATGGATGGTTTCTGTACACAGAGCACTCAATTTGGGATTCTGACGGCCTGTGATGAGTAAACTTGGGATCTGTAAACTGTGCATGCGTTCGGCGATGTCGATGATCATGGGGTTGCTTCCACTGAGCGAGATCAGAATCGCAAAGCTCGGAATCTTTTTAATCTTAAGGCGCGATAGGTGTTGCCAGTGATCGGAGTCGTATGCGATCGCAGGGATATTGACTTCCTCAAAGCGATATTGGTACATGCGTGCAAGGTCGAAATTGGTACCGGTACCGTAGATGCCGATGTGCTGACAATTCTGTAGGATATCAAAACACCGCTGAATAATTTTGAGATCAAGGGAAGATCGCGTCTTATCGAGTGACTTAGCATAGATCAGAGGTAAACGTGAAACGATGTCCTCTAGTGTGCTCTCTTTGGTGAAAGGGATATCGGTTGCCACTTCTTGTTGGGCGAGATAATGTTCATATTCTGAGATGTATGCGTATTTAAAATCTGGGAAACCACGATAACCGAGTTTCTTACATAAACGTACGATCGTGGCATTGCTGGTGTAACTGATGATGGCCAGATCTCTAAGACTCATTTGAATCAATTCATGTGGATGCATGAGAATGGTGTTCACAACGGCCTGTTCTTGGTGGGTTAGATTATTTAAGTATTTGAGTTGTTCAATGATCATATGTATCATTGTATCAAGGAAAGCTTTGTGTTGAAAGGTGGTAGACTAAATGAAGATCGCATTTGTGGATATTGATGGGACGGTGTTGGATTATGCGCGTGGGATGAATCAGCCAACCGAACGCTGTCTGGAAGCTTTTCGTAAGTTTCGTGCTCAAGGGAATTGTTTGATCGTGGCGACTTCACGCACCAAGTTGGTGGGTGGCTTGGATGGATCGATGTTTGATGGTTTTGTGTTCAGCAACGGTCAATACATCGAGTATAAAGGGGAAATTCTTAAAAACAACATCTTCTCTAAGGAACAGATTCTA
Organism: Erysipelotrichaceae bacterium; assembly: GCA_030604855.1. Lineage (GTDB taxonomy): Bacteria > Bacillota_I > Bacilli_A > Erysipelotrichales > Erysipelotrichaceae > UBA2212. The sequence continues at coordinate 66,906 of JAUVVC010000008.1, forward strand.
CTCCAACAAGCGATTTATGATCGTTATGAGGGAGGTTCCTTTTACTCCGGTGTAAAAGGTCAATGGATTTGTCCAAATCGTGAAGACTTGTCCATTGCGCATATGGTACATTATGGCTTGGATCCCAAGCAGGCACATGAACACTTCAAACCCTATATCTTGGAAGAAATCGAAGCAACAGCCGCAACGGCAACCTTTGATGACTTTACAATGCTACGGTTGGCTGAACAAGCCTTACCTCAAGAGTGGGAGATCCATGCTTACTATGATTCAAAGGATATCCGCATGGATGTCCATCTACCGGGCATCACAAAGGGCAGCAGTTGCATGTTTCTGGTGGAACATGCCGGCTTGAAGCGCGAAGATAGCTATGCCTTTGGAGATGGCATCAACGACATTGAAATGTTGGAGTTGGTTGGACATGGGGTCGCCATGGGCAATGCGGATGCGCGTGTCAAAGCGATAGCGGATCATGTCAGTGAGGATGCCTTAGAGGATGGGTTAGCAAAATCATTTGAGCGATTGTTTGGTCTTTAGCGGTCTTCTGATCGCTTTTTTTGATGGTTTTTCATACAATGGATGTAACAAATGGAGGTCTTATGATCAAGAATGAATCCTTGTATTTAGCCGGTCCGTTGGTCTTTTATGTGAATGGTATTGAGATGTGGCAGGCATGGCGTAGAGAAGCACAGTACCATGGTTTCAATGTCGCTTTACCGAATGATAATGTCCCTGAAGCAGAACCTGGGAATAAGCGTCAATTGAGTGCTTCGATCTTTAAGAATTGTCGCGATTCCATCAATCAAACCACGACGATAATTGCCAACCTTGAAACCTATCGGGGCATGGTTCCCGATGGGGGTACGGTTTTTGAAGTGGGCATGGCGTATGGTAAGGGGGCCAAATGTTATGGCTACACCAAAGATAAGCGACCTGAGGGTCAAAAGTATGGGTATGCGAAGTTGGATAATGAAGGGATTTGGGATTTGGAAGGTCGACCCTTGCCTTACTATCAACTGCCCTTTGGTCCCTGTTTGGTAGGTTCGAGCAAGATTGTTGAGGGTTCCTTCAGTGATGCGCTGGCGGTATTCAAAGCAGACTTGGAAGAGGAGTCAAAGCTTAAGGCCAATCGCAACATCGAACTTAAGACTAAACCCGCAGAGCGTACCTTGTTTGCCAAAGATAAACCTTTGGTCTATCTTTCAACTTTTGAGCGCTATGACAAAGATGCAGATCAGAAATTGAATGCGATGAAAGCAATCTTAAATCAATATGGCTTCCAAGGCATCAGTCCATTGGACGATGCCCCGGGCGTTCAACGCATAGAGTCCGAGGATATGTATGAGCTTGCTTACAATACCTTTGATCACTATCAACAACATGTCCGTAATTGCGACATAATCCTTGCCAATCTCAATCCATATCATGGTTATGAACCCAATGAGGATGTGTCCTTTGAATGTGGTATGGCGTTCCAATTGGGCAAGAAACTCTTTGGATATGTGGATGATCTTAGACCCATGGTTGAATTGATTCCAAATGGAGGCGAAGCCAATGGCTGTCGTGATCTGAATGGGATGAATGTGGAAGATTTTGAGAATCCTTTGAATCTTATGTTTGGTGCTTCGTTCACCTTGTTTACGGGGGCATTTGAAACAGTGGTCAAGCAGATGGCGGATGCAATGCTTGATTTCAAGCTTGCGGATGATTTGGTTCCACCTGTTCTATGAATGTAAGCTGCCGTTCGCGGTGGCTTTCTTTTTGGTATGATGGTGAAGTGAGGTTCTTATGGACGCGATAACAAGAAATGACTTTTTACTGAGTTTGGCTTCGAAAGATCGAAATGCATATGATGACTACATAAAGCATCTCCATCCCATCGATGTGGCACTTTATCTTGAGCGCAGCACCGTTGAAGAACTGGATACCTTCATCAAATTTTCAAATGTCAATTATCGTGCCAGAGTGCTTGAGCAAGCGTCCATTGACATGCAGATCCGTTTTCTCGAAGCATTGCAATATGAAGAGATCGTGGATCTTTTTGCCTTGATGTCGAAGGATGACGTTGCGGATACGTTAAGCCATCTACCGATCAAAGATCGAAAATCACTCTTGAATGAAATGAAGAGTTCGGATACACAAACGATTGAGACCTTGCTTGGGTATTCAAAGGACAGTGCTGGGGGCATCATGACCACCGAGTTCATCGCCCTAAAGAAGTCCTTGAATGTAAAAGAAGCGCTGCTTAAAATCAAAGAGATTGGACCTAAGACGGAAGTCATTGAGTTGATCTTTGTGGTGGATGAAGAACAGAAATTGTTTGGGACGGTTGATTTACGTGATATCTTTGTGGCGGAAGATAAGGTGCTCTTGGAAGCTTTGACGAATGTGCATGTCGTAACGGTCTATCCTGAAACTGACCAAGAAAAGGTGTCTTTATTGGTTTCGAAGTATGATTTGAAGGCCATCCCGGTCATCAATAAGAATCGAGACTTATTGGGCATCATCACGGTGGATGACATCATCGATGTCATCGTGCAAGAACACACGGAAGATGTTTTACGCTTAGCGGGGGTTCGTGGTCAAGACTTAGAGAATCGATCTGTCTTCAGCTCCGTACAAAGACGTTTGCCTTGGTTGATGATCAATTTGGGAACCGCATTCTTAGCTGCTTTTACGGTAACCTTGTTTGAAAGTGTCATCGCACAGGTCGTTGCCTTGGCTTCATCCATGTCCATCGTGACGGGGATGGGTGGCAATGCGGGCAATCAAAGCCTGTCTGTTGTGGTTCGAGGAATCGCCTTGGGTGAGTTGGATTTCAAGAAGAGTTGGCCTTTGGTGTTTCGTGAGATGTGGGTTGGCATCGCGCAAGGTGCGATCATCGGGGTCTTGGCAGGCGTCATTCTCTATCTGAAGGTTGGAAACATCATGTTTGGGGTGATCATCTTTCTAGCGATGGTCATGAACATGTTGATTGCGACAAGCTTCGGATTTTTGATTCCCTTGATCATCAAGCGTTTCAATTTCGATCCAGCCTTGGGTTCTTCCATTTTTTTGACGGCATCTACGGATATCTTTGGCTTCTTTATTTTCCTAAGTTTGGCAAAACTTTTCTTGCCTTACTTAACCTAAGAACGTTATTGTTGAAAATAATCTAAATATTGCTTGATTGAAAAAGTAGATTCCACATTGTAAGAGTCAAGTCCATATTTTCAGGATAGATAGAAAATCGAGTCTTAAAAGGTAGGGTTTTTCTAAGCTAAACAGGATGAATTGAGCATTATTTAA
>JAUVVC010000010.1 GCA_030604855.1 Erysipelotrichaceae bacterium
CATCCTGGAGCTGAATTCGGTTCCAAGGGTTGGGCTGTCCGCCCATTAAAGCGGTACGCGAGCTGGGTTCAGAACGTCGTGAGACAGTTCGGTCCCTATCTGTTGTGGGCGTAGGAAATTTGAGGAGTGCTGTCCTTAGTACGAGAGGACCGGGATGGACATACCTCTGGTGCACCAGTTGTCGTGCCAACGGCATAGCTGGGTAGCCAAGTATGGATCGGATAAACGCTGAAGGCATCTAAGTGTGAAACCGGCTCCAAGATGAGATTTCCCATTCCTAGTGAAGTAAGACCCCTTGAAGACTACAAGGTTGATAGGTCAGAGATGGAAGCGCAGCAATGCGTGCAGTTGACTGATACTAATAGGTCGAGGATTTAATCACAAACACAACAAATAGACATCAATTATTTAGAAAGCCCATTATTAAACAAATATCTGGTATTCGGTTTTGAGCGAATCACGCTCGATCTGGTGATTATGGCGAAGTGGTCACACCTGTTCCCATCCCGAACACAGAAGTTAAGCACTTCAGCGGCGAAAATAGCTATGCATGCCATAGTGAAGATAGCGCGTCGCCAGTTTAAACGCTCCCCCCTAAAGGGAGCTTTTCTTTATCTTCTTTTCCTATGGTATAATAGGCATCTAGAGGCGATATGATTAAAAAGATACACACATACAGTCTTGAAGAGACGAAAAAACTCGCGCAAACGATCGGTTCAAAGATACAGGGAAAGACCCTTATTTTGTTAAGTGGTGAACTAGGCGCAGGCAAAACAAGCTTCACGAAGGGTTTGGCTTTAGGCTTGGAAATAACTAAAAATGTATCGAGCCCTACCTTTACCTTGATGAAGAATTATGTCGGTCGTTTGCCACTCAATCATATCGATGCCTATCGTCTAGAGGGTCACCCTCAAGATCTTGGTTTCGATGAGTTGTTTGACGAAGACAGCGTTACAGTCATTGAATGGCCACTGTATTTGATGGATGAACTTCCTGAAGATTGTCTTAAAGTGAGCATTGAGATCGGTGAAGGAGATACTCGTATTTTTTCGTTTGAAGCAATTGGGTTTACCCATGAGGCATTGATAAAGGATTTACTATGATCACATTAGGCATCGACACATCATTTCACTATTTGACACTCGTACTTTTTGATGAAGAACACGTTTTGGCATCCGTCCAGAAAGAAGCATTTAAGAAACAATCTGAACTCGTTTTGGTGGAGATTGAACAACTGTTCATATCGGCTGGATTAACACCAACAGCGCTTGAAGCGATTGTGGTAACAGATGGACCCGGAAGTTATACCGGACTTCGTATCGGTTTGACCATCGCAAAAGTCTTAGGCTCCTTGGCGCATATCAAGATCTACACACTCTCCTCCTTACACGTTTTAGCAGGCATTGAAAAAGACATTCATGTCTTGCTTGATGCCCGTGCAAAACGGGCTTATTATGCCCATTATCAACAAGGGAATGTGGTTGAGGAGGAACAGATTCTTCCCATCGAACAGCTTGCGAAACACATCTCCTTTGATGATCAACTGATTGGGGATGGAGCTTTGATCGATCGTGAAACATTCTATCCCGACTACACAGAGCATTTCATTCAACTCAAGGACAAATGGATTCTTGTGGAAGACATCGATGCATTGGTTCCACGTTATTTGAAGACAAATGAGGCTTACCAGCCATGATTCAGAAAATGGAAGTGAATGATCTCGAACATATTGTCGAGTTGGAACAACAGTGTTTCACGAGCCCATGGTCGAAAGATGATTTTTTATATGAATTGAATGAGAATCCCTTCGGCTATTATGTCGTACTTAAAGAACAAGACCAGATCACGGCTTACTTGGGGCTTTGGATGGATGAAGAACGAGCCCAAATCACGACCATCGGCGTCGATCCCAAGCATCGCTCTAAAGGCTATGCCAAAGCCTTGATGGAACACATGTTGGATGTATGTTCAAAACGTGGTGTGCAGATGTATAGTCTGGAAGTACGAGTGAGTAATACGCCAGCGATCGCGCTGTATGAACGTTATGGATTTAAAAAAGTGGGTATACGCAAAGCCTATTACCAAGACAACCATGAGGATGCATATCTCATGATCAAAGAAAGTGAGGAAAACTGATGCGCATCTGTGCTATAGAAACATCCTGCGATGAGACAGCCGTCGCCATCATTGAAGATGGTAAAACCGTTCTCAGCAACGTCGTTTCCTCACAAATCAATGTCCACCAAGCCTTTGGAGGCGTCATTCCAGAAGTTGCGTCTCGCATCCATGTGGAAAATATCAGTCTCGTACTGAAGGAAGCGTTAAGCGAGGCGAAGATGAACTTGGATGAAGTGGATGCCTTCGCCATCACCCATGGACCTGGTCTTGTGGGTTCCTTGCATGTCGGCTTGATCACAGCGAAAACATTGGCTTGGTACACTCAGAAACCTTTGATTCCTGTCCATCACATCACCGGACACATCTATGCCAATAACTTTGTGAGTGAACTCAGCTATCCCATGTTGGCGTTGGTCGTGTCAGGTGGACACACCGAACTGGTTTATCTTAAAGAAGAGTTTAATTTTGAAATCCTTGGATCAACACAAGATGATGCGATCGGAGAAGCCTACGATAAAGTCGCACGTGTCATGGGTTTGAGTTATCCTGGGGGTCCAGTGATTGACAGACTTGCGAAATCTGGGGAAGCTCATTACAAACTTCCAAAAATCAAAACACAGAATCCATTCGATTTTTCGTTCAGTGGTTTGAAGTCTGCAGTCTTACAATTGGTTCATAAGCAAACGGAAGACCTGAATCATGAAGATCTTGCGTATGCGTTTCAAGAAGCAGCAGTGGGTGAGTTGATGCTTAAAACACGTTTGGCATTAGACACTTATCCTGTGAAACATTTTGTTTTAGCTGGGGGCGTCGCGGCAAATTCACGCTTACGTGAACTTGTCCTAGGTTTGAATGAGGAATACCCGGATATTCAAATCACGATTCCACCGCTCTGGTGTTGTACCGATAATGCGGCAATGATCGGGGCGGTCGCATACATTGCATACAAGCATGGCGTTCAGGCAGATTTAAGTTTAAGCGCAAATCCTGGACTGGATTATGCGTGAAGTTTATTAAAATATTCACAATCTTAATCAGCTATGTTAAACTAAGATAAGGTGAAAAATATGAACAACTTAAAATATACAGTCCCAAAGGCTACACTTCAACGCTTTCCAGTCTATCTCAAGGCATTACGAAAACTGGACAATCTCGGTGTGCAGCGCATCATGTCACGCGAACTCTCGGAATTCGTAGACATCGAACCCACCACGATCCGTCGTGATTTCTCATTTTTAGGCTCGCTGGGCAAGCAGGGCTATGGCTATGATGTGTCGGCTTTGATCAAAGTCTTTGATCAACATTTGGGTGGACAGTTTGAAGAAAAACTCATCATCGTAGGTGCGGGGAATCTGGGCCGTGCGTTGATGAATTATAATCGTTGGAATCACGTCGTCGGTGAAATCGTTTGTGCCTTCGATATTGAAGCCAATAAGATCGGTTCGATGTATGAAATCCCCGTATATCCTTTAAGTGAACTGAAACAACATATTCCAGAGGGATGTCGCATAGCCATTCTTACGGTTTCTAAAGATGTCCAAGAAACCGTTAATCTTCTAGTCGATGCGGGTATAAAGGGAATAGTGGACTTCACACATGAACATATTCAAGTTCCAAAGGGTGTGAAGGTGAAAGCAGTGGATGTCGTATCCATGATACAAGAGTTGGTTTTTGAGACCAATTCCATTTCTTAGGAGAAATTAACATATGGAAGCATTAATGACGGTAAGAGAATGTTATGAGTTGGTCAAGGAAGGTTCGATGCTTGAGTTGGATACCATGGATTTGGTCCAAGTCCAAGGCTGGGTCAGAACCAACCGTAATAATAAAAATGTTGGTTTCATTGAGTTGAACGATGGGACTTATTTCCGTAGTATCCAATTGGTTTATGCCAGTGATTTGGAACAATTCGAAGAAGCAACCCATTATTTGACAGGGACCGCTTTGACGGTCATCGGTTCATTCAAATTGACGCCTGGAATGAAACAACCTTTTGAAATTGAAGTTAAATCCTTCAATCTGGAAGGGGCATGTGATCCCGATTATCCCCTTCAAAAGAAACAGCACTCATTTGAATATCTCCGCGAGATTGCGCATTTGCGTCCCCGTACGAATACCTTCAGTGCAGTCTTCAGAGTGCGCTCTGTCTTAAGTATGGCGATTCATGAGTTCTTCCAAGACCAAGGATTCGTCTACTTGCATGCCCCGATCATAACGGGCAATGATGCGGAAGGTGCGGGAGAGGTCTTTACTGTGACCACACGCAATGATGCGAATTATGAAGAAGATTTCTTTGGTAAAAAAGCCAGTCTAACCGTTTCAGGTCAGCTCCAAGCGGAAGCGTTTGCCTTGGCGTTTAGAGATGTCTATACCTTTGGCCCAACCTTTAGAGCTGAAAACAGCAATACCGCTCGACATGCCAGTGAATTCTGGATGATCGAACCTGAGATCGCCTTTGCGGATCTGGCGGATGATATGGATCTGATTGAAGATATGGTCAAGAGTTGCATTCAGTACGTATTGGACAATGCGGAGGAAGAAATGAAATTCTTCAACGAACGCATCGATAAAACACTGCTTGAGCGCTTGGACAGAGTACTAAACATGCCCTTTGCGCGAATGACCTATACTGAAGCCATCGAGCATTTGAAAGAAGCACCGGTCAAATTTGAATTCCCTGTCGATTGGGGAACGGATCTTCAATCTGAACATGAACGTTACATCTGTGAACAAGTTGTTCAAGGACCTGTCTTCTTAACGGATTATCCAAAAGATATCAAAGCCTTTTACATGCGTATGAATGATGATGGCAAGACGGTTGCGGCATGTGACCTCTTGGTTCCAGCCATCGGTGAATTGGTCGGAGGCTCGCAACGTGAAGAACGTTATGATCTCCTCAAACAACGCATGGAAGACATGGACATTCATGCGGAGAGCTTGAAGTGGTATTTGGATCTACGGCGTTATGGCGGCTGTCAACACGCAGGTTTCGGCTTGGGCTTTGAGCGTTTCTTGATGTATATCACCGGCATGCAAAACATACGTGATGTCTTGCCATTCGCACGGACACCACGCAACTTAGACTATTAGAAGCGAGGTTAAATGGAATATCAACCTAGATTGGTGCCTAAAGGAAGAAGACGATTGAAATGGCGGGTGCTTATCCCGTCTTTTATTCTGCTCATTCTTTTAGGCTACATTCTTTTCAATACATTATTTCCCAAGCAATTGGCAGTGATGGAGACGGGCTTGACGATCTGTGATTACAGCTACACTCAGACCCAAAGCACGTTGAATGCCAAACAGTATACGGATGTTTTGGAGGTCAAAGATCATCTTTATTATGGAGAGACTTTGAATCTTTTCAATGCGACCTATGATCATACGACAGCGGATTATTTCATCGGTAAGACCATGAAATTACGTAATGTTTGTGATGGGAACGAATGGGTCTATATGTTGGGTCGTAATGCGGATGAACAGATTCCTCTGGAAAACCTTCCCAATGGCTTTTATGAAGTTTTCATTGTGGATAATCTGATAGAGAAACGTTTAGTTACTGAAAATGAACTATATGATGTCTTCTATACGGTTCGGCGGAATGGGGTCAGTAAACGGATTGATTTGATTGGGGATCAAGATCTTGTCCAAGGAATGGATGAAGATGTGTCGATCTTGGAGGATCACTATCTCTTCATCCAGGTTACGGATGCCGATCCCATCGAAACGGAGTCCATCTATGATGTGTATATCGATCCAGCCCACAACACCACCAGTTGGAATGTGACGGATCGTGGTCGTACGGTGGATGATTTGGTTGAAGCGGATGTCTTGTTCAAATTGGCTGAAGCACTAAAAGTCAAACTTGAAGCAAAAGGTTTGAAAGTGATGCTTTCACGGGAATCCATTGACGAGACGATCAATCAGTATGGTGTCGATGGACGCTTATACAAAGCCTATCAATCCAAGGCAAAGCACTATCTTGAATTGAATCTCAATTTCACGACCAATAAAGATACACGTGGCAGTCGTATCATCTATTCTTCGTATTCGAGCAATCGTTTCGCAACAGCGATTTTCAAATCCCTGATGAACACCACGGGTTTGGTTCCTTATGGACGCAATACGACTTCAAACATCGCGGGTGTCTTGGCAGCGAGTCGTTATACAGGCTTGGATGCCTATCCTTCGATTCGTGAAGCAGGTGGACGCATCTTGGTCGCAGGAACGATCTCTGATTTAGCAATCGAGCAAAACAGTTCATTCAATAAAGAAGAGCGCAAAGGTTTGCAGTCTTTAAGTTTGGAATTGTTTTTTATCTCAAACAGTTTGGACACAGCCGTCTATCGTACGCAATTGGATGCGATGGTGGACAATATCGCTCAAGGTTATTTGAAAGCGATTGGATTGGAATGATATGACTTTACAATTATCAAACGCATCAAAATCCTATGGAGCGGATGAGATTTTCACCCAGTTGAATTTTGAAATCAAGCCCTACGATAAGATCGCCATCATCGGACGCAATGGTTGTGGAAAGACAAGCTTGTTAAAGATTCTTGCGGATCAATTGTCACTGGACAAAGGTGATGTTTTTAAGCCACGTGATTTGAAAGTCGGTTATTTGGCTCAAGCCAATGCGACTTCAGAAGAATTGACGATCGAAGCTTATTTCGAACCTTTGTTTAAAGACATCTTTACTCTGGAGACGGAACTTGGAAGTTTGGCTGCCAAACTCAATGCCCATTCAAGCGATGAAGAGTTGGAGCTGTATGCGACTAAGATGGAGAATTTTGAGCGTTTAGGTGGCTATACCTATCGTCAGGAGTGGATGACCATCTTCACGCAATTCGGTTTTAGAGATGAGGATCTTCAAAGACCGGTCATGACTTTGTCCGGTGGTCAAAAGACACGTTTGGCTTTTGTGTATCTTTTGATCAGCAAACCCGATGTCTTGCTTCTGGACGAACCCACCAACCACCTGGATATGAGTACGATCGAATGGTTGGAAACCTATCTGTCGCATTATGACAAAGCCTTGGTCTTTGTGTCACATGACCGCATGTTCATCGATCATGTGGCGAAAACAATCGTTGAGATGGAATTCGGTGAACTCACGACCTATGTGGGGAACTATGCGAACTTCCTTGCGCAGAAAGCCCTCAATCAAGAGAAGCAACTCTCGTCGTTCAAGCGCCAACAAAAAGACATTCAACGCTTGGAACAACTCATTGAGAAGTTTAGATACAAGAAGAATAAAGCCAAATTTGCTCAATCCAAAATCAAATACTTAGACCGCTTAGAGCGTATTGAAGCACCTGATGCGGATAATCGCAATTTCAAAGCGCGTTTCTATGCCAAACACCGCGGTGGAAAGAGTGTGTTGAGTGTCAAGGATTTGGAAATCGGCTATCATCAGAGCCTAGCGAAAATCAATCTTGAGATTTTGCATGGTCAACATTGTGCGGTCATTGGACCCAATGGACATGGTAAATCAACCTTCCTGAAGACAATCATGGAACATGTGCCTTCTCTCAGTGGAGAGATCTTATTGGGTCATCAGATCGATATCGGTTATTTCGACCAGGAACAACTTGAGTATCGAAGTACGAAAACAGCACTCGAGGATCTCTGGGATGCCTATCCGGACCTGACGCAAACCGAAGTACGCACCATTCTCGGTTCGTTTCTGTTCACAGCGGATGAAGTGTTTAAAGAAGTCAATGTCTTATCTGGGGGTGAAAAGGTTCGCTTGGCACTTGCGAAGTTGATGCTTAAGGGATCCAATTTCTTGGTGTTGGATGAACCCACGAACCATTTGGATATTCCAGGTAAAGAAGCTTTAGAAAATGCTCTGAGAGATTATGAAGGAACGATTCTCTTCGTATCCCATGACCGTTATTTCATTCAGAAGATTGCGAAGACCGTGCTCAGTATCGAGGATGGTCACGCGGATTTCTACTTGATCGAAGACCAAGCGGCACGCATTGAAGTCAAAGAAGAGCAGAAGTTGGAAGAAAAAGTGGTTGTCAAGCCAAAGGCGAATGCATCGAGACTCATCAAGCAGATTCAAAAGATCGAGGAAGCCATCGCACTTAAAGAAGAAGAACTCGCCATTGCCCGGGAAAAGCGTTTTGATCCCTTTTATTATCATGATTATCAAAACATGCGTGACTTGGATGAGTCGATCGATGAAATTCATGTGGACTTGGACAAGTTGATGAAAGACTGGGAAAGCCATCATGAAGAGCTTGAGAAGAGTAGTAAACCAACGCAGATTAAGGTATAATATCATCGATTAAAAAAAGGAGAAACATCTATGGGAAATTGTATTGTTGCACAGAGCGGTGGACCTACTTCCGTCATCAACGCAACCTTAGCTGGTGTTGTCAAAGGCAACCAATTGAATCCGATCTATAAGACGGTCTATGGTGGTTTGAATGGAATCGAAGGTATTTTGGAAGAACGTTTCGTTGATCTGACGAACATGAGTGAAGCAGATAACTATATCCTGCGTCAGACACCTTCAAGTGCTTTAGGTTCATGTCGTTATAAGTTAAAGAGAAGTAATGTGGCGGACTTTGAAAAACTGTTCGCGATCTTAGAAAAATATGACATCGATACGATGTTCTACATCGGTGGTAACGACTCCATGGATACGGTTTATGCTTTGAGTGAGTACGCTGCTGCACACAACATCACCAACCGTCGATTTGTCGGTTGTCCAAAAACGGTTGATAATGACCTGATGGTCACCGATCACTGCCCAGGTTATGCAAGTGCTGCGAAGTTCATTGCGACGACCGCGTTGCAGACATGGTTGGATGTCAATGTCTACACTCGTCAAGAAGTCTTCATCTTGGAGACGATGGGACGTGATGCCGGTTGGTTGGCTGCTTCCGCATGCTTGAGTGGCATCGTGGATTTGGTCGTTCTACCTGAAATTCCATTTGATAAAGATGTGTTCCTCGGTGAAGTTCGCAAATGCATCGCTGAGAAGAACAAGTGTTATGTCGTTGTGTCTGAAGGCGCACGCTATGCGGACGGCACCTATTTGGCTGCTGGTGAAGCGAAGAATGATGGCTTTGGTCACGCGGTTCTTGGTGGTGCAGCCAATGCGGTCAAAGATTTGATCTTGAGCTCAGGTGCAGCAAGCCGTTGTAAAGTTCAAGACTTGAGCACGGCGCAACGTTGCCATGCCTCTGAACAATCCTTAGTGGATGTGGAAGAATCCTTCAAACTCGGCATGAGTGGTCATATGCGCAGTGCCGATCCGAAATTCACCGGTCAAATGGTGGGTGTGCGTCGTAAAGAAGGCGAAGTTTATGATGTCGAGTATTTCGCGACAGCCGCAAGCAATGTGGCCAATCATGTCAAGAACTTCCCAGTCGAATGGGCGTTGCCAAACTACCGTGGAGTTACGAAAGAAGCCATTGCATACATGAAACCATTGATTCAAGGCTCACCGGTGGTGACCTATAAAGATGGTGTTCCAGCTTACGTCAAACCTTATTATATGAGGTAAAAATGAAAAAACTGTAATGACTAGAATTCCTTTAAGGATATGTACAAGATCATTGCAGTTTTTTCTATTGAAACAGAGTATATAGGTAACTTATCACAAAGTTGAACGTTATAAAGAGAATACTAATAATCAGAAAATCAAATTTAACAAGAATCCTGTTTTGATTGGCGATTTGCACGTAACTGTAAAACGAGCTATATTTTACTTTAAGCTCCTCATCAAGTGATTCTTGTTTACGACTGAATATGTAATACGTTTTTTTGAATGAATAAGCAAATACATCAAAATAGCCGAAACGTTCTAAGAATAGATACATCGTGATCACCAACATTACGATGCTAATGAAACCTAATGCATTTAAAAAAGACAATAAGAAGTTCTGTTGAAAGAATGCATATAGCAAAGAGATGGCATAGAGTATCAAAAAAAAATTTAGTTTCTTTAACATATCGTAAGCATTATAGCATATGTTCAAATAAAATTTGGAGTTATTCGGCAAATAAGACTTTAACCTAGATGACACCTAAATCGTTAGTAAATTCATGGATTTAACCATTACTTTGGTAAAAGAAGCGAGTGTTTCCTTTGATTTGGATAGAAAGACCATGAGTTTCTCTTGATCATCCATCCCAATGAAGCGACGCATGAAGAGGTATAGAGCGAGATAGCGATTGAGATACTTGGTGGAAACCCCACGATAGTGCCGGTATAAGGCTTTGAATCCAGAGTGCATATTGTTCATCGTGTTGAGATGTACGGTGGGTGTGAATTCTTGATGATCGGATACGATCACACTCGTGAGTTGATTCTGTTCGATGAGATCATAGTTGGAGAATAAACCATCATTGATCAGAATGGACTTCGCTTGAATGACATCACCAAAGACTTGAACGACTTCCTGTGAACTGGGTCGTGCACGATTGACACATTGAACTAATTCTTGACCTAGTCGGTTCGTTCCCATGAAGATACAGAGCTTCTCTTCCGACAAGCCACGCTTCTTTGCACGTTCACCATGTTTACGCGCTTTTCGTCCGGATGTCCGTTTGATCCCCTTATACCCATCATTGATAACCGTTTCATCGATTTCAACGATGCCTTCCAAGACAAGCGGCTGCTTGTAAATGAGCTGTTCGAGCAGAAGTAGGAATTTGTGACGCATGTGGAAGACGTTTTCAGTAGAAACATCCAATTCAGCGGCTGTCTTGATTAAAGGTACGGCGTTTAAGGTATCCACAATCAAAATCGACCACTGGGCTTCACTTCGATGGGAGTTATAGTGGAGCTTTCCTCTGGTTTGGACAAATTTATGAAAGCAACTTTGGCATTCAACCCGTTGTTTACCATTCAAGAAACCTTTCTTGATGATCTTCGGTTCTTGTATACCACAGACAGGACAGAAGGCGTAGTGGGTGGACTCGACCGTTTCATTGAACTGGATATAGTTGCGTAGTTCACGTTGGATATTCTCTTTTTGGAAGTCGGTAAGTTGATTGAATAAGTTCAGGATATCGGTGTTTTGCATAAGGGACCTCTTGTGTAAGGTCTATTATACGCATTGACAGTTGTCATAAAAGTCATCTGATAACACCTAAAAGTTTATGAAAATATTTTCATAAAATTCACATTACACTTTCACGAATATTTCACAATGCTATTGACAGTTTTCAATAATTCCCTATAATAAAACCTATACACGTAAGGTGTGGAAAGGATTATTAGTAATGAAAAGACTATTATTATTGTTGGTAGTTGCTGTCTTGATTGCTACTAATTTAGTTGGATGTGCGAAAAAGGTTGAACTTGGTGCTAACATCAATTTATTCCAAGGCGAAGACATCCCTACATTAGATGCTAACTTAGCTACCGATGCTGTTTCCTTTGATTCATTAGGAAACGTTATGGAAGGTCTCGTTCGCTTAGGCCAAGATGCCGATCTCGTTGCTGGGGTTGCAGAATCTTGGTCATTTGATGAAGCGAGCTTGACTTGGACATTTAAACTAAATAAAGATGCTGTATGGGTAGATGCTACAGGCAAAGAACAACGTAAAGTTGTTGCGGGCGATTTCGTGTATTCATGGGACCGTTTAGCTGCTGGAGATTATCAATACACCTTTATGTTAGCGGATGTCGCTAAGATCGTTAGTTATAAAGCTGTAGACGATGCGACTTTAACGGTCACATTGGCTGAAAAAGTTCCTTATTTCCTAAGCAATATGGCATTCCCTTCGTTCTACCCAATCCCTAAGGAAAGAGTAGATGCATTAGGTGAGAGCTATGGTACAACTGCTGTAGATCTTTGGTACAATGGACCATTCTACATGTCCAAATGGGATCACTCGGTTGAATTCGTATGGACTCGTAATCCAGAATATTGGGAAGCTGAAGTTGTTCGTACACCTGCAGTCACGTTCCGCGTCATCGAACAATATGATGTAGCGACGGGTGTTGCATTGTATGATGAAGGTCAAATCGACGCTGTTGGCTTGTCAGGTGAGTTCGTTACACAACGTAAGAACGATCCAGATGCAGTCACCGTTCCGGATACGGCTGTCTTCTACTTGATGATCAACGTTGGTAATGCAGGTCCTGATGCGACTGCACCCGATGATGTCACAGCTGGTAATCCATTGTTTGACAACCTCAAAGTGCGTCAAGCAATTGCTAAATCCGTTGACAAATCTTACATCACTGAAAACATCTTAAAGAATGGTTCTGTTCCTGCTTACCACTTCATTCCTTCCAACTACTTGTCATCCAATGGCGTTGGTTTCGAAGATGCACGTGGTGAAGGTTACATGTTGACCGACAAAGCTGAAGCGCGCAAATTGTTTGAAGCAGGTATGACCGAATTGGGTTATGCTGCTGGTGAAAACGGCTTATCCGTTAACATCTTGAACTACGAGTCTGCAACTGCTGGTAAGATCATTGAATTCGTCGTTCAAGAATTGGATGAGTTGTTCGCTGGCTATGGTGTTACGATCAATGTTTCCACATTGCCATTTGCACAAAAATTACAAGAAGCCGAAGCAGGTCGTTATGACATCACATTTGCTGGTTGGGGTCCTGACTATGATTGGCCAACAACTTACTTGGATATGTGGTTGACTGACAATGCTTACAATGAAGTTGGTTACTCCAATGCTGAATACGATGCGTTGTTGAGCCCAGCTGGTAAAGATGATGCTCAAGTTTGGGCGGATCTCCAAGCTGCTGAAGGCCTCTTCTTGAATGATGCTGTCATGATTCCTATCTATCAAAGAGCTGGTATCTCCTTGAGAAACCCATTGGTATCTGGTATCGTTTATCACTTAAGTGGTTACGATACAAGTTTGAAATGGGCATTCAAAGAAGTTGCTGAATAAGTTTCTAGCTTAAAGTCTATCAAAAGGGGTGCTTTACGCCCCCTTTTTATGTTGATTTTGATTTACATCATTTTATCGTTGTATTATGTTTAATATGATAAGGTTGCTAAACATTATCGAGCGATATGTAAAAATGTAAATTTTCAGAATTTTTGTAAAATGTTAATTTTAATCGAACAATTTGCAAAAAAAATATTCACATTATTGAAAATTAGGATATAATAATAGCACTGTCTAGTTTGTAACGAGCGGTTTTTTTGTCCCAAAGGAGGTATAGGAATGACACGTTATATTGGTAGAAGAGTTCTTCAAATGTTGATGACACTTTTCTTGATTATGACAATTTTGTTTATTCTGCTAAAGGTAACACCGGGTTCTCCATTTACCAATCCCAGAATATCAGCAGAGACACGTGCAATGCTGGAAATGAAGTATGGATTGGACAAACCGATCCTTGTTCAATATGTGATCTACTTAGGTGGATTGTTGCGTTTTGATTTTGGTGAGTCAATCATCATTATTAAAAACTATCCTGTAACGAAAATGATCTTCGAACCCTTGGCGATAACTGCACGTTTAGGTTTGATTGCATTGCTCATAGGTTCTGCAATCGGTATCTTTTTAGGAGCTCTAGCAGCATTGAATCGAAACAAGTTCTGGGATCATTTCAATACCATTATCGCGGTTATTGGGGTTTCTGTTCCGTCGTTTGTCATTGCGACGATTCTATTGTTGTTGCGGAAGCAATTTCCAATTGTTCCTATCATCTTTAATAAGGCTGACCCAGCGAAAGGTATCTCACTTCTTGATGAAATCCGTTCGATGACACTACCGATCTTATCACTTTCATTTGGTGTTATTGCGACGATTTCACGTTATATGCGTACGGAGTTGGTTGAAGTCTATAACTCTGACTTTATCCTTCTTGCACGCGCGAAAGGTTTAAATCGAACTCAAGTCTTCACAAAACATGCTTTCCGTAATGCATTGATTCCAATCATTACGGTCATGGGGCCCATGTTGGTTGCTTTGATCACTGGCAGTACGGTGGTTGAGCGCTTCTTCGGTGTTCCAGGCTTGGCTTTGTTGACGATTAAATCCATTAACGTCAAAGATACGTTTGTTACCTTAGGGGCTGAACTGCTCTATAGTGCCATGTTTGTTATGACGATGTTGTTTGTGGATATTGCTTATGGATTCATTGATCCTAGAATTCGTTTAGTTGGAGGTGGAAAGAATGACTAATCATGATAAAAATCTGAATCAAGCATTCGATGTTGAAAACCTACCCAAAGATCTCTTTACTTTTGAAAAAGCAACGGATGATGCCGAAGGATTGACAACTAAACCAATCTCATTTTGGCAAGATTCGATGCGTCGTTTATTTAAGAATTATGTTGCGGTAGTTTCGTTGCTTATCATCGTTGTCTTATTCTTGACCGCGATCATCGCGCCGATGCTGTCAAATTATACACTGACAGGTCGAGTCAATCAGGATTATTATAAGTTTGCTCAATTACCTCCACGTGTTCCGGTGTTAGAACATTTTGGTTTATTTGATGGAACTTTGATCAAAGAGTTCACACAAGGTTCATTAGATGAAGTTGGGTATGCGTCTGATGAATATAAGATTGTTGGTACGTTCACACGTAATCGAATCGAGTACTTAAAAGTTAAAGAATACACTTACAAGTATCTCGATATCGAAGATCGCTATTTCATTTTTGGAACAGATATCTTGTCACGCGATATCTGGACACGTGTTTGGTATGGAACCAGCATTTCGTTATTGATTGGTGTTTATGCTGCCATCATTGACGTCTTGATTGGAGTCATTTATGGAGGCATTGCAGGTTATTTTGGTGGAACCAAAATCGACGATGTTATGATGCGTATCTTGGAAGTCCTCTATGGGATTCCTTCCATCGTTATACTATTTGTCTTGTTTATGTTTTTAACGCCTGGTATCGTTCCAATCGCGATTGCGATTGCTTTGACGGGTTGGATTGGGGTTGCACGTATGATCCGTGCTCAATTCCTTAAGCTTCGTGACCAAGAGTTTGTTCTTGCGGCACGGACCTTAGGTGCTTCAGATACACGAATCATTATGAAACATTTGATTCCAAACGTTGTAGCTCAGATCATTGTCATGGCTTCCTTCTCGATTCCTTCCGCAATTTTCTATGAAGCCTTCTTGGCATTCATTGGAATCGGTTTGGATCTCAGTAAACCATCGCTAGGTGTTTTGATCAATGATGCGATTTCCTCAACACAAGGTGCAATGACCTACGTCTATCAATTGGTTCTTCCAAGCTTGGTCTTGTCAACGTTGATGTTGTCCATAAATTTATTAGGTAACGGCTTACGGGATGCGCTGGATCCACGTATGCGTAACAACTAGGAGGTAACGACATGAAAGAAACAGTACTTAGTGTCAAAAATCTAACGGTCTCCTTTAAGACGCATGGTGGAATGGTCCAGGCTGTTCGGGATGTTAGTTTTGATTTATATCAAGGTGAAACACTTGCCATCGTTGGTGAGTCGGGTTCTGGTAAATCCGTCACATCCAAATCCATCATGGGTTTGTTATCGCCCAATGCAGTAATTGAAAAGGGTGAGATTTTATACAACGGAACCAACTTGCTAAAGTTAAGTGAAAATGATTTTTCAAAGTATCGCGGTGCAGACATTGCAATGGTTTTCCAAGATCCGATGACCTCTTTGAATCCAGTCATGACGATTGGCGATCAGATTTCTGAATCGTTGATCAATAATCTTAAATACACCAAGGAACAAGCTAAAGCGCGTTCATTGGAATTGATTTCTCTAGTTGGAATCGATAGTCCGGAGAAGCGCTTTAAACAGTATCCGCATCAATTCTCAGGTGGGATGCGTCAACGTATCGTCATTGCGATCGCACTAAGTTGCAATCCAAAGATTCTGATTTGTGATGAACCCACGACTGCTTTGGATGTCACAACCCAAGCTCAAATCTTGGAGTTGATCAAAGACCTCCAACAACACTTTGGTGTGTCTGTCATCTTCATTACGCATGACCTGGGTGTCGTTGCGAACATGAGTGATCGTGTTGGCGTCATGTATGCTGGAAAGATCGTTGAAATCGGAACGGTTGAAGATGTCTATTACGATCCAAGACATCCTTATACTTGGGGTCTCTTGGCTTCCATTCCTGCTTTCCAAGCCAAGGGTGTTGAGCTCTATGCGATACCAGGTGCGCCACCACAAATGATCAATCCGCCAAAAGGGGATGCCTTCTCTTTGCGCAGTGATTGGTCGATGAAAGTTGACTTCGTGCACCAACCTCCAATGTTCAAAATCAGTGAAACCCATTCGGCAGCCACATGGTTGCTTCATCCCAATGCACCAAAAGTTGATCGTCCTGCACAACTACAAGAACGTATCAATGTACTGATGCGGATGCATGAAGGAGGTAAAAACGAATGAGCAACGTCTTATTAAAAGTTGAACATCTCAAGCAATACTTTAAACTTGATCGTAAGTCAAAAGTCAAAGCGGTTGATGATGTCAGTTTCGATATTTACGAGGGAGAAACCTTCGGTTTGGTAGGTGAGTCTGGTTCTGGTAAGACCACGATTGGTCGATCCATCATACGTTTATACGACATCACCGGTGGCAATGTCACATTTGAAGGCAAACAAGCTAGTGGGAAGTTAAAAAAAGAAGAACGTGCTTCAATCGCACGAAACATGCAGATGATCTTCCAAGATCCCATGGCATGTCTGAATCCTCGCATGAACATCCGTGACATCGTTGCGGAAGGCATTGATATACACAAGTTGGCCAAGACCAAGGAAGAACGCGATGAAATGGTATATGCCATTCTCGCCAAAGTCGGTTTGGCGCGTGAACATGCAGGTCGTTATCCTCATGAGTTCTCAGGTGGACAACGTCAACGTATCGGGATCGCTCGTGCATTGATCACCAATCCTAAGTTGGTCATCTGTGATGAACCCATCTCTGCTTTGGATGTATCCATCCAATCGCAAGTCGTCAATCTTTTAAAGAAACTTCAGAAAGAATTGGGTTTGACCTATTTGTTCATTGCCCATGACTTATCCATGGTACGTTATATTTCTGACCGTATTGCAGTCATGCATAAAGGAAAGATCGTTGAGTTGGCGGATGCGGAAGAACTCTATAACAATCCGCTTCATCCCTACACGCGCTCTTTGATGTCTGCTATTCCAACTCCGGATCCCAAGAGTGAAAAACAACGTGCACGTTTTGCATACGATCCTTCTCAACATGATTACACAACAGATGAGCCTAAGATGCGTGAAATACGTCCAAAGCATTTCATCTATTGCAATGAGAAAGAGTTCCAAGCTTATCAAACAGAAATTGCTTAACATGAATTGATAAACACATCGTTCGTTTAACAGTCGATGTGTTTTTTAATGTAAAACTTCGAGATAACGCAACATTTTATTGTGAAAAGTGTTGGCTTATTTGATATAATGATTAAGCGCTGGAGGAATACCCAAGTGGTTGAAGGGGTCGGTTTCGAAAACCGATAGGAGTGCAAGCTCGCGCGGGTTCAAATCCTGCTTCCTCCGCCATTTTTTTTTGGTCTTTTTGATGCGGAGAAAAATCTAGAGCGTGATCATTGGAAGGTAAAAAAAAGTACACTTGTGAAAAAGTACAGAAAATGTGTTTGTTTTAAACATCCACCCAAGTTAAAACAGGTGTAAAATATAGACAAGCATGTTAAATCGTAAATTTGTGAAGTGAGACTTGAAGAGTGTATAGAATGAGCGTATAGTAAATAAATGTTTGGGAGGTGTTCAAATTGGAAGGCAAGATTAAAGCGATCATAAAAGCAGATTTAGAAGCACAAGCCAAGGTGAGAGAAGCTGAAATTAAAATTCAGAATGCAATCATGGCAATCACTAAGGATAAGGATGCTGTTCATAAAGAGGTTTTTGATCGTGCCCAGAAATTTGTCGCAGACGAACGCAAAAAGCTGTTGGACCAACTCGCTCAAAGTGAGAAGGAAGGCCAACAACATTTTACGCAAGCCTTGCATGATTTAGAAGAACGTTTCAGTACAAATCAATCAAAGTGGTTGGAAGAGCTCTATCAACGTTCGATACGGTTCGAGGCCGATAATGAGTGATCAATCGACCTTAGCCATGGCCGCCAAAGCGAAGGCCATGTATGGGAAACATTTAAAATCAGAAGATTACATAGAACTCTTACGTAAAAGAACGGTTCAAGAGATTGCAGGATATCTGAAGAACGAAACTGCTTTCAAGGAGATCCTCGCAGGCATCAATGAATTTGCGATCCATCGTGGACACTTGGAAATGTTGGTTCGTCAAACCTTCTTTCTCGACTTCTTGGAATTGATTCGTTACAGTCAATCCAAGAACGATCACTTTTACGAATACGGTGTTCTCATGATGGAAATCAAGCAGATCTTGATGACGATTCGTTTACTCAGTGAAACGGACAAGACAAGTCAGATCGCACAACTTCCCATCTTTGCGAATCGATTGATTTCTTTTGACGTTGAAGCACTGATCAAAGTAAACACATACGATGAACTCTTGAATGTCATCAAGAACACGCCTTATTATCAGATCTTGAAACCATTGAAGCCTAAGAGTTTGATCGACATTGATTACTCTAGTTATGAAATCGCACTAAAGGCTTATTATTACAAACGAGTGTATGAAATCATTGAACATGAGTTCAAAGGTAAAGATAAAGAAGATATTCGTGATATGTTTGACACCAAAGTTGAGTTGGACAACATTACAAAGATCTATCGTTTAAAGAAGTATTACAACGCGAGTCCGTTTGAAATCAAGAAAGTATTGAATCCTACCTATAAGCGGATCAATAAAAAGACGCTGATGGAATGGATCGATCAGAAAGATGCGCAACAGTTTCTACAAGCCATCCATGATCATGCGTATGATATCCCCACGGATATCAAAGAATTCCAATATATTGAGTATCAGACCGATGTGATCATGTTTGAGTTGACGAAGCGACTGATGCGTTTCTCAACCAATCCAAACATCATCTTGGTTGCATATTTGAACTTATTGGAAATTGAGGTTCAGAATATCATCGATATCATCGAGGGAGTTCGCTATAAAGTCGAGAACGACAAAATTGCGAAGCTCTTGATCTACTAGGAGGTCCTATGGCAATTGAGAAGATGCGATTACTGCGTATGGCAGGGTCCAAAGAGAACATTGAAAAAATCTTGTTGACTGCTTTTGCGACCAACGATTTGCATGCTGAGTTGGCAAGTCATGTCGTGAATGAAGGGAATGGCGGAAAGCTCATTCCAGAAGATAACAGTTTTGCCGAGTATCTCAAGCGGATCAACAGCATGGCACGAAGTTTAAATACGGAGATCATGTGTGCTTTTGATGGGGTTACAACCTTCACCAAAGATGAAATCGAGATGCATTTGATTGAAGCGGAAGAGAAGTTCGAGAAGATCAATGAACAACTCATGATGCGATCAAATCTAACTCCTGAGGATAAAGATGCGCTTGAGATCTTACGTTCGTATGATATCTCGGCATTGAATGATCTAAAGTACTCCTATGTCACATTTGGTCGTTTACCGCTGAGTAGTATTCCTAAAGTCGATCTACATGAAGAGAAGAGTTTCATCTATCATGTGATGACTAAAAACAATCAATACGCTTGGGTATTGATCATTGCTTTGTTGGATAAACAAAAAGAAGTGAATAATATCCTTGAATCTCTCTACTTTGAACCCATTGCAATTCCTAAGATCGATGATATCCAATATACGATTGATTGTGAATCGACCCTAGGTCAAATCTATGGCTATGTCTATCACTATGCGGAACTGGCTAAGTATTATAAATATATGGCCATCTTCGATAATGAAGTGGTCATCACAGGTTTCGTTCCGGAACGTGTTAAGAAAGCCTATAAGACCTTGTTTGGTGATCTAACTGATGTGGTGATCCAAGACTTCCCAGCAGAATCTGAGGAAGGCTTGCAGCCTCCAACGGTATTACGAAACAACTGGTTCGCTCGACCCTTCGAACTGTTCATTGAAATGTATGGCTTACCCCATTATGGTGAGTTTGATCCAACCTTCTTTGTCTCCGTAACCTACAGTTTGCTCTTTGGCATCATGTTCGGTGACTTGGGACAAGGCTTGGTGCTTGTGATACTTGGCCAGTTATTATGGGTCAAGAAAAAGATGAAATTGGGTGCGGTTGCGGTTCGTATTGGGTTGTTCTCCATGTTCTTTGGAACGCTGTTTGGATCCTTCTTCGGAGACGAAGAAATTCTGACACCTTTGTTCACTGAAATATTGGGCTTCAGTGAGAAACCAATCCATGTCATCGATCCAAACTTCACGATGACCCTACTACTTACCGCTGTTGGCTTGGGTGCGTTCTTGATTCTGACCTCCATAGGTTTGAACATCATGATCAACTTCAAACGTAAAGATTACTCCACCGCACTGTTCACACAAAACGGTGTGGCAGGCTTCATCTTCTATGCTTCAGTGATTGGAATGGTTGCGGGTGAGATGCTTCTAGGCATGAAGCTGATGAACATCGTTACATTGAGCATCTTCGTTTATTTCCCGTTGTTTATCATCTTGATGCATGTGCCACTCAAGAACCTGCTACATAAGCAAGCCCTCAAACCTCACGAAGGTTGGGGTGGATATCTGGTGGAAAGCATCTTTGAATTGTTGGAAGTCGTATTGAGCTTTGTCTCAAATACAATGTCATTCCTTCGTGTTGGTGGCTTCGTTCTCTCACATGCCGGGATGATGGTCGTTGTTATGACCTTAAAAGAAATGACAGGATCCGCAGGACTCTTGGTTCTGGTGATCGGTAATATCTTTGTCATCGGACTGGAAGGCTTGATCGTTGGTATTCAAACCTTGCGTCTGCAGTATTATGAAATGTTTAGTCGTTACTTTGCAGGTGGGGGTAAGAAATACATACCAACCACATTATTGAACCAGTAATCGGAGGAAAGAACTATGTTAACGATGTTTGAAGTATTTGGACCCTTGTTGGTCATTGGATTGATTTCTCTACCTATTATTCCTATCTTGAAAGGTAAGGTAAGCGCACAAAATGCTAAATTCCGTGTCTTGACACAAATCAGCTTGTTTGCGGCAACATTCATCTTGGTTATGGTATTCCAAATCAATGGTTTGGTTGCACAAGCGGCTGAAGCAACTGCCACGACAAATGGCATGGCTGGATCTTTGGCTCAAGGTTTGGGCTTTATCGCAGCTGCGGTGGTTACATCGGCTTCGGCGATTGGGGCAGGTTTTGCGGTTGCAGCTGCGGCTCCTGCAGCGATCGGTGCAATCAGTGAGAACTCGGATAACTTTGGTAAAGCGATGATTTTCGTTGCTTTGGCTGAAGGGGTTGCCATCTACGGTCTATTGATCTCCATCTTGATTATCAACAAATTGTAAAAACTATGAAATTTTTTCTCATCAGCGATAACACAGATACCCAGATGGGTATGCGTTTGGCGGGCATCCAAGGGGTGATCGCGCATACGCGGGATGAAGTACTAACAGAGCTCTACAAGATTATCCAAGACGAAAGTGTTGCGATTGTCTTGATCACGACCCTCTGTATTCAAACATGCCCGGAAGTCATCGCGGATATGAAACTAAAGCTTAGACGACCTTTGATTGTGGAGATTCCGGATCGTCATGGTTCCGCCAAGATTGGAGAGACCATCGATGCCTACATTTCTGAAGCAATCGGTATAAAACTGTGAGGATGATATGGAAAAATTAGCACAAAAATTAATGGATGACATTCAAAAACGAACTCACGAACAGCTTCAGATCCTAGAAGAGAATTTTCATACGCAACGTGAGTCGCAAATCAATCAATTTAATCAAGAAGCTGTTGAAGAGAGCAATCTATACATTGAACAAGAATTGGCGGAATTGAAGAGCAGCGTCATGCAAAGTGAGACACAATTGAAATGGAAGATTAAAAAGAATCTTTTCATTCGTCGTGAGGAGCTTGTGGAAGGTTTGTTTGATCAATTACGCGATAAATTATGCGCATATACAAAGACCGAAGCTTATTTGACACAATATCTCGCGTTTATTAAAGAGACGATTGCGAAGGAAGGCTTTGTGAATACGATTGTTTTGGTTAAAGCTGAAGATGTCGATGCGTTTAGCAAAGCATTGAAAGCGAGTAACTTAAGCGTCGTGGCTTCAGATCACATTGAAGTCGGTGGTGTGATCATTCAAGAGGCAGGCGGTAAAATGGCCATTGAGATGACCCTTGACCATCAGCTTAAAGTTCAGAAAGAATGGTTTTTTGCCCATTCTGACTTGCATTTTTAGGAGGACATATGGAAAAGGCACTTATATATTCAATTAATGGACCCGTTGTCCGCGTTAAAGATTACAGTGGTTTCAAAATGCTTGAAATGGTGTATGTCGGTGAGAAAAAGCTCTTGGGTGAAATCATCGGGATCGATGATCATTATACAACGATTCAAGTTTATGAAAGCACTACAGGTTTACGCGTCAATGAAGAAGTCTATCATTCCGGTGCACCTCTATGTGCAAGCTTAGGGCCAGGCATCCTTGATAACATTTTTGATGGGATCCAACGTCCGCTTAAAGACATGGCAGCACTCAGTGGGATGTATGTAACCGAAGGTAAGGGAATTCCTGCCTTGGATCAGAAACGTCAATGGGAAATCACCTTTAAGGTGGCGTTGAATGATGAAGTCGAAGAAGGACAAATCTTTGCGACCTGCCCGGAAACCAGTTTGATCGAACATCGTTTTCTGGTTCCCTTAGGCGTCAAGGGTAAAGTCGTATCCATTCAGAAGGATGGAAAATATAATGTTCAAGACAACTTGATCTCTGTCTTGGATAAACACGGTAAGACACACAGTCTGACCATGGTTCAAGAATGGCCGATCCGTCAACCCCGTCCAGTTCTAGACCGTAAGACGATTCACATGCCATTGATCACTGGACAACGTGTCATCGATACTTTCTTCCCCATCGCAAAAGGTGGAGCTGCTGCGATTCCAGGTGGTTTCGGTGCAGGTAAGACCATGACTCAGCACCAACTTGCAAAATGGTGTGATGCGGATATCATCGTTTATGTCGGTTGCGGTGAACGTGGGAATGAAATGACCCAAGTCTTGCATGAGTTTAAGGAGTTGTTGGATCCAAAATCACATAAGCCGTTAACAGACCGTACCGTGTTGATTGCCAACACTTCAAACATGCCAGTAGCCGCCCGTGAAGCCAGTATCTATACGGGAATCACCATTGCGGAGTATTACCGTGACATGGGTTATCATGTGGCTTTGATGGCAGACAGTACCTCACGTTGGGCTGAAGCGCTGCGTGAAATATCCGGTCGTTTGGAAGAAATGCCTGCTGAAGAAGGCTTCCCAGCTTATCTTCCATCCCGTATCGCACAGTTCTATGAACGTGCGGGTTATGTGGATACCTTATCTGGGAATGAAGGTTCGGTTACCGTCATTGGGGCGGTATCGCCTCAAGGTGCGGATTTCTCGGAGCCAGTCACCCAAAATACAAAACGTTTCGTGCGCTCCTTCTGGGCTTTGGATAAATCCTTGGCTTATGCCCGTCACTTTCCAGCCATCAACTGGAACCAAAGTTACAGTGAATACATTGATGATTTGAAGCGTTGGTATGACGTAAATGTCGATCGTAAGTTCTTGACTTTGCGTAATGAGATGATGAACATTCTTCATGAAGAAACGCAATTGATGGAAATCGTAAAACTGATAGGGTCGGATGTGCTTCCAGAAGATCAGAAGTTGAGCTTGGAAATCGCACGTGTCATTCGTGTCGGTTATCTCCAACAAAACGCCTTCCATCCGGAGGATACATTCGTACCTTTTGAAAAGCAGTTGAAGATGTTACAACTGATTTCCTATACCAAGACCCAAGCTACGCGTGTGGTCAGTACGCAACGCACGGTTCGTGCGATTGTGGAAACGGGTATTTTTGAGGATTTGATCAAGATCAAGTATGAGATTCCCAATAATAACTTGGATGCTTTGGATACCTATTATGAAATGATTGATCTAGCCATGGCTAGTATTCAGTAAGGAGGCTAAGATGAGTCGTCAATTTAAAGGATTGAAAGAAATCAAAGGCCCACTCATCATCTTGGACGATGTTCAAGATGTCGCTTTCGAAGAAGTCGTCGAAATTGAGTTGGAAGATGGCAGTGTGCGTTCCGGTCGTGTCGTTGAAATCGAAGGTCAACGCGCGGTCATTCAGGTCTTTGAAGGCACAACGGGTCTTTCGAAAACAAATACAAAAACACGTTTGATGGGTCATCCCATGGAGATATCGGTTTCCAGGGAAATATTGGGTCGTATCTTCAATGGGGCAGGGACTGCCATTGATGGTTTGGGTAAGGTTTATGCCAAACAGCGCTTAGACATCAATGGAAGTTCATTGAATCCGGTCATGCGTAAATATCCACGGGATTACATCAATACAGGGATTTCTGCAATCGATGGTTTGAACACCTTGATTCGTGGTCAGAAACTTCCCATCTTCTCCGGAAGTGGGATGAGCCACAACCAGTTGGCAGTTCAGATCGTACGTCAAGCGAACATCGCCTCGACGAAAGGTCAAGACTTTGCCATCGTCTTTGCGGCAATGGGTGTCAAACATGACGTTGCGAATTTCTTCAAACGAAGTTTTGAGGAAACTGGTGTTATGGAGAAAGTCGTCATGTTTCTTAATCTATCCAACGATCCGATCATTGAGCGTATCTTGACACCTCGGTGTGCCTTGAGTGTTGCGGAATACCTAGCATTTGAAGAAGATATGCACGTCTTGGTCATCATGACAGACGTTACAGCTTATTGTGAGGCTTTGCGTGAATTCAGCAGCAGTAAGGAAGAGATTCCAGGACGTAAAGGGTATCCAGGTTATCTCTATTCCGATTTGGCTTCATTGTATGAAAGAGCGGGTTTAGTTGAAGGTAAAGTGGGTTCTGTCACCCAGATCCCCATCCTAACCATTCCCAATGATGACATCACCCATCCTGTATCGGACTTGACGGGTTATATCACCGAAGGTCAGATCGTTCTGGATCGAAATTTACACCAAACGAATATTTATCCTCCAATCGGAATCTTACCTTCCTTAAGCCGTCTGATGAAGGATGGCATCGGTGAAGGGTATACGCGTAAGGATCATGCGAGTTTGAGCACACAGCTCTTTGCGTGTTATGCAAAAGTTCAAGATGCACGTGCTTTGGCATCGGTTATCGGTGAAGAAGAATTATCGAATACCGATCGTAAATTCATGGCCTTTGGTCGATATTTTGAAAAGTATTATGTTGGTCAAGGGTTCGAAACCAATCGCAGTATGGAAGATACCTTGAACTTGGGCTGGACATTATTATCACTTTTACCCAAATCAGAGCTTGATCGTGTTTCTACGGAGATGATCAATGAATATCATCGACCTGAACAAGCCATCGCGCATTTCATGGTACTTGAATCCGGACAACTCGACGAAATCTTTAGAAAGGCATAGGCATGGCAAATCTTAGACCGTCTCCCACAAAAGGTAACCTCATTCACAGTAAGAAGTCACTTGAACTCGCAAAATTAGGTTATGATCTCATGGACCGTAAGCGAAATGTTTTAATACGCGAAATGATGAATCTGGTAGACAAGGTCAAGTATCTGCGTGACAACCTGACGGAAGCTTATGCGGAAGCGTATGTCGCACTCCAACAAGCCAACATCTCCCTTGGAGTTGTCAGTGAGATTGCGAATGCGATCACCGTCGAAGAGGGCATCAAGATTGTTTATCGAAGTGTCATGGGGGTTGAAATACCCATCGTCACCTTTGATGAGACGGATGTCGTTCTGGAGTATGGCTTTGAAGAATCCAACTCTCGTTTGGATGAGGCAACGATTAAATACATAATTGCGAAGCGCTTGACGATTGTCTTGGCTGAGATTGATACTTCAATCTATCGCTTGGCACGTGCGATTCAAAAGACACAGAAACGAGCGAATGCTTTGCGCAACATCGTCATTCCAAATCTCGAAAGTGACATCAAATACATCGCAGAATCCTTGGAAGAAAAGGAACGAGAAGGCTTCATTCGACTCAAAGTGATCAAAAATAAAAAAAATCAGTCAAATTGACTGTTTTTTTTAGGAACTTTTGAGGTGATTGCGTACAGTATAGTATGAAAAAATTCACTTTCAAAGAGTTATGCATTTTAGCGAAGTTTCATCTTGACCATTATCGCAAAACGCAAAGGATTGAGAAACTCCAGGAATTCGGGTTCATGGTGAAGGAGACCAATGAAAAGAACCTTGAGAATGCCTATCGTTTCACAATTGATTGTGCATTGGGGAATCTCACAAGCGAGGAGAAACGGATCCTACATGCGGATTATATCGATCAGTTGGAGAAGAATTGGTGGATGGAATATTATTCGAGAACCAGTTATTACCGCATCAAGGAGGCGGCTCTAAGGCGCTTTATCAATTGTCTACACTTTGAAATAATGGTATGATATCCCTGTTAATTAGAATACTCTTTTAAGCCAACTAAGGAGGAAACACATGTTAAAAGGGATTGCGGCGAGCAGTGGTGTAGTAGTAGCGAAGGCATATAAACTGGTTCAACCAGTGTTGGACATCTCACGTAGAAGTGTCGATGTGGAACCAGAATTGCTTAAGTTTGAAGAAGCGCTTGTCAAGACACGAAATGATATACAGACGATCAAAGAAAAAGCAGTTGGTCGTTTATCGGATGATGATTTGGCGATTTTCGATGCCCACTTGATGGTCACACATGATCCTGAATTCACAGGTCAAATGATTGAAATGATCAAAGCAGAAGGCATCAATGCCGAATTCGCCTGTCAAGAAGTCAGTGGCATGTTCATAAACATGTTTGAATCCATGGAAGATGCTTATTTTAGAGAACGTGCAGCGGATATCAAAGACGTTAGCTACCGTCTAAGTTGCCATATCATGGGCTATGAACTTGCGAACCTCTCCTTGATTCAAGAAGAAGTCGTCATCGTCGCACATGACTTGACGCCTTCCGATACAGCTCAATTGAATAAAGCCTTCACAAAAGGGTTCGCTACGGCAATCGGTGGTCGTACATCACACAGTGCGATCATGGCGCGTAGCTTGGAAATCCCAGCAGTCGTTGGTATTGCTGGTTTGTTGGATCATGTCAATCATGGTGATGTGATTGTGTTGGATGCCTTGGATGGTGTCGTCTTGATCAATCCTAGCGAAGATGAATTGAAACACTATAAAGCAAAAGCAGAACGTTATGCGGATTTAAAGAACAGTTTGAAAGTCTTGAAGGATGCGGAAAGCGTTACTTTGGATGGACATCATGTCGAACTCGTTGGTAATATCGGTAATCCTGTGGATGCGGATAAAGTATTGGAAAATGGTGGTGAAGGGGTCGGACTCTATCGTACAGAATTCTTGTATATGGATGCTCAAGCGTTACCAAGTGAGGAAGATCAGTTTGTAGCTTACAAATCCGTATTGGAAAAGATGGGTTCAAGACCAACCGTTGTCCGCACATTGGACATTGGTGGCGACAAAGAACTCAGTTACTTGCCTTTCCCACATGAAATGAATCCATTCTTAGGCTATCGTGCGATTCGTTTATGTTTGGATCGTACGGATATCTTCAAGACACAGGTTCGCGCCTTGTTGAGATCGAGTGTTTTTGGTAAGCTGTGCATCATGTTTCCAATGATCGCGACGTTGGATGAGTTCAGAACAGCGAAGAAGTTTGTCAAGGATACAGAGGCTGAACTCTTGGCTGAAGGTCATGCGGTTTCTAAGGATTACCAATTGGGTATGATGGTTGAAATTCCTGCGGCAGCGATCTTAGCGGATCAATTTGCCAAGGAAGCGGACTTCTTATCCATTGGAACCAATGACTTGATTCAATACTCGATGGCTGCGGATCGTATGAATGAAAAAGTATCGTATCTCTATCAACCGTACAATCCATCCCTCTTACGTCTTATCAAATTGACCATCGATGGTGGTCATAAAGAAGGCAAATGGGTGGGTATGTGTGGTGAGATGGCCGGTGAAGAAATGGCTGCTCCTTTGCTTTTGGGCTTAGGTTTGGATGAATTCTCCATGAGTGCCAGCAGTATTTTACAATCCCGCAAGATGATTCGCTCATTGAAATACAGTGAAATGAAAGAAATGGCGGATAAAGCGTTGAACATGAGCAATGAGGCTGAAGTGGTCGCATTGGTCAAGAAAACTTTAAAATTAGATTAAGCAAAAGGTGGAGCGATCCACCTTTAAAATACAACATTGAAGAGAACTAAATAAACCAAGGATCCCAAACCAATGCTTAACAAGGTGTTATGGTACTTTGTGTGAATCAGCGTGATGAAGCCCATGGCAATAAGTTCAGATGCACCATAGGGCATCTTAGTAAGATCCACATCTTTCAGTGCGTACATAAGCAATAAGCCCAAGGATGCATAGGGAAGTCGTTGAGCTAGGAAGTTCAACCATTGTGGTTGGGCTTTTTGTTCAGGAAAGATCAAGAAAGGTAGCCAACGGGTAAATTGTGTCGCAACAACCATCATCAAGATGGTGATGAAGAGTTGAGTGATATTCATCGAGATGCCCTCCATTTCGTCTCAATGACCATGGCAAATAGAATTAAAATCATGGCTAACAATAAGAATTGAGCTCTACCGACAAGGTAGAATGCAACGAGTGTACAGACGAACCCAATCAAAAGATACAAACGATGGGCTTTGATCTTCCATTGATTCAAGAATAAAACATAAAACAGAGCCGTAAGTACAAATTCAAATCCTTTGATGGAGTCGGGAATCATGAAGGACAACTGGTGCCCTAAGATCGAAGCAATGTTCCAATACAGATAATTCAAAAGGGTGACGATAAAGTAAAACAGTTTCTTATGAACGGATTCATCAAGATCAACCCCGGCGTTGATGGAAAAGGTCTCATCGGTCAAACCAAAAATCATGAAGCTGCGTTTCTTTCCACTGTTTGCATATTTATCCAATACTGACATGCCATAAAAGAGGTGACGGATATTGATGAGTAAAGATACCAAGAAGGTGGACAATGGATTAAACGCAGAAGAAAGGAGTGCAATAGCCGCAAACTGCATCGCCCCTGCAAACACAGTCAGACTCATAAAAGAGGTCCAGAATAGATTGAACCCTGTTTTGTTCATCAGAACACCGTAACTAAAACCCAAGAAGAGATAACCTGTCAAGACAGGCAATGTATACGGAAATGCTTTTTTAAGTGTTTTCAGAACCATGATCCCACCACCTTTTAGAGATAAGTTTATCAAAAATAAAAAGAACTTCAATTATTTTTGAAGTTCTTCACCCAACTGCTTAGAGCGTAGGATGGTTTTTTGACACATCTCCATCAAGATTTCATGGAGCTGAGAAGATCTTAACACCTTTAAACCTTCGATCGTAGTACCTCCCTTTGAAGCGACACGCGTCATCAAATCATCCAAATCAGGATTGATTTTAGCCATCGAACTTGCCGCAAAGAAGCTTTCTGTAATCAATGATTTTGCCAATGCCTCCTCTAAGCCCAAATTTACGAGTGTTTGAACATAAGTCGCCATGATTTGATACACAAATGCGATGCCGGAACCAGACGCTGCGATGAACAATTCAAACTGATCTTCATTCAATTCCAATAGACTCCCACAGGCTTTGAACAATTGCTTAATGAACGCTAGTTCTGAAGCCTTCACATTGCCGTTATGACACATCGCGATGGAGCCAATGCCTATTGCAATCGCGGTATTGGGCATGAAGCGAATCAGCTTCACTTTAGGAAAAAGGCCTTTTTCAAGTTGATCCATCCTTAAACCCGCTGCTAAACTGATGAGGATCGCATCCGCTTTGATGTCCGCTCGAATCTCATCAAGCAAAGCAAACAACTGTTGTGGTTTTACTGCTAATACAACTACATCGGCATTGTGCACGGCTTTGTGATTATCGATCGTCTTGGTTATGTTGGGGTCATCAATCCCATCCAATTTCCCTTGGCTCCGGTTGCTTACCCAGACTTCATGTTCAAAGAAGGACCGATCGAGCCCTTTGAGAAATGCTTGGGTCATATTGCCAGCTCCAATAAAACTGATTTTCATTTCATTCTCCTTGTAAGAGGGTGTTGCATCTTACTTGAACTCTCGTGACATCTTCGTTATCGTAGGACATCTAGGAGGGTCTATGGAATTCACATTACAAACACCTACACTCTTATTCTCTGCCATATCGTTATTGATGTTGGCCTATACCAATCGCTTCGTCGTGATCGCAAACCTGATTCGTGAACTCTACAACATACACAGCAACCAGCCATCGGATATCACTTTCGCACAATTGGTCAATCTTCGTAAACGCATGCGCATCATTCGCAACATGCAGGTTTTCGGTGGTTTGAGCTTTTTCTTCAGTGTCTTAAGCTTACTTCTCATTTTACTTGAACAGACTCGTTTTGCACAGACGATGTTTGCATTCAGTGTGGTCTTATTGTTGATTTCATTGGTTTTATTGTTGATGGAACTGCAAATCTCCGTGAACGCATTAAACATCCAACTTAAAGACTTTGATCAGAAATAGGACATTCACTTAGTTTCATTTGATGATTCTTTGTTTTATAACACTTCTTTATACCAAAGCAAGTGATCCATCCAAACGGTGAATACCAAGTTATGGGAATTGTGCTATAATCGAACTTATTTAGAGGTGATGTATGCTCAAGTCCAAACAAACCAAAACCTTGATTATCCTATCGTTCTTTGCGGTCTATGTCTTCTGGGGTGGAACCTATCTCGGCATGAAATTCGCATTGGAATCCTTTCCACCTTTCATCATGGCAGGTATCCGACATTTCACGGCAGGCTTGATTCTTACCAGCATCGCCTATTTCAAGAAAGAGACATTCCCAAAGTTCAATGAACTCCGCAATGCGGCCATTGTTGGGACGCTTTTGCTCGTTGGTGGAAATGGTTTGGTTGCCTTTGCGGAAGTCCGTGTACCTTCCTCGATTGCGAGTTTGATCATCGCATCCGTACCCATTTGGATCAGTTTGTTGAACTGGTTTGGTAATGACCGCAAACGACCTGGAATCTGGGAGACACTTGCATTATCCTTGGGTATCCTAGGCATTGCCTTGATGGCCTTTCAAGGTCAAGATACCAGTCAAAATATTGATCTGCTTGGCATCCTCATCCTTTTGATCGCATCCCTGTCTTGGTCCTTTGGCTCTCTCTATTCACGCAACGCATCGATGCCCAAGTCGTCATTCTACAGTGTTTCCATACAGATGTTGACGGGGGGGATCTTGCTGTTCATCCTATCGTTGAGTCTTCAAGAAGCACAGACTGTGATTTGGACAGCGATAACAACTAAAGCACTGTGGGCAATGCTCTATCTGATTTTCTTTGGATCGATCCTAGCGTATACCGCTTATCTCTGGTTGTTGAAACAGGTGAATCCAACCCTCGCTTCGACCAATGCCTTTGTGAATCCAGTCGTAGCCTTAGCTTTGGGTTGGTTCTTTGCGAATGAACGCCTTAGCACACAAGCTCTCTTCGCATCGATCTTGATTGTCATCGCTGTCGTCATTTTGACGTTTAAGAAAGGGAAGTAACATGAAAGAAATATGTGTAGTTGTGGATATGATCAATGGATTCATCAATGAAGGACCTTTAGCGGATAAAAGCATTCAGGCCATCGTACCTGAAACCATCAAAACCATTCAAAGACATTTGGATGAAGGTAAAGATGTCTTATCTTTTCAAGATACGCATACGATGGATTCCTTGGAGTTCAAGTCTTACCCACCGCATTGTTTAAAGGACACAACGGAGAGTGATCTGATTCCTGAATTGAAACCCTTTGAAGACAGAATGATCAAAGTGGAAAAGGATACCACCAATGGCTTCTTTGCGCCAGGTTTTCAAAGTTATTTAAGCAACAATCCTGATTTAGAAGAAGTCACCGTTGTGGGTTGTTGCACAGACATATGTGTCTTGCAGTTCACTCAGAGTCTAAAGACTTATACTCAAACGATTGGGAAGGATGTGAACATCAAAGTGGTGCAGGCAGCTGTCGATACCTTTGATGCACCGAATCATGATAAAAAGAGTTACCACGACCAAGCTTTGAGCTTGATGCGAAATGCAGGCATCGAATTGATTTGACACTACGGTGTCTTTTTTTGTGTTCTGTGGCTTGGATTGTGTGAAATCATATAAAATGAATTGTGTTCGACATTCTTAACTTGAATCAACTTGTGAAAGAATTATAATAGTAAATGAATGAAAAACGAAATCATTAAGATCTCGCATCTTTCCAAAGCCTATGGGAATGTAGAAGCGGTTAAAGACATCACATTGAATGTCTACGAAGGGGAGCTGTTCGCTTTTCTGGGTCCCAATGGTGCTGGCAAGTCCACCACAATCAATATCATCAGTACACTTTTGAAGAAGGATAAAGGAGAAGTGATTTTAAACAAGCATACATTAGATGAAGAAAATGATTTGATTCGCAACGACATTGGAATTGTCTTCCAACAATCCTTTCTCGATGGGCTCTTGACCGTTAAAGAGAATCTCTACACGAGAGCATGTTTCTACGATTTGGATGCGGCAACGATCGAGAAACGCATCACCAATCTGAGTGAGCAACTCTCTTTACATGAATTCTTGAATCGTCCCTATGGCAAACTCTCAGGAGGTCAACGCAGACGGGCAGACATCGCACGTGCTTTGATCAATCATCCCAAGATTCTATTCTTGGATGAGCCCACAACCGGTTTGGATCCACAGACACGACACAATATCTGGACCTATATCGAAGACTTGCGCATCAAACATAAGATGACGATCTTTCTCACCACGCATTACATGGAAGAAGCATCGAAATGTGATCGCGTATGCATCATCGATCATGGCCAGATTCTTGAGATGAAAACGCCCCGTGAATTAAGAATTCAGTATGCCCCAACCTTATTAAGAATCAAGTCTCAAACACTTGAAGCTAAAGATATAGAAGTCTTGGGTTATACCTTTCATACCACCAATGATGGTTATGAAGTCATCTTGAAAGAAAGCAAAGAAGCCTTCAAGTTACTCGATGAACATCGCAGTAAGATTGAGCAGTTCGAAGTTGTGGAGGGGACGATGGATACCGTCTTCTTAGCACTGACAGGTCAAAGCATTCGGGAGGACGATCATGCGTAAAATAATGGCACTGAGTGTCCGTAATCTTCGCTTATTCGTGAGAGATAAGGCTTTAGTATTCTTTTCTTTCTTATCCGTCATCATCATCTTAGGTCTGTATGTCTTGTTTCTAGGGGACATTCAAGCTCAAAACATTCGATCCATGATTCAAATGGATATTCCTGAGATCGATGCCCTGGTGTACGCATGGATGTTGCCAGGACTGATTGCGGTCGCAAGCATCACCTTATCCCTAGGAAACATGGGTCGCTTGGTGGACGATGCACAAGGTGAGAACCTCAATGATTTCTTGGTATCACCTTTAAAAAGAACACAATTGATTCTCTCCTATTTGATTTCCAGCATCATCATCACAAGTTTCATCAGCCTATGCATGTTCGCATTGAGCATCGTCATTGTAAAGCTTAAGGGCGGACCTTGGTTGGATTTTGAACAGATTCTTCAATCCTTGGGCATCATCGTACTATTGATCATCTCATCCGCGCTGTTGAGCTTGTATATTGCGTCATGGGTCAAGACACAGAATACCTATGGGGTCGTAAACTCCATGGTGGGAACCTTCATCGGGTTTGTGACAGGTGCATACATGCCCATGGGCATCATGCCGATTTTTGTTCAAAACATGTTCAACATTCTACCGGTATCCTTAGGTGCGAGTTTATTGAGACAAGTCTACTTGGGGCCCATCATCAAGTCCGTATTTAAAAATGCACCAGCGGAAATGGTGAGTGAGTATCGCTATTTCCAAGGTGTGGATTTAAAGGTTTTTGGAAACATATTGACGCCTGAATTCATGTATATCGGTATCTTCGTCAGTATCATCCTACTCTTCATCTTGAATTTCTTGCGATTTAAAAACTTATCCAAACGTGTATAAAGGCCAAATCACTTGGCCTTTTTCTTTAGCACATGGGAGAGTCTACCTTCAGTATTATTTAGAATGCGTTTGTAATTCGGAAGATGAAGATAAAAGCTTAAGGTAAACATCAAGATACTGATGATCAAAGGGAGCAAACCCAAATTAAGATGCTGAGTAAGAATAATCCAATAGAGGGTAAGTCCGATTGTGCCAAGTGCGACACGATCCGTAAGATAAGTCCCGATGATGATGATCGATAGACCGATAAAACCATAGAATAAGTTGAGACCAAAGAGAACACCAATCAAGGAAGCGGTTCCTTTACCACCTTTGAAGTTCATGTGAAAAGGGAAGACATGACCCAATACGACTCCAAAGCCATTCAGATATAAAAGTGTCGAGTTGGACTCCAATGAGACGGAGTAAAGTGCTTTTATCAAGGCGATCGATAAGACCGCTTTTAGAATATCAACCAGAGCGACGACTAAACCATATTGGACACCAAAGGATTCGACCACATTTGATGCACCTGCATTGCCATAGCCAAAAGTGCGAATATCGACCTTCTTAAAATATTTCGTGATGAGATAAGCTGCTTGAATGTTTCCAAACAGATAACCGATCAAACTGACAATCAAGATATCCTGCATAAAGTCATCATAGCACAGCTTAATTGGTTTGCATCATCGATAATGCTTTCAGAAACACGCTGAGAACCCCCAATGAAACCAAGCCCAATAGCAGATAAACAGGAGTAAGGCTGTCATAGACCCCCGTGTTCTGATACGCGATGATTCCTGATGCCACAAAAACCAAGGGATAAAGCACGCACTTCACAAGGATGATCGGAGTCAGCAAAACGCCTAATCGATGTTTCTTGTGTAAGAGATACGCCGCCATTAGCAATGGCGTGACTAGGAAAATCAAATCTGTAGCGAAGATCACACCAGTTGGATGATCTGTTTGAGTGATGGCCAAGGGGACGGTCTGCGTGAACCAGTAAGTGATCGATAGACCGGTCCATGCCAATCCCAAAAGAGATGCGAAGAAAATCAAAAAAGAGCGTGAGAGGAGTAGGGTTCGCTGTGATAATCCACGATAAAGATCCACTTGAATGCTCATTGTGAGATCAATAAGTCCAAAGATGAAACTGAGTAAGCTCAGAATGACGATTAAGATGTAGAAAATAAATAATGCATTGAATGCAGCGCCATAGAGATAAAAGAAATAGTTGTATACAAAATACCATGTACAACCCAGCCAAAGAATCTGGTCTCTAAGGAACTTTTTCTTGAGCTTCAAAAGTACGATGAGCATCAAGGGACAGGCGACAAACAGGGTCACCAGATCATTGCCTTGCCAAACAGAAGTGATCAAGGGATTGTCCCGATAAACGGGGAACAGGATGCCTGCAATGCTCAAGCTGATGCTTAGGATTAAGATGAGTGGAGTAAGACGGCGGGCAAAAGATATATGATGATTTTTCATGATGTTCTCCCAAATCCTCTG
This sequence comes from Erysipelotrichaceae bacterium, assembly GCA_030604855.1. GTDB lineage: Bacteria > Bacillota_I > Bacilli_A > Erysipelotrichales > Erysipelotrichaceae > UBA2212. Next base: position 35,721 of record JAUVVC010000010.1, read on the forward strand.
TTTTTAATTCTAGGCTAAAACAATTAAATGTACAGTGTTTATTTTAAAACGAAATCATTAAAGTATTAAAACAATTGACAAGGATTAAAAATAGACTTACACTATAATAGTTTTGATACAAAACAATTTTGATTCAGAATTAAAAGAGGACACCATGGAACATCAAGAAGAACTGGTTACACAACTGATCCAAGCCTTTCAACACATTAGAAGAGGGCATTCCAACATGCCTAAAATGCCCATTCGCAAGAGTGAGATGTTTACCTTGATGCAAATCAAGAAAGCTTGTGAAATCAACCCAGAAGGCATCATTTTTCGTGACTTAGCCAATGTCTTGAATCTGGCACCGCCCACCATCACACCTTTGATCAACAGTCTCGTCAAACAAGCGTATGTCGAACGTGTCCGAAGTGAAGCCGATCGCCGTGTCGTATACATTCGTTTGACCGAGAAAGGGATGACCTTTCTGGATAAATCAGAGCGTCAATTCAATGCGGGTGTACATGCCTTGATCGAGCATCTTGGAATAGAAGATACCCAAGAGTTGATTCGTATCGTTACGAAGGCTTCAGCCTTCATGAATGAAGTGTGGATGAAAGAGAAGGATAACACCTGTGATTAAATTACTATTCAAATACTTAAAACGTTTCTGGTTAAGCATTCTCATTGTTTTGGGACTTTTGTATTTCCAAACACGTGCGGATCTCAAGTTGCCGGAACTCATGTCGCAAATCGTCAATGTCGGCATCACGCGAAGTGGTGTTGAAGATGCGGCGATTGAAGTGATCCGTGAGGTTCAGTTCAATAAACTACTTCTTTTCATTTCTGAAGATGAGCAAACCATTCTCAAGAACAGTTATGTGCAGATCACACCAGACGATGCGTCTTATCCCAGCTCACTTGACGGCTTTGTCGAGTCAGGTCTTTATGTGCTGCGTGATGACGCAGATCGCGAACGCGTCGCAGCCATCATTGCGAAACCCTTGTTGGTGAGCTATGCGATCGATGAAGGTCAAATTGATACTTCGATGTTTCAGTTACCACCAAATGTGACCCTTTATCAGGCCTTGGCGAATATGGATGCGTCCAAGCGTCAAGCGTTCTTAGCGAACATCGATCAACGCTTTGCGTCCATGAGTGAAGACATGCTCGGCCAAAGTGCCAGTGTTGCGATCCTAGCGGAATACAAAGCCATCGGCTTGGATACCGATCAGATGCAGATCGATGCGATCATCAAGATTGGTGTGGATATGTTGTTATTTGCACTCATGAGTGCAGTCATCACCATTCTGGTGGGTCTGTTGTCCGCACGTATGGCTGCGAAAGTGACTCGCAACATCCGTCGTGATGTCTTTGCCAAGGTGGAGAGTTTCTCCAATGTGGAATTCGATCAATTCTCTACGGCATCGCTCATCACACGTACTGGGAATGACATCACGCAACTCCAAATGTTGATCGTGATGATGTTCAGAACCTTCTTCTATTCTCCTATTCTGGCGTATGGAGCCATCATGAATGTCATGAATTCCAATGCGGACATGACTTGGATCATTGGCTTGGCTTTAGTGGTCATCCTTGGCTTGATCCTGGGTATGTTTGTGGTGGTATTGCCCAAATTCACGCAGATTCAAAAGATGATCGACAAGGTCAATCTTGTCGCACGTGAGAGTCTGACGGGTTTGATGGTCGTCCGTGCCTTTAAAACAGAGCGTCATGAAGAGAAACGTTTTGATGAAGCCAACAAAGAACTCTCCAAGATCAATCTCTTCGTCACCCGTGCCATGGCTATTCTGATGCCCATCATGAACTTCATCTTCAGTGGTGTGACTTTGATGATTGTCTGGTTTGGTGCGAAGCAAATCGACCTCGGTGCTTTACAAATAGGCGATATGATGGCCTTCATGCAATACTCCATGCAAATCATCATGTCGTTCATGATGATCGTTATGACCTTCATCATGATTCCACGTGCTTCGGTATCATCAAAACGAATCAACGAAGTCTTGGATATGCCACTTACCATCTTAGATCCCAAAGAACCTCAAAACTTTGATCCTGAAAAAACAGGTGTCATTGAGTTCAAAGATGTGTGTTTCAGTTACCCCAATGCGGATGATTGTGTTCTTAGAAACATCAACTTCACCGCAAAGAAAGGGGAGATTACAGCCATCATTGGCTCGACCGGTTCTGGTAAATCAACCCTGATCAATTTGATTCCCCGCTTCTACGATGTGACCCAAGGTTCACTCTTAGTGAACGGTGTCGATGTTCGTAACGTCAATCAAGGTGATTTACGTGATCGCATTGGTTATGTCCCTCAGAAAGCTGTGTTGTTTACGGGAACCATTGAATCCAATCTGCGTTATGCGAAGGAAGATGCCAACCAAAGCGAGTTGGATAAAGCCATCAACATTGCGCAAGCCCGCAGCATCGTTGAGGAAAAACCCGATCATTACCAAGAAGCCATCAGTCAAGGGGGTTCAAACGTTTCGGGGGGTCAGAAACAACGGCTTTCCATAGCTCGTGCTTTGATCAAAAATCCCGATATCTATATTTATGATGACTCATTCTCTGCCCTTGATTACAAAACCGACGCTTTGTTGCGTCAAGCATTACAGCGTGAGTACACTGATAAAACGCTCATCATCGTAGCGCAACGCATTTCAACCATTTTACATGCGGACCAGATCTTGGTTCTGAATGATGGAGAGATCGTGGGTCGTGGTACACACGATGAACTCATGCAAAACTGTGCTGTCTATCAAGAAATCGCATTTTCACAAATGTCCAAGGAGGAACTCGCACATGTCTGAAAATAAACAAGCCAAACCACGTGCTGTAGGTCCCGGACATGGCGGACCCATGGCGGGCATGATGCGTGGGGGAGAAAAGGCCAAAGACTTCAAAGGTTCGATGCGCAAGCTCCTCAAGCGTCTCTCAAAGTACAATCTGGCATTTATCGCTGTATTCTTCCTTGCGATCGCAAGTACCATCTTCACCATCTTTGGACCGAAGGTACTCGGTCAAGCCACAACCAAACTCTTTGAAGGCGTCATGCAGAAACTCCAACAGGTTCCCAACGCAAGCATCGATTTCGACTACATTGGGAATATTATCTTTTGGTTGTTGATGATGTACATCGCCGCAGCGTTCTTCTCCTTTGTCATGGGTTTCATCATGTCTAAGGTAGCGACACAGATCGGGTATGAACTCCGCAAAGACATTTCAACCAAAATCAATCGACTACCCCTTCGTTTCTTTGATAAGACCCCTCACGGGGAAGTTCTCAGTCGGATCACAAATGATGTCGATACCATCACGAGCACCCTCCAACAAAGTCTGACGCAGATGATCACCTCAGTAACTTCTGTCATCGGGGTAGCGATCATGATGTTCACCATCAGTTGGCAGATGACTTTGGTGACCTTGATCATTTTACCTTTGTCTTTTGTCTTGATCATGGTCATCGTCAAGTTCTCGCAGAAGCAATTCCGTCTTCAAGCATCTGCACTTGGAAAGGTCAGCAGTCATGTGGAAGAGATGTACGGGGGACATGTGATCATGAAAGCCTTCAATGGGGAAAAACAATCCCTTGAAGCCTTTGATGCATACAACAAAGAACTCTATCAATCCGCATGGAAGAGTCAATTTTTCTCTAGCATCATGATGCCTTTGATGATGTTTGTTGGAAACTTGGGTTATGTGGCGGTAAGCATCCAAGGGGGTATCCTTGCGATCAACGGTATCATCAGTGTCGGCGATATCCAAGCTTTCTTACAATACGTGCGTAACTTCACTCAACCCATCTCTCAAACCGCTCAGATCAGCAATACGCTTCAATCCACAGCTGCGGCTGCGGAGCGTGTCTTTGCCTTCTTAGCTGAAGCGGAAGAAGTGGAAGACATTCAAGATTCCGTATCCATAGCCAACATTCAAGGTGAAGTCAGCTTTGAAGATGTGGTCTTTGGTTATGATGAAAATAAACCTGTTATCAACGGCTTCAGTGCAAAGATCAAACCTGGACAAAAAGTGGCGATCGTCGGTCCAACCGGTGCAGGAAAGACCACCATGGTCAAACTCTTGATGCGTTTCTATGATGTCAATCAAGGAAAAATCAAAGTCGATGATCATGATCTCAGAAATTTCAAGCGCAATGAACTTCGCAGCCTGTTTGGCATGGTGCTTCAAGATACCTGGTTGTTCAATGGGACTATTGAAGACAATCTGAAATATGGTAAGTTGGATGCGACACGTGAAGAAGTCGAAGCGGCCAGTAAAGCGGCCTATGTGGATCATTTCATTCATACCTTACCCAATAACTATCAATACGCCTTGAATGAAGAAGCCAGCAACATCTCACAAGGTCAGAAACAATTGTTGACGATCGCACGTGCCTTTTTAGCCAATCCAAAGATCTTGATTCTGGATGAAGCCACATCCTCCGTCGATACACGTACGGAAGTCTTGATTCAAAAAGCCATGGACAAACTGATGTCCAATCGTACCAGTTTCATCATCGCCCACCGTTTGAGCACCATTCGCAATGCCGATTTGATTCTAGTTATGAAAGATGGAAACATTGTGGAACAAGGAACACATCTGAGCCTTATGGACAAGGGTGGTTTCTACCAACAACTCTACAACTCACAGTTCGAGGCATAAGCAAAGTCCGGTTCAATTGAGCCGGACTTCTTTTTAAAATTGAATCATTGCATGCGTGCGATACGACGTTTGAGTGTTAAATAACGAACGAGCTGAACAATCAGTATCGTAACAATTAGGATGAAAATGATGAAGACAAAACCCACAGCGATGGCGGGATCGATTGACTTGATGCTTTTCAGTACTTCAACAGTGAGCCATAACACGCCTGGTAGGATGATCGCAAACAACAGGACGATCGAACCCAATAACCACCAACTTTTCTTTTTCAGTGTTTGAATGGGTATTTCCTGGTGTGTACGAATGAATTGTTCATCCTTATGTGATTGTCTCTCAATCCATAAACCACGAAGTACACGTATCAAGCCTAAGCAAAATGCTCCAAGGACAAACCATCCCAAAGCACTCCATTTGCCTTGAATCGCAAGCTCTAAGAAATCTACGATGCCAAGCATAAACATCGCCTCCTTCAAGCAGATTATAGCACTTTCCATATTCTGTGAAGAAAGACTGTTTTAGCTCAAGAAGCCAAAAAACATCCCAATAATGGGATGTAGGATCAAAACCAAAGTGTAAAAGCAGTGGTTAAAATGATGGGTATCGTCACGAGACACAACAGATTCGTGAAACTGATGATCTGAGCACCGTAAGCATAATCATGTCCAAAGCGTTGAGAGAAGATCGCCAAGATGGTTGCACTGGGTGCACTCGAAGCGATCAGCAAGACCAATCTCACTTCAGGTCGAATCATCGGCAACAAACTCAACACGAACAATGCAATGAGAGGAATCAGAACCAAACGATAGAGAGCGATTTGATAAACTTGTTTGTTCTTGAAAATATCGATCAATTTACTCTTCGCAAGATAGGTACCCAAGACAAGCATTGCAACTGGCGTATTGATGGAGCCGATGGAGCTCAGGGACTGTTGGATGAACCCTGTCAATTTAAAGGGACTTAAGAATATGATGAAACCCAACACCATTCCGATGAAAGCAGGTGTCTTGAAAAAGGTATTGAATTTCATCGCAGATTTATCTCCTGTGATCAAATAGATACCCACGGTCCATGACAGAAGATTAAAGGCAAGGATATAGGTGGAAAGATAAATGACATATTGAATACCCAGTAAACCGGTGACCAAAGGAATCCCGAAGAAGCCGACATTTGAAAAAGCAACGGCAAATTGAGCAATACGATGTTCTTTACGATAGAGGATGCGTGCGATGATCAAGCCCAGTAGAATTGAAGATAGGGCTAAGATGAACGCAATGCCGATTTCTTTAAGAATATCGAGACTGAACTGAATATTAAAGGATGTGATGATGACCGCAGGTGTACAGACCTGTAAGAGTATGGTCGACATTTGTTGTGTTCCACTTTCATTGAGAAGTCCTTTGCGATAGAGCACAAAGCCCACCAACATCAAACTAAACATCATCAAGACTTGATTAAGTACTGTTATACCGATTGCCATCGTCTTCCTCCTAAAACTTGTGTCATTATACCACAGCTTGATGGACAAGACAGTTTCTAATCGTTTCCGAATCATCCTTTCTGAGCATCAGAAGTGTAATTTTGCATCAGTCTGCTAAACTGAGCTTAAAAGGAGAACCGACATGTTTCATATCACACAATCACCAAAATCATTTGAAGAAACCATTACCCGTCTTACCCAAGTCTTAACTGAACATCAATTTGGTGTTCTATCCACCATTCCCTTATCCGAAAAGTTTGTCGCAAAGGGTTTGCCTTTTGAAGGACGGATCTCCATCTTAGATGTATGCAACCCCTTGGAAGCCTACAAAGTGTATTCCATCGATCCTTTAGCGGTGAATTTCTTACCCTGTAAGTTCATCGTGCGAGAAGATGAACAGGGCGTATGGGTTGAGATGATCCGTCCAACAGCACTAATCAAGTTGATGGATAATCCAGAGCTGACATCATTTGCACAAAAGATTGAAGATGTGTTGATTGAGGTCACAAAACGCATTTAAAGGAGAGTGTCTAGTCTATAGACATTTTTCATTTGCGCTTATTTCGAATCGTTCTATACTGTAGGTAGATAGAGGAGGATCTGAGATGAGTATCCAATACGCATGCGTTCTTCCACATCCACCCCTGATACTGCCAGAAATCGGACGTGGGGAAGAGCGAAAAATCCAACATACGATTGAAGCCTACCAAGCCATCGCAAACCATATCGCACGCATCAAACCTGAAACCATTGTTTTGGTTTCGCCCCATGCGCCAATGGTTCGTGATGGTTTTTTTCTTGCGCAAAGTGAAATGGATGTTGGGGATATGGGTCGCTTCAATACCGCACAACTGAAATATGCCTATCCGCTTGATGAAGAATTCAATGAAGCACTTATTAACATCCGTCCAGACATCCGACCCAGTGTCATGGATTTGGATCATGGATCCATTGTGCCACTTGCCATCATCAAAGAAAGCTATGATGCGTTTAAATTGGTCAGAATCGGTATTTCTGGACTCAATCGTGAACATCACCGTGGAATGGGTAAAGCCATCCAGCAAATTGCCAATCAACTGAATCGGAAGATTGTGTTTATTGCCAGTGGAGATCTTTCCCATCGCTTAAAAGCAGATGGTCCCTATGGTTTCAATCCAGATGGCCCACGTTTCGATCACAAAGTTAAGCAGATATTCACATCCAATCATCTTGAAGAACTCTTTGATCTGCCCACGAATCAATGCCATGAGGCTGGAGAATGCGGGTATCGTTCTCTTCTTGTTTTGGCGGGAGTGCTCGATGGTTTGGATATCCAGTCAGAAGTCTTATCTTATGAAGCACCTTTTGGAGTGGGGTATCTTTGTGCATCCATTCAACTCAAAGACCCCTTGGTAAACCTGGCTCGTAAAGCCATTGAACACTATGTGAAAGACCAATCCATCCTTTCAATTGAAGTGCTTCCAGGAATTGATCCCCATATGCAAGCTGCCTGTTTTGTTTCACTGCATAAACAGGATCGACTCAGAGGATGCATCGGTACACTTCAACCCACACAAAGCAACTTAATCCGTGAGATCATACACAACGCCATTGCGGCTTGTTCAAGGGATCCGCGTTTCAATCCAGTCACTGAAGAAGAGTTGTTGGATCTGGAAATCAGTGTCGATGTCCTGAGTCCTGCTCAACAGACGACAAAAGATCAATTGGATCCAAAACGCTATGGCGTCATCGTCCGCTCATCGTGGCGAACCGGTGTCTTACTCCCTGACTTGGAGGGCATTCATTCAATAGATGAACAACTGAATATTGCTTGTCGCAAAGCCGGAATTGATCCAAGTGATGCGTATTCGATTGAACGTTTTGAGGTGAAACGTCACCATGCCTACTTGTGAACTATGCTTCCACAACTGTAGTTTAGAGGAAGGTCAAACTGGTTTTTGTCGTGCACGCAGAAATATCAATGGCATTATCGTACCGATCAATGCCAATTGGATTACTTCAATTGCGCTTGATCCCATCGAAAAGAAGCCGCTATATCACTTCTACCCTGGTTCGAAGATCCTATCCATCGGTAGCTTTGGTTGTAATCTTGCTTGCCCGTTTTGTCAGAATCATTCCATCGCAACGATGTCCTATCAGAACAAACATGCAAAAAAGATGAGTTCTGAAGAACTTGTGAACTTAGCTCTTGATTTAATTCCACAAGGAAACATAGGCATTGCTTTTACCTATAACGAACCTTTGATTGGATATGAATTCGTTTTAGAGACTTCAAAACTTGCAAAGCAGCACAATCTAAAAACCGTTTTAATCACCAATGGCACAATCAGTGAGAAGTATCTAGTGGAGCTACTTCCGTATATCGATGCGATGAACATCGACCTCAAAGGATTCACACAGGAGTTCTATTTAAAACTCAGTGGTAATCTTGAACAGGTTAAACGATCCATTGAATTAAGCCAGTCCAAAGTGCATGTGGAACTCACGAGTCTGATCATTCCGGATGAAAACGACAGTGAGGAAGACATGGAAAAAGAAGCACAATGGATCGCATCTCTGAATCCTGAGCTTCCTTTGCATCTTTCGCGCTTCTTTCCAAATCATCTATGGATGGATAAACAGATCACACCATTGGATACCTTGATCAAACTTGAGAAAATCGCTAAACACTATCTCAAGCATGTTCATCTTGGGAATGTATAACGTAAATGAACTTTTCGACAATAGATTCATGACCTTGGTAGAGCTCACTAAACTGGCCTAAATAACGAAAGCCACAGGCATGAAGTACATGGGCGGATGCCTTGTTTTCCACAAGACAAACGCCATGGATTCGGTCAATCTTTAGCTCGTGAAAAATCCAAGGAAGAAATACTTGAACCACCTCACGCGCATAACCTTGATTACGATAAGGTTTCGCAATTTGATAGCCAAGTTCCCACTCATTGTGCATCGGAACAGCCTGAACATAGCCTATTACGGTCTCATTCTTTAGGCATATCGCATAAACAAGAGGACCGTCTTTCTTTGTATAGAATTGTGACAAGTGTTCAATCACTTCAGTTGCGATGGTTTCAGTCTCAAAGACCTCATCCGGGATGAACATGCGTGTGTCTTCATCCAATGAATTCAAATGGATGGCAGGTGCCATCGCGATTGAGAGACGCTTGAGTTCAAGTCGATTTGTTTCTAAGATGATATCTTGCATGTCCTTCTCCGTCTCGATTCAATGTTATTATAAATACAACACACTTTACTGATTAGAGAATATCGATAAACTTACTGAAATGCAAGTAAAAGGGAGAAACATGTTTAAATATGAGTTTGAACGCATACGATACACAATGGAAGGCTTTGGATTGATCAATGGGACCGTATATGGTCACGGTGCTTATCAAGAAATCATCCAAAAGCGTGCTTTGGAGGGATGGCGCTATGTGGGTACGATCCCTGCCATTCAACGGGCGACAGGGCATATTGAAGAGATGGATCTCGTGTTTGAGATGGAAGAAAAGTTTTAACGAAAAGATTTAGAATCATCTCTGATATTGAACCTTAAGTATGGATTGAAAATGTCATACAAATGTATTGCGATATTTACGAAAGGAAGTGATCACATGAGCATTATAAGCGTTAGAGCGACTGAGGAAGAGAAAGAAATGATCAAAAGGTATGCGGAATTTTTTGGGTTGAGTGTAAGTGATTTTGTGAAAACTTCTGTAATTGAAAGAATAAAGGATGTTTTTGATCTAAGTGAAATCTAAGCGTACGAGAAAAGAAATGGGTGAGACACAGTTCTGTTCTTTAGAAGAAGTTAAGAAGCAATTGGGACTGTAATGAAGTATTCAATCGTTATTGACGCAAAAGCACTTAAAGCGCTTGATGCGTTGGAACGTGCACAATCCCATTTGATAATGGCGTGATTGAGAAAAGTCTAATCAGTACAGATGATCCAAGAATATTAGGTAAACCTTTGAAAGGGAAGCTTAGTTCCTATTGGCGATGTAGAGCGGGTCGATATCGAATCTTAGTCGAGCTGCTTGACCAAGAACTTGTTTTCGTGATTATTACAATCGATCATCGAAGAAATGTTTACAAATAGGTTCAGTATAAATAAAAAACCACCTTATGGTGGTTCATTTGTTTTCTGGCAGGGGTAACAGGAGTTGAACCCGTATCAGCGGTTTTGGAGACCGATATTCTACCATTGAACTATACCCCTAAACGCTTACTTATAATACCATAAGAGAATACCCATTTCAACTAGAAATGAATGTCCAAACTCTGTATAATTGATGTGATGAAAACAATTATGGACGAAAGCATGATCGCTCGTACCTTGGTACGGGTGACGCATGAAATCATAGAAAAAAATAAAGGCGTCGAACACATCATCCTCGTAGGAATCAAGACGCGGGGTGAGAATTTGGCCAAGCGCATCGCGGAAAACATCAAACGTTTCGAAGGGGTTGATGTTCAAACATATGGTTTTGATATCCGTTTTTGGCGGGATGATATTGATAAGACGGGCATTGAGAAACCAAAAATGGACTGGGATGTGAATCAAAAGACCGTGGTTTTGGTGGACGATGTCTTGTATAAAGGCCGTACGGTCAGAGCGGCGATGGATGGCGTCATGAGCTATGGCCGACCTCAGTCCATACAACTTGCTGTCCTAGTCGATCGAGGTCATCGGGAGTTACCCATACGTGCCGATGTGGTGGGTAAGAATGTCCCGACATCGCATGAAGAATCCGTTAAGGTTACATTGAAAGAAGTGGATGGGACGGATGCTGTGCTCATCTTGGAAAGGATTGATGGATGATGTGGATCGCTCTAGCCATCTTTTCTTTTTTTTGTTTGTTTGTCGTTTATTTTTATCGTCCCAACGGACGGATGCGTAAAACCAAGTTGTGTACGAATCACTATGCGCATCGAGGTCTATATGACCATGGCTCGGGAATACCTGAGAACAGCATGATGGCATTTCGTAGAGCGAAGCACCAAGGCTATGGGTGTGAGTTGGATGTGCAATGTACCAAGGATGGAAAGCTTGTTGTGTTTCATGATGATGATCTGAAACGTTTGACTGGAGTAGAGGGCTTGGTGTCAGATTTCAGGTACAGCGAACTGGAAGGTTTGAGCTTATTAGGGACCAGTGAGCATATTCCTTTGTTTAAAGAGGTTTTGGATTTGGAACTGAAGGAACTTTTGATTGAAATCAAGGGTACCCAAGCACGTCAACGGGTTGTTTTAGCTCTTCTTAAGGAGCTTAAGAGTTATAAGGGCTTATTCAGTATCTGCAGTTTCGATCCATTGATTCTTTTGGAGTTGAAACGGCATGCGCCAATGATCCACAGAGGGCTGATCATGGAAGATCCTTGGTTGAATCCTAAACACTCTTGGTTGATCAAATGGGTCTTGAGTTTGGGCATCTTCGTGCCCTTGATCCATCCAGATTATCTTTCCAAAGACATCCATTACTCCATCTGGTTTTATGATTTGTTTCGGTTCTTAAAAGGACGAACAACGGTTTGGACCGTAACCAGCATTGAAGATGAACACCAAATCAAACATGAAGTCGATGGCATTATTTTTGAGCAGTATCTTCCTTATGACAAGGTCCATTAGACCAAACATTCATTCAGTGATAGAATTGTAGGAGACCATGAACTTACTAAAGAAAATATTCGCCGTTGAAAACTTAATTCCAAAAGCCTATCGCACCAACCCTTTGCCCACAAGCAAAGAGATCTATCAAAAGACCCTAAAAATAGCTTGGCCTTCAGCGATGGAGGCTATTTTAATTAGCTTGATCGGAGCAGTGGATATGATGATGGTCGGAGGCATTGGGACCAATGCGATCGCGGCCGTAGGCATCACAACCCAACCGAAGTTCTTAATGATGAGCTTGGTCTTGGCATTGAATGTTGGGACCACCGTCATCATTTCACGTCGGAAAGGTCAAAATAATCAAGAAGGCGCACGTAAAGCATTACGCAATGCCTTGATTTTGAGTGTAGGCATCGCGATCGTCACAACAATCATCGGCATCGTATATGCACGACCCTTTCTCTTGTTTGCGGGAGCAAACTTGGATTATCTGATGGATGCGATTCTTTATTTTAGAATCGTTATGGTTGGGAATGCGTTCTATCTGATCAGTTTGACCTTGACCGCTGCGCAACGTGGGGTTGGGAACACAAAGATTTCCTTATTTACCAATCTCAGTGCGAATATCGTCAACGTCGTGTTCAACTATCTGTTGATCAATGGAATCTGGATCTTTCCACGCTGGGGTATTGCAGGAGCGGCGGTTGCGACTTCGATGGGAAATGTCGTAGCTTTAGTTCTCGCCATTTACAACATCTCGAAGAAAGATAATTTTCTGCACATCAATTTCAAACAGAATTGGTCGTTGGATAAAGAGACATTACAAACCATCTGGAAGATATCTTCTTCTGCTTTGGTTGAACAAGTCTTCATCCGCATCGGCTTCATGATGTATGCGAAGGCCGTTGCCGGTTTGGGTACCTTGGAATTTGCGACCCACTACATTGTCATGCAGGTCATGAGTTTGACCTTCAGTGTCGGCGATGGCTTGTCGATTGCGACTTCATCTTTGGTTGGTCAAAGCTTGGGGGCAAGGCGTACCGACTTGGCATACATTCATGGCAAAGTGTCACAGCGCATCGGCTTTGTCATATCCTTGACTTTAGCTGTGGTGATCATTCTGAATCGCTATCTGATCATCGCTTTGTTCAGTCGCAATCGTGAGATCATCCTGTTGGGTGGACAGATCCTCATCATCCTAAGTTTCATCATTCAGTTTCAAATCGCGCAGGTCATTACGGTGGGAAGTTTGCGGGGTGCAGGGGATGTGAAGTTCGTCGCGACACTGTCTTTGATCAGTGTCACCCTCTTGCGTCCAGTCTTGACATACATCCTGGCGTATAGCTTTGGTTTTGGTTTATATGGGGCTTGGTTCAGTGTGGTTTTTGATCAAATGATCCGTTATGTATTCTCGCGTGTACGTTTCAAAAATGCGGAATGGATCAAAATCGAAGTATAAATTTGGCGTTCATATTATCCCCAAATGGGGTATAATTATATATGGCAAATAAGGAGGACATCTATGTCTAAACGTTTTATGACTATGGATGGTAACAACGCAACAGCACACGTCGCGTATGCGTTTACAGAAGTTGCGGCCATCTATCCGATTACGCCGTCTTCGACCATGGCAGAATTGGTTGATGCATGGGCTAGTCAAGGCAGAAAAAATTTATTTGGTTCAGTTGTCAAGGTTGTGGAAATGCAATCGGAAGCCGGTGCGGCTGGGGCTGTGCATGGTGCTTTACAAGGTGGAACCTTGGCTTCGACGTTTACAGCATCACAAGGTTTATTATTAATGATTCCAAACATCTACAAATGGGTAGGTGAGTTGATTCCAGGTGTCATCCATGTTTCTGCACGTTCTTTAGCAACACGTGCATTGTCGATTTTTGGTGACCACCAAGATATTTATGCGATCCGTCAAACGGGTGCTCCAATGATTTCATCTCATTCCGTTCAGGAAGCGATGGATTTGGCGGGTGTGGCTCACTTGACAGCAATCAAGGCGAGTGTTCCGGTTGTCCATTTCTTTGATGGTTTCAGAACATCCCATGAAATTCAAAAAATTGAAGTCATCGATACCGATAAGTTGAAAGAATGGATCGATAAAGATGGTTTGGAAAACTTCCGTGCGAAAGCTTTGAATCCACATACGAATCCAGTGACCCGTGGTGGTGCTGAGAACGATGATGTCTATTTCCAAGGTCGTGAAGCTCAGAACTTGCATTATGCGAATGTTTTACCCGTCGTAGAAGATTATTTTGCGAAGGTGTCCGAATTAACCGGTCGTCACTATGCTCCATTTGTCTATTATGGAGCTGAAGATGCGACACGTGTCATCGTTGCGATGGGTTCCGTTACGGAAACCGCTCGTGAAGTCGTCGATGAATTGAATGCGCGTGGTGAGAAAGTTGGTTTGGTTAAAGTTCATCTTTACCGCCCATTCTCAACCGATCATTTGGTGAACGTATTGCCTAAGACGGTCACACACGTGGCTGTCATGGATCGTACCAAAGAAATGGGTGCTCATGAACCGTTGTTCTTGGATGTTCACCAATCTTTGGTCAATCAAAACAACATTAAGCTCATCATTGGTGGACGTTATGGTTTGTCCAGCAAGGATACGCAACCTAAAGATATCAAAGCTGTTTATGATCACTTGTTCAGCGAAAATCCATTTGATGGTTTCACCATTTCAATCAATGACGACGTCACGTTCAAATCCTTGAAGGTGGATGAAGACTTTGAAGTCAAGATGGATTACACATCCTGCTTGTTCTATGGTTTGGGATCTGATGGTACGGTTAGTGCCAATAAGAACTCGATCAAGATCATCGGGGATCACACGGATTTATATAGCCAAGCTTACTTCGCGTATGACTCGAAGAAGGCGGGTGGTGTCACACGTTCATTCTTGCGTTTTGGACCTAGTCCGATTCACTCGACTTACTATGTAAACAATGCGGACTTCATTTCATGTTCATTGGATTCCTTCTTGGTTCGTTATGACATGATCAAGAACTTGAAGAAGGGTGGTACGTTCTTATTGAACACCGGCTTCAAGAAAGAAGACATTGAAGCACAATTGCCTAATCGTGTTAAGAAGCAATTGGCTCAGAAGAAAGCAAAATTCTTTATCATTGATGCGACGAAGATCGCCGAAGAAATCGGTATGGGTCGTCGTACCAACACCATTCTCCAATCCTCGTTCTTTGCCTTGAATGAAACCATCATTCCTTATGCACAAGCTTTGGACTACATGAAAGAAATGGCAAAGAAATCCTATCAAAAGAAGGGTGACGAAGTCGTCGAACTCAACTGGAAGGCCATCGATGAAGGTAAGAACGGTTTGGTTCAAATCGAAGTCAAACCGGAATGGGCTGACTTGACGGTGGCTCGTACACGTCGTACAACCGGCGATGAATACTTCGATACTCATGTCGATGTCATCAACGCTTTGGATGGTTACGATATGCCTGTTTCAGCCTTCACCAAACATGGTTTGTTGGATGGTTCGTTTAGAAACAACGTAGCATTCAGCGAACACCGTGCGATTGCGACGCAAGTCCCACAATGGCATGAAGAGAACTGTATCCAATGTGGTATCTGTTCATTCGTATGTCCACACAGCACGATTCGTACATTCTTGCTCAATGAACAAGAAATCCAGAATGCGCCAATGGAATTCGCAACCTTGCAGGCAGTTGGTAAGGGTGTTGAAGAACTCCGTTACCGTGTCATGGTTTCACCGGACAACTGTGTCGGTTGTGCACTTTGTGTCACCGAATGTCCAGGTAAAGGTGGTAAGAAAGCTCTTACGATGGAAGATGTTCATGAACGTCTCCATGAAGCGCCTTTGGCAGATTACATCTATAAGAACACCACTTACAAATCTGAATACATGCCGACCGATACGATTAAGGGTTCTCAGTTCTTGATGCCTTACTTCGAAGTATCCGGTGCATGTGCAGGTTGTGGTGAAACACCATACTATCGTTTGGTATCGCAACTCTTTGGTCGCGATATGATGATTGCGAATGCGACAGGTTGTACATCGATCTATTGTGGTTCCGCTCCTTCGACACCGTTTGTGACGGATAAAGATGGTGAGGGGATCGCTTGGGGTAACTCCTTATTTGAAGACAATGCGGAATACGGTTACGGTATGAAGGTTGCCCAAGAATTCAAGGCAAATCGTATCGTTGAAATCTTGAATGAAATCAATGCGAGTGCGGAAGGTGATGTCAAGGCGGCGATCGATGCTTACTTGGCGGTCAAGGGCAATCGAAATGAAGAACGTAAGGTTGTTAAGGAATTGCTTGCGGCACTTGAAAACTGCACACATCCACGTGTTGGCGAAGTCGTTGAAATGAAACGCGACTTGGTCTCCAACTCCGTATGGATCGTTGGTGGCGATGGTTGGGCTTATGACATCGGTTACGGTGGCTTGGATCACGTCATTGCGAACAACTTGAATGTGAACATCATGGTCTTGGATACGGAAGTCTACTCAAATACGGGTGGTCAATCCTCCAAGTCGTCTCAAGCAGCTTCGATTGCGAAATTTGCGGCAGGTGGTAAGCCTACAGCGAAGAAAGACCTCGGTCAAATCGCGATGGCTTATGGACATGTTTATGTCGCTTCCATCTCCATGGGTGCGAACCGCATGCATACCATCAAGGCTTTGAAAGAAGCTGAAGCGTATGATGGACCATCGGTGATCTTGGCTTACTCCCCATGTATCGAACACGGTATCAAGGGTGGTTTGGCGAATCATCAAGTCCAACAAAAGAAAGCTGTTGAAAGTGGTTATTGGACACTTTACCGCTACAATCCATTGAATACGGAAAAACCATTGACAATCGATTCGAAAGAACCGGATTTCTCGAAGTTTAGAGAGTTCGTCATGAACGAAACACGTTTCAATCAGTTGCCATTCGTTAATGCGGATCAAGCTGAGTACCTCCTCCAAAAATCTGAGGAAGATGCGAAGAAACGTTACACACGTTTGGTTAAATTAGCAGCTTAAGCCTTAAGGATGACATAAAGTCATCCTTTTTTTGTTCATAAAACCCCCAGATAGTCTGGGGGTTCCGGAGAGCTTTAGCGGTGTATTCCTGACAAAAAAAGCTCCTTCTGGTAGGATAAAAGTGCAGTCTGTCAATTGCGCTTAACAACCAGAAGGAG
>JAUVVC010000015.1 GCA_030604855.1 Erysipelotrichaceae bacterium
ACTTAAATAATGCTCAATTCATCCTGTTTAGCTTAGAAAAACCCTACCTTTTAAGACTCGATTTTCTATCTATCCTGAAAATATGGACTTGACTCTTACAATGTGGAATCTACTTTTTCAATCAAGCGCGGTTTTATCAATGCTTTTATCAAGCGGTTTTATCAAGCGCGACTAGCCGTGACTAGAACTTTCGAACCTCAAACGTGATGGCAAACCCGATGAGCTCATTATTTTCATTGAATTGATACGTAAAGCTCATCAATCCATTTGTATATCTAACCAAATCAACAACCGAGCCAATCAGATACTTATCCAAAGGATGTTGACCTTGCATAAATTCTGATTTGATGATCTCTTCAAAGTCTTCTGCTTGACGAAGACGCGTATCCAGGTATTCTTGGAAACCTTCCAAACTTGTCCCATTCTTATAATCTTCTTTTATCATTTCGAATATCGGGCTCACATCACCCTCAACCGCTTGAAGCGTTAAAGCGTTACACTGCTCCTTAAGCTTATCCACATCAAACACGACTTCTGCTTCTTCTTTTTTACACGCACTTAGATTTCCTAATACAAATAAAACGATACCAATTAATACAAGTAATCTTATTCCCCGATGTTTAAACACAATGCTTCCCCTTTAATGTTGTAGTTAGCTAGCGTGATATGCCTAGAAGCAAATAATCAGCCTCTTAGTTCCATGAAAATCCTCGTTTGTCTCATCAATCATTACTATGGATATGTAATGGTTGGTAAAGACTTTATCATTTAAGTATCTAGATGCGATTGAAACTCAATATTTTCGAATATATCGATTTGGATCGATGATTGTTACCAAATTTGATGCAAGGGAGAACTTTGTGCAAAGATAGTTTTTAAACTCATCTTGTTTCAAATACGACTGACCCTGTAATCCAGCACCACTTGTCCCATACACATCAAAGCGACCGATATCATTCAAATCTTTTGGTTGTACTTTCCCTACTGCTTCATCTTTCAATTGAATGATGTAACGATAAGTTACTTTTTCTTCTTGACCTGTCTTGTTCTTTTTTTTATAGTAATCAACAATTGTTTTACTAAAAAAGATGGAAGGTATTCCAAAAATAAGGATAAAAATGATAAACACATCCATAATAACCCCCCTGTTCCTTTATTTCTTCGTTCTTCTGGTTCTATGGAACCTTTGAAATTCAAACTTCTAGTTCTATAAACTACCTAGCGCATATTATGTATAAACAACGGCATTTTTACTTATGAATCAATTATATAATCAAGCATTTTTCAAAGGTTGATCGAGAACCAATCCTGAACTTTCACATTTCAAAGGTAATCACGAACCATTTTAAATATCTATATTTTATTACAATGCTTCCCCTTTTATGTTGTAGTTAGCCAGCGAAATAATCTTTGGGAAGTATTATCCTCTTAAACCCATAAAAATAATCGGTGTAATTACGACAACCTTCTCATTTGGCACACCAAACTTTTGTGCAAACTTGACTTGTATCTCATCTTTTGTCAGCTCACTTGAACCTTGAAGCGCAACACCACTTGTTCTGTAGATTCTGAATTTTCCAAACTCTAGCACATCCTCTGGCATAATGTTTCTAAGGCCTGTATCCTTAAATGAAATGATGTAATGATTTCCAATCCGTTTTGAGTCCTTTGACGTGAATCCGAAAAAGCCTTTTAGATACTCTAGGACATAGTTCATCGATTAGTCCCCCGTTTTGTTAAGCATACCACAATCAAAAAAAAAAAAAAAAACACTCAGTTTTCCAACTCTATTCAATAGACTATCAGTCCATAAGATCTTTGTCTGTTTCACGATTTTGATAGATATAGACGATATCCTCATTTTTAAGCTTAGAAGATGGCAATACATTCTTATCATTCACCAATATCGTCATATCACTAACTCTTGAATTGCTTGTCAATCCAGCTTCAAAAATCATTAAAAAGTCTTGCAAGGTAGAACGATCAGGTAAGGCCAAGGATAAGATACTGGATTGTTCGATATTGGAATCAATTACTTTGTAGTAGATAAGCATACCCTCACAATACGCTGTTTAATTAATTACATCAAGTCCCCACTCATCAAGATTGTTGAACTAGCCATCCATTAGTTAAAATTTTTGAATAACTCTTAATCTAGTAGATTTTAGTAATATAGTAAGCGATAGATGGAAAACCACAAAAAAACGTTCGAGATTAATCGAACGTTCTTAGTTTAGATTGTAGCTGTATCTAGCTTGATGCCAGGACCCATAGTCGTTGAGAGAACTAAATTCTTCATGTAGATTCCCTTAACTGCAGCAGGACGAGCACGCAAGATCAAATCATAGATGGTCTTCATGTTTTCATGGAGTTGTACATCCGTAAAGGACAACTTTCCAACCAAAACACCGATATTACCTTCTTTATCAACACGGTATTCCACTTTACCCTTTTTGATGTCGTTAACTGCTTTAGTGACATCCATGGTAACGGTTCCCGTTTTTGGATTCGGCATCAAACCTTTAGGACCTAAAAGTTTACCCAATTTCCCTAATTCAGCCATCATGTCCGGTGTAGCGACGATGACATCAAAGTCGAACCAGCCGCCTTTGATTTTTTCAAGAATTTCTTTGTTACCGACGAAATCTGCGCCAGCATCGAGAGCTTCTTTTTCTTTAGCACCTTGTGTGATGACCAAGACGCGTTGAGTACGTCCTGTACCGTGTGGCAGTACGACTGCTCCACGGATTTGTTGGTCCGCATGACGTGGATCCACGTTCAAACGGAATGAAAGTTCGACAGATGCATCAAATTTTGCATAGCTTGTCTTACGTGCCAATGCGATCGCATCATCGACATTGTAAAGCGTGGTACGGTCAACCAATTGAGCAGCCGCAACGTATTGTTTACCTTGTTTTGCCATGGTGACCTCCTATTTGTCGTAGCCTTCGATAACGATGCCCATGTTGCGTGCGGTACCAGCGATGATCGCCATAGCACCTTCCACATCATTTGCATTGAGATCCGGCAATTTGTATTCGGCAATTTTCTTCAAATCTTCGACGGAAATCTTTCCGACTTTGGTAGCTTTTGCACTACCGGAACCTTTTGCAACGTTTGCAGCTTTCTTTAACAAGTTAGCAGCAGGTGTTGTTTTCAAGACAAACGTAAACGATTTGTCTTCAAATGCTGTGATGATGACTGGGACGATATCCCCTGCACGATCACGTGTTGCGTCATTGAACTGCGCACAGAATTGTGGCATGTTGACACTAGCAGATGCCAAAGCTGGTCCTGGGCGTGCACCGCCAGCAGGGAATTGGAGCTTGACAACTTTTGCGACTTTTTTACTCACTCGACATTCCTCCTTTTTTGAAATGTTAGCCGCGGTTAAAATGGATGAGTTTCATCCTCCCACGGATTTGCCTATAGGCTTAATCATTATAAGCTTCAAGGTTATTCAAGTCAACTCATAAATCATATGAAATCGTCGTTAACTCAGCCAACAACATGTATATTTTTACACGTTATCAACTCATGTTAAATTTTTTCGAAATTTTTAACACGTTTTGGCTACATGTTAAATAAATGGCTGTTTTTATACATTAAATGAGATGGCGACATTAAATGAGATCTTTAAACCTCAACATCGAGTATTCCTCATCCAAAGCAATATTCCCATTCGCGATGAGTTGATGATGTTCTTGCGTGTAAGCAAACAAGATATCACGGTTGACATCCGGTTTGAACCCTTTCTTAGCCTTTGGATAAACCATCCAAATATTAGAACCTGGTTTGCGTTTTAATTTCATTTGTGCAACACACGAATCCACATCCTTCATCGCTAAGACCAAACCCAACACGACATCCGCATCGTCTTCAACGATGACTGCTGTTGTCTGCGCATCAAGATAGGGTTTTAAGATACCCTCCAGATCCACATAAGCCAATTTCATGCCTTCTTTGACATGCATCTTCTTTAATATCGCATCCATGTTTCTCCTCCAAAAAAATACATCCTTGCGGATGTATTAAAGCGTTTTCTCCAAATCAATATAAGCGATCTCGGTTGGTGTTTCGCGACCAAACAAGGTGGTCAACACAACCGCGGATTGTGATTCATCGTTCATACTTTCCACAACACCCTCAAGACCACTGAAAGGACCATTGAGAATACGGACATGATCGTTGACATTGAAATTGACGACGACTTTGTTTTCACTCAAGCCTAAGCGTCTGAAGATCGTTTCGATTTCATCCGCAGAAACTGGGAAAGGTTTCGCACCACCACCTGAGGATCCGATGAATCCAGTAACACCTGGGGTATTACGAACGACATACCAAGCTTCATCGGTCATGATCATTTCCACGAATAAATAACCCGGGAAAAGATTACGCATACGTTCAACCTTTTTGCCATTCTTGATTTCGATTTCAGATTCTTCCGCAACCAAAATTCTAAACAGGTTGTTTTCCAAACCCATCGTTTCAACACGACGTTCAAGGTTTTCTTTTACGCGATTCTCATGTCCTGCGTAGGTATTGACGACATACCACTCTTTTACGATATCTTCCATCTTAGACTCCAATTCCAATCATTCTAAGGAAGAAGGCAATGGCCGCCTCACTGATGACAAAGAAGATTCCGAAAAACACGATAAAGATGATGACAACCAATGTACTGTGTTGGAGTTCATCAGCCTTAGGCCAGCGAATCCGCTTAATTTCTGTAAATATCCCTGAGAGACTGAACCATTTCAACATTTGCTCTCCTCCTACTTTGTTTCTTTATGTAAGGTCTGCTGATTACAATGCTTACAAAACTTCATCAATTCCAAGCGCGTTGTCGCATTGCTTTTATTACGAGAAGTGGTGTAATTACGATTCAAACATATTGTGCACGTTAAAATAACCTGCTTACTTTTATCCGCCATAACATCACTCCATTTCTGCTTTATAACTCTATCACAAGCTCCTATGGGTGTCAAACATGAGCCTTATTTTCTTTTTTATCTTCTGGATCGTGTTATCCACATCCTTATCCGTCAAATCAAACTGTGCTCCAATTTCACGATAGGTATACCCCAAGTGATGCTTTTGGAAGACTTTCCACTCTGTTTCGGAGAGTTGTTCCTGGATTGAAGGAATCTGATCCTTGACCCAAGCGATATCCGCCTTGAAGACTGGATCGAACTCCTTTGTACTGCTCGTAATCGTATCCAATAATGTCACATTCTCATCCTCAGACACATGCATGTCCAACGAAACAGCTTGGTTCAACATCTGACGATTCTGAGATCGATGTTTTCGTAGGTAAGAACGGACTTCATTCTCGATACACTTACTTGCGAAACTAGAGAACAGAACACCAAATCTTGGATCATGGTGTTTGATGGCATTCATCAAACCAATCAAAGCTTCTTGATAGAGATCTTGTTTATCCAGATCATGCGGAATTGGAAAGTGGACACATTTATAAATAATGGACCAAATGATACGTTGATATGCACTGATTAGTTCCTGCAACGATTCTTCGTCGTTTGCTTTGATGCGTTCAATAAGTTCGATTTCTTTGACGTCTTGAATCACAATGTGAATTCTCCTTTAACAAATGTTGTTAGAGGGGATTCCGTTTGTTAAGCACCTCATACATCAGTAAGGCCGCACTAACCGACGCATTCAAAGAATTGATCTCCCCAAACATGGGAATCTTGACCACTTGGTCGCAATTCTTTAGAACCAATCGTGAAATGCCTTTGCCTTCTGATCCAATCACAAGTGCGACACGACCTTGGTACGCGATTGATCGATAATCAACCGCATCCGGCGTGAATTCACTTCCATACACCCAAAATTGATGTTTCTTCAAGGTTTCAATCGTCTGTGTCATATTCGTGACGACAATCGTCTTAACCGTTTCAATCGCTCCTGTCGAAACTTTCGCAACCGTCGCATTCAAGCTGACGGAATTATGTTTTGGAATGATGATCGCATCAACTTTACTTGCATCGGCTGTTCGAAGGATCGCACCTAGATTGTGCGGATCTTCGAGTCCATCCAAAAGAACAAGTGTCGCATCGCTTCCCAGAGTCGGCAATACTTCCTCAAGTTGATAGGTCTTGTAATCTTCAACCTCCGCCACAACCCCTTGGTGATGTCGACCATAGCGATCCAATTCTTGAACATCACTGAGTTTTACCTTGATGTTTTCTTGTTTCGCTAAAGCAAGCATCTCCTTATCTGGATGAGCTTTGTTTAAGAATAGTTGGTGAATTTGCTTGTGATTGAGGATGCGTTGCTTGACAACGTTTTTCCCATAGATGTATTGTGCCATGTTTTTATAAAGACCTAGTTCTTAATTTGTTTCAAAGTTTTCCCCAACACTGTGGTTAATTATTGGAAGCTCTGATTAAACAGTACTCTTATTCTATATTATTTAATTAGGATTGTGTAGCTTTCCTAAAGAAAAAATCACACTTTATGTATGTGATTCTACAGTTTCTTCCTTTTCGATAAAAACGATCATTTGATTGAAGAGATCATCCAAACGAGCTTGTTCATGGTGTAGATGGAGATGCCCGATCAAAGCCTCGAAGCCTGTCGCATGACGATAGGTCACGATATCCGTATTCTTAGCCTTTGTATCGCTTTTATGATTACGACCTCGTAAATAGACCCTATGTTCTTCTTCACTGAGCAAGTCGTTTTGGATCAGATGCAAAACAAACTCAGCTTGTGCTTGTGCACGCACGAAACGCACACTGTATTCCTGAAGTTCCTTGGTTTTCGTCAGACCCTTATTCACAAGATAATCCCGTACATAAAGTGATAAAACCGCATCCCCGACAAACGCCAAGGTACTGCCATTCAAAAGGTCGATGCGCATCAGAGTACGTTCGCTTCCATCAGAACCTTGCGATATTCATCCGCCAAGGCAAAATCTTTATCGATTTTTGCTTGGTTCCATTTTCTATAAATCTCTTTGAGTTCATCACTGACCTTGAAATATGTATGTCCAATGCCCAGGATATCCAACATAGCTTTTAGATCGTAGTACTGTGCAAAGATCTCATCTTTGAGTTCACGTGCACGCAGATTGATGTTGATGGCCTTCACCACATCAAAGATGCACATCATCGCATTGGGTGTGTTCAAATCATCCTGCATCGCTTCTAGGAATGCTTCATAGAATGGAGTATGTTCCATTTCTTTGATTTCAAGATCACTCAACTGAACTTTAATCTCCACTTGGCGCATAGCACTCAAAGCCTTGTTTACTTCCGTCTTAGCCGTTTCAATCACTTCATCCGTAATGTTCAAAGGTGAGCGATAATCGACACTCATCATCATCCAACGTACGACAGCTGATCCCAATTGAGCGATCACATCTTTCGCCAACATGACATTCCCTAAAGACTTGCTCATCTTCTCACCGTCAATATTCAACATCCCATTGTGCATCCATACATTGGCCAAACCATGGTGTAGGCAGGCTCTGGATTGAGCGACTTCATTCTCATGATGCGGGAACTTCAAGTCCATGCCGCCCCCATGGATGTCGATCATATGGTGGAAGTGTTCATGAATCATGACGACACATTCCGTATGCCAACCCGGTCTTCCTTTACCCCAAGGTGAATCCCATTGGATGCCTTGATCTGTTTTCTTCCATAAGGTGAAATCCAATGGATTTTCCTTCTCACTTTCAGCTTCGATGCGGGCGCCCACTAAAAGATCTTCGATGCGTTGTTTCGAAATCTCCCCATACTCATTTGCCTTTTCCACACGGAAATAAACATTGCCACGGATATCATACGCAAAACCTTGGTCCACAAGATCTTGAATAAAGGCAACGATACCCTCGATATTCTCTGTAACTTTTGGCTTGTGTTCAATCGGCAATGCATTCAGACTGTTTCGAACATTCTCATATGCTTCGATGTAGCGCTTGGTGATGACGGTTTCATCCACCGCCTCATCCAATGCTTTTTGGATGATCTTATCATCCACATCGGTATAGTTCGACACGAAATCAACCTTATATCCTAAGGCTGAAAAGAGTCGACGTAAGGTGTCGAACACAATGATGGGTCGAGCGTTTCCAATGTGAGCTTCACCGTAGACGGTTGGACCACAGACATACATGGACACTTCATTGGGTTTTATGGGTTTGAATGTTTCAATCTGATTTGTTTTTGAGTTATAGAGCTTCATGTGCATCACCGTGTATTATTATAGCATGTCTTACCTAATTTTCATGTGTCTCAAAACCCTTTTGTGTTAGGATAATACTATGGTTGAAGCACTTAAATGGTTCATTGAAATCGTAAACAAAGTCCATCGTTGGATTCTCAGCCTAAATGATCAATACACCTGGGCACTTTCCGATAAGGATTTACACTTTATCGTATTTGGTTTATTGGCTTTAGGTTTTTTCGTGATGATTCATGCCTTGTTTAGGCGACTTGCGAAGATATCAATCAGTACCCTATCCTTCATTTATACCTTTACCGTCATGTTCGCCTTGGCCATGGCGATTGAGTTTGGACAACGTGTCACCCGACAAGGCATCATGGATTTCGATGATGTGTTGTTTGGGATGGTCGGCTTTGTCTCCTTTTTCATCGTCTATCAATTCATTCTTATCCTTCTAAAGGCAATCCAATCTTTTATTAAAGATAGAAAGAGGTAATATGAGTATTTTAGTCACCGGAGGAACCGGTTATATCGGTTCCCATACCGTCGTTGTCTTGTTGGAGGCGGGTTATGACGTGATCATTGCGGATAACTTGTACAACAGTAAATTGGATGTCTTGGATAAGATTGAAACCATCACAGGCATCCGTCCGATGTTTTACAACGTTGATGTCTCCAAACGCAGTGAGATCGAACCCCTTTTCAAAATGCATTCGATCGAAGCGATCCTCCACTTCGCAGGCTACAAAGCCGTGGGTGAATCCGTCGCCAAACCTTTGATGTATTATCGAAACAATCTTCTAGGAACCCTTGAGTTGGCGGATTGTGCTGTGAAGTACAATATCCCTAAATTCATTTTCAGCTCTTCCGCCACGGTATATGGTGATAACGTCGTCCCTTTGCATGAAGATTTGCCTTTACTTCCAACGACCAATCCTTATGGTGAAACCAAGGCCATGTCGGAGCGTATCTTAAGTGATGTGGCAAAGGCAAATCCGGATTTCAATGTCTCACTGTTGCGTTATTTCAATCCGATTGGAGCCCATGCAAGTGGTTTGATTGGTGAGATACCTGTTGGGACCCCCAATAATCTCATGCCCTATCTGACCCAAGTCGCCAAAGGCATGCGCAGTCACTTGTCTGTGTTTGGAAATGATTATCCGACCGTGGATGGGACAGGTGTCCGTGACTATATCCATGTGGTGGATCTTGCCTTAGGTCATATGGCTGCCCTTAAGGGGATGCAAAATGGCGTCAATGTATACAATCTTGGGACAGGCAAAGGAAGCTCTGTTTTGGAGCTCATTCAAACCTTTGAACGTGTCAATGCGATCAAGATTCCTTATCAGATCGTGGATCGTAGACCGGGTGATGTGGCGGCTTCCTATGCGGATGTGTCCAAAGCTTATCGTGAATTGAATTGGAAGACCGAGAAGAGTCTTGAGGATATGTGTCGTGACAGTTGGTTTTTCGAGAAAAACCTTGAAGATTGAAGTGTGAACCCTGTGTTCACGCTTTTTATTTTAAAGAATATGTTAAAATAATTGCGTACAGAGAAAAATATGCAAAATAAAGCCGTCATCTTAGGTTCCAACTATTTCATCGCTTTAAGCATCTTGCGCTCCTTAGGTCCGCATGGTGTCCACTGCGTTGCCCTGGATCATTCCAAAAAGAATAGTTATGCCTTTTTATCCAAATATGTCAATGAAGCACATGTGACACCCCACTACAAAGATCAGGAAACTGAATTTCTTAGATGGTTGATCGACTATGCTCAAAAACAGGATCTTAAACCTGTTCTTTTTCCATGTGCGGACAATTATGTGGAGTTCATCGATAAACATTTGAATGTACTCAAGAAACATTACTTGATCCCTCAAACCCAACAAGGACTTTATACCGAAGTCATGAACAAAGATACCTTGCATGATCTCGCTGTCAAACATGGTGTTCGGGTACCAGAGTCTTATCGTTCCAATGAAAACAACTTAAAAGATAAGGTATCACAGAATGTGGGTTACCCCTGCATTGTCAAGCCCGTAGACTCCCCTGCCTTCACCAAAGCCTTCCGAGTGAAGAGTTTCATGGTTCACGATGAAACTGAACTTGAAGCCGCTTTAAGCAAGGCTCGTAGCGCAGCACTTGAAGTGATCGTTCAACGCATCATTCCTGGTTTCGATGATCACATGTTTACTTACGATGCCTACATGAATCAAGCATCCGATGTGACGCATTGGGTGACCTGCAATAAATTCCGTCAGTACCCCATAAATTTTGGAGCTTCTTCGTTTACCATACAGAAATATGTGCCTGAGCTGCATGTGATAGGAGAACCTTTCTTCAAAGCTATGGGTTATAAAGGCTTTGCCGAAATCGAATTCAAAAAAGATGCGAAGACTGGTGAATACTACTTAATTGAAATCAATGTCCGTACAACGACACTGAACTCGATGTTGCAGAAGGCCGGAGTCAATTTCCCTTATGTTCAATATTGTGAACTGACTGGTCAACCTCTTGCGAACCATGCGGTTACGGAAGACACCAACATCGCATTCTGGTTTGAATACGAAGATATGTTGGCCATCAAGGACTACATCAAAACCAATCAATTAACGTTTAAACAAGTCTTGCCTACTTTTAAAAGACCGATCGTTCCAGCAGTCTTCGATGCGAAAGACGTCAAACCTTTCTTTGGCATGTTGGGTATGTTGGGTGGAAGAGCTGTTCGTAAGGTCAAGCGGATGGTGTTCCATGCATAACAAGCGCATCGGCATCATCGGCGGGATGGGTCCCGAGG
Source organism: Erysipelotrichaceae bacterium (assembly GCA_030604855.1). Lineage (GTDB taxonomy): Bacteria > Bacillota_I > Bacilli_A > Erysipelotrichales > Erysipelotrichaceae > UBA2212. The sequence goes on from JAUVVC010000015.1 coordinate 10,994, forward strand.
CAACGGCCTATTATTACACCCAGTTCGTAAAACGTACGCATGTATCGAAGGACCAGGATCATTTCCATGTGGTGATCGATGCGAATCCCAAGATTCCCGATCGTACACAAGCAATTTTGAACAAGGGTGAATCACCATTGCCTTATTTGATTGAAAGTATTGAACGCTTGAATCAGATGCATGTGGATAAAGCCTTCATCACCTGCATCACCAGTCATTATTTCTATGATCAGATCAAAGCACATGCGCAATTTGAACTCATTCATGCATTGGATGCTTTGAATACAGCTTTACATCAAGCCAACATCAAAAAGATCGGCTTGTTGGCAACCAGTGGAACCATCAAAACCCAGCTCTTCCCACAAGCACTTAAAGACATCGACGTCATCGTACCCAACGAAGTTTCACAAGCTGAAGTCATGGATGCCATCTATAATCCCAACAGCGGAATCAAGAGTGGACATACCGAAGGTTTAGCGCTTGAACAGTTGATCAAAGCCGGTGAAGCTTTGATCGCACAAGGAGCCGAGGTCATCGTGGGGGGTTGTACGGAAGTCTCCATGGTGCTTAAAGCAAATCATTTCAAAGTAAAATTATACGATCCCATGATCGTTACAATTGATTCCATCATCAAAGGAGATTCACTATGAAAGGTATCATCTTAGCCGGTGGCGCAGGAACACGCCTCTATCCATTGACCATGGTCACATCCAAACAGCTCTTGCCTGTTTACGATAAACCCATGATCTATTATCCCCTCTCGACACTCATGTTGGCAGGCATCCGTGAGATCTTGATCATCTCAACCCCACAAGACCTTCCCAACTTCGAACGACTCTTGGGGGATGGCCATCAATATGGTTTGAAGCTGAGTTATAAGGTTCAACCTTCACCGGATGGTTTGGCTCAAGCCTTCATCTTGGGTGAGGAATTCATTGGGGATGACAGTGTCGCCATGGTCCTTGGAGACAACATCTTCTATGGCAGTGGTTTTGGTCAGTTCCTTAAAGAAGCCGTTGAAGTCTCAGAAAAGGGCAACTGTTCCTTATTTGGTTATTACGTCCAAGATCCAGAACGCTTCGGTATTGTCGAATTCGATCAAAATGGTAAAGTGCTTTCCGTAGAGGAAAAACCTGAACATCCAAAATCCAATTACTGCATCACTGGCCTTTATTTCTATGACAACAGTGTCGTCGAAAAAGCTAAGGGTTTGAAGCCATCGAAACGCGGTGAATTGGAAATCACCGATCTCAATCGTTTGTATCTTGAAGAAGATAAGCTCCATGTTCAAGTCTTGGGCAGAGGTTTCGCTTGGTTGGATACCGGCACGATGGACAGTCTCGTAGACGCGGCAGACTTTGTCAGAACTTTGGAGAAACGTCAAGGTTTGAAGATCTCTGCAATTGAAGAAATCGCTTATAACAAAGGTTGGATCAGTAAAGAAGAACTGATCGAAGCCGCAAAACGTTATGGAAAGTCGCCCTATGGTCAACACTTGATGGCTGTAGCGGAAGGCAAGATTCTATACTAGGGGGAACACAATGAAGATATTAGTAACAGGTGGAGCGGGCTTCATCGGCGGTAATTTTGTCTTGTATATGGTCAATCAGTATCCAGAAGATACGATCGTCAATTTGGATGCCTTGACTTATGCGGGGAATTTGGAGACTTTGAAATCGGTTGAAGATAAGCCGAATTATAAGTTTGTGAAGGGCGACATCGCAGATCATGCCTTCATCGATCAACTCTTCAAAGATGAACAGTTCGATGCGGTCGTGAACTTTGCGGCAGAGAGCCATGTGGATCGTTCGATCACGGATCCCGGCATCTTCGTCAAAACCAATATCTTGGGGACTCAAGTCCTCTTGGATGCTAGTAAGAAATATGGGGTCAAACGTTATCACCAAGTCAGTACGGATGAAGTCTATGGAGATCTGCCTTTGGATCGCTTGGATCTCTTTTTCACCGAAGAAACCCCGCTGCATACCTCTAGTCCTTACAGCGCATCCAAAGCCGGTGCGGACCTCTTGGTTCTTGCCTATCATCGCACCTTCCAGATGCCTGTGACCATCTCTCGCTGTTCAAACAACTATGGACCGTATCACTTTCCTGAGAAGCTGATTCCCTTGATGATCTCAAGAGCACTCAACGATCAGAGTCTACCGGTCTATGGTAAAGGGGAAAACGTTCGTGATTGGTTGCATGTCTATGACCATTGTGTAGCGATTGACTTGATTCTCCGTAGGGGCAGAATCGGGGAAGTCTATAACATCGGAGGTCATAATGAACGGACCAACTTAGAAGTGGTTCAAACCATCCTAAGAGAATTGAACAGACCCGAAACTTTGATTCAATACGTCACCGATCGCAAAGGTCATGACTTGCGTTATGCCATCGATCCGACGAAAATCGAAACGGAGTTGAACTGGAAACCAAAGTATAATTTCGATACCGGCATTAAACAAACCATTCAATGGTATCTCGACAATAAAGCATGGTGGCAGAACATCCTCAGTGGTGAATACAGCCATTACTTCGAAAATCAATATACCGATCTTCATAAAAAAAGTACAGTAAGGTAGAGTGTGGTTTTGAGAAAGTGCGCTCTAAAGTTCAGTGTGGGTAAAGAGAAGACTAATCAAAGGTCTTCTCTTTTTTCTTTGCACTTAGTATTCTCTTGTCTGAAGTTATGC
>JAUVVC010000003.1 GCA_030604855.1 Erysipelotrichaceae bacterium
ATCATCAATAAAGTCCTCACCCAAAGTATAACTGAATTCCCTTTGTGTGAGGACGATGAATAAATCATGGATTATGTTTTCTTTATTTTTCAAGATGGCGAAGATTTATCTTCGTCACTTTTTTATTCGGCAATCAGCCAATCTTCTTAATTTCGCGCACGAAGCGATCGGTGATCTCTCTAGGGCGTGTGATTGCACCACCGACGATGACACAATGAGCTCCAAGCTCTAGCATTTTACGTGCTTGCTCAGGAGAATGAATGCGTCCTTCCGCAAAAACGGGAGCTTTACAAACAGCTGTTATCTGCTTAACAAGTTCAAAGTTTGGACCGTCGGTCATCATGCTGTCCGGCGTATAGCCTCCCATTGTGGTACCGAGGAAATCTACACCTGCTGCCTCAGCGGCACAGGCATCTTGGAGAGTTGCGCAGTCTGCCATGATAAGGACATCAGGATAACGTTCTTTGATCTGAGCAATGAATGCACTCGGACTTTGTTTGTCCTCACGTGTGTGTGAGGTGAACTCAACGGCTATGGCTTCACAACCCGCTTCAACTAAAGCTTCAACCTCAAGCATCGTTGGTGTGATATAGGCTTCAGAGTTTGGATAGTTCTGCTTGATCAAGCCGATGATGGGTAAACCTACCAAGGCCTTGATTTGAAGTATGTCACGTACAGAGTTTGCGCGTATTCCAACTGCACCTGCTTCTTCAGCCGCCTTTGCAAAGAGAGGCATGACACCGCCTTCTTCACGATACAAAGGTTCATGGGGTAGGGCTTGGCACGATACGATCAAACCGTTTTTAAAAATTTCAAGTAGTTTCTCTTTAGTCATGGTTCATCCTTTCTGATATCGCTGCTCATCAGCGATTGGATATCTTCAAAAGGAATCAGCGATTTGCCAATCGATTCAAGAGATCTATGTTTGTAATGTTATATTGACTCTTCAAATCTAAAAGTGACTTTACGATTGCCTGTTCTTGTTCAGCTGTGAAATTATTGAAAGGTCTACGTGCATAACCCGCATTCACACCTGCGTGACGTAGACAGGCTTTCATCGCAGCCGTCATACTTCCGTGAGCAAGGATGTTCATGATGAGTCTTACTGCATTTGCTTGCAGTTCACTAGCTCTCGGTAAATCACTTGCCTTTACAGCATTATGGATATCGATGAATAAATCCGGAATCATGTTATAGAAGGAACCGATGATGCCATCGACGTTCAATGCGATATTGCTGGAGGCCATCTCATCGCTTCCGCCATAAATCAAGAAGTCTTGTCCACAAGCATCCTTGATTTGAGTGACTTCATATAAGGTGCTTGCAGTATACTTAACACCTACCACATTTTTCAATGTAGAAAGTTTCTCAATGGTTTGAATACTCATCAGTCCGGCCAAAGGAATGTTGTAAACAATCATGGGTAATGCGGTCGACTCAGCAATATCTTTGTAGTATTGAATGATTTGTGCTTCACTGAATCTCCAGTAAAAGGGAGGAACACTTGAAACGCCATCGGCTCCAAAACTTTCAGCATGTTGAGCAAGATCGATTGAGATCTTTGTGGAAATCGCACCGACGTGGACAACGACAGGCACACGTCCATTGACTTCACTCATGACGACTTCAACGACACGTTTACGCTCTTCTGGTGTCATCAAGAAACCTTCACCTGTTGAACCTGTCAAATACAAGCCACCAATCTCAAATGTTAATAGATAGCGAATAAACTCGCGTGTGGCTTGCTCGTCCAAGTTTTCATCTTGATCGAAAACGGTCAGAACGGCTGGAATCACACCTTTAAAATCTCGAATTGAATACGTACTCATTTTTTCCTCCGTAAACTCCAAAAATTATTTAAATTGTGGAGTATTACTCTATTTTTGATTATAATGTAACTTAAATAGGAGCTTTTGTAAACAGCATATCGATAAATTGTTTGAATAATTCACAATCATCAGAAAAGGAGTACCCTCATGAAAGAATTTAAACTTAAAGAACTTCAAAACTATCGCGGCACGGGAGAAAGACCAAAAGATTTTGATGATTTCTGGAACTTGCGTATAAAGATGTTGAATCAAGTCCCATTGGATGTGTCAATTGTTCCTGCTCTAGACATTGAATTTGATCACTATATTGTTAGCTCGCTCTATTTTAGAAGCTTTGATGGTGCTCGCATTCATGCAAAGTACATCCGACCCAAGACAAACGAACCTGTCGCCTGCGTATTGCAGTTCCATGGATATCCAGGCAGTAGTCGGCCTTACTTTGAACATGCCTCTTTTGTGGAAGCAGGTATGGCTGTGATTGCGATGGATTGTCGTGGACAGGGTGGACTCAGTGAGGATGTAGGTGGAATACAGGGTACGACGGTTAGTGGTCATTTGATTGCAGGTTTAGACGATACTTTGGAGAACATGCTTTATGTAAAGATTTATTCAGATGTCTATATCTTGTCTAGAATTGCCATGAGTTTAAGTGAGTTGAATCCGGAAATTGTATATGTGAATGGTGCCTCGCAAGGTGCTGCTCTCGCGTGTGTTTGTGCCGCTTTGAATCCAAACATAAAGAAGGCTACACTGCTTTACCCTTTTTTAAGTGATTTTGAGCGTGTTTTTGATTTGGGTTTTGATGTGATTGCATATGAAGGTCTGCGCTATTATAGCCGTTGGTTTGATCCGGATGGACACAATCGCAAGCGGATGTTTGATCGATTGGCTTACATTGATGTACAAAATTTCGCTCCAAGAGTTCGAGCAGAAGTGCTGTTTGGAATCAGCATGGCAGATACCGTATGTCCAATCTCAACACAGTTTGCTGTTTACAACAATCTTTCGTGTAAGAAAAGTTTGCATCGATATCCAGGAAAAGGACATGAGCCGATTCATGCATTTGATGATTTAATTCTTCCATTCTTTGGTAAACCAAGATTGAAATCAAGACAAGTTTATGATGATGATTTGATGCGTTGTCACCTGCTCGGTAATAAGAGTTCGAAGCTGATTATTCAATTTCAACCCAATATAACGTACGGAGAACACTATCTTAGACGCTATGTTGCGCTCGGATATGAAGTGTTGACGGTTGAGACAAATTTGGAAAAATACAAAAAATCGACTAAAAAGTTGATTATGCGTTTAACGGATCTGTTGGATTACGAAAACTATGAGAAGATCATTCTGATAGCGGAGGATATTCAAGTTAAAGCAGCTCTGCAAAGTGCAATCGCTCTGAGGGCTGTGCATGCGCTGATTTTTCAAACACCTGTAGGTTTGACATATAAAGAAGTCAATAACGCAGATAAGATCAATGCGAATGTCGTGCTCGGATTAGGTGGATTGGATGAAGAGACTAACACAAGAATGAATCATGTATTTTTTGCAAACGTGGTCACAGAAAAACAAATCATGGTTTATCCAAAATACGGACGCGAGAGGATCAATGCTTTTGAGGACTTGAAGCTTAGACTTCTTGAGTGTGAAAAGAATCAATTTGGTTCAAATAAATAATTTATAAAAAAAGTACTTGTAAGGGTTTACAGCTTAAACGTTTGATGCTATGATGATTGCAAATGGAGCAAAACGCCAAAAAATAGAAATAAAAGGGAGTTAAATTCCTATTATGTCTTATGCTTTGCTCACATTCCAGACCTTATCAGAAAGGGAGAAATGAAATGAAGAGAATCGTATTGATCATTGCATCGTTGGCTCTCGTTGTTGGCATGCTTACCGCATGTTCAAAACCAGCTGAACCAACAGAGCCTGAAGTTGTTTATACCAATCCTTTACAGGATGTACGCGTACGTCAAGCATTATGGTATGCGATCGACTGGGAAACCATTACAGATACTTTGTGGAACGGCAATGTAACGCCAGCACCAAAAAGCTTGGTTCCAGAAGGCGAATGGCAGGCGAGTGGATTGACGGACTACTCTTACAATCCAGAAAAAGCCAAAGAATTGCTTGAAGCTGCTAAATGGGATTCAGAATATGTATTGAAAGCGGTCTACTATACTGGAAATTTACTAGATTCCATCACAGCTATCCAAGCGTATTGGGCTGAAGTGGGTGTCAAAATGGAATTCCAATTATTGACAGACAACTTGACCGTCCAATTATGGACACCTCCAGCAGACAAAGTCAATGGACCTTCTGAAGTGGATTGGGATATTGCGTTTGCAGGAACCAATGCCTTAACTTTAGGCGAGTATTACTTACGTTATCATTCAACTGCAGCCAACAACTCGACCATTCCTTATGATGCGGAATTGGATCGACTTGTGGAAGTCATCAAGACAGCTGTAACAACAGAAGATCAAAAAGCAGCATTCAACGCAATGCAAAAATATGTGAATGAAAAAGTTTATACCTTACCAATGTTCTACTTACCAAGTTGGATAGCGACAAGCGACAAATTGGATATGAAGGGCAATGAAGCAGGGAATGACCAATTCAGTTACACCAAGAATATCTTAGATTGGACAATCGCACGTGATGACAAAACCATGTATACCAATACGGGTGCCGTCAGTGCGCTTGAACATACCGCTACAAACCCAGGTTTATTCTGGCACCAAGAAATAGTATTCGATCGTTTGATCAATGCATCACCAGCACTCGTGCCAACAGATGGGTCCTTAGCAGAATCCTTTACGGTATCTGAAGATGGAAAATCCATTGAATTCGTAATCCGTAGTGGTGTTAAATGGCATGATGGTGTTGATTTCACAGCTGAAGATGTCAAATGGACACTTGAATACTATCCAACCATTCCTGGCGCAAATGCCTTGATGACCGGTGTATTTGGTGATATCAAAGCCATCACAGTGGATGGAAACAAGCTTAATGTTGAGTTTAACAATGTACAACCAACAGCGCTTACCATCTTCTCACAATGGGCTATCCTTCCAAAACATAAACTTGAAAAAGTAGATCCAGCCCTCTTCTCAGCAGATACCTTCTGGCAAAAGCCGATTGGTACAGGTCCGTTCAAAGTTCAAGAAGTGAAGCTTGGGCAACATACGATCCTAACTCGTAACAATGACTACTTCAAACCTGGTACTGGTAACATTGAAAAAATCTTTATGTATCCAAGCACTGATCAAGGCGATCCAAACCTTGTGACCAACGCTTTGGCAGGAACCATTGACTATGCATTCGTCAAAGATGCTGCACAAGTCGAACAAATTCGTGCTTTGCCAAACTATACTGTTGATACAGTCAACGTAACGTTCACACGCTATGCCTTCATCAACATGTTTCCCCGCAAAGAATAAGTAAATTGTAAAAGTTGAGACAAAGCTGGCATAATATAGCCAGCTTTGCCTTGAATAGAATCCAATAGAGGTGTAAAATGTTCAACTACATTGTTCGTAAACTATTAGGCATGATTCCGATGTTGCTCGTCATCACTTTTTTGATTTTCGTAGGCATTGAGATGATGCCAGGGGATGTCATTGATTTTCTGATTCCGATGGATGAGCTTGCACGCATGACACCTGATGAAGTGAATCAAGTGCGTGAAGCGCTTGGGCTCAATCAACCGATGTTATTTCGATATTTCAGTTGGCTATGGGGGATTGTGCGAGGAGATCTTGGCTACAGCATGCAGAACAGTGTTGCTGTAAGTAAGCTGCTGTTGGACCGATTACCCGCTACGCTTGAACTATCGATTGCAGCTCTATTGATTTCTACCTTCTTAGGAAGTTTCTTAGGTGTGATATCTGCGATTCGAAAAGGAAAAATTGCAGACAATGTTCTAAGCATGGCAGGTATGATCGGCGTCGCGATTCCGCAGTTCCTTTTTGGTCTTGTATGTATCCTTGTTTTTGGAATCTATCTGAAATGGTTGCCTGTTGGAGGACGTTTCTTACCCGGCAAAGAAGCATTTTTCGAGCGCTTGGAGTATTTGATTATGCCGGCGATGGTTTTGGGCATTTCAATGACAGCAGGTGTCATGCGTTATAGTCGAGCAAGTATGCTGGATTCGATGAATCGCGATTATGTAAAAACAGCTCGAAGTAAAGGCTTATCCGAGTGGAAAGTCAACCTTTTTCATGGTTTGAGAGTTGCTTATACACCCGTCATGGTTTTGATTGGCTTTAGACTTCCCATGTTGATAGGCGGTTCTTTAGTCATCGAGCAAATCTTTCAATGGCCAGGTGTGGGGATACTGTTTACGGATGCAATCCGAAGTCAAAACACACCCATCATCATGTCCGTTGGACTATTCATGGTTCTAATCGTCTTAGTTTCGAGTTTATTGGTAGATGTCTTAACAGCCGTATTGGATCCAAGGGTTAAATTATCATGAGTAACACAATTCGTAAAACTGCCTTAGATCGCAAGATGGATCGATTGCTTGCATTAGAAGAACAAGGCCAACTAAAAACAAATCTAAAAAGTCGTGCATTTCGTAAGATACTAGCAAATAAACTTGCTGTTCTTGGCGTGGTCCTCTTTACCATCATTGTTTTATTAAGTGTGGCAGCACCACTGTTTACTAAGTTTTCTTCAACACAACTTGATTTGAGAAGCATGCTCACCGCTCCAAATGAAACCCACCTCTTTGGAACGGATCAACTTGGTCGCGACATTTGGGCGCGCATGTTGTATGGAGGCCGTATTTCGATCCTTGTTGGTTTTGGAAGTGCGATTGGAGCAGCGCTGATCGGTGTCACACTCGGCATCTATGTAGGTTACAAAGGAGGATGGTTGGATTCAATCATCTTGAAATTCTCCGAGATCTTCATGGCTTTTCCACAAATCATAATTATTTTGATCGTTATGGCGATCACAAAAGCGAGTCTAACCAACATCGTTGTCATCTTCATTTTGACAGGTTGGCCAAGCATGTATCGTATGACACGCTCGCAAATCCTATCCATCAAGGAACAAGACTACATTCAAGCATTAAGAGCCTTTGGAATCGGTGATTTGAAAATCTGTTTTAAACACATGCTTCCCAATGCGATTGGTCCTATTTTTGTAAACATCACACTCTCTACAGCCATGTTCATCTTACAAGAATCTGCATTAAGTTACCTAGGTCTTGGTGTCCCACCGGAAGTAGCGACTTGGGGTAATATTCTCAATATCGTAAATGGTCGTTTTGACTACATTCAGCAGTATTGGTGGTTGTGGGTGCCAACAGGTGCGATGCTGACGATTTTCATTTTGGCAATCAACTTTATTGGCGATGGGCTTCGTGACGCGAGTGACCCAACGCAATTGGGTTAGGAGGAACAAAACATGATCAATGACATTGTAGTAAAGGTCAGAGACCTCCATGTGTATTTCTATACGAACCAACGTTGCAATAAAGTTTTAAACGGGGTTAGTTTTGATATTAAAAAGGGAAAGACATTATGTGTCGTAGGAGAAAGTGGCTGTGGGAAATCCGTGACCGCAAACACGATCCTACAATTGCTCCCAGAACTTTCACGAATTGAAAAGGGGTCCATTGAATATCAGAAGGATGATCAACTCATTCGCATCGATCAGCTTCAGAAAAATGGAAAACAGATGCGTAAGCTTCGTGGCGAAGACATTGCCATCATATTCCAAGATCCGATGACGGCACTTAATCCTGTTTATACTGTCGGGCATCAAATTCGAGAGATGATTTTTGAACATATTCCAAATCTTAATAAAAAGCAGGCTTTTGAGCGTTCTGTTAAAAGCTTAGCTGAAATGGGGATTTCCGCTCCTGAACAACGTGATCGTGAATATCCACATCAGTTTTCGGGAGGCATGCGACAACGTGCGATGATTGCCATGGCGATGAGTTGTGCACCTAAAGTACTGATTGCGGATGAACCCACAACGGCACTAGACGTAACGATATCCGCTCAGATATTTGATCTGATTAATGAACTAAAAACCCAACATGAAACAGCCATAATGTTGATAACACATAATATGGGTGTTGTTGCTGAGATGGCAGATGAAGTTGCGGTCATGTATATGGGGAATATCGTAGAATATGGAAAAGTAGAAGATGTATTGACACAAGCTCGACATCCCTACACAAGAGCTCTCCTCAGATCAATACCTGTCTTAGGTAAAGGGAAGGATCAAGTGCTTGAGCCCGTTCGCGGTATGACGCCAGATCCATTCAATCGTCCGAAAGGCTGTCAATTCTGCCCACGTTGTGATTTCGCGACTGAATTGTGCGAGAATAAGATGCCACCTGAAACGTTCATTGATGAGAACCATTATGTGCGTTGTTTCCATCATGAAGAGGTGATCAAACATGCAAAATAAACCAGAAGTATTGTTAAGAATTCGAGGATCAAAAACGCATTTTGCAATCAAAAAAGGTGTTTTAAAAAAGACTCAAGCCTTTGTCAAAGCAGTCGATGATGTCGATCTTGATGTTTATCGTGGGGAGACCCTTGGTATCGTTGGTGAATCGGGTTGTGGAAAGACAACCTTTGGGAAATCAATCCTACAATTGATACCCATTACTGGCGGATCTTACGAATATGCATTTAAAGATGGAATCAAAGACTTAAGAACACTCAATAAGAAAGAGATTGACAACGCACGTTCAACGATTCAAATCGTTTTTCAAGATCCCTACTCATCACTCAATCCTGCAATGAGCATCTTTGATCAGCTCCAAGATCCACTCATCAAATTTGGCGTCAAAAATAAAAAAGAACGTGTTGATATCATTGGTAAGTTACTTGAGGATGTGAATCTACCACGTGAATACATGACACGTTATCCAAATGAGTTTTCAGGTGGACAACGGCAACGGATTGGAATTGCACGTGCACTTTCAGTTAATCCAGAATTGATCATTTGTGATGAAGCGGTCTCTGCACTTGATGTATCCATTCAAGCTCAGGTTTTGAAATTGTTAAAGAAACTCAAAGATGAACATCAACTAACCTATTTATTCATCACCCATGATTTATCAGTTGTGGAGTATATCGCAGATCGTGTTGCGGTCATGTATCTTGGTAAGATTGTAGAGCTTGCAAAAACAGAAGATCTATTTGCGAATCCGCTTCACCCCTATACCAAGGCATTACTTTCAGCAATTCCGATTGCAGATTTAGCTCAAAAGAAAAAAAGGATTCCTCTACAAGGAGATGTCCCATCACCAGTATATCCTCCTTCAGGATGTCCATTTCATCCAAGATGTCCTGAATGTATGGAAATCTGTAAGACACAAAAACCTGAATATCGCCGTTTTGAAGTCCATGGAAGTGAGCGTTATGCATCTTGTCACAAAATAGACTTGAGTGATGTTTCGAATAAGTAAGAAATTAGTTTAGTCCAAGCACTTGCAATAGTGCTTTTTTTTAGGGGTTCAATAGCGACCTTATATATGCGTTTAAAGATTGTGTCAATGAAATGCCTTGCTTTCCTTTGAAATGAAAACATACACTTTTCAGTTCAAACTAAACGAGAAACAGTTCACATCGTTAAGGATTATGATTGTTGACACACTTTTGACATACATTGAGGGTTATAATACAGACATGAAAACAAATCCTACGATCTTGATTGCGGATGACAATCCGCAAATCACATCGATCTTAAATAGTTATTGTAAGAAAGAAGGCTTTGAGACCGTTCTTGCCGTAGATGGTTTTGATGTGCTCAATAAAATGTCCAGTGACATCGATCTTATTCTATTGGATGTGATGATGCCCAAACTGGATGGTTTTTCCGTATGCAAGGAAATCCGTAAAGATAACAACGTACCCATCATCATGATCACCGCTCGTGGTGAAGATCACGAGAAGATCTTGGGCTTGGACATCGGAGCGGATGATTACATCGTCAAACCGTTCTCACCGCTTGAAGTCATGGCCCGCATCAAAGCGGTCCTCAGACGTCTCGAACCCGAAAGCACAAAGCACATCTTGAATTTCGATAACCTCATGGTGGATATGCGTGCCTATCGCGTAGAAATCAATGGACAAGAAGTGTCTTTGACACGAAAAGAGATTGAATTATTGTTTACCTTAGCCATGCATCCCAATATTGCATACTCCCGAGATCAACTCTTGAATCAAGTCTGGGGCTATGATTATTATGGTGACAGTCGAACGGTTGACTCTCACATGACTCGTTTGCGCAGTAAACTTGAACACTTCGATCATCCAGCTTGGGATTTAAAGACCGTCTGGGGCATCGGTTATAAATTTGAACCCCTTGAGGTAAAGCCGTGAAACAGGGCATCACTCGCAAATTGATCCTCTATTTCATTCTGGTCATCATTGTCTTTGCCTTCATCATCGGAGGTCTTTTTGGCATTTCAGTGCGTCGAGCGACACGAACAGAAATCGAACAACTTCTTTTGAATCAATCCACAAAGATTGCGGACGCAATTGAAAACAACGATAAGTTGAGCATTGACCGGGCAGAACTGAACAGCCTGCTCAGTCGTATAAATGTGGATGATTTACAAGTCTGGATTGTCAGTCCAGAAGGTGCGATCACCACCATCACAGAAACCCGTATGGGCATGAACATGATGCGGGATTACTTTGCTTTAAGTAAAGGAACACAAGAACTGCTGGGGCAAGTCTTAGCAGGTGAACAACTTGTCAGTGATCGGATCCGTGGTGTCTTCAATACGGAAACCGTTACGGTGGGTACGCCGATTGAAGTCAATGGACAGGTGATTGCGGCTTTGTTTATATCTGCTTCTGTCACATCCATTAACGCTTTGACCTCAAGTACGATTCGGATCTTGGTTCTTTCGCTGGGGATTGGGATCATCTTTGCCATCCTATTGGGTTACTTCTTATCGTTAAAGTTCGTAAAACCGTTGAATCGAGCCAATGAAGCCATCAACAGCTTGGCATTGGGTGACTATGAAGTCTTCTTAGATGTAAAGCAAAAGGATGAAATCGGACAACTTTCCAACAACATCAACAGTTTAGCCAAGCGTTTGGATGATGCGTCCAAACAAAGTGCCAACTTAGAGAAAATGCGTCAGAACTTCATAGCGGACATCACGCATGAACTCAGAACACCGGTAACCATCATTCGTGGTTTGGCAGAGGGTGTCAAAGATCAGATCTATCCAATTGAAGACAGTCCTAAGATCAGTGCTCAGATCATTCATGAGACATTGGGAATGCAACGACTGATTCAAGATCTGTTGGATCTGTCCAAGTTGGAAGATCCAGACTTTAAGTTGGATAAGCATGTGATTGAGTTGCACGATGTTTTGGATGATGTGGTTCGAAGTGCCCGTGCGCTTTTGGAGCAGAAGCAACAAACCCTGCAGGTTCAAATCGAAGCGGGTACATGGTCTTTTAGCGGAGATGCGCAACGCTTGAAGCAGATGTTCATTGCGACCTTGGATAATGCATCCAAATTTTCACCAGAGAAATCAACAGTTGAACTTCTTGCAAGACAAGAAGGGGAAATGGTCATCATTGAAGTTGTGGACCATGGGATTGGGATGAATGAACTCAAGCAAAAGGAATTGTTTCAACGGTATAAGAAGGAAAGTCAAAACAATCCGAATGGAAATGGATTAGGTTTACTGATCGTGTCGAAGATTGCGGCCAACCATCATATCCGCTTAGAAGTGGAGAGCCAGTTGGATATCGGAACTACGATACGGTTTAAGATACCGCTTTGAAATATGAATACGTGATCAGAGTATAAAAAAGATCGATGCACGAACAATGTGAATCGATCTTTTTTATTCTAGAATTTTTGACCGTAATTTGCAAAACGTACAATCATGCGATCCATTTCTTCATCTGGTAGGATGACAGGTTCTCCAATAGCCTTGGCTCGAACATAGAGTTCTGCACAGAATTCAAGTTGCTCAGCAATCGCAAAGGCGGTCTGCAAGTTTGGACCAACACAGTTCATTCCGTGATTGGCCAATAAAACAGCATTCTGTTCACCCATTGTTCTGATGGAATTCTCAGCAAGCTCAGGTGTTCCATATGTCGCATATGGAGCACACTTCACAGATTTACCTTTCGCAAATGCGACTAAGTAATCAACAGCAGGCAAGTCTTGATTTAAACAAGACACAGTTGCGGCAAAGGTTGAATGCACATGGATCATCCCCCCTACATCCTTCCTGTTCTTATAAACGATAGCATGCATCGCATTTTCGGAAGAAGGAACTTTGGTGCCATCAACGATGGTTCCATCCAACTTCATGATGACGACATCTTCTGGAAGCGTAGCTTCATATGCGATCCCTGAAGGGGAAATAGCCATCAACTCCAATTCATGATCATAAATACTTAGATTACCACCTGTACCTCTTGTGAGACCTGAGGAGAGCATCAATTTTCCATACTCAACAATCAGTTCTCTTTCTTTTTGCATTAACATAATTGTTCTCCTTTCTGTCACATTAGCATAATTGAAGTGGATGAACTAAGACCAATTTTGACACTTTGATTGTGCAATGTTTGTTAAAATATTATCAATGTTTGAACACATAAGTGTGCAAAAATGACATGTCAATTGCACTGAATAATTACGAAAGTTGGACTTAGTAAGTCTTTGCAATACTAATTAAAATGAAGATGGCTATAAGGGGAGAACCGTTATGTTTGCAAAGTTATTTAATGAGTCACTTGTATTTCTTGACTATCCAGTTCATTCTGCGGAAGATTTCATTCGTAAAATGTCAAGTTATCTCGAAGGTGAAGGAATGGTTCTGCCGACTTATGTGGATGCGGTCTTGAATCGTGAGAAAGTGTTCCCGACAGGCCTACCTACAATTCCGTTTCCGGTCGCAATACCACACGGAGATCCAGAGCATGTGATTAAGCCTTGTATTGTTGTTGCTAAGCCATCACAAGCCATTGAATTTGGAGAGATGGGAAGTTTGGATCATAAAGTGATGGCACACTACATATTCATGCTTGTCATTAAGAAAGCTGAAGATCAAATCGTCTTACTTCAAAGCATGATCGATATGTTCATGAATGAAGAAGCAATGCATCGGTTAGATGAAGCAAAAACAAAAAGAGAGATGATTGAAGTATTGTCGAGTTATCTACACAAGAAAGGAGAAAGTGAATGAAACGAGTAATTGTAGCCTGTGGTTCCGGAGTCGCTACTTCACAAATGGTGGCATCTAAAGTGGCACGTCTACTTAAAGAAAAACGTGTCAATGCAGTTGTTGATGCAGTAGACATCAAATCGATTGCAACACACATTAAGCAATGTGATGTCTATATCGCCATTACAGCACCTACTGTTGATTATCCTGTACCTGTATTAAATGGGATCGCATTCTTGACCGGAATGGGCATGGATAAAGAATTGGATAAACTCATCAACTTATTAAAATAATCTCTATCTTTTGCTTCTCTCATAAAAAAGTTCTAAATATACGAAAGGGGTAAATATGGAACTATTACAATCGATAGTTAATGCAGTGTTGGGTTTAGGTTCTCAAGTTTTCTTACCGGTTGTCATGATCCTCGTTGGTTTGCTCGTCAAGATGAAATTCAAAGACGCATTCTCAGCAGGTTTGACATTAGGGGTTGCTTTTGTGGGTATGGGTGCGATCATCGGCTTTATGTTTGGTTTTATCAGCCCAGCAGCAGAAGCATTGGTCAATAATACGGGCATTCAACTCACCGCTATCGACGTAGGTTGGTCGCCACTCGCATCTATTGCATGGGCTTGGCCATATGCATTTATTCTCTTCCCAATTCAGATCATTGTGAACATGGTGATGATCGCTTTGAACAAAACAAACACTTTGAACGTTGACTTGTGGAATGTATGGAATAAGATTTTAACCGCTGTTATGGTCGTTGCGGTATCCGGTAGTGTCGTAGCTGCGATGGTCGTGGGTACGATTCAAGTTGTCTTTGAATTATGGAATGCAGACTTGACTCAAAAGCAAGTTCAAAAAACAACAGGTATTCCTGGTGTTTCCGTTCCTCACTCCATGATGATGTTTGCAGTTGTTTTGAATCCTTTTAACAAAATCCTAGAAAAGATTCCTGGTTTGAATATTGATGTAGATGCTCAAACATTAAAAGACAAAATTGGTGTCTTTGCAGAAAATCATGTCATGGGTTTCATTATTGGTACATTGATTGGTTTTGCAGCCGGTTATGCTCCTGTAGCAGCCGTTAACTTGGGTATTTCGACAGGTACAGCTTTGACTCTGTTCCCAATGGTCGCAAAACTCTTCATGGTCGCCTTGTCTCCGATTTCCGATGCGGCGGGCGAATTCATGAAATCAAAATTTCCTGGTCGTGAATTCTATATTGGTCTTGACTGGCCGATTCTAGCAGGTTCTCCAGAGCTTTGGGTAACGGCAGTCCTTCTTGTTCCTGTAATGTTAGTCTTCGCATTGATTCTTCCTGGAAACAACGTCCTTCCTATGGGTGGTATCGTCAATATCTGTCTCGTAGCACCACTCTTGATCATTACAGGTGGAAACATTGTTCGTATGGTTATCTTAGGTGTTATGTCTACGCCGATCTTCTTATATGTCGGTACATTATTGGCACCAACAATCACAGATTTAGCACGTACAACGGGTACTTATGATGTTCCTGCGGGTCAGATGATTTCTTGGGCTGGAATGGAAATGCCTGTCTTCCGCTATGTGTTC
Source organism: Erysipelotrichaceae bacterium (assembly GCA_030604855.1). Classification (GTDB taxonomy): domain Bacteria; phylum Bacillota_I; class Bacilli_A; order Erysipelotrichales; family Erysipelotrichaceae; genus UBA2212. Next base: position 14,587 of record JAUVVC010000003.1, read on the forward strand.
TCTCAAGCATCGGATATTATCAATGGCAATTTCGTTGGTTTGATTTTCTTAGCGGTATGGGGTGGCCTCTGGTTCCTCTATGTCAAAGAATGGAATGCACGTAACAAAGAGCTTTAATCCGTTAACAATCCGCAGGTGACCATTCTTGGTCACCTGCATCTTAAAAGGAGTACGCATGATTTACACCATTACGTTGAACACTGCCGTTGATCGAATTGTCCAAATTCAGGGTCGATTGACGCGCAAAGCCAATAATAAAACGAAATCCGTTCAATATGATATCGGTGGAAAAGCGACACACGTTTCAGTTGTTTTATCAGCACTTGAGATTCCCAACATTGCGACAGGTGTGATCGGTGGAAAAACAGGCGAGCACATGGTTCATTTGATGGAGTTGAAAGGTGTTGACTGCAGATTCATTGAACAAAAGAACTGTGAAACACGTGAATCGATCATTCTCGTGGATGAGAGTGGTGAGGGTAGTTATATGATTACCCAAAAGGGCTTTCCTTTAAATGATGAATCGATTGAGACACTGAAGAAGTTCTTAGACGTAAACGTGAAGAAAGAAGATATCGTTGTGTTTGCAGGAAGTCCTCCGCACGAACTGGATGTGGAGATTTATGGGTCAATGCTTTCCGTTGTAAAAAAACATGACGCAAAACTTGTCGTTGACGCTGCGGGAGCTTATCTTAAAAAGGCATTGGAGTATCAACCATATTTAATCAAGCCGAATGAATTTGAATATCAAGAATTTATCAATTCTAAATGTGATTCCATAGAAGATTTTGTCAATGCGCTTAAAACGCATGATTTAGATGTTGAAGTGACCATCGTTTCGCTTGGGAAAAGAGGGGCACTTGCCAAAAAGGGTGACGAGATCATACATGTGATTCCGCCAACCATTCATGAAGTCAATGAAACCGGAGCGGGAGATTTCTTTGTTGGCGGACTTGTCGCAAAGATTTATGAGAACGCTTCAGTTGAAGATATGTTGCGTACGGCAGCTGCCATCGGGGCAAGTAAAGCCATGCAAGAAGGAAGTGCGAGTTTTGATTTGTCGGATGTTAAAGAACTCTTAGCTAAGTGCAAGATTGAAAGGAAAGTGTAAGATGCTATACCGATTGGAACGTCAAAAATTATGTGATTGGATGTTGGTTATGTATGATCGCTGGCTGACAAATGCAGCCGGAGGCAATGTAACCGTCAGAATCAATGATGAACATTGGATTATGACACCGACTTTGATGGCGCAAGAAAAGTTGTGCAGAATGGTTCCTGAGAATATTTTAGTTGTAGATAAAGATCTCAACATCATCGAAGGGGATGGCCAGCTTACGCGTGAAACCAATATGCACATGGCAATTTATGAAAGTGATCCGCGTGTAAAAGCAGTGATTCATGCGCATCCAAAAGAACTCATGCCATTTGCGACCATGGGAATTGGAATGCCCATCATCAATGAAAATCTACGTAAAATGGGTGACTTACCGTGTTTACCATATGCACCAGCGACAACTGTCATTTTGGCTGAACGCGTACGTAAGTTTGTACTGGATAATGTCGCAAAGGGGGTTAATTTACCTTATGGAGCATTGTTGCAGGAACATGGCATTATTTTAGCCGAATCCTCTTTAGAGAAATGCTATGACGTTCTTGAACGCCTTGAAGCGAATGCGTATACGTACATACAAGCAAAGGTTTTAGAACTAACCGGTCATCAATGGGCAAAGAGTACAAGTCATGAACACATCTCAGATGAGTAATATGAAACCGTTCACCTTTTATGGACTGACTGTGATTGCGGTCGCCAACCTTGTTATTGGTTTTATATCAGGGAATACAATCTTCTTAATTGTTGCCCTGTTGACTGCGCTCTATCTTAAGCCTTTTGTTAAAACGATGCCGATACCAAAAGCTTATTTAAAATTTACAAATATTCCAGAAGGAACAACACTCGAAGATATCAAAGATGCCTACAAACACGGGAAAAAGAAATAAAAAAGTAACGCTTTATATCACGCGACATGGAAAGACGCTTATGAATCAGCAAAGGCTTTATCAAGGAAGCCTGGATTCACCACTCCATGAAATCGGAATCAAAGCAACTGAAGCCTTGCGGAATCGACTTAAGGATGTTTCTTTTGATGCAGTCTATGTAAGCCCGCTTGGCAGAACCATTGAGACTTATCAACGATTAAAAACTCCAAACATGCCCAATTTGGAAATACGTCCTGCTTTAAGAGAATTTGACTTCGGGGTGATTGAAGGATCGCGTATCGATGAGGCTGAATCCAAATGGCCAGAAGAGATACGAAGTCTCTATCATGACCCCCGAAATCAAATATCCGCTCAGGGAATGGATCGTTTAGATGAATTTAATCGAACAGTCATTCAAGAGCTGTATGACCTACTTGACTTGCATGATAATTCTTGCATACTATTAGTAACACATGGTATTGTTATGCGTTCATTAATGATGGAGTTCGAGAAAAGATCCATTGATGACTTCTGGATAGATGGATATATTCCATCAAACAGTTTGTTGATTGTCGAATTCGACGGTACTCGGTTTAATCTTCTCGATCGTTTCAATAACGATCATATAAAATCAATTGAAGATGTTTAATGGAGCCCACATGCATGAAATAATTGAACTGGATACGAGAGCTCAGAATATCTTGACGTTGTTGATGAATGCGCAGGATTTTATCAGCAATCAGCATATGGTTGCGATGCTCAATGTATCAAAGCGATCGATTTATTACGATCTGAACAAAATCAATGATGTACTTAAAGAACTCAAGTGCCAAGAAGTTCATGTTGAACGTGGAAAAGGTTTTTATTTAAGCGATGAGCAAAAGAACGTTTTACGTCGTTATTTAGACAAGACAAAAATCAAAACATTCTATCAGTACTCACCCAATGAGCGCATCAGCATCATCATCTGCGCTTTGATTGGATACGATACAATCCTGACCATTGAACAGCTCATGGATTTTTGCCATGTTTCTAGAAATACGATTATTTCTGATCTTAAAATTGCAAAAAATGAACTTGAAAATTATGAACTGAATTTAAGCTCGATTCGGTATACAGGTTATATCGTAAAAGGCGATTCGCTTAAAAGAAGAGCAGTCTTCTTTTATCATTTCAATTTAATCAGTCCATTGTATAAAAAAGGGCATTTACATTTCATAAAACCTGACCTCGTGATTCACTATTTCGATCGATTGAAACTCATCGAGCATAAGTTGGAAACACGATATGTCGAAGGCACCCTCCAAGGTTTAGCTGTACTTCTGTCACTGAAAGATCATAACCATCCCAGTGTTTCGTTCAAAGGTTATGAGATCACACAGATCGTAAAGACAAAGGAGTTCAATGTAATAAAAAAGATGTTTCCGGAGTTGGATCGTCCCGAAATCATCTATATCAGTTTGCATCTATTGGGAAGCCGCATTCAGATTGTCCCAGAGTTTACGATTGCGAACAAGCAGGACGAGGAACTCTTTACTTTATCAAAATCAGTGATCAATGAATTTGAACGTATCGCTTGCATCGAGTTTAGTGATCGTGACGCGGTTCAGAAGTCTATTTTTGCTCATATTAAAACATCGATTTACAGGTATCGTTATGGCATTCAAATTGATAATCCAATCACCAAACAGATATCGACAAACTATCCAGAGCTCTATGAAGTCACGCGAAGAGTCGCTGGACAAATCAGTCGAACATTGGGTGTTCCATTACCAGACAGTGAAATTGCGTATTTGACGCTTCATTTCGGAGGTCATCTCGAGGCAGCACAACAGCGTGACGCAAAAATCAATGCGATCTTATTCTGTCAGGATGGGATCTCAACGATAAAACTTCTTCAAAAAGAAATCGAAAACTTGATTCCAAACATCGAGTTGAGGCTTGTTTCAAATTATGAAGAGCTCCAAAGCCTTCAGTATAACTGTGACATCGTAATCAGTACTGAGGATTTGCTCATCACATGTCCAGTTTTGAGGATCAGCCCAATACTTAAGGATGAAGATAAGACGATGCTCGTATCGAATCTTTCGCGAAGCATCGCATCCAACTTGAATCAATCGATGTGGGATGGTCTATTTAAGATCATCAGTCAATATGTGAGTCCTACGAGCCAAACAAAGCTTAAAAGTGATTTCTTTCGTTACATCAAAGAACGTAGTTTTGATCAGAAGTTGAATAAAATCAGTATCAATCCTTCAATCTTAGAAGTGTTGTCACCTTACAATATTACCCTTCATGATAAAGAAGTGGATTGGAAAGAGAGCATTCGACTGAGTTCAAGCTCGCTACTCAGTGAAAGCAAGATTTCTGATAGTTATGTCGAGACCATGTTGTCCAATATTGTGAATAATGGTCCGTACATCTACTTTGAACCAGGGCTGGCCATAGCGCATTCAAGACCCGAAGACGGCGTATTTCAACTCGGACTCTCGATGGGTGTCTTTAGTAAAGGTGTGTCATTTAACGACGAACTGATTGCAAATATCGTTTTGGTGCTTGCGCCGATTGATCAGAAAACACATCTCCGTTTGTTAAAGGAGATCATGGATATTTTCTCCACAAGGAAGTACTTTGATCAGATCATTCGTGCAAAGTCATCTCCGGATGTCTATGACATCATGGTTCAAGCACTCGATGAGGTAAAGACTGAAGATAGTTATTGTTATAGTGAGAATTGAACTCAAGTTTCATGTAATATACCCTTTGTTTTCTAGCTTAATTAATGAAGAACCAGTTTCAGTTAAATTTGAAGCCTGGTTTTTTTATATTTTGAGATATGAATATAATTGAAGTCGATTTCAAGATTCATGGGGAGAATTTTGATAAACTTAAAACAAGGAGAAGTCCATATGAATAAAAATAAGATTAAACCTAACAAAAAATATCTTGCGCATCTCAACTTGTATGGTTATAATGATGTTAGGTTGTCCGTACAAGTTACGCTGATTCTGTTGGAGGAGGTTATTTATGTTTGAAAATAGAAAAGCCCTCTACATTTCAGTCATTGAAACGATTAATAGTTATATCAAGAATAACAACCTAAAACCAGGCGATCAGATTCCTTCAGAACCTGAACTTTGTCGCTTATTGAATGTTTCGAGAGCTACCGTACGCATGGCTATGCAGGAGTTGGTCAATGCAGGGGTATTGGAGAAAGTTCAAGGGAAGGGTACGTTTGTCAAACCGCCTTCAACATCAATTGATATCAATAAGTTTCTGAGTTTCTCAACTTTGGCGAAGACGATCGGATGTAAACATCGATCTGTCGTCTCGAGATTCGAGAAGTTAGATAATCCACCTTCGGATGTACTGACTGAACTGAATATTGAGCAAGGTGAAAGTGTTTGGTTCATTCAACGTCAGCGTTATCTCGATGATGAACCCGCTTTGTTTGAAGAAACGTATATTCCATACAAATTTTTTAAGAATCTTGATGGAAAGCGACTCACGACAGAAAGTATCTATGATGTTTTTGAAGATTATGGGTTTCATTATTTAACAGGTAAGGAACGGATCATCCCTATCTCGTTAACGGACGAAGTTGCAGAATTCTTTAAAGTTGATGCAGGGGAGCCTGCCATTGTTCTGATAAAGACTATGAAGAATTACAATCAGGCTGTCGAATATACAAGAGGTATCTTCAAGAATGGCAAGTTTGAACTATCAGCCACTATTGTGAAGATCAATCTATAAAGGAGCCATTATGCCAAACATATTACTCGGAAGAATCGATAATAGACTCGTACATGGACAAGTCGGTGTCACTTGGACAAAAACTATCGGATGTAATCTTATTGTCGTTGTGGATGACGAACTGGTTAATGATAAGTTGCAACAAGACCTCATGGCAATCACTGCGGACAACGCAGGGGTACAAATCCGCTTTTTCACAGTTCAGAAAACAATCGATATTATTCATAAGGCTTCAGATGCTCAGAAAATATTCATAGTGACTAAAACACCTCATGAAATGCTAAAACTCATTGAAGGCAATGTTCCCATTACAAAAGTTAATGTGGGAAATATGCACTTCTCTCCAGGCAAAAAACAACTTTCTAAGAAAGTCTATGTCGATGATGCGGAGTTGAATAGTTTACGTAAGATTAAATCTTTAGGGGTTGATATCTTTATTCAAGATATCCCAGGAGATAGTAGAGAATCTATCGAATAGGTGAAAGGAGAGAAAGATGCAAATCACACTTGTTCAAGGTATTTTATTAGCATTGGCATGTATCGTGATTGGTGTCGACTACTGGTTGGAAGCCTTCTTCATTTTTAGGCCAATCATCGTCGCATCGATTACAGGACTAATTTTAGGCGATCTAAAATTAGGCTTAGTTGCCGGGGGGTTAACTGAGCTCGCTTTCGCAGGGTTGACACCTGCAGGGGGGACACAACCACCAAACCCAATTTTGGCTGGGGTCATGACGGTTGTCATTGCGCACACGACGAACACAAGTCCTGCTCTCGCAATCGGCTTGGCACTTCCATTCAGTATTCTAATGCAGTATGTCATTCTATTCTTCTATTCCTCATTCTCCATGTTTATGGCAAGAGCAGATCATTATGCTGAAAATGCAGATGCGAAAGCGTTGACACAGCTCAACTATCTGACCACTGCAATCGTTGCAGTCTCATATGGTGTCATCGTCTTCTTGTCAGCGTATGCTGCTCAAGACTTATTAAAGTCATTGATCGATATTCTTCCAATTTGGTTCATCCATGGATTGGAAATTGCTGGTGGTATCTTGCCTGCTGTCGGTTTCGCAATGTTGTTGAATGTCATGTTGAAGTTACAATACATCCCATTCTTTATTGTTGGTTTCTTCTTGATTACATATCTACCGATCGCAAATTTGTTGCCAGTTGCAGTAGTCGGTTTAGGTTTGGGTATGTACGATTACTTCTTTGTTAAATCGGATGACGAGAAAGCGAAAGGCGGTGTCCAAAATGACGGTATCTAATAAAGTTCTAACGAAAAAAGACATTTCGGATATGGCGTATCGTTCTGTCTTCTTGCAAGCATCATTTAACTATGAACGTATGCAAGCGGGTGGATGGACTGTCGCGATGCTTCCAGCGCTCGAAAAAATCTATAAGGATGATAAAGAAGGTTTAGCTGCTGCGATGACTGATAACATGCAGTTCATCAATACGCATCCAACATTGGTTCCTTTCTTGATGACCTTGTTATTGTCTCTAGAAGAAAATGGATCCGATCGCACACTCATCAAAGGGATCAAAGTAGGTTTATTCGGTCCTTTAGCGGGTATTGGAGATGCAATCTTCTGGTTTACTGTATTGCCGATTATGGCAGGTATCAGTTCATCCTTCGCTCTAGAAGGAAATGTATTGGGACCAATCATCTTCTTCGCAGTTTATGTTGGAATCTTCATCATGCGTTTCCCATTGGCTCGTGCAGGCTATGAACTTGGTACGACGGCATTGGATTCATTGCGCGAAAGTTCAAAGAAACTTTCAAGAGCGGCTACAATCTTAGGAACAACCGTTATCGGTGCCTTGGCTGCGGCTTATGTACACATTACCCTGCTTCCTACCATTGAATTAAATGACGGCATAACCATTTCGATTCAAGAAGCATTCATCGATAAGATTTTCCCAAATCTTCTCCCTTTAGCCTATGTATTCACAATGTTCTATTTTATAAGAGTTCGAAAAGTAAGTCCTACTGTTTTGATTCTTGTAACGATTGTGCTTACGATTGTCTTATCGTTTTTGGGAATCTTATAAGCAAAAAAAGGACAAGGTAATGCCTATATCTTGTCCTTTTTTTATTGGAAAGGAACATAAATGAAAAAGCATACAGACTACTACATGTATCAAGAGATTCATCAACAAGCTCAGAACGTTCGAGATGTGTTGAGAGAGAATCATGAATTATTCGTGGAAATCGCTGAGATAGTTAAGACGAGAAAAATTGAGGAGATTCTTCTAATTGGGAGAGGGTCAAGTGAACATGCTTGTTTGATCGCAAAGTACCTTGGTGAAATCCATTCAAGCATGAGAATCAATCTTGCATTGCCTTCCATCATCACGATCTATAAGGGCAAGGTAGATCACTCAAAATCACTTTGTATCGCTGTCTCACAATCAGGTGGAGCTGAAGATGTTGCTGAGGTATTGGAACACTTTAAGAAACAAGGAGCACTTACGGTTACCTTGACGAATGTAGAGGGATCGATGCTTTCCACAAAAGGGCATATCAACTTGAACAATCGATGTGGCATTGAATATGGTGTTACCGCTACGAAATCCTTTACCACACAAGTCGTGAATTTAATGGCTATCATCGCATATGCGACAATGAATGATTATCTACTTGAATCGTTGAAGAGAATCGATCATTCTATCGAATACGCTTTACAACGTGAAAGCCAAATCGAAAAGTATGTACCAATCTTTAGTAAAACGGATCACATGCTCATTTTTGCAAGAGGATTACACTTTGCGATGGGGCAGGAAATTGAACTGAAGATACAGGAAACCTGCACAATGGATGCAAGATCCTATGCAAGCAGCGACTACTGGCATGGTCCAATCGTAGTTGCGAATAAATTAAAATATCCAGCTCTATTTTATATTGCAGACAAAGATACGAATTTCTGCCCGACAAATCTCCTTGATAGAATGTATGTGAACAACAAAGAGAAAGTGGTTGTACTTACGAATAAGGTGGAACTTACTTCAAAATACCCATCCATATATATCGATGAAATGTTTGATGCGACACAGACCATGTTTATAAATCTTGTTTTATCCCAATTCTTGGCTTTTTTCTGTTCGATAGAAAGAGGGTATAATCCAGATATACCAGAGGGTGTGACGAAGAATACGGTGACACACTAAGAAGAATGGAGCGATAAAAACATGAGCAAAGGATTGTCGAAGTATGGACAGTCCTTTGTGTTTTGACATAAGTATCGCATTTAAAAAATCGGATATACCTGAAGGGGTGATGGTCATGAGATTTGTGTCTCGATCATAGATGTTCAGATGGTCAAATGGATGCTGTGTTAACCTTGTATAGAGCCTGTTCTTAACATCTTACTAAATCATTATTATTCTTTTTAAGAAACAAACCCATCCTCACTTTATTGATGATGTGGACTTTATGACATAGTAAAAAGCTCCATTTTTGAACGGAGCTTTAGATGCTGGATATTTGTTTGGATTATAAACTAAAATCAGAACTTACCTTGAACTTAAAGAAATGCGCGCAGACCCAAATATTAGAGTACTCCACCTGCGACCCAGCTTCATTATAAATCTGTGAAATGATATGGATCGCAGGACTGCCCTCCGCTTGGTCCAATATGTTCGCAACTTCCTTATTCATTGATTCAATCGTAAAGTGGCGTTTGATGGCGTAATTGCCTGGATACTTCTCAAATATGTAAGGATAGATCTGGAAATTCGTGTAATTGAGATCCTCCATGCCAGGGAAATGTTTAGTGGAGAGATAATTATCCAGATACGAAATCTTATGATCATTCCCAAGATACAGACGTGAAAACTTCACCAACTTGTCATCTTCATCGAAACGATGATCAATCTTCTTGAAATCCTTAAGCTTTACAATCCCCTGATCAATGTCTTGTATATTCGGAGTCAGACCAATATTCGAAATTCCATCGATCAAAGCTTTCAATGAAATCCCGTGATTGACAGGGAGAATGCTTTGGCGTACCTGATATCCTTTTGGTTCCAAGACAAGAAACTTCTCCTTAACCAACACATCATAGGCATATTGGACATCCTCTATACTCACATCCAAGCTCTTTGCCATATCCTTGATGCTCGGCATGACATAATCTTCGGGCAAGGTCCGAACCATGATCACGGAATAAAGGGCTTGCTTGAGCTGTTCCTGGATGCTTTGATTGCGACGCTTATCAATTGAAATGTACTTCTCGATCATGACTGAATCCTCATCTCTTTCTCCAAGATGTTGGTGCTGCCATTGATCACCACGGAACTAAAGAGTTTGAGATTGTCCTCCTTATCCAGGTATGAGATGAAATAATGGAAGACCGACGCATCCTGTGTCAGTCCTAAAGACTTGGCGTAGATGTCACGTACCTTTTCGCCTCGATATAAGGCATCGATTTTTGCAATTCTAAGCTGTAAGATCTTATCGATCGCCATCAAACTGTCATCACTGTTGATGATGGTCTCGGCTTGATACAGATTCACATTCTGAGGAATGAAGTACTCAACCAAGGCAAAAGGCATGTGATTGATTTGAACCAACTGCGTGATCCGTAAGACGGACTTCCCATAGGCCTTTAAGGCATCGGGATACTGATTGTTTTCAACTTGAATCGTCTCAACCAAAAGATTTCGCTGACTGTAGACATAACCCTTGCGCTCCAACATGCGTTTCAGATAGGCGACCTCATGATCGTCATAAACCAAGATAGGACGCTTGGACACAAAGGTGCCACGACGTTTGATGCGTACAATCAACCCTTCATTGGCTAAAGCTTCATAAGCCATTCGCACCGCGATCCGACTGACGTTGTAAAATTCTGCGATCTCCTCTTCATAGGGTAAGGCGGCGTTGTTTTCGAGCTCGCCATTCAAAATGGCGGTTCGAATGCTTTGGTGAATCTGTTTATAGAGTGGCATTCTTAGCTCTTTGTTCAGATAGATGTAATTCATAATTTCATTATAGAACCAAATGCAATGAATTTATATAGATAAAGATATAATTGGCACTTTATGTACTAAAAAGCGTGCATATTTGTGTATTCTTCACAAGTCATCTTCACAGGATAAGCTTGAACAAGCGCATTGAAGGCACTTGGATCACGATAAAGATCACTCAATGTGCTCAATAAGACATACGCAGGATAGACCAAAGCCTCTTCCACATTGTCCATTCTGAAATCCATGCCATGGACCAAACCCTTACAACCAGAAAAGCCCAACTGAATCGTAGGCTTGAAAAGGGATAAATCACCCATATCACCCGCCGCAAAGGACTTCTGATGATCGACGATGTTTGCTTCTGGTACGACCTTTTTAATGTGGGGCAATAGAAGATCCGACAGTTCCCTGGATTGAAGCAAAGGCATGTATCCCGTACGATCTTCAATTTCAACACGTGCTTCCATAGCGAGTGCGCAGTGTTTTGCGGTCTCGTTCAAACGCGCGTTTAAGTTAATGAGTGTATCTGGGTTGATGGAACGCACATAACCTTCCAGAATGGTATGGGCAGGTACAGAGTTCACACTTTCACCCCCTTGCGTCGTGATCAGATGAAGACGGATGCGATCCTCTTCTTGAAAAGTCTCGCGCAGATAGGCGAAGGCTTGTTGGGTCAACAACTGAGCATTCAGGGCATTGATACCTTTGTGAGGCATAACCGCCGCATGGGCCGCTTGTCCATAGAAGTGAAGTTTCTTATAAATGAAGCCACTAAGGGAGGCGTTGATCTCCATGCTGGGTTTTAAGGTTTCTCCCATGGTGTGTACGGATAGAAACGCATCCACATCATCAAAAGCGTTCATTAGAATAAGATTCTGTTTGCCCGATAAAAGTTTTATCTGTCCATCCGCTTGGAGCTGTAGACGATAGTCCAAATCCACAAACTCTTCAGCCGCAATGCAATATAAACTCAAAGATCCATCAAAGCTTTCATGTTCATTGAAAAGAGTTAAGACATGCGTAAGAATTGTGGATTGTAAATGATGACCACAGGCATGGGCTGCCCCATCCGGTCCAGCATTGGGATGCTTATGGACGATGAGTGCATCCATTTCCGCAATCAAAGCGACATGGGGTTTACCTGAGCCGATCGTTACCCTAAAGCCAGAAAGACCATAGTCCTTGGTTATGGAGAGCTGGTGTTCCTTTAGGTAATCAAGAATGATCTGTCGGGTTTTCTGTTCCTTGAAACCCAATTCAGGTGTATTGAAAAGCGCACTCTCCATCTTCATAAGGGATGTTTTTGAAGACTCAAGTATGGATGTCCATTTTGTCATGTTTGTATCCTCTTTTAACCCATTTTAACATGAATTATTGTATGATTATAGAAAAGGAGGGCTCGTGAAACCCGTTATCCTACTCGCACATCCGTATTGTAAAAGCTTCAATCACCATGTCAAGGACGTTGTGGTCGAGAGCTTTAAGCAAAAGGGACAAGACCCTGTTGTGATTGATTTAAGTGAAGAAGGCTTCAACCCTGTATTAAGCACAGAAGACCTGCGCTTGTACATGCGGGGTGAGACTAGTGATCCAAAAGTGTATGAATATCAGAAACTTCTAAGTTCTTGTGATGAACTGGTCATCATCTTTCCGATCTGGTGGTACGAAGCACCAGCTCTGCTCAAAGGTTTTTTGGATAAAGTCTTCTTGCCTGGTTTTGCATTCGATGAGACGGAAGATGGCTTGATGGGTAAACTTGGACACATCCAAAGGACGACCATCCTGACCACTTCTGAAGTCGAAACTGAATTCATGCGTGAAAAAGTTGGGAATCCGATTGAAACAAGTCTCTTGGAAACCACCTTTGCGATCTGTGGCATCACACAGGATAAACGCTGGTTGAACTGCGAGCACATCGCCAGTGGCAGTGAAATGGAACGACTGCAGTTTTTGGAAAAAGTTAGACTGAGAATTCTCACATAATTCACCTGTAAAGATGAAATTTGGGGGGTTTAAGTTGACGAATTACCCACAAATTCGTTATAATTCAACTACAATGAAAGCTCTTTCACGAGCACATTAAAACTGTCTGAGAAGACAAGGAGGAACACGTTTTGAAGAAGTTGTTACAATATTTGTTAATCGCCTTCCTTACCGTTGGCGCATTGACCGCATGTTCATCTGCATCTGAAGATCCAAAACCTGCAGAAGACAAAATGAAAGTTGCGCTCTACATCAATGGCAACCTCGGTGACAAGTCGTTCTTTGACTCTGCGAAAGTGGGTCTGGATGCGGCAGTTGCGGAACACGGCATTGAAGTGAAGATCGTAGAAGGTGGATCGGATGACACGAAGTGGCAACCTGGTCTACTTGATTTGGCAGATGGCGATTATGACATCATCATCGTTGGTACATGGCAGATGGAAACAAACGTTCAGGAAGCTGCAGAATTGTATCCTGACACCAAGTTCATCATCTTCGATACAACCGTACCATTTGATGGCGGTAAGAATGCAAATGTATACTCGATTCAATACAAACAAAATGAAGGTTCTTATATTGCAGGTTACTTAGCAGCTAAAATGACCAAGACCGGCGTCATCGGCGGTGTTGGTGGGATGAACATTCCTGTCATCAATGACTTCTTCGTTGGATACATCGAAGGGGCTAAGTTGGCCAATCCGAATATCAAAGTCGCATTATCTTACATTGACAGCTTCGTTGACTCCGCTAAGGGTAAAGAATTGGCTTTGGCTCAATTCAATTCCAATAAAGCAGACGTCATCTTCCAAGTTGCTGGTAATGCAGGTATGGGTGTCTTGGAAGCGGCGGCTGAAGCTGGTTTCCTCGGTATCGGTGTTGACTCCGACCAAGCCACTTTATTAGCTGAAGCAGGCAATACAGCTACGGCAAACGTCATTCCGACTTCCGTTCTTAAAGATGTCGGGGCTTCATTGAAGCGTGCGATTGATTTGGCGTTAGAAGACAAAGTTCCTTGGGGATCCAATGAAACTTTAGGTTTCGAAGCGAACTCCGTTGGGATCGCGAAGAACCAATGGTATGAAACAATGGTCGATGCGGCACTCAGAGCTGAACTCGAAACCATCGAAGCGGACATCCGTTCCGGTAAGATCGTTGTTGGTTCCGCAATGGGCATGAGCACCGAAGCGCTCGATGCAATCAAAGCATCCGTTCAACCTTAATCAGAAACAGCGTATTTTACAAAATATTTAGATCGTTGTTTCGTAAAAATACGTAGAACCCTGTTTCTACGTATTTTCTTTAATCAAAGAGGGTAAAGTTATGCAAGAAATTGTCAGAATGGTAGACATCTTAAAGGTCTATCCCAACGGAATCGTTGCGAATCAAAAAGTAAATTTCAGCATCGTCGAAGGTGAGATCCATGCCTTGGTCGGTGAGAATGGTGCGGGGAAATCCACACTGATGAAAATTCTTTTTGGGATTGAGCAACCAACTGAGGGAAGCATCGTTCTCAATGGTCAAGAAGTCAAGTTTTCCAATCCGCAAGAAGCCATCAAGCATGGCATCGGTATGGTTCACCAACATTTCATGTTGGTGCCTTCATTGACGGTTGCGGAAAATATCGTCTTAGGGGATGAGCCCAAAAAAGCAGGTGGCTTGTTGGATATTCAAAAGGCCATTGCGGATACGGCTGAAATCGCGAAACGGTATCATTTTGATATCGATCCTAAGGCGAAAGTCGAGGATTGCAGTGTCGGGACGAAACAAAAGATTGAAATCTTAAAGGCTTTGTTTCATGGGGCCAAGGTTTTGATTTTGGATGAACCGACCGCTGTATTGACACCACAAGAAACCAGTGAGTTGTTTAAGGAATTAATGTTGTTGAAGGATAAGGGACATACGATCGTCTTCATCTCTCATAAACTCAATGAAGTTAAGGAAATCACTGACCGCATCACCATCATGCGTGCCGGTAAAGATGTGGGGACGTATGATACCGATAAGGTATCTAAGGAAGATATCTCGAATTTGATGGTGGGACGTGAAATTGTTTGGGATTTGGATAAGTCCAAGGCTGAGCCAAGAGATGTGGCGGTTCAAGTCGAGAATGTCACCTTGGTCAATGAGCATAAACGTAAACTCTTGGATGATGTGAATTTCTCCATTCGTAAGGGTGAGATACTGGGCGTCGTTGGGGTTGAAGGCAATGGTCAGCGCGAGTTGGTCGATGTGTTGACGGGTCTCCAACAAGCCAGTCTTGGGACGATCACCATCAATGGGGAGAACATTCAACGCTATTCGATTCGTAAGATCCGTGATTTAGGTCTATCGCATATTCCTGAGGATCGCATGACCTTAGGGGTTGCGGAATATGCCAGTATCGAAGAAAACCTCCTTTCGATCTATTTTGATAAACCGGAGTTCCTTAATGGTCCTTTCATGAAGCTTAAACAGATCAATGCATGGGCTAAGGAAAAAGTTGTGGATTATCGTGTCAAAACGGGTTCCGAAAAGACACCCGTCAAAATGTTGTCGGGTGGGAATATTCAGAAGGTTGTCGTTGCACGTGAATTTTCAAATAATCCGAAAGTCATCATTGCGGATCAACCGACACGTGGAATCGATGTTGGGGCAGCCCAATTCATCCATAAGAAGTTGATTGAGTTGCGCGATAAAGGTTGTGCAGTGCTCTTGGTCTCTGCCGATTTGACGGAAGTCATGGATTTGAGTGATAGCCTGGTGGTTTTCTACAATGGACGCATCGTTGGGTATTTCGAAGATGCATCCTTGCTAAGTGAAACTGAATTAGGTTTATATATGTTGGGCTTGAAAGCTCAGAGTGAAGCTGAGATAAGGAGATGTGTGTATGCTTAAACAATGGTTAAAGAAGCAATCTGTTGATTCTAAGTTTGAAACCTTACGTTTCAGTGTCGCAATCATCATCGCTTTGTTGGTGGCTTTTGGTTTGATTCTCTTGGTCAGTAAAGAACCCTTTGAAGCGTTGAGACATCTGTTCTTAGGACCGATTTCAAAATTCAGAAAGATCGGTAATGTCGTAGAGACAGCGATTCCATTGACCTTCTTAGGCTTATCGGTATCGGTCATGTTTTCAGCGAATCAGTTTAACATGGGTTCGTCAGGAGCCTTATTTATGGGCGGTACGGTCGCAGCCATCGTTGGTTTGACTTTACCTCTCCCGACCGGAATCCATCCGCTTGTCGCACTTTTGTTCGCAGGGGTTGTGGGTGGAATCATCACTTCCATTCCCGCCATCATCAAGCTTAAGTGGAACGCATCGGAATTGGTCTCATCCTTGATGCTCAATTTCGTGGCACTCAATCTTGGGCTCTATCTCATCATGAATCATTTCCGGGATCCCGATGCTGGAACCTTGGCATCCTTTAAGTTTCCAGCAACAGCGTTATTGCCGACCTTAGTCAAAGGAACACGCATTCACTTCGGTATCTTCATCGTCATTTTGATGGTCATCGTGATTTGGTTGTTTTTAGCCAAAACCAAATGGGGTTATGCGTTGCGCATGACTGGGATGAACATGAATTTTGCGAAGTATTCGGGTATTTCAACGGCAGCCGTCATTCTCTATTCTCAATTCATTGGGGGCTTCTTAGCGGGAATGGCTGGAGCTGTCGAAGTCTTAGGGATGTATGATCGTTTTAGATGGCAAATGATGCCGACCTATGCATTTGATGGGGTCATCGTTGCCGTACTTGGGAAACGGAATCCGATCTTCGTACCGGTAGCGGCCATCTTGTTGGCGTACATCCGTGTTGGGGCGGATACGATGTCGGTGAATTCCGATGTCAGTTATGAAATGATTTCGATCATTCAAGGCTTCATCATCATCATGATCGCAGCCAATGCGTTCTTGAAACATTATCGTCAGAAAATGGTTGTTAAGGAGGCGACATCTCATGATTAATCTTTTAACACCTGAATTCTTGTTTACAGTCATTCGTGTCACCACAC
This sequence comes from Erysipelotrichaceae bacterium, assembly GCA_030604855.1. Classification (GTDB taxonomy): domain Bacteria; phylum Bacillota_I; class Bacilli_A; order Erysipelotrichales; family Erysipelotrichaceae; genus UBA2212. Next base: position 31,267 of record JAUVVC010000003.1, read on the forward strand.
CGATCTTATTGGCAGCGATGGCTGCGGTCATCTGTAATAAAGCAGGTGTCGTAAACATAGCGCTTGAAGGGATCATGCTTACCTCTGCCCTTACTGGGGTCTTGATCAGTGGGTTTACACAGAATCTTTGGTTGGGTGCCTTGGGGGGTATTGTCGGAGGTGTCTTTATTGCCTTCCTATTGGCTTACTTTGCCTTGTATCTAAAGACCGATATCATTCTTGGTGGGATCGCATTGAACTTGTTGACCGTAGGGGGCACCGTCTTCGTGATGTTTGCCATTACGGGGGATAAGGGTGCGACAAACTCGGTTCGTTCCCTTCAATTCCCGTCCATCAATATTCCATTCATCCAAGACATCCCGATTATTGGGCAGATGTTGTCAGGGCACAATCTCTTGACCTATCTGGCCATTGTGATGGTGTTCTTGGTGTACTTCTTACTCTATAAGACGACCTTTGGTTTACGTTTACGGGCTGTTGGGGAGAATCCAGATGCGGCTTCATCGGTTGGGATCGATGTCAATCGCATCCAACTCTATGCATTGTTGCTGAGTGGTGTGATCGCGAGCTTCGGGGGCATGTACATGTCCATGGCTTATTTGAAAGTCTTCACCACAAACATGGTTGCTGGTCGTGGGTATATCGCCCTTGCGGCAGCTGCGATGGGTCAAGCCAATCCAGTGGGTACAAGCATCGCTTCCTTGTTGTTTGGGTTCATGGAATCCTTTGGTTACCAACTCCAATCCCGTGGTATTCCTTCGCAGTTTATCAATATGGTTCCTTACGTTTCGACGATCATCGGCTTAGTATTGTATGCGCAGTACCGTCAACGTCAAATCGCTAAGAAGAAGATCCAAAAAATACATGAAGAAGAGGTAAAAGCATGATTCCAATCATCATGGATTGTGATCCTGGGCACGATGATGCGATTGCGCTGTTGATGGCGTTCGCATCCGATGCCTTTGATATCAAAGGGGTGACCATTACCGGTGGAAACCAGACCCTTGCGAAGACACTGAATAATGCCCGTAAGGTGCTTAGTTTTGCAGGCAAGACAGCTCGGATTGCGGCGGGCTCGGATAAACCAATCCTTCGTGAACTCGAGGTTGCCCCTCAAGTGCATGGAGAGACAGGCTTGGATGGTCCGGTACTTCCGGAATCCGATCTACCCGTTGAACCGATGCATGCGATTGAATTGATGAAAGAAATCTGTGATCAAAGTCCAGAGCCCGTCACACTCATTGCGACCGGTCCTTTGACCAATGTGGGCACATTCTTGACGATCTATCCTGAATGCAAAGCAAACATCAAACAGATTGCCATCATGGGTGGATCCATGGTGGGAGGAAACTGGACATCCAGTGCCGAATTCAATATCTTGGTAGATCCAGAAGCTGCGGACATCGTCTTCAGTTCGGGCATTCCAATCATCATGGCGGGCTTGGATGTGACACATAAGGCACTGATTTATGAAGAAGATGTGGAACGCATTCGTGCTGTCGGTAAGAAAGTATCGACCATGGTAGCGGAACTCTTGGATTTCTTTATGAAATTCCATAAATCCATGGGTTACCATGGGGCACCCTTACACGATGCCTGTGCGGTTGCTTATTTATTGAAACCAGAAATATTCATTGGTAAAGATTATTACGTTGAGATTGAGACGAAGGGTGAGTTCACAACAGGAAGTACGGTTGTGGATCAATTCAATCGCTACAAAAAGAAAGCAAACACCAAAGTGCTCTTAGACTTGGATCGCCAAGCCTTTGTGGATCTCTTGGTTGACTTGGTGAATCACTATGCTTAAAACACCGATTATTTTGGATTGCGATCCAGGTTTGGACGATGCGATTGCGATTTTCATCGCATTGGCCAGTCCGGAGTTTGATGTCAAAGGCATCGTTACCGTTGCCGGTAATCAGACTTTGGACAAAGTCACACGCAATGCGTTGCAGTTGTTGGAAGTCTGTAAGAGTGATGTGCCGGTTGTCAAAGGTGCAGCTCTTCCACTTGTTCGCGAGCAGGTCACAGCAGGCTATGTGCATGGTGCGAGTGGGTTGAAGACCTTGGTTTTACCTGAACCTAAAAGAACAGCGCAAAGTAACGCGATTCAGTTCATCTATGATACGGCTGTTGAACTTAAGGGTGAATTGGTCATCGTGGCCGTTGGTCCATTGACCAACATCGCACATGCCATTCTGATTCATCCCGACCTCAAGGATCACGTGAAGAAGATCGTGATCATGGGCGGTGGTCATCACAATGGAAACATCACTCCAGCTGCGGAATTCAACATCTTTGCGGATCCTGAGGCAGCGAAAGTCGTCTTTGAGTCCGGTATTGAGTTGGTCATGGTTGGTTTGGATGTGACCATGGCGGATGGGTTGAGCAAAGATGAAGTCTTATCCCTATTCACAAAACACAACGAACAAACAAAGATCATCGAACACATTCTCTTGGATATGGTCAACAGTGAAGGTCCAGGATACAAACCCTGGGCGTACATCCACGATGCCATGGCCTTGATGGTGCTTTTGTATGATGATCTGTTAAGCGGACGTTGGTGTCATGTGGACATTGAAACCAAAGGTGAACGCAGCTATGGTAAGACGGTCGTGGATTACTACGATACCCATAAATTGCCTAAGAATGCATTTGTGACATTCGAGGTCAATCGTGAACGTTTCCATCAAGCCATCCAAGAACGTTTGCGTGTTTATGAAAAATAATATCATCATATTTAACCACTGTACCCTTTTGGATGAAGCAGGAATGCTTCATCCAAATCAATCGCTTGTGATTGAAAACGGTATCCTCACGCGCATCACCAGCGATGTTCTCGAGGGCATCGATTGCAGTGGTTTAGTCATAAGCCCTGGCTTTGTGAATCTACATACGCATGCGGCCATGAACATCTTCAAGGGCATTGCGGAAGATGTGAGCATCGATGCATGGTTCAATGAGGAAATCTGGCCGTATGAAAGTAAGATGGAAGAACAGGATGTTTACTTGGGGACACGGCTTGCGATGGCTGAGATGATGAAGAATGGTGTCACAGCCTATGCGGATCATTATTTCTCGCCGAACGCCATCTTGCGTGCAGCAGAGGAGATGGGCATCAAGACCGATCTGGCAATCACCTTATTTGGTTTCGCACCCAACTACCAAGACGACTTGAAACAAGCCATTGAATTGATCCGACAAAATAAGAATGAAAGAGTTCATCTCCGTTTAGGTCCGCATTCTCCTTATACTTGCAGTCCTGAGGTGCTCAAAGAGATTGCTGGACATGCCAAGGTGCTGGGTTGTGGACTTCATATCCATGTCTCAGAGACACAGAGTCAAGTGGATGAAAGCATTCAAAACTACGGTAAGAAGCCGTTGGAAATCGTCTATGAAAGTGCTTGTCTGGATGTGCCTTGCATCATTGGTCATGGTTTATACATCACCCCTGAGGAACATCCACTTTTACAAAAGGACACAATGATTTCCTTAAGTCCTAAAACCTATCTTAAATTAGCCATGGGCTTAGGTCACATGCCGGATTTGATTGATGATGAACATTATGCGATCGGTACAGATGGGGCAGCCTCAAGCAACAGCTTGAATCCACTCGAACAAGCACGATTATTGGGCTTGGTGCTGAAGGATGTTTATCAGGATGCACGCAAGGCCAAACTTGAACAACTTTGGAAGTTGTTGATGAAGGGCCATGAGGCCTTGCCTTTCAACAGTGGAAAACTCAAGGAAGGCTATAGTGCGGATCTAATCTTCTGGGATTTGAATCAAGTGCATACGATGCCTGTATACAATCCACTCGCAAGCATCCTCTACAGTGCAAATGAAACCAATATCAAAGCGGTGATGATCAATGGGGAATGGGTTAAGAAGGACTATCAACTCTTACTCGATGAAACACTTCTCATTCAAGAAGTGAATGCACAAGTCCAAGATTTACTCAAACGGGGTAAAGGAAAGGCAAAGGTACATTTCTAATGAAAGCATGGGAGATTGAACGGCATAAAATGGATACAGCGATTCCGAGGATTCTAAGTGAAGATGAACAAACCTGGGATTTTGCGCAAGTATTGGAGAAGAATGCGGATGATTATCTCAAATTGATGTGGGAAAGTCATGTGCCGGGTTCCTATGCACCGGAGTCTTTGATGGTGGCAGCGGTACAATCCTTAGAAAACAAAGGGTATTTCGTTGAAGATGGGGATCGTTTGATTCAAGAAGGTTTAAAAGCGCTTGAAGTGAGCGACATGCTCAAGCTCAATGAAGTGAGTGGTCTTCTTTGGAGAAGCATTCATCATGCCAAGGTCAATCAAGCGTCCTTCTACTGGCGTTATATGCCTTATCATGATTACCAACATTACTGCTCGAAATGCCAGTTCATTCCTAAAGTAGAAGTTGCTAAGGATGAGGTCTTATTGGATAAGATCTATGCGGCTTGGTTGGCGCAAATCATCGGTGGAGCGGTCGGCACCGCATTGGAAGGGTATACGACTGAAAACATCAGAGCGACTTTTGGGGATGTCTATGACTATGTCCGTAAGCCGAACACCTACAACGACGACATCACCTTTGAATTGGCATTCTTAAAAGCCTTTCAGGAAAAAGGCAGAGCACTGAAGAGTGAAGACATCGCATTGAAGTGGTTGGCGTATATTCCCATGGCGTGGTCAGCGGAAGACATTGCGTTGAGAAATTTGAAACAGGGCATTTTCCCACCTGAAAGTGGTCGTTTCAATAATCCGTACAGTGATTGGATCGGAGCTCAAATGCGTGGCGCCATTTGTGGCATGTTGGCACCCGGAGATGCCCGTGAAGCCGCGCGTTTGGCATGGTTGGATGCGCAAATATCGCATGATAATAATGGCATCCTCGGTGAAGTATTCAATGCGGTGCTAGTGGCATTGAGCTTTGTGATTCAGGATACGAAGACTTTGGTCACTGAGACTTTGGCCAGCGTTCCAAAAGACAGTGAATATTTCCATTTTGCGAATACCGCTTTGATTCAATGCCAAACGCATGAAAAGTGGGAAGATGCCTGGACGGTTTGTGAGACCGTGTTTAAGGAATACAATTGGATTCATGCCTATCCGAATGTGATGGCTGAAATCGTAGCGCTTTGGTATGGTAAAGGTGACTTTACGGAGACCTTGCACATCATTGCGATGTGTGGTCAAGATGTGGATTGTAACGCAGCTCAAATCCTTGCGGCTTTAGGGGCGATGCATGGGTCGAAGAAGATTCCAAGCAAGTTCAAGAAACCCATCAAAGATCGTTTGGATACCTACTTAAGAGTGGATAAGAAGTTAAGCATCAAACAACTTGCGAAGGATACCTTTGCTTGTCTATAGGAGGAAGAAATATGGGAAAAATTGTTGTCGTAGGAAGCATCAATATGGATTACACTGCGATCATGGCGGAGTTGCCACGTCCAGGGGAGACCTTATTGGCTAAGGATTTTAAGATGTCAGGGGGTGGCAAAGGCGCGAATCAAGCGATGGCGGCCGCAATCTTCAGTGATCAAGTCATCATGATCGGCATGTTGGGAAACGATCCCGCAGGCCATGCCTTGTATAAGAAGATGCAGTCTAGGGGAATCGATGTCTCGTGTATCGAATTCACAGAAACACCAACAGGAAATGCTTTGATCAATGTGGCTGAACAAGGAAAAAATACGATCGTTGTATTTCCAGGGGCGAATCATCAATTGACGCCTACACAGGTGGCGAAGTATAAGGATGTGATTGAAGCGGCCGATATGGTCATGATGCAGTTGGAGATCCCGATGGAAACCGTGCGTTTCGTAACGGATCTAGCCTATGCCGCGAATGTGCCTGTCTTCTTGAATCCTGCTCCAGCTCAAGCTTTGGATGCGGAATTGTTGTCGAAAGTCACCTACATCACACCGAATGAAACCGAACTCTTACGCATCACGCAATCCTTTGATTCAACACGCGGTGCTGTGAGTTTAATGAACTTGGGTGTGAAGAATGTCATCATCACCTTGGGATCCAATGGTTGTTATGTGAAGAATGCTCAGGAAGAAGGACGCATCGGTACGTTTAAAGTGAACGCGATCGATACGACGGCTGCTGGGGATTCATTCAGTGGTGCTTTGGCGGCTCAGTTGGCGAACGGGGTGCCCCTTAAAGAAGCCTTGGTCTTTGCCAATGCGACCGGTGCCTTGACCACGACAAAAATCGGAGCTCAAGAAGCTTTACCAAGCAAAGAAGAAGTCCTTGAGTTGATCAAACAAGGAAATTAACACCATGGAACTGATGTCAGGCTTAATCTTTGGCGGTTTAATGCTCGGGGCATTGGTTGTCTTTGTGTTGATTGTGATCATCTCTAAACGTAAAACGTAGAAAGACAGAAAACTCTGTCTTTTTTTTACAATCGTACTTGACAAACTAACAAGTGTTAGTATAATAATTCTTGTAAACTAACACTTGTTAGTTTGGAGGACCCTATGAATTCATTATCTTACATTCTCCCCTTGTTTGCCTTGAGCATCCTTGGCATAAACTTGATCCAATACCGCAAGCATCAGTCTTTAAAAATCGCCTTTATCTTATTTGTATTTGCCGGTTTAGCGTTGTGCATCGCAGTGGCACTACGAGATGGCTATGGTTTTAGTGAAGATGCCATATTACCTTTTGTTGGAACCTTATCAACGATTCTGAGTTTCTTAGGCGCAAGTTTGATCGTTCTAGCCCTTATAGGAATACTTGTTAAAAACATCCGCGTACAGCGAAATGTGTTTCTGCTCATGAATGTGATCTTCGTTGTTAAGTTGGTGATTGTCGAAAGTAAAGTTTGGGGGATTTTCTGATGAACATCGTTATCATTCACGGAACTTATCACAAAGGAAGCACAGCATATTGTGCAGATCAGATCATTAAACAACTCGATCCGAAAATCATACCGAATGTTCAAACATTTATGGCACCAGTTGTCTACCCGTCGCTGTGTGTTGGTTGTTTCAAATGCATCGTAGAAAGCGAAGAACATTGCCCACACAATAAACAATCCATTGCATTGAAACAAGCGATAGTGGATGCGGATCTCGTAGTCTTGACCTCACCGGTATATGTCTTTGATGTGAGTGGTTCAATGAAAAATCTTTTGGATCATTTTGGGTATCAATGGATGTCTCATCGACCTAAACAAACCATGTTTACCAAGTTGGGTTTAAGTGTTGTTACGGCGGCAGGTGCTGGCTTGAGTTCTACTGAGAAGACATTAAAGACCAACCTACGTTGGTGGGGGATGAAGAAGGTCTTTGGCTTCAAACAAGCGGTGATGTCCAAAAGTGTTAATGAAATCAGTCCTGAAGTATTAAGTAAAATTGATGTTCAAGCAAAGAAAGTAGCCAAAAAGATATCAAACGCTTATTTGAAGCCGCAGTCGAAGCCGGAGTTCTTGACACGATTCTACTTTGGCATCATGCGAATGGGTAAGAAAGGCCATCCAGAATGGAATGAACTCGATCATGCATATTGGATTAAGCATGGCTATTTTAATCAGAAACCGTGGGAAATCAGGGTAAGTCATGGTACGATGAATCCATGAATACAAAAGATAAAATCATCGATGTGGCTCTTGAGCGCTTCTCAACTTATGGTTACGCATCTGTCTCTGTACGCGATTTGGCAAAGGAAGTGGGCATCAAAGAGAGTTCACTTTACAACCATTTTAAAAACAAGCAAGATATCTTCGATACGATCATTGAACGATGCATGGCTAAAGTCATGAAACACTACCAAACCATGCATTTGGATCAGACCCTTCAAGGTGATTTCACGGTTTATCGTGGCATTTCCGAGGATGTGTTGCTCAATATTGCCTATGATCACTTTAGGTTCTATGTCGAAGATGTGGACATGAAACGATTTCGTCGGATCCTGATCATTGAACAGTTCAAAAATGAAACCATCCAGCAAATCTACCATACGCAATTCTTTGATGGCGCAATCCAATTTCAGACCCAACTGTTCAAACACTTGGGCGATACCGGGCATTTAAGGGTAGAGGATCCTGAACGTTTGGCCTATGCGTTTTACACACCGATTTTCTTTCTTATGCATCGATATGATCGATACAACGACGAAGTCAAGCTTCAACTCAGTGCGCATATTCATCATTTCATTGAGCAATATAAACCCTAAAGACAGAAATTCTGTCTTTTCTTCGTCTATCTTCATGATAATGCGCTCTATAATAAAGAGAGACGATGAATAAACACAGCGACTTTGAAACCATCTACCGTGCGACTTTCAACACATTGAGCAAACATGTGTATTTTAAGGTTGCGAAATTGAGTGATGCGGAAGATATCGTTCAAGAAGTTTATATGGATTATTATCGATACATTCAGGCACAGAACAAAGAAGTGGAGAATGTACAAGCGTACTTGATTCAAATCGCAAATAACAAGTTGAGTCATTATTATAAGGATAAAGCAAGTTTGGTGTCCATTGAAGATGATGGAAATATCTTTGATCAAAGTGAAGATCCACTTCAACTTGAGCATACGGTCTTAGATAAAGCCACACTTGATCAGATCTTTTCAGAAATTATGAACTTGAGTGAAGTTGACCAACACATCATGTTTGGCTACTATCGTTTTGGACTCAATTATCGTGAATTATCCGAGAAACTTGACATGCCGGAAAGTACAATCAAGAGCAGGGCGCAGAAGATTATTGAAAGCCTTAGAGAGAAATTTAGATAAGTTTTCGTCGAAAACGATTCAATCGTACTCGTAGAGGGTGAAAGGACGGTTAAGCAATGAATAAAATTAAGAAAAGTATCGAGATGCATGCATTCAATGAAGATGTATTTTTAAATCGTATCACCATGCAGGCAGATCGCGAAGGCTTGACGAGTCAACGTCCTCTAGGAGGAAGATCAATGAAAAAAGTATTGGGTTTATTTGCCTTAAGTTTCGCACTTGTATTGGGGCTTTGGGTAGGGTTGAATCAGTTCAGTCCAGTGGATAAAAGTCTGATCACAAGCATTGTGGCTATCGACATCAATCCGAGCTTCGAAGTATCGGTTAATGCTTTGGATAATGTCGTTAAGATCGAAGCCGTTAATGGAGATGCAGAAGTGGTTGAAGTGGATGACCTGATCGGCATGAAAGTCGAAGACGCAGTGGCTTTGATCATTCAACGTTCCGGAGAAGCAGGCTTCATCGATATTGAAGATTTGGAAGAAGATTTCGTTATCGTAACTTCGATTTCACTTCAAGATCGTGATCAAGACCATGATCGCATCCAAGATCGCATTCAAGATCAAATCAAGGACAATGAATACCTTCAATCTTTGAACATCGTATCCATCAAGGCGACACAACGTGAAAAGTTTGAGGCAGAAGGTAAGAATATACCAATCGGACTTTACGTAATCAATGGGTATGTCTTACAAGAAGATGGTTCATACATGAAGGCAGGAGAGTTCTTCTCCAATCCTGAAAATCGAGAAGCGGTTAAGAATCGAGTCCAAATCACAGAAGAAAATGAATTGAAACTTCGTGAACGTATTGAAAAAGCACTTGGCAAATTGGAAGCCAAAGGTGAAGACGCCACGGAATATCGCCAACGCTTAGAAAATGCAGGTATGGAAGAAATGCTGCAGATCCAAGCAGAGATCAAAGTTGAATCGAAACAAGCAGAAGATGCTGGTAATGATGATTCAGGCAATCCAGACGCTGGAAATCCAGATGTGGGAAGTGGTGAAGGTGTTGAAAACACAGAAAACCGTGGCAATTCAGATACTGCCCCAAAGGCGAATGATAACGCTGGCGGCAAAGGTAACTAAAAACGTTTAGCGAAAAAAGACATCGAGTGAATCGATGTCTTTTTACTGTTTGTCGGCTGTGATGAATCGTCTATTTGGAAAGGGAAAAGCCACCTGTCCATCCAATCAGCCCACGGATGGCTAACGTGATTTGTAAGAAACCTAAGGCCTCCAACTCACGAGCACGTTTCAAGGAACCTGCATCTATGATATTCAAGTGACTTCCGTCTAATGCGTTTGTCAGTTCAGCTTTTGCATCGGCATCATCGGATGCCAACAACACGGAAGTGGTAGTATCCCCTGCAAGGGTAGCGGCAAAGTTTGTGTTGAAGGCTTTGACGACACGTGCTGCGGGTGCGGCTTTTGCGATCACTTCTGTTGCGGAACTGTCACTGGGAACCAAAAGCGCGTCCATGGTGCTGAAATCTACAGGATTGGTGATATCGACCAAGATTTTCCCTTTGAAGTCGTTCGCTTCAAGAATCGTGGTGAGTGCCCCATAAGGAACGGCGAGGATGACGATGTCTCCGATGTTTGTGACTTCGTCTTTTGAGCCATAGAGTGTGACTTCATTGCCGGCTTTTGTAAATCGTTCGGCAATGACTTTAGCCATATTGCCTTTTCCAAAGATGCTTATGTTTTTCATGTTATGTCCTCTTTCTTAAGATGCTTGTGTTTTGTTGAGCATCTGCTATAATTATCGCAGTACTATAATTAATGTAAAGTACGCACTAAAAAGTTATATAGTATCCAAATAGATACCTAGGAGAACATATGGAACACAATCAATTACCTGAATGTCCAGTTGAAGTAACTTTGGGATTATTGTCCAGTAAATGGAAGATCTTGATCATTCGTGAATTATTGACAGGCACAAAGCGCTTCAGTGAAATCAAGCGGACTTTGCCCGACGTCACACAGAAGATGTTGACGCAAAGTCTACGTGGATTAGAGGAAGATGGATTGATTGAGCGGAAAGTCTATCCTGTTGTTCCACCTAAGGTTGAATATTCGTTATCTGAATTGGGTTGGCGTTTAAGTCCAGTGATCGATACGATGCGAACGTTTGGTACGCAGTATCGACAATTTGAACAACCATCTTCATAAATCACTAACAGGGAAACATTTTTATAATATTGATCGTAAATAGATTCATCATTCGATATAATGGGACCACTGAGGAAATTTATGCGTAAAATAGTTTTGATTTTTTTCTTGGTGATCGCACTTAGCGCTTGCCAAGCACAAGTAAATCGCTTACCTGCGAACAGTGAAGTTAAGATTGCGATCGCGACCGATCTTCATTTGTTATCGGATCAACTTTTTGACTACGATCCTGAAACCATGGAGGCCTATGTCAGTGGTGATGGACGTTTGGTTTTCTATACATCCGAAATCATGGATGCCTTTAGTAATCAACTGAGTATAGAGAAACCGGATGTTCTCATCATCAGTGGTGACTTGACGCATAATGGCGAAAAGAAAAGCCATGAAGTGCTTTCAAAGAAACTTAAGGAACTTGAGAAGGATGGTATCCGAGTTCTCGTCGTACCTGGGAATCATGATATCGAAAACTTCTTAGCGCGATCATTGCAAGATGGCAAGTGGATCTCGACAGATACCATTGTGGCAAAGGATTTTGATCGTTATTATAAAAACTTTGGATATGCCGATGCTTTGGACAGAGATCCAAATGGTTTGAGTTATGTCAGTGAACTTTCAGAAGATCTGTGGGTTTTGATGATAGATTCCAACCGATATCGTATCGGAATGCCAACAGGGAGCGGTGAAATACGTGATGAGTCTATGGAATGGATCGAATCCATTTTGATAAAGGCTAAGGAAATGAATGTGGAAGTGTTTAGTGTCATGCATCATAATCTTTTGATTCACAGTCCCAATAACTATATTGGGAATACCTTGAACAATTACGAAGAAGTTGTGGAACTTTATGATCAGTACGATGTGCGTTTGAATTTCAGTGGTCATATCCATGCCCAAGGCATCGTACATTCTGAACACATGGAGCCAATTTATGATGTGGTTACGAGTTCAATAAGCATAAGCCCAATTCAATATGGATGGGTGACATATCAAAAAGATGATGGGTTTGAATACGTTACACGACAGGTTGATGTGCAGAATTGGGCGATTCAAAACAATCTCAGTGATATGAACCTTTTAAACTTTAAAGACTATGCTCGCGAATCATTTAAGGCACTTTCATATGGTCGCACACTTGAAACCCTGACGGAACTTGGACTTTACAATGCAGAGATGAATGAGCTCTTAGCTTCAAGCATGTCTGAAGTCAATGCTTACTATTTCCCAGGACATATCGCTAATGAACGAGAACGATTCTTGGTCAGTGAAGGTGTCCTTCAATGGATGAGTAAGAGTGAGCCTCAACGTACACGACGTTATGTCGAATTCATGCTTCAAGAAAAGTCGATCAGTCCAATCCACTTGAAGCTTCAAACAAACAATTGAGAATATGGTAAAATAAGACTATGCAAAAACCAAGTTTCATCATGCCAGCTAGGGGACATCTCATGTCCTTGGAACATGTTCCAGATGACATGTTCAGTAAATACTTATTAGGAGATGGCTTTGCGATTGATCTTTATTCAGGCGAAGTCGTTGCGCCGTTTAAAGGAAAGATCACTGCAATCTTCCCAGGCGGTCATGCCTTGGGCTTAAGAGGAGACCAAGGGGTGGATATATTGATTCACATCGGTCTGAATGCGGTACGTTTACGCAATGAACCTTTTGAAATCGCTGTGCAAATCGGTGAAGTTGTTGAGCAAGGACAATTACTCGTCAAAGCAGACTTGGAAAAGTTTAGGGAAGGCAATGTCTTGCCGATCATGCCCGTCATCTTCACCAACCAAGCCATGTTTAAGATGACGTGTTTGGATGTGGATGTGGCGTTGGGTCAAAGTGATTGCGTCCATATTCTAGAATAGGCATATTGCTTGAATCCCATTCATTGCTTCATTATGCTAATCATGAAGCGGAGGATGTATGAAAAAATTATTAATACCGATCATGGGCTTACTCTTGTTAAGTGCATGTGCGAATGGAGCCAGTGTGACGAAAATCAGTGCAGCAAAAGCTAAAGAGATGATGGAGACCCAAGATGTGATCATCGTGGATGTCCGAACACAAGAAGAGTACAACGAAGGGTATATTCCCAATGCGATTTTGATTCCCAATGAATCGATCGTGGGTGAACCTGAAGCATTGATGGATAAGGATGCGACCATCTTAGTGTATTGCCGTAGTGGCAATCGAAGTGCACAAGCCGCAAAAAAGCTTGTGGATTTAGGGTATACAAATGTTTATGATTTTGGTGGCATCATCGATTGGCCATACGAAATCGTGAATTAATGCAGAAATGCATTTTTTTAAGAAGAATGAAGGGACATAACTTGAACTATGCCACGTAAAGCACGCCAAAGTTTACAATCCAATCTGGTCCTGGTGACTCAGAAGTCCAATTTACGCATGTACCGTGATGACCATGACCGGGATGTCTTTTTAGATTTACTTAAGAAAGTGCAAAGTAATTTCAACTGTGTGGTCTTGGCCTTTTGTTGTTTCGATGAAGATGCGTTTCAAATCGTCATCGATACCAACGGGGCAAACATCTCAAAGATCATTCAATCCTTAACCATCAGTTATGCCTTGCATCGAAGAAGTGAGGAAAAACTCTTCACGCAACGCTTTAAAACCAAGGCCTTGATGGATGAGTCTGAGGTTCGTAAAGCTGTTGAGCAGATCCGTGAAGGCAAAGAAGACTATGTCGGTTGTTGCATGTTCTCAGATACACTACAAAAGTATGATTGGATCAAACCCTATTCAAACATTCAATTCTTGAATCTTAAGAAAGACTACGAAGTCAAACCAGAATCCGATTTCCAAGCACTACTGGATGACTATCTTCGCACACATCAAATCAGCTTTGATGAGATCTTAAAGAAAAAAGAATTACGGAATGCATGCATCAAGTACTTTAGACAAGAAATGGACTGTAGCTTAGCGAAGCTTGGTGAAGTTTTCAAACTCTCAGAATCATCCGTATCCAAAATCATCAATAACTAATGCAAATATCTTGATATTCAAGTAGTGTCCCCTTATACTTGAATTCGTAAGGAGGGTAGTATGTCACTCAATTTCAGTTTTAGTGGTTTAAACAAATCAAAAGTCGATACCAGTATTCTATATGACTTTGTGGCAATCGGTGGTGGACCCGCGGGATACAATGCGGCACTTTATGCGAAACGCAAAGGCTTAAAGACCTTGGTCATCGCTAAAAAACCAGGAGGACAACTCCTGAATACCTCTTCAGTCGACAATTATCTCGGTTTTGTGGAGTTATCGGGTGAAGCGCTTAGTGAGCATTTCATTGAACACATTCAATCGATCGATGTCAAAGAAGTGAATGATCAAGCGATTGAATCCATTCAAAAGATTAATGAGATCTTTGAACTCACGATGGAGAATGGGGATGTCTTAAAGACGAAAACCGTACTCGTTGCGACGGGTTCGAATCCGCGTAAGCTTGGCGTAAAAGGTGAAGATACCTTCGCGAATGCCGGCGTTGCCTACTGTGCCATCTGTGATGCGCCACTCTTTAAGGGTAAGGATGTCATCATTGCCGGCGGGGGGAACTCAGCCGTCGAAGCTGCCATCGATGTGGCAAAAATCGCAAAACAGGTTACACTTGTGCATCGGAGTCAGTTCAGAGCCGATCAGGTTCTCATTGATAAGATGATGGCACAGTCCAACATCACCATTCATTTGGAATCCCAAATCTTAGAGATTTATGGGGATGTCAAAATGCGTGGCATCAAAGCCTTGAATAAGAAGACCAATGAAGAATTCAGTGTTGAAGCCGATGGCATCTTCATTGAAATCGGAAACATCCCAAACTCAGGGCTGGTCAAAGACCTCGTCGAACTCAATGCCAACCAAGAAGTGCTCGTCAACCGTAAACAAGAAACTTCCCTCCCAGGCCTCTATGCCGCAGGGGATGTGACGGATACACCCTATAAACAAATCATCGTGGCGACTGCGGAAGGTGCGAAAGCAGCACTGGCGGCCAACGAATACATCAATACCCATTAAAAGGAGAAAGAAAATGGAAAAATTATTAAACAAAGAAGTGCAAGATCAATTGCGTGAAGTCTTCAATGAATTGAAAGAGAATGTGACCATGGTTCTTTTCACCAGTGAAAAGGACTGTGAAAGCTGTGAAGCAACGCAAGGCTTATTGACTGAAGTTGCGGAACTCAGTGACAAATTAAGCGTTAAACAACACGATTTAAATTCAGAAGAAGCCAAGCAATATGACATCACCTTAGCCCCAAGCTTTGTGTTGCTCAATGCGAAAGGCGAATACCAAGGGGTTAAGTTCAATGGTATCCCTGCGGGTCATGAAATCAACAGCTTCATCTCGGCCTTGATTGAAATGTCGGGTGCGGAAAGTGAAATCCCTGCTGAACTCTTGGAACGTATTCAAAAGATCGACAAGCCTGTAAACATCAAGGTCTTCGTCACCTTGTCTTGCCCACATTGCCCGGGTGCGGTTCAAAAAGCCCATAAGATTGCGATGTTGAATAAGAATGTCGTGGGTGAAATGATTGAAGCTCAAACGTTCTATGACCTTTCAACGAAATTCAACGTATCTGGTGTTCCTAAGATCATCATCAATGATTCATTGGAATTGGTCGGTAACCAACCGATTGAACGTTTCTTAGAACAAATCGAATCCCTTTAAGCATCAAAGTATACATTCTCTAAGAGTGTATACTTTTTTTATTGATAATTTGTCAAATTAAGCGAAACACTCAATTGATAAACCATTTATAACTTCTAAAGGTGTTAAAAAGCCGATACATCTACGAGGCCGATTGTTGAGTAGATTCAATTTTTCATGAAGTTCAAGATTTGATGTTTCAGATAAATCCATACCTTTTGGATAATATTCTCTTAGTAATCCATTCGAGTTTTCATTCGTTCCTTTTTGCCAAGCGCAATAAGGATCCGCAAAGTATAAATCACAGTTTAGTTTTTCTTCAATCTCTTTGTATCCTGCGAATTCTTTACCTCGATCACAGGTAATCGTTATAACTAATTCGTCTGGGTAAATTGAAAGAAGTTCAATGATCGCAGCTGTCACATTTTCTCAGTTCGGTCCGGAAGAAGTGGAGATTTGCGATTATCACTAAGAAAGGAAGCACAATGAACATGAAGAAACTTATTCCGGTAGCACCTGGTGAGCTATTGTTAGAAGAATTTATGATTCCAATGAATTTGACCAAATATCGTTTAGCGAAAGATATTAAAGTTTCTGCTCAACGCATTGGTCAGATCGTGGCAGGTAAGCGAGCGATTACGGCAGATACGGATTTACGTTTATGTAAATACTTTGGACTTAGTGAAGGGTATTGGCTTCGTATACAGAATAAGTATGATGTCGAAATCGAGAAATTTAAAATAAAAGATCAGTTGGATCTTATCGTACCCTTCTCTAAGCTTCATCTAAACAATCATAACTAGATATCAATTGTTATTCTGTAATTATAGATCGCTTAAAATAATCATTAACATCAAAACCCACTGAAAAGTGGTTTTTCTTAAGTTGCGTAATCAAGATAGTAAATTGGTTTAAGTGTGTATGTGAATGAGATATGTTAAACTGAACATATGGAAAAGATACAACTTAATAATGAGGTGGCCTTGTCTCGCATCATCCAAGGTCTATGGCGTCTCAAATCATGGAAAATGACTCCTGAAGCATTGCTGGAATTTGTTCATCAGTGCATCGACTTGGGTGTCACCAGTTTTGATACCGCTGAAATTTATGGGAATTACGAAGCTGAAGCGATGTTTGGTGAAGCCTTGAAATTGGAACCGGAATTACGCTCCAAGATCGAAATCATCACCAAGACCGGTATAAACATGAAATCGGATAAACGTCCGTATACCATCGGTCATTATGATACGACCTATGATAAAGTCGTCGCTTCGTGTAAGAAGAGCATTGATTTGATGCATTGTGAGTATTTGGATGTCTTCTTGATTCATCGCGAAGATCCTCTGATCAACCACAAGGAAGTTGCTCGTGCTTTGAATGATCTTAAAGCGATGGGTTTGATTAAGTCGTTTGGTGTTTCAAATTTCGATCCTTTCAAGTTTGATGCCTTGCAAAAAGCAACGGGTGGTCAATTGGTCACCAATCAAATCGAAGTATCGCCTTTATGTTTTGAACACTTCAATAATGGAAATATGGATTATCTTCAATCCGTGGATGTGCCTCCAATGATCTGGTCGCCATTAGCCGGTGGTAAGATTTTTACCGGAACCGATGAGCGCTCAACCAATGTACGTAAGGTATTGGAAGATCTATCTAAAGAATATGGTGTTGAGACGGATGTCTTGGCCTATGCTTGGTTGCTAAAACACCCTGTACGGATGATGCCGATCTGTGGCAGTGGGAAGATCGATCGTGTGAAGAATGCGGTCAAAGCCTTGGATGTGGAGTTGAAGCACGAAGATTGGTATAAGATCTATGTCGCTTCGAAGGATCAGGAACTCAGATAATGTGGGTCTATCTCATTCCCTTGTTGGGATTGGTGTATTATGCCTTGATTGTGGTTTTGGCTAAGCGCTTTAATTTCAAACGTATCCATGGCTTGTGGTTGCCGGTCATCTTGAATGTATTAGGTATAATCGGGGTGACCACTGCTTCATTCACGGATAGTACCGGTTGGGCTACTCTAGGTTACCTGATCATGGAGATTTTGGCTTTAGGTTTCTTGTTGGTTTATGGCATCAGTTGGGGCATTCATGTCTTGATCGAGAAGTCCAAGAAATAACAACACTTGCATTTGCGGTGTTGTTTTTTTATACTAAGAAGGCTTTAAGAAGAAAGAAAGGGTGACGCAATGGGCGATTTTATTGTGATTCTAATCTTGGTCCTCATTGTGGGTGCTGTCTTTCGCTTCATTCATTTGGAACGCAAGAAGATTAAACAGAGTTGTTATGGGATCGGCTGTATCGGTTGTGCGAAAGCCACATCATGCAGTTCTTTGACTCCGGAAGAGTTGCTTGCGAATCTGCGCAAAGAAATACGTCAATAAGAAGCTTCGGCTTCTTTTGTTTTGGTATAATGAAGGTATGAAAATACAAAATAAAGCATTGCGATTGATTTGGAAACAAATCGGTGAAAGTGATGAACTGTATTACCAAAGCGCCACCATGCCCACTGGGGTCGAACTGAGTCTGGACCATGCCTATGTCAATGATGATGAACCGATGCATCGTTTGGACATCGCACGACCGGAGGGTCATCAAGGGAAATTGCCCGTTGTCATTCAGATTCATGGTGGGGGTTGGGTCTATGGTCATAAAGACAGTTATTACCGATACCATGCGATGGAATGTGCCAAGTATGGCTATGCGGTACTGACGATTAATTATCGTCTTGCCTTTGATCATCCTTTTCCATCCATGATTGAAGATGTCTTTGCCGTCCTTCATTGGCTTAAAGCCAATGCCGAGGCGGAAGCCCTCGATGTGGATAATGTGTTTATCCTTGGCGATTCTGCAGGAGCACATATCACAGCCCTAACGGCTTTGATTCATCAATCAAAAGAGCTTCAGGAGCGGTATGGTGTTCAAGCTGCGGATATTCAAATCAAAGCCTTGGGTTTGAGTTGTGGTGTCTATGATTTTGATCGTTTGCTTAATGATCCTTATGATATGCCGATGCGAAGAACACTCTTGGAGACGATCTTTGATCGCAAGGATTTTAATGAGCATCCCTTTTATCTCTATGCATCGGTATCGAAGCAGTTATCGGTGGGATTGCCGCCGGTGTATCTGGTGAGCAGTGAAGCGGATCCCTTGTGTCCTGAATCGAAACAATTGATCCAGGAATTGGATGGTTCAAACGCTGTGTTTAAAGCACGTATCTTTGCGAAGGATCATGCTTTACCTCATGTGTTCAATCTTAAATCCATCTATCCAGAGTCACGGATTGTTTTGAATGAAATGTTTGCGTTTTTTGCTCAGTTTAGAACTTGAATTCTTTGTTTGTGCGTGCTAAACTTAAAACGCACACTTTGGACGCTTAGCTCAGTTGGGAGAGCACCTGCTTGACGTGCAGGGGGTCAGGGGTTCGAGTCCCTTAGCGTCCACCATTTGTGTTTTGTGCCCGTGGCGCAATTGGATAGCGCATTTGATTCCGATTCAAAAGGCTGCAGGTTCAAGTCCTGTCGGGCGCACCATTACGGGACATAGCACAGCTTGGTAGTGCGCTTGCTTCGGGAGCAAGAGGTCGCGTGTTCAAATCACGTTGTCCCGACCAGAACGGGGCTGTAGCTCAGCTGGAAGAGCACAACGCTGGCAGCGTTGGGGTCGAGGGTTCGAGTCCCTTCAGCTCCACCATATACGTAAACAAGTACAACTTTAGGATGTGCTTTTTTTTCACCTTGTGAGGATTAGGGAGAAGTGCTAGACTGAAACGTATAGATGGGACGAGGGAGAACTATGATCAAGATCTTGATTCGATGGTTTGTGAAGAACAGTGAAGTCATAGAAAATAAAAATGTTCGTGAACAGATCATTTCGTTGAGTGGGATGATTGGTATCTTTTGTAATGCCTTGATCTTTGTGATCAAGCTTTTCTTAGGTTTTTCCATCAACAGCATTGCCATCATCTCGGATGCCTTCAATAATCTTTTTGACATCGCCTCATCCATTATCTCCATCGTGACGGCAAAACTGGCTAATCGACCACCTGATGCCGAGCACCCGCATGGACATGGACGTTTTGAATACATCGGTTCTTTAGGTGTTGCGTTCATCATCTTTACGGTAGGCTTTGAGTTGTTTAAGCAATCCTACGCACGCGTTATTAATCCAGAACCGGTTGATTTCAATCCTTGGGTCTTGATGCTTATGGGTTTTACGGTTTTAATCAAATTGTGGATGTTCATGTACAATCGATATCTTCATCGTACCTTGAATTCAAGCATCAATAAGGCAACGGCCTTTGATAGTTTGAGTGATGTGGTAGCGACAAGTCTACTCATTATTTCAATGCTTATTGCCTTGGTCACACCATTGCCGATCGATGGCTTCATGGGCATCCTCATCGCATTGATGATCATGTATTCTGGTTTTGATGTGGCAAAGGATATGGTCGGTGTATTGTTGGGGTCACATCCACAGCCTGAGGTTATCCAAACTCTTGAGAAGATTCTTAAAGATGGCCCCAGTATTCTTGAGATCCATGATTTGCAGGTCCATGACTATGGTCCTGGTCGAATC
The DNA here is from genome assembly GCA_030604855.1 of Erysipelotrichaceae bacterium. Classification (GTDB taxonomy): domain Bacteria; phylum Bacillota_I; class Bacilli_A; order Erysipelotrichales; family Erysipelotrichaceae; genus UBA2212. The sequence continues at coordinate 51,424 of JAUVVC010000003.1, forward strand.
TTAGGTTCTGTGCATGTGGAACTTTCGGATACATTGAACATAGTCGAAGCGCATCGCATCATCGATGCGTTAGAAAAGCAGATCGAGGCGGAGATGAACATCGTCTTGACCATTCATGTGGATCCTATTTCAACAGATACCGATAAGACAAATCGTGTTCAGAATGACATACAAGTCATCGTAAGTGCGATTGATCCATCGATTCGTATCGATCATTTTCGCATTGCTCAAGCGAAGAGCATCTTTGTGGTGATCTTTGATCTCATTGTTGAAAAGACACTGCTTGAGTCGGAACAAAGCAATTTGAAACAACGCATTAAAAATAGTATTCATGAATGTTATCCTCATTATGATGTGGTGATTGACAATGTGTTGATTCAAGAGAAGGCATAAGCCTTTTTTTTGTTTATGCATTGGTGTTTTAATGGTGAAAAGGAGTTCGCATGAAATACGGAAAAACAGATAAGAAGTTGGAGGATTATCTTAAGACATTAGATCCCAAGCGACAAGCAGATGGTAAGATTTTATCAAACTTGTTTGAAGAGGTAACGGGGCATCCTTCAGTACTCTGGGGGGATTCCATCATTGGATATGGGGACTGTCATTATAAGTATGAATCTGGATTGGAAGGAGATTCATCCATTGTGGCATTCTCACCACGTAAAGCCAAGTTGAGTATTTATCTTTATCTTCCAGAAGATGAGCGTGAAGACTGGCTTAAACGTTTGGGTAAATGTACGAGCGGTAAACTGTGCATCTACGTGAATCAGTTGAAGGATATTGATTTGGATGTATTGAGACAGATGATCAAACGGTCTTGGGAAGCGGTATTGGAACTTTATCCTGATCAAGGGTAAAGTTTTTTAATAAACAGAAATATTCAAAGTTTAATATAACGGTATCCATGTGTTGGTAGATAGACTATGGGATCAGTTTGATATACATGGAAAACTACAACGAATAAAAAGCTCTGACTGCGAAGACATTCTCTCAATCTGCACATCTGTATCTCAGGGATGAACCCTTGAATTTCATTGATGTGCTGTCTCGTGTTCAAATTGAGGACTTGATTCTAAAATTTAACCAACCATGCTCTTCGTAGAACATGATCAACTTTTGTGGATAAGATTGCGACAGAGATCATCAAACTTTGAGTATCAATACACATTCATGAAAAGGAGCAATGTTCCTTTTATTTACATTCAAATGAAACAGGCATACACTAAAAAGTGAAAGGTTAAGGAATGCAACATGATTAAAGTAGAACACCTGACCAAGCGATACAGCAGTGGTAAAGGCATCTTTGATGTTTCATTTGAAGTTAAACAAGGTGAAGTCTTTGGCTTCCTTGGTCCCAATGGGGCAGGAAAAACGACCACCATCCGCCAACTCCTCGGATTTACCAATGCGAATGAGGGCATCTGCACCATCAATGGTTTGGATACCCGTAAAGACAGTCACTTGATCAAGAAGAATCTGGGTTATTTACCTGGTGAGATTGCCTTTTTTGATGATATGACCGGTCATCAGTTCATGGATTTCATGCAGTCTTTGTACAATCATCACGACAAGACCTTAAGACATGAATTGATGGATCGTTTTGAATTGGAAGGGGATCGTAAGATTCGTAAGATGTCAAAAGGGATGAAGCAAAAGGTTGCGCTGATCACTGCCTTCATGCATGATCCGGATATTTTGATTTTGGATGAGCCGACCAGTGGTTTGGATCCCTTGATGCAGAAACGTTTCATCGAATTCATTTTGGAACAAAAAGCCAAAGGAAAGACCATCTTGATGTCTTCCCATATGTTTGAAGAAGTGGAGCGGACCTGTGAGCGGGTTGCGATCATCAAGGATGGTCGAATCGTTGCGATTGAGTAGATCAGTACCTTGAAAGAGAACATGCAGAAACAGTATATTGTCAGTTTAAAGGATCAAGCTTCCATTGATTTCTTGCTTAAATCGGATTTAGAGACAAGGGCGATCAATGGTCATCAAGTGGAGATCACACTCAAAAACAACACCCAACAGATGTTGGATGTCTTGCATCAATGCAAGGTGGAAAGTTTTGATTCAGTCCATCAGTCCTTGGAACAAATCTTTATTTCCTATTATGGTAAAGGAGAAACACGATGATCTGGCCACTGTTCAAATACAATATTAAAACGAATCGATTCTTGTGGCTCTTACTCGTAGCCGTTATGTTTATGTATTTCTCCATCATCATCTCAATGTATGATCCCGAGAATATTGAAGCGTTGACCAAAATGCTGGAACTCTTTCCCAAAGAATTGATGGATGCGATGGGCTTCAGCCAATTTGGCACGACTTTATTATCGTTCATCGTGGGGTATATCTATGGCTTTTTGATTTTCTTGTTTCCGATGGTTTTAACCGTTGTGATCAATCATAAGTTGGTCGCATCCATGGTGGACAAGGGAAGTATGGCCTATTTACTGTCCTCACCTTTTTCAAGAGTAAAAGTCGCTTTGACGCAGGCTTTGAGTGGTTTGGTGTTGATCACTACGTTTCTTTCAGTTGTGACATTGAGTGCATTGGCAATGTCGGAGTTGATGTTTGCAGGTGAGATGGATATCGCGATGTTCATCAAAATCAACATTTATACAATCATCCTTTACTGGGCGATCAGTTCCATTGTTTTCTTTGGCTCAGCGATTGCGAATGACTCCAAAGTCAGTTTGGGTATAGGTGTCGGAGTCCCTGTCATGTTCCTTGTGATACAGATGTTGTCAGGTGTCGGAGAAGACTTCAAATGGTTGGAGAATTTCACCATGTATACCCTTTTCAACCCCGATAAGATGATCCAAGGGGATGGATTTGTTTGGTTGGGCATGACTGTGTTAATCGCAATAGCACTTGTACTCTACAGTGCTGCTATCTGGATTTTCAATCGTAAGAACCTCTATATTTAACTTGTGAATAAAGAATGTAAATATTTCACATAGATTTCACAGTTCTTACATTGTATTTTCATGAAGATTCTATATACTTATCTCATAACAAGGGATCGATCATATCAAACTTCATTTCATTGTTCCCCCTAAAATATAAAACTCCTTGTTTATTAAAATCGTACTGGCAGCGTACGATTTTTAATTTGTGTATAATAGTCCTATGAAACCTTACTTATTACGTCTAAAACCTAAGCAGGATATCAGATTGGAGCTCATCCGATTTGCACAAGCACATAACATCAAAACAGCCTCGATTGTGTCGGCTGTTGGAAGTGTGTCATCCATGAAAGTTCGGATTGCGGATGGGAAGACGGTTGTGAGTGATGATCAGAATCGTGAAGTTCTAAGTTTGAGTGGTACTTTGATCAATGGAAAGATTCATGCGCATATTGGCGCAATCTCCACAAAGATGGGTGTCTTTGGAGGCCATTTGATGGAAGGCTGTATCGTGCATACGACGATGGAGGTCACATTATTCGATCTTACGGATGACATTCAAGCAGAAAGAAGGTTTGATTCACAAACCGGCTTTGATGAGCTCTATGTTATTGACATTTAACGCTACAATTTATATTATTTAATAGCGCCGACTTAGCTCAACTGGTAGAGCAACTGAATCGTAATCAGTAGGTTGCGGGTTCAAGTCCTGTAGTCGGCACCATTTAACACTAAGAATGCCCTAATATGTAGCATATATATGGGGCATTTTGCATTTATGTAGAAAAAACAACATAAGTAAAATAAGAATAAATTACTTATGTTGAGCAATTAATAAGCTAGAAATCATCTGAAATAGCTTCAGTTTTCCAGAAGTTAAAATTTGTGGGTTAAAATAAAAATCTCGTTTTAAGTGAATTCACTTATATATTTAATAATATAAAAGAACCCTACACATTAAGTTTGTGTAAGATTCTTAAGGTTATTCATTCTCGATTATTATACTTAATTCTGGTTCGAGTCGGCTTATGACTCTAGTGACGAGTGCATTCCCCATCATGAAATATCTACGAGATTCTGGCATCCCTGTATTTGTCCAATTATCTGGAAAAGATTGCAAGCGCTCAGCTTCAATGGGTGTAATGAATCTAAGCCTACCGGTTAAGTGGTCTTCAATCACATGTGTACTACGATTTATACTTGACTCACTTGTAAGCATAGTTCTACCTGGTAAATCTAAACTATCAGGGAAGCCCATGCCGCCTTCGGAATAAAAATAGGAGTTACCATTAGAGTTGACACGCTTAATCTTCTTGCCATCTTTTAGGTACTTGAATTTCTCTATTTGCTTTTCAGTTAAGAAGTAGTTTGATAAATCAACGCCTTCTTCTCTAATTTCTGAAAGCGTAATGGGTTCTTCTGGGTTCGGAATAACTTTCTGAGTGAAAGCGACACCATCTACCATTAGTCCAGAGTTTTCAAATAAGAAACTGAACTTTTCTGTCATTTGAACAGTATCGAGGTGTTCATTAAGGTTTACAGACTTAAGCTTGTTTTGTTGGCTCAAAGCAATATCTAATGGGAATGAAGAAGCAAGTAAGCTTCTGTTGAGCATAATGTCTTCTACCGTATAATCGTTCACCATTTGGTTGTATCTTAATTCCCTTCGCCAAGCGAAAATAAAGACGCGACGTCTTCTTTGTGCGCCACCATAATCGGCTGCATTAATGACTCGCCATTCCAGATTATAACCAAGGTCTGAAAAAGTTCTAAGCATTATTCCAAAATCTCTACCACGCTGAAGTGCTGGAGACTTTAACAGTCTATCTACATTTTCAAGTAAAACAAACGGAGTTGCTTTCGCTTCGAGGATATCTGTTATTTGCCAGAACAGAACTCCCTTTTTTCCTTCAATTCCTTTTTCGTTACTTTTTGTACGCGCAACAGAATAGTCTTGACATGGGAATCCACCCACTAAGAGAGAATGGTCAGGAAGCAATTCTTTATTAACTAATGAAATGTCTTCATTGCTGTTAGGACCTGGATTATTAAACCGAGTTACATAACACTGATATGCATGTTGAGATATTGTTGATGGTTCCCACTGGGAGGCCCATACGAAATCCCAGTTATTTCTTTCGATAGCTTTTCCGTTTTGGTCAAAGTTAGCAACATTGTTCAAACCAACTCGAAACCCACCTACTCCGGCAAAAAGCTCTATTACGGTTTTTTCCATTGTGTACACTCTCCTAGTACTATTGTATAATAATCGAAATGGGATTTTGGTTATTTTTACAATAAAAACTTCATTAATTATACAGCATTTCTTTTACTCAGAACAATAATTAAAACAGGGGGGATAAGGGTATGAATGAGAGCATTTATCAGTCAAGAGAAGAACTGTTGGAAATAGCTAAGAGTGCAATCGGGGAAAGGATTGGGAAGTATGACACAAGAAACAGACTTATTCCTGGGAAGGGCAAAGGAAAGATTGGTTTAGTTATTGAGGAAGGCTTGTTTCATAGAAAAGCTGACTCTAGTCAAAAGCCTGATTTTGATAATCTCGGTATAGAGCTAAAAGTAACTGGTTATCAATGGAAGAACAACAATAAGAAAGTTTCAGCCAAAGAGAGACTCGTAATTACAATGCTGGACTATTTTAATGATGTAAATAAAGAGTTTAGAAACAGTAATGTCTATCATAAAATCGCGAAAATGCTTCTAATGCTCTACGAGCACGAACTAGATAAAAATGAGGCTGATTTCATATTAACGAATTACTTCATGTATGAGTTCGAGAATATAAGTGAGTTGGATAAGAGAATAATTATTAGGGATTACGATAACATTATACAGAAGATTTTAGATAATCAGGCCCATGAAATTTCCGAAGGGGACACTCTGTATTTAGGGGCATGCACTAAAGGGGAAAATAGTGGCTCAACTGTTGTAGTCAATGGTATAGAAGTTATGAGGAGAGCTTTTGCATTGAAACAGTCGTATATGACTTACTTGATGCGCAGCAGCATTTTCAAAAACTGGGGGAACAAAGAATCGTTCATTAAAGATTTAAACTTACTTAAAAAGAATACTCTTGAGGAGCTCGTTTATAAATCGTTTGAGCCCTTCATCTCTAAGAGCCTTACAGAAATTGATTCGATGTTTAATACTCAAGTTGACAGAAATCCCAAACAATATTTGAAAAGTTATGTTTCTAGAATGTTAAATGTCAAAGATAAAAATCTTGAGAGTATTGATGAATTTTTAAAAGCTAACATTCAAGTTAAAACGATAAGACTTTCAAGAATTGGTGAAATTAAAGAGAGTATGTCTTTTCCTAATTTTGATTTCATTCAGTTATCTGAGGAGTCTTGGGAGGAGTCTGTTACACGAGATATGTTTGAAGTGAGTAAATTTCTCTTTGTTGTTTTTGATGAGGTTAATGATTCAAAAAAAGAGTATAAATTAAGAAAAGTCTTGTTCTGGAATATGCCTACATCTATATTGGATGGAGAAGTTCGTGAAGTTTGGGAATCAACCAAACAGATTCTAAATTCCGAAATCCGAGTAAGTGTTAAGAACAAAAGGTTTTTGAATAATTTCCCCTCATCTAAAAACAATCCTGTAGCACATGTTAGACCCCACGGAGTAAATAGTCTTGATGTCTACGAACTACCTTCTACATGTAAGATTAGAGTTATGAGTAATGATGGAACGAAAGATATTGAAGACTTTATTAATCGTCATGTCTTCACTAAGCAAAGCTTTTGGCTAAATAATAAATACGTGCTAAGGGTGATTAATAACTTTAAATAGCTGTGAAAATCCTAAATCAACTTATTTTCCAAAATAGTTATAAGCAGTGTAAGATGAATCTATACTGCTAATGTTCATATAGAACATCTCCCCTCAGCTCTTCGAGTTTCCAAGATTAAGCGCCCCATAATGGCGCTTTTTCTTTTCGTTATATTTTTATCTTTAAATGCATAGAATGGGGCATCACAAGGAGATTACGAAAGTGAAAAAAAGAAAACGAAGCGAAGTCCAAGGACCGCTCAGTTATGACCAGGAAAAAGATTGTTTTACGATAGGAACACGAGAATTGAAGCATGGAACACCATTATTTGTATGTTTAGCCGTCGAAAAGGATGATTGAATGGTATATGATTCGAGGATTAAAAAGTGTGAAAATGGGTGAGTTTTGGCGGATTTAGGCCGTCCAGCCGTCGATTTTCTCGGTCAGGTGTGTTTTTTACGTAGCTAATGTTGCCAAAAGCGCAGAAGTGCGCTTTTTCTTTATGTAGTTTTTTTGTTTAGTTATGAAGCGTTGCGCACGAAACTATACTAAGAATGACTTTCGAAACCCGTCGAGCCGGGAAAAAGGCGCCACGGCGCCTTTCCCCCACATCTCCGGATATCGAAAATCATTGAAAAACGTAGACGGAAAGCGGGTTTAGTTTACTTTTCCTTGAACGTTATCTTCCGGTTAAGCTCCGCCGCTTCGTTTGTCGTTTTTCCGCTTCGCTTCAAAACACGAAGGCGTGCTCGCTTAACCGGTGCTCGAGCCGGGCCGAATGAATTCGGCTCTCGGCTTCCTATCGAGCGCCTTCCCCCAAAGTTCCACCGGTCCACGATAACGTGGACGCGCTGGTTGTTCGCTTGGAGGTCGTGGAACATCGCCGTAGGTTTACTCCGCTCGTGTGTCCGCCATTATGCGGACGCCACGTCGCCATGTGTGCGCAACGTTGCGCCGATGATGCCGTCTTCAGGTGTCGACTATAACGTCGACGACCTTACGACTTTGAGGAGCTTATGTTTCGCTAATCCAGGGGAAGCCCTAGGTGAAACCCACACGAAGTCCGAGAGTTTCGCCGTTAAATTTTCTTTTAAAAATCTGTTTGAAATCAGATAGGAGGTCCAGATATGGAACACGCTTTGAATGGAGTCGACCTCATTTCGCTGCTGCTCTTTGGCGGTTCGAGATTAACTCAGGATGAAAAGAATGAACTTTTGGAAGTGTATTTGGAAAGCACAAACGTGCGGGAGGATTCTGAGAATGAGTAGAGCTGGAGATTGAGAGATTAAAAAATGGATGGATTCCGACATCAAGGCGGCGCAGTTGTTTAATTCTATTTGCAACGTTTCAGAGGAAGACGCCATGGCCTACGCTGGTATCAGCGCAACGCGCTTAAAGACACTGGCGAACATCCATTACCTTGAGCGGAAGATTGATAAAAAAGGAAACTACTATTACCGGACGACCATAGAAGGACGAAAAGAATTCGAGAAGAGGTCCGGAATAAGAGGCTATTTTTCAAACAGCTACGCACACGATAAGGCCCTATATGATGTCTATACGAGTTTAAGCGAAGAAGAGCAGAACAGCTGAATGACGGAACGCGAACAACGTCAATACGCCGAAGACCACGGGTATGAAATTGAGGATACGTCGGTGTGCGACGGAGCGTATCGCGACAGTGAAACAGGTGAGATGGTCTATGTGGAAATTATTACATCTGACTATACCGATAAAATGAAAGAAGCCAAGGCTAAATATGCTGAGGTTATGGGAGGCCGATATGACCAGCATTCAATCTAAGAATACAAAATACGACAAGGATGCCGTAAAGAGACTCGTGGAAGCGAAAAGAGGGGGATTGCTCGTTGAACAACTCTATGAAGCGATACCCGAAAATGAACGTCCTTCTCGAAGCTATTTCTTGGAATTCTTAAAAAATATCAAAGGGGTTTACACGAGCCAATATGATGTCTTTAAAAATCGATTCTTCGTCTCGACCCTTCACAATAAAGATTTATTAGCCAAACGAAGATTACTTGTTATGCTCGCAGCGTGAGAGAAAGAGAATGGACGTCCAGCGAGCTGGTTCGTCGAACCCGGCGGATTGCCCAATAAATACAAAGAACTCATTCTTAGAATGGCGGAGAGACCCGGACCGTATCGAAACGGAGGAAGCGTGAATCTCGAGGAGAGCTTCATCTGGATGTCCTATTTTGCCGGACAACAAAAAATGGCACTCAAGAAAAGAAACACCCCAAAGCCAAAGCCCGAAATGATTCTGGAGTTGGGCGACGGAATGGTGATAGATTTAAGCGATGATAATGAGGTTATTTCGCTCGATAACGAAAACAAAGTTTATATTGGGAAAAACAGCAAATGGGGAAACCCTTTCGAGAGCGGTGGCATATGGACCGATACCGAATGTAAAGAACTTTACCCCGCTCACTTCTGGAGTAGCAATCTATACGACGAACTCGATGAGCTCATCAATAAGAGACTTTACGTCCACACAGGCGAGGATGAGTTCCACGGCCAATTCCTACGTGACATGATTAAAGAGAAGGCGGCGGGGAACAAGCCCGGACCGACCATTCCCCCGATACATCTCTACAACCTTCACCGAAGAAAGATATACCTTGAAATCGTTAAAGATAAAGAGAACCCTAAAAAAATAGGGAAGCTAGTCTTCCATATGTTCGATGTTGAGGATGACCTGACTTTTGAGAAAGTCATTGCTTGTCTAAAGACCATTTTCGAATTTATGACCTACCATGAGATTTTAAGACCGTTCTCAATCAACATCTACACCTGAAATGAGAAGAAGCGGGACCTTTACAAAGAACGTTTCCGGATTTCTCTTAAAGCGATACTTCGAAAGAAATTCCATACGGCCGGACTCAATGTCGATGCCACATTCCGAAGATACTTGAAAGACATCTACGACGAGGCCTTTAAAGGCTATAATTTCATTGATTTAAATATCGACAGATTCTTATACGAGAAGGGGAAAGAATATTGAACGAAGGGGAACAACCTAAACCTACTGGAATATGCTGGTGAAGACTGGCGAGACCACGTAAAAAAGGACCCAAACAAGGCGAAATTCGAGGATTTAAGCAATCAGGCGAGTATTAACCTGTCCCAGTCCGAAAACGAGGCAAAAAACGCCTTAAATGAGGATGACGAATATTTCGATTTAGGGTAAAATAGAAGAGACTTCCCCCCGAAGTTATAAGTAGTTGAGAAGCGCAATAATAGGCGCTTTTCTTTTTGCCATAAAAAAAGCCGATATTATTCGGCTTAATTTTATCGAGTGAAAATGTAGATGAGTGAAATGATGAAGAGTGCTGCATTGATGATACGACTGAATTTCTTGTCGATTCTTCGGAAGTTTTCGAGTTCTTCTTTATTCATAGAAGGCATCCGCGTTAACACCGAAGGCAGCGGCAGCAGCTTGGTATGCTGATAGCTGGCCGGCTGGAACGGAAATTGTGTTCGTTGTTAGATTGTTGTTTTCTTGGAAGATATTCGCTCCGAATAGTGCTGGCAATTCGCCATTGAATGCAACAGAGGTTAATTGGTTGTGTGCGAACGCACCTTCCCCAACTTCTATTACGCTGCTTGGAATAATGATTGATGTTAATTGATTTCCGGTGAATGCGTGATATCCAATTCACACTACACTGCCCGGAATTTCGACCGAAGTAAGTTCGTTGTTTTGAAAGGCACCACCACTAATCATTATAATCCCATCCGGAATGGACACCGAGGTCAATTTGTTATTGGCAAAAGCATTGACACCAATATCTACAACGCTGTCGGGGATTACCACCGAAGTCAATTGGTTATCGGCGAATGCACTACCACCAATCGTTGTGACGCTGTCCGGAATAACGACAGATGTTAATTGGTTATATGTGAATGCTGCTCCTTGAATCGTTATTAAGCTACTTGGAATTTCGATAGAAGTTAAACTGTTAATGCTGAATGCGAATTCCCCAATATTTATAACACTGTTCGGAATATTCACAGAATTTAAGTTGTTGAGGTTGAAGGCACCTTCTTCAATCGTCGTGACACTATCCGGAATTACAACCGAGGTCAGTTGATTATTAGTGAGGGACCATGCGCCAATCGAGGTGATGCTATTAGGAATAACAACTGATGTCAATTCTTTCTCAGCTAATGAATATTCCAATAATCCTACGACTGGTAGTCCGTCATCTCGTTTTGAGGGGATAATTAAATTTCTATCCGTTCCTGTATACCTTATAATTTCTCATCCATTTGATTCGTTATTTCATGCGAATGTAAATTCACTTTCCAAGTTAATGTCCGCTGGATTCACATTGAGAGATGTATCGTAACCATAAGTGTCGTATACACCACTTGCCGTAGCTGTATTATTCCCGAAAAGGTTTAGACTTTCTAATTTGCCCATTCCGGATGTCATCAGTTGACTTCCTGTCGTTCCGAAACTAATCATCAGTAAGAATCCCGAAGCGAGAATGAACCCGCCGGTAATCACCGTTTCAATCGATACATAACCCTTTTCTCAATTCCTAAATCAATTCTTTTTCATAGTCTGTCTCCATCGCTCTTAAGCGTTCTAACATATACATTTTATGCAGTTATCGCTGTATTATTCCATTTAAAAAATATACCTTGCATTAAGAAATGCTAAATCAAGGTTTGTATTATTTTTTCATATTTAGATATTAAACTACGAATACGTCCATATAATATGGCAGATATAACCTATCAGAGGAGCGTTCTATGAAAAAAGCAGCTGCAGTTAAAGTTTTACAAATCCGTCTTGAAGAGTATAAATTCAAGCGGTTGGAAGAAGAAGCCAAGAAATCTGGTGTTTCCATGAGTGAATATGCTCGTGAGATTATCTTTGGCGATGAAGAACCGTTCGATGCGCGGGAGCTCAATAAAAAATATCAAGAAACTATTGAGGGTGAGTGCTTAAAATATCTAAAAAATAGCATCGAAACTATGAGCCTCGCGGAGTTTATCAGTTTGAAGGCTTTCTTAAAGCGTCGAAAGAAAGAAATGAAAGGCGATGAGTTCATGCAACTGCCGTTTAATCTCGAGGAATAACCATGAAAGCGAAACTGAAATGACTCGGGGTATTTACAACAATTATCTTTTTATTATCGATGAACTTTGCACCCGTCTACGCGGGAGGGAAAAATCAATATTTTTTATCATTTCTCTATAGCACCGATTCTCGAACATTCGGTTCGATTGTCGTTCCAACTGTTGGACGAGATAACATGGAGGATAAGTATTCCTTTCTAGATTCAACCGATGCATTACTCTTTCTTTCCATTGATGGTTCGGGAGCCATTAGCGTTCCTGGCGAGATGAAAGCCGGGACATATCTCGAAAAACACCCATATACATTTCCTGAATTCTACGATGTTGACGGCACCCAAGCGGATTACGCGATGGGATTGAATACAGGAAACGCCCTTACGAAATCATTGAATAATGCGATTTCATTCGTATTAAAGCCCGTGACCGCGGCTGGCCGTAAAGAGCTTGGCGTTGAGTTGCCGGCAACCGTATTTGGGTTAGCAACCGCGATTTCGAACTCGGGGTATGATGTTTTATATAATAATATAAATGTATTTAAATCGTATACCTATGGCGGCAAGCTCAAATGAGAAATAAAGCAAGCGTCCGTAGAGGACATGAAGACGGTTAAGAACGTGCTTCAAGGCTCGACTCATAAAGACTATGTCGTGATTAAAAACCATAAAGGTGACACTGTAACGCTTCCTTACGCGGTTCCGAAAGGTTATGCGGAAGGACAGGAACTTTACGCCCAGCAGAGCACACAGGTTCCCTTAAGCACGATTACCCAGAAGTTATCATGGGGACACGTTGTCTATTTATCTTCAGAACAACTCAAAAACGGAGTCACCGTTCAAAATAACAGCCAAATGAAACAGCAAGACTTTATCAGTAAAGCGGTTGGTGAATTCCTGAATAATTTCATCAGTGGCATCGCGAGTGCATTAGGACTTTACGATGTTGAAGAATTGATGTTCAACGCTGGAAACCGTGGCGCAACCCATTACTTTGGAATTATGCCACTCAGCTGGTTGAATCCAGTTAATATCCTGAATTTAATTGCAACCGTTATTTCGATGGTTGTTATCGGGATTTCAATTATCCGCATGTTGATTAAACGAAACATGGCAGCCATTAGCCCGAGCATTAAAGTTGAGTTGATGGATGGTGTAAAAGACCTATTCATCGTTGCGACTGGCATCATGTTGTTTATGCCGGCATTATTTATTTTATTGAACTTTAACAACGTCATTGTTGCCGCGATGCGAGACATGGCACCGAGTGGAGTGACCTTAGGGTTAACATCCGGTGGGGATTTCATTGGAATCGTAGCCGCAGTCATGAATTTCGCGTATTTCTTCATTATCGTCATGCTGAACATTACTTATATCACCCGTGCGGTGACCCTGGCCATTCTCATTGGGTTCGCACCATTCTTTATTAGCATGTTTGCTGCTGGACCGGCAGCCAAGAAGATTTCAGGCACATGGATGAAGGAATTGGTTTCGAATATCTTCATGCAGACGTTCAATGCAGCATTACTTTTAGTCTTCTCGAACATTGGTTCATTCGGAGGCTTGTCGGTCATTGAAAAGTTCGCATTATTAATCAGTTTCCTTCCATTGACGAAGTTCTTTAAAACATCATTGATGAATCTCGGAAGTGGTTCTGATGCCGCCGCCGATAAAACCGCTGGTGCATTCTCATCGTTTGCAACTGGTTTAGTGGCCGGCGGACTACACGCTGGCTTCGATGGGAAATCCGAAAAGAAAGGGAAAATCGTTCCTGCTGGTGGCGAAACGAATGTTAGTGCACCGACCGCTGACGGCACCGTTCCAAGTGCCAATGTGTCCGCTGAAGGAAATAATACAAAAGATTCCTTCCGTGGAAGTCTCTCTAAGACCTTTAAGAACGCGACTGCTAAAGGAGAAGGAAAACGTCTTCTCGGGAAGACAGCCGGAATGATGGCCGGTGCTGGATTATCCTTGGGTTCAGCCGCAACCGGTGGAAGCCCATTACTTGGTAACTCAGCCTTATTTTCAGGCGCACAGTCGATTGTCAACCAAGCAGAAGGATGGCTAATGCATGATGATGCGCCGAGTGGACCTGCAGTTGATAGCATGACCGGCGCCGACATGAAAGACATGGGGGTTTCCGGATTCGATAACGAGAATATCGTTCTAAACCCTACGGTTCGTGGAAACATCAATGAAAGCCCAGAATCGAGAAGTGAATTCGTTGAAAGCATCAATCAATACAACGAAAAGCCTGAAAATATGAACAAACCGGTTGAAATTCTCTATAAAGACAATGGAAAAGACGTCTATGGCGTGAAAATTCCAGGCGTCAAAGGAAAGACCGTAACCCGAAAAGACCCAAGCACAGGTCGAGCAATTGCGAGTGAAAGTAAATTCACTGGCGGTGCAAATCTTCAGAATTTCAAGCCTGTTTTAAGTAAATACACTAAGGAGAAAGAAAAAGAGCCAGCTAAACCAGTTGACTTAAGTAAATTTGGAAGTATCGACCAAGATACATCCGGAACCTAATCCGGAGGGGAGAATCTTATGAAATGAGTTTTTAGAACATTAGCACTGATAGCGTTGATAATGGTGTCGACGCTATCGGCTACCGAAGACGTTCACGCCGCCGAAAAGAGTCTGAATACCAGTATGGTCATTCAGTTCTCAACCGAAATCCAATACAGTGCGAATCTAAAGGACTTTAAGATTGCACTTTCATATTTAATGTATCCTTCTGCTAACCCCGGAAATCAGCTTAGAGAAACCGTTTTACTCGATAATGGGACATCCATTTCGCGTAAATCCAATACCTTAAGCGTCTATGTTCCAGGAGCCGATGGCATCGAATATACGGGGAATTTCTCGTTCGACTATTCGTATAATAGCGCGACAGGAAGTTTATCTGTGAATGGTTCGTCTGTTCCACTGAACAGCAGCACATACATCAATGCGAATGCTTACCCTGAAGCCTACGTGAATGCCGCCGTAGTTGGTGTGGGAATGAATCCACAACCGTTCAATTTGGTAAAAGCTTTTACCGGCATGTCTGACAGCCAAATCACTGCATTCAATGCGAGAGCCAATGGCGAAATTACGGATAATTTAGTGTTGGCATCCAGCATCTATGGAACCAATATCCAGACGAATACGAAATTGACAATGTTCGTTAACGTATGGAAGCGTAGACCCGATGGGACTTATGATAAATCCCAAGCAGCAACTCGTGTTCAGGTTATCTACACCGCAGCCGACTTAATGAATGGGAAAGCCCAATCCGCGAGCTGGACTGGCCAGCAGTATTTCAGACAGCTCGTAGGAGCGAGAACGGCAAGTCATTATTCCAAAACGAAGACTGATGTAATCTCAACGGGTAAGTTTAGATATGAATATCAGGTTCAGGACTATATTCGAACTGATTATTCGTGGGGGTTCAACGGAAGCATAGGTTCAGTGAGCGGAATCACGAATGGAGTCTGCTATCCGAGTGCAACCAAGAAGTGCTTTACGACTTTTTATAAATACACAAGATACCAAATCAAATGTTCGAACTGGTGAAGAACATCCTTCTCTTATGGATGGAGCGCATCGAGTTCTGTTGGTGATTCGTGGTGTAAATCGAATACGAGCCAACCCTATTATCGTTCTGTAAACTCATCAGAAACGACTGATTGAACAACGATGAGTTCGTTCAACGGAAGAAGCAGAACGGCAACTGGACATACTTATCAGACGCGTATTGGAACGATGGTTTGGGGTGCGCCTTACTGGCAATTCTTCGCGCCGAGTGCGGAGCAAAGACATTTATCAACAAATAAAGTTGAATTAAAAGATGTGATTTACACACCTTATTATCGAATTGAAGAAAACAGCGTATCAGTTGACCCTGTTGATAAAATCACCGAAGGGGAAGTAAATAGTCGTGTGAATACGTATGCGGCCGGAGCGGTGGATGTTTTAGTGCTTAGAAAGAACGGACACAATCCAGAATTGCCTGTTTCTACCTATAATTCATATGCTTCTGCTGTTAGAGTTGAAGCTACGAATTTGGCAAATTCAAGCTTCAGAGAAGGCCATTATTGAGGTTTGTATCTGTATCTGACCGGACACTGGAGAGCTGTTGAGGTTCCAGTTGGTTGGTTTAGCTTATCCGCAAACACGAGCAGTGGCACGATTCTTTCTGGATACTACGATGATACGATTATTACGCCGCCATTACCGGACCCAGATACCGAAACTGAAATTGCACTCGTTGATTTCACTTACGTTGAAAGCGTGTTTAAGCAATTAAAGGCACAGTATCCAAGCTATACGCTCAATGCAGTTCAAGATAAACTCATTGAAGCTCTAAGAGCCGATGGGAACAACGCCGCGAAGAAAACTGTCGCTCTTCACGATAGTTATATCGAAGAGGGAATGACGAAATCCAATGTATTCATTACGATTAGCAGCGATTTAAATATCAATTTAAAGGACTAATGCAAGGTTTTGCCATAGTTTTTTATAAAATGACTATATTACTTTATTGAACAATATAATTATATTATAATATAAATATATTAAAAAAACACATGGAGATGGAAATGAACATCAAGAAAATCCTTACAATCCTTACACTCATTGTACTCGCGCTTAGCGCGGGTGCTTTGGTGTATTTCAACACTAAGACGGATGTCGTCCTAAATGGCGACCCGGTACTCACCAACACTACCAACAATGAAATTAAAGAACCTGTCAAGGTGAATAACGGCAAGAAGCTTTCTTGCTACGATTTTATTAACACCTTACTTGAGAAGGATGGGTTCACGCATCTTGAAGGAACAAAGTGGAGCAGAGGGGAAAACAATTTTTTCATCTTTGATTTGGAGAAGGAAGAATTCCAAATTGCCGACGCTTACCATACCGATGTTCTTCCGAGCGAATGGTATAAAAATGAATATGAAAAATATGTGAGCTTCATTTATCGAAACGAAACACGAGTATTGGACTTTATGAGTTTTGATGGAGCATCTGTTTACGTTGCCTTTTCTATGGATAATAAAGAACTTAACGATACTGAAAATGGTTTCTATGACTTCCCGATTTGGATGGACTACTATTTGACTCAATTCGAAACTTATGGTTGTTCTTATAATCCTGAATTTAAGACTCAACTTTCAACAGCAACTGTAGAGGATGTTATTTCTGTTTTTGATGTGAAATCAACCGATGGCGTCATACGGTATTTTAACGACGTCCATGTCGAAGGGGATGTAAAAGACCACCCGCGCTATATCGAGGTCCAGAGCTTTGAAGAGTTTCACAAGGTAAAGGATGAGTATGGGTTTGAAATTATGTACATGTTCAATATTATCAGCAGCAACAAAGGCAAAGTCTTTGAAACTGAATCAGACCACCTTCAGGCTAGTATCATTGAGGAATTCGTAAAGGATGTTGTATACCCTAATATTCCGGAACGAAACGATGCTAAACAAGTCGAAACGCTTGGTATATATTTCATCGATATTGATAACCCAAATGGCAATTTTAAAAGCCTGTACAAAGCGCCAACAAAAGGAGTTCCTTTCTATTATGAGCCAGAACTTGTCGGTAAAGATTTAAGAAAACTAAGCACCCCTTACGAAGGAACCGTTATAGGTGCCAATAAGAATACCTCGACAACCTATGATTACACCCCGTTTAGTGTCTCTGACATCCAGAATGTCTTGGATGATTACATCAGACGAATCAATGCTGTCAATGCTTCGGTTTCCTTCTCAGACGACTTCATCCGTAACTACACCCGCCCATTTGCGTACGAATGGCAGAAGCAGATGGGGTTGACTGAACTGTTCAATAAAAAGTATGGTTTTATTGACCACAGCATTGTATACTTGAATTAATTTCTACAAGAAATCATTGTCTCTGTAAATAAGCAAGTGTTAAAAGAATTTATGCAAAAGTCTTGAAATCTAGTATGTTTGTACTATAATGAAGATGTAGTTAAGCATACTTCGCAAGATGATGACGTGTGACGGTTCCGACACGTCGGTAAAATAAAAGTGACCGAGCGAAGATGACGTGTGACGGTTCCGACACGTCGGTAAAATAAAAGTGACCGAGCGAAGAAAGTATTGGGAAACTCTAAGTTTCCCATTTTTTTAGAAAAAAAGTGGGGGAATATTATGTTTGATTACGAAATTCGAGAACTTACTACTACTTTCTATTTGGCATACCCAAGTTCCAAGTACAGTGAAATTGTGACCAAGAATATTCGACCATATGATGTTGCGGTGTTTGACACACCAGAAGACTTCTATATTTGCATTCCTTTCAGAAGCTATATAAGGCATTCTTATTGCTACCATTTTAAGCATTCGATGCGCAGCCAAGTTAAACAATCTGGGCTAGATTATACAAAAATTGTTATTGTGAAGAATGAGTCTTACATTGGGAAATGTACAGTTGTCGATAATGATGAAGCAAAAGAGCTCAGAATGAATGCAGTTAATATTCACAAAGATGCACTAAAATATGTTAATGGTTATATAAATCATTTGAAGGGTACAAAAATACTCGCTAGTGAAGAATTTAATCGTAGGTATAAATATACAACACTGTCTTACTTTCATGCAGAGCTAGGGATAGAATAATTAACATGAACACCTCGAAAAAGGTGTTTTTAATTTTCCGAAAAATAACGGGTAGATTTTTTGTTAGACATTTAGACTTTCTAGTGAAATTTTCTACGATTTTTGAAGGACTTCTCTTGAAAAAAACTAATAAAAAGCGCAAAAATGCCCTAAAAGTGCTCAAGAAACCCTGTTTTAAGTCAAAATCCCGTCAGGCTCAGAACCCGACGACATTTTAGAAGCCGATATTTTTGAAGGGGATAATTCATTAATTACTTATATTTCTCTCTTGGAAAATCTATATTGAAAACAGGAATATAAAAGGGGAAAAGAACGACGGAAACGATTCAGCCCCCCGTGTTTCAAGAAAACAATTAGGCCAAAGAGCCCCAGGAGGTTGTTTTATGGAAGAGAAGTATTTATTTGATGATGAAGAAGAAGAGATTATAATTCCATCTAAGGAGCTTATTAAACGGCTGATTGCGGAGTACGGAATCAACAGAAGTGATATAACGTCATTTCTCTATGATGTTTCTAAGGGACAGGTTGACGGTTTCTGTCACGGAAGTCGTTTTAGAATTTCTTCCGATTACGAATATCTAAAGCGACATGATGTTCTTTCACATCTTTATATTGATAGGGATGACATCGGACATTATATCTACACGGAAAAATTCTATGATGACGTCAAGAACATCATTCATTCCTTATTTAGAGAAGCCGAACTGCAATTCATCTCAAATAATTAGAAACGCCGTAATGGCGTTTTTTTATATTGTTATAATATAGAGAATCGTTGAGTAGAATAATGCATCAAATAAAAAGGGGAAAGAACAGGAAACGTTCGCCCCCTTTATTGGACACAATAAGCCAAAATAAGGCGGGAGGATGTTTTATGGAAGAGCTATATTTATTTGAGGGTTTTAATTTTACGCACAAAGAATTGCAAGTGATTGAGAAGGTTAGAGAACAGAAATTCACAATTCAGAACTTCATTATGTTCTTCGGGTTCAACCGCACCAACGAGTTAATCCAAGCTAAGGTTCTAGGTGTCACTGGCAAGAACGAAAGAGGCGACGACTTGTATGGTTTTATTTTCTTTAATGAGAAAACGATGTCCTTTTCCTTACTTGGTTTACTTGTAAAAATTTCACTCGAGAATCAATTCGGTAAATTACCCGAGTAAGCCTTCGAATATGAGAACACCAGAATAATGGTGTTTTTCTTTGTTTCATCGTTATAATACAAAAAATCATTGAGTATAATGGGAATATCAATAAAAAAGGGGAATAAACAGGAAGCGTTCACCCCTTTATTGGATTATAAGCCAAAATAAGGCGGGAGGATGTTGTGTGGATTGCGAAGTGGTAGAGGCAGTAGAAGAGGTTGAAGAAGAATTTAAGGGTGTTGATTGAGAATTTATCGCTCAGCTTCATAACAGAACTGCAGCCGATATTAGAGAATTCGTTTCGATTCTCGCGGAAGAAGAACAGATGACGAAACACCTATCATTTAGACTTGTCGATGATGATTTCTCTGGTCTCGGCGTGATGGTTTCATTTCGCGAAATGACAGAGTATAGTGAGTTATTTCGTTCGTTCTGTATTTTTTTGAAAGTCTCGGGATATACCTTTAAGAGTATCTGAAACCCGAAGCTTAAAGACTAAGAACACCTGAAAAGGTGTTTTTTACTGTATTATTTTTTATTATCCTTATATTTTTAAGGTTTCGATTATAGAATACAGTATCAAATAAAAAAAGGGGAACGAAAACTGGAAACATTCACCCCTTTTGTTTTGATTTGAAACACAAAACAAGGCCAAAAGAGCCGGGGAGAATGTGTATGAGAATGAATATGGAATTCGTCAGTGGATTAAACGTGTTGGAGCAGTCCTGAATCAGGGATTCTCTACACGAACGCATCGAGCAGATTATAATGGAAAGCAAGGCGGAAGTTTTCGCTTTCGACGGCTGTCATAAGATTTATCTAATCGAGGATGAGAACGACATTGAAGAGGCGCGCAAATACGGATACGACATTTATCGTATCGAACGCTTGGAAAGTGCCTTTCGACACAGTTGCTCAATGCGGTTCATTCAGGATTGGAATTTTAAAAAGTCCTATATTAAACAGTTTGAATTTATTGATGTTGTTGAACAAAAGGAGAAAGAAAATGAGATTTCCTTCACTGATTAAAGAAGCGAATATTTTTATTCCGACTATTGGCGAGAATTATAATCACACACTTGAATACATCAAGGATGACGTGTTAGATTATGCCGTTGACTTCGATATATACTATCGTGTTAACTGTTCTAATTCCGAAGATGGTAAGAGCGTAAATGTTCGAATAATGTGTAAGACCGAACGTGAGTCTGAAGAAGCACTGATGTTCATCGGTTATATTCTTCAGTCTTATCCAGGAATGACCTGTTCGTACTCGAATGAAGAATAAAACACCAGTAAAATGGTGTTTTTCTTATTTTTATCATTATAAATCAAATAATTCATGCATATAATTGAATATCAATAAAAAAGGGGAACGAAAACTGGAAACATTCACCCCTTTTGTTTTGAGAAACGCAAAACAAGGCCAAAAGAGCCGGGGAGAATGTGTGATGAAGAGAGCAGTTAAGGTTTTTGGTATTTTAATGAATACCATATTAGGAGAAAACAACGAGTCTTTTGAAGAAGAAATGGCATTTGCAGATGCTGTTACGGCTTGAGAGCGCGGAGAAGGTGCTTTAATTAGAGAAGAAGCCCACAAAGCATCACAAGAAGAGCGATTGGCTTATTTAGATGACCAACACGAATTAATGATGGAATACTTAGGTGCATAGTTATGAAAAGAAACTATCAATTAACCGAAAAGCATTTCGAATTCGTCGATGGAAAATGAGTCTTGGTTCGTCCGGAATCTGTTGAAGTTGTTAATCACGAGTATTACCAAAATTGTGTTTCTAAAGAAGCGATTAAGTTCTTTAGAGCATTAGGCGGTAAAGAAAACTTAATCTTTAAAAACGGGAAAGCGATTTTGGCCAGTGTCAGTCCTAATGGATTGATGAAAACTGTTAGAACGTTCGAAACGTTGGATTTTGAGGATTAAGCATGACGTACAATGGAAAAAGCTACGCACGCATCTGTCCGAATCTATTCGGGGAGCTGACGTTGAATGGCGAAGCTCTAAAAGCCGGCGATTATATCGCAATTCTTAGACTCGAAAAAGAAGAGCCTTATGAGGAGTTTGACACGGTTTTCTTTGGACATGTCGGTTACACAGACCGAAAAGCATTCCAACTTGAGAACTGCTGACCGCACGACCCGGAGGTTGAGGTATATGGACTATGAGCCGGAATACCTGAAAAGGATTAATTAAACACAAACACCAGAAATGGTGTTTTTTAGTGCTTTTTAGGCGGTTTCCTATGTATTAAGGTATTTGTTCGTCTTCCTTCGAAACACCCCGAAAACAGGTTGTTTGACGCCCAAATAGGGGTGGCGGCTCAGGGGGAAGGATAATAGATTAAAAGGATAACACTTTCTTTAATATAACTTTTATATTAAACTGTAAATATATCAAAATATATCAATTCAACCCTTAAAGCACCCTTTTTACCCGTTAAAGTTATAGAATACATATAATATAAATATATTTAAATATATGGCTCAACAAGAGCTGAGGAGATATGATTATGGGTAAAATTATCGCGTTAGCGAATCAAAAGGGTGGTGTTTCGAAGACGACATCATCCGCATTAATGGCCTATGGCCTTCATCATCGAGGTTTTAAAGTTTTATTGGTGGACTTAGACCCACAGCGGAATCTTTCAAAAAATATGAACGCGAAGACAACCGGAGACGTTAAAACTTCCATGGAGCTACTTCTAGGGACGGCGACGGCGGAAGAAGCAATCCAGCACCTACCGTATTTCGACATCATCCCAGCGAAGAAAGAATTGGCTAGTATTGAGCCATTAATGCCATTGTCTGGTCGATTAAAAAAGCTTAAGAAGGGTTTAGCAGCCGTAAAGGACAAATATAATTATATTATTTTAGACACTGCACCGTCCCTAGGGGTACTTTCTGTAAACGCATTAGTGGCAGCGGATGAAGTTATTGTCCCGTCCACTGCTTCCGTATTCTCAATTGAAGGGTTTTTGGACTTTTTCCAGAATGTCAGAGACGTACAAGAGGACGATAACCCTGACTTAGTTATTAGAGGCGTACTCATCACCATGTTCAACGGTCGAGCCGTGATTTCAAAAGAATTGGCAGAAATGACAAAAACGCTCAGCGATAAATTCGATGTTAAAACCTTTGATTCTAAAATCCGCAGCTCAGTCTTCATTTCCGAGAGCCAAGTGCACCGATTCGACCCGTTCGTTGTCGACCCGAAAAACATCGTATGCCAAGACTTCAATAATTTCTTAGATGAATTTTTAGAAGGAGGAGCTCAAAATGGCTAAGAAAACACCCATACCTACAGACCGCTTCATGGAAGAAGAGGATATCCCACTCTATAAGCGCGCGGCTGGAATGAAAGCACAACAAGAAGAAAAACCTGTTGAGCCCAAGCCGAAAAAGGATAAGCCGAAGAAATCCAGTCCCGGAAATGATTTAGTCTTTTGTATGTTTAGGCTTAGACCAGACCAGATAGAAGCACTCGGTATTCTCTACGCGAAAACTCGTGCGAACGTATCCGGAATGGTACGCGACGCTCTAGAAGCGTATCTAAGCGATTATCTTACCGAAAAGATAACCAAGGTTCATATTCCGCTTGAATCGAACCAGACGGCTGGAAATGCGCTGGAGACGAAAGGGATTCGATTAAGCCCTAGACTCATCGAAGCGGTTGGAATTGTTGCTGTTTCCAACGGAGTTAACCGGAGTGAAATTGTTCGATTCGCGATTGATGAATTTTTAGCTAAAAAAGACGCCTAGAAGGCGTTTTTAATTGGTTAATCGATTGATATAATAGGCTATACTTAGTATATGGAAATTAATGTTGTTGCCAATAATAAAGCTATCGTCTCATATGACAACGGTACTGAAATTAAGATACCTTCACAGATGTTTCCTTTAAATGGTGAGCTAAAGCTTTTTACATCGAATAATACAGAGAATTTAACGGATTCAACGATTGAGTCTATATTCAATTCTGTAAAGCCAAGAATGGGTAAATGTTATTATAACGCCCAGGACTTAATTGATGCCTTGATTGTTGGCGGTATTGACTCGAAACGCATAAAATCCTATGTAGGTTGGCTATTTGTTGGGGATACGAGACCAGTTCATCACTGTTTTGTTATGCTGGACGACAAACATGTTCTGGATTATGGACCCTTGAAGCTGTTTGAAAATTTTGATGAGTACACAGATATGGATTCACTCGATAGATTCAAGAATGACATCATTGAGAATGATGTGCTATTGAATTCACAGAAGATGACCTTCGGAAGAGCGCTGAACGTGATTGCCTATGTCGTTTCAGAGTGTAGCCCCAAAGAAGGCGAGAAGATACGAGCGAAGCTCGAAAAAGCTTACCCAAAGCACATCAGTTTTCTTTAGGTATCATGAAATGTAATTAGAATCCGCGGATTCTAATTAGAGCTTAATCATTATGCATTAAAAACATACTGTAAAACCATGAACACCGAAAGGTGTTTTTTTGTTGTTTTCTAGGAGAAACCAGGGTCTATGCGTATCTAGATAGTGCACCCTTGGCTTAATGCAGGGTTTAGTCCATTGAAATCTATGAAAAAGTTATAAATGACTTAGAGCCGCAATATGATGCGGCAAACAAATAAATAAAAAAACCAGTTGTCTCATTAGAATTTAGAGTTCTAAAAAGGCGACCTAGGCAATCTCGTACATTGCGTTGGTGTTTAACTAGTTGTCTTCATTATACACAGAAGAAAACGAAATATAACTAAAACCCTGTTGTAAACCTCGAGAAATGCCACTCGGGGTTTTTATATCATGATTAAATCCCAATTTAGCTAGGTGAAAAACGTTGGGTTGAAATAGAGTGGGTTGGCAGCCCAAAGTGGAACTAGGTAGATGAAAGAAGTGCTCCGGACATAGGGTTTTTCGCGTTGCGCCTATGTTCGGGCAAACCCGCGCAGTAATTCAGAAGAAGAGCGGGAGACAAAAACTATTCTGGGGCTACAAGAAGACCATTGAAAGCATATGTGTCTGGGAGCAGATTACTAAAAACATACAGTAATCGAAAATCATAAGGGCTAAGTTATTAAAACGTTGGTGAATACATTCAGCAAGACGTCTTTCGAAAGGAAGTTGACTTAGGATAACGCGAATAATACGGATACAACACGGAGACTTAACTCGACCCGAGGGAAGAATCATTGTCTAGATTAATCAATACCAGCAAAACTCTCAAGGGTTTTCTGCGTCCCGCTGAAAAGATTAAGCCGTTTCAAGCCGTTTCTTCCTCTCGCTCGGGAAGTTGGGAATGCCAAAGATAAGGCTGAAACGAAAAGAAAACAAAACATAATAGCAAAGCAGCGGACGCGATAGAAAGTAAGTGTAAACGGAAACGATACAGAATGAGTTGGATTCCGAGTAATTAAAAAAGTTTTACTAGAATCGAAAGTTAAACAAAGGAACTTAGCAGTGTAGATAAGAGTTAAGTGATAATCAATCAATAATGAATAGATAATCAGTTAAGTCTAATCTAATAAATACATACTAAACTAAGAATGACTCAATTCAACCTAATAGAGCTTCTCGTACAATAAAGTGATTCTTGACTAAAAACATTGATTTTGGAAATAATTTTCTAAAATTCACTTTGTGGCATACTTATGCGACACAATAAATAAGGGCCAATTTTACAAAGATTTCAAACAAAAATTGTTGTTTTATAAGTCAAGAAAATGATATATGATAGCATAAATTGGCTAGGTGCCGTAAAGGAGAAATGAGATGAAGTATAGTCTTTTTAACTATAAAGAATTTGACGAAAATGATTGCGAGTTCAGAATCAACACCTATATTGTCGACGGTATAAAGTTGAGTGAATTGGAATTTGATTCACTCAGATATGCAAGTCCCTTCGGAGATAACCCAAGTGGTTTGTTCTTTTACAGTATTTCTAAATCAAGATTTAGAAAACTAGTGAAGTTAGGAGTTATATTAAAGGACCATGATAGTCCATATAGAGCTATGTATGTTGTTGATAAAAATTTTAAAAGACGATTGGATGAAATTGCAAAAGAACTTAAAGAAATCAACACAATGAGAAAAGCAGAGCAATGGTCGATTGACAATGGCTATGAGTTGCTAATAACGTACCAAACCATGATTGATGTTGATAAAATCATGGATGTCAGGAAGGAAGCAAGACCAATATAAAAGAAAATGCTTATAGGGAGTTTTCAATCTGATGTCTTGTTGAATGCTTTAAATTGATTCGATAAAAGATTCATAGATTTGGGGGATTATGGTGAGATTAACTTGGTAATTTTTGACTTATTTTGTGCATTATGGATTATCGATGTAAATGGTCCTCTTGTTTAAGGTTGTGACCTGGCAATTGAGAAATACTGCGCTTTGAGTGATTGATTACTCAGTAACCATCTAGCTTCACAAATATAAGTAAGTGATACACTAGAAAAAAAAGAGGGAAAAATGAAAAAAAATAAAGACACTGACCTAATCATCAAAGAGCTGAAAGGGGGAGGATATAGCTTTCGATTCTACATGAAAAACTTATTAACCGGAGAACCTGAACAAATAACAAGGCAAAACAGAAAGTGGACACGTGAAGAAGCGGAAAATGAATACTATAAGATTAAGCTCCAAGGGTCAAGCTACTTTACATTTAAAAATGCTAAAGTTATACCATATTATGATGAACAGCCTAAACCGAACTTCGGAACTTTATATTTTTACTATATAAGAGACAGAATCATACACGCCAAACCATCAACAGTTAATGAAGCGCGGACACAATACAAAGCTTTCATAAAGCCCTTTTTCGATTATGAAAAGACTGATGAGTTGACCCAGAAGAAACTCAACACCTGGAGGTCCTTCGTTATTAACCATACTAGGAAAACCCCCCCATATAGAACAATTTCACCGATAACCAAGAATCACATTATAACAATATTCAATAATTTAATAAGATTTGCGCATGAGTTCGACAAGAATCCACCTTATGATTATCTCAGATTCAACATACCACAGGGTATAAGTGTAGAAAGAGTAGAGATATCAAGTAAAGATAAATCAAAAAGGAGAACATACTGGAAGCGTAAAGATTGGGATAAGTTTCTCGAAATGATTCCCGAAACAAATATTCAAGATAGAGCCATATTCTATACGCTTCTTTTTACATCGATGCGAGTAGGAGAATTAAGGTTCATTAAAGCGCACAGCATTGACATAGAAGACGGAAGAATCGAAATAGAGGGGAACATTGGCAGACAATCGTTAGAAATTGACGGGGCATCATGGATTGAAACGACGACAAAAACGGGTGATGGACGGCATGTATATTTAGACGAATCTATCATGAAACATCTGGAAGCCTGGATTAAAGAATGCAGAAAGAGAGAAAAATACAACCCATATGAAGATTATTTGTTCAGCGTAAACAATGGGAGAACACCCATAAGCATCAACACAATTAGAAAAAGATTCAATGAATATAAAAGAGCAATGAAAATAAAATACCCGGATATGGACGGAAGCGTTATCCTACATGGGTTGCGGCATAGTTCGATTACATACTTCGCAAGAGAAGTTGACGTTCAAGAAGCTATGCTTATCGCGGGACATAAATCGGCTGCTACAACGGCACTTTACACGCACGGAAATATGAAAAAATCGACAGCCAAGAAAGTGGCATTAGGGGAATTAAAGGATAAGTAAAAATAATATGTTTTACTTATAATTCATCAATGTTTAAGGTCAATACATTACAAATGATATATATATTTGTAATGTATTTATGCAATATTAACCTATAGTGCATACCCTGTAGTCGGCACCATTTGCACACGAAGCCTTATAAACAAAGGCTTTTTTGTTGGTCGCAATAACTTAACACATCAAATTGTTTTATTTGTTCAACAACAGATTATCGAGTTATTATTCCTGCTCCAAATTTAAATTGATGTTTTACTAAATCATAACTCTCCATATTCAACGTATGACTGGCTTGTTCATTCGTGATTGGCCAAGTGAAGGGTAGCGTACCTTGAAATGGTTTATCTCCAAATAACACATCTGTCATGCCATTGCCTTCCGTTCCAGGTAACCATGCCATGACAAAGGCATCCCATCCATCTAGGAAATCGTTTATAAGTAGCGGACGACCTGCAATCATGACTGTTACGATGGGTTTGCCTAAAGTCTGTGCATGTTTTACAGCTTTCATGTTGTCCGCTAATGACAAAGGACCATCAAGTGATAAGTCATCTGTATCCCCATGCATTTCTGCATAAGGTTTTTCACCAATGGCTAAGATGATCACATCCGCATCTTCTGGATTGCTTACTAATTCTCCGCCATTAATAGTTAATACTTCATTAAGTGCATCTTTTAGACTGATGCCATGATTGAGATTAGGATCTGTTTCACCTTGCCAACTCAATGTCCATCCACCACATTGAACGCCAACATGATCACTTGCCGGGCCAGTTAAATAAACTTTGATATTCTTTTTCAAAGGAAGAATGTCTTCATTTTTGAGTAATACCATAGATTTTGCGACAGCTTCTCGAGCAACCCGCTTAGATTCCGCCGTACCAATTTCACCTGCCACTCTTAGCAATTCACCATCAAAAAGACCTGCCTCGAATTTCAATACGAGATTTCTACGTACTGCTTCATCCAGTCTTTCTTGAGATATTTTGCCATGATTCACATTGTACAGGATCGACTTATATACTTCTTTCCAATCATTAGGTTGCATAAGCAGATCAACACCCGAGTTGATCGCTAAAGCAACTTGCTCATTGAGGCTTGGCGCAATCGCATGAATCGCTTCCCAGTCGGAGACAACCAATCCATCAAATTGGAGCTCAGTTCTTAGCAAATCGGTGAGTAAGGAAGGGTCACCATGCACCTTAACACCATTGACGCTGTTGAAAGAGGCCATAATCGCGCTCGTGTTCGCATCAATAGCTGCAACATAAGCGCTTAAATTACCTGCCAACATCGCTTCTTTGCTCATGGTCACATCACCACGATCAATTAGGTTATTATCTTCCCCAGTTAGAAAGGTAGTAAATCCATCCCCAATAAAGTGCTTGGTGGTTGATAGGATGCCTTCTGACAATAGACCTTCAATATAAGGAGCTGCCAACGTTGCGACTCTTTGAATGTCTTCTGAGTAACTCTCATAGGTTCTACCCCAACGAATATCCTGTGCTGAGGATACAGCCGGCGCAAAATTCCAGTCGACGCCAATGGCGGATACTTCTTTAGCGGTAGCGACACCAATAGCTCTCATCAAATCAGGATCATTGGCGGCACCAAGTCCGATGTTGTGAGGGAAAATCGTCGCATTCTTGACATTGTTATTACCATGAACGGCATCAATACCATAAATGATGGGAATCCCTGAGGAAGATTTAAGTGCAGCCACATTCATTTGATTGATCATACTTACCCAAGCTTCAGGTGTATTACCTTGTGGAACACTTCCACCACCACTCAAAATGGAGCCAATGTTATAACGTGTTATGTCAGAATAACTTATTTTAGATCTTTCAGCTTGAATCAACTGACCTGCTTTCTCTTCCAGTGTCATGGCTTGAATGGCTTGATCAATATCGGATAAAGACTGAATACGTATCTTTCCTCGGCCATTGTCTGATGTGCATGCGCTTAAAACCAAGACCAAGATAATAAACGTGAATAATCCTTTAGATTTTATGAATTGCATAATTACCTTTCTATCGATGTGATGTATTTATCTTCTGGCAATGATGATCTCATTATTTGTTTCGAGCTTTGTATATTACATAAAATTCAAACAAGTCGTTTGTTTGTTGAGATGTTCTTCGTTCTTGTCAAGAAAGTTCTTATTCTTTTGTGTCCATGTTCGCAAATAGACTGGATACACTCAATCCTGTGTGCATCGCTTGGGTTAGCTTAATGAGGGCTTCTTTGTTTAAGATGGTATAACCGCTACTTGATTTCCCGAGATAACCCTTCTTTACAAAATCCGCAAGCACATAAAGAAGATGTCGATATGTCACACCGAGGTATTCCGCTGCATTGCCATGCATTTCGCGATAGTGCCCATTAGGGGCTGCCAATAAGATAAAGGACGCTAATCGATTGGGCAATGGATATGTTTTTGTCTCCGCAAGAGAAGCGACATTACGCATGTTCTTATTCCCGAGATAAGTGGATAGTGTTCGTAAAAAACGTGCATCACTCAAGAGTTGCTCACGACAACCGTCTAGCGAGAGTGCCAAGCACACGCAAGGAACCAAAGCTTGAACCGATCGCGAATGTGTATGTACAGCCAATAGCTCCATTTCGCCAATGAAACAGGGGGCATTGAAGAAATCAATCAGAGTTCGTTTGCCATTCGGCAAAGTGATAAAGAGTTTAGCTTGACCTGACACCAAATAGAAAAGATACTCAGGAACTTCACCTTCTTTTGTGATCTCATCATCGGCGTCAAAGTGGATGAGTTTGACATAAGCTTCTGCATCAAAGGTAAAAATATCGAGAAAATTAGACTTACTCAACGCATTCTGAACTTCTGGATGATTATGAAGGATTCGCATGGTCACCTCGTGTGAGATATCTCATATACAGTATAGAACGGAAACACTATAATGCAAAGTATAGAATCGTTAAATCAAGGAAAGGATTTAAATGGAAAAACGTAAAATAATATTGGATTGTGATCCAGGGCATGATGATGCCATTGCGATGTTGATGGCCGCAAAACATCCGTCAATCGACTTGTTGGGCATCACGATCGTAGCGGGGAATCAAACCTTGGAAAAGACCTTGGTCAATGGATTGAATGTATGTCAGCACGTAGGAATTGATGTGCCCGTGTATTCTGGAATGACCTTGCCAATGGTACGCAAACAAGTTGTGGCTGAGAATATCCACGGCGAAACAGGCTTGGATGGACCGGTTTTTGGTCCTCTGCATAAGCAAGCAGAACCAATCCATGCGGTCAACTATATCATTGAGACCTTGATGGCATCAGAAGGGGATATTACTTTGGTACCCGTTGGACCCTTATCTAACATAGGCATGGCGATGCGCATGGAACCGCGCATCATCCCTAAGATTCAAGAGATTGTTTTAATGGGTGGAGCGTATGGTTTAGGCAATATGTCGCCTGCCGCAGAGTTCAACTTCTTAGCCGATCCAGAAGCTGCGCATGTTGTATTCACATCAGGTGTTCCAATTGTGATGATGGGCTTGGATTTGACCAATCAAACCGCCTGCACCATGGATGTGATTGAACGGATGGAAGCGGTTGGGAATAAAGCGGGTAAGATGTTTGGGGATATCATGCGCTTTACCTACAAAACACAGAATGAAGCCTATGGACTTGCGGGAGGTCCGGTTCATGATGCGACTTGCGTTGGTTATTTGATTGATCCAAGTGCTTTCACACTAAAAGAAATGTATACGGAAATTGATATCAGTGGGGGACCAAGTTATGGGCGTTCTGTTTGTGACTATTTCGGAAGCAGTAAGAAGCCAGCGAATGCTAAGGTTGGCATCACTTTAGATAATGATCGTTTCTGGGATATGGTTGAAGCTTGTCTCCGGATGTATCCATAGCTAAATCCTGTGAAAGACACGTTGATAGTGCGTGTCTTTTTAATCGTTGGATGTATACGCACAGTCATTGGTTCGCTATAATTGCTAGAGAACCAAACATTGATTTTGTGAGAACATTCTTACAGAAAGGGAACACATCAATGAATCTATCCAAGCAATTTGCCATGCAGATGGTAGAAGAACTCAGTGCAATCATTTCACAACACATCAATCTCATCGATCGTGAAGGAACCATCATCGCCTCCACAGACAAAGAACGGATGGGAAGTTGTCACTTAGGCGCGAAAAGACTCATTAGTGAAGGTTTACCAATCCTAATCATCGACTCCGATGAAGAATACGGGGGATCTCGTAAGGGCGTGAATCTACCCATTACGGTTGAGAATGAGATTGTCGGTGTCATCGGCATAACCGGTGATCGTCATCGTGTCGAAAAATATGGAGAAATCATTCGTAAGTTCACCGAGATGTATATCCGGGATGAGAATCTCAAGCAACAACGTTCCCAACAAGAGAAGATGGTAAGTCGTTTTCTTGAGAATTGGTTCATCAATCCCAATACGGTATTTGAAGCCAACTTTCAGGAAACAGCTTTGTCACTTGGCATTGATTTGTCAATCAAACGACGCATTGTCATTGCAAGCTTTATTTCAAGAGAGACAACGGACATCAAAAGTGACCAAAATCGTTTGGATAGCGCAACCCAATTTCTACGAAAATCGTTGTGCAAACATCCGGGTAGTTATTACTTACGCATTGGGACAAAGCTTGTCTTCTTTATTTTGGATACACCCGATGATCGATTGAAGGAGAAGTGCAATAAGCTTATAAAGAGCATTCATAATGATTATCATTGGGATATTTGCATTGGTTTTGATGGGGGTTCTTTGCACTACAAGCAGATTCATCTAGCGTTCATACAAGCTCAGAAAGCCCTCAACTCTGCTATGACAATTCAACGCCAAGCGCTCATGAGCTATAACGATTTGCACCTAGAGTTGTTTCTCAACGAGATACCCCTGGGTGTACGCCAAGAATTCATTGATAAGATCTTCAAAGGATTGAATAAAGATGAAGCTTTAGAGGCCATGCGTATTCTTGATATCTATTATGCAAATAATGGATCGATTGAGAAGACGGCGAATCTACTTTATATCCATAAAAATACCTTGCAATACAAGTTGAATCGACTTCATGAACTGACGGGGCATAATCCACGTCATACACAGAGTATGCCTTTGTACTATTTAGCCATGTTTTTCATGAAGAATTTATAAAGTGCATAAGATTGAGTTATGGATGCGTCATACATACCAAAATAAAACGCTTACAAATGGCATCCATAACATTACAGAAATATCCTTAATTCGCTATAATTTAAAAAAGTGAACATTTTCACATTTAAGAGGAGGAATTAAGTATGACTGGTATACCCTTGATTATTACCTTCGTCATTGCGGTCGTTATCATGATTCTCGCAATTTCGAAATTCAAAGTGCATCCGTTTTTGGCGATCATGGGCGTTGCCTTATTATTGGCGATCGTCGTTGGCATCCCATTGGTCGATGTGGCGGCGACGGAAACGACACCAGCACGTCAGGGCATTGCTTCCATGATTGGGGCTGGGTTCAGTGGAACCTTTGCCAGCATCGGTATCGTCATTATCTTAGGCGCATTGGTGGGAACCTTATTGGAACGCACTGGTGCCGCAATTAAGTTAGCTGACATGGTTGTTAATCTTGTTGGTAAGAAGAACCCGGAATTAGCCATCATGATCATGGGATGGATCGTATCGATTCCAGTGTTCTGTGATAGTGGTTTCGTTATTTTGGATCCGATTCGTAAAGCTTTGCGTAGACGTACACAAGCATCCAGTGTTGCGATGACTGTTGCGTTGTCCGCTGGTTTGTATGCATCACATGTATTGATCCCGCCAACACCAGGACCCATCGCTGCGGCAGGTTCTCTTGGTTTGGCAGATAATTTGTTATTGGTCATCGGTATGGGTGCTTTGATTTCGATTCCTGCATTGTTTGCGGCTTATCTCTATGCGAAGTATATTGGCAAACGCATTCAGACTCCAGAGGATGATGAAGATTCAACGTTGGTATCCAAGACGTATGAACAATTGGTTGCGGAATATGGAAAGCTACCAAACGGCTTCAATGCCCTGGCTCCAATCGTGATGCCGATTCTATTGATGGCGTTGAGTTCAGTTGTTGTGGCGTTGAAGATGTCTGGAGACTTTATAACCATTATAAAATTCTTAGGGAATCCAGTCATCGCATTGACGGTTGGCTTGTTGTTTGGTGTTGTATTATTATTCGCATCGGGTAAGATCGGTGAATTCAATGAAATGACCAACGATACTTTGAAAGTTGTTGGACCGATTCTATTTGTTACAGCAGCTGGTGGTGTCTTGGGTCGTGTCATTGCTTCAGCAGGTTTTGTCGATTACATTCGTGCGAATGCGTCTTCATTGGCAACGATTGGAATCTTCTTCCCATTCATCATCTCCGCAATTCTAAAAACAGCACAAGGTTCTTCTACGGTTGCCATTACGACCACAGCGGGTATTTTGGGTAGCTTCGCGGCTGCGGATTCGCTCATGGTCGCATTGGGTCTTAATACACCCATGCTTGCGGCGTTGGCAGTCATGGCGATTGGTGCGGGCTCGATGACCGTATCCCATGCGAACGATAGTTACTTCTGGGTTGTCACGAATTTTGGTAAAATGAAACCTGAACAAGGTTACATGACTCAAACCGCTGTGACCCTCGTTATGGGGATTGCGGCAATGATTGCGATTTTCGCACTCTCGTTATTTCTTTAGATAAGTGATGCAGGGCTATTCAAACTAGCCCTGTTTTTAAAAAGATGAGGTGGAAGTATGAAAAAAATCGTTTGTATCCCAGATTCATTTAAGGGAACCTTAAGCTCATCACGTGTTTGTGATGTGATGGAAAGCGTCATCCATAAACATATCCCAGACTGTGAAGTCGTAAAGATTCAAGTTGCGGATGGTGGTGAAGGAAGTGTGGATGCATTCTTAGCTGCTGTTGGTGGTACGAAAGTATTTGTTCAAGTAAGCAATCCTTATTTTGAGCCCATGGAAGCATTCTATGCGATTCTTGAAGGGAATGTGGCGGTAGTGGAAATGGCTGCGGCAGCGGGTTTACCTTTGGTAAGTGAGCGTGCTGATCCTGAGTTGACCACAACCTATGGTGTTGGAGAATTGATTCTTCATGCGGCTCAAAGTGGATGTAAGAAGATCATAGTCGGTTTAGGGGGCTCCTGTACGAATGATGGTGGTTGTGGAGCTGCATCCGCTGTTGGGATACGCTTTAAAAACGCACAGGGAAATGAATTTATTCCAACAGGTAAATCCTTGGTGGATATTGATTCCATTGATATCTCCAGCATGGATCCAATTCTACAAGACGTGGAAATCATAACGATGTGTGATATCGATAATCCTATGTTTGGTGAAAAAGGTGCCGCGTATATCTTCGGACCTCAAAAAGGTGCCTATCCTGAAATGGTGTTGCGCTTAGATCGAGGCCTAAGACACTTAGCTAAAAAG
The DNA here is from genome assembly GCA_030604855.1 of Erysipelotrichaceae bacterium. Classification (GTDB taxonomy): domain Bacteria; phylum Bacillota_I; class Bacilli_A; order Erysipelotrichales; family Erysipelotrichaceae; genus UBA2212. Next base: position 86,230 of record JAUVVC010000003.1, read on the forward strand.
ATCACTGAAGCATGTGATATCAATGTGAGTGAAATTGCGGGTGGTGGAGCTGCAGGCGCGATGGGTGCTGGAATGGTTGCTTTCTTCAAGAGTCAGCTGAAAATGGGGATTGAAACGATTCTTGATTTAATTGAATTTGATCAACTTATTCAAGATGCAGATATGATTTTTACGGGTGAAGGCAAGATTGATGAGCAATCCTTAAGTGGTAAAGTACCTATTGGTGTAGCACGTCGTGCCAAATGCGCTCAAGTGCCTGTCATTGCGGTGGTTGGATCGATTGGTCAGGATTTTGAAGAGGCGTATGATCAAGGCATCACAGCTGTTTTCAGTATCAATTCTGAACCTGTGGATTTCGCGATTGCGAAAACGCGATCCGAAGCAAACCTCGCACTGATGATGGATAATATCATGCGGGTATTACGCATTCAAAAGTGAATTGCTTGAGATTTATCGAATAAGAATTGAACTCAAAGCTTGTCACAAAGCTTTGAGTTTTTAATTAGGTTTTGTTATTGAGTTATGATTCAGTCGACAAAGTTTATCTAATTCTCTTCGTGCTATACTCAAAGTGAGAATGAATAGGAGGAATACTGGATGAAGCTCATTGATCAACTTAAAGAAAAGAAATATACCATCGCATTTTCTGAGCATAACATGTTAGAGAAAATTAAGAAATTTGGGAAGAAAGCTGGAATAAAGGTAATCTATCTCGTTTTATTGTTGTTTTACACTCTTCAGAAGACGACGACTCCTAAGTTTGCGAAGTCCTTGATTATTGGTGGACTTGGGTATTTTATTTTACCTGCTGATTTCCTTCCCGACCTAATACCTGGGATTGGTTTTACGGATGATCTGACAGCTTTGATTTCTGTAGTGGTGGCGGTTGCTTTATTTATTGACGAAGGTGTAAAGGCTAAAGCCAAAGAGCGATTGCATGTATGGTTTGGGGACTACGATGAAGAAGAATTGGTTGGTATTGATAATAAGATTGATAAAGAAGTGTAATATAAATTTACTTAAGCCCTCGTATTGAGGGTTTTTATTTCCAATTGAATAGTATCAAGGACAATGGACAAAGTATAAATGTATCAATATATAGAAAAAATGCATAACTTTGTCTTTTTTTATACTTTTTTCACATCTTCATAAGTTTGTGACAATTGAGGATTAAGATTCATTTGTCAAAGAAATAGACAAAGAAAAATACAGATGAAAAAAGGAGCTTTATATGATGAGTGGATTTCCCTTCTATAGGATGAATGGTTTGTTTGGAAGTTGGAGTTGGTTAGGTATGTTGATGTGCATCGCAATTGTAGTTCTAATCGTTATTGGAGTTGTCACATTGTTTAGTCGATCGAATAAGAATAAGTACAATGAGCGTTCAAACGCTGGCTTAGAAATTCTTAAAGAGCGCCTTGCACGAGGTGAAATTAGTAAAGATGAATACGAAAAAATAAGAAAGGACTTATATTGAAAGGAGACCAACTATGAAAAAATTAATTACAACGACACTTATTATATTGATGTTGGCAATATCCTTCGTATCTGTCATAGCACAAGAAGGCGAAATGCGTAGTATCGATGAGATTGTTTTGGACATTCGCGCGGATTTAGGATTGAGTACGGATGCGGTAATCGATCCAGCTTTGGTAGATGCAGCACGATTAGAAGAACTTGGTGATTCTGTAATGGAAGCTTACTTTAACAATACTGAGTTACATGAAGAGTGGGATGAATATTTGGGCGGAGAGAATTCTGAAACGCTAGAGAATGTGCATATTCAACTTGGGGTTGACTATCTCAAGGGGTATCCTATTACAATGATGTCATTCATGCCATTTGATACAACGCGTTCATTTGATTCGAATCGTGGATTCGGTATGATGGGTGGCTTCAATCAATCAAATTACGGTTATGGTGGAATGATGGGTGGCTACAATCAATCAAACTTCGGTTATAGAGGAATGATGGGTGGCTACAATCAATCAAACTTCGGTTATAGAGGTATGATGGGTGGCTACAATCAATCAAACTTCGGTTATAGAGGAATGATGGGTAATTGGTTTGGTCAAAATTCGATTTCCTCACAGAGTGCACCAAATATTACATATGGTTCATATGGAATGATGAACACATTTGGATTTGGTGGTATGTTTATAGGGATGCTCGGCTTTGTGTTGGTGATCGTTTTAATTGTTCTTGTGATTTCACGTTTGTTTAACAGGCAACAAACATCGGTTTACTCAGATAACGCCTTGGATATTTTGAAAGTGCGATATGCTCGAGGTGAAATCGATCGTGAAGAATACATTCGTTCTTCAAACTTGATTCGATAGATTAATCAGACCCGAAAGGGTCTTTTTTTTGCTTAAGGCATATCAGTTGATGGAAAGCATGATTATATAGATTTGAATGAGTGTTTCTTCATTTTATCTTCATAGGTACTTGATAGGATTGATGCATACCCATAAAAAAGGAGATCTATGCAACAAACATTTCGTATTGAGGGCATGACCTGCGCAGCTTGTGCTTCAAAAATTGAAAAAATAAGTCTAAAACATGAGGGCATCACATCAGCAATGGTAAACTTCGCCTCAGAAAAGCTCCATCTTGACTATGAACCCAATCCAACAGTAATAAAAGACATCCAAGATGCAATTACTAAAGCTGGATATACTTTGATTCTAGAATCCAATTACAAACAGATCGTTCTTCCTATTGAAGGCATGACCTGCGCAGCATGTGCTCAGAAAATTGAGAAATCATTGAGCAAACTCCAAGGTGTTGAACAAGCATCTGTAAACTATGCGACAGAGAAACTAAGTGTCAGTTATGATCCGACACGGATTCGTATCTCAGAGATTAAGGCGAGTATTATACACCTCGGTTATACTCCTTTGGAAAGTATTGGAACACAAGCTGTAGATGAGGATAAGCTTCGTAAAGAAAAAGCGATCCGTACGTTGTGGATTAAATTCTTTGTGTCCAGTATCTTCGCATTACCTTTACTCTATATTGCGATGGTTCCAATGCTTCCACAATTGGGTCTACCGTTGCCGATGGAACTCAACCCAATGATGGAGCCCGTTAACTATGCCTATGCTCAAGTCATTTTGACACTACCTATTTTGATCGCTGGTTACCGATTCTACACAGTCGGGTTTAGAGCCATTTGGCAAAAGTCACCAAATATGGACTCATTGATCGCGATTGGAACAGCTGCAGCTGTCATTTACAGTGCGTATACCGTGTACGAGATTCTTAATGGTATTTATACCAATGTTAATAATATGTACTTCGAAACAGCCGGGATCATCGTAGCGTTGATTCTGCTCGGAAAAGCACTTGAGTCCGTTACGAAAGGAAAGACGTCTGAAGCAATCAAGAAACTCATTGGCTTGGCACCAAAGACAGCCCTCGTCTTACACGATGGTAAAGAGGTCATCCTTGCCGTTGATGAAGTTGAAGTAGGCGATATCGTCATTGTGAGACCAGGGGAAAGGATTCCAGTGGATGGCGTTGTTATTGAAGGTCATACTTCAATTGACGAATCCATGCTTACTGGGGAGAGTCTACCTGTGGATAAAAGTGTTAATGATCCAGTTTATGCAGCGAGTATCAATACAAATGGCATGATTCGTTTCAAAGCGACAAAAGTCGGTGCCGACACAGCGTTAGCTCAAATCGTAAAACTTGTTGAAGATGCCCAAGGATCAAAAGCACCCATCGCACAGTTGGCAGATACTGTCGCGGGTAAATTCGTGCCTGTAGCCTTTGCGATTGCTCTGTTCTCTGCTTTAGCTTGGTATTTGAGTGGAGAGTCCATTACTTTCTCTTTAACCATCTTTATTTCAGTTCTGGTAATCGCATGTCCATGTGCACTTGGTTTAGCAACACCAACGGCAATCATGGTTGGGACAGGAAAAGGTGCTGAGAATGGTGTTCTGATTAAGAGTGGAGAGGCGCTCGAGACGGCTTATAAGGTGAATACGATTGTTTTTGATAAAACGGGCACCATTACTGAAGGCAAACCAGTTGTAACCGATGTGGTCGTTTTAGCCGATATTGAACAGGATGAACTCTTGCGTATCGCAGCTTCTGCAGAAAAGGGATCGGAACATCCTCTTGGGGCTGCGATCGTTAAGGGAGCTCTTAGTAAAGGATTAGAGTTATCCGAACTCTCGAACTTCAAGGCCATTCCAGGTCATGGGATTACAGTGAATGTCGAGGGTAAGCTGGTTCATCTGGGCAACCGTAAACACATGGTCTCAAATGATGTATCACTAGCGAACTCATTAGAAACATCGGATCGCTTGGCAGATGAAGGGAAGACGCCCATGTACCTTGCTATTGATGGACGCCTAGCTGGCTTGATTGCAGTTGCGGACGTCGTTAAGAAGAGCAGTGCGCAAGCAATTAAGCAGCTTCAAAAAATGGGTATTGATGTCGCAATGATTACGGGTGATAATCGTAAAACAGCAAATGCGATTGCACGACAAGTGGGGATTGAAACAATTTTGGCTGAAGTATTACCACAGGATAAATCAAATGAAGTCAAGAAACTTCAAACAATGGGACGTAAAGTCGCCATGGTCGGCGATGGAATCAATGATGCCCCAGCATTGGTACAAGCAGATATTGGAATCGCGATTGGTTCAGGTACAGATGTTGCGATGGAGTCAGCAGATATCGTCTTAATGCGAAGTGATTTGATGGATGTGCCTACAGCACTCCTCTTAAGTAAGAAGACAATTCGCAACATCAAGGAGAACCTTTTCTGGGCATTTGCTTACAATCTTCTCGGTATTCCAGTTGCGGCTGGATTACTCCATATTTTCGGAGGTCCAACCTTGAATCCAATATTCGCTGCAGCAGCAATGTCCTTATCTTCCGTATCCGTTTTAACCAACGCACTTCGCCTTCGATCTTTCAAAGTGCCCAAAGCGATCTAAATCATGAAAATTCAAGATGAATCGAAACGCGACATTCAAGATCAACTCAGCAAGATCGAACAACAAGTAAAAGTGGTGCGTTCTTTAATTGAGCATAATGAGGTTTGTGTTGAAATTATTGATCATGTCGCTTCGATTCGACTTGAATTGAAAATGATATCAAAGTTGATTGCGGAACGACATTGTGTTCAACGTTTGCATAATGGAAGATTAACAGAAGAACAATTGACATCAATCACAAAGATGATCAAGCAACTTATCGTATAGTTGTTGAACTCTATCGTGAAGTAAATTAAGTTAAAACGTACACAAGACCACTGAGGAGAAGCAACATTGGAAAACTTTCAAAAGGTGACATTGAACATCGCCGGAATGACCTGTACTGGCTGCGAATACAAAATTGAAACCAAACTTAAGAAGACACAAGGCATCATCATCGTTCGAGCCGACCATGTTAAAGGAACGGTTCGTTTGACCTTTGATCGAGCTTTGATTTCACTTAAAAACATCAAGTTAATACTACGTAAGCTCGACTATGATGTCATTGAACATGAACGTAAAGCAAAAGAAGAGAAATCTTATATTCTTGATAAGATCATCGACATCGCTTTGATTGGGTTAAGTCTAAACTTCATATATCATTTCGTAGCACGCGTCGGTTTGTTGGAAATCTTCAATCAATTTCCTAAAGTTGAAGCTAATATGGGCTATGGCATACTCTTCATTGTAGGTGTATTGACATCACTTCACTGTGTTGCGATGTGTGGTGGAATCAATTTGAGTGCAAGTTTATCCACGGATCGTGAAACTAAGAAACCAATGGATTGGACGGTGATAAAACCGAGCTTGTTCTATAACGCAGGGCGAGTGGTATCCTATACGGTTCTAGGTGGTATCATCGGTGGACTTGGGCAGCTTGTGTCTTTCTCAGGCTCAGCTAAAGGGATCGTCGCAATCCTAGCAGGTTTCTTTATGATGATCATGGGCATCAATCTCTTAAATCTCTTCCCATGGTTAAAAGCCTACACACCAAGAATGCCACGCGTTGTCTCAAACTTCATCGGACAAGCAAAACATAAGCACACAGGTCGATTTTATACAGGTCTTCTTAATGGATTGATGCCATGTGGACCACTACAAGCCATGCAGTTGTATGCATTATCGACGGGAGATCCAATCAAAGGCGCTCTATCCATGTTCTTCTTTAGCTTAGGGACAGTACCTTTGATGTTTGGGCTGGGTGCGATTAGCTCCTTTCTAAGTCGGAAGTTTACTGAAAAAATGCTTCAAGTCAGTGCAATCATGGTGATCATTCTAGGCTTCTTTATGTTTCAAACAGGTTTGGGTGTTTCAGGTTTTGCATTACCTTCATTTATATCAGGGTCAAACAGAACCACCAATGTTGCTACAATCGATGAGGGAATTCAAAGGGTAAATTCTGATATCACAGCAGGAAGTTATGAATCGATTACAGTTGAAGTAGGGAAACCAGTACAATGGACGATTCATGTGGATAAGGGCGAGCTCAATGGTTGTAACAATCGAATCATCATACCTCGACTTGGATTAGAAATTGGTTTAAAAGAAGGTGATAATATTATTGAATTCGAACCTGAAGAACCTGGTTCACTCACATTCACATGTTGGATGGGTATGATACGAAGTAAAATCTATATCATTTAGAGAGGTAAAAAATGAAATCAACAATGATCAATGTTTCTGGCATGTCTTGCCAACATTGTGTTCAATCAATCGAAAGAGGGTTAAAAGAACACAAAGGTGTTCTAGAAGTAGATGTGATTCTACAAGCCAAAACGGTAAAAGTTACTTATGATGAGCAACTCGTCAAAGACGTCGACTTAGAGAACTGGATCGAAAATATTGGTTATAAAGTTATCTAAGTCAACGAAGGGATTTAAATGAAAATTGAAATAAGAAGCCTTTAGCGGGCTTTTTAATTTACAGTTTTTAATTTTCGGATGTTGAATTCAGAACAGTTCGGGTGAATAATAAGCATAGAAGATTTGTAAACTAGGAGCACATCATGCAAAGAGAGATTACCAAAGCAGTCGATTTATTGGACGCGAATGGGAATGTATTAGAACCGGGTTATGCAAAGAAGGCACACTTTAAGTACGACCGAAATGCGATTAAAGCAAAGGGGATGCGCATCAAAGAATGGGACTATTATTGTATCTTGAACGATCATTTTGGTTTGGCACTGACGATTGCGGATAATGCCTACATGGGCTTGGATTCTATCACACTCTTTAACTTTGATGATCGTAAAGAGATAAGCAAGAGTTTCATGCAATGGCTGACCTTTGGAAAGAAGAATTTTCCATCCCATTCGAGTGAGGGAGAAGTCAGAGTGGATGCGAAGACGCATCACATTCATTTCACATTAGAGAATAAGGTTCGTGTCTTGACGTTTGATGTGCCAAATTTCAAAGACAAGCAAAGTTTGTCAGGAAAGATTCGCTTGAGTGATGTACCCGAAGAAAGCATGGTCATCGCAACACCTTTCGACAAGCCTGGACATTTTTACTACAATCAAAAAATCAATTGCATGCGCGCTTCCGGGGAAATTAAGCTCGGATCCCAGATTTTCAGCTTCGATCCTCAAACATCCTTTGGTGTTCTGGATTGGGGAAGAGGTGTTTGGACCTATGACAATACCTGGTATTGGGGCAGTGCTTCAGGCTTGGTCAATGGGAAGACCTTTGGCTTCAATATTGGTTATGGGTTTGGAAACACACAAGCTGCGACAGAGAACATGCTGTTCTATGATGGGAGAGCGCATAAACTGAATGAGGTGATATTCAATATTCCAAGCAAAGAGGGTAAGGATGATTTCTTAAGTCCTTGGACATTTACAAGCGATGATGGTCGATTTGAACTCAATTTCCTACCAATTTTGGATCGTGCTTCAAAGACAAAGGTTTTGGTTTTGGAATCCGACCAACACCAAGTCTTTGGGTATTTCTCGGGGACTGTGATTCTGGATGATGGGCAGAAACTAATCATTGAAAAACTGATCGGTTTTGCGGAGAAGGTTAAAAATCGTTGGTAGTCGAATATCGCAAGCGCGGTCAAGAAAAGATTGAAGCATTTCGTTATGCTTGTCTTAGGAGGTGACGATGGCGGACACATCAGCACAGCTTGCAGTTGAACAGATAAAGCAATACATCCATACGCATCTTCATGAACCCATCAGCTTGATTCAATTGGCAAAACATGTCGGGTATTCCATGTATCATGTGGCGCATCTCTTTAAGGATGAGACCGGCCTTGCGCCTTTCGAGTACATCCGTAGGCAACGACTTGTCGCATCAGCCCATGCGTTGCGTAAGCAAAAAAAGCGTATCATCGATATTGCCTTTGATCATCAATTCGCAAGTCATGAGGGTTATACGCGCGCATTTTCAAAAGCGTTTGGCATTCATCCCAAACGTTTCTCTAAGCTGCCGAAACCAAATGATTGGCTGATTCCTTACCAGACGATTCACCATCCTCAATCCAAAAAGGAGCACAATGAGATGACCCAGAAGACCGCAATCATATTCACACAAATTGTAGAACGACCCAAACGAAAATTGTTATTGAAAAGAGCTGTCCAAGCCGCGGATTACTTCAGCTATTGCGAAGAAGTCGGGTGTGCACTCTCCGGGCAATCCAAGCCTTGGGAAATACTGACGCAAATCAAAGAAGCACTCAATGAACCCGCAGGCTGTTGGTTACCGAAACAGATGATCAAAGAAGGGACTGGCGCATACGTACATGCGGTGGAGCTTCCCTTTGATTATACGGGTGAAGTTCCGGAAGGATTTGAAATCATCGACTTGGAGGCTTGTAAGATGTTGGTGTTCCAAGGTGAGCCTTATGATGATGAGCATTATGATGAAGCCATCGGTGCATTGTGGGAAAGAATTGAGAAATTCAATCCGGAAGTGTACGGCTACACCTATGATTTTGACATCGCTCCACGCATGCAATTGGAACCTCAAGGATGGCGCGGATACATTGAACTGTATCCCATTCGATTAAAACAATGACTTGAACCTCGAAAGAGGTTCTTTTCAATTTCAGAGTCTTGACAAAAGCTTTATGAAAGCGCATTCTATACATAAGGTAACACATGTGTCAGTAATAAACAGATGTGTCAATTTAAAAGTGAGGATATGTATGGGAACACAAGTCTATCGTGATCAAGAACGCGAACAAAACAAAGAAGTCACCAAGCAGAACATCGTAGAGGTTTCCAAGGAACTCTTTCTTGAAAGAGGTTTTGCACAAACCAATATGGCTGAGATTGCAGAGATGGCTAAGATCAGTCGTAAGACCCTCTATCGCTATTTCAATTCAAAAGAAGCGATTGCGATGGAGATTGAACTGGATGTCTTCCGTTTCTTTGTTTCCGTTCAAGATGAATTTGTGAAGTCACTTAAAGGCAATGGATATGAGAAGCTGACTCAGTATCTAGAGAAATTGGATTCAATGGTGGATGAGTACAGCCAACTGATACGTTTCACCGGGATGTTCGACTATTACTTGGTGAAAGACTATCCCGATACAGAAGGTCAGAAGGCGTTTAAGGCGATCATTGCGGAAGTTGATCGACCCTTCGTTGAGTTTATCAATCTCGGTTTGCAAGATGGATCGATCGTATCGGGTATCGAGGTCAGTTACCTGGCACACACGATTTCCAATTCATTCTTGGCTTTGGCGCAACGTGTCGTGACACGTCAATCCAAATTGAATGATGAGCAGAACATTGATTCCAGGAAGATCTTAGCTGTGCAACGTTCTTTGTTTATGAAGGCATTAAAAGGTTGAATGCCTTAGGGCGTAAAGGAAAGTTATGAAAGAGAAATTACCCGTATCGAAGCAGATCGCATACTCATTGGGACAGTTTGGTTGGTCCCTCTTGTCTGGAATCATTGGTTCCTATTTAATTTTCTATTACATCCCAACAAAGGAGTCCGGAATATCGATTTTCATCCCACAAGTCGTTTTCTTGGGCTTTGTGACGATCATTGGGGCCATCACCATGTTAGGAAGACTCTTTGATGCGATCACCGATCCATGGATCGCTACGTTGAGTGATCGCAGTAAGTCAAAAAAAGGAAGACGCATCTCCTTCATGCGCAATGCCTCGATTCCGTTCGCACTGACAACGGTGCTGGTGTTCTGGTCTCCTGTGAATGGGGAAAGTGGTTTGAATGTGGTGTTCTTGACCGTGATGTTATTGTTGTTTTATTTGTTCTTGACGATGTATGTGACACCTTTCTTCGCGTTGTTATCAGAACTTGGACACACACCGGAAGAGCGTTTGAACTTATCTACGTATATCTCAGTAACTTGGTTCTTAGGTGCCGCAGTGGCTTCACAAGCACCCTTGTTGTGGAATTTGTTCATGAGTATGGGCTATTCAACCGTCACGTCGATGCGCATTGCCTTAACAATCTTGTCAGCGATTGCATTGATCTTTCTTTTGATCCCTGTTTTTGCGATCGATGAGAAACGTTATTGTGAATCCGTTCCGTCAGAACTTAAGATGTTGGATTCCATGAAGGCAACCTTTAGAAACCGTGAGTTCCGTATGTTCGTGTTCTCTGATCTTGTGTATTGGATCGCCATCACCATCTTCCAATCCTCACTTCTCTATTACATCACCATCCTCTTGAGATTGCCGGATACGATGTTTGGCATCTTGTTTATGGGATTGGGTGTGGGTTCCTTCTTGTTTTATGTCCCCATCAACATCATTGCGAAAAAGATCGGTAAGAAGAAACTCTTGATCATTGCCTTCATCTTCTTCCTCTTTGTCTATGTCTATGGCGCATTCCTTGGCAAACTTCCTTTGGATACGACGATTCAAGCTTATCTGCTTGTCTTACTGGCTGCGATCCCAATGGCCATCTTTGGGATTCTACCGAATGTGGTCGTAGCGGACATTGCGGAATACGATGCACGCAAAACGGGTATTCGTCGCGAAGGCATGTTCTTTGGGACACGCACCTTCATGTCAAAGATTGGTCAAATGTTTTCGATGTTGATTCTCAGTGGTTTGCTTCTTTCCAAAGGCAATGTCAGCGATGAGATGAGCATCCGCATGACAGCGGTAACGGCTGCTGTCTTCTGCTTGGTTGGCTTACTCTTCCTTCTTTTATACAATGAAAAGAAGATCCTTGAAGGCATCACGGATGAAAATGTTGCTTAATGATTTGCGCGTTCGTATCGCCTATGAAATCGAAGGAACGCAATACAAACACAGTTTTGTAGGGACTTATCAAGGTGAACACCTTGATGTGATTCTACACTTGAGCAAGAACCAAGACATCAATACGCTCAAATTAAGTGTAAACCCCCATCAATCCTTAACAATGCAAGAACTCATCATTGAGTTTAAGCATTCGTTTAGTAAAGATGAAACAGTCTTTATGAATGGGTACCAATCCTGGACGGATAGTCGAGAATTCTTTATTGAAGAGAAAATGCATAGGATTTCTAAGCTTGCTTTTCCATTATTGAGAAAATATCAGTTTGATAAGTACGGCGATACCAACTTCAAAACGGCATCCAAACGTGCCGGTGATTTGCATGGTTATACCTATGCTTATCTTCGTAAGGATGACCAATACATTTTGATGGGTTCTTTATCTGAGCTCAATGGGTTCACTCTCATCAATACCAGTGTTAAAGAGGAAATGATTTGGATTGAGAAGGACTGTAAAGACTTAATCATCGATTATCGCTATGATGCGTTTGATCTGGTGTTTGTCCGTGGGGATGAGACTCATGTTTTCGAGACCTATTTTACTTTGATGAACATCGATAAACCCAAAGCGAAACACATGACTGGTTGGACCAGTTGGTATAACTATTATCAAAACATCAGTGAGGATATCATTGTTAAGAACCTTGAAATCCTATCTTCCGCAAACAAAAACATTGATATCGTTCAAGTGGATGATGGTTATCAAGTGGCGATAGGTGACTGGCTGCTTGTGGATCAAAATAAGTTTCCAAATGGGATGAAACACATTGCGCAACGAATCCATTCAAAAGGCTATAAAGCTGGAATATGGTTGGCACCTTTCGTTTGTGAGACAAACTCACGTATCTTCAAGGAACATACCGATTGGATTCAAAAAGATAAGCATGGGGAATTAGCCCTTGCAGGTGGTAACTGGAGTCGCTTCTATGCCTTAAATCTTGAGCATCCTGAAGTGAAGAAATACATAAAACAGGTCTTTGATGTGGTGCTCAATGAATGGAAATATGATTTGGTCAAATTGGATTTCCTTTATGCCGTATGCATGCATCCAACTAAATATAAGACACGTGGTCAGATCATGTGTGAAGCCATAGACTTTCTAAGAGAATGTGTGGGTGACAAACTCATCTTGGCATGTGGAGTCCCTTTGGGACCCAGTTTTGGGAAAGTCGACTATTGTCGTATTGGCTGTGATGTGGGCTTGGATTGGAATGATAAAGCATACATGCGATTATTTCATCGTGAACGTGTCTCCACTTTGAATGCATTGAACAATGCGATCGGTCGTCGTCAATTAAGTGGTCGAGCCTTCATCAACGATCCAGATGTTTTCTTTTACAGAGAAGAGAATATTCAACTGACACAAACACAAAAGGAAACCATCGCATTTGTAAACAAGCATTTTGGGGGCTTACTCTTTACGTCCGATGACATCTCGAAATATACGGATAAGCAGAATCAGTTTTTTGATGAGACCATAAAGACAGAATTGATCAAGATATTAAGTGTGAGACCTCAACGGAATGCTTTGATAGAGTTTAGTTACTCGATTGAAGGTGTTCTGTATGATGCGATGATCAATCTTGATAGTAAAACACACCAAGGCATCGCTGCATACTCAGTAAGCAAGAAAAAGAGAATGGAGAGCGAACAATGAGCCGTTCAAAACAAGTATTCAAGAATGAAATCAGCCCCAAAGTACAGTCAAAATCAGAACAATCAAAACAAAAGTATGCGAAGCGGTTTGGGGATGACTCCACAACACATTACCCTTTAAGCGTACAAGATAATGCCGTACTTCATCCGCTTCTTGGCATCAAAAACATCGTTACTTCAAAAACAACTGAGAAGATCATAGTGGAAAAAGGCATCATCATAGGAAATATCCGCATGGGCTTTGGTCATTATCGTATCTCAATGGCCATCGCATCTGCAGCACATTCCATGGGTTTGACACCATATTGGTTCGATCTACATGCGTATAAGGAAACGACCGGAGGAAAGGTCATCCAACACTTAAATGACTTGTATTCCATGGGTTCACGTTGGTCTCAGAAATATCCTCTATTTGATAAATACTATTGGGAACCTTTGAACTCAAAAGGCTTCAGAAAACTGAGCTACAATGCGATGGATCAGAAGGTATCTGAACTGATGACACCGATATTTAAAGATATTCCTAAAGACATGCCCTTTGTCGCAACCCATGTCTGGCCAGCTCAAGCGGCCATTCATGCAGGGATGAAACATGTGGTCAATGTGATTCCAGATAACTGGCCGATGGCTTTGCATCTTGCGGAGGGATCCATTCATACCGTACAGACACCATCTTCTTTTTTAGGGTATAAGACACTGAAAGGAATGGATGGACAAAAGATTCTAAAGCCGATTCCAAGTGATCAGTTGTTTGATGTCGGCCACTACATCGACCATGAATTGGTGCTTAACTTAAAAGAAGATTGTGCGAAACGTATCGATCGTATACAAAAAAATAAAACCAAACGTGTTTTACTTACCATCGGTGGAGCCGGTGCGCAACGTGAGATCTTTGCAAAGATCATCCAAAAGCTTCAGCCGAGAATTGAAAATAATGAAGTCTCTTTGATGATCAATGTAGGGGATCACTTGAAGGTCTGGGAAGGTCTGCTTAGTGATCTTCCGCAATTAAAAGAAAGAGTTCAAACCTATTTCAATGACTGGGAACGTACGCAGGCTTTTGCGAATCAGGCGTTGGAAGAGGATGTTAAGGGAATTCATGTCTTCTACAATGAAGATATCTTTGCGGCAGTCTATAGCTCTAATCTTCTAATGCGAAGTGCCGATATCCTAGTGACGAAACCCAGTGAACTGGCATTCTATCCAGTGCCGAAGTTGATGATCAAACGTGTGGGTGGACATGAGGCATGGGGAGCGATTCGCGCAGCGGAAGTTGGGGATGGGACACTGGAGTGTGAAAGTGTGGGATTAACACTCCAAATGCTTGATTTGATGTTGGATGATAAAGTCATTCTGAAAAAGATGTGTGAGCATATTCTTAAAGCAAACGATCAGGGCATTTATAACGGTGCGTATCGCGTCGTAGCGTTGGCTGTTCAAAACAAATCCGTCTAAAAAACAGCGAAGTGCTGTTTTCTTTTAATCAAGTTTCTTGATGGGTATCCATATTTGACTGTGATACATTGGATTGCTGGTATCGGAATGTTCATGCCATACGATTTCTGGCCCATTCACAGTTTCATACGGAACACTGGGGAACCATTCTGAGTAGATGTGCCCCCAGGTTTTTTGAAGTGTTTCGGGAAAGGGACCTGTCACATCAAAGATCGCCCAGGTATAGGCTGGGACCTCTAGGATATCGAAATCAGGATGATTTTGGTTCGTGATGACGCCAACCATATGATCTAAAGTACCGTTCTCATGCATGCGATCACTCGAAAAATTGAAGGATGCACTGATGACGCCCCTTGGTTCTTGGTCACACAAGCCTTTAAGGAGGGGAATATTGGTGGAATTCAATTTCTGAGTGAGTGACACGATCTCAGGATTGACCCCTTCAAACTTGATGGATACATTCTTTTTAAACCCAATGATGTTAAAGCTCTGTTTATCAAGTAACCGTACATTCATAATGTCTGCTCCTTTAAGTGTAAGTTGGAAGATAAGGCGAGGTGTGCTGATAAAGGCTGCTTTCGTTTTACGCAGTTCACTGGGTGTGATGCCATGAAAATCTCTAAAAGCACGTGTGAAGACATCGTGACTCTGATAGCCATACTTCAAAGCGATATCCAATATCCTCACATCCGTTTGAACACAATCCATAGCCGCTAAACTCAGACGTCTTGAAGTGATGTATTGATGTAGACTTTGGCCACTTAGATAACTGAACATCCGCTGAAAGTGATACTCTGAACAGTGTGCAAGATGTGTGACATGTTTGAGATCAATCGATTCATTCAAATGACTTTCAATATACGTTAGTGCTTGATTAAAGTGGGTGATGGGGTTCAAGGTATCCTCGTCTTTAGTATAAATACAGTATAAGGGAACGGCTCGACTTTTTACGTGCGAATAACATCGAATGATTCTTTATTCACTAAATACCTTGGATTTTGTGTTGTGGTATAATATAGAAACTAGGAAGTCTCTCATCCATCATGCATCAGAAAAGGAGGATTATGAATGTCCGTTTTCATGCTTAAAAATTTCCCTTATGATTGTCCGTTCAATGCGGAGGGACCCTTTGTCAATCTGTTTATGGCCACACACACTCAAGCGCCAGAAAACAAACAAGACAGCATCGTTTTTAAGAATCTTATTGCTAAGGCAAAAGATAAACTGTCCTTAGACTTCAAACCCATGGAAGTGGAGCGTTTCATCCAACCCTTGGAAGAGTTGGAACGTGAATCCCTCTTTTGGGCGTATAATCATGCAGGTCTTGCGGTTTTTGTGAACCGTGAGAACTGTTTTGTCTATCGTCTTCCAGAGCCCGTTCGTAATCAGGTCATCCTCAGCGAACACATTCATTTCAAACCCTTGATTCGAATGTTTCAAAGCGTCATTCATTATTACATTCTCGCTTTGAGTCGTGAACGTTTCAAAGTCTATGAAGTCTATCATAAATCGATTGATGAAGTTCATTTTGAAAAAGATGTGTTGATCCTCGCCAAGGATGTCATCGGGGATCAGCGCAGTGAACCCTACATGTCCATCGGAGGTTTTGGGACATCGGGAACACAAGCCATGCTCCATGGACATGGAGGAAAGAAAGAAGAGATCGACATTGATACGGAGAAATATTTCCGTTATGTCGATCAGACGATTTACGAACATTTGACGAAAGAAAAAGCAATTCCAATTGTCCTTGTGACCTTGCATAAGAATCAAATGATCTTCCGAAAGATAAGCAAGAATAAGCATCTCTTTAATGAAGCGGTCGTTATGTCTATGGAAGATCTTACAAAGCAGGATCTGTACCAGGAAACCATCAAGGTCATTGAACCGTATTTCAATGAACAGCTCAAGCGTCAAACCGCGAAAGTTGCTCAATCCATTGACTTGGGGCGCGCCAGTGACAAGCTCGATCACATCGTCAAAGCCATTGCATATAAAGAAGTCAAGAATCTCTATCTTGCCAATGATAAGCGCATCTACGGATCTGTGGATTGGGAGAAACTGGATGTCAAAACCGATCAGAGTGTCGATTCCGATATCTTGGAGGAACTCGCAGAACAGGCACTCCAAGCGAAAGCCAAGGTGTACAGTGTTCCTAAGGATTGGTTGAACACAACAAATGGAATCCTTGTGGAGTATTTCTAAGTCAAAGCGTCTACAAGCCGTAGACGCTTTTCTTCATTCTGATCAATCATGAGATTTTTGTTGCTTAAGCCTAATGAAAGCTTTAGAATAAGTCCTATGAATAGAGGATATTGAAGTCATGAATAAACGCCCCATCTACATTCTGTTAACCAATACCCGCAGCCTCTTCTCAACGGCCATCGGGATCTATACAAGACAAGCTTTCAATCACGTTTCCATTGCCATCCATGAGGATTTTGAACAGATCTATAGCTTTGGACGTAAGAATCCTAACAATCCCGTGATTGGTGGCTTTGTGAATGAAGTCGAAACACAGATCTTTGAGTACTTTTCAGGTACCAGCTGTATCGTTCTTAAACGCTACGTCAGTGAAATGGAGTATGATCGCATTACGGATGTCATTCGTCGTTTTGAAATGGAACGGATGAGTTATGGGTATAACTTGCTTGGGTTTGCCGGCTTTATGGTCAATTACCCCATCAAACGCTCACGTTCTTATTTCTGTTCACAGTTTGTCAGTGACGTGATCAAATCCGGTGGAATAGAATGGATCACCAAACCTTCCGAGTTGGTCAAACCTTCTGATTTCTTCTTGTTTGAAGGGATTCAAGAAGTCTATCGTGGCAATCTGATGCAGTTTCTTGCGGAACCCAAACGCCATCTAACATCCAATTAGGATGTTTTTTATAGAAAGACGCTGAGTGTCAATAAACTTAAGGCAAAATGATAGAGGATTAAATAGCTCGTATGAATCCAAACTGCTTTTTCTTTGGCAAAGTACTTTTGAGATAGAAGTGTATCCGACAATAGAAAGGCGAGTGCGCCAAGCCATTGGATGAGATGATGTACATCGAAATTCAATAATGTGGATGAAGTCGCTAGCCCAAACATCATAAGAATCAAAAAGCCGTAAAGGGCAATCATCTTGGTGTAGGGTCCAAAGATCAGATGTTTTGACAGTATCTTGAAGAGTAGAGTCCATGAAGTTAGGACAAGTATCAGTGTCCAAACAAACCAGGTCTGTTCATAGAAAAGGATACTTAATGCAAGATGTGTGAATGAGAAGAAGACGATTCCAAGTGGCATTGCCAGTTTGAAACGGTGTTTCAAACCTAAGGAGATATCCCCCAACAAAGCAAAAACCAGAGCCCATATAAGTGCAGCTGGGATGAATTCTATGGAATGAGTGAGGACTGCTCCCATAAGGATGAGCAAGGGATGGATGCAGGTTAAAAGTTTGATCCAAAAACGCTTGGATGAATGCGTAGAATCCGACGTTTTGAGCAGGAAGCTGAGACTGATGAGGTAGCTGACACAAAAGAAGTAAAGCATGGTTAATTCCATTATAGTTAAAATGTGAGTCGATTCACATGAAATAAGTAAAGGGACAGTGTAAACTAAAATCAATGAGGACATTATGAACAAAACCATCGATTTATTCTACGATGAAGCCAAAGCGCTTCGTCAATCCATTCACCAAGAACCGGAAATCGCGTTTGAAGAAGTCAAAACCAATCAGAAGATTAGAGCTTTTCTTGATAAACATCAGATTCCTTATGTGTCGGGCATTGCCAAAACGGGTATTTTAGCAACGATTGAGGGCAAGCTTCCGGGTAAAACCATCTTACTCCGTGCGGATATGGATGCCTTACCCATGGATGAAAACCCCAACAATCCCTATGCATCTAAGATCCCTGGTCGCATGCATGCCTGTGGCCATGATGGGCATACGGCAGGTCTGTGTCTTGCGGGTGCGGTTTTGAATCAGATGAAACAAGAACTAAAAGGAACCGTCAAACTCCTATTCCAACCCGCTGAAGAAGCGATCGGAGGGGCAGAACCGATGATCAAGGCAGGTGTGCTTGAGGGTGTGGACATGGCCTTTGGGGCGCATTTGTGGGGCTCCAGTCCAGGTGGAAGGGTTTATTTGAAGAAAGGACCGATGATGGCATCGCCGGATAATTTCATCATCAAGGTCAAAGGTGTGGGTGGCCATGGATCGAAGCCGCACGTTGCCGTGGATCCCATTTTGATCGCGTCCCAGATCGTCATCGCATTGCAGACCATCGTTTCACGTCAAATCAGTCCACTGGAGCCGCTTGTCATCTCAGTGGGTAAGATGCATGGGGGAACGGCTCCCAACATCATTCCAGAAGAAGTCGTATTAGAAGGAACGATTCGGACATTGAACAACGTTGTGCGTGCCGATGTCCCGATCAAGATGGAGAAATTGGTCAAGGGGATAGCGGAGAGTTATGGTGGTCAGGCGGAGTTCACGTACCTTCCTGCGTATCCTGTTTTGGTGAATGACAATGAGGTCACCGATATTGCGTATCGTGCCGCGGGTCGATTCTTGAATCCAGAACAGCTTGCTTTCCTAGATCAACCCGACATGGGTGGTGAGGATTTTGCCTACATCGCACAGGCGGTTCCGAGTACCTTCATGTATGTTGGCATTATGGAGGATCAGCCGATTTCGCATCATCATCCAGACTTTCACTTTGAGGATAAGCATCTTAAAGTGCTCTCGGAACTGATGGTTCAATGTGTGCTTGAAGCAAATCGATGATGTTAACAGAATCTTAACAATTCTCATGAAATGTTAAGATTTTTTTATTTTATAATAGTGAGCGGATTAGAGGGAAAAGACATGATTCTAACAAGCGCGACGTTTATGGACATCAGTTGGCAGACGATTCTTGGAGGCTTGGGTTTATTCTTATTTGGCATTAAATTCATGGGGGATGGCTTAAAATCTTTAGCTGGAGATAAGCTGAGAGACATCATTGATCGCTACACCTCCAAAGCTTGGATGGGCTTATTGATTGGGATTTTCGTAACCGTCATCATTCAATCTTCATCCGCCACCACCGCAATCACGATCGGTTTTGTCCGTGCGGGACTCATGCGTTTGGATCAGACGGTTGGAATCATTTTTGGGGCGAACATCGGAACCACCATCACCGCGTTTTTAGTTGGGATGAAGGTGGAAAAGTTCTCTTTGTACTTTGTATTCATCGGAACGATGTTGTTGCTGTTCTCAAAACGTAAGAAACATGCTTATGCAGGTGAAATCGTTTTAGGCTTCGGGATGTTGTTTTATGGTTTGATGATCATGGGCGATGCCTTGAAAGTCTTAAAAGATATCCCTGCCTTCCACGACTTGGCCATTCAAATGTCCACCCATCCTTGGTGGGCAGTCACGGGTGGTATTCTAATGACGGGTCTTATTCAGTCTTCGAGTGCGATGATTGGAATCATTCAGAAAATCTATGAAGCCGGTGGAATGCCCTTTGAAGCAGCGCTACCCTTTGTCTTTGGGTCCAATATTGGAACGACAGTCACGGCTGCTTTGGCAGCCATGGGAGGTTCCTTGGCTTCACGTCGTGCTGCAGGGATTCATACCTTGTTCAATGTGTTGATGACGATTGTAGCGATGATTCTGTTGCCGGTATACATCAATCTGATTCTTCATTTGACGGATATCTTACATCTGGAATCCATGATGCAGATTGCGGTCGCACACATCATCTTTAATGCGATGGGCACCATTCTCTTCTTTCCTTTCATCAAGCAAATGGTTTGGATCGTCAAGAAAGCCATTCGTGGTGATGATAAAGAACGCATTGGAATCAACACCGAAGACTTTGATCCAGGCTTGGCACACGATCTTCCTACCGCAGCTTTGGAAGTTTCCAAACGTGCAAGTTTGAAAATGGGCGAGATGGCGGTTGAGATTCTGGAAACCAGCAAAGCATTCTTGAACAAGGAAAGCAAAGTCAATCAAGACTCAATTGAACAAGTTGAAGAATTGATCAATAATTTTGACACCAAGATCACCGATTACCTCTTATTGATTTCAAAAGAGAAACTCGCAGAAGATGATATTGAAACAAGTTCCACAAATCTCCAGATTGTTAAGAACTTGGAACGGATCGGAGATCTGGCATCCAACTTGGGCGAATTCTTCGATATGGTTCATGATGGTCGTGAAAGCTTCTCGCAAGCAGCGATTGTCGAATTGAACAACATGTTCGATTTGGTCATCCATATGTTGAACCGTTCATTACGCATTTATGAAAACAACGACTTCTCACTCTTACAGTCGGTTAAAGAAGATGAGATCTACCTCGATTTATTGGAAAACAAGGCACGTACCAACCATTTTGAGCGGATGCGTACGGATGAGTGCATGAGCACGATTGCCGGTAGTGTGTATGTGGATATCTTGGGAACCTTGGAACGAATCGGGGATCATGCGGAAAACATCGCACGTTCTGTGTTCGATGTGCATACCCAACATGAACAACGGATTTTCCAAGCATCAGAAGAAATCTAAAAGTGAATCCATTTCTTAAGTTTAAGGAGTGGATTTTTTTGTTTGAAGACATAGAAAGCGTTATAATGAGTACATTATGAAGCCCATGAATGAGATTACGAAGAATTTGACATTTGTAATAGGCATCCTTTTAATTTCAACACTCATGTCTTACATCTTTAGTTTTCTTGAATTTCAAGAAGCAACCATCATCATCATCTATATGCTGGGTGTCATCATCATTTCACAGTTCACGACACACTATCTCTTTGGCTTTTTAGCGTCTTTGCTAAGTGTGCTTGCTTTCAATTTCTTCTTCACTCATCCCCTTTATACATTCAACATCTCGCAACCCGATTATCTTTTTACATTCTTCATCATGTTCATCGCAAGTTTCCTTTCCAGTTCATTGACTTCGAAGCTTAAAAGTGAAAAGCGCTTATCTCAACTCAAAACGAATCAAGTTCTATTGGTGGAAGCCATCAATCATAGTTTCCAAGGAAATGAGTTGAGCGTTGCGCTCTATGCATCCATCAATTTGATTGCGGAAAACTACGATGCCGAAGTCAATTTACAATGTTCATGGGGTAGACATGATTATACATTATCGGCTAAATCAAATACGGCGATCAATCTGGGTCAGAGTCATGAGGCTGAGATCAGTTTGGATAAAAACAGTATTGGTAAATTGAGTATTCGCAGCACCTTCAGTCTCGATGCGACGTGGATTCAGACCTTAGCAGATCTGATTGGTCAGAATATCGAGCATTTGGACTTAATGGAAAAGCAGACGCAAGCAAAACTTGAAATTCGTGAACAGAAAATGCGGAATGATCTGCTGGGTGCGATCTCTCATGACTTGAGGACACCTTTGGCAACCATCATCGGAAGCAGTGATACTTTGCTTGAAAACTTGGATCAAATTAATTTAAATGAACAAAAAGAGTTGCTCGAAAACATCAAACAAGATGGACAATGGCTGTTAAATTCAGTCGAAAATATCCTCAGTTTCATGCGTGTTGAAGAAGGCATCAAGCTGAACATGAATTTGGAATCGGTTGAAGAGTTGTTTGGAGATGTGTTGAGTCGTATGGTGAATCGCATCACACAGAAACTGGTTTTAAATTTACCTCAAGATCCCATCTATACCAAGATGGACATTCAATTGATGGGAAAGGTTTTGATTAATTTGATTGATAATGCCTCAAAGAATGCGCCAGCAGAGAGTGTCATCACTCTCCGTGCTGAAATCAAAGGTGATCGTTTGATCTATGAGGTGATTGATGAAGGGATGGGGGTTCCTGAAAACATGAAACGGACGATTTTTGAGCGTTTTGCATCGGTTGAAAAGATCCATACAAGTCAACGCAAAGGTTTGGGTTTGGGACTCGCCATTTGTAAGTCCATCGTAGAAGCGCATGGGGGTCGCATCATCGTTAAAGACAATATTCCACGAGGCAGTAACTTTCATTGTGAATTTCCATATCAGGGAGTCGAAACATGACAAAAATTCTATTGATCGAAGACGATCATACCTTACGCAGTTTCATGCGTGTCTTATTGACGGCACAGAGCTATGAAGTCATCGAGGCAACCGATGCGAAACAAGGGATTACCTTGGCGTTGAGTCTGCCCATCGATGTCATCATCCTCGATTTGGGTTTGCCGGATATGGATGGTCTCACGGTCATTGAACAGATTCGTGAACACATTCAAAGTGGCATCATTGTCGTGAGTGCTCGCGATAAGGAGAATGACAAGATCTTTGCGTTGGATCATGGGGCGGACGATTATTTGACGAAACCGTTCAATGCGCAGGAGCTTTTGGCACGTATCCGTGTCAGTCTTCGACACCGTACGACGACAGTTCAAGATACCTTGGAGAGTTTGATGATTCGTGATATTCATATTGATTTTGATAAACATCTTGTCTTTGTTCAAAACAATGAAGTGCATCTTTCGCCCATAGAGTTTGAGATTCTATCATTATTGATGAAGAATCATGGTAAAGTCCTGACCCATCATTTCCTACTCAATAAGGTGTGGGGAAGTCAGGCATTAGAGAACGATGTACAGACCTTGCGTGTCACCATGGCGAATCTTCGACGTAAGATTGAAGCCAATCCAGGGATTCCAGAATACATTCGTACGGAAATCGGTGTGGGTTATCGCTTTATAGACAGTTGATTTTTATACCATTTTTATATCGATGGCAATGTTTTGATACGGATTTGATATCCGTTTTTTTATACTTTCTATGGAGGTCGAATATGGACGAACGACTGGAACGGAATATCGTATTGGCATTGGAATCGAAAAATACAAGTTTGGCAAGGAGCTATATCATAGAAGCATTTGATCAAGACTGTGAATGTGCCATGGTTCAAGTTTACTTAGGCATTCTAAATGAAATTGAGAATCACCAAGCCAAAGCCATGCGCCACTACCGTGCCGCATTGGCACTGGATGGCACCAACAATCTAGCACTCTATAACATGTATCGTTTAGGGGATGGGCATCATGAACCCATCCGTTTTCGGTGAACGCGATGTATACAATCATTGTAGGTTGTGAATTGATTGGGGCAAGAATTGCGATCGAACTCGCAAATCTTCACCAAAATGTCGTGGTGATTGAACGTGATCAAGCAAAGTTGGAGGGTTTGGCCAGTGGCTTTAATGGCATGATTGTCAAAGGGATTGAGTTTGATCAAGACAATCTGTGTCAAGCAGGCATCGAGAAAGCAGATGTGGTTTTGGCCTTAACGGATGACGATAACTTGAACATCACCGTCAGTTTGGTGGCGATGCGTGTCTTTAAAGTCAAACGTGTCATTGCTCAAGTCATTGATCCAAATCGTCGCTATCTATATGAATTGCTGGGCATAGAGTCCTTCAGTCCGATTAAGATGGGAGTCAATGCCTTGTTATCTAAGATGGATATCGCACCGGTTGAGCAGTTGGTTCAAGTCAGCTCCGGCATTGAAATCACACGCATTGAAATCAAACGTGTGTTGCCGATCAAGGTCAAGCAGGTCTATGAGAAGTGCGACACCATCATCAGTGTCATCGTTCATAACGGAGTATCCAGTATAGCGCACGATGAAACGATCCTTGAGTTTGGGGATTTGGTGGTTTGCAGTCATCATCTACGCGATCGTAAACAATTGTTGGAATTGTTGGTTCAGGAGGGCTAAATGCGTGCAATTATCATTGGTGGTGGGAAAGTAGGTTACTTTCTTGTCAAAGCATTGTTGGAACGTGACATGCGTGTCACGTTGATTGAAAAAGATAAGGTTCGTGCGACACAGATTTCATCTGAGCTTGATGTGGATGTGATATGGGGAGATGGATCCGATTTGAACATCCTGCATGAGGCGGACATCCAAGGCTGTGAACTGGTTGCGGCAGTAACCGGAAATGATGAAGAAAATCTTGTGGTCTGTCAAATCGTCAAAGTCAGCTTCAAACATTGCAAGACGATTGCCCGCATCAACAACCCTAAGAATATGCGTATGTTCAGAGCACTCGGGGTGGATAAGACGGTATGCAGTACGGAAGTCATTGCCAATCTGATTCAAGCTGAGATGACGATTGATGATATCAAGGTCTTACAGACCTTTGATATGGGGTCCATGGTTCTTGCGGAACTGGAATTGAATAGGGGTCACGCTTGGATCAATGGATTCATTAAAGATATTAAGATTCCGAATCATGTGGTATTGGTTTCAATCTTGCGTCAAGATGAAGTCATTTATCCAAAAGGTGACACACAATTGTTTGAGCAGGATCGCATCATGTTTGTCTGTGATCAAACAACATTAAAGGAAATGAGGAAAGAACGATGAAAGAGTGGAAAGGATATGGCATTGAGATCCTTCTTGTCCTCTTGATGATATTCGTTTTCTTGGGAATGAGCTGGATGTTGACCTTATGAGAATAAACATGTCAGGTTTCTACAGTGTTGCGTATTATACTGGGACAATCATCTTTGGCTTTAGTGCATTGTTTCTATTGCCGATGATCATCGCGCTTTTCTATGCGGACCTGAATTCACTCTTTGACTTCACCATCAGTATGAGTTTGAGTTTGATGATGAGCATGGGAATGATTGTATACGGACATAATCGACTGGATACGAAGGAGAGTTTGTCTTGGCGTCATGGTTTGATGGTCGCATCCTTCACATGGATATTATTGACTTTGATCAGTGCGATTCCATATCGCTTGAGTGGTTATTCACTGAGTTACTTGGACGCGCTCTTCGATGTGATGAGTGGATTCACGACAACGGGACTCTTTCTCATTCAAGACTTGGATCATATCCCCCAAGCCTTGAACTTTTGGCGACATCTGCTTACCTTTGTGGGTGGGCAAGGGATGATCGTGTTGGCCATCAGCTTCTTTGTGAAGGAAATGGGCAGTGCGTATAAATTCTATGTCGGGGAAGGTAAAGATATCGCACTTGTGCCCAATGTTCGGGGCACCGCACAATGGATTTGGAAGATCAGTTTTATCTACATGTTCATTGGGACATCATTGTTGTGGATCCAAGGGATGCGAATCGGTTTGAGTCCAATCAATGCGTTTTTCCATGGATTATACATTTTTCAAGCCGCGTGGAGTACAGGAGGATTCGCGCCAAATTATCAGAATATACTCTTCTACCATGATTTTGGATACGAAATCATTGGTTTGATCTTCTTCATCATTGGCTCATTCAACTTTGGTTTGCACTATGCCTTGATCCAAGGGAAGAAACAAGAGTTTCGAAAAAATATAGAAGTGATCAGTTTCTTTGTGTCCAGTTTCACCTTAAGTGCGCTTCTGGTCATCTATTTGAGCGATGCAGGTGTTTTTACAGAAGGCATCAGTATGTTCAGACGCGTTGTGTACAATGTGCTGTCCGCCCATACGACAACCGGGTTTGGAACCATTTATGCCCAACAGTTCGTGCAGGACTGGGGTGCCTTGGGGATAACCATCATGGTCGTAGCGATGTTGATTGGGGGCAGCGCGTGTTCAACCGCAGGGGGGATCAAAGGATTGCGCGTTGGAATCATTTTGAAAGGGATCTTTGCGGATATCAATCGTTTGATCAAAGGGGATAAAACGATGCGTGTGATCAAATATCATCACATCAAGGAACATGTATTGGATGATGCCGGCTTTCGCTCAGCAACAACGATTACCGTGCTGTATCTAATCACCTTTACGATCGGTTTGATTCTGACGAGTTTTGCGGGTTATGCACTAACGGATGCGGCCTTTGAAGTTGCTTCCGTAACGGGGAATGTGGGTCTAAGTATTGGAATCACCTCCGCTTCCATGCCGGATTACTTGAAACTTACCTATATTGTCATCATGTATCTGGGACGTTTGGAATTTATTTCGGTTTTTGTACTTATTGGGATGTTTGTGAAAGGAGTTTCTAAATGGTTTCGACGCTACTAGTTTTGTGGATCGGTGCTCAAGCACAACTCATCTCTATTCAAGAACTCCTTAATCAAAGTAAGGCGTATGACCAACAAACAGTAATCATTGAAGCTGAAGTCATTTTGGAAGTTTTGGAACGAGATGATATGGCTTGGTTGAATGTCAACGATGGGACCAATGCCATCGGTGTTTTTCTACCACTTGAAATGACAGAGAAGCTAACGACGTTTGGTAACCATCAGAATCAAGGAGATCGGATACGCATTGAAGCAATCTTTTATCGCAACTGTTTTGAACACGGAGGTGAAATGGATCTGCATGCGATCAACATCGATGTCATTGAAAAAGGGTTTAGAATTGAACGTCCCATCTCAACTTGGAAGTTCAGTTTTGCGATTGTTGGATTCACGTCCTCCATGATCAGCCTTTGGATGTATCGAAGATATCGTAAGAATAAGCGAAAGGAATCGAACCTATCTAGTTAACTAATTCAACAATTTCACAAAGATTAAGCATTAATTTTAATGTGTCACACATCACAGACAATTTCGGCCCCAATTTGGGGCATTTTTGTTGAAAACAGGATTGTCAATTTGAATGAATCGTATATACTAAGAGTGATTGTTAGCCTAGGGCAACAATGGAGGTTTCATGAAATATCACGATTCAGCTGAGATGTATCTCGAAACAATCTATCTCTTGGAGAAGACCCAAGGTCATGCGCATGTGGCAGAGATTTCAAAAGCATTGAACATCTCAAAACCCAGTGTGACCAAGGCGATGGAATTGTTGAAGAGTCGTGACTTGATCCTTAAAGAAGATTACGGACCGGTGACGCTTACCGATGCGGGTCGCGAATTATCCGTGAAGATTTATGAGCGGCATCGTGTCATAAAGTCCTATCTAAGTAAGAGTTTGAACTTGAGCTTGGATGAGGCGGAAGAGAATGCATGTCGAATGGAACATATCATTTCCGAGGAAATGTTTGAGGCCATCAAAGTATATTTGAAAGAAGAGCAGGTGTGAAGATGATCTTAACTAAAGCAAAAAAGCATGTGACGTACACCATTCAAGGAATTGATACGCATGATGATGCGATGAAAAATTTTCTCTTCAGCCTAGGTTGTCATGCAGGACAGAGTATCACGATCATTTCAAATTTTGGAGCGAACATGGTTGTGAACATCAACGATGCACGTTATAGCATTGATTCTGAATTGGCGAAAGCCATCATCGTATAAAACGATTAGAAGGTTAGAGACTCTAACCATAGAGGAGATTTAGAATGCGCATTGCACTTGCAGGGAATCCAAACAGTGGTAAAACCACACTCTTCAATGCGTTGACGGGAAGCATCGAACACGTTGGCAACTGGCCAGGCGTCACCGTCGCACGTAAAGAAGGGTATGTAAAAAAACAGCTTAATACAAATCAGAACATTCGGATCGTGGATCTACCTGGAACCTATTCCATGAGCCCATTCACATCTGAGGAACGCATCACCAAAGACTATGTTCAGAGTGAACAGCCCGATGTGATCATCAATATCATTGATGCATCGAACTTAAGCCGTAGTCTTTTCTTTACGACGCAATTGTTAAGTCTGGGTGTTCCGGTCGTCATCGCTCTAAACAAATGGGATCTGATCGCAAAGAAAGCCATTGACATCGATCTGGTGCATTTAAGCAAAGACTTGAACTGTCCCATCATTGAGGTTTCGGCATTGCGTCAAAAAGGCTTGAAAACACTTTTAGATACATGCATAGAACGCAAAGGGACGATACAGAAGCCCGTCTTTACGGAACGCACAGATGCGAACTTGAATAAAGAAGAATGGTTGATTGAAGAAAATGAACGTTCATCTTTTGTCGCACAATTGGTGAAACATGTCGAAAAGCGTTCCATAGACTCACACCAAATGAATTTCAATGATCAAATCGATCGCATCGTAGCCCACCCTTTCTTCGGTATCCCCATTTTTGTGGTGATTCTCTATGGTGTATTCTCCATTTCACAAGCGACTTTGGGTCCATTCCTAGCGGATTATTTTGTGGGTTGGATCGATCTCTTTTACGCGATTGTGGCAGATTTGATGGGGAATCAGGTTTCGCCTTTCTTACAAGCCTTGGTTTTGGATGGTGTCATCGGAGGTGTGGGGGCTATTGTTGGTTTCCTACCCTTGATCATGGTTCTGTTCTTTATGTTGGCTTTGCTTGAAGACAGTGGTTATATGGCACGTGTCGCACTGATCATGGATCCCTATTTGAAGAAAGTAGGTCTATCGGGACGCTCCATCATTCCAATGGTCATCAGTACCGGTTGTGCGATTCCGGGCATCATGTCCACACGTACCATCCGTGATGAACGTCAACGCAGGACTACGGCGATGCTTACATCGTTCATGCCCTGTGGGGCGAAACTGCCAGTCATTGCCTTGTTTGCGGGTGTATTCTTCCAAGATGCCGCATGGGTAGGAACCTTGATGTATTTCATGGGCATTCTGATCATCTTCTTTGGGGCGATCGTGATCCGTAAGATCAATGGCGATACCTCCAAAGCATCCTATTTCATCATGGAACTTCCCGAGTATCGTATTCCCAGCTTGAAACGTGCGTTCATCGCGATGATCTCACAAGGCAAACAGTTCGTCATCAAAGCCGTGACGATCATTCTTTTGAGTAATATCTTGGTACAGATCATGCAGACGTTCTCATGGAACTTGCAATTGGTTGAAGAGGGTGCGGAAGCATCCAGCATCCTTGCCAGCATCGCCACCCCCATAGCACTCATTCTGGTGCCTTTAGGTTTCGGTGTATGGCAACTCGCAGCTGCTGCCATCACAGGCTTCATTGCGAAGGAAAATGTGGTAGGTACTTTGGCAGTTGTGTTTGGCATCACCAATTTCATTGACGTGGAAGCACTGGAAGTCGTTTCAGGAACGGGTGAAATTTCATCCATCATGGGCATCACGACAATTGCAGCTTTAGCGTATCTTGTCTTCAATCTCTTCACACCACCGTGTTTCGCAGCCATTGGGGCGATGAATGCCGAATTGGACTCAAAGAAATGGTTGTTGGGGGCGATTGGCTTCCAATTGGGCATGGGTTATACCTTAGCGTATTTCATCTATCAAATCGGCACGCTGATCACGACCGGTCAGTTTGGCCATGGATTATTCTTAGGGTTCTTGATCGTATCATTCTACATCGGATCCATTGTATATTTGATTAAACGAAATGATCAAAGTCAAATGACTTTGCAAGGGGCATAAAATGATCGACTACATCATCGGTGGCATACTGGTCGTTATTGTCATTCTGATCGTGCGTAAACTTGTCTTAGACAAAAAACGAGGCGTCAGCTGTGGATCTTGTCCATCAACAGGATCTAATCACTGCGATTGTGATTAATTAAAAGATTGGATCAAACATTGACCCAATCTTTTTTTTACTCGACGGTAACGGATTTTGCGAGGTTGCGTGGTTTATCCACATCCAAACCTCTTAAGACGGAACTGTAATAGGCAAAGAGCTGAAGTGGAATGATGCTTGTCAAAGGCATGAGGTCTTCATGGACTTCAGGAAGAATGAACTCACGATCGCTGAAATCATGGGTGTGTTCCAAACCTGGTCGTCCGATCAAGATGACTTTGGCACCCCGTGCCTTGACTTCTTTGATGTTGGAGACCATCTTTTCAATCAAACCTGCTTGTGTGACTAAGGCGATGACGGGGAAGTCTTCCACAATGAGTGAAATGGTTCCGTGTTTGAGTTCGCCTGCTGGGTAGGCTTCGGAGTGGATATAGGAGATCTCTTTGAGTTTTAATGAAGCTTCCAAGGCCATGGCATAATCCAAGCCTCTTCCTAGGAAGAACACATTTCTATTATTCACGAATTCGGAAGCCATCTGTTTGATCGTCTCTTGTTTATCCAAGAGATCTTGGGTGATAACGGGCAGTTTTAACAAGGAGTCCAATAAGTCTTGGGTTTGCTCAGCACTCACTGATCCTTTGACTTCACCAAGCTTATACGCCAACAAGGTAAACAAAGCAACTTGTACAAAATAAGCCTTTGTACTGGCGACAGCGATTTCCAAGCCAGCCCAGGTATAGAGCACATAGTCTGCTTCACGGGCAATGGATGAACCCACCACATTGACGATCGCGATGACTTTGGTGCCTCTGGATTTCGCTAAGCGAAGGGCTGCTAAGGAATCGGCGGTTTCGCCGGATTGTGAGACGATGATGACCATGTCTTCAGGATTCAAGATGGGATCACGATATCTGAACTCACTCGCCACTTCCACGTCACAACTGATGCGGGCATGTTTCTCAATGAGTTGCTTACCCACCATCGCCGCATGCATGGCGGTACCACAAGCGATGAGATGGAACTTTTGGATTCTACTGAGCACTTCAGGGGTTAGACCAGATTCACTGAAATCGATCTTATGATCTTTGATGCGTGGTCCAACCGCATTCATGAGAACAGTCGGCTGTTCATGGATTTCTTTAAGCATGAAATGTGGATAACCCGCTTTTTCAGCACTTTGACGATCCCAAGATGCGACTTGGACTTCTTTATGAATTTCTTCCAAATCATGATCCAGAATCATTACTTTATCTTGTTTGATGATCGCAATTTCATCTTCTTCCAAAAGATAATATTCACGGGTATGATCGAGTATTGCGGTGATGTCGGATGCGATGAAGTTCTCATCTTTACCCAAACCAATGATCAAAGGACTGTCCTTGCGAATGGCATAGATGGTATCGGGATGTCCTTCAAAGAGGATACCCAAGGCATATGAACCACGAATCTTTTCCAAGACTTTCTTGATGGCTTCCAGTGGATTGCCCTTTTGGACATAATAGTAATCCACCAGCTTCGCTAATGCTTCGGTATCCGTTTGGGATTCAAAGGTGTAACCTTTACGAATCATGCGTTCTTTGATTTGAAGATAATTCTCGATGATGCCATTGTGTACCAAAGAAATACGATGATTTCCATGGGGATGTGAGTTGATGTCCGAAGGTTCACCGTGAGTTGCCCAACGGGTGTGACCAATACCGACAAAGGCATTGGGAAGGGGGTTTTGTTCAAGTTTAAGGGCGATATTATCGATTCGTCCTTTGGTTTTCAAGGTCTTGATTTCACCTTGTTTGAATACAGAAATACCTACAGAGTCATATCCACGGTACTCAAGTTGTCTCAAGCCCGCAATTAAAAGTTCAGGTGCTGGCTTATTGCCAACCACACCTACGATTCCACACATATGTATGATCCTTTCAAGTCCAATCTGATAAAGTCTCTGTTTATTTATCCTTTATCTCACGACGATTGGTCGCCGAAGAGGCATCCGCCGAATCTTTCGATACTCCTCTTTCCTCGTCACTTCTTTAAGCCGGGCGCTGTAACTATTTGTCTACGGTATTTGTCAGTACATTCCTCCTTCACTTTGCCCATTTTATCACAAGTCTGTGCTCTGAGCAATCAACGGATGATATGCGTTAATTCACGTGTAAGATTGTTAAACCTTAATCTGTACTTCAATGATTGAGACATCAACGTTTAACGTTATGGATTTTGATCAACCTGGATAAGCATGCGAATCAAGGACTTGGATCCATCATAATGAGGATTGAGGACGAGGATCACTTTAGCTGCCCATCTTTGATGAGTTTACCCCTACCCAAGATACTTTTCTTCGTGTATAATGTTTAAGCATCGGGACGTAGCACAGCTTGGTAGTGCACTACCTTGGGGTGGTAGGGGTCGCGCGTTCAAATCGCGTCGTTCCGACCAATGCGGCCGTAGCTCAGTTGGATAGAGCGAGCGCCTCCTAAGCACTAGGTCACAGGTTCAATTCCTGTCGGTCGCACCAGAGAACAAAATCCCCAATCATTAAATAGATGCACCAGTGGCGAAACTGGCAGACGCGCACGCTTGAGGGGCGTGTGGGCAACCGTGCGGGTTCAAATCCCGCCTGGTGCACCATTTGGAAATTGACACCGTAAGGTGTTTTTTCTTTGTTATAATGAATTCAACCACAAAGGGGAAGTACATGGGTTATCCTGAAAACTTTTCGCCACGTAACTACCACACGATTGTATTGGATGTCGATAATCATTTCTATCCTAGGCATTTCAAGACTTCATCAGCGGCGATTAATGCTTGGTTGGGTGCTGTTTTGAGTGTTGAAACAAGCACATTGAAATTGGATGAACTTAAGTTGGATTTGATGCAGCGATTAAGTAAAGGGAAGCCAATCCTCCATTTCAATGCGAATGAAGTGGATTGGATTGAAGTAAAATTGACGCGTAGAGGAACATTCAATTGGCGTCAAGCGGATTATCCACACGGGAACTTCTTGTTGGATGTTCGACTTGATTTAATGAATGGGGATCGTTTTCATTTAGAAGCAGATGCGTTTGAAATTGTGGAAGTATGGATCCAGTCCCTTAAAGATCATGGCTTCAAAGTGAGCGATCCAATGGACTTGGCACATCGTTTTCGCTCAATAGAGTCAAATTACAAAGTGCGCTATGATCATCTTGCCACACAATATGATGCGCTTGCGCTGGAATTCAACTTAGAGAATCCACGAACACGTATCGAAGTCATAAAGTGAACGTAAATCGTTCATTTTAATTAGGGTTTAAAATTCGGATAGGTAGGCGTATGATTATAAATAAAACGGAGACGATTATGAACTTTGAACAGAAAATAGAACGTAAGCATACGAATTCCATCAAATGGGATGGTCATCAACTATTTAAGGCCAATCCTGAAGCCTTACCCTTATGGGTAGCGGACATGGACTTTAAAACCGATGAACACATCGTAGAGGCATTGACAAAGCTTGCGAAGTTTGGTGTCTATGGGTACAGTTTTGAACCGGAATCCTACTTCGAAGCAGTTAAGGGATGGATGCAAAGACGTCATAACTGGACGATAGAGCGTGAATGGATCTTCTCAACTCCGGGTGTGGTCAGTGCTGTGAATGCCTGTATTCTCGCATTGACAAAGGAAGGTGAAGCTGTTCTGATTCAGGAACCTGTTTATCATCCGTTCAAAAATTCAATCCAGTACAATAAGCGTGTTCCAGTGATCAATCCTTTGAAGCTGGATGGAACACAATACACGATTGATTTTGAAGACTTCGAGCATAAGATCATTAATGAACAGGTCAAACTCTTTATTTTATGTTCACCACACAATCCGGTGGGTCGCGTATGGTTGAAAGAAGAGTTGAAACAAATGTTGGACATCTGTTTGAAACATCAGGTCATTGTCGTTTCGGATGAGATTCACATGGATTTCGTTTATGAACCAAATAAACATACGGTTGCGGTGAGTTTGGATGATCGTTATCAGGCTTTTGTGATTACTTTAGTTGCGCCAAGTAAGAGCTTCAATCTTGCGACCTTCAAGCTTTCGCAATTGATCACTTCAAATAAGGCTTTCATGGAAAAGATCAAGCATGAGTATGAACGTTTAGGCCTACATGGTCAAAATCAATTCAGCATCATTGCGAGTGAAATGGCCTATGCGCATGGGGATGCGTATATGGATGCGTTGGTTGAAGCTTTGATGACCAATATTGAGTGGGTCAAGGCTTTTGTGGCAACAGAACTGCCACAGATCAAAGTCATGGATATTGAGGGGACGTACTTGATGTGGTTGGATTTTAAGGCTTTAAACATGAAGCAAAAAGACTTGGCTGATTTCTTGATGAATCAAGCCAAGTTGTGGTTGAATGATGGATCGATGTTTGGTGAAGGGGGTGAAGGTTTCATGCGTTTGAATGTGGCAACGGATCTGGAAACCTTGAAACAAGCCTTCTATCAATTAAGAAACACTATAGACAATTAAAGGCACGAATCGTGCCTTTTAGTTATCTGCTTTGTAGTTCATGTTCAACCAGGACCATTCCCATTGATGTCCATCCAAATCTTCAAAGACTCTGAAATACATGAAGCCATGGTCCTTGGGTGGATTGTATTCCTTGGCACCGAGTGATACCGCTTTATCAACCAAGGCATCAACCGCTTCACGGGACTCAAGGGTTGGTGATATCAATGTTTCGGTTGTTTTAAAGGCATCGCTAACCGGTTTGTTGGTAAAGGATTGAAAGAAGTCTTCCTTTAGAAGCATGATGCAGGTGGATTCACTTAATATCATGCATAAACCATTTTCATTAGAGTATTCACGGTTGAACTTAAAACCGAGTTCGGAAAAGAACGTTTCGGTTCTTTGGACATCCTTGACAGCGAGATTGACGAAGAGTTGCGGATTCATAAACAATCCTCCTTTTTCTCAGTTTACGCTGAATTCGTTTAATTATATATTGAAATGCTTAGACCAAGGCATGGATCCACTTGTTGCCTCGGATACGGATTTGATTGACAATGGATCTGAACATCCAGTCCACACCCATGGCCATGAAAATGCCGATGACACCGAAATCAAGGATGACAGCAAATAAGTATGCGAAAGGGAGTCTAAACA
Source organism: Erysipelotrichaceae bacterium (assembly GCA_030604855.1). Taxonomy (GTDB): domain Bacteria; phylum Bacillota_I; class Bacilli_A; order Erysipelotrichales; family Erysipelotrichaceae; genus UBA2212. The sequence continues at coordinate 121,044 of JAUVVC010000003.1, forward strand.
CCAACATGGCCGTAAGTGAGACATTCATGGTGAAGCGTACATCACCTCCGGCACGAAGTGCTGAGGAAAGCATGAAGCCGGGTGTCCAGAAGAGAATGGCAATGGCGTTGTGGACCAACATGGCCATGATGGTGTAATCCCGAGCTTCGGGAGAAATGGTATAAAGCCTTAACAGAAAAGGAAGCGCAAGAAGCTCACCCACAGCCAAGAAAATCGTTACAATCTGAGCTTGACGCAACAGTTTCTTGGCATACATGCGCGCTTGTTCAACTTCCTTGGCCCCGATGCATTGACCGACAACGGTGATGCTGGCAAATAATACAGCCATGGAATAACTGAGGGCAAATGCCCCTAAGCTGTTTACGATGCCCTGAGCGGTGATCTGCGCTGTTCCAAACAGGGCGATGATGGAAGCGAGGAAGACGCGTCCGACTTGTGTGACCCCATTTTCCACACCGTTGGGGAGGGCAACCTTAAGGATGCGTAGGATGAGTTCTTTATCCCAGATCCACAGGTGTTGTTTATCTAATCGGATGACAAGCTCAGGGTTGAAATTGAGTTTGAGAATGAAACCAGAGGCGAGGATACGAGCTGTTAGAGTTGCGAAGGCCACGCCGGTGATACCGGCTTTGAAGCCGAATATAGCGACTGCGATGCCAAAGACACTTAAGAGATTGAGGACCATGGAAGCCATCATCGGAATGCGTGAGTTGCCCATGGCACGAAACAGACCTGCGCTGGAATTATAAGCAGCCATGAAAGGATAACTGAGACTTGAGACGATGAAATAGATGCGTGCCGCTTGCATGACGTCCGCATCGACGGAACCAAATAAAAGCGAAAGGATGGCTTGGTTGAAAACCAGTACGATCCCTACAATGGATAAGGCCACAAGAACGGTGAGAACCATGACTTGTGTGGCTGCTTTCTGAGCCATCTCCAAACGTTTGGAACCAATGATTTGTGCGAGGACAACGGTTCCACCTGTGGATATTGAAAGCAATACACTCACGATCAAGACATTGATCATTTCAACCAAAGAGACACCGGATACAGCTGCTTCACCAGCATAGGAGAGAAGCAGGGTTGAAACGATCCCAACGCCTGCCAACAGAAGTTGATCAAGGAAGATGGGTAGAATCAAACGGTTAAGATCTTTTTTACTGAACATGGGTCACCTCAAAAATACTGTTCTAATCCTATCACTAAAATGTCAAAATGGAAGACTAAAATGAGGAAGTGGTATACTATGCTTAAGAAATTGATCAAAGGAGGATGATTATGAAACTTGCATGCCTTTTAGCCGACGGCTTTGAAGAGACGGAAATGATCACAGTCGTGGATCTCTTGCGACGAGCAAAGATTGACGTCGATCTTGTCTCAATCGGTGATTTGAAGGTGACGGGAAGTCACGGTATTGCTGTCCTTGCGGATAAGTTGTGGGAAGATATGGATGCTTATGATGGACTCTTCTTACCGGGTGGGCAACCAGGATCCACGAACTTAGGGAATGATGAGAGGGTCATCGACTTGATTCAGAAATATAATCAAGAAGGCAAATGGTTGAGTGCCATCTGTGCAGCCCCCAGTGTCTTTGCCAAAGCAGAGATCATCAAAGGCAGACGCATCACATCATATCCGATGTCCAATATTGATGAACTGTTTAAAGAAGCGATCTACGCAGAAGACTTCGTCGTACAAGATGGTAAACTCATCACATCACGCGGTGTCGGGACAGCTCAACACTTTGGCTTGCATCTCGTTGAAGCTTTAGGCTATGACGCCAAGACTCTTAGTGACAGTATCCTTTTCACATTGGTAAATAAATAATGCACAGATGTTTGGATATTTGATATAATATTCAAGCATCGCACCAGTGGCGGAATTGGTATACGCGTACGTCTCAGAAGCGTATGGTTCATACCGTGCGGGTTCAAGTCCCGCCTGGTGCACCATAAACAAACAAAACTCGCAAACGCGAGTTTTTATTTATCCCATTGCAGGAGTTTGCGTTGACCTTCCAAAGCACGGATGCCACTGACTTCTTGCGAGAGTTCAAGGACACCTTTATAAACATTATCGTTATCTCTTAAGGCGAAATAACGGATATAGAGAAACTTGCCACGCATTTCTATCCAGAAATTCGCTTCACTCTGTTCACCTCTCCGGAAAGCCTCAATGATGTTTTCAACCACATCCACACTTTCTGCGGGATGACAGTTACGGACATCCCTTCCTATAACGGCTGGAGATCGAGGGAAGATGCGATCTTTCGGTCGATTGAACCAACGGACCTTATTGTTTTCATCCACAAACGTACAGTCGATGGGTAAGGCATCCAAAACCATTGTCAATTGATCAAAGCTCAAAGAGCCTGTTTCGGTGGTGAAGAAGGCATTATCTACAGTGAATTTGGGTTGAGGGCGTGGTTTTGGTGTCGGGATCCAGATGAAACCCAGTTCGAAGCTTTGGTGACGCATGGCTTCAAGTTCATTGACACTCAAGAGCTCATGCGCGACTTGGAACAGAATCATCTCTTCTTTTTGAATCAAACCAAAGGCTTTGAAGAAGTAATCCCCTAAAATCTCACTGATCGTTTGTCGTGGAAGATTATTCTTTAAGGCGTCTAAGGTATCTTTTAAACGTTTACGAGCTTGATCTTGCAAAGACCATAGAATGGTCGTTCCTTGGTATTGTTCACCCTTGGATTCCAAGAAAGGAAAGAGGATGTTTTGAAGTTTGGTGTAATGGAGTTCAAAGGGGATTAAATCTTCGAAACGTTCAATCAGATGTTCCGGTATGAATTGATATTTATCTTCAATCAATATCGCTTTGATTGCATTCAATCGTTTCTCCATCTCACGATTCTCTTGCATCATATGATCCAAGAACGAATCCTGAGGCATTTCCAAACGTTTGGTATCCAAACTCTGTGAGAACAGGTGGATCAACTTATCTAGGTACACCAAGATTTCGGCAGGTTTCGATCCATTCTTATTCACTTCATAAAACAAGGTGAACAAATCCGATGCATTGACACTCAGGACTTCCTTCTCATATTCCTTATACACTTCATAATTGGCTTCGTTCTTCGCAATACGTTCGATGTATTCCAACAAACGTTCAAGTCGTGCTTCCATTTACACCTCCGCGTTCAATTGAACGAGTTTGACAATGACCTCCACAGCTTTCCGCATGTCATCTAAGGATGCGTATTCATAAGGACCGTGATAGTTCCCACCGCCTGTGAACAGATTTGGTGTTGGAATGCCCATGAAGGAGATCTTTGATCCATCAGTTCCACCACGAATGGGTTGGATGATCGGTTCGACCTCACAAGCCACCATGGCTTGCTTAGCCAACTCGACAGGTTTCATATCTTTTTCGATAACTTCACGCATGTTGTAGTAAGAATCTTTCATCGAGACCACAAAGCGCTCCGCACCGTATTTCTCATTCAAGTAGTTCGCATTTTTGAGCATGCGATCCTTACGTGCCAAGAATTTCACTTTATCGTGATCACGGATGATGTAGGTCATCTTGCCGTGATCAATGGTCGTCTCCATGTCATGAAGAAGGAAGAAACCTTCATAGTGCTCAGTGTGTTCAGGTACTTCGTTCTGAGGTAGCAGGGCATCGAATTCCATGGCGAGTTTGGCACAGTTGATCATCTTATCCTTAGCGGTACCGGGATGGACCGATACGCCATGAAGTGTGACGATGGCAGCTGCCGCATTGAAACTCTCATACTCGAGTTCACCGCGTTTGGCTCCATCCAAGGTGTAGGCAAACTTCGCTCTGAAATTCGGCGCATCAAAGAGATTCGCTCCTCTGCCGATTTCTTCATCTGGTCCAAACGCAATTCGGATCTCACCATGTTTGAGTTCGGGGTTATTTTTAAGGATAAGCATCGCTTCGATGATCTCCACGACACCGGCTTTATCATCCGCACCCAAGAGGGTGGTACCATCGGTGACGATTAAAGTATGTCCCACAAGTTCCTTTAGATGCGGAAACATCACAGGATCCGAAACCAATCCCGATGCTTCATTGAGCACGATGGGCTCTCCATCATAATTCTCAATCACTCTGGGTGAAATGTTTTCGGCATTGAAATCGGCGGTATCGTAGTGCGCAATGAAGCCGATCGTATCCACTTCATGGTCCACATTGCTTTTTACGGTAGCACTCACAAAACCATTGTCGGGGTTGTATTCCACTTCATCGAAGCCCAAGTCGACGAGTTCTTGAGCCAACATTTTGGCAAATACGACTTGATTCTCGGAGGAAGGGACCGTACTGCTCTTCTCATTGGATCGTGTGTTTATTTTGCAATAGCGTATGAATCGTTCTAATAAGGTTTCCATAAATTTCTCTTTTCTATTGAGTCTATTATACTGTACAAAATGTGAAAATATGCTATAGTGCTTTAGATTAATGGAGGGCTTATGCGTCTAACACTTTCTCGTATCCTATTGAATTTACTCTCGGTCACCATCATTGCGATTGGATTGACCCTTTTGATCAAAGCCAATCTAGGTCAGAGCACCGTCTCTGGTTTCAGTTCCACACTCGCACATATTTTGAATGTCAAAACGGGAACGATCGTTTTTTTCTTGAATCTTGTATGTTTCGTACTTGAATTGATCATCCTCAACAAGAACGTGAAATGGTCCATCGGTCTCCAACTCCTTTTGAACAGCGTCTTTGGTTCCGTCGTGAACTTCTTTCTCTACGATGTGCCTTGGATCGCCAATCTCAGCTTCAACAGTTACTTCGAACAGTTTGTTTTCTTACTGTTAGCCATCCTGATCATGGGTGTGGGTGTCAGCTTGATGATGAGCATCAACCTTGCGGTGTTGCCGTATGATGCTTTCATTGCCTTAGTATCGAAGACCTATAACATCCCTTTTGTCAAAGTACGTACGACAGCCGATCTCAGCTTCATCACAATTACCTTGATTTTGGGTTTCTTGTTTCCCATCCCCTTCAATACGGTTCGTGAAGGAACGGTCATCTTCGCGTTTACCTTGGGAAGTGTCATTGCTTTTCTGAACATCCAATGGAAGAAACGCCTTCCGCTTTCCCTTAGACAAGCCTAGCTTGTTTTTTATTTTCCAAACTATCCACAAAGTTGTACAATTGAAGCATGGAAGAACGTCCTCAAAATAAACTTAAACTCTTGGAAATCCAAGACCTGCTCTTACGGGAAACCGATGATGAACATACTCTGACCGTTCAAGAGATCATTGATCATCTCGCAAGCAAAGGCATGAAGAGTGAGCGTAAGAGTATTTATCTCTATATGGAACTCTTGGAAGCCTATGGTTTGGATATCATCAATGACAAAGAAAAGCAGAATCGATACCATGTCGGGAATCGACTTTTTCAGTTGGCTGAATTGAAATTGTTGGTGGATGCGGTCAAGTTCGCAAAATTCATCACCGCTGAGAAGAGCAGTGAACTCATCACGAAGTTGAAAACTTTGACCAGTGTCCATGAAGCAGCGCGTTTGGATCGTAATGACTGGATCTACAATCGTTTGAAATCTAAAAATAACGCGGTCTATCTCAATGTGGATGCGATTCATGAGGCCATCCTCAAACAACGCATGATCCGCTTCAAATACTTTGATTATGATTTGGATAAAGAGATCGTTTATCGCAAACAGGGTGAATTCTATCGTGCCATCCCCGTCTTCTTGTGTTGGGATGACGAGAAATACTATGTCATCGTATATCAAGAAAACCATCAAGATTATGCCGTATATCGACTGGATAAGATGCGTGAAGTTTCAATGCTTAAAACCAAGCATGAACATCAAGCGGATCTTGAAGCGGTCGAACAATACTGTGCCGGTCTCTTCCATATGTATACTGGGAATCAAGAAGAAGTAACGATGAGCTTTCAAGCAGGCTTGGTGAATGTGGTCTTTGATCGCTTTGGTTTAGATGTCAAAATCCAAAGACAAAATGAAGAATGGTTCACTATCACCGAAAACATCAGCGTCAGTCCAACCTTCTTTGCCTGGATTTTGCAGTTTGGGGATAAGGCAAAGATTCTATCCCCCCTTTCCGTTCAAAATGAACTGGTAGAATTGTGTCAAAAGAGCTTGAATCAATATGAATAAATCAACCATCAATAAACAACTTGCCATCAACTATACCGTGCTTCGACGCTTGGTCCAAAATGACCATCTCGTTCATTCACGCATCCATAAAGATAACATTCACGAATTGATGGATGTCCGCAAATTCTACGAGACTTATTTCGAAAGTACAAAATTCGTTCAATATTTTCCCCAGGTCTGCCAACTCATCAAGCGTGAGACAGAAAGTGCTTTTGCGCGCCTTCGTCAACGGGTGTACATCGTGCATAAATACGATGAAGCCTATCCCAAGGCACTCATTCAGGATTTGAAAGAAGATGCGCCGCTTTTCCTGTATCTTTGCGGAGACAACACCTTATTGGATCGTAAAGTGAAACGCGTCGCGATCGTAACGACTTTGAACCGTGAAGATGCTTACATCGAGACCAGTAAACAGATTTGTGCTTCATTCAAGGATACGTACTATACAGTGATGATTCAGAATCGTTCAGCTGTGGATCATGTCTTGTTTGAGGAGTTGAAGGAAGTGAATGTGTCGATGTTGTATTTCGTGAATGCCCCTTTGTTTAAAGAAGACCATGCCGATAAGATCTGTAAATCGCATTGTCCAAAATATGCGATGTTGAGTTTTGTTGGACCGACCGAAGATGGACTTGAGGATTTCATGCGCTTGAAAATCATGAATTCATTGGGTAAAGTCACGGTTTTGTTAAGTGACCAACCCAACGATGTCCACCATTTTTCTGTCCAAAACAACTATGCTTGGCATAAGCCGTCCATTCTCCCCATGATCAAACCGTCCACGATTCCACACTTTGAACGTGTATTCGCCTTGGATGATTCAGATGTATTCATTGATGTTCTAAATAACTGTATTTCATAGCGAAAGAAGGGATAATTTCAAAAAAGTTGTGAAATTGAATTAGTTTTGTATTAAATTTAACAAAATTTTGCAAAGTTATTGATTTGCCGTGTTTGCAGTTTTATACTCATACTTGTGAGTTTATGCGCAAAGGAGCAGAACGATGAAAAAAATCTTGATTGTTGGTGGGGTTGCCGGTGGTGCCACTGCAGCTGCCCGTCTTCGTCGCTTAAGTGAAGAAGACGAAATTATTATGTTTGAACGCGATGAGTATATCAGTTTCGCGAACTGTGGATTACCGTATTATATTGGGAATGTGATTACGGATCGTGAGGACCTTTTGGTTCAAACGGTTGAAGGCATGTCTGAGCGCTTTAATTTGGATATTCGCAACTTCTCTGAAGTCGTCGATATCAATCGTGCTGAAAAGACCGTAACCGTTAAGAAAACAAAAACAGGGGATACTTACCAAGAAAGCTATGATGTCTTGATTCTTTCCCCAGGTGCGAAACCGATCTTTCCACCGATTGAAGGCATCAAAGAAGCGAGCAACCTTTTTACTTTAAGAAATATTCCAGATACCGATGCGATCTATCGTTTCATTGAGACCAAACAGCCGAAGACAGCTGTCGTCGTTGGGGGTGGTTTCATTGGGGTTGAAATGGCTGAGAATTTGACGGAACGTGGCATCAAAGTCACCTTGGTTGAAAAACTTCCTCAAGTCTTGGCACCATTTGATTTTGAAATGGCGCAGATCGTCCATAAAGAACTGAATACCCATGGGGTTGATTTAGTTCTCGGGGATGGTTTATTGAGTTTTGCGAATCATGGTAGAACCATCAATCTTGAAAGTGGTAAGTCCATTGATACCGATTTGATCATACTTTCGATCGGGGTTTCACCTGAAAATACTTTAGCCAAGAAAGCCGATCTACTGGTTGGACCACGTGGTCATATCGCCGTTTCTTCGAAGCTGGAAACCTATGATGCGAATTCCAAAGAAGTCGTCAAAGATGTTTATGCGTTAGGGGACGCGATTCAGGTCAAAGATTTCGTGACCAACCATGATACCGCGATTGCTTTGGCATGGCCTGCAAACCGTCAAGCGCGTATCTTGGCGGATATCATTCATGGTAAAGATGTTCAATACAACGGATCCATGGGTACCTCGGTCTTGAAGGTCTTCAATTTAACAGTAGCCGCAACGGGCAATAACCAACGGACGGCTGAAATGAAGAAAATACCGGTTCAGGCGATTCATGCCCACCGCAACAATCACGCTTCCTACTATCCAAACGCAACCAACATCGACTTCAAGTTGGTGTACAATCCTGAAACACTTGAGATCTTAGGTGCACAAGCGATTGGACAAGATGGGACTGAAAAACGAATCGATGTCATTGCGACCGCAATCAAATCCAAAGCCAAAGTAACGGATTTAAGTGATTTGGAATTGGCGTATGCACCGCCGTTCTCGTCGGCAAAAGACCCAGTCAATATCTTGGGTTATATTGCAGAGAATGTCATTGAAGGACACTATAAAGTGGTTTATCCTTCACAGGTTGAAGAATTTAAGAAACAGAATGCTTTATTCCTGGATGTCCGTACACCAATCGAATATGAAACGGGACACATCGAAGGGGCTTTGAACATTGAAGTTGATGATTTTAGAAACAATTTGGATAAATTGAATGTGTCTAAGGACCATCCGATTGTGGTGAACTGTCAGGTTGGTCTACGTGCCTACGTCGCGATCATGATCCTCAAACACAAGGGTTATACGAACTTATACAACTTGTCCGGTGGTTATGCGACCTATAAAGCCTTTGTCTATGAATTGAACAGTGCGCATGTTGGTTCAGCAGCTTCTTTCGGGAAAGTGGATGAGACCACTGGGGTTGCGAAAGTAGCGGCTTTAGGCGAAAATGCGAAGGTCATTGATGTGACGGGCATGCAATGCCCAGGACCTCTGTTGGAAACCTATAAGGCAGTTCAAGGAGTGAGTGAAGGCGAAGGCGTCAAAGTCATCGCAACCGATCCAGGCTTCGCATCCGATGTCGTAAGTTGGGCTAAGACCAATGGTCATGATCTGGTCAGTTTGAATCTTGATGGCAATAAGTATATTGCGGAAATCGTCAAGGGTCATCGTGCTCAAGACCAAGGTCAAAAGACCATCAACCAGGAGAATGCGACCTTGGTTCTCTTCTCAGGCGAATTGGATAAAGCCTTAGCCGCAATGATCATTGCACAAGGTGCGGCAGCCCAAGGGAAGAAAGTATCCATCTTCTTCACCTTCTGGGGTTTGAATGCGTTGCGTAAAGAAAACAATGTCGTTGTGGAAAAGAACTTCATTGAGAAGATGTTTGGATTCATGATGCCAAAGGGTGCCAATAAACTACCACTCTCCAGCATGAACATGTTGGGTGTTGGAGCGGGCATGATCAAAGACATCATGAAGCAGAAGAATGTCGATTCCTTACCTGTCATGATGAAGAACTCCCAAGCTTTGGGTGTCAAGTTCATCGCATGCCAAATGAGCATGGATCTGATGGGTATCAGAAAAGAAGAACTCATCGATGGTGTTGAAATCGGTGGTGTTGGAACCTATATCGCCAATAATGAAAACGTTGGCACAACTTTATTCATCTAATATGAACCCGCTTCGGCGGGTTTTTTATTGTGAAATCACATAATATTGTTTCAAAACATATAAATATTAGTAATGTAACATTTACATGTAAACAAATGTAAAGAGTGTAATATTTGTGAAAATGATATTGACAGTTATGAAAAGATTGACCATAATGGTGCAATAGTAAAGGTGGGCACTATGTTAAGGTATGTTCTGAAGCGTATAGGCAACATTGTCATTCTGTTGATTGGGATCTCGTTCATCATCTTTGCGAGTCTCTATTTAGCACCTGGAGATCCGGCTGAGTTGGTGGCCGGAGCCAATGCGACACCGGATGACATTGAGCGTGTACGCGTCTTTTTAGGTTTGGATAAACCCTTCTTGGTTCAATATTGGATCTACTTCACCAACCTGCTTCAAGGGAATCTCGGGACTTCGTTGGTGACTCGGCAACCGGTGCTGAATGAAATCATCACACGTCTACCGCATACCCTGAATCTGGCCTTCACTTCAATGCTGGTTGCGGTGCTCATCGGAATTCCAGCTGGCATCATTTCTGCCATCAAGAAAGATTCGTGGTTGGATAATCTGATCTCAACCACTTCCTTGGCGGGCATTTCCGTACCAAACTTCTGGTTGGGATCGATGTTGATTCTGTTATTCAGTGTCGTGCTTCGTTGGTTGCCGACGGGGGGGATGACGGAGCCCTTCTGGACGAGCCTGGGCTTCAAACAAGCCATCTTACCTTCAATAGCATTGGGGATGAGTGTTGCGGCGAGTTTCATGCGTGTTGGCCGTAGTGCCATGCTGGATGTCTTGCAGTCAGATTATATTCGCACAGCGCGTTCAAAAGGCTTAAAGTATAGCACGATCGTCGTGATACATGCCTTGCGAAATGCCTTAATTCCGATTCTAACGATCTTTGGAACGAGTTTTGGTGGTTTATTGGGCGGTGCGATCGTTACGGAACAAGTCTTTGTAATCAATGGAATAGGTACCTATTTACTCTCTTCGATCAATATGCGTAACTATCCTGCTGTACAGAGTACGGTACTGGTCATTGCTTTCTTCTTTGTCTTTGTAAATCTATTGGTGGATTTGCTCTACGTGGTTGTGGATCCACGTATCACGTACGATTAGGAGGAACACATGCGCAAACGTAAAGAAAATTGGTTGACTAAAGCATTTACGAATCTGCTTAAGAATAAATTGGCGACTGTAGCCTTCTTCTTTCTAATCATCGAAATCATCATTGTTGTAATCGCTCCTTACTTAACACCACACGATCCTTTGGAAACCAATATCGCATTGAAATTGGCACCTGGGTTCTGGGCTTCAGAAGGATATGTAGAAGGGTATTATCTAGGGACAGATCATCTCGGCCGTGATGTATTGACAAGACTCCTCTATGGAGGACGTATATCTTTGTGGGTAGGCTTTGTCTCCACATTCATTGGTTTGGTCTTTGGAGTCACGTTAGGACTACTAGCTGGTTACTATAAACAACTGGACAACATCATCATGCGCTTCATGGATCTCTTGTTTACTTTTCCAGGCATCCTCTTGGCCATGTTGATTGTGGCGATGCTTGGAGTGAGTACCACGAATGCGATGATTGCGATTAGTGTTTGGTCGATACCTGGATTTGCACGGATGGTGCGTGGAAAGGTGTTATCGCTTAAAGAAGAAGATTATGTCACAGCAGTGCGTTCATTGGGTGCAAGTGACTTTCGGATTCTATTCCTTCACATTCTAAAAAATAGTTTACCTGTCATCATCGTTGTATCAACGATGCGTCTCGCAAGTTCGATCATGTCGATTGCGACCTTAAGTTTCCTTGGTCTTGGTTCGCCACCGCCCAATCCGGAGTGGGGGGCAATGATCGCGACGGCCCGCGATTATATGTGGAAGCAACCAAGTTTGATAATTATCCCAGGGGTTGTGGTGATGATGACTGTCATCAGCTTCAACATCGTCGGAGACAAGCTGAGGGATGTCTTGGATCCGAGTTTAAAAGAAAATGCTTAAAAGGAGAAAGAAATGAAGACAATTAAAAATTTAATTCTAAGTTTAGTCTTTGCTTTAGTGCTTACCGCTTGTGGGAGTAATACCCCTGCAGCACCAGTGGCTGTTGAAGACGCAAAGATCAATGTGATCATCACAGCGATTCCATCTGGCTTTTCACCATTGAAAACCAATGACTCTGCATCGTCATCCATCAACTCGCAAATCTATGAGTCCTTGTATAAACGTGAAATGGATGGTTCTGGTTATTATCCATTACTAGCTAAGGACTTCCCTGCTTGTTCCGAAGATGGTTTAACATGTACGATTACTTTGAATGAAGGAATCAAATTTCACGATGGCAAGGAACTGACGGCCGATGATGTCAAGTACACCTTGGAAAGCATTAAGGACCCTGAATATGGATCAGCACGTGCTTCAATCGCGGCTTCGATTGAAACGGTTACAGTTGTAGATCCTTATACAGTTGAATTGAAATTGAAGTATCCAGACGGTGTCTTATTGGCGAAGTTGGCACATACGAACTCTGCGATCATCTCTGAGCAAGCGGATACCGCTCAAGATTTGATGGCCAATCCAGTCGGAACAGGACCTTACAAATTTGTCAGTTATACCTCTGGAAGTGAAGTTGTCTTAACCCGTAATGAAGATTATTGGGGTGAACTATCGAATATCAAGGATATCGTTGTTACCATCGTTACAGAACCTGCTACAGCAATCGCGCGTTTGGAAACAGGTGAGGCTGATTTTGTCGCAACGATACCTGTAGACCAAATCGGTCGTGTTGAAGCGATGAGTAATGTAACCCTCTATACCAAAGAAGGTGCTGGAATCACATATTTAGGTATGCGTACAACAGTTTCATCCAATGAAATTACATATGATAAGAGTGTACGTCAAGCAATTGCTTATGCGATCGATCGTGAAGCATGGGTTGAATCTCTAGAAGGTTATGCAGTCTTCTCACGAAGTCTTGTAGGACCACGTGTTCTTGGTTATACCGAAGAAGCAGAAAACTTTGGTTATCCATTTGATCCAGAAAAAGCTAAAGAATTAGTTGCGGCATGTGGATGTGGAGATGAAGAAATCGTCTTCTTAACCCAAAACAACCCAACTTTGGTTGCGTTGGCTGAAATGATTCAAAGTAATTTAAAAGATGTTGGTTTCACCAATGTCGTGATTGACGCTCAGGAATTTGCGACTTATTTAACAGAAGCTACGAAAGATGATCGCTATGCCATTGGTATCTTTACTTGGGCGAATGTCACAGGTGATGGTTCCGAATTGCTTGAACCAAACTTTACAAGCGCTGGTGCGAATCGTATCAAATATGCAAACCCTGAATTTGAAGCTTTAGTGCTCCAAAGTAAGACCACCATTGATTTGGATGCTCGTATTCAAGCTTTGGAAGCAGCAAATGAAATGATTTTGGAAGATGCAGCTGTCGTGCCATTGTATAACACATTCTTGATCTATGCTGCAAACAAGCGATTGACAAACGTGGAGCTTGATCCAGGTTCGTTATTCTACATCAACCAAATGAGTGTAACAGAATAATATAAAAGGAGAATCCATATGGCCAAAGTACTTGACATCAATCAACTCGTGACCCATTTCACGATTGCCGGGAAATCCTATCCGGTTATCCGTGACTTATCTTTCTACGTGAACCAAGGAGAAACAGTGTGCATCGTAGGTGAGAGTGGTTGCGGGAAAAGTGTCACCACTTTGGCCATCATGGATTTATTACCCAATAATGGAGAAGTGGTTTCAGGTTCAATCAAACTCAATGAGATAGAACTTACAAAATTAAATAAAAAAGAACGCAATGCATTTAGAGGGCGAGACATGGGTATGATTTTCCAAGAACCCATGACGGCACTGAATCCGCTGTTGACGATAGGTTATCAGTTGACGGAAAACATCATGTTGCATCGTAAAGTGGATAAAAAGAATGCGACTAAGATAGCCATTCATTATCTTAATGTAGTTGGTATTTCTAATCCTACTGAACGTTTGAAACAGTATCCATTTCAATTAAGTGGAGGATTACGTCAACGAGTCATGATTGCCATGGTCATCTCCGTCAAACCGAAGTTGTTGATTGCAGATGAACCTACAACCGCATTGGATGTGACCATCCAGAAACAAGTTTTGAATTTGATGAACAAATTAAAAAAAGACATAGACGCTGGCATACTTTTCATTACTCACGACTTAGGTGTCGTGGCTGAAATTGCCGATCGTGTCATTGTTTTATATGCTGGCCGGAAAGTTGAAGAAGCATCGGTTGAAGATTTGTTTAACAACCCTAAGCATCCGTATACAATCGGCTTGATGAATGCTGTCCCCAATGTGGACAGTGATCACTTTGAAATCAAACCGATACCAGGTACATTTCCTTTGTTGACAGATGATATTAAAGGCTGTCGTTTTCACCCGCGTTGTCCATATGCAACAGATCGGTGTCGCAATGAAATACCGAATGAAGTTGAATATGATAAGCACCATCGTGTCGCTTGTTTTAAGGTAGAAGAGGAGTTTGATCATGAGTGAAGAACGCAAAGTACTCTTAGAAGTTCGCAAACTAAAAAAGATCTTTCCAATCAAACGGAATGTCCAACTCAAAGCGCTTAATGATGTCAGCTTTAAAATCTATGAAGGTGAGAAATTTGGCGTTGTTGGTGAATCCGGTTGCGGTAAATCCACCCTAGGTCGGGTTCTTTTACAACTCCATAAACAAACAAGTGGTTCAACGGTTTATCATGGGAAATCAGTAGAAGATGTCAATCCAGCCTATATGAACAAGGAGATCAAAAACTTAACAATCTATCAAAAGAAGGCGCGCGACTTTTATCAAGCGTCTTTGAAGATCGATCGTGAGGTAGATAATCTACTGTTACAACGAGAAAGTATTGATGTATTGGGTAGCGAGAATGATACGAAGCGTTACGATCAATTGAGTCGTAAAATAGATAAACTTCAGTATGACTCGAAAGAACTCAGAAAAAATGCATCGCGTCAATTGCGCGAAGGGAGTCGAACGATCGGCTCACTGATCTTGAGTTCACATCTTGAAGAGATTCAAAAACAATATGCAGAAGCTCAGAAAATATCCGAAAAAGTGCATCAACTTTTAAAAGAACGTAAAGCTCTCGATGCGAAGACACAAAAGAAATGGATTGAATCAGAAAAGAATATTGATGATCGCGTCAAACTAAATGAAGCAGAACAATTGAAACAAAAGTTATCACGATTGGATGCGAAGTTGGATGAATATCGAGTGCAAGTTAAAACGATCAAGAAGCAAACGTATCAGAATTATAAAGGTAAAGACTATCTTCCTATTACGGAACAAACCCTCGATCCTAAATACCAACAGAAGTTGGATGCGAACTATGAAACTGGTTTGAATTTAGCGAAATTGTCTTCATCTGAGATAAAACCCATTCGTAGAGAAATGCAGATGATTTTCCAAGATCCTGCAGCTTCACTGGACCCACGTCAATCCATTGGAAGTGCCATTGAAGAAGTCTTCAAAATCAATACAAAGTATTCGAAAGAAGTGCGTCAGGAAAAGACGATCGCTTTGCTCGAGAAAGTGGGCTTGAAAGCTGAGTATTATGACACGTATCCACATGCTTTGAGTGGTGGTCAGAAACAACGTGTGGGAATCGCACGTGCGATTGCATTGAATACGAACTTTGTGGTTTTGGATGAAGCGGTATCCGCTTTGGATGTCTCAGTTCAAGCGCAGATCTTACAACTTTTAAATAAGCTTTCGGATGAGTTTAAATTGACCTATTTCTTCATCACGCATGACTTAGGTGTCGTTAAACATTTCTGTGATCGGATTCTTGTCATGTATCTTGGCAGCGCATGTGAACTCGCTGACAGTAAGACCTTGTTTAATGAGCCCTTACATCCTTATACACAATCACTCTTGGAAGCTGTGCCTCGTCCAAGGATACAAGGTGAAATAAAACGTGATACCATACAGGGCGAAGTCCCAAGTCCAATCAATCAACCGAAGGGCTGTCCGTTCCATACACGTTGTAAATTTGCGATGGATGTTTGTAAAACTGAGAAACCTGTTTATCATGAAGCAAAACCGAATCATTTTGTCGCCTGTCACTTATTTGAGGAGAACGTAAAAGCATGAAACTAGAATATCAACATTTACCTTACACCAGTACACGCAATGTCGTCGTTGCGAAGAATGGCATGGTTGCAACAGGGTCTTCGCATGCTTCCGCAGCTGGACTTGAAATCTTACGCAAAGGAGGCAATGCTGTGGATGCGGCAATTGCGACAGCAGCCGCTTTGACGGTAGTAGAACCCACAGCAAATGGCATCGGCGGTGATGCTTTTGCCTTAGTGTGGATGAAGGATAAACTTCATGGCTTGAATGGTTCAGGACCATCTCCTAAAAACATCAATATCCAAGCTGTTTTGAATAAACATGGAAATGTTGATAAGATGCCTGTCTTTGGTTGGACACCTGTGACTGTTCCTGGTGTTCCGAAAGCTTGGTCAGCTTTAAATAAACGTTTTGGGAAACTAAGTTTACTTGAGTGCCTTGAACCAGCGATTCGTTATGCAGAAGATGGTTTTCCGGTTGGAGCTGTATTGGCTCAAATGTGGAAAAACGCACATCAGCGCTATACGGAAATTGCGGGGGATGATCCCTCCTTTAAAGCTTGGTTTGATACGTTTACCTTTGATGGAAAAACGCCTGAATTTGGAGACATCGTCAAATTGCCCCAGCACGCAAAGAGTTTACGTTTGATTGGTGAATCCGACGGTGATGCGTTTTACAAGGGTAGCATTGCGGATCGTATCATTGAGATGTCCAATCAATTTGGAGGTTTCTTTACAAAAGAAGACTTGAGTACTTATGAAGTATCTTGGGTCGATCCCATATCTGTTAATTATCGTGGTTATGATGTGTGTGAGATTCCTCCTAATGGACAAGGGATCACAGCCTTATTGGCGCTGAATATTTTACGCAACTTCGCGTTTGATAATAAGGAACATGTGGATACGTATCATAAACAATTTGAAGCAATGAAAATGGCTTTTATGGATGCGAAAGAACATGTAAGTGATCCTACAAAGATGCGTATAAACCATCAAGATCTACTCACACCTCAATTTGGTGAAGAAAGATCAAGAGAAATTGGCGATTTCGCAAAAATGTATGAACCTAAGAAGCCTCCACAATCCGGAACCGTTTATCTGTGTACAGCGGATGGGGAAGGGAATATGGTCTCCTACATTCAAAGCAACTATATGGGCTTTGGCAGTGGTATGGTGGTGGATGGAATCGGCTTGCAGAATCGTGGCAGTGATTTTAGTCTTGATGCTAGTCATGTGAATGCGTTGGAAGGTGGAAAGAAGACGTATCATACCATCATTCCGGGATTCGTACTGAAAGATGGCAAAGCTGTTGGTCCGTTTGGTGTCATGGGGGGTTATATGCAACCTCAGGGCCATGTACAAGTTGCGATGAATATGATCGATTTCAAATTGAATCCGCAAAGCGCCTTGGATGCACCACGTTGGCAATGGATGGAGGGTAAGAAATTCTTGGTCGAACATAATTTCGATCCAGCCATCATCAAGCAATTGGTCAATAAAGGACATCAAGTTGAGATGACCTACAATTCAGTCCTCTTTGGACGTGGTCAAATTATTGTACGACTTGATAACGGAACTTTGGTTGGAGGCTGTGAAGCGCGTACCGATAGTAATATCGCGTGCTACTAGAAGGAGATGTATGAAACAACTCGTAGAAATCTTCGTTGCCTTCTTTCGGGTAGGCCTATTTACCTTTGGTGGTGGCTATGCGATGTTGCCGATTGTAAAGAAAGAAATCATTGAAAAGAAAGACTGGATCACACAGGAACAACTCCTTGATTACTATGGTGTAGCTCAAGTCAGTATGGGTATTATTGCTATCAATACTTCTGCGTTGATTGGTTATCAAGTCGCTAAGAAAAAAGGTGCTTTAGTAGCTGGCTTTGCGTCTGCCTTGCCTTCGATTCTGATTATTACGCTTATTGCGCTCTTTTTGGAGAGTTTCATGCAATACCCTCAAGTCTTGAATGTGTTTAAAATGATTCGAATCGTGGTTGCAGCTTTGATTGTCAATACTGCTTACACCTTAGGTAAAAAAGGCATCATCGATTGGATTGGTGTGGTTCTATTTGCCATCTCATTTGTTCTGATAACATCTGTGCACGTCAATCCGATATTTTTAATCCTCTTTTCAGCCGTTGTAGGTATTTACTTTAAACCTAAAGCGGAGGTTAAAGCATGATCTATCTCATCTTGATTTTTGAGTTTCTCATTATTGGGACATTCTCTGTTGGTGGAGGTTTAGCAACCTTACCCTTTCTCTATAATTTAGCAGAGCGTTATCCTTGGTTTGATAAAGCAACCTTGATTGACATGATTGCCATTTCAGAATCAACTCCAGGACCGATCGGTATCAACATGGCCACTTATGCGGGCTTCAAAGCAGGCGGTATCTTGGGCGGTTTCCTTGCAAGCATCGCTGTTATGGCTACGGGTGTTCTATTTATGTTGGTGGTTGCAAACATCTTAACGAAGTTTAAGAATCATCCTTTGATCACAAAAATCTTTTATGGGATACGTCCTACGATTGCTGCGTTGATTGCCTATGCGGCTTATGAAATGGTCAGTGTGACGTTATTTAAATTTGAACCATTTAAGATTGAATGGGTATCAATCGGATTATTCATTATCGTACTCGGTATCTTGTTTAAAACAAAGATCACACCAATCCTTTTGATCTTAACTGCTGCAGTACTTGGTTTAATCTTACCAATCGTTTAATGGGCATATCAATGCCCTTTTTTTATAGCTTGCGTATACTTTAAGTGAGATAACATTATGGCAAACTATGATTTATCAAAATTAAGTCCACTCCAATATCAAGTCACTCAGAAGAATGGAACGGAACCTCCCTTCAGAAATCCTTACCATGATTTCTTTGAAGAAGGCATCTATGTGGACATTGTAAGTAAGGAAGTATTGTTCTCGTCCAAAGATAAATTCGACTCCCATTGCGGATGGCCTAGTTTTGCAAAACCCATCACTGAGATCGTGGAAAAGCGTGACTTTGGGTTTGGTATGATCCGTACTGAAGTGCGCTCTAAAGTAGCGAACAGTCATTTGGGGCATGTGTTCAACGATGGACCCAAAGAGTTGGGAGGCTTACGTTACTGTATCAACAGTGCATCCTTGGAATTCATTCCCAAGGATGAAATGGAGGCAAGAGGGTACGGTGACTATCTAAAGTTTCTCTAAGTGTGATAAAGTTAAAGAGAGGTATTTATGGCATATTCAATACGCGACTTTACAAGTAGAATACGAGCTTTGGTTCTCAAGCGTTCCATCGATCTGGTGGAACAAGCGAAAGTCAAAGTCATTGACCAGGACGATGAACATGCCCAGTTTCATGTCGAAAACAATCGTGACAGCTATTATCATGTGGAAGTTCGCTTGAATCATGGCGATGTGACTTTCACCCATTGTGATTGTCCGTATCGTGGCGTGGGTTTATGCAAGCATACCGGTGCGGCTCTGCTTCATCTTTTGGTTCAAGATGGCTTTCACCCCAACGAGTTTGAAGTGGACGATTTCCATTTTGAGGACAGTGAAGTGGTGGATGTGGATGCGAATGAAGAGACATTCCATAAACTGATCAAAGAGATCAGTGTCGATCACGATTTTGAGTTGGTTAAGTTCTTATCCACTCAGCCCAAGGAACAATTATTAACGTTTATTCTGAAGTATCTTGAGGAATCTGAAGATATCCGTTTGGTTGTGATGGCGTATCTCTGGTATAAGAGTCAGAATCCAAAACCCCCGTTTTTATCCTAAAGCGCAAGTGCGCTTTTTTCGTGCCATCTTATCGATTGGTGACTTTAGTTCTGTCATCATTACAGATTGACAAGACTGTTTTTCGATTGATTGAATCTTCACAAGTCCCATTCTATACTGATAGTGACGATGAAGAATTCATCGACATACCGTTAAAAGGAGGTATTATGAAAGAAAAAGTGCAGAGTTTTGGCCGCTTCCTATCCGGAATGGTCATGCCGAACCTTGGTGCGTTCATTGCTTGGGGTTTGATTACGGCATTGTTCATTCCTACAGGTTGGTTGCCTAACGAAACGTTTTCCGCATTAGTTGGTCCAATGATCGTATACTTGTTGCCATTATTGATTGGTTACACAGGTGGACGCGTCGTACACGGTCAACGTGGTGCTGTGGTGGGGGCTGCAGCGACCATGGGTGTTATCGTTGGAACAAGCATCCCAATGATGTTGGGTGCAATGATCATGGGTCCTGTCACCGCTTGGGTCTTGAAAAAGATTGATGAAGCGTTGGATGGGAAAGTTCCTGCTGGCTTTGAAATGTTGGTTGCCAACTTCTCAGCTGGGATCGAAGCGGCAGTATTTGCTGTCTTGGGTCTGATCGTTGTTGGTCCGTTTGTAGAAGCTGCTTCTAATTTATTGGGTAATGGTGCAAAAGTCTTGGTTGACTCCGGCTTGTTGCCACTTGTATCCATCGTAGTCGAACCTGCTAAAATTCTCTTCTTGAATAATGCGATCAACCATGGCGTATTGAGCCCATTGGGTATCGCGCAAGTTGCTGAAGCTGGCAAGTCCATCTTCTTCTTGGTTGAAACCAACCCTGGTCCAGGTTTGGGCGTCTTGATCGCTGCTTACTTGTTCGGAAAAGGTTTGACAAAAGAATCTGCTCCTGGAGCAATCATCATCCACTTCTTGGGTGGTATTCATGAAATCTATTTCCCATACGTCTTGATGAATCCGCTATTGTTGTTGGCTGTCATCGCTGGTGGTGCAACAGGTGTCTTCACATTCGTATTGCTCAATGCTGGTTTGGTGGCTCCTCCATCACCTGGTTCAATCTTCGCTCTTTCCGCTATGGCATCGGGTGACTTGATTAAGGTTTGGGTTGGTATCGCTACTTCTGCCGCTGTCTCCTTCTTTGTAGCATCATTCGTTTACAAATTTACCGAAGGTAAAAAAGACCTAGACGAAGCTACAGCTGAAAGTGCTGCTAACAAAAATCTATGATTAAGAAAATTGTCTTCGCTTGTGATGCTGGAATGGGTTCCAGTGCCATGGGCGCAACAACCTTAAACAAGAAACTAAAAGCGGCAGGCTTGGATATTAAAGTAGTGCATACGGCAATTGAAGATGTGCCGAGTGATGCGGAACTGATCGTTACGCACACCTCCTTGGGCAATCGTGCTCGCAAGGAACATCCTAATGTAGAAGTCGTGACCATCAACAGTTTCGTTGGTGCTCCAGAATACGATCAACTCGTAAAGAAGTTGTCGGGTAAATAATCTGAAGGGGTAGAAATACCCCTTTTTATATTTGGCATTAATAAGAAATGATAAAGATAAATCGTGGCACTATAGAATAGAAGGGATTAAGGTTTATAATGGAATCATGAAACAACAGTTGACCTTTTTAAGTGGACGTGTCATTCAGTGTTTGATCCATTTATGCAATGCGAATGATTACATGACGGTCAATGATTTGGCATTGGCCATTAAAACAAGCAAGCGAACCCTTTTTCGTGAGCTTAAAGATATCAATGATATTTTGAAAGCGTATCAGGTTCAATTGGAATCAAGACCAAAACATGGCGTTCGTCTTGTTTGTGAACAAGACCAACGTTTGCATTTCAAAAGTATTCTTTTGCAAATCGGAGCGCATCAGAACAACTTAAGCAAAGAAGATCGTCAAACCATTCTTCTATCGGAGCTTTTGAAAAACAAGTCCTTACAGAAATTGATTGTTTATGCCAATCAATTTGAAGTTTCCGAAGCTACTATAAGCAATGATATCGATAGCTTAGAACCACAGCTTACGAAGTATGGCTTACGCATGTTGCGTAAGCCAGGCAGTAATCTAAGTTTAGAAGGAAATGAAGAAGCGATCCGCAAAGCGATTCGTGATTTTGTGTATCGGCATATGGAAGAAGACAAATTGGTTCGCTTGTTAAACCAACAAATGCCTTGGGATGTGGAGAATTACTTTAAGAACCAAGGTCCTGATAGCATCCTCAATGTCTTGAATAAGGACATTTTGTGGCAGGTCATTCACATCTTGAAGGAGAATGATTCGGTCTGGATCAATCGTTTGGCACAGAACTCTTATATTGGTTTGATTCTGCATTTGACGATTGCGATTGAGCGTCTGAAACATCGTGAACCGATCACCATCGATCCTGAGCTGCTTACTCAACTCAAGTCCGATCCTATGTTTGATAAGGCTAAGGAATTGGCTGAGTATTTTGAGGATGAGTTCGACTTGGACTTCCCGATCGAAGAGATTGCTTATATTTCAATGCATCTCAAAGGAGCTCGACTCTTGCATGTGGATGTGATGGAGACTTTGGATGATCATGATCTTTTTAGTGCTCAAGAGTTGCAGAAACTGGTATCCAAATTGATTGAATCCTTTGAGAAGCTCAGTGGAACTTGGTTACACCAAGACGAGATCCTTGGTTATGGTTTGATCACCCATCTTCGCCCCGCCTTAACGCGCTTATTTTATAAACTTGAGATTCGGAATCCACTTCTGAATCAAATCAAAACGCAATACACACAGGTTTTCAACCTAAGTCAAGAAGCCTGCAAGTTGGTTGAGGACGAACGGATTCAAAATCTAAATGAAAATGAAGTCGGTTTCATCGCCATGCACTTTGGGGCAGCTTTGGAACGCATTAAGCAGAACGAACCCAAACGGATTGTGAAAGTGGCGGTTTTATGTGCGAGTGGGATTGGCATTTCAAGCTTACTGGCCTCACGCATCAAACGCAGTCTTCAAGACAGTGTCGAAGTCGTTCCACGTTCACACCTCGATCTGGCTTCGCTTCAGAAGGAACAGTTCGATCTCTTGGTCAGTACCATGGAAATCGGTGAGACCCACATTCCTAAGCTGATTGTCAATCCTTTGCTCAGTGATGAGGATATCGTTCAAATTCAAACACGAGTATCAAAGCTGGCGGCGTCATCCTATCACCTTGATTCGGACGTGCAAGAAGATTTTGTGTCGATCATGAGCAAACAGATTGACTTGAATCAAGCCGTCTTGGGTTTGTTAAACAACTTCGTTTGTGAAATGGTTCCTTCCAGCTCAAGCCCACAGGATTTGATGCGCTCCATTGCGGATCTGGCATGTGAGGATAACCAAGCTCAAGCCATCTTGTATAAGGATCTACAGATGCGAGAGACGATGGGTTCGGTTGTGATGGAAGATGAGCACTTTGCGATGTTTCATGCGAAGACGAGTGTCTTGAAGACACCACGGATGTACGTCCTTAGACCTACGGATGCACACTTTGATGCTTATGCACCCGCTGAGATTCAAGTGATTGTGGCACTGCTTATCCCGGAACAAGTTCCCTCAGAACTCAATCTATGGATGAGTCACCTCAGTTCGGCATTGTTGGAGAATGATGCTTATCGCATCGCAATCTTTACCAAATCAAAGGAATCGATACAAAATGAAATCTTGAGTGTCTTAAAAGGACCAATCAAGGCGTGGTATCGAAAGGTGAGCGGATGATCAAAATCTATGTGGTCTGTGATGCAGGAATGGGCTCCAGTGCTTTGGGAGCGAGCCTGTTAAAAAAGGAATTCAAGAATTCAAGTGTGGAAGTGCAGATTCAAAATGTGTCGATTGATATGGACATGCGTGAAGCAGATCTATTGGTTACGCACCAACATTTTGAGTCCAGTCTAAGGAAACATTATCCAGGAAAACTGATTGTGGGCTTGGATGATTTCTTAAATAAACAAAATCTAAAAAAGGTGGTACAGATGATGGAAAACACAAAAAAAGCAGTCTTATTGAAGTCGAATATTCGTATTAAAACGGAGAATGTCACCAGTGATGAAGCCATCGTAGCGGTGGGCAAACAACTCTTAGAGAGTGGTTATGTCGAAGAAAAGTACATTGAGGGCATGTTGGAAAGAGATCACAGTCTATCGGTTTTCATGGGCAATAAGATTGCACTTCCGCATGGTGAATATGACTATAAGAAGAATATTTTAAACAGTGGCATTGTGGTGGATGTGTATCCCAATGGCATCGACTGGCATGGTGAGACCGTGAATCTTGTCGTTGGTTTAGCAGGTATTGGTGAAGATCACATCCAGATCTTAAGCAATATCGCAACGGTCTTTGGTGAAATCGAAGAAGTGGATAAAGTCTTGGAACACCAAGATGTCGATATGATTTATGAATTGCTCACAGCGGAGGATAACGCGTGAAAACCGCCGTTCACTTCGGTGCTGGAAACATCGGACGTGGCTTCATTGGATTGTTGTTAAATAAAGCAGGCTATCATGTGACTTTTTCAGATGTTAGTGATGTCTTGATTGATGCATTGAAAGAACGTAAACAGTATACGGTTGAATTGATCTCGGATGCGGCAGAGACGATCGTTGTGGAGGGGGTTGATGGACTCAACTCCAAATTCGAACAAGATCGCTTAACCGATCTCTTGGCAACGGCAGATTTGATCACCACAGCAGTTGGACCCAATATTCTACCTTTTATTGCAAAGAACATCGCACCAGCGATTGAAAAACGTGTCTTGAATAATTCGATTCAGTTCACCAACATCATTGCATGTGAGAATACAATTGAAGGCTCTACTAAGTTGAAGAACGCACTATTGCCATTGTTAAGTCCTGAAGCCTTGGTTCACGTGGAACAATTCATTGGGTTCCCAGATTCCGCAGTGGATCGCATCGTTCCGAATCAAAAGAATGAAGATGTACTTTGGGTAAAAGTTGAACCTTTCTATGAATGGGTCGTGGATTCATCGAAGATCAAAGGAGAACTGGAGATTCCAGGGGTTCATTTCACGCCGAGTTTAGAAGCCTACATTGAACGCAAGCTCTTCACCGTCAACACCGGACATGCGAGTACGGCCTACAGTGGGTATCTAAAAGGGTATACAACCGTATATGAAGCCATTCAAGATCCCGAAGTTGAAGCTTTGGTTCGTGGTGTTTTAGCTGAAACCAGTTCACTCTTGGTGGTGAAACACGGCTTTGATGCTCAAACACAAGCAGGGTATGTGGATAAGACCATCAAACGGTTCAAGAATCCAAGTGTCATTGATGAAGTGGTGCGTGTCGGTCGTGGACCTTTACGTAAGCTCTCCGCAAACGATCGTTTCTTTAAACCCATGTTGGAGTTGTACAATCGTGATATGGATTCCACTCATCTTCAGAAAGTTGTCGCATTGGCTTTGCAGTTCAATGTGAGTGAAGATGAAGAAAGTGTTAAACTTCAAGCTTTGATTCTAGACAAAGGTAAACAGGCCGCACTGGCTGAAGTCAGTGGTTTGGCACAGGACCATCCCCTTATTCAATCCATTCTTAAGCTCTAGCAATAGAGCTTTTTTGATTCATATTTTCAAATAGAAGTGTTGAGTGAAAGATTACAGAAACCAAATGTAAGATGAAATATCGTAAACGCTTACAATAATCTATTGACAGTGTTTTTAAGTCTTGGTATTGTATGGATATAAAAGGTGAATCACCATTCATATTTAGATTCACAGTGAGGGTCCATGGATAATAAAGTTTATATTGTAAGTGCGAAAAGAAGCGCAACAGGTTCTTTCTTAGGCAGTCTTAAAAATGTATCAGCACAGGTCTTGGGTGGTGAAGTTGTCAAGGCGATTTTAGCTGAGACGAAAGTTGACCCAAGTTTGATTGATGAAGTGATTATGGGGAATATTTTACCTGCAGGACAGGGTCAAGGGGTTGCACGTCAAGTATCATTGGCAGGCGGTGTACCTGAAACGGTTCCAGCGTATAGTTTGAACATGGCCTGTGGCAGTGGAATGAAAGCGGTGATGTTAGGCTATGCGAACATCAAAGCGGGACTTCATCAACTGGTCTTGGCCGGTGGGGTTGAAGTCATGAGCGCGGCTCCTTATCTTCTTCCAAAAGAAGTGAGAAGTGGTCATAAGATGGGTGGTCTGAATGTTTCCGATCACATGATCGACGATGCATTGACGGACGCATTCCATCATGTGCATATGGGCATAACAGCTGAGAATATTGCGGAGCGCTATAACATCTCACGCGAAGCACAGGAAGCTTTTGCTTATCAATCTCAACTCAAAGCGATTCAAGCGGTGGATGCGGGTGTATTCAAGAATGAAATCGTACCGATATCCATCAAACAAGGGAAAGAAGTGTTTGTATTTGATACGGATGAATATCCAAATCGTAAAACAAATTTGGAAAAACTCGCGACTTTACGTCCAGCCTTCAAGAAAGAAGGCAGTGTCACAGCGGGGACCGCTTCGGGCATCAACGATGGGGCGAGTGCCGTCTTATTGGCAAGTGGCGAGATGTGTGAAAAATTGAATCTGACACCTTTGGCCGAAGTCATCGGCATCGGTCAAGGGGGTGTGGATCCACTCTATATGGGCTTAGGTCCGACACCGGCGATCCGCCAAGCACTGAAACATGCGGATCTCAAACTAAGTGACATGAACGTGATTGAGTTGAATGAAGCGTTCGCAGCTCAAAGTCTTGGGGTCATTCATGAGTTGGCAATCGAGCACCAAGTCTCTGAAGAAGGCTTATTGAAGAAGACCAATCCGAATGGTGGTGCGATTGCCTTGGGTCATCCCGTCGGGGCGAGTGGGAATCGAATCCTCGTAACCTTGGTTCATGAAATGAAACAAATGAAGATGGATTTAGGTTTGGCATCGTTGTGCATCGGTGGTGGCATGGGTACAGCCCTTGTCATTCGTAATATCAAAGGAGAATGAACATGCGATTAGAAAACAAAGTAGCGATCATCACAGGCGGTGCGCGCGGATTAGGCCAAGCAATGGCAGTGGCTTTTGCGAATGAAGGGGCTAAAGTCATTGCGGCGGATATGGGTGAGATGAGTTATTCACATCCTAATGTCGAAGGATATGCCTTGAATGTGACAGACAGTGCGGCGTGCGAAGCTTTCTTTAAAGAAGTCGTCGAAAAGTATGGCACGATTGATATCCTTGTGAACAATGCGGGCATCACACGCGATGCTTTGACACGTAAGATGACTGAAGAAATGTGGGATTTGGTCATTGATGTCAACTTGAAAGGTGTCTTTAATCTGACTCGTCATGTCGGTCCATACATGCAGACAAAACAAACCGGTTCGATCATCAACATCGCTTCGATCGTTGGTGTTTTTGGAAACATCGGTCAAGCAAATTATGCCGCATCCAAAGCAGGTGTCATTGGATTGACGAAGACATGGGCTAAGGAATTTGGCATGAAGGGTGGCAATGTGCGTGTCAATGCGATTGCGCCAGGCTATGTCATGACGGATATCTTAAAAACCGTACCTCAAGACTTGTTGGATAAATTTGCGGCGATGACGATGTTGGGACGTTTGGGACAACCGGAAGAAATCGCGAATGTAGCGTTATTCTTAGCGAGCGAAGAGGCATCCTACATCACCGGTCAAGTGATTGAACCCAATGGAGGCATGCGACTCTAATGAAAAACTATGAATTAAAAACTTTAGTGTTAAGTAATGGTGAAACCATTGCGTATCGTGAAGCAGGCAGTGGTTCAAAGACCGTAGTCTTGGTTCATGGCAATATGAGCTCTTCGGTTCATTTCCAAACCACAATGGAAGCTTTGGAAAAAGATTATAAAGTCTACGCCGTGGATATGCGTGGTTTTGGGGATAGTTCTTACAATAATGAACTGAACAGCCTCCGTGATTTCAGTGAAGACATTCAACTTTGGGTTGAAGCTTTGGGCCTCAAAGACTTCAATATCCTCGGTTGGTCGACCGGTGGTGGTGTCGTCTTGGAATTAGCAGCGGATATGCCAGAACGGGTTAATAAAGTCTTCTTATTGGATTCTGTTGGCATCAAGGGTTATCCAATGTTTAAAAAAGATGAAAAAGGTCAACCCATCCTTACACAATTAATCACAACAAAAGAAGAGATCAAAGTTGATCCTGTACAAGTGTTGCCAATATTAACAGCTTATGCGACACGCAATAAAGACTTACTCAAAATGATTTGGAATGCGGTTATCTACAATACCGTTCAACCCAATGAAGAGGATTACGATGCGTATTTGGAAGCGATGCTCAAACAACGCAATTTAGTCGATGTGGATTACAGTTTGGTTCATTTCAATATGACATCAGAAAATAATTTACTTGGTATGGGCAGTGGTCGTATGGCACTGGTTGAAGCACCGATTGTCATCTTACATGGCAAGAATGATTATGTCGTTCCTTTCAATCAAGCTGAAGAAATGAAGCAGTTCTTCGGCGATCAAGCTGTTTTGATTCCTTTCGAGGGAGGACATTCCCTACCAACTGATTGTTTTGATCAATATGTCTCTGTTCTCAAGGAGCACATCGTTTAATGGAAACGGTTGGAATATTGGGTTTAGGGGTCTATCTTCCTGAGGGAAGAATGAGTGCACAAGAAATCGCTGATGCCACACAAGGTGTCTGGAGTGAACAAGCCATCATTGAAAAACTAGGAATCGTCGAGAAGACCATTCCCAGTGTAAAAGATGGGACTCAAGAAATGGGAGCTCTCGCCTCATTAAAAGCCATAGAAAATGCTGGAATCGATCCTAGAGAGATTGATGTCATCCTCTGCTTTGGGGAAGAATGGAAAGAATATCCGCTCACTACCTCCGCTCTCTACATTCAAGATCGTATCGGGGCTGTGAATGCCTGGGGCATCGATGTTCAAAATCGTTGTTGCACATCGGTAACGGCTTTGAAGATGGCTAAGGATATGCTTATCGCAGATGAAGAGATTGACACGATTCTTGTGTGTGGTGGTTACCGCAATGGAGATTTCGTGGATTATACCGATAAAAACATGTCGATGATGTACAACTTATCGGCAGGTGGTGGTGCCTTGATTCTACGTAAAGGCTTAAAGAAGAATCTACTCTTGGGCTCACACATCATCTCAGATGGTTCATTGGCACGTACGGCGGGTGTTGAAATCGGCGGTACCGTGAATCCTATGAATAAAGACAATGTCGAGGAAGGCAAGAAATCACTACGCTTACTTGATCCTGAAAAGATGAAGAATCGTTTGAATGCAGTGTCGCAAAATAATTGGTTGACCTGCATTGATGAGGCTTTACGTAAATCCAGAATGTCTCGTTCGGATATCGGTTATTTGGATATTTTACATATCAAACGTTCCGCACACTTTGGCATGCTTAAAGATCTAGGTTTGACCGAGGACCAAAGCATCTACCTTGAAAACTATGGACACATGGGCCAAGTCGATCAGATTTTATCCTTGTGCTTAGCACTCGAATCCGGTCAAGTCAAAGATGGTACGCTTGTCTGTATGTTGGCAGCGGGTATCGGTTATGTCTGGGCATCGAATATCGTACAGTGGGGAGAGATTCAATGAGTACATTCGTACAAATCCTTCTAAGAAGTTTGGAATCGGGGAGTGTCTATGCCTTGGCCGCTTTGGGGATCATCGTCATTTATCGCACATCCAACATCACTAACTTCGCACAAGGAGCTGTAGGGATGTTCAATACCTATGTCGTGACTTTCCTTGTGATTCAAGCAGGCTTTCCTTTATGGTTGGCAATCTTGGGTGGTGTAGGAACGGCAATTTTGATGGGGTTCACGATTGATTATCTCGTCATTCGTCACACAAAGAAAGTATCGCCGGTAGCGAAACAAATCATCACTTTGGGCTTGATTATGGTTGTCTTGGGCTTGGCTCCGATGTTCTTTGGAGTGGATCCTTTAAACCTTCCACGATTAATTCCGGATGGTAATGTCAATATCTTGGGTGCTAATCTTTCTTACAATGGTTTATTCAATATTGTGTTTGGATTTACACTGATGTTCATCCTGTTTTATATCCTGCAAAATACAAAAGTGGGATTGGCGGTTCGTACCACCGCATCCAATGAGTACACAGCACGCTTGATGGGTGTACCCACCAAGACGGTTACCTTAGGGGCTTGGGCTCTAGCGGCAGTCTTAGGTTTACTGGCTGGGGTCATGATCGCCCCTACAACTTCCGTCAACTTGAATCTGATGGATGTGGTCCAAGTCAATGCCTTGATCGCATGTGTGTTTGGAGGATTTCAAACCTTCTACGGACCTATTTTAGGGGCGTATATCATTGGCATCAGTCGGAATATGTTGCTTTATTACTATGATTCGGTCTGGGGTGGACAGATTTTATATGTTTTGATTCTCATCTTCTTAATCTTCAGACCCTATGGTTTGATCGGTAAGAAGGTCGTTAAGAAAGTGTAGGTGTGCGATGAACAAAGTAAAAACACAGCTAAACTTTAAAGCTTTATTCAAGAATCCCTATGTGCAATTCATCCTCTTTGGTTTGGTTCTGAGCACACTACCCCTATTGTCTATACAATTCAGCTTTATCAAATCGGCATATATCACGACGGTCGGTGTGGCACTCATCTATGCCATAGCGGCCTTGGGCCTCAATCTCCTTTTAGGATGGTCAGGCCTCATCTCCTTGGGTACGGCTGGGTTCATGGGTCTTGCGAGTTATATCTCAGCCTACCTCACCGTGGATATGGGCTTGCCCTTCGAAGTCGCACTGCTTGCGGCCATCCTGGTTCCCACATTCATTGGTATCTTGGTGGGCTTGGTATCGCTCAAGATTGAAGGTTTGTATCTTGCGATTGCGACTTTGGCGGTATCTGAAATTTTGAGAAAAACCTTTGAAGAATTTGATCAGTTCACAGGTGCCTTCAGCGGTAAATCCGCGAAGTTCCCACAGTTGTTTGGCATGTTTCAATTGGATCGTGGCAGCACCTATTGGTTGATCGTATTCATTCTGATTCTGGTGATGTTGATTACCTATAACATGGTGAATGGTCAGATCGGAAGAGCATTGAATGCCATGCGTGGTTCTGAAGCTGCGGCTCAAGCCATGGGCGTCAATCTACTTAAGTATCGTCTTGTCGCCTTTGCCTTGGCAACCATCTTCGCATCGGTTGCGGGTGTATTGTATGTGCATTTCATTCGTTATTCCTATCCGTCCTCTTGGACCTTGAAGTTATCCTTGGATTTCCTGGCGATGATCGTCATTGGGGGTCTCCGTTCGATTTATGGAACGGTCTTGGGTGCATTCATTGTCTTTGCGGTTCCGGATCTATTCTTAAAACAAATTCCTTATTTCAGTCAGTTGTCGTATACCTTGAATGGTATCTTAATCATCTTGGTCATCATGTTCTATCCCAATGGCATTGTTATGATTTTCAAAGATATTCGTCTCTGGGTGCTGAAGCTGCTTAAGAAGGGAGATCGAAATCATGTTAAATGAAAATGAAGTTCTAAAGATCGAACATCTCTCCATTCAATTTGGTGGACTTAAAGCCGTGGATGATTTGAGTTTCAGTATTCGTAAGAATGAGATTTATGGTTTGATTGGCCCCAATGGAGCGGGTAAGACAACCGTCTTCAACTGCATCACACAGTTCTATAAACCAAACAAAGGAACCATCGAATTTAGATTGAAAAATGGCGGAAGTACGAATCTAGTGGACCACAAGGTTCATGAAATCATTCGCTTGGGCTTGGTTCGAACCTTTCAAAACGTTGAACTCATTCGTGAACTCAGTGTCTTGGATAATGTCATGATTGGAGCGCATATCGACTTTAAAGCATCGATGTTGGAGCAGGCCTTGAAGCTGCCGCGTGCACGTAAGGAAGAGAAAGCATTGCGTGAAGAAGCGGAAGAGATTCTACGTCGTTTGGATATCTATGATCGCAAGGATATGTTGGTCTGGGGTCAACCGTATGGGATTCTCAAGAAAGTTGAATTGGCACGTACACTGATGTGTCGACCTAGTTTAATCATCTTGGATGAACCTGCGGCAGGTTTGAATGATGTGGAAACCCTTCAATTGGCTCAGCTCATTCGTCGTATCCGTGATAAATTCGACTGCTCTGTTCTCTTGGTTGAACATGATATGCGTTTGGTTATGGATGTGTGTGATCGTATTTGTGCGATCTCCTTTGGTAGATTCTTAGCAGAAGGAAGCGCTAAAGAGATTCAGGTGAATCCTTTGGTTCAAGAAGCCTACTTAGGCTCTAAGGAGGAAGAACATGCCTAAGACAGCACTCTTCGTCAAAGGACTCAAAGTACGCTATGGAGCGATTGAAGCCATCAAAGGCATCGATATGGAAGTGTTTGAAGGCGATGTCGTCGCCATCTTAGGTGCGAATGGTGCGGGGAAGACCTCAACCTTACGGACCTTGTCGGGATTGATTGAACCTGCAGAGGGTTCGATCCTCTTCTACAACCAAGAAATTGGAAGTATGGAGCCGGAAAAGATCGCAGCTTTGGGCATTGCCCAATCGCCCGAAGGGCGTCAAGTCTTTCGTGATTTGACGGTTGAAGAGAATTTGAAAGTCGGTGCGTTCACTGTTAAAGATAAAAAACGCATCGCAGAGCAGTTTGAAAAAGTCTATCGTTATTTCCCCGTCTTGAAGGAACGTAAGCAACAAATCGCTTCGACTCTCTCCGGTGGTGAACAACAAATGCTGGCGATTGGCCGTGCGTTGATGAGTTGTCCAAAGATCCTCTTGTTGGATGAACCTTCCTTAGGTTTAGCCCCACTGATCATTCGTGACATCCTAAACATCGTTCTTGAAATTAAAAAAGAAGGTGTGACGGTCATCATCGTCGAACAGAATGCGGCACAGACTTTAAAGATTGCGGACTATGCCTACGTGTTGGAGTTGGGTGAAATCAAAACCCATGGACCTGCACAAGATTTGTTACATGATCCTAAGCTGATAGAAGCGTATTTGGGATCTCACTAAGGTATCAATGCGAAAAGCATTATATAAAAAAGGAGGAATAATGATGTTAAAGAAGTTCGTATTGCTTCTGATTTCGGTTTTGGTTGTGAGCTCACTTGTAGCTTGTAGTCCAGCTGAGGAAGAAGTCAAAGAAGTTGCTGCTCAAGGGATTACGGATACGGAAGTCCTGATTGCCAACTGTGCAGCGACCTCAGGTGCGTTTGCAGCTGTAGGTGTTCCGTTTATTGCTGGGATTGAAGCATATTTGAAGACGGTAAATGATGCGGGTGGTATCGATGGTCGTACGATC
Organism: Erysipelotrichaceae bacterium; assembly: GCA_030604855.1. GTDB lineage: Bacteria > Bacillota_I > Bacilli_A > Erysipelotrichales > Erysipelotrichaceae > UBA2212. Next base: position 153,891 of record JAUVVC010000003.1, read on the forward strand.
AAATTCTTACACCAAGACGATGAATTCGATCCTGCAAAGGGTAAAGCATGTTTGGCTTCCATGGTTGAAGATGAAAAAGTCTTCGCTATCGTGGGTCACTTCGGTACGCCAGTTGTTGGGGCTACCTTGGAAGACTTGAAGGATTATGGCATTCCTGCTGTTTACTTCGCTACCGGTATCGGCCAATTGTACAACGACAAAGCTGAAGGTCGCGATCGTGGTATCATGCCTGTTCAACCGATCTATGTAACAGAAGGTCAAATCATGGTTGCACGTGCAGTTGGGGATTTCGGTGCTAAAACGATTGGTATCATCTATACCAATGACGATGCTGGTAAAGATCTTCTTAAAGGTGCTCAAATCAAGGCTGCTGAATTAGGTATCACTTTGGTTGAAGCACAAGTTGCGCCAGGAACAGATGATGCGTCTGCTGCTGTCACAACGATTAAAGATGCGAATGTCGACTTTATCATCGGTGGGGCAATCCAAGCGACGATCCCAACGATCATCAAAGAATTAGCTGCTCAAGGAAACGATAAAGATGTCATCACGACCTATGTCAACGTGGCGCCAGTCATCGCTGAAGCAGTCATGGCTGTAACAGAAGGTAAGTTTGATGTGTATGGTAATGGTTGGGTTTCCTTTGAAGGCGATCGTATGAATGCGCTTCAAGAATTTGCAGCTGCTGCTCCAGACTATGCGGCCAATGCGTATGCAATGACCGGTTGGATCGCCGCAAGCTTCTTTGTGGAAGGCTTACGTCGTTTAGAAGGCGATGAAATCATCACTTGGGAAAACTATCTTGATGCGATGGAATCGGCTCCAATCACAAACCCATTCGGTGGTGTGATTGACTTTGGTGGCGGCAAACGTGCTGGTACTCAAGAAATGAATCTTTCGAAAATCAATTCAACAGCGCCTACAAAATGGGAAGTTGTGGATGGATTGCGTTCGATGGATGATTTGTTAAACTAAAAGGATTAAAATTAATAAGGTTGCGGAGGGAAACCTCCGCAACATCTTCAAGGAGAACCCCATGGATATTTCAAAAAAGAAGATTACGGCTCAAGAAGCCATGCGTTTTGTAAAGAGTGGCATGATGATCGTCACAGGCTTAGGGGCTGCGGAAGGCCGTGCGTTCTTAAGTGAACTGCACACGATTGCGGACCAGGTCAGTGGTGTGACCATCACCAATTGTCTACCGATGTCTTCACCACAGTTTTATGACAAAATGTATAAGCATTCGTTCTATGTGGATGGATGGTTTTACTCACCTTCATTACGTAAAGCGCATGCCAATGGAAATATCTCATTCATACCCAATCACTTGCATCTTGCGGGGAAGAAACGCTTGGCGCATGTGCATACCGATATTTATGTGGGCGCTTGTTCAATGCCAGACAAACATGGTTTCGTGTCACTTTCTTTAAGCAACACCTACGAAAAACGTGTCATTGAAGAAGCGGATTTGGTGATCCTTGAAATCAATCCAAACATGCCTTATACCTATGGCGATGTGGAACTGCATCTAAGTGAAGTGGACTATGTCATTGAAGTGGACTATCCTGCTCCAGAATTACCGGATGTCCCTTCGTCAGAGAAGGATATCATCATTGGCAACTCGATTGCGTCTTACATCAATGATGGGGATTGCATTCAACTGGGCATCGGTGGGATGCCAAATGCCGTCGCAAACGCTTTGGTCAATAAAAAAGACTTGGGCGTGCATACGGAAATGTTGACAACCGGTTTGATGAAACTTGCGAAGTTGGGTGTCATCAATGGTAAGAAGAAACAAACGCACAAAGGCAAAATGGTCTGTACCTTTGCCTTGGGTAATCAAGAATTGTATGACTTTGTGGATCAGAATCCCTCCGTTGCCTTCTTGGATGGGGCGTATGTCAATGATCCAGCTGTCATTGGTTTGAATGACAATCAAATATCCATAAACTCAACCCTTGAGATTGATCTGACCGGACAATGTTGCTCAGAATCCATAGGATCGGTTCAATTCAGTGGAACCGGGGGTCAAGTGGATACTGCTGTAGGTGCGCAGAACTCTAAAAATGGAAAATCCTTTATCGCGCTCTATTCAACCGCAATGGTTAAGAATCCAGAGACCGGTGAGCGTGAAGAAGTCTCTAAAATCGTAGCTCAACTTAGACCCGGTGCTGCTGTGACCTTAAGTCGTAATGATGTGGATTACGTTGTTACAGAGTACGGTGTCGTTAACCTGAAAGGTACGAACATTCGTGAACGTGTCCATCTCTTGATTTCCATCGCCCATCCAAAATTCCGTGAAGAACTTCTGACACAAGCAAAAGCTCTGGGTATCTTGATCTAATGGCAACGTTTGAACATCAGAATCATAAAATCTATTATGAGGTCTATGGTCAAGGTAAACCACTTTTGATTCTGAATGGCATCATGATGTCCACTGCCAGTTGGCAGATGTTCATCACAAGCTTCAGCCAACATAATCAACTCATTTTGATGGACATGTTGGACCAAGGCCAATCATCTAAATTAGTAGACCAAGAATACAATCAAAAAGTACAGGTCGATGCGGTCAAAGCCTTGATCGATCACCTCCATTTAAAGAATCTCGCCTTGTTTGGAATTTCGTATGGTGGTGAAGTTGCGATGCAAATCGCGATCCAATATCCACATGTGGTCGAGAGATTGTTGTTATTTAATACAACCGCACACACCAATGCCTGGTTACGTGAAATCGGAAATGCCTGGAATCTTGCGAGCACAAATGCCGAAGCTTATTATGGCACAACCATTCCGGTCATTTATTCCTCACACTTCTATGAAAGCAAAGCTGAATGGATGACTAGACGCAAAGAAATATTGTTAAAGATATTCGCTAATCCTGAATTCGCACAAGCCATGGTTCGCTTGACCAACAGTGCGAATGACTTGGATGTGCGCAAACAATTGCACAAGATCCAATGTCCTTGTCTGATTGTTGGGAGTGAAGAGGATGCGATCACACCACTCAGCCACCAGCGCCTTCTCCATGAACACATCAAGGGTTCTCAGTTGGTTGTCGTGCCAGGAAGTGGCCATGCGTCGATGTATGAGAAACCCATGTTATTCAGTAGTTTGGTCTTGGGATTTGTCCTCTCTGAGGTTATTCCAGATGTGGTATAATGTCCACATTAAGGTGAAAATTTGAACACACTTGTAAACTTACCGAAAACAAAGCGTGGACAGGCGACGCTCGATCGCATCTGTTCTTCAGCGGAACAACTCTTCTTTAAAAAGGGTTATCATGCGACGTCGATCAACGACATCACGTATAAGGCGAAGGTTGCGCCGGGAACTTTTTACATCTACTTTACAGATAAGGTAAGTGTCTACAAATATCTCTTGATTTCGTACAGTCATGCGATTCGAATGAACATTGCGAAGGATGTCAAAGGTGTTCATTCGCGTAAGGAAGCGGAACGGATTGGTTTGAAGAGTTTCTTGACTTTCATCAAGGAACATCCGCATGTCTATAACATCATTTGGGAATCACTCTATATCGATAAGAAACTCTTCATTGAGTACTATACCGAGTTTGCGCAGGTTTATATCGAACACATCCAAAGAGCTCAAGCAGAAGGTCAGATGCGGGACCATGATCCTGAAGTGGTGGCATATCTCTTGATGGGGGTTTCCAACTTTATTGGTTTGAATTGGATTATGTTTAAGGAAGCGACGGAGTTTGATGATGTGGTGGATAAGGTCATCAAAGCGTTGGATGAGGGATTATTTTAAAAGGTGACTTCACCTTTTTTTCACGAAAGAGGTGTTTTGTATTATAATTGAGGTATGCAAAAACACTATATTTTGGCAAGCCAAAGCCCACGTCGTCGGGAACTCTTGAATCTGATGGGGATACCGTTTACGACTGTGAATCCAAATGTTGAGGAAAGCATCGATCCGAATTATCCTTTAGAGATTGCCATTGAGAAATTGGCGTTGCTCAAGGCGCAAGAGGTATTGAAGCGGCATCCTGAGGCCAACATTATTTCAGCGGATACGATCGTCGTATGTGAAAATGAGGTTATGGGGAAACCGATCGACGAAGAGGATGCTCTCTTGATGTTAAAGAAGTTGTCTGGACGTAAACATGAAGTGATCACAGGAGTTTGCTTATTGAATCAGCACAAGTCGATTTGTTTCCATTCTAAGACGGTCGTCGAGTTCTACCCTTATGATGAAGAGTTTGTGAAGACCTATGTGCATTCCAAGGTTCCGATGGATAAAGCGGGAGCGTATGGGATACAGGATAAAGGGGCTTTATTGATCAAAGGAATCGAAGGGGATTTCTATACGGTCATGGGTCTACCGATTGCGATGTTGTATCAGAATCTGGATGAATTCAATAAAGAATAATGAAATAAACGAAGCGATTGCGTAAGCAATGGCTTTTTTATAAAAAGCAGCCAAATTTCTTGCATTCTATGCGTTTTTTGAGTATTATATTTAGGCAACGCCGTCATAGTTCAATGGTAAAATAGAGCAATGGTAATGCTCAGCTCCGAGTTCGATTCTCGGTGACGGCACCAGTTGAGAACAGAACCCTTCAGAAATGGAGGGTTTTTCAATCTCAATACTAGTGAGTCTTGAATAAATGATTCCAACTAATAGGAAGAATTACGAATTATGCGGTTTTATAAGTATGCAACTATTTATCAAGTATGCAATTAATTGAACATGAGAATAGAGTTGGAGAATTACATACTAAAAAATAGTGCGAAAAGATGCTTTCAACACATTGGCATAGAGTAACTTGAAGATTAAAATTATTGCAGATGAACTTCTTCTTGAGGACGGAACTGGCAGCCGTCACGCCCCTGTTGCTTAAAAGAGATATTGGACATAGCCAACAGTCAAGAAGTTGTTTTTTTTAAGATTTCGTAAATATGATGTCTCAAATTCAGCGAGTGCTGAATAATCATTCGTTAATAGACAGAATGAAACGATATTTTAGGATACGCATAACCTGGGTATCTTTCTTGAAACGATCAAGCAATTTATGATCACTAAATATGCGATCATTGAATCAATGTTATAATGCATGAGAGGTAATTTATGATTGTAAAAGCGATAATTTTGGATATTGATGGGACACTCCTAAATCACGCGAAAGTGATAACAGAACGCACTAAGAACGCATTGATGAATGCACAAGCTAAAGGCATCAAAATCGTTCTGGCATCAGGTCGACCGACGCGTGGAATGATGAAGTTGGTTCATGAACTTGAAATGGATAAACACCATGGTTTGGTGGTTTCGTACAATGGCGCCAGTGTCGTGGATTGTGAAACCAATGAAATCATTTACAACCAAGCGATGAGCATCGAAGAAGCGATAGCGGTGTTGAGACACATGAAGAAATTTAATGTCATGCCCATGTTTGGCGTTGGGGATACGATGATGGTCGATAATGTCTATGGGAATGAGATCTCATGGAATGGTCGGACCTGGAATGCGGTGGAATATGAAGCGCGTGGCAATGATTATCGTCTCTGTGAACCTGAGCATTTATGGGATGCGGTTGAAGCGCCTGTGAATAAGATCTTGGTTGCTGGGGATCCCCAGTATCTCTTGGATCATCACAAGGCCATGGCAGAACCTTTTGTTGGTAAATTGAATTCCATGTTTACAGCGGCTTTCTATTATGAGTTCACAGCCAATGGCATCGATAAGGCCAATGCTTTGCATGAAAGTTTGGTTAAGATGGGGATTGAAGCCCATGAAACGATTGCGTTTGGGGATGGACACAACGATCTCTCCATCATCAAGTTCGCAGGTCTGGGTGTTGCGATGGCCAATGCGGTGGAAGACTTGAAACAGGCTGCGGATGAGGTCACCTTATCGAATGATGAAGATGGCATCGCAGTGGTTGTGGAACGCTATCTATAACGGACCTCGTCCGTTTTTAATTGGGTGTTTCATTGAGACTTGAGCCTAAACTTTGTATAATGAATGAAGCGAGGAAGATAAACATGAATAAAGTAAGTTTAGTAATTTTAGCGGCTGGAATGGGAAGCCGTTATGGGGGTTTGAAGCAGATTGATACCGTTGGAAACAATGGCGAAAGCATCATTGATTTTACAATTTATGATGCCATCAAAGCGGGTTTCTCAAAGGTCTATCTCATCATCCGTAAGGAACATGAAGCTGCTTTCGAACAGTCTTTAGTTCGTCATATCCGCCCTTTTGTGGAAGTGGAGTATGTCTTCCAGGATAAGGATGATCTTCCGGAAGGCTTTGTTTGTCCGGAGGGTCGCGAAAAACCGTGGGGGACCACCCATGCACTTTGGGCTTGTCGCAAGCAAGTAAAAGAAGCGTTCATGATTTGTAATGCGGATGATTACTATGGTAAAGATGCGTTCACAAGCATGTTTGAGTTCTTAAAAGATTCCGTGGATGATCAGAACTATGCAATGGTAGGCTATCGTTTACGCAACACGCTATCGGACTCTGGTACGGTGTCCCGTGGTGTCTGTGAGATCAAGGATGATCAATTGGATAAAATCGTTGAAATTGCGAAGATCAAACGTGAGGGCAACGACATTGTTTATCTGAATTCACATGATGTTTGGGAAGCACTTCCTTATGAAAGTTTAGTTTCAATGAATTTCTGGGGCTTCACACCGAATGTGTTTGCCTTGGCTGAAAAGCAATTCATTGCGTTCTTGAAGCGCGATTTGGAGGGTAACCCAATGAAATGCGAACATGTCATTCCAACAATGATTGGGGAGACCTTACACAATGAATATAAGCTCCATGTCTTGGCCTCTGAGAATACATGGTTTGGGGTGACGTATCAAGAAGACAAACCGTTTGTAGTCAAGCAATTTGAAACATTTAAAGAAGAAGGTATTTATCCGTTTAATCTATGGGAGGTAAAAGATGAATAATTTTACATTTTATAATCCAGCACGTATCGTTTTTGGTAAGGATACCGAGACGCAAGTTGGTGATTTAACAAAAGTTTTTGGTTCCAAAGTCTTAGTTCACTACGGTGGAAAATCGGCTAAAGCGAGTGGTTTATTGGATCGTGTTTTAAAATCTTTAAAGGATGCGAATATGATCGTATATGAATTGGGAGGTGTCAAACCCAATCCTCGGGTCAGCTTGGTTAAAGAAGGCATTGAATTGTGTAAAAAAGAAAAGATCGATGTGATCTTGGCTGTTGGTGGGGGTAGTGTCATTGATAGTGCCAAGGGAATCGCCTTGGGTGCGTTGACGGAAGAGAATGTTTGGGACTATTACTTGTACGGTAAGACAGTCGAGAAGGTCCTTCCTTTGGGTGTCGTTTTGACGATCCCTGCGGCAGGCAGTGAATCTTCCACCAGTTCTGTCTTAACCGAGGATGAGAGTTTGATCAAGCGTGGCTTAGGTTCACCTTTATTCATCCCTAAGTTCGCAATCATCAATCCAGAATTGCACTATACATTACCCGCATTCCAAACAGCCTGCGGCATCGTTGATATGACGGCACATTTGTTGGAGCGTTATTTCACACAGGTGGAGCACAATGATTTGACCGATCGTTTGATTGAAGCCAACATCAAGGCAATCATCAATAATGCGCCTTTGGTTATGCAGGAACCCAATAACTATGTTGCGCGTGCGGAAATCGCATTCTGTGGTACTTTGGCACACAACGGGTTATTCAGCGTTGGACGTGTAGGGGATTGGGCAAGTCATTCGATTGAACATGAGTTGTCCGCTAAGTACGATATCGCACACGGAGCAGGCTTAGCCATGATCATTCCTTGGTGGATGCGTCATGTCTATACGGAAGGTGTTTATAAGTTTGTTCAGTTTGCGCAACGAGTATTCGATGTGCAAATGGATGCTCGTTATCCAGAAGCGATTGCATTGGAAGGCATTCGTCGATTGGAATTGTTCTTCCAATCGTTAGATCTTGAGACGGATACGACATCCTTACCAATCGATGAAGCAGTCATTGATGAGATGACAGATAAGATCTTCGTAGCACGTACCAGTGATACGCTGGGCTTCTTCAAACCTTTGACGAAGGAAGACATCAAACAGATCTATCGTTTAGCCAATAAGCAGTAAGTAAAATGCACCTCGAGCGGGGTGCATTTTTTGATGTGGATTATTGTCGTTTGATCACAACCATCATCACAACGATGAGGAGGATGAAAGCTAAGGCTGTTAATCCAACAAAGAACAAGAAGGACATTGTCATGCATTTTCTCCTTTATTTGAATAAATTCTGAATCAAGTCAATGGAATACACAATGGAGCCCAAACTTGCAAATAGATTCGCAAGAATGACAACCAAGAGAATACGGGCGACCCGGTTTCTCCAGAAACCTGAGAGCTTGAGCACATCGGTTTGTAGGTTCATGAAATCATGGACTTGAGGTTTGCGTACCCAAGCTTCTGTGAGACCTGCGAACCAGCCGGTTGCTAGGAAGGGACTCAAGACTCCAAGAGGAGCCATGACGAAGGCGGTGAGGATGCTTAAGGGGTGTCCTAGGGCGATCAGTGTGCCCAGTGCGGCTAAGCTGCCGTTGATGAGAATGAAGCGCAGAATGGTTGATAAAGCCATGTCGGGGGCGTTGAGTATGGTCAAGCCCATCAAGAGAACGAGGAATGCAGGGAAGATCCATGCGGTCCATGTGTTTTTCTTTTTTTCAGGAACTTTGAGTAAATCGTTTATGGAGTTCTCATTATTGAGGTTTGCGATGATGCCTGGGACATGCGCAGCCCCTACCACTGCCACAATCACAGGTCCTTTGGCGTGGGCGAGCTTATAGGCCATGATGCGATCACGTTCAAAGATGAGGGCTTCTGCGATCTGTGGGAATTGTTTACTGACTTCCTGAAGGGCGGACTGTAAGAGATCGCCTTCTTTCAAACGTTCGATGTCTTCTTCTTTGACATCGTTCTCAAATAAGGATGCCAGAAGTTCCGTAAGCATTTTGATCTTTTCGAACCAACCCAGACCGTGCCAGATTCTAAGCAGGGTGGTTTGAATGTTTCTGTCGATGAGCAAAAGTTTCTTATCATTCTGATTGGCGTACTGAATCGCCACATTCATTTCTTCGCCAAGCTTTAGATCAAGTTTGTTTGCGATCTTACGTTGATAAGAGGAAAGAATCATCTGCGCAAAGAGAAAGCCGACCTTTTTCTTCTTAATGATCTCGACGATGTCCATCTTTTGCCAATCTTGTGTGGCATTCATGGCTTTATAGCGCTCATCATCGAGTTCTATGGCGATGGTGTCGGCTTGGGTGGATTCAAGGGTTTCCCGTACTTCTTGAACACTTTGTTCAGAGATATGGGCGGTACCGATGAGGATCAGGGTTTTATCCTTGATTTCAAGTATTTGTTTCATTGTTTAGATGTCTTTCTAAGGGGGACCCTATGGTATTTGCTATCACATAATTGTGTTATAATTATTTCGCTGAGGAGGTCTGACATGCTTAGTTACACGACCGTACAAACCATCTTCCAAATGCTTAGAATGTTTTTCGACATTCTCATCCTTTGGATATTACTCTATTATACAATCAAGATTGTGCGAAACAACTCAAGAACCGCACAAATTTTCAAAGGAATCATCTTGATTCTAATCATTCGAGCCATCGCGAACTTCTTTGGCTTCAAGGCGGTGGACTGGTTGGCAGGTGTATTGGTCACCTATGGTTTCCTCGCGATCATCATCATTTTCCAACCGGAGATTCGTTCTGTCTTGGAACGATTGGGGAAGAGTTCCGTTTTCTCGCGTTTGAACACCTTGTCCAGCAATGAACGTTTGAAGTTGGTGGATGAGATCGTTACTGCAACGATGAATCTTTCGAATAATCGCATCGGAGCTTTGATCACCCTTGAACAAGGCCATTCTTTGAGTGATTTCATTAAGACGGGGACACCGATGAATTCATTGGTCACCTCGGATCTACTCCAGACAATTTTCGTGCCCACAACGCCTTTACATGATGGGGCCGTCATCATACAAGGGGATCGTATCGCCTGTGCTTCAGCGTATTTTCCGCCAACCAATTTGGAAGCACCCAGTCGGTATGGAGCACGTCACCGTGCAGCCATGGGTATCAGTGAAATCACAGATTCCGTAACCGTTGTGGTGTCTGAGAAATCAGGACGCATCTCCATTGCGGAAGAGGGTAAATTGACGCAGATGACGCAAGTGACTTTGCGTGCTTACCTTGAAAAAATTGTTTTGCAAGATGAGTTCGATCTCAGTGATGAGAGTCTGAATAAAAAAGTCAGTGTTGAGTCGATTCCTGTTGTGCCTCTCAAGGAAGAAGTGGTTACAAAAGAAAATATCAAGACGGCGCGCAGTGAATTGAAATCACTGTTGAACACATGGGTTAAGAAAAAAGAGAAACCTGTGAAGCTAAAACCTGAAGTCAAAGTGGAAGAAGCGAAGGTGGAAGAAGTCAAACGGGCTGTGGTTTTGAATGAAGAGGTTCAAACCAAGCTTGAGCTCGATGAAATCAAGCTTGAGAAAGCCAAAGCTTTACCTGAAACAAACGTTAAGAAACGTCTTGCGGACCGCTTCAAGAACATAAAATCTGTCAAGAAAGCAGCCGTGGAAGAGCTTGAAGTCAAGGCAGAAGAACTTGTAAAAGAAGAACCGAAGTTGGATTCGCGTCATATCAGTCTGGAATACAGTGTATCCGATGATCATTTGTTGGATGATGAAGAGGATAAGCAAGGAGGTCAAGGCGAATGAGTCAGAAGAAAAAGCCCATTGTGCAAGATCTCGATAAGTTGGAATTGGCTAAGACGATCGCCGAGCAGAGTAAAAAGGTCATCAAGACCTACAGTTCGATTGAATTCATCTTCATGCGGATCGTTCGTTTCTTCAGCATGTGGATCGACCGCTTGTTGTTTAATCCAAAATCCGGGAAGATCGTAAGTTTGATTTTAGCGGTCATCTTGTATGTGGCCATCAACTTCAACATCGGTGAGATCATCTTTGAGACACCGATCACATCGGGAGTTACGATTGATAACATTCCTGTGAATGTCTTATCCAACGATGAGGTCTATGAAGTAAGTGGCATTCCCACCAATGTCAAAGCCTATGTGGTTGGGGATATGTCGGATATTACGTTGATCCGTACGCAAAGAGCGTATTCAGTCGTTGCGGATCTTACTGGCTTGTTGGAAGGAACCCATGAAGTCAAATTGAGTCCTAAGGACTTCTCGACACGTGTTGAAGTCGCTTTATCACAGTCTTCGGCTGTGGTGACGATCAAGAAAAAGGTATCTCAACACTTCAATTTGGAGTATGACTTTATCAATACCGATAAAATGAATCAAGAATATGTACTCTCAGATCCTATTTTCAAAGATCAAGAGATCATCATTCGTGCTTCACAGGACACTTTGGCACAGATCGGGATTGTCAAGGCTTTGATTGATGCGAGTGGTGTGAACGCGGACTTTGTCCAAACCGCTCCTATCGTAGCTTATGATCAAGATGGGAATAAGATGAATGTGGACATCATTCCATCCACGGTCCAGGTCAGCATAGGGGTCAGTTCACCGAACAAGACCGTCAACATCATGGTTGTGCCAAATGGAGATATTCCCAATGGCATGGCGATTGAATCCATCGTACTGGATCAACAGAACGTGACGATCTTCGGACGTGAGACCGTCTTGCAGAACATCGAGAGCATTCAGGTTCCGATCGATGCGACGACTTTGAGTGCGGATACCTCTTTGGTTGCGGATATTCCACTTCCAACGGGGGTTAAGAAGACAAGTGTGAACCGTGTCAACATGCAAGTGACCTTGGGAATGGGTGTGAGTTCGAGGGTTGAGGATGTGTTCATCCAGTTTGTGAACAATGTCCAGGGCTATCGATTCACCTTGGTGAATCCAGCGGACACCATGACGGCCATTGATATTTTTGGTACACAAAGTAATGTGGATACGATTACAGCGGATGACTTCTATGTCTACTTCGATATGTCGAAGTTGGAAGAGGGTGAACAGGATGTTCAGCTCTTGCTTCGCTCCTATAAACCGCTTGTCAAGGCAAGCTTAGTCAAACAAACGATAAGGATCAATGTGGTGAAATAAGATGGGGAAATACTTTGGAACAGATGGCATTCGGGGCAAGGCCAATCTAGAGTTGACAGCAGAAACAGCCTTTTTAATCGGACGTGCATTAGGACATCTCTACCCGAGCCAAAAGATCGTGGTGGGTATGGATACCCGTTTATCCAGTAGTATGCTTAAGCATGCCTTGATGGCGGGGGTGTGTGCGAGTGGTGCGCATGTTTATGATACGGATGTCGTACCGACACCCGCGATCGCGTATTTGACGACCCATGAGGATTTTGCGTGTGGCGTCATGATTTCAGCGAGTCATAATCCGTATTACGACAATGGAATCAAGATCTTCAATACCCATGGGGTGAAGATCGATGATGCCTTGGAGGCGAAGATTGAGGCGGTCATCGATGGCGAGAACTTACCGTATGCGATGTCCGAGCACATCGGAATCGTACATGATTTCAAAAGTGGTTTGAATCACTATAAACAGTGGTTGATCAATCTCTTTGATATGGATTTAAGCAAGATCAAGATTGCGATCGATGCGTCCAATGGCTCCGCAACGACGACTGCTTTGGAAGTCTTGGAAGCTTTGGGGGCACAGTGTACGATCATGCACAATGAACCCAATGGTGTGAACATCAATGACCATTGTGGATCGACACATCCTGAAGGACTTCAAGCATTCGTTAAAGCCAATGGTTTTGATTTGGGCTTGGCTTTTGATGGGGATGCGGATCGTTTGATTGCGGTAGATCATGAAGGTGAACTTGTGGATGGGGATAAGACCATTTACATCTGTGGCACCTACTTGAATGAAAAAGGATTGCTTAATGCGAAGAGTGTCGTAACAACCGTCATGGCTAATCTTGGTCTATATAAGGCTTTGAAAGATGCGGGCATCACCAGTGAGCAAACCCAAGTCGGAGATAAATATGTCTATGAACGGATGCTTCAAAAGGATTTGGTTTTAGGTGGTGAGCAATCCGGACACATCATCTTCAAGCAACACGCGACGACTGGTGATGGTTTATTGACCGCCTTAAAGTTATTGGAGGTCATGCATGCGAAACATGATTCACTACGTCATTTGGGTGAGCCGGTTGTCATTTTCCCTCAGGTATTGAAGAATGTGAAAGTAAACGATAAGAAAGCGGCTTTGAGTAATCCTGTATTAAAAGCGCGCATTGATGAGATGGAATTGGATCTCCACGGTGAAGGACGAATTCTGGTCAGACCTTCGGGCACGGAGCCTTTGGTTCGTGTCATGGTCGAAGCTGCGAGCATTGATAAGTGCCATGCCTGTTGTGATGAGTTGGTTGAAATGATTCACACTTTGAAGTTGTAAGGAGGTTCTATGAAACGCGTGATCTGTGTTGTCGAGGATGAGAAGGATTTGAATGAGTTGGTTCGTAGTTATCTTGAAAAAGAGGGCTATGAGGTTCGCTCTTACTTTACTTATGAAGAGGCGGTTGTGCATGTCAGCGATGACGATGTGCATCTGTGGATCTTAGACATCATGTTGGACAATAAGAGCGGTTTTGATCTCATTGAAGACATTCGACGTCAATCCAAAGCGGTTCCGGTCATTTTCATGTCGGCACGGGATAAAGAATTTGATCGCATCATCGGTCTTGAAAAGGGCAGTGATGACTATATCACCAAGCCGTTCTCTCCCAAAGAATTGGTTCTGCGTGTGAACAACATTGTGCGTCGTGTCTACAAAGATGACAATCGTATGCATGTGGATGCGTATGAAATCGATGTGGAACAGCGTAAGGTTTACTGCAACAACCAGGAGATCGAATTGACGACCAAGGAATTTGATTTATTGATGCTCTTTGTCCGCAACAAGCAGACGGCGTTTTCACGGGGTCAGATTTTGGCACGTGTTTGGGAAACGAACTATTATGGCAGTGATCGGGTGGTGGACGACACCCTTCGACGTTTACGTAGAAAAATGAAAGATTTGAATATTCATACCATCTATGGGTATGGATATCGATTAGGTTAAAATGTCACGATTTAAGAAAATGTTAAAAGGCATGTCGCTGACGCAACAACTGATGAGTGTTGTGTTGGTTTCACTCGCCTTTTTTATTTTCTTTTTAATGGTCTTTATCTTCGGCAACATCAACAGTCTCGTACGAGAACAGTTGTATACGAACATTGACAGTACGCAATTACGTGTCGTTCGTAATCTTAAGGGCTCACTGAGCAATGATGAGATGTTCATTGGGACAGATCCCAATGTCATTCACATCCTTTATCCAACGGATGATACGAACCCGGTTCAAACCAATGCGAATACGAAGATCGATGTGGAATTGGATCGCTTGTTTCGTGAAGACATCTTGAATCAAAACTTGGACATTCAGCGATACGAGACATCGAAGACGAGTTTGGATATCGTGTATCAGATACGTAAGGTGGATGAATCCACAACGATCGTCAGTTTTGTGCCACAGAGTTACATGGATCAGTTTAAGTTGACTCTGGTCAATGGGGTTGTGAACATCCTCTTGGTCATTGTGGGGATTTTGTTTTTATTGTTGATGTTGTGGGTGGGCTATTTGATTCACTCCTTAAAGCAGATTGAAGTGTACATCAATAAATATCGCAAGGGACAAAAAGTTGAATTAAAATTGGATCGTAATGATGAAGTGGGTGAATTGGGACGTGCCATCGTGCAGATGAATGATGAAATCAAGCGTCAGGAACAACTTAAGGAAGAAATGGTTCAAAACATCTCACATGATTTGAAGACACCGATCGCTACAATCAAGTCCTATGGTGAAAGCATCAAAGATGGTATCTATCCGTATGAGACCTTAGAGAAGAGTGTTGATGTCATCATTGAACATGCGAATCGTTTGGAGAAGAAGGTTCATAGTTTGTTGCTTCTCAACCGGATGGGTTATTTGATTGCGGAAGATAAAGGCAATGATAAGACCGATATGAAAGCAGTTATTGAGAAGGTCATTCTTTCGCTAAAGGTGTTTAAACCTTCAATCGAACTGAAAACTGATCTTACGTCATGCAGCTATTATGGTAGTGAGGAACCTTGGCGTGTCGTTATTGAGAATATCTTGGATAATGCTTTGCGGTATGCTAAAACAGAAATCACCATTGATTTAAAACCCGATTATTGTATCATTTACAATGATGGCATCAATATTCCTGAAGAAAGAATCGAACAGCTTTTCAGACCTTATGAAAAAGGACAGGGAGGTCAGTTTGGTTTGGGATTGGCGATCGTCAAACGTGTATTGACGGCGTATCATTATACGATCCGAATCAAAAATTTAAGTTATGGTGTTCAGTTCATCATAGAAAAAGAAAAGTCGAATGTTAAAGTGAAAGATGAGTACATTTAATGCCCTTTAAAGATGTTCTTCAAATAAAATCCTATTATACCCAACAAGGTGAAGGTAAAGATGTTTTGTGCCTGGTCGGTTGGGGTCAGGATAGCCAGATGTTTCAGCCGACTGCAGATCACTTAGCAGATCGTTTTCGTGTGACGGTTGTGGATTACCCTGGTTTTGGTCAAAGTGAAAGCATGCATGAAGCTTGGGATGTGGATGGCTATGTACAGTGGTTGGATGCGCTCTTAAAGGTTTTGGATGTAAAAGATCCGATCATTATCGCACATTCATTTGGAGCGCGTTTAGCAATCAAATATCAATTGACGCGACCTGTTCACAAGTTGATTTTGACAGGGGCTGCGGGGATCCGTCCAAAGCGTAGTCTGGATACGGTTCTTAGAATCTATAGTTTCAAGGTGTTGAAGCAGATCTTCAAGTTGCCTTTCTTAGTCAAATACCAAGAACCTCTGCGTAAGCTTTTTGGAAGTGAGGATTATAAGGCGATTAGTGGCGTCTTGCGTGCGAGTTTCGTCAAGATCGTCAATGAGGATTTAACACCTTATCTTAAACATATTGAAGTGCCGACCTTGCTTATTTGGGGTAATCAAGATGATGCGACACCATTGTGGATGGGTAAGAAGATGGAGAAAGAGATTAAAGATGCAGGATTGGTTATTTTTGAAAACGATGGACATTATGCTTATTGGAATCAATTAAGTCGATTCCATGCGATCGTGTCAGTTTTCTTAGAAGAGGACGCAAGCCATGTTTGATTTCATTTTGTTTATCAATCGTTTAATGATGTTTATCGCGTTGTTTGTTTTCTTGTGGATCCCTCTAAAACAGAGTTTGCACATGTTTCAACAAAACCGTTATGAATTGAGACGCTATGGTCCTTGGTTAAGGGATCGTTTGAAGTTTGACTTGAAACGTGAGTTGCGATGGTCGATGATCGTCGTTCTATATGTTTTGATTTCTTTAGCGAGTTATTTCATCCCTGTTCTGGGATCGACGCTGTGGCTTGTTTTCACGCTGATTTTAGCGTATTTTGCGATTCAAAGTGACAAGCAACAAAAGTTCATCAAAAAGCTTCACTATACCAGTCGTGTTAAACGTCAAATGGTGGTCATGCTTGTTTTGATGGGCTTGGTGATTTTGGGTCTCTATCAACTCCAATGGTTTTTAATCAGTCTATTGACACCGATCATGGTCATGATGGTTTGGTTGATGATTTATGTCATGGCCATTCTAACGCTTCCTTTTGAAGCCTTGGTCAAACACTATTACATTCATAAGGCTAGACAAGCGTTGGATGCGCATCCACGTCTGATCAAGATTGGGATCACGGGCAGTTATGGTAAGACTTCCAGTAAGAACATTCTCAACGAGATTCTCTCTGAGCGTTATTATGTCTTGAGCACACCAGCATCGTTCAATACACCGATGGGTTTGACCATTACCATTCGCGAGCAACTCAAGGCGATTCATCAAGTGTTCATTGCGGAAATGGGTGCGGATAAAGTTGGGGAAATCAATTTCTTGAGTAAGTTCATTCGTCCACATTATGCGATTGTAACGGCAATTGGACCTCAACACTTAAATACCTTTAAGACGTTGGAAAACATTCAGCGTGAGAAAATGCGTCTGATTGAGAATCTACCGGTCAATGGTGTGGGTGTGATCAATTATGATTATGCGACGATTCGTGATTATCGTATTAAAAACAATTGTAAGATCGTGACCTATGCCTTGGATCATGAAGCGGATTTTAAGGCAATCAATATTCAGTATTCACAAGAAGGTTCGACCTTTGATGTGGTGTGCCTTGAAGGAACGTATGCCTTTGAGACACGTTTGTTGGGCAAACACAACATTGGTAATATTCTTGCGGGGATTGCGTTGGGACGTCAACTCGGTTTGGATTGGGCTAACTTGCAGAAAGCGGTCATGGGTGTGAACTATGTTGAGCATCGTATCCAACTTAAAAAAATAAATGGTTTCAACTATATTGATAATGCCTTTAATTCAAATCCAGAAGGCGCTAAAATGTCATTGGAAGTGATGAAGATGATGCCGAATCATCGTTATATCATCACACCTGGAATGATTGACTTAGGTCATGAGCAAGATGCTTATAATAAGGCCTTTGGTCGACAGATGTTGGCTTGTGTAGATACCGTTATTCTCGTTGGTAAGAAGCAGACGCAAGCCATCTATGAAGGTTTGGTAGAGGTTGGTTTTGATTTAAAAGAAGTCTTGATTGTGGATACAGTAAAAGAAGCTTTTGCATATATCGAAGCGAATGCATCGCGCGATGACATGATCCTTTTGGAAAATGATTTACCCGATGCCTTCAATCGTTAGGAGAATGTTATGGAGTGGAATCATTTCCTCAGTAAATTATTGGCATTAAGTAAAGTGGGTCTAAAGTTTTCTAAGGATCCGTATGCATTGGAGAATTATCAAGAACTGCATGACTTGGTTATCCTGCAGAGTGAAGAAGTTGATCAGAAGATTGATTCCATTAAACTCTATCCTAAAGACGCATATCCGACTCCGAATGTCTCTGTTCGTGTCATCATCTTCAATGATAAGAATGAATTGTTGATGGTGAAAGAGCGATCTGATGAGAATTATGCGGTTCCAGGCGGTTGGTGTGATGTCTTTGAATCCGCACGTGAGAATGCGATTAAAGAAGTCAAACAAGAGACCAATTTGGATGTCTCCTTGGTTCGCTTATTGGGCGTCTTACAACGTGATCTGTATAAACCAAAACCCAGTATGGTTTCGGAATATGTCCTTTATTTTCTAGCGAAGGTTGAAGGCGGAAGCTTAGCCTATAATCATGAATTGATGGATATTGGATACTTTGCATTAGATGCACTGCCTCCTTTATCGTTCAAGTCCACGGAAATAGAATTGAGACGGATGTTGGATGTGGCGATCAATGGGAAAGATGTCGATTTTGACTGAGGAGCTGAACCTATGAAATTAAATGTTGGTGTGTTATTTGGCGGGAATTCCGTTGAACATGAGGTCAGTATCATCTCTGCTTCGCAGGCGATGGCGGCTTTTGATGTGGAACGTTATCATGTCGTACCCTTGTATCTATCAAAGGATAATCAACTGTACAGTGGTCCTCAACTCATGGATGTCAAACAATTCAAAGACTTGAAGTCCATTCAACAAAAAGTACCACAAGTGACCTTATATAAAGAAAAACAGAACATCTTTGTCCAAAGCATAAAGGTATTACCTTGGCAGAAAGCCCAGCGCATCGATGTGGTCGTGCCTGTCGTACATGGAACCCATTGTGAAGATGGAAGTGTGCAAGGTTACTTAGAGACGATGGGCATTCCCTATGCTGGTTCTGATGTGATCGGAGCGGCTTTGGGTCAAGATAAGATTTTCATGAAGATGGCATTTGCCTATCACGATCTACCGATGGTTCCGTGGCTGTATTTTGATGTCAAAGCGTATCGGGATGATAAAACAGAGCAGCTCAAGAAGATTCAAAGTTTGGGATATCCTGTCGTGGTCAAACCAGCACGTTTGGGATCCAGTGTGGGTATTTCCTTTGTGAACTCAGAGGATGAAATCGATATGGCCATCACCGATGCGCTTCAATACGATATGCGTGTCATCATTGAGAAAGCAGTTCAGAATCTCAGAGAAGTGAATTGCTCCGTTTTGGGTGATGAAATGGATGCGAAGGCATCCGTGTTGGAAGAAGTCATGAAAGGCGATGCGATTCTTTCTTATAAAGATAAATACCAAGGTTCGAGTAAAAGCAAGGGCATGGCATCCACATCCCGTATCTGTCCAGCTGAATTGGACGAGACGACGACAAAGACGATTCAAGAACTTGCGCTTCAAAGTTTCAGAATTTTGGGTTGTGCGGGTGTCGTTCGGATCGACTTTATGATGGATGCGGGTTCGAATTCAATCTACATCAATGAAGTCAACACCATACCAGGTTCGTTGTCCTTCTATTTATGGGAAAAGAGTGGCTTGCGTTTCAGTGACTTGATGGATACCTTGGTGGATCAGGCGGTTAATCGGACACGACGTAAGGCGAAAATGATTTTCTCATTTGAAACCAATCTGTTAGAAGGCTATGGTTCAAAAGGTTCAAAAGGGGTTAAAAGATAGCGTGGGAACACGCTATTTTAATTGTTTATGCTTTGTAATAAGGCTAAAATAAGAGGGAAAGGATGTGGTCATATGGAAGAATTCATCGATATCACAGTAAGTGATCTAACGCGTTGGATCAAACAAAAAGAATACAAGAATATTCGAACCTTCTTCGATGAGACCAACATCGTAGATGGGGCGCTTTTAGTCGATGAGTTGGCTACAGAAGATCTGCTTCATCTTTTTAAGATCGTCCGTAAGGATGTCGGTGCAGAGCTCATCTCCTATTTGGACAGTGACACCATTGAGCGCTTGACCTATAATCTAACCAGTTCTCAAATCCAAATTTTATTGGAAGAAATGTATTCGGATGACTTGAATGAGATCTTAAGTGAGCTTCCTGAAGTTTTAGTGACCAAAGTCTTGCAGGCCGCAAGTCCTGAAATACGTAAACAAATCAATGAGTTCTTGAGCTATGAACCGAACTCATGTGGATCGATCATGTCGGTTGACTTCGTAGCGATCCGGGACAGCTATACGGTTGCGCAAGCCATGCGTGCGATACGACGTCAAGGCAAGCTTGCGGAAACCATCAACTGGTGTTATGTGGTGGATGACGATAAGAGCTTGATTGGGAGTATCGGTTTGAAAGAGATTCTTTTTGCGAAGGATGAAGTGCCTGTGGTGGATATCATGGATCATGATGTCTATTATGTCTACACGCATGATGACCAAGAAGAAGCGGCACGTTTGATTTCAAAGTATGACATCAGCTGTATTCCTGTCATTGACAGTGCGAAGCAGGTTTTGGGCATTATCACCGTCGATGATATCTTTGACGTCGTGGAAGAAGAAGCGACGGAAGACATTCATAAAATGGCTGCGATGTCGCCCTTGGAAGGGTCATATGTGGACTCTTCCATCAAGTCCATCGTGAAGAGTCGTCTGCCTTGGTTAATGGTTTTAATGATCTCTGCGACCTTCACGGGTTCAATCATTTCAAACAATCAGGAACTTCTGGTTTTACTGCCTTCTTTGGCCATCTTCATACCCATGCTTATGGATACAGCAGGGAATGCGGGATCTCAGGCATCGGCGATGGTGATTCGCGGTTTGATCGTGGATGATATGAGTGTGCGAGATTTTTTCCGAATCTTATTTAAAGAAACGCAAGTATCGATGCTTCTGGGTGTCGTTCTGTTTGTGATCAACACATTGAGAATCGGTTTCTTCATGCCCGATGTCGGTTGGGGGATTGCGGTCATGGTTTCATTGACCATCTTTTTGACCATCATTCTGGCTAATCTGGTTGGGGGAAGTCTTCCTTTATTGGCTCTTGTCTTGAAGCAAGATCCAGCCTCCATGGCAGCTCCGTTGATCACGACCTTGGTAGATGCCTTGTCTTTGACGGCTTATTTCTTGATTGCGACGCTGTTTTTGAGATTGTGAGGGATGTATGAAAAAGAAACTTCACAGAAAAGTATTCTATGCGCTTATTGAAGGACGTAAATTCCAAGAAATCCGGGATGTCTTCAATTATTACAATCTCGTTGACTTAGCGGTCATGGTTGAAGAACTCCAACTGGAGCAGATTCTGCTTTTATTTAAAATATTGAAGCGTGAGATCAGTGCGGAGATGTTCACGTATCTCTCGTACGCAAAACAAGAAGAATTGATCAATGCCTTCACCAGTCCAGAAATCAAAGGCATGTTAGAGAACCTCTATTCGGATGATATCATCGATTTCATTGAAGAACTCCCAAGCAATCTGGTTAAAAAGATTCTGCAAGCGGCAAGTGAAGATCAACGAACTGAAATCAATCTACTTTTAAGCTACCCTGAAGATTCCGCTGGATCCATGATGACCACGGAGTTTGTGGAACTCAAAGAAACCGATACAATCAAACGTGCGATCGCACGGATCAAGACACAAGGACGTGTTGCGGAAACCATTACGAACTGTTACGTGGTGGATCAGAATCGTCGCTTGGTGGGATCGATTCGCTTACGGGAGATTTTATTTGCGAATGAAGATGAATTGATTTCAGAAGTCATGGATACCGATGTCATTTCAGTCATGACAAACGATGATCAAGAAGTTGTTGCGAATGTGTTTAAGAAGTATGACTTCTCGGTGTTGCCGGTCGTGAATGATGAAGAACGTTTGATCGGGATCATCACAGCGGATGACATCATCGACGTATTATATGAAGAAACAACCGAAGATATCCAGAAGATTGCGGCGATCATGCCTACAGAGGGCTCTTACATTGAAACCAGCATCATGGAAATGGCAAAATCACGGATCACTTGGTTGATCATCTTGATGGTTTCAGCTACGTTTACCGGCTTTATCATTCAGGGTTATGAGTCCACCTTGGCTTTGATTCCAGCACTTGCGGCGTCCATGCCCATGATCATGAGTACGGCAGGGAATGCGGGTTCACAATCTTCCATCATGGTCATTCGTGGCATTTCTGTCGATGATATGACCATTAAGGACATTGGGCTTGTGGTTTGGAAAGAGCTTCAGGTTGGCTTTGTGATTGGGATTTTGATGTTTGTGGTCAATGTTTTGCGTTTATTGATCTTCACACCCGATGTCGGTTTGATGACGGATCTGGTCATCTCAGGAACGGTTTTTCTAACCATTCTCATGGCGAAGGTGACAGGAGGTTTATTGCCTTTGGTCGCGTTACTCTTTAAACAAGACCCTGCGGCCATGGCAAGTCCGTTGATCACGACGATCGTGGATGCCTTGGCCCTGATCGTGTATTTTAACTTGGCCTTACGTTTCTTAGCATTATGAGTATGTTATAATATGTGTACAATACGTGTAATCAAGGAGGAATGATTGATGCCTACACCACACAATTCTGCCAAAAAAGGTGATATTGCGAAGTTGGTTTTAATGCCTGGCGATCCTTTGCGTGCAAAGATGATCGCGGAGACGTTTTTAGAGGATGTCGTACAGTTCAATACTGTACGCAACATGTTTGGCTATACGGGAACCTATAAGGGTCATCCTATATCGGTCATGGGTTCTGGAATGGGGATGCCGAGTATCGGAATCTATTCTTATGAGCTTTACAATGAATATGATGTCGAGACGATCGTACGGATCGGTTCATGTGGATCGTATCGTTTGGATTGTAAGATCTATGATGTCATCTTAGCGGAGAGTGCTTACAGTGAGTCCAGCTATGCGAAGACGGCGTTTGGGTATACGGAAGAAGTTATGGATCCAAGTTTGGATGTCAATGCGAAGTTGATTGACATTGCGAAAGAATTGGATATCCCAATGCATGTGGGTCGCATTCACTCCAGCGATGTGTTCTACCATGGCGAGGGTTCAGTACCTTGGCAGGAAAAAGTTGCGAAGTATGATCTCTTAGCGGCTGAAATGGAATCATTTGCGTTGTTTGCGAATGCACGCTATCTCGGTAAGAAGGCGGCTTGTTTATTGACGGTTTCAGATTCGATCGTCACTCATGAAGCAACCAGTGCTGAAGAACGTCAGAATGCTTTCACGAAGATGATGGAAGTTGCCTTGGGATTGGCAGGAAAATAAGATGAAGACGCTTCTCTTTATACGCGACATGGATTCGGAAGAGGCCGCAAAGAAAATTGAAGATGCCTTGTCTGAAACTCGTTTGATATTCTCAGTTAATTTGAGGGATCGTTGCGTCGCGATTGAGGGGCGAAACGATGCCGTTTATACAGCAAAAGTAGCAATCCGTGAAGCGGGTTACAATGTCGATTGAGTCAGCCAATAATGGCTGACTTTTTTGTTAAAACCTCTTGCAAATTCATTTTGGTTTATGTTAGTATTATAGGGCACTGACGTATTGCCTTGGGGAAGTACTCAAGTGGCTGAAGAGGTGCCCCTGCTAAGGGTATAGGTCGGGTCAAACTGGCGCGAGGGTTCAAATCCCTCCTTCCCCGCCATAAAATTAGTGAATGGTCCAGTGGTGTAGTGGTTAACATGCCTCCCTGTCACGGAGGAGATCGCGGGTTCGAGTCCCGTCTGGACCGCCACGCAGGTGTAGTTCAATGGTAGAACGCGACCTTGCCAAGGTCGACACGAGGGTTCGATTCCCTTCACCTGCTCCAGTAGAGCACAGAAGCACAGAAATGTGCTTTTTCTTTACATTCAGTAGAAATCCATAGAATGAGAGTGATAGAATAAGAACAGACGCAGGTGTAGTTCAATGGTAGAACGCAACCTTCCCAAGGTTGATACGCGGGTTCGATTCCCGTCACCTGCTCCACGTGATTTGACCCAGAACCAATTGTGTGATAGTCTTATCGCATCCGTTTATATCACCAGCTGACAACAATTAAGGTTTAAGGTAATTGAATGAAGAATCGTAGAGAACACAAGCGCGTTGATATCAATTATTTTCTGATACCCATGTCAATCGTTTTGGTTCTTTTTTTTGTAATAACATTTTCGCTTGTACAAAGTCAAATCAAGACACAGTATGATCATCTTGAAGACATTGCGATTAAGTTGACGAACTCTTATGCGCATTCTGTGGTGGGTCAAAAACTTGCGACCGAGATTGCGATACAGCTTCTTGAAGAGAAGCTGGTAATTGCTATGAATGCGATTGTGGTCAATGAACATCATTGGTCCAATGAAGTACTTACGGAATTGGGCGAGCAGTTTGGTTTGGATGCACTCTATGTGTATTCGCCTGAAGGCATCATCATACAAAGCATGAATGGAGAATATATCGGTTGGACAGCCTATCCAAATCATCCGGTTCATAATTTTATGATCAGTGGGGATACGATCTTGATCGAGGATATCCGAAAGGACTCCGAGAGTGATCGTTATTTCAAATATGGCTACCTACATCTCGCCAATCAAGATACCTTTATCCAGGTTGGTTTGTCCGCTGAGAAAGTAACGACACTCTTGGAATTGTTTTCAGTTGAGACGACGATCAATAAAATCAAAGAGGAAGCTGAAGTTGAAGCACTCTCCTTTATCAATCTCAACAAAGAAGTTTCCGCAAGTACAATGGGGGACAGTGTGGGCATCAGAATCACAGATGCGAGGGATTTGGAGGAGTTAGAGTCCAGTCGTATCGAGGTCACACGCTTGAATGACAGGATGATAAGGGTGTTTGTGCCCGTTGATCATCTTGGTTCTCAGATGGGATGGTTAGCCATGTATTGGCCATCGGATGAGACGGATCGAAAAGTGAGTGAAATCATTTGGGGTGGGATCATTCTTTATATCGTTTTCTCGGCACTTGTAGGCTTCATCATTTTCTATGCGTATCGAAAAGATAAATCGAACTATAAGCTTGCCTATTTCGATGGACTGACTGGCTTACCCAATCGAAGTTACCTCAAAGAGCATCTAGAGTCCGTCTATAATGAGAAACCGGTCACCTATTCGGCCTTTATTGCGGTGAACTGTAAGAATCTATCCACGATCATTTCAACCTATGGGTATTCGTTCGGTGATTCCGTGCTGAAAGTCCTTGCGAGCAAATTAAGCGAGACCGTCGAGAAGGACGATCGACTATATCGTTTTTCTTCAGATCGATTTGTGATTCTCATCAAGGCAAAGAAGAACATTCAATACCAACTGGATCTTGCGAAAAACATCATTCGTGTTTTTAAGCAACCACTTGTGATTGAAAATGCGCAGCAGTTCGTAGCGATTGAAGTGGGCATTGTTGAGTTGGATGGACACCAAAAAGAAGTTGCGCAAGTATTGCAAGAGGCGTCGATTACTTTATCCTATCTGCGTGAGAAGAATCTGCAAGTGGGTTTATACAATGCACAAATGGAGGCACATGTGAAAAATGAAGACTTCATTGAACATGTGATTCGAAGAGCGATTCGCAAGAGCCCGGAGACAATCCTGTCGATGGTGTATCAACCGCTCGTGAAAAGCAGTGAAGGAAGAATCGTAGGGTTTGAGGCCTTGTTGCGAATAAGTACCGACACAGGATTGATCATTCCGCCATTGGCCATTATTTCTGTCGCTGAGAAACGTCAGCTCATCTTTGAGCTGGGGAACCGCATTCTCAATGAGGTATGTCAATTTGTCAAACGTATGAATGACCAAGGAGTTCATGATATGCGGGTCGCTATCAACATTTCCGGTCTGCAATTATTGCGTGAAGAGTTTATCGACACAACGCAACGTATCCTTCAAGAGAGTGGTATTGACACCAGCAACATTGAATTTGAAATAACAGAGTCCATCTTGATGGGTAATCTGGAAATCGTAAATCAGAAGTTGAATCAATTGCGAAACATCGGCATTACGATTGCTTTGGATGATTTTGGGACAGGGTATTCTTCATTATCGAGACTGCGTGATTTAAACATCGATATCGTCAAGATTGATAAGTATTTTATCGACCGCATCGAACTTTTGGAAAAGGATCGACTCATTACGGGAGACATCATCTCAATGGCTCATAAAATCGGTTTAGCGGTGGTTGCGGAAGGGGTGGAGACACGTAAACAATGGGACTACTTGAAAGCTTCGAATTGTGACGTGATTCAGGGCTACTATGTAAGCAAACCTTTAAGTGAAGATGATGCGATGTCCATCTTAATGAAAAACGTGTATATTGGAAGTGAGATCGAAGTCGATACATCGGGATAGGAGATGACATGGAAGCGAACAGTCCTTTAATTGAATCACTCGATGAGATGATTCATCGAAGCAGTTTGGCACAAAAGAAATTTCTACCGGGTTCATCACATCACAGTCTGCTCAAGAATCGCATCTATGCCTTGAATGTGGCTAAGAAGCTCATTATCCGCGAGATAATCAATCAAGGAACACTTTACAAAGAGGAGCTGGAACAAGCCCAAGAGCCGCTGAAATCCCTCTTGAGTAAAAGTGAGAAGACAATTTTAAAATTGAAGCTTGGGACATGGCAACACAATGTCCTTGAGAAAAACATTGAAGCATTGCGTATTTCAGTCACATTATTGGATCGCGAGTTGAATCGCTATAAACATTGACATAATAAAGGAAGGATCTGCTCCTTCCTTTATATTTAGATCATTTAATTAAGGTTTAATCATCCTAAGAATACAGGATATGAAGTGGTCCAAGCATTGGATCTTTACTTTTTGTTAAAGTGTAATCAGACATATATTTTACCAAATACGATTGAATGAAGACTGTCGTACTCAATTGGTTTCTTTCAAAAATATCTCATTTACACATTTAAAAAGAATTTGCTTTAGTATGAGCTAGCTTTATGGGTGGCAGGTGATTTAAAGCAATTTTGGTTTGTGTGTGATTCTTAAGTTTTTAAAGTATGCATCGGTACCGATTTCAGACCAAAGCGCAATTGAACCCGTGCAGATGCCATTTTTTAAGTCGTTTACAATCAGCACAGGATACATGGAATCATTTAAATACAGTTCAGCTTTTATATCCTTGACAACGATCTTCATCTTTATCCATTCTTCCAATCCCATATCCGCATAACTCTCATATTTCTCAGGACTCGTAGATCGTAATGTATTGAACTTATGATCAGGGTAGGCATAGTATTGTACAGAATGATTGCGTCTTATTTGATCCTCACATCGACCATTGCTTGGCCGGATATAGATGCTTTCGTAACGCGAATCCTCTTCATGGATGCGAAATGCGATACCGATGAATCCTCGTGCGTACTCTGGGGCATCGGGTAAAAGTTTACTGTAGACATCGACTTCAATGGTCCCATTTTTAAATTCAAAGTCTTTGAGTTTTGCGTATGTGGGCTCATCCACTTCAAGAATGGATGGATCTTTTACGACATTTAAAACAAGTTCATCCTCGATTGTTAAATTTCGGATGCTTGCTTGATGTGCGATGAAATGGCTGACGGACATGCTCATGGTGGTATACCTCAAGATAATACTAAACGTATTCTCGGTGGTTTCATAGTAGGCACAAAAAAGAAACCACCCTAAGGTGGTCAATCATGATGTTCCTGGTAGATGGCTTCTTCCAAAGTGAAGCGTTTGTCTTCATAAGTCCACTTCAGAATCGTTCCATTCGGTAGACGTCTGGGCAAGACTTCATCCACATCGTGCCAATGGGATGCGAAAGTCATGGTTGCGCCAGCATGGGAGACCACAAAGACATTTTGATGATCGTCTTTCTCCATGATTTCCGTTAATGCTTTGACCATGCGTTCTCTTACGTCTTTACGGGATTCTCCACCATAGGGGACGAAGAAGTCATCGAAGCCGGGTCCGCGTTTGGGGTTGAGGTCTTCACTCTCACCTTCGAAGGTCCCAAAGTTCATTTCTTTCAGTGCTTTGAGGCGTGTATAAGGAATGCGATGTTCCGTAGCGTGTTCCAACGTATCCGAGGCTCGTTCAGCACTGGAGCTGTATGCATGATCGATGTTTAAGTTTCGAACAAATTTCACGACTTTCTTTGCTTGTGCTATGCCATTTTCAGTAAGTGGTGAATCACAAGCGCCTTGAATCTTATGTCTTAGATTAAAGAGTGTTTCGCCGTGACGCATCATGTAGAGTGTTTTTTTCATCGTATATCCTTCCAATCGTTCTGCTCTATGGTAGCGTGTTTCACTCAATATTTCTAGTTAAAAACTCATTAAATAAAAAATCGACTTATTGGGTCGATTTCAGGTAGATGTTCATGACTTCTTCACGACACTTTAGAAAGATATCCACCAGGGTGGGATCCAATTCCTTTCCTTTCATGGATTCCAATAATTCAAAGGACGCATCCAAGTCAAAAGCATCCTTATACACTCGTTTACTGGTGATCGCATCAAAGACATCCGCAATCGTCACTATCCGCGCAACCAAGGGTATCGCATGACCTTTTAGACCTTGAGGATAACCTGTCCCATTCCACCGTTCGTGATGGGAACGGGTGATCTCTTCAGAGACGCGATAGAGTTCAGGGTCAAAGGCTTTTAATCCATCACGGATACTTTTAAAGATATCCGCCCCAATACTGGGGTGGGTGCGCATGATGACCCATTCTTCATCGGTTAACTTACCTGGTTTCTTCAAGATCGCATCGGGGATGCCGACCTTACCGATATCGTGTACAGAGGCACTGCGCTCGATTTCCATGATCATGCGTTCTGTGATGGGATATTCTGGGAGCTGTTTGACATAGAGCTTGCGCGCAAGAAGTGTAGAATACTGAACCATGCGCAAGATGTGTTCACCGGTCTCATTGTCTTTCTTCTCAACCAATTCAGAGAAACCATTGGTGATTTTATTGAAAACGATGTTGGTGAAATAAGCACGGTTGATCAAGCCTTTGACTTCATAAACGATCTTTTCACCCAGGGTTTGGTGCTTAACGGTAAAATGATTTTTTGTGCGAGAACTGAGAAAGAGGAAGCCAAAAACGGTTTTTCCCATCGTCATGGGTAGAATCAGATTGGATTGAATGCCCTCACGATGCAAGAGCTTCAATGAAGCGCTGTTTGGTCGCTGTTTGAGCAGGGCTTCCAAATCATTTGTGATACGAGGCTCCTTGCTTTCAACGATTTCGATCAGCGAAGTTTGGGACATCGGTAATTCAAAGCCAGGTCCAAGAATCAATGAAGCTTCATTGAGTACACCATACTCCGCAATGATTACGTTACGTGTGTAATCGATGAATGCAAGTCCAATGCGATCGATGCCCATTCTTTCCTTTAACAAAGGAAACAGTTGATCCATGGCGTCTTCCACAAGATATTGGTTGATCAAAACATCTCGGACATCTTCGATGAAACGATTTTCTTCAAAGAGATCATCGATGTAACCATGGATGTTCTTTTCTTCGATAAAGAAGGGCTTAGGCTGTTTAAGTGCTTGATGATAATGTTTATCTGCAATGTTGGTCAAACTGGTGACCATGTAAGGAATTTGGAAATAGACAAAGCGAATCAAGCCGAAAATCAAGAAGGCAAATACAACGATTAAGAATCCAAATGCGATATTGATCAAAAGACTCAAGTCCATGACAATGATTTCATTCATTTTTGCGTAACGAACTTTGATTGCCTCTACCTGGTCTGTGATTTCAGTGTAGACTTGGCTGACTTCAGCCACATTCTCTTGTGTGATGTGTGTGACTAAGACATCAAGCTTATCTCTAAGTTCAGAGAGCATTGCTTGAAGCTCGGTGATGGCAATTTTGTGTCGCTGGATGCTCACACGATTCATCTCGCGCAGGCTATCATCAAAGAGCTCTGTCCGGCGTTCCATCGTTTGAATGAGTTCATTTGCTTGATCTTGGATTGGTTCGATTGGACGTGTGGACTGCTTGTTTTTCACATCCAACCATTGGTTTAAAGAGACATCCATGCGGAGTTGTGTGAACTTCATCTCTTCCACATGATTTAGATTTTGCTCGGTGTATTTGCGAACATTGACCACTAAATCGAAGTTGATGTATATGGACACCACAAAAATAAGTGAAGCAATGATGATGCTGATTATGGTTAGGGTTTTGATTTTCATAAGGTACTTTTAGTAAGCATAGCATAGGAGTAAAAATTTTATGACAATTTTGATAATATTTACTATTTATCGTTTAAGGAACGATGAAATGCAATCGTAAATGGAGTAAAATAGAGCTAACATGATTGATCTACTCATCATTGGAGCAGGAATTGTAGGATGTCAATTGGCTTATGATCTAAGCCATTTTAAGTTGTCGATTTGTGTGCTCGAGAAGAACGTGGAGATCATGAACGAGACCAGCAGTGCAAACAGTGCACTGATTCATGCGGGGTATGATCCTGAAGAGGATACCTTAAAAGCTGAGCTCAATCTCATTGGGGCGAAGCGTTACCCTGAGTTGTGCAAAGCCCTTAATACCGATTATCAAGCCGTCGGTAGTCTATTGGTGGCCATGCAAGAGAACGAGTTGAAGAGTTTAAATGAACTTTATGATCGAGCCGTCCGCCGAAAAGTGCCGGTCGAACGTTTGAATCATGATGAAGTGGTCATACGTGAACCAAACATCAATCCCAATGTGATTGAAGCTTTGTTTTTCCCGACAACCGCCATCATCACACCTTGGCAGATGGGCTACGCTTTGATGAACCATGCGGTCGTCAATGGTGTGGAATTGCGCAGAAATGAAGCCTTTGTGTCTGTTGAAAAGCAAGGGGATACGTATCTGGTTAAAACAAACAAAGGCTTGATTCATGCACGGCATGTGATCAATGCGGCAGGATTACAGGCACATAAGATTGCTAAAATACAGAATCCAATCAATGATTATCCGATCCAGTTTCGTAAAGGGGAATATCAGGTCAGTGATCTGGAAGATGAAGCTTATTTGAATCATGTCATCTATCCGTGTCCAAACGCCAAAGGAAAAGGTGTCTTGGCTTTGAAGACCGTTGAGGGGAACTTGATGTTTGGTCCAACCAGTACCATTATTGAAGATCCTTATGATCATGGGACGACACAAGCGGGCTTGAATGAGATTGATGTGAAGACTGAGAAATTGATCAAACCGCTTCCGAAATCACATTTGATCCGTCAGTTTGCGGGTGTACGTCCAAGTCCGGTTACGAAGGATTTCATACTCAAAGAAGATGGGGCTTGGTTTGATTGTGTGGGCATCGATTCACCGGGACTTGCCAGTGCGCCGGGGATTTCAACGTATGTGATTGAGAACTTTGTTCAGAAGTGTTTGAAGTTGGAATCTAAAGAAATCATTCCGTTTCAATGGCCTCATCGTATTCATCCAAACGATGAGCAAAGAAGAAACAAGAAGATTCAAGAGCAGCCGAAAATGGGTAAGATCATCTGTGTTTGTGAGACTGTCAGTGAACAAGAAATCATGGATGCCATTCATTTGCCTGTGGGAGCACGAAGTGTCAAAGGCGTCAAACGTTTGACAAGACCAGGTTCAGGTCGTTGTCAGGGGGGCTTTTGTGAGACAGCCGTGGTCCAGATTTTGGCACGTGAGTTGAAGATCCATCCGAGTGAAGTGTCTTACGATAATGAGGCATTCTTGATGCGCTATGGAGATGAACATGAATAAGCGGGACTGTGTCATCATCGGTGGGGGTAGTGCAGGTTTGGCTGCGGCGATCGCACTGAAGAAACAAAACGTTGATGTCTTACTGATTGAGCGTGAAGACGAACTGGGGGGTATTTTGAATCAGTGCATTCACAACGGCTTTGGTTTGACACGTTTCAAGGAAGAGTTAACCGGGCCTTCTTATGCGGAACGCATGGTTCAAGCCTTTCATGAGTTGGGTGTGGATTATCGTTTGCATGCGACGGTCACACAGATTCATCCGGATAAGACGATTCATTATGTGGATGAACAGGGTGTACATGTCATTGAAGCGAAGACGGTCTTGTTGGCGATGGGGGCACGTGAGCGTACCCGTGGCAACATTCAAATACCGGGTGATCGACCCGCAGGGGTCTTTACGGCAGGCGTCGCACAACGTTATTTGAATAAAGATGGTTTGTTGGTGGGTAAAAGAGTATTCATCTTGGGTAGTGGGGACATTGGTTTGATCATGGCGAGACGATTGACCTTGGCGAAGGCAGAGGTCGTGGGTGTCGCAGAAATCATGCCGTATTCGAATGGTCTGACCCGTAATCTGATTCAGTGTTTAGAGGATTATTCGATTCCGCTTTATTTAAGCACGACCATTACGCAAATCAAAGGGCATCAACATGTTGAATCAATAGAACTGTCCCGTGTGGATGAGCATTTGAAACCGATACCTGAGACGGCTTTTTGGCTAAACGTGGATGCGGTTCTCCTGTCTGTTGGTTTGATTCCAGATAATCAGTTAAGTGGAATGGCGGGCATTGAACTCGACCCACGCAGTAAAGGACCAAAAATCAATGCAAACTATGAGACATCGGTTCCAGGCATCTTTGCCAGTGGCAATGTCTTGCACATCCATGATGTGGTGGATTATGTCAGTGAAGAAGGGGACCAAGCGGCTGCGGCCATTCTGAAGTATCTTAATGAACAAGATGATAAATTTGAAGAACTTATCTTAAGTACGGATGCGAACTTTATTTACGCACTACCTCAGTATTTGAATCCCAATACACACAATAAACTTAAGTATCGGGTGCGTAGACCGATGCATGATGTAAGGGTATGTTTGGTATCTAAGGGATTGATTGTGCATACAATCAAAAAGGAACACTTATTGCCTGCAGAACTTGAGATGATGATCATCCCTCAAAAGGTATTGGCACAATGTGAGGGCGAATGCCGTTTGGAGATCCACAATGAAACATGAACTGACCTGCATCGTATGTCCGCGCGGCTGCCGCATTCAAGTGTGGGAAGAAGAAGGAGTTCATCGTTGTGAAGGCAATCAATGCATACGGGGTGAAGTGTATGCGATTCAAGAGGTTACAGAACCACGTCGCATGTTTACATCAACCGTCCAATTGAGGGGCTCGCGATTGAAGCGTTGTCCTGTCGTGAGCAGTTCTGCCATTAAGAAGACGGATTTATTTAAAGTGGTGGATCTTCTGGAACATGTGATCTTGGAAGCTCCAGTAGAATTGAATCAAGTCGTACTTGCGAATGTGTTAGACAGTGGAATCGATATCATTGCTTCCAGAAGTATTAAAAAAGATGCCGAAGCATCTGAATGATTTAACGTAATACAAAGAGCAGGCTCAACATCATCCCAGATAAATGAGGGTGTTTGAGCGCTTGTACACTTTGGTGTGTGACTTCGAATATTGTACAAAGTTTATCGGAAGCTTGGACGATCCAGGCTTCTTTTGATTTTGGTTTGGCATTGCCCAATGGCCACATGTGATTCACGATCACATCTTCCATGACAGCCGAGACAGAAGTGATCTTCTTTGCGTTCTCAAGGGCAACTTGCGGATGCATCTCGAGGTGCTCTTGTGCGGAACTGTTCACTTCACGCCAATCGTATAAAAAGAGATCGTGCAACAGTGCGCCACGAACCAGATCCTTGTGATTCACATCCATGTTCTTTGAGATCAAGTATGCATAATACGCCACATTCAATGAGTGTTGAAGACGGCTGGTATTGAGGTGTTGATCATAATTATCTAAATTCAAGACTTCAGGGGTTCGAAGCAGATCTTGAATCAGTTCTTTGAAGGGTGCAGCTTTTGCGTGGTGTAGGGATAAACCAGAATAGACAGCTTTCATGAAACTCCTTGGTCATTCTTGCGACATAAAACGAGTGGATAATAACACAAATCAATATTGGATGCAAGAATAATATAAAAAATTAGCACTCAGGACTTGACAGTGCTAAATAATGTGGTATATTAATAGTGTACTTAGCACTTGATGGTCTAGAGTGCTAAAGAAGGAGGAAATATGATGCGAAATACTTTAATGAGACGACCTACGACTTCACTTCTAGATGACTTCTTCAATGATGAATTCTTCTTGCCGAGCATCTCCAGCAATGCCCACCTTGATGTCTATCAAGAAGAAGATAAATATGTTGTGGAAGTCGATCTACCTGGTTATAAGAAAGAGGAGATCCATATTTCTTATAACAATGATTTGTTGACGATCAAAGCGGAACATAAGGAGGAAAGCGAAGAGAACAATAAGAAATACATTTATCGTTCCAGAACCTGCTCCAATTACACCCGTCAGATTCGCTTCAACAACATCGATCATGCGAATATCGATGCGAAGTTCGAAGAAGGTGTCTTGAAAGTCAGTTTACCGATTCGTGGTGAACACGAAGAAATGAAGCGTATCGAAGTCAAGTAAGCGTAAGAAACGCTTACTTTTTAATTGCTTGACTTGTTAAACAGTGTCAATGGTGGTAAATTGTCATTAAGAAATATTTTGTGATGTATGTTACATAAATAGATAAGGAGTTGAAGTATGGAAAGTTGTGCACAATGTCAAGCACCCATTTGTATTAGTCACTTGAGTTTGTTTAAACGTTTAAGTAAGAGTCAACGCAGTAAAATCGTCAGTCATGTCATTCGATACACCCTTAAAAAAGGGGATGTTTTTTTGAATGAAGGGGATGCTTTGGCGCAGTTCATCATCATCTCACGTGGACGTTTCAGAGCTTTGCGCAATAATGATGACGGTAAATCTAAAGTTGTGCAATATTTGAAGACAGGAGATTTTATCGGTCAAGAGAGTTTGTTTGAAAAATCAGCGATTCCCTATACCATGGAAGCCATCGAACACGCTTCATTGTGTACGATTCCGGCGAAGACGATGCATGACTTGATCCAAAGTGAACCCGATATCGGCTTTGCGATTTTGAGTGAGTTGAGTGCTAAAGTCAATGTGTTGGAGAAAGAGTTGGCAACGGTCCATTTGGAGAGTTTGGAAGTCCGTTTGATGAATCTGCTCTATCAGCTCAGTCAAGACTATGGTGTTGAGGAAGAGAATGGTATCCTATTACACAATCCCATGAGTCAGGATGACATGGCCATGCGTTTGGGTGTCAGTCGAGAGAGTGTTAATCGCAAGCTTAAACAACTTGAAAAGGAAGCTCGAATCGAGTTGAGACCTAAAAAACAGATTTATATCCATAAAATGTGACAATAGTCACTTTTTATTTACGATTTTGTGCTAGAATAAGAGATGGAGGATTTAACAATGAGTGAACTGATTGATAACCAAAGTAAACGCCAAGATAAATTAAAAGATTTGATCAAACGTTTGCATCGTGGTGAAGACCGAGCAGCGGTTGAAGCTGAATTTAAAAAAGATTTTGCCTATGTGACGGGTGCTGAGATTGCCCAAATGGAATACAACCTTGTTCAAGAAGGCGTGAGTGTTGAAGAGATTCAAAGTCTTTGTGATGTCCATGCATCTTTGTTTTCAGGGTCGATACAAGAATTGCACAGTGATAAAGTCACGATGAACCCTGTTGATATCTTTGAAGAAGAAAATGTGGAGTTCAGTGCCATGGTTGAAGAGGCATTGAAGTTCAAACAATACACCAACAATCGTCTCGATATCGTCAAAGAAGCGTTGAGTGAGATGTTGGAAGGTTTTAAAACAGTTGGGGCGCATTACGCCAAAAAGGAAAACATTTTTTTCCCATTCTTAGAGAAGAATGGTATTGAGACGATCCCTCAAGTCATGTGGGGTGTGGATAATGATATCCGTACATCCATTAAGACGGCTGAAGAAGCTTTGAATACAAGCAGTGATGTTCAATACATCCTCAGAATGTTCTATGAAATGGTGGATATGATCAAAGAAATGATCACCAAAGAGAACAATATTCTATTTCCACTCTTGAAAGAACAGTTGACGGAAGAAGATTTCAAGCAGATCGGGCAGATGTTAAGCAATCCTGATGCGGCGGTATACATTGAGAAGAGTGATGACACTGAAAACTATTCAATCGATAACATCGAAGGAAACATTCCGATGAGCATGGGTGTGTTGAGTGCGGCTGAAGCCAATGCGATCTTCAATACGGTTCCGTTTGATATGACCTTTGTGGATGCGGATAATAAAGTCAAGTTTGTGACCCAAGGGAAGGATCGTATCTTTGATCGTCCTGCTTCGGTCATTGGCCGACCTGTTCATCTCTGCCATCCACCACAAAGCGTTCATGTGGTGATGAAGATCGTGGATCAATTGCGCAGTGGCGTGAAGGATCACGAGGATTTCTGGATCAATCTTCGTGGCAAAATGGTGCATATCCGCTATTATGCCGTACGTGATGAGAAGGGTGATTTCCTTGGGACTTTGGAAGTCAGCCAGGAAATCAGTGAAATCCGTGCGCTTGAAGGTGAAAAACGATTGATGTCTGAATAACGATGCAAAGCGCATCGTTATTTTTTTGTCCTTACGGTATAATAAGCTTAGGTGATAAACATGCGGATAATTGCGATTGATGCGGGCGGAACGAAAGCGCGTTTTGCCTTGTATGATGAGAATGGGATTGAGTTGAAGCGTTTGGAACATCCTTCGCTTCATCCTTTACAGATCGGCTATGCTCAAATGGCCGCTGCTTTAAGAGTGGGAGTGGATGCGGTACGGGATGATGAAACGCTTGATTTCATCAGTTTTGGTTTGGCGGGTTATGGACAGAATCCAGAAATTCGTGCTTCCATTGAAAGTGCCATTCATAAGAAATTTCCCTTTGATCGCTATTGCATTCAAAGTGATGTGGATTGTGCACTGATGGCCGCATTGAAAGGTCAAGATGGTTTGATGCTCATCGCAGGAACCGGATCCATAGCGTTGGCAAGTACTCAAGGTCAGCGCCATCGTGTGGGTGGCTGGGGGTATTGGATCGGAGATGAGGGCAGTGCGTTTTGGATCGGTAAACAGGTTTTGGGCCTGTTTAGTAAGATGGCCGATGGTCGCATAAAGAAAACCGTGCTCTATGATTGCGTGATGGATAGTTTGGTTCTCAATGAGCCCAGTGATATGATCAAAATTCTAAGCGATCATCCACGTCCTAAAGAAGCGATTGCGGCGTTGGCCAGGGTGTGTTATCTTGCCGCGAGTAAAAAAGATAAACATGCGATTCAATGTTTCAAAATGGCGGCTAAGGAGCTTGCTTTGCATATACAGACCAGTTTGAAGGCGCACCCAGAATTGCGACGCATTCGATTGGCTGGGGGTGTCTTTGAGGCGAAAGAATTTGTATTGGACCCACTTACTGCGTATTTGGATCCAAGTTTGGATATCGCATTGAGTGAGGATACGCCTTTGTTCGGAGCTTATTTGATTGGTAAACAAAAAGAAGGAGCACAAGTATGAGAATCGGAGTATTAGGCATTGGGGATATCGCTAAGAAAGGCTATCTTCCTGTATTGGCGAATGTGAAGGATGTACAAATCATTCCTTGTACGCGTAATGCGGAGACCTTGAAAGAAGTCATGGATCGCTATCATCTTACTGAAGGGTATACGGATGTGGATGCGTTTCTAGCTCAACCTTTGGATGGGGTTTATGTGACGGCCGCAACCTCTGCGCATTATGCATTGTCCATGAAGGTCATTGATGCGGGGATTCCGCTCCATTTGGATAAACCGATCTCTTTAGATTATACAGAGACACGAAATTTGGTCGAATATGCTCAAGCCAAGAATAATTTCTTGATGATCGGTTTCAATCGTCGTTTTGTACCAATCGTAAAAAAAGTTCATGATGAAGGTAAACCCGATATCGTGGTTTATCAGAAGAACCGTGATATGCATCCGGATAATCTAAGACGTTTCATTGTAGAAGACTTTGTGCATGTGGTGGATACGACCCGCTATCTGCTTCAAGATGAGATTGTGGAACTTCGTGTGCATGGGAAAAAAGAAGGGGATACCTTGATTCATGTGGTGGTCAATATGATCACACCAAGCAATCAAGGCATCTTGATCATGAATTATCTCAATGGGGTGACAGAAGAGATCATTGAAGTTTCCCATCCGCATAAAAAGTCCATCATTCGTAATCTTGCTTCACTTGAGATCTATGATCACAGTGATTTCATCAAGAAGCCTGAAAGTGATTGGATTCCTACCTTAAAGAAACGTGGTTTTGAAGACCTTAGAGATGCCTTCTTGAATGCACTTAAAACAAAAGCACCGAGTCCTGTTGATGGACCCGATGCCTTACGTACACATCAGTTGTGTGAAGAAATCGTTATGAAACTAGAATCTCAATGAGATTCTTTTATACGATGAGCAGAACCAAGACCACGATTGCCAAGCCGATGCGATAATACGCAAAGAAGGTGAAATCATGTTTGCGGACATAGTCCATCAAGAAACGGATGACGAACATGGAGACGACAAAGGCGGTTACGAAACCAAGACCCAATACCGACCATTCTAAGCTTGACCAGGTGAATCCAGCTTTCATCAACTTCAAGAAGCTTGCCCCAAACATGACGGGAATCGCTAAGAAGAAAGAGAACTCCGCCGCAACCGTACGACTCAAGCCCAACCAGATGGCTCCTAAGATGGTGGCACCACTGCGTGATGTGCCTGGAATCAAGGCAAGCATTTGAAACAAGCCGATGATCAAGGCATCTTTATAGGTGATTTTCAACAAGCTGTTTTTGGGGTGTTCTTTGACCTTGCGTTCGATCCAAATAAACCAAAACCCAAAGACGATCAAAGTGACCACTATGACGATGGGTTTATAGAGCACTGTATCGATCACATCATCCCATAAGATACCGACGATGCCTGCTGGTACGCTGGCAATCAAAATCTTCACCCACAAGAGGATGGTGTTGTGTCGATGGGCTTTACTTTCCCTGAAAGGGAAGAGTTTTGGAAAAAACAAAATGACGACGGCTAAAATGGAACCCAGTTGGATCAACACAAAGAAGAGATTGACGAAATCGGGTGTGAATGCGAAGGGAAACCAGTGTTCAAACAGAATCATGTGTCCTGTTGAACTGATGGGCAACCATTCCGTGATGCCCTGAATGATGCCTAAAATCAATGCTTTAAGTAGTTCT
Source organism: Erysipelotrichaceae bacterium (assembly GCA_030604855.1). Taxonomy (GTDB): domain Bacteria; phylum Bacillota_I; class Bacilli_A; order Erysipelotrichales; family Erysipelotrichaceae; genus UBA2212. Next base: position 192,898 of record JAUVVC010000003.1, read on the forward strand.
AAAATTGGATTCATAATAACCTCACCGTTCTCATTATAGCACCATCATGGTTTTATATTGGGCAATTATCCCAAGCTTATGACATAATAAATAGAAAAAGGAGCGATGAAATGAAAGCATTGATCAGTGAGACACATACCCTACCATTGGATTATCAAACACGATTGAAACAAATCGGTTTGGAGTTCGATGTGATTGAAGATACAAAGCAAATAGAGGACCCAGGCCAATATGAAGTGGTGTTTGGAGCCAATCATGTCAAACGTTTGGGCTTGGATAAGTTTGTAAACTTGAAATGGATTCAAAGTTCATATGCCGGCTTTAACAATCTTCCTGTGGAAGAGTGGAAGCATAAAGGGATACTTTTCACCAACGCGAAGGATGTGTTCAGTGAACCGATCGCCGAACATGTCGTGCTCTATATCTTGATGCATTACAAACGTGCTCTGGAAGTGTATCACAACCAAGTCAAACATCATTGGGATCGTTTGGAGAACCGCGAACTGAGCCATCAAAATATCTGTGTCGTTGGTATTGGAAGTATCGGTCAAGCCATTCAAAAACGATTGAAAGGCTTCAATGTGCAGTTGATCGGTGTCAATAGTAATGGTCGTAGTGTCGATGGCTTCGATCAAGTCTACCCGGTAAAAGAGCTGAAGACAGCGGTGGCGATGAGCGATGTGGTGGTCATCACTTTACCGTTGAATGACCAGACAGAAAACCTATTTGATGAGGATGTGTTGAAATGCATGAAGAAGGATGGTTTGTTAATCAATGTGGGTCGTGGGAGAATCATTGATGAGAGTGCTTTGATGGAGGTGTTGAATCACGATCGCTTAGGGGCTTGTGTTCTGGATGTCATGGCTGTGGAACCCTTACCTCAAGATTCACCTTTATGGGATACCAAAAACCTTTTGATCACACCCCATAATAGTGGGACTGGCGCTTTGACTTTAGAGCGACTCTACACCATCTTTGAGCAGAATCTCTATCGTTATGCCCATAAGCAAGATTTGATAAATATCGTCTAATAATAAGAACCAAGCATACGCTTGGTTCTACTCATATTCATTGTATTTGAGGTTCTTACCCTTGACCTTGGCTGCCGGATATTTTTGTTCATTCAATTTCATCTTCTCCTCCAAAGCTTGATTGAGGTCGATGTTGTAAAGATCCGCAATGCGTAAGAGATAGTAGTAAACATCTGCCAATTCATGCGTGACCTTGTCGGGCTGTGCTTTCAGCAGCTCAATGCATTGTGTCTCATCTTTGAAGCGAAAGAGCTGTAAGAGCTCATTGGCTTCGGTGCTTAGACCAATGCTCAAGTCTTTTAAACTGTGGAATTGGTCCCAATCACGCTCCTCGCAGAAACTTCTGATCTGATCACTGAGTTCTCTTTGATTCATGTGTCATTGTCCTCATTGATCAAAGCATACAAGAGATGGTCCTGCCAGGAGCCATTGATGTGCATGAGTTTGTGGAGCCGGCCTTCGAAGATGAATCCATATTCACTCACCAATTGAATCATATACGTATCGTTGGGTAGGATGGGCATGTGTAAGATGTGAATCTTACGATTGTGGAAGAAATAATCAACCAGTGTTCGCAAGATCAGACGTCCAAACTCAGGTGTCCGATAACGATGATCGATGATGATGCGAAGATTCAGATAATTATGATTACGATTGGGATCACGTATCGATTTGACTTTGGCCAAGATGCGTTTTCCATTTGCACTTAAGACCCCGAAGGCATAGCCTTCATCGCGTTCGAAATCAATGACGCTTTGGATGATGAATTTTTGTTGGACCTCAAGCGTGTAATAATCGCTTAATTTCGTCGTTGAAAAATGATCGATGTAATATCGATTCTCTTGGTGGAACTTCAGCCATAAATCGGCTTTGATTTCATACATGGGTTTGATCAAATAGTTTTCAACTTGGATTTGCATCTCTATAGTTCTATTTTAAGCATTTCATAGCTTAACACAAGGATATTTGCTAAAATTGAAATAGAGAAAAACAAGTATTTTATAAGGAGATTCAATGTACAATTCCTATCCCATCCATATCACGGGGCATAAACATCCGGATACGGACTCCATCTGTTCAGCCATCGCGTATGCAGAGTTGAAGCGTAAACTCGGGTACAATGCGGTTGCTTGTCGATTGGGTGAAGTCAACCATGAGACACGTTATGTCTTGAAGCGTTTTGGCTTCCAACATCCCATCATTCTCGATGATGCACGGATGCGTCTCAATGAAATCGACCTGGACAAGGCTGTAACCATCAAAGAAGAGACGACCATTTATGAAGCATGGCAGTTGATGAGCACTGAGAAAAAGGTGCTTTGTGTTGTGGATGATGACAATCATCTCTTAGGTGTTTTAACGAATTCCAATCTTGCGAGTGTCGCCATGGGGGATACGGCAAAGAGTATTGAGCTTTTGAGTAAGACACCGATTGAATACATCGTGAAGACCATTCAAGGGGCTTTGGTTTATGCGCCGAAAGTCACACGCTTGAATGGTAAGGTCAGTATCGTAGCAGTTGCGGAACATAAATTGGATAATTATGAGCTCAAAGACCGTACCGTCATTGTTGGGAATGATACAGAGGCGCAACTACAAGCCATTGAGAAGGATGCGGCGTGTCTGGTTGTGGTTTGGGCGGATTCCATTCGAGATGAGGTCATCAAGTCCGCAAAGGAAAAGGGTTGTGCGATCATCATGTCAGGCCATGGGACTTTGAATACCTCCCGTTATTTGTTTTATTCATCACCGATCAAGTTCATCATGTCTACGGAACTGGTGACCTTTGAGAAGACGGAGTTCGTGGATGATGCCTTGAACAAAGTCGTCAAATCACGTTTCAGAAGTTACCCGGTCGTGGATGGGGATGGACGCATCTTTGGCCTGGTGTCGCGTTATCATCTTTTGAACGCACGACGTAAACAGATCATTTTGGTCGATCATAATGAGACAGCACAAAGCGTGGACAGTTTGATGGAAGCGGATCTCTTGGAAGTCATCGATCATCATCGCATCGGAGACATTCAAACCAATAAGCCGATCAACTTTAGAAATCAATTGGTGGGCAGTACTTGCACCATTGTCGCAAATCTCTACGATGAGAATCGTGTTCCCATGGAGCCTAACATCGCGGGTTTATTGTGTGCGGCCATCTTGTCGGACACCCTGAACTTCAAATCGCCGACCACGACGATCGTGGATGTGCATACGGCTCAACGTTGCGCACGAATTGCGGAATTGAATACGGATGTGTTGGCGAAGGATATCTTCACCGAAGGTGCCGGTATTCATGAGAAAACGGCACTCGAAATCGTTGAGAACGACATCAAGGAATTTGCGATCGGTAGTTATCGTGTCATGGTGGGTCAGATGAGTCTCTTTGATGTCCAACAAGTCGAAGCGATCCGTGCGGATGTGTTGAAGGCGATGGGGTCGTTTGTCAAAGAGAAAAGATTGGATTTGTTGTTGTTGTTGTTCACAAGTCTAGAGCACCATGGTTCGGCCATGTTGTATATGGGGAAAGAGAAGTGGATTGCGGAGGAAGCGTATCCAGGAATCGACAATCAACACTTGAGGTTGTTTGAAGATATCTTGTCACGTAAGAAACAGGTCATACCGCGTCTTTCTTCGGTTGTGGAAGGTCGTTTGAGATGATCCGCATCGGAACCATTGGGACATCTGTCATCACAGATGACTTCATTCATGCCTTGAAACAAGTCGAGGATTATCAACTGGTATGTGTTTATTCCAGAGATGAAGAGAAAGCACGGCTTTTTGCACAAAAGCATGCATCTCCTGAATGCACTTCCAATTGGGACGCATTTTTGAATCACAAGCACATGGATGCAATTTATGTCGCAAGTCCCAATGATCTTCATTTTGAACATAGCGTTGCAATCCTCAGAGCTGGTAAACACGCGATCACAGAGAAACCGTTTGTGAGCAATGCGCATGAATTTGAAGCTTTGATGGCTGTGGTGAAAGAAACGGGAAAATTCTGTTTCGATGCGATCCTACCGCTTCATCATCCCAATCTTCAAGTGATCAAAGAAGCTTTGCCTTCGATTGGTAAGCTTAAATTGATGATGTCGAACATGGTTCAATATTCCAGTCGATACAAGATGGTCTTGAATGGACAGATTCCCAACATCTTCAACCCCGTTCACAGTGGTGGCGCGTTGATGGACTTGGGTGTGTATTCCACAAGCATCTGTGTCGCCTTGTTTGGTAAGCCAGAATCATTGACCTACACTTGTAATAAACTTGCCAATGGCATTGACACCTCAGGTGTGATGGTTCTGAATTATCCGGATTTTGTCGTAACGAATACTTTTGGTAAAGATAGTTTCGGTATAAATAATATGACTTTTTGTGGAGAAGAGGCATCGCTTCAAATCCCCCTTCAACCTTCACGGTTGTTGGGTGTTGAACGTGTGACGATGCAGGGTCGCCAAGATATTGGGGCTGAATCCCTACGGGATGGCATGGTGTATGAGTTGCTTGATTTTGCTTCTATCATAAAAAATAACGACTGGCAGAAATACCAATCGTTTATGAATATTACAAAGGATGTCATCAGTTGTTTGGATGATGCGCGGCGTCAGAATGGCATTGTGTTCAGGACAGATCGCTGAAGCCATAGAAACGCATCGCTTCAATAACTTCGACTGAGTGTGTCTTGATTCGATCCATAAGCACTTGAGTGTCAAGGATACTGGCTTCGAAGTCTTCTATGCTTTCAACTTCGATGGAAGTGGCTTGAAGCGTTGCCAAACGTTTGAATAAATAAAGATGGGGACGATTGTGTTCGATCCAATGTAAGGTTTCAATTTGATCGACATCGACCCAGACCAACTGTTTATAAACAAGTGCTTGAGGCTCTTCGTGGAGTTCAACTTTGAACCAATGAAGACGAAAATCACCGTACTCATTGGATACATTCGTATAGGTGTAATAATAGGCATCAATGCGGCATAAACCACACTCTTCATACAGCTCACGTTTAAGGGCTTGGAAAATCGTTTCATTGGCTTCGACTTTACCACCAGGGCATTCCATATAGCCCTTGAAAGGTTCGCTCAATCGTTCTGCAACACAGAGTTGATGATTTCGATAGATGAGTGCGATGGCCACATGTTTCATGCTTAAAGTATAACAGGATAGGAGATCACAATGAAAGTCGCAATCCTTTACGATTTTGATAAAACCTTATCAGGGAAAGACATGCAGGAATTTGGATTTTTTGATGACATTGGTGTAACGGATGCCAATGATTTTTGGTCTGTAGTGAAGCATAAGGCGGAAGCTGAAGAAATGGATCATATTCTGGCGTATCTAAGAGAGATGATTGTTCATACCCAAAAATTGGGCATCAAACTGTCAAAAGATTTCTTGGGTCAATATGGAAAAAACATTGAACTTTATCCAGGTGTTCTGACTTGGTTTGAACACATCAATCAAGTGGCTCAAGATTTAGACATCGAGTTGGAACACTACATCATTTCTTCCGGATTGAAGGAGATCATCGAAGAGACGCCCATTGCACATCATTTCAAGAAGATCTATGCCTGTGAATTTCTCTATGATGAGAATGGACAAGCCATTTGGCCAAAATTATCAGTGAACTATACCATAAAAACGCAGTTTCTCTATCGTATCAATAAGGGTATCTTGGACATCAACAATGATGAGGATCTCAATCGTTACCAAAAAGAAGAAGAACGGGATATTCCCTTCAGTCATATGATCTACATTGGGGATGGATTCACGGATGTGCCAAGTATGAAGTTGGTTAAGATGAATGGAGGCCATGCCTTAGCGGTGTATCCCTTCGGGAAGAAGCAGACGCTCCAAAGTACGACCTTATTAAGCGATAAACGGGTTGATTTCGTAGCAGAAGCGGATTATCGTCCAGGTCAAGAAGTGGATATCATCATACAAGCAATTTTCAAGGCATTGTTGGCGAAGAAAACCTTAGATGAGCTTAGACCATGACCCAAAATAAGAGCAATGCGGAGCGCTTCATGATTGCGTTCACGACCTTGGAAAACGAAATGAATCGACGCATCAAATCCGATCGCTATGTCTCGTATGCGGAGCTGGTTCGACGAATGAGCAAGATCGACCGGAACTACCAACGTTTTCAGAAACATCTTGAAGAGTTTGGGGATTTGCGCAATGCGATCGTACACGATCGAATCGATGGCGAAGTCATCGCGGAACCGCATTTGAAGTTTGTCGAGATGATGGAGCATATCACAAAACTCTTAACCGAACCTGAACGTGTCAAAGATAATTACATTCGACCTGTACACTTGTGTTTTGAGGACGATCGATTGAGTGATGTCGTGGATTGGTTAGTGGGCAAACATCATTCCAAGCTTCCGGTTTACACGCGTGGGATGCACTTCGTTGGCTTGCTTACGACCGATGCCTTGAGTGAATACCTGATTCAAAACATCGGGACGATTCACGGGCAAATTCCGGAGATTCAGGTTGGTGAACTGTTAAGCAAGGATAAGAAGCAACGCACTGTGAAGTTCATTCCTGCGCATGCGTCCATTATTTCTGTTGTGAGTGAATTTGAACGCTCCTTGACTTCCGGGCAACGTTTGAACGCCTTGATCATCACGCAAGATGGTGCAAGTAATCAAAAGCCCTTAGGCATCATCTCGATCAGTGATTTACCGAGTATCTATGAGAAATTGAACTCACACCTGTTGCGGTGAGGGGGAACGTTTGCAGTTTTTATCGATTTATTGCCGTATGTCTTCAGTTTTATTCTTCTGTATTTCGTCATCTATCAAGCGGTCTCCAATGCGATCAATGATCAATTGGATAAGACTAAGCTTTTGAAACTCTTACGTAGAATCGACGCAAGTCATGAAGAATTGAATCATACGCCTTAGTAACATCCCGGTTTCTAGTACATAAGCCAACTAGATATGTGCTTTTGGTCTTGTTTATCGATAAGAAAAGTGATAGATTTTGGTTAGAGGAGATTCATTGTGACCTTTTTATGTTTGGTTTCATCTGTAATCTCACGCATGCCTATGAGCAGTTGCCTGTTGATTAGATGATGTATTTAAACAGTGCCCGCACTGTTTTTGTTGTTAATAAAACCCCCAGATAGTCTGGGGGTTCCGGAGAGATTTAGCGGTGTATTCCTGACAAAAAAGCTCCTTCTGGTAGGGTAAAAGTGCAGTCTGTCAATTGCGCTTAACAACCAGAAGGAGGACCTTATGCAGGACACCCATAGTCTATCACACACGACTTGGAGCTGCAAATACCATGTGGTATTTGCGCCCAAGTACCGAAGAAAAGTATTTTATGATGAGAAACGATTGGAAATCGGAGCGATCTTAAGAGAGCTCTGTCGATGGAAAGGCATCAATATTCTGGAAGCTGAAGTCTGTGTCGATCATGTGCACATGTTAATCGAGATCCCGCCTAAGATGAGTGTATCGGGGGTGATGGGCTTTTTGAAAGGGAAGAGTAGTTTGATGATCTATGAGCGATGGGGGAACATGAAGTGCAAGTATCGCAACCGACAATTTTGGTGTCGAGGCTATTATGTCGACACAACAGGCAAGAACACGAAGAAGATCAAAGAATACATCGCGAATCAATTGAATGAAGACAGAATAGCCGAGCAGATGACGTTGGAGGACATCGACCCGTTTACGGGTAGCAAGTAGACGATGCAAGCGACGGACTTCATCAGCGCTGTAAAGCGCCGCTCGTATTACAGGGCTATGCCCACAAATGTAAAACCACTAGCTAAGCTAGTGGATATTTATATTAGAACATATATTTAAGGATAGGGTTCCGTGCGGCTTGCACATCATCCACACGTTTGACGGGCGTTGAATACGGTGCATTCAGGATGACTTCAGGCTTGCTATAAGCAAGATCATGAAGTTTTTTCATCGTTTCGATGAAGAAATCGAGCGTTTCCTTGCTTTCCGTTTCCGTCGGTTCAATCATCAGTGCTTCATGGACGATCAAAGGGAAATACATGGTTGGTGGATGCATGCCATAGTCCAAGAGCGCTTTTGAGATATCTTTGGCACTGATGCCAGTTTCTTTCTTAAGCTTCTCCAAACTGATGACGAACTCATGCATGCATGTGCCTGGATAGGTCACAGGATAGGTGTCTTTGAGGCCTTCCATTAAGTAGTTCGCATTCAGAACTGCATTCTGACTGGCTGCTTTGAGACCATCTCGACCTAGGCTTTGAATGTAAGTGTACGCTCTGACGTTGACCAAGAAGTTGCCATAGTAGGACCGCATACGTCCGATACTGCTTTGATCACGTTCGTCTAAGAAACGATAACCATAAGTCTCCTTCACCAAGCTTCCTTGAGGTAAGAAGGGTTTCAGGAAGGCTTTTACCCCTACTGGACCACTGCCTGGGCCACCACCACCATGTGGGGTGGAGAAAGTTTTATGGAGATTCAAATGTACCACATCGAAACCCATGTCTCCAGGACGTGCGGTACCCATGATGGCGTTGAGATTGGCTCCATCGTAATACAGTAGACCCCCCACCTCGTGAACCATGGATGTGATCAATTCAATGTTGGGATCAAATAAACCTAAGGTATTTGGATTGGTAAGCATCAAGCCTGCGATCTCATCATTCAAGACGAGCTTCAATGCATCGACATCCACACCCCCTTGGGCATTGGATGGGACGGAAATGACCTGATAGCCGGCCATCGCAGCACTTGCGGGATTGGTCCCATGTGAACTGTCAGGGACAATGACCTTGGTGCGTTTGGTATCGTTGTTTGCTTTATGATAGGCATGGATCAAAAGCAGACCTGTGAACTCACCATGGGCGCCTGCCGCAGGTTGTAATGTAAAAGCATCCATCCCTGTGATTTCACAAAGGGAATGACTCAGATCATCCATCAAAGTTAGTGCACCTTGAACGGTTTCTAAACTTTGACTGGGATGAATGTTGGCGAAACCCTCTAAGGAAGCAGTCGCCTCATTCAGTTTAGGATTATACTTCATCGTACACGAACCTAGAGGATAAAAACCATTGTCTACCCCAAAGGTATACTTGGAAAGTTCCATGTAGTGGCGAACGAGATCGACTTCACCGATTTCAGGTAAACGAGGTTTGGATTGACGAACGTATTGTTCATCCAATTTGACTTCAGGCACATCAATCGGATCGATCAGAATACCACGACGCCCTACAACAGAGCGTTCAAATAGAAGTTTACTCATTGGATGACCTCCTTTAAGCGAGCGATCAGTTGATCAAGGGTTGCTTTACTGGTGGTTTCCGTCACACACCAGAGACTCTCATGTGAGCTTAAGCCAAGGCCGGCAAGGATATCCATTTCATCACAGACACGCTCGATGATTGAATGTTCGATGGGGCTGACGACGACGAATTCATTGAAGAAAGGTCCCTCATATTTACGTTTGAAACCGATTTTTTCCAGTTCTTGGAGAAGATAATGTGCTTTGCGTAAGCCTGCATCGGCGACTTCCTTAAGTCCTTGAGGACCCATGGATGCACAATACATCGAGGCAACCAACGCCATCAAAGCCTGGTTTGAACAGATGCTTGAGCTAGCTTTTTCACGACGAATGTGTTGTTCACGGGCTTGAAGGGTTAAAGTGAAGGCGCGTTTACCATCCAGATCGACGGTTTGACCAGCAATGCGTCCGGGTAAGCGTCTGACCAAGTCCGCACTTGCGGCCATGAAACCTAAGTATGGACCTCCAAAGGACATTGGAATGCCGAGCGATTGTGCCTCACCGATGGCAATGTCCGCACCTAAAGCACGAGGGGATTTCAAATAAGCACAGGTCAAGGGATTGGTGTATTGGACCAATTTCGCTTGGATTCCGTGCGTGATACGGCTGATTTCCTGCACATCTTCCAACAAGCCAAAGTAGTTTGGATGTTGGATGAAGACACCGGCGGTATTCGCATCACATTTAGCTTGCAAGTCATTTAAATCAATGCGGCCATCTATCGTTTTTAGATCGACCAATTGGATGTTTGCCCATTGCGCATAGGTGCGCATGGTTTGCAGGACATGGGGATGCATGTTTTCAGGCATCAAGATGACACGACGATTGCGTTCCACCACCATCTGCATGGCTTCGGCCGCCGCTGTTGCCCCATCATAGACCGAGGCGTTGCAGACATCCATGCCAGTCAATTCACACATCTGGGTCTGATATTCAAAAATGGACTGAAGAACCCCTTGCGAGAGCTCGGATTGATAGGGTGTATAAGCACTGACGAACTCTTCACGATTGCTTAACTGTTTGACGACCGCAGGCACATGATGATGTTCGACACCGGCGCCCCTTAAGATGGTCGAGTAGACTTTATTCTGTGAGGATAGCGCTTTGAGCTTGGCCATGACCGCGAACTCGGATTGTCCCGCGGAAAGATTCAAGTCCTGCTTCAACTTTAAATCGGATGGAAGTTCAGCGTACAAATCATCGAGTGAAGCTCGTTTGATCTGCTCGAGCATCACGGTTCTTTCTTGGTCAGTATTGAGTATGTATCCTGCCATATCAATGGTCCTTGTCTAAAGCGAGATAAGCTTCTTCACTCAATAAACGTGAAGTGTCGACTTGACCTTCGACTTCAATGATCCAGACATTGAGTGGATCTTCATTGAGCAATTCAGGCTTGTCTTCCAAATCCGTATTGACCTTGCTTACCACACCATCTACAGGCGATAAAAGTTCTGAAACCGCCTTGACGGATTCCACATCCCCAAAGCGTTCCCCAAAGCTCACACTATCCCCAAGTTCATGGGTGGAAAGAAAGACGATGTCGCCCAAGGCTTTCTGAGCGTAATCCGAGATGCCGACACGTACGTGTTGATCATCCACTTGCATGACCCATTCATGCGATGTTGCGTAATATTTTTCCATTATTTTGCTCCTTGTCGTTTATAGAAGGGTAGTTTTACCCGAACAGCCTTTAATCGTTTGCCACGGACATCGATTTCAAAATTTTCATTTTTGAAATAGTCCGCTTTGATTATTGCCATCGCAATGGCCTGATTTAGGGTGGGACTCTTGGTTCCCGATGTGATCTTACCGATCCATTCCCCATCGCAGTAGACATCTGAACCCTCACGAGCAATGCCGCGATCGACCAAGGTCAAACCGATGCGTCTACGAAGCGGTTTGGTGCTTAACGCTTCTTGTGCGATGAAGTGCTCTTTCTCTAACTTTACAAACATGCTGAGACCAGCTTCCAGAGGTGTCGTCTCATCGTTCAGTTCATGTCCAAACAAAGGCATGGCGGCTTCTAAGCGCAACGTATCACGACAACCGAGACCACAGGCTTCAACGCCTAAGTCTTTCCCTGATGCCATGAACAGTTCCCAGAGCTTGACGGTATCCTCCGCCTTACAATAGATCTCATAGCCATCTTCACCGGTATAACCCGTACGACTGAGTACTACTTTGATGTCTTGAATCAACAGATCCTCTTGAAAGCCATAATACCCAAGTTCCACATCCGTGAATCGTTTGAGTAAAGTATCCGCAAAGGGACCTTGAACCGCAATCTGTCCAACAGAATCACTGATGTTTTCAAAGTTCACATCACCCTTAAGCTGTGATCTGAAATACGTCTCATCCTTTTCGATGTTGGCCGCATTCACCACAATCAAATAGCGATCCTCATGGGTCTTGTAAATCAAGAGATCATCGACGCTGCTGCCATCTTCACGAACCAAGATTCCGTAACGGGCTTTTCCGATTTGCAGATCACGGAAATCATTACTGACAAGATACTGAAGGTTTGAAAGTGCATCCGGTCCTTGGAGGATGAATTCGCCCATGTGGCTCACATCGAAGAGTCCGACTTTTTCACGAACTGAATGATGTTCATGGAGGATGCCGTTCGCATAATGCAAAGGCATCCAGAAGCCGCCAAAATCAACCATATTACCCGAGTGATCTTGGTGCCAATTCGTAAGCGGTGTTGTTTTCATCATTGTTTCCTTAACGCACAAAAGGCGCTTAAAAAATAAGCGCCTTCGTCTTTTGACCTGAAAGATTCTCTTGCGATTGCCTCTTCGGTGGATGACTCTCTCTACGAAGCTTTGTCCAAATCCGGTCCTTTTGCCTGAGCGTTCATGCGCACTGCGCCTTCGGCGTCAACGAATTGATCTCTCCCGGATTCTTCAACCAAATATCTATGTTCATTATACTCAATCCATGACTTAACTAAAAGCTTTCTACAAGGACTTCCTTAAAGATTTCACCAAGGCTGGGGTGGGCATAAATGAGTTTGGGAATATCGCGCATATCCAGCTCGAGATCCATCATCAGGATACAAGTATTGATGAGTTCGCTGGCATCACTGGATAAGATTTCAACCCCGATCAGATGGTAGTGTTCATCGATGATGAGTTTGAGATAGGCTCTGCGATTGATCTTGATTTTCTGCTTTGCCAAACTGCTGATGAGGACTTTCTTGACTTGAACCTTCAGATTCATTTGTTTGGCTTGGTCCTCACTGAGACCGGCATACGCTGCCTGCATCGGTGTGTAGATGACATACGGGATGGTTTTCTTCTGAATCGCTTTATTATGGGTTATGAAATCAATGATCTGCTCACCCAGATCACTTGCGACATGTGCAAGCTGGACAGCGCCGGACACATCCCCGATCGCATAGATATGAGGAACGGTGGTCTGATAACGTTCATTGACAACGATGGCTTTGTTTGTGGATTGAACACTCGTTTTTTCTAATCCAAGTTCACTGAAATTGCCGATGCGACCAGTCGCTTCAATGCATTGATCGAACTCGTATGTTTCACTTTCCGTTTTGATGATGAAGTGATCCGTATGTTCGATGGCTGTGATTTTTGTATTGGTGTGGATTTGGATGCTGTATTGTTTCAACTCGCGCTCTAGGGCTAAGGACAAGTCCTTGGGGGCTTGAATAAGGCAACGTGGTGCAATGTCGAAGAGATGGACGGAATGACCCATCATGGCCAGGAAACTTGCAAGCTCCACACCAATGACACCCGCTCCGATCAAAGCGATGCGTTGCTCACGTTGAAAAGGCTTATTCAAGACATCCCAGCTTTCCAATATGTCAGCGTGCGGATAGAATCGTTGAGCTTTAGCGCCGGTCGCAATGATGAACACATCGGCGGTGTAGCAATTGCCCTCCGCGTCTTTCACATGGTGGTTGTCTTCAAATTGGACAGCGGTATGCATCAATTGAATCTTGGCTTGCGTCAAGCTTCGTTCAAGTTGTGTCTTCAACTCATTTTGTATCGTGGATTTATGTGCATACACGGCATCCACGGAATCCAATATCTTCAACTCGGGATTGAAATGTTTGCTTTGATAGAGATGATGGGCATCTTCCAAAAGACTTTTCGTCGGAATACAGCCCTCATTCAAACACACGCCACCTGTATGATCATTGGTGAAAAGAATGACCTCATGACCTTCCTGACGCGCTTTAAAAGCTGTCGTATAACCGGCTGGGCCGGCTCCGATGATGATGATTTTCATAATGTGATGCCTTGATCGTGCAAGGCTTGGATGAGATCTGATACAGTAGGGTCATTGAGACGGCTGAGAGCTTTTATCAATTCAGCCTCATTGGCCTCAATGCCCAACACGCAACTCTCAATCTTTCGCGACCACTCCGTATCCATCGCATCCGTATAGAGATGATTGTCACGGATGAGGCCATTGTGCACATCCATCTGCCATTCGACGCAACCAAAATCGAAACATTCACTGAAGACCACTTTTTCATTGCGGTGAAGATTATACAGCCAGGTTTCGTTGCTAAAGGCTTCCACAAGCAAGGGATCAAATGAGAAGGGGATATTGCAGAATTGCGCGCGGACTTGATACACCTTTTCCATTGTATCGAAGAGATGCGTTTTCAATTGATCGATCGTTATCGGGATGATTTCATTCAGATTGGCGATTCTCGCCGCAACAGAAGCGACATTCTTCCGTTTAAGTTTCTTTGGGTTCACATTCAGATACAAGCCTAGTTTGGCTTTATCCACATTGACCAAAAGTGTCCCATGATGAAGATGCATGCCACTCTGATGGGCAAAGGCATTGCCGGATACTTTGGCACCATCGACTTCAATGTCATTGCGTCCATTGACTTGGGCGTTATAGCCAAGATCACACAAAGCTTGGGCGATCACTTGCATCTGCTTGGGAATGTCAAAAACGGAATCGTCACCGATGAATGTGAAATTCAAGTTGCCGAGATCATGATAGACCGCACCTCCTCCGGAGGTACGACGGGCTAAGCTTCCCTTGTCTTCTTTGAGTTTCTTTAGATGGACTTCGCTTTGAGCGCTTTGGTTCTTACCGATGACGACGGTATGTTCGTTCTGCCATAGATAAAAACGGATGGTGGCTTCTGGACAGCTTTCCATCAAGTGTTTCTCTAAAGCAAGATTATAATGCGGGTTATGATTTAAAGATGTGTAGTATTCAAGTTTCATTGGATTCACCTGTTCAAATTATACCAAAAGCACAGAACTATTCGTAGCGAAAACAATGTGCTAAACTAGCGACAGGTGAAAATATGAAAGAACTGATTTTTTTTGAACTAAAATCCTGCCCCTATTGCATCCGGGCAAACACGTATTTGAATGAACTGCTGCATGATCCGAAGTACCAATCCATCTCCATTCGCAAGATCGATGAAGCGAAGGAGAAAGCCTTGGCCAACCAATATGATTATTATCTGGTCCCAACATTCTATTACCAGGATGAGAAATTGTTTGAAGGCATCATGCGTAAAGAAGATGTTCAGAGGGTATTGGAAGCCGTATTGGCAAAATAAAAAGGCATGAGCCTTTTTTTACAATATGAGAATGAAATAGAGAAGGGATACCAACATGGGGATGAAGAGATTATCGATCCCATGGGGAGAGATTGCCTCCACGAGCGTGGCGACGAGGGCTAGACTGCCGATATGCATCCAGTTCAAATTTTGAAAGACAAACATTTGATAGATTCCGATCACAAACATAGAAGCGACGAACATCGCGAAGCTGCCTTCAAGCGTCTTATGTCCTTTGAAGATCGTGTAGGGATGTTTACCGAAGAATTGACCAATGATAGCCGCAAAGCCATCCCCATAAGCCATGACCAACAAACCAACCCCACCAACGATGTGAAGACTGGGTGTGCTGAACGTCAAAGCTGTGATCAAGAGGACGGCGATCGCATAATGAATCGTTCCCCAATTGGAATGACGACGTTTCGAATTGATGGCAGGAATCCAATTGTATGCGACATTTAAGCTGTTGAAGAGGATGAAGAAGACCGGTGCGACCAAAGCCAAGCGGGTGTCTTTGATCAACCATGTCGCAATCAACCACCAATTGGCGACCATGATGTGAGCGAAGGTTCGACTCATCTCATAAGGGAGATGGGTAAGTCGCGTAGCGATGCCGATGATGAGACCGATGTAGAGCATCGATACGAAAAGACCAATTATACTTTCCAAAATAAACCTCCATTATGTCTCACTTAAGTGTAAAATCGAGCAAATTATATCGTCTTTTTGACAAAAGCACAAGAATTAGTGAACGCGATAGATCTCGATGATGAAACTTAGCTCTGTTTCTAGGGTATTTTGAAGCTGTAGATTTGCCAAAGCTTCAGCTTTTGTCTTGAAGCGGTAGGGGGTCATGGTCAATAGGTTTTGAATCATTTCTGTGCTGTTCAGCCTCAATAAATGATCGAACTTCATGGACTCGATCAATTCAAAACGCGTATCGTTTATCGTAGTGTTTGGATTCAAACGAACCGTTTCATAGAGGACTTCCTTGAGTCCGTAAAGGTGACGAGGACCTGGAGTGACACAGATGAAATAACCTCCAGATTTGACGATGCGAGAAACTTCATCGAGCTTGTATGGTGCAAAGATGCACAAGGCCCCATCCATACTTCTATCCATCAAAGGTGTATCGGCAATGCTGGCACAGAAGTAGGTCGCTTTGGAAGCCTTGCTTGCGATCTTTAGTGCGGTCTTGGAAAGATCCAAGCCGATCCACTGTGTCTCAGACTCCGCCAAGGCATTAGTATAATAGCCTTCACCACAACCCAGATCAACACAAACGTTCAGCTTCAATGCCTTGAAGATCTCAACCAGGGCATCTCTAAGAAAGCTGTAATGACCTGCATTTAAAAAGGCGTGTCGCGCCTTGATCATATCAGGGTGATCACCCAAGATGCGTGCGCTGTTGGAGCTTAAAAGATGGGTGTAACCTTGTTTGGATATATCGAAACTGTGTTTGTTTTGACACACCCATGAATGCTCAGAGCGCTTGAGCTGGGAGTTGCAATGTGGGCATTTGAACATGATGCTTAATTTTATCATAGATGACAAAGTTTGACACTTTGTTTATACTGAAGTGGAGGTGTGAATATGAAATTTGTATCATGGAATGTGAATGGGATAAGAGCCATTTTCAATAAGGGATTTGAAGATATTTTTAATGATTTTGATGCGGACTTCTTTTGTCTTCAAGAAACGAAGATGCAGGAAGGGCAATTTGATTTCAGCCCTAAAGGATATTTGAAGTATTTCAATTATGCGGAAAAGAAAGGGTATTCTGGGACAGCGATCTATACCCGTCATGAACCGATGTCGGTTCGTTATGGAATCAATGTGGAGGAACATGACCATGAAGGTCGTGTCGTGACCTTGGAATACGATCGTTTCTTTTTAGTTTGTGTGTACACGCCCAATGCGCAGGAAGAACTCAGACGTTTGAGTTATCGTATGGATTGGGAAGATGCCTTCAGAGCCTATTTGCTTGAATTGGATCAATTCAAACCGGTCATCCTTTGTGGCGATTTGAATGTAGCCCATGAAGAAATCGACCTTAAGAATCCCAAGACCAATCGTAAAAACCCAGGTTTCTCGGATGAGGAACGTGCTAAGTTTACCGAGCTGTTGAGTGTGGGCTTCATCGATACCTTCAGAACCTTGTATCCTGAGAAGGTTCAATATTCTTGGTGGTCGTATCGGATGCGTGCACGTGAAAACAATACGGGATGGAGAATTGATTACTTCGTCATTTCAGAGCGTTTGAAAACGGAGTTAAAGGAAGCGTTGATTCATGATGACGTGTTTGGATCGGACCATTGTCCCGTATCCATCGAGGTGTTCTAATGTTTGAAGAAATCGTACCGGAGTTTCGTTTGAATGAACAGGAAGTATTGGACATTAAGGCAAGCAAAGCACCAAAGAAACAATACTGTCCTTATTTTGAAGAATGTGGCGGCTGCCAGTTGTTAAGTTGGGACTATGCCAAGCAAGTGGAATGGAAGAAAGCCAAACTCAATGAGACTTTTAAGCGTGAGCTGCCTTTCATAGAGGCGGAAAGCATCACGGCGTATCGACATAAAAACAATTTTTCGTATAAACAAGATAAGTTGAACATCATCGCAGGTTATTTCAAACCGAAATCGCATCGTTTGATGAACATCAAGCATTGTTTGATTCAAGATCCTACCGCTGAGAAAATCTTCTTAGACATTAAAGAAATCATGCGTAAGACACGCATCCAACCTTATGATGAAATGAAGGGTGAAGGCGTACTTCGACATGCTTTGGTTCGTGTATCCCATGCGACGAAGGAAGTCATGCTTACCTTGGTGGTGGGACAAAGTCCTTATCCAGGTCGTAAGAACTTCATTCAAGCGATTCGGAACGCACACCCCGAAATCACGACGATCATTGAAAATGTGCATCCCGAGAGAAGTCCTTATCTCTTAGGGAAAAAAGACAGTGTGGTGTTTGGGCGTGGAACCATTGAGGAACATCTCCTAGACAAAACATTCTTCCTTCAATCCAAAACATTCTTTCAGGTTCATGTGCCTCAGGCAGAGAAACTCTTTAGCGAACTGCTGAAGCGTGGTTCGTTCAGCTCAGAAGATGTGGTGGTGGATGCGTATGCAGGGGTCGGCGTCATCGGTATGCTGGTGGCGGACCAAGTCAAAGCTGTAATCAGTGTTGAAAGCAACCCGGATTCGATCGCCGTCGGGCAAAAGAATGCGAAGTATAACAAACTTGAGAACATGCGTTTCATTAAAGCAGATGCGACGCAATGGATTCAAGAGACCAAAGAAGCGTTCAATGTCTTGATTATGGATCCTCCACGATCAGGAGCGGGTGAGGGCTTCATGATTGAAGTGTTAAAGAAAGCCCCTAAGAAGATCATTTACATCTCATGTAATCCTTTGACACAAGTTCAAGATATCCGTATTTTAGGCAAACGTTATGTCGTCAAGGATAACTTTGGCATTGATTTGTTTCCACAGACGGTTCATGTGGAATCGGTGTTGATTCTAGAACGCGTATGATTTAAAAGGTTCCTCACATGTGCTGGGAACCTTTTTTACGGTATAAATGGGAATGTTCTAAAATGAATAACGTCGTGGACGCTTGGTTCTGCGTGATGCCAATAAGAGAAACAAGATTCCCAAGATGAGAAACATCAAACTGATTCCAAGGATCCAAAAAGCACGATCGATGAAATACCAAGCATTGACTTGTGTTTCAAATAAGGCAACCAAGCCTAAAAGGATGAGCCCTCGGGGTGGTTTGGGGCTATGAATGAGGTTGAGTAATGCTGTGATTAAGTCGATTTGCATCAAAATGGCCAAGATAAGGAGGATGAAAGATGTCATATATAGGAATGTTTTTTGCATAGCGAGACCCTCGTCTTAAATTCTATCAAAAAACATAAGATAAGTGTACTAGACATCGAAACTTACGGTGACATTTTGTCCTTGAATGTAGGCGATGCTGTATTCAATGATCTGTCCATCGGGTGCATAGGCGATCGTATCCAATTTGAAACCTGGTGAACCAGATTCGATTTTGAAATGTTTACACAGTTCATCATTCAACACAACCGCATGAATGGTTCGTTTGGCGTAGTCCACGACATTCATCGGATGATTGCTGAGATACTGTGAGATGGAAGTTTTACTCGTGTCAAGATGTTCGAGTTCCGGAAATAACTGAAGGGGTCGATAGAACTCAAAATAGAAGAGGATTTGATCGTCACCTTTGTATAAGCGTTTGATGCACATGTATCGCGAATCCTTTTCACGGCTCAAGAAGTCGTCGTGTTGCTCATGGCAAGAGATGATAGTATGCTCAAGTTCAATCGTACTTGGTTCCATTCCAGATAAACGAATCTTCTCACTTAAGGGTTTCGTAGAAGCCAATAGACCGTAATGGAAATCCTTGTGTTTGACAAAACTCCCCTTGCCTTTTTGGCGAAAAATCAGGTGTTCATCCAATAGTTGTTTATACGCTTGACGGATGACCGGACGGGATAAACCGAATGCGGAACGATAGTCTTCTTCGGTTGGGAGTTTTTCTCCATCGCTCAATTTGCCACTCAGGATCGCTTCTTTGATGTGACGATAAAGTTGTTGGTGCAAAGGCGTTGAACTGTGCTTATCTAATTTCAAATCACTGAACATCGTCTTTCTCCTTTGCGATGATTTCTAGAATATGGCGTTCACCCGGGAAATATGAGACGCGACTGAAATAGGTTTCGCCTTGATCGTCCTGCATGTTCATGAAGTATCGAAAACAAGCGGATTTACGCTGAACTTCCAAAATATCCGCTAGGCTATCATCAAGGATGACCACATTAATGGAGGTCTCAACAACATACTTCACATCTGGATAGTAAGACATCAAGGCCTTAGAGAGACCGATGTTTTCCTGATAGATTTCATCAAAGTCCGGGAATTTGTTTTGAGGGACATAAAAGTATTCAAGATAAACAGGGATATGGGAGGCTTTGCGAATACGCTTGATGCAATAGATTGCAGAATCCATTTCACGAATCCCATGTGGGAGATCCTCTTTATCAATGATTTCAAAGCTGAGTTGATGAGACTCGGGCTTGAATCCTAAGTCTGTGATCAATTGATCGTAATCTAAGTTGTAAGGAAGATTTGTGAAGATCATCTCACGATGAACGAAGGTACCCTTGCCTTGAATGCGTTTCACAAGACCCTCATTGATGAGTTCGACGTATGCTTGACGAACGACGGGACGTGAGATGTTGAAGACTTCACAGAGAGCATATTCTGTGGGGAGTTGTTCCTTGTCTTTAAGGATGCCCGAAAGAATGGCATTCTTGATGCTGTTCTTGAGTTGGAGATAGAGAGGTATGCTGGAGAATTTATTGATGGTGATGTAATTCATAAGGTACCTAGAAATAGTTCAGCTGCATGCTGGTGCCAATGCCTTTGACGTAGGTGTGACTGATTTCGATGACACGGCCGTACTGGTCATAGGAGAAGGTTTCAATGCGGAAACCAGCGGATCCCAAGGGTAGATTGAGATGGGTGCAGATCGAATCTTCAATAAGAATGGCTTTGACATGTCGTTTTGATTGAATAGTTCTAAAATCAAAATTCTTTTTGACATAATCGGATAAGGCTTGATTGGGCGCTAGATTTTCCAACATGTTGGGATAAACGATTTCAGGCAGATACAGTTCGATATAGAAAAGCGGCATCGAATCCCCGAAGTAGATGCGTTTGATCCGCAGTATCGGGCTTGTTTCCAAGAGTTCGAATTGATTTCTTAGCTCAGGCGTGCAATCGATGCGTTCGATGCTTATATGCTGAATGCTTGGCTTCATGTTGTTGATGTCGATTTGGTGGTTCAAAGATGCAATGGAGTCCAAGATGGTATAACGGATGTTGCTTTTCAGCACAAAGCTTCCTTTGCCTTTATGACGATAGATCAACTCTTCTTCGATCAACTGCTTATACGCTTGGCGTACGACCGGACGTGAAATGTTGAAGTGAAGACAGAGTTCCTCTTCAGTAGGGAGTTTATGCCCAGGTGGATACTGATTGGAGCGGATAGCCATCTTGATTTCGTTTGCGAGTTGCTGATGTAAAGGAATCAAACTGTTCTTATCGAGTGTTAAGCGTTTCATGTGTCGACCTCGTGTATATCGACGTCGATACTGTGACGTTCGCCAGGGAAATAACTGATTTTAAAGAATATAAGTGTTTTGTCATCGGTATAGTGAATGATGTCGAATTTTATGGCAGCGGATTGGAATTCAACTTCTAAGAGTTGAGCGATGGAGTCATCCAGATTCACGGCTGAAACCAAGCATTCGCTCTTAAGATTTTCATAACCATAGATATCTCTGATCAATCGTGTGATCGAAAATTCGTTGGATATATGGACTGCCAGATCTTTAAAGAGATGGATTGGAAGATAAAAGATCTCGTAGAAAAGAGGGATATCATCAGCTTTGCGGATGCGTTTAAAGATGTAATAACTTTTATAATCCGGTAAAGGAAAGTGGAAAGGAGGCAGGTCATCGTGGTCGATGATATCGATACTGATGATTTGAGAGGAAGGTTGGAATCCTTTGGCAAGGACTTCTTCATTAAAGGTTTGCTTAAAAAAGATGTTTGAAAACTCGATCTTCTTTCTGACGAAACTGCCACGTCCTTGGAAACGTTCAATCAAGCCTTCTTCATGTAAGGCGCGATAGGCTTGGCGAATGACAGGGCGTGAAATATTAAAGGTTTCAGCTAAAACCTCCTCAGGTGGCAACTTATCTTTGTCCTTTAATTGACCGTTGTGGATCGCAGCTTTGATGGAATCGTAAAGTTGAATGTACAGAGGCGTTTTTGAGAATTTGTTGATGCGGATGTAGTTCATTCGAGTTTCGTCCTTATGGTATACTTAATTGAAGCACTGCTTACAGTATAACAAATTTAATGCAGATTGGTAATGTCATAACATGATATCGTATAAACTACCGGATTCCGTAAAAATCGTCTTGAATCGCTTGGAAACTGAGGGTTTCGAAGCTTTTGTCGTGGGTGGATTTGTCCGTGACTTGTTGTTGAATCGAGAAACACATGATTGTGATGTCACGACCAATGCGAGACCCCATGAAATTGAACACGTATTCCTGGATTATAAACAATCACATATTGGTAAGGACCATGGAACAGTGGGTGTGAAGGTCAATGGGGAGTGGATAGAAATCACGACCTATCGTGTGGATGAGGCTTCATTGGACCATCGTCGTCCTCAGGCGGTACGTTTTTCAACGCATCTAAAAGAAGATGTGATGCGTCGTGATTTCACGATGAATGCCTTGGCGATGGATGGCTCGGGTGCGTTGATTGATTTTGTAGGGGGTCAAGAAGATATTCGATCGAAAGTGATTCGATGTGTGGGAGATCCCCATTTGCGCTTTGATGAAGATGCTTTACGGATTCTTAGGGCATTACGTTTTGCGGCTCAATTGAATTTCAAGATTGACGAGAAGAGCATCACAGCGATGCGCACACATGCACATCTGCTCAGTGGGTTGGCGGTGGAACGTGTTTTTCAGGAACTTCAGCTCATGTTTGGGGCGAAGCATGCATCCCTTGCTTTTGAGTATGGACAAGATATTCTGAGACACGTCATCGAAATGAAGCAGCTCAGTCCTATTGAAATTGAGCTGTTGGATAGGTTTGAAGACGTACGAAGTAAGTGGGTGATCTGTTTTCTGACGAAGCCTGTGGATGAATTACGCAGTCAATTGGCCAGATTGAAAGCACCGAAGAGATTCATTCAAGATTGTGCGCAGTTGCACACAGTTTTTCATCATCGTTTTACCAAGGATGATTATGCAATGAAATGGATGATGCATCAGTATCCAAGTCTGATCTTACAGTTATCCATGGATCTGAAGAGGAAACTTCAAGATCCAAACTATGATGAAGATGCACATCAGCTGTTGAATCGTTTAATGGACGAGAACGCTTGTGTCCATATCAAGGATTTGGACCTGAATGGGCATGATTTGATGGAATATCAAATCAAGGGAAAGCAGATTCAAAACCTGTTAGAGAAGGCTTTGGACGGTGTCATGCGCAATCAGGTTGAGAATTCCAAAAAAGCACTCCTGGCTTGGCTCAACTTGACATCGTGAAGTGCTCTGTGTATGATTAGTCATATTTTATAGGAGGATTTTATGAACGACGATACTGGTTGTGACCAGCGATGGTCCACCACTACCAATAAGAAGTCTACAGCGTATGGCCAGGGGGGATGCACTGTATGACGGCTGTGTTCCTATTACTTGTATTGACTGCATTCAATGCATTCTTTACAGCCTCTGAAATGGCTTTGATTTCAATCAACGATAATAAGATGCGTATGTTAGCGGATGAAGGACATAAAAAAGCAAAGCAATTGCTTCATGTCTTGGATTCCCCGACACGCTTTTTGTCAACCATCCAAATCGGTGTGACTTTGGCTGGCTTTTTATCATCCGCATTTGCATCCGATCAATTCAGTGAACCTTTGGTTGCGTTGATTGCCCCTTACGTGCCGATTGATGCGGATCTGCTTAAAACAATCTCAGTGGTCTTGATCACTTTGGCATTGTCGTTTTTAACGCTTGTCTTTGGCGAATTGGTTCCCAAACGGATTGCGATGAACAAAGCGGAACCGATTGCGTTTGCTGTGGTTGGTGTTCTTCAATTTATCGCTATCATTGCGTTGCCCTTTGTCAATCTCTTGAGTTTGACGACCAATGGTATCCTTAGCCTTCTTGGCTTCGATCCCAATGCGCATCCCAATGATGTGACAGAGGAGGAGATCCGCATGATGGTTGATGTGGGTGAAGAAAAGGGTACGATTCGTGAAACGGAAAAAGAGATGATTAACAACATCTTTGAGTTTGACAATAAACTTGTGTCGGAAATCATGACCCATCGTCGTGAAATCAGTGGGATTTCCGTTGATGCGACGCTTCAGGAAGTGAAGAAGATCGTCAAGGATGAACAATACACGCGTTTTCCGATCTACGATGAATCCTTGGATAATATCGTCGGTATCGTTCATTTGAAGGATGTGTTGAAATATTACGATCAAGCTCGAACCAAAACCTTTAGTTTGTCACGGATCATGCGCAAGCCTTATTTTGTGCCAGAGTCGAAACACTTGGATGAACTCTTCTTCGAATTACAGAAGAACAGTACGCATATGGCGGTTGTCATCGATGAGTATGGTGGGACAGCCGGTATCATTACGATTGAAGATTTGATTGAAGAAATCGTTGGGGACATCTCTGATGAGTATGACGAAGACGAAAAAGCCTTGGTTAAGATCAGCGATCAGACCTATGATGCGGATGGCAACTTGGAACTGGAAATCCTTGAAGAAAAAGTAGGTCTGGTTCTACCTCAAGAAGATTATGAAACCTTAAGTGGATTTCTGATCAGTAAACTCGGACGTATTCCCGATGATCATGAACTCATGGATTTGGAACATGAAGGTGTTTTGTTTAAGATCTTGAAGATCAAAGATAAACGCATCCTAAAAGTACGTATCGTCCTACCCCACGAAAAAATAGAACTTCAGACAAAAGCCGAATAAAAAGACTCACCGCAGGGTGAGTCTTCTTCATAAGGATATGATTTCTTAGTTTCTGGTAACTTCATTGATGAGGTAAGCCGCATCAACAGAGAGTTCGCCAGTATTGGTGATGAATGAAGCGTATTTGGAGTCTGTATATTGACCCATACCGCCGACGTTGTAAATCTTGCTCATGTCATAACCTTTGACTTCAAGGATCTTCATCATTTGTGCAACACGTCCACCGGATTGACAGAAGAGGAAGAGTGTCTTATCTTTTGGGAACAATGCATTCAACAACGCATCGGATTCTTTGTAGACAGCGACAGGTGCATCAATCGCACCACCATACAATTGAACCATCGTTGCATCGGTATGTGCATTCGCATTGAAGATGTATGCAAAGTAAGGAACGACTTCGAAGTTGCGGAAATGCTTCATGGAGTAATCTTTGAAATCACGAAGATCGATGTAGACGACATCATCGCGATTCATGTATTGGTCTAAGTTTTCAACACCGATCGAAGAACAGCTTGCGGCATAGACGCCAGCTTCACAATTCTTTTCAGGCTGGTCCTTTGCTGGGACATATTTCTTTGTGGTATCGATGGGTGCAGGAAGTTCTGCTTGAAGTACATAACCATTTTCAGCTGGATTCAAGACCCAACCTTCTTCTTGGAGTTGGGCTTCAGATTTAGCACAACCCACTAAAGCAAGACTTAAAACAAGTAACGCTAATAATTTTTTCATTTCCTTTTTCCTTTTAGTCGAAGTATTCGTCTTCTGAGTGGTATGTCATAATGGCATGTAACATCCGAATGATGTTGTTTGTGGAAACGGATGAGCCGGTGAAGGTATCCAATTTGAAAGCATCGCGGCCATTGGCTTGATAATCTTCCAATTTAATATCTTCCATGACACTTAATGATTTGATGTAGGCATAATCTTTGTCGATGAAGTAAGGGATGTATTCAGTCTTGAAGACGGAATAACTTACGCCTGCTGGAGTTGGATTGCTATCGCCCCAGAAACCTCCATTGTATTCACCATTCGGATCTTTATCAAAGGATAAGTAACGAACGATGACGTCATCAGCTGCTTTCGATTCAGGTAGACTCAATTCAACATAAGCAGTTTGCCAATAGTTGACAGATGCCGCACGACAGGTACAAGAGAGATACGTGATTTGGTATTTGATGTAATCACGTGCTACGTACTTGTAGTGTACGAAAGCGTAGAAGCTGGATTCGTTGCGTGGTCCATCGATATGGTCGATGGGAACGATGGCAACGGTGTTTGCGATTGAACCGGGTCCTAAATCAGCACTTGAATTCAAGAATTCATTGATTTGTTCCAAACTGAGTTCAGATCCATCACTGCACTCAACGGGTGTGTTCGCAACAGGATCGCCAGTCGGTTCCGCTTGGTCGGCAGCACAAGCATAAAGGCTAGACAAGACTAGACTAAGCAATAAAATGAATAAGATTTTTTTCATTGTGACTCCTTTCACAAATAATTTTAGCGAATCAAAAGGAAGATTACAGGATAACTTACTACAAAAATCATAAAAATGTAATATATTTATCATTTTTTATGTTATAACTTGAAGGTAAGGAAACGAATAGACAACAATATGAGAAGAATTTCACAAGTACTTGTTATCGGGTTATGCATACTGGGGGCATTCACGGCGTGTCAAGCCGCGCCGGTTCTTGAAGAAGACGTCAACATCACGATTCCAGTTAAAAATGAATCGGTAAAAATACAGGATTCACCCATAACAAGTTTGAATCTGGATGACTACTTATTTAGAGAAGATGTCTTTTATGTGGATACACGTGAATTGAATCAAGTGATGGAAGAGGGGTCGATTGCTGGTTTTGTGACCTATCCTTTTTATGAGTTGCTTGCGAATTTGGTTGAAGGGAAGACTTTGTTCAAAATGACGAAAGTTCTGGATTCCAACAATGCCTTATTGATTGAATTGGGGGGTGTTGGAAG
This sequence comes from Erysipelotrichaceae bacterium, assembly GCA_030604855.1. Lineage (GTDB taxonomy): Bacteria > Bacillota_I > Bacilli_A > Erysipelotrichales > Erysipelotrichaceae > UBA2212. Next base: position 219,370 of record JAUVVC010000003.1, read on the forward strand.
TTATGTACCTCGTTTTGAAGAATCAGAATACTTATTAAAGGCTTTGTTTCCTAAGGATAAAACCATCTTCATCAGTTCCACGGCTGGGGTTGAAGCGACGTATTTAGCAAATCTCTTGATTCAATATGGTTACGATCCTCTTAAGATATACAATGTCGGTAACTTCAGCAACGACTTAGGCACACTCGTCGCGTATCGAAACAATAAAAAAGCCAAGTACTTTGTACCTGGCACGAATGTCTTCACTTTGGATTATGCGTTTGATTTAGGTGAATTGACAGCGCTTGATTGATTACTTAAAGGCTCTTAGATAAGGTTCTGGCAAATGGTCCAGATCCTTTTCTTTTGCATAGGCTTGGATGACGATGTAAGGATTTCTTAAGAGTTCACGACCGAATGCGACAAGATCGGCTTCGTTGTTCGCGAGAATCGCTTCAGCTTCTTCCATGGTATGGATTAAGCCGACCGCAATCGTAGGCAAGCCAAGACCTTCTTTGATCGTCTTACTAAAAGGAACCTGGTACAAAGGCTTCAAGTCGATGCGTCGAAGTGCGTTCCCGCCGGAACTGACATGAACGAAATCCAAGTGTTCTTTGACCGGTGTTAAGATTTCAATGATGTCTTGTGGAGTGATACCCTCTGGATCGTAATCTGTCGCAGAGATGCGGACTTGTAGAACGGCTTGTTTACCGATGGTGCTGCGCACATCCGTGATGAGCTCACGCAAGAGTCGAGCACGATTGTCCAAACTGCCGCCATAGTTGTCATCACGATGATTGCTCAAAGGAGAAAGAAATTCATGAAGGAGATAGCCATGTGCGCCATGGATTTCGATGCCATCGAAACCAGCTTTGAGGGCACGGTTTGCGGCATTGACGAAACACTGCTTGAAACGAATGAGATCATCGATATCCATCGCGACGGGTTGTTCATACTCTTCGCTGAATGTGATTGCGCTTGGAGCGATGTGTGGCGTTGCGCTGGACATGCTTTTACGACCGGCATGCGCCAATTGGATGAAGGCTTTTGCGCCATAGCGATGAATTTCCTGGACAAGGCTTTGAAGACCTTCGATGAATTGATTATCCCAAATCCCAAGATCCTGATCGGTGATGCGACCTTCTGGACTGACTGCGGTTGCTTCAACGATGACCATACCGACGCCTCCAATGGCACGACTGCCATAATGGGTGAGATGGAAGGGTTGGACAAAGCCATTGATCGCTGAATACATGCACATGGGTGGCATGACGATGCGGTTTTTCAATTCGATGTTTTGGATAGGGTAGGCACTTAGACTTAACATGTTGGACTCCTTTATAACAGTTACAGTTTAAAAGACGACCTCACTAAAGTAAAGGAGATTGATTAGATGAAGTACATCGGATCGTTTTGCTTAAGTGCTAGATCTTTTATTTTGAGTTGTTTCAAATGTTCAATCATGGATTCGTGAAGAGGGCGATAGATTTGATCACTGAGGTGTTTGTTTAAATGAACATCCAACAAAGCGGATTCATCTTCATAAGCAATCAAATCAGGATCCAAGGCTTTGAACACCGTATGAACATCAAGTTCTTCAAGGTTCAAGAGACGATAACCACCTTGAGGTCCTTTGATGGAATCCACAATCTGATTGTTCTTCAGTAAGGTGAAGACTTGTTCCAAGTAGGTTTTAGATAAGCCGAGCTCTGAGGCGATCGACTGTATCGAGACATATGTGGGCTTATCCGCTAATGCGAATACAACGGCTAAACCATAACGAACTTTTGTGTTGAATATCATCGTTTCTCCAATCACTTCCATTGACTTTGCACTGGATAATGGCTATATTATAACATATAAAACATAGTAATTAACTATGCAAAGGAGTAAATATGTCAAGAGTCGTACAAAGTGCACGTGAATTGATCGGTAACACACCGTTGTTGCGTTTGAATCGTTTTGAAAAAGAATTGGGAATCGAGGCGCAGATCTATGCAAAACTTGAATCCTTCAATCCAGCGGGAAGCGTCAAGGATCGCATCGCTTTAGCCATGATTGAGCGAGCTGAACAAGAAGGTTTGTTGAAGAAAGATTCAGTGATTGTGGAGCCTACCAGTGGGAACACGGGTATCGGTTTGGCAGCCATTGCCGCAAGCAAAGGGTATCGTATCATACTTACGATGCCTGAAACCATGAGTATGGAACGTCGAAAACTGTTGAAGGCTTATGGGGCAGAATTGGTTTTGACTGAAGGTCCTTTAGGCATGAAAGGCGCAATCGCAAAAGCGGAAGAGTTGTCGAAAACGATTCCAAATGCGTTTGTTCCATCGCAGTTTGAGAATCCAGCCAACCCGGATGTCCATTATCGGACGACCGGTAAAGAGATCTATGAAGCTTTGGACGGTAAAGTCGATGCCTTGATCGCAGGGATCGGGACCGGGGGAACCATCAGTGGAGTAGGTCGTTTCCTTAAAGAAAAGAATGAAGCTGTTTGGGTCGTTGCATCGGAACCCTTTGATGCGCCACTCTTGAGTGAAGGGCGTGCAGGTCCACATAAGATCCAAGGTTGGGCAGCTGGCTTTATTCCAAAGACCTTGGATACTACGATTTATGATGAGATCTTAAAGGTTAAAACAGAGGAAGCTTTTGACAAAGCGCGATTGCTTGCTAAAATAGAGGGTGTACTGGTAGGCATCTCAAGTGGGGCTGCTTTACACAGTGCCGTTGAATTCGCATTACGCGCAGAAAATAAAGGTAAGAACATCGTCGTCATCCTACCAGACAACGGTGAGCGCTACCTATCGACAGCCTTATTTGAGGCTGAATAAGGAGAGAAATGAATCGTCGCCAATCCATCCAACGCATCACACGTTTAGGTATCTTGATGGGTCTTATCATCCTGATGACCTTTATTCCGAATATCGGGTATATCCAAACCGGTTTATTCTCAATCACCACCATTCATATTCCCGTTTTGATCGGAGCTGCTTTGATGGGCCCCATCGGTGGTTTTGTCTTAGGACTGACCTGGGGTTTGACCAGTTATTTCTATGCCTTGACCTTAGGAACCATTGAAGCCATGATCTTCTTGAATCCAATGGTGTCCATCGTACCACGGATCTTGGTGGGCTTGATCGTATCGTATACGACACTGGCCTTGGATAAGTTCGATATGAAGGAAGTCTTGAAGTATGGTTTGGTCGCAGGCATCGGGACCTTGAGCAATACGGTGTTGGTGCTCAGTGCGATTTTCACCTTTGCTTCAGAAGGGGTCTTGAGCTTCAATCAAGCCTTCTCCACCATCATCACCATCATCATCTCCACCAATGGTTTGCTCGAGTTGTTCGCAGCTGTGATCATCGTTCCAACGGTTGTGAGAGCCATTCGAAAGATTTCACCTCAACGTTAGTGTTGAGGTTTTTTTATGGGCATAAGCTTTGATAATTCATGGAGAGCTTGATAAAGTTAGTATAGGCTAACATTTAAAAGGAGAACACAAATGAACTATCAATTACCGAATTTACCTTATGCATACGATGCGCTTGAACCGTATATCGATGCACAAACCATGATCATCCATCATACGAAACATCATCAAGCGTATGTGGATAACCTGAATGGGGCTTTAGCGAAGCATCCTGAAGTTGAACTCAATCTTGAAGCGTTGCTTAAGAATCTGGACAATGTCCCAGCGGATATCCGCAACGTTGTTCGCAACAACGGTGGTGGTGTATTCAATCACAACCTATTCTGGACTGTTTTAGCGCCAGCACGTGGTCAAACACCCAGTGGGGCTTTACTTGAAGCGATTGCGAAGGCATTCGGCAGTTTGGATAATTTCAAGGCTGAATTCGAAACAGCTGCGAAGACACGCTTCGGCAGTGGGTGGGCATGGTTGATCGTTGATGCGGAAAAGAACTTGAAAGTCGTATCCACACCCAATCAAGACACACCGCTCAATGAAGGCACACCAATCTTGAACTTGGATGTCTGGGAACATGCGTATTATCTGAAATATCAAAACCGTCGTCCTGAATACGTCGGCAACTTCTGGAATGTTGTCAATTGGGAAGAAGTTGAACGTTTGTACTTAGCTGCTGTATAATGCAAGCATGCAAAAGAAACAACCCCTCGAACAACTCAGTTTAGGTGAAGAGATTGGAAATTCAATCACCCATGGTTTAATGGCTGCTTTGATGATCATCGCTTTACCCATCAGTGCGATCTATAGTTACAATAAAGGCGGATGGACCCAAGCTTTGGGTGTGTCCGTCTTTGTGATTAGTTTGATGCTTATGTTTTTAAGTTCCACGCTCTACCATGCCATGGCGCCAAAGAGCAAACACAAATTGGTGATGCAGATTCTGGATCATATCTTCATTTATTTCGCGATTGCAGGTTCGTATACACCGATTGCCATTTCTTTAATTGGTGGATGGAAAGGGATCTTGATTCTGATCATACAATGGACCATGGTTCTTGTAGGAATCCTTTACAAGTCACTTGTTAGACGTAAGGTTCCAAAGGCATCGTTGACCATCTATTTGACGATGGGCTGGATTGCTGTGTTGTTCATACCTGATCTGGTTCGTACTGCGAACATCTGGTTTGGGATCTTGATTGCCTTAGGTGGCATCTTCTATAGTGCCGGGGCTTGGTTCTATGCGCAGAAACATCGTCCTTATTTCCATTTCATTTGGCATCTGTTCATCAACATCGCAGCAGCTACGCATTTTATTGCCATCCTGTTCTACATTTAGTTAAGAATTACTCACGAAAGTCGCCGTATAAGCGACTTTTGTTTTGTTATAATGAAATCAAGTTAAAGGGACAAATTATGAAACTTAATAAAACAGAATTGAGTTGGATTCTCTATGATGTGGCTAATTCAGCGTTTATTTTGATTGTTACGGCAACCATCCCAATCTATTTCAGATCTTTGGCAAGCAATGCCGGTGTTGCGGATCACACCATTTCCGCCTGGTTTGGCGGTGCGACCTCCACAGCGGTCATTATTTTGGCCATCTTATCTCCGATTTTAGGAGCGATCGCCGACTACAAGGGTATGAAGAAGAAGATGTTCGTCGGCTTCTTAGCGGTCGGTATCCTGGGTGCTTTGACCATGACCATCATGCAGGATTGGCTGGCCTTCTTGTTCTTGTTCGTGTTGGCACGTATCGGCTATTCCGCCTGTAACATTTTCTATGACTCCATGTTGGTGGATGTGGCTGAGGATGATCGCATGGACATGTTGTCTTCGATGGGATATGCTTTTGGATACATCGGCAGTACGATTCCATTCATCATCGGGATCGTCATCATCTTCACCAAGCCCTTTGGCATCACAACGACGATGGCGACACAGATCTCCTTTGTCATCACGGTCATTTGGTGGGCGTTGTTAAGTATTCCATTGCTGAAAAATGTTAAGCAAAAGTATTATCTTCCTCCAATTGAAAATGTTGTGAAGACATCCTTCGCACGTGTTTTTAAGACCTTGGCAAAGATTCGAAAAGATAAACGGATGTTTTATTTCATCGTTGGGTATTTCTTCTACATCGATGGCGTCTACACCATCATCTCCATGGCTACGACCTATGGGGGCGAAGTCGGTATTGACAGTACCTTGATGATCGTGGCATTGTTGCTGACGCAGATCATTGCCTTTCCCTTCGCGATCTTGGCTGGTATCCTTGCGAAGAAATATGGTCCGATTCGTTTGATCAAGATCTACATTCTCATTTACATATTTATTGCCATCTTTGGTTTCCAATTGGATCAAGCATGGGAGTTCTGGTTCCTGGCCGTCATGGTTGCCTTGGCTCAAGGGGGCGTGCAATCGCTCTCCCGCTCTTACTTTGGTAAGATCGTACCAAAGAACGAGTCCAATGAATACTTTGGTTTCTTCGATATCTTCGGTAAATTCGCTGATTTCTTTGGACCACTCATTCTAACCGCAGCTGCGTTGATCTTCCAATCCTCACGTTATGGAATCCTCGCTTTGATCATTCTCTTTATCATCGGTTATTGGATGGTGGATAAAGTACATAAGATTGATGTTGCGAACGTAAGACAATAACTTAAAAAAGTGTGCTCTCAAGGGGCACACTTTTATGTTATAAGGCTGAATCATCCACTTTGTTCAGGTAATCTTTTACAGTAACCATGACTTCAGGAATGCAGGTCGGATCGAATGGAGACTTCAACTTAGCTTCTTTGACGATGTTCAAGAAACTTAAGGTACCACCCGCATTGCAAATGTTCAAATAATCCTTGAATGCATCTGGATCATTCTCTTGGCTGCGTTTCCAGAACTGAAGGGCGCAGACACCGGCCAAGGTGTAATCGATGTAATAGAAAGGATTCGCAAAGATGTGACTCTGTGTGAACCAGAAGGTGCCTTGATCGTAGAATTCATTCTCGCTGTAGTCTTTGTGTGGGGTATACATCTTCTCTAAGCGACGCCACGTCTCTTTGCGTTTTTTTGGAGAATACTCCGGATGGGCATAGACTTCATGTTGGAAATGATCGACTGAGACGCCATAGGGAAGGAATTTAAGCGCATCCGCAAGATGGGCGTATTTGAATTTAGCGGTATCTTCTTTGAAGAAGCGATCCATCCATGGCCAGGTCAGATATTCCATGCTCATCGAATGGATCTCACAGGACTCAAGGGTAGGCCATTGGCATTCCGGCACATCGATCCAACGGGATTGGAAGACTTGAAATGCGTGACCGGCTTCATGGGTTAGGACTTCCACATCGTGTGCGGTCTCGTTGAAGTTCGCAAAGATGAAAGGTGCTTTGTGATCGGCGATGTAGGTGCAATACCCACCGCCTTGTTTGCCTTTCTTAGAGGCAAGATCCATCAGTTCATGGGTCTGCATGAAATCAAAAAAGGCATTAGTCTCAGAAGAGAGTTCTTTGTACATGACTTGAGCTGCCTTGACCATCGTAGGCATGTCTTCTTTGGGGACAGGATTGCCGGACTTGAATTCATACGCGATGTCGTAATAGGCTAATTTATCCACATCGATGCGCTTGGCTTGTTTCTGGTAAAGTTCTTGGGTAAAGGGAACGACATTCGTCAATACCGATTCACGGTAACTCGCAACCATGTCTTGATTGTAGTCCAAACGATTCATGCGTAAATAGCCGAGAGGAATGTAATTCTCGAAACCAAGCTTCTGTGCGATTTTGGTTCTGAGTTGAACCAGCTGATCATAGATCGTGTCAATGGCTGTTTCGTTCTCTGAAAGGAATCTTGTACGGGCTTCAAAAGCACGTTTACGTAAGGAACGATCTGGAGCTTGGGTCAAAGGTGTCAATTGACTTAAGGTATAGGTTCTGCCATCCAAATCAATCTGAGCACTGGCAATCAGTTGATAGTAAGAACTGACCAAACGGTTTTCTTCTTGGAGTTCTTCGATAATGGAAGGATCAAAGGTCTTCAGTGCGTTGGCAGCGATTTTAAAGAATGGTTCAGGAACCCAATCCTTGAAATCTTCCAAATACGGTGAACTTAACACAGCCTTATAAAACAAGCTGTCCAATTCCGCATAGAGGGGTTTGTACTCATCCCAGAAATCATTCTCTTCTTTATAGAAGGCATCGTTTGTGTCGATGGAATGACGGATGCTTGCAAGCGTGGACATGGAGTCAACGGCTTTTCTCAGATCGTTGATCTTGCGGAAGTATGATCGCTGTTCCGCCGCATCCAATGCATTGGTAAAAGCTTTGAGAGCTTCATTAAAGCTTAGTTTGTATGCTTCAAAGTCAGGTCTGGTATAAGGGAATTCGTTGAATTTCATAAGTTTACCTCGTTCTAAGTTTAAACCTTTTCAAACGCCTTGAAAAGTTCAAGCTGTGCTATAATGATTGCGATGTTAAACAAGATCAAAAAAATTGCGGGCATAAGCCTGCTTGTCCTATTGAGTTCATGCTCACTCTTGCCTTCAAAACCTTCCGTGGATGAGACCTTTGTCAATACTTCCACCTATGCGCATGGTGTGACATTCACTTTGGCCGGACTTCCATCTTATGTGGAAGAAAAAGAAGTGTATCGCATCGCGGATGAACAGGAGTTGGCGTTGTTGTCGCTGGTTAAAAGTGAAGATTCGATCTACAAAGTGAACTTTGTGAGTGAAGCTTCGATTTCTTTAAACAAGACCTTTGCTTATTTGGAAAGTGTTTTACCCTACAGTTTCAAACTATCTTTAGGGGAAATGAATTACACACGTAGAGACGAGCTTTTAATAAGCCTCCAGTCACTTGAAATCATGCCGATGGTCGATGTGGAAACTCAGGTTGTGAAGCCTGCGCTTGAATGGAATAAGAACTTTATTCAATCCGATATGACACAAAAGGAAATGATCAAGGTTTACCACGATCGCCTCTTACTGAATACGGCATACGATACCAGTGTTTTGGATTTGGACCTTTCGGTTGTTCAAGATCATCCATCATTTGAAGCCTTGGGGATATTTCAATATGGAACCGCTGTCTGCAGTGGTTATGCGCGGGCATTCAATGCTTTGGCTAAAACCAGTAAGATTCCCAGTCTGATCGTTTCATCCTTATCCATGCAACATGCTTGGAACTTGGTTTACGATGGCTATGAATGGAAATATCTGGATGTGACTTTTAATGATCCGATTCCGGATCGGCTGGATCGTGTCTTGTATACGTACTATATGTTGAATGAAAAGCAGTTTTTGAGTGATGGTAAACATCGCTTTGATTCAAGTGGAGACAACACCTTAAGCGCTGCGGAATATCTTGAATTTGCGTACCGTGTCTATCCTGAAACAAGACCTTAAAAGTTTTCAATGTATACGCTTGCATTAAAATATTTATAAGCTACAATGGAAGTATAAGCATAGAAAGAGGTGTTCATAATATGGCAAGGGTAACTGTTTTTCTTGTCACTGATGGCAAGCAGCATCCAACTGAGGTTGTTGTCTTCGCCTGTGAATGCTTCGAGAATGATTTTTAAGATGGGTCAAGTATGTCCATCTTTTTATTTTTCTTTGTTTGAAAAATCGAGGAGGTAAAGTATGGATCAAACAAATCAATTATTCTGGGATGCGGCCGCAAGTGGTGACTTTCAAAAGGTCGTCGCTACCGTAAACCAGGGCGCGGATGTGAACATTCGCAACGCAGAGGCTAGAACGGCATTGATGCGGACGGCAAAACGTGGACATGAAAAGATTGTTCGCTATTTGTTGGACAAGGGTGCGGATGTCAACGCGAAAGACAACAACAGTAAGACGGCTTTGATGGGTGCGGCTAAGAAGGGACATCTTGAAATCGTCAAGATGTTGTTGGATGCTGGTGCAGAGGTCAATGTCCAAGATGTCAAAGGACGCAGCGCATTAATGCGGGCAGGCTTCTTGGGTCATTCGGATGTGGTGGAATTATTGCTTAAAAAAGGTGCGAATCCAGATGCTAAAGATGAAATGGGTCGTACGGTCTTGATGGAAGCGTGTTTGGCATTCCGTTATGATGTCATCAAGCTCTTATTGAAACAAAACGCGAAAATCAATGAACAAGACAACAATGGATGCACGGCCTTGATGCGTGCTGCTTACAGTGGGTATGCGGAAATGGTTCAGTACTTATTGGATCATGGGGCAGACAAAGAATTGTTGGATGCGGAAGGCAATAAAGCCATTCATTATGTCCGCACAGATTGTTTAACGGATCTTAAGCCGTTGTTGAAATAGGAGTCAAACGAAAATGAAAGATTATGCAGCACATGAAGTGAAAAACATCTGTCTCTTAGGTCATTCCGGTTCGGGAAAAACAGCGGTCGTCGAAGCGATGCTTCACTTGACCAAAGTTACGGATCGGATGGGGAAAACCCTTGATGGAACCTCCGTTTTGGATTATGATCCTGAAGAAATCAAACGTGGACAATCGGTCTTCACATCGCTTGCGCCCATTGAATGGAAAGATCATAAGATCAACTTTGTCGATACACCGGGTTATTTCGATTATGCCCAAGAAATGGAAGCCGGCTTAGCGGTTTCGGATAATGCTTTGATTGTCGTGGATGGTAAAGATGGAGTTCAAACAGGAACCTTACGTGCCTTCAAACAAGTGACAAAACGTAAACTTCCTTCCATTTTCTTCATCAACAAACTGGATGAAGAAAACGCCAATTTTGAAAAAGTGTACGATCAGTTGCGAGATACTTTTGGTAAAACGGTCATTCCATTTGAATTGCCGATTTATGATAAAGGTCAAATCGTAGGTTCGGTCAATGTCTTGAGGAATAAAGCCTGGTATCTGAGTGATCGTGAGAATGCGAAAGAGGTTCCTGCTGAGCTCAGCGCTCAAGTGGAAGAATATCGCAATCAGATCAGTGAAGCGGTTGCGATGACCTGTGATGATTTGATGGAAAAATTCTTCTCTGGTGAGACCTTTGATGAGGCTGAACTTGTTCAAGGGGTGCGCTTGGGTGTTCGTTCAGGTGAAATCCGTCCGGTTTATGCAGGCAGTGCAGTCAAGATGCTTGGGATTGAGCGTTTATTGGATCTGATTGGCGAGTATTTCCCGTCCTATGGTGAAATCGGAACCGTTGAAGCCTTGGATGCTCATGATGAAATCATCAAGATGCATACCGATGAATCCGAAGCCTTCAGTGCCCTGGTATATAAAACGTTGATCGACCCCTTTGTCGGACGCATCTCATTTGTTAAAGTCATGAGTGGTGTCTTGACCTCCGATACGCAAGTCGTGAATGTCCAAAAAGACAAAGCGGAGAAAGTCGCACAGATCTTTATCATTAAAGGTAAACATCAGTTGGCGGTAGGAAAACTCTTCACCGGTGACTTGGGTGCAATCGTCAAGCTTCAATACACACAGACCAACGATACCTTGGCTACGAAAGCCAAACCGGTACGTTATCCAAACATCGTCTTCCCAGAAGGCTTGTTGGCAATGAGCATCTGGCCTAAGAGTAAGAATGATGAAGATAAGATGAGCACATCGCTTCAACGAATTGAAGAAGAAGATCCTTCATTCAAGATGATGAAGAATGGTGAGACCAATGAATTGGTTGTCTATGGACTTGGAGACCAACACTTGGATGTCGTCGTCAATAAGTTGCGGAATAAGTATAAGGTTGAAGTGGATTTGAAAGAACCTCGTATTCCTTATCGTGAAACCATTCGATCGACCGTTACGGTAGAAGGTAAACATAAGAAACAATCCGGTGGGGCAGGTCAATTTGGAGATGTCTTCATCACCTTCGAACCATGTGACAGTGAAGATATGGTTTTTGAAGAAAAAGTCTTTGGTGGAGCTGTACCAAAACAGTACTTCCCAGCAGTAGAACAAGGACTCCGAGAAGCCATGGTCAAGGGTGTCCTAGCCGGTTATCGTGTCGTGGGTGTCAAAGCAACCTTGATCGATGGTAAGTACCATGAAGTCGATTCAAAAGAAATCGCCTTCAAAATGGCCGCTCGTCTCGCATACAAAGCAGGGATGCCACAAGCAAAACCTGCATTGCTCGAACCGATTGTAAAAATAAGTGTGACCATTCCTGAAGAGTATACAGGTACGGTCATCGGTGATTTCAACAAGCGTAGAGGATTGATTCTGGGAATGGAATTGAATGATGAAGGTGAACAAGTCGTTTCCGCAGAAGTTCCCATGTCGGAAGTCATGCGTTATTCAACAGAACTCAGATCCTTCACACAAGGAATCGGTACCTACACACAAGTGTTTGATCGATATGAGCCAGCACCGCAACCGATTGCCGATAAAGTCGTTGCAAATGCGAAACATCATATGGATAATGAAGAGGATGAATAAGCGTGGAGAAATCCACGCTTTCCTTAAGGGGTGTTTATGGCGAAATTGTATTGCATCGGTGGGACCACCATTGATTTAGTGGGAAGACCATATCAAAAGCTGAATCTATATGATTCGAATCCTGGAAAAGTTAAATTATCCTTAGGTGGGGTGGCACGCAATATTGCCGAGAATGCAGTAAAGTTGGATACGGAAGTGGTTTTGATGAGCTTGTTTGGAAAAGATGCCCTCGGTCAGTTTGCCCATCAACAATGCCAGAAACTCAATTTGGATCTGCGTTACAGTCGTTTCATCGAACATTCCGATACCGCAAGCTATCTGGCCTTATTGGACGATAAAGGAGAGATGTTTCTAGGCTTAGCGGATATGGAGATTCTAGGTCAGTTTGAAGAAACTGACTTTGATACGATCATTCAAGCGATGAATCCAGAGGATTACTGTTCCATTGACACGAATTTGAGTGAAGAGTTGTTGGAGCGTTTATGCGAACGTATTCCAGCAAAGATCGTTATGGATCCGATCTCCTCAAAGAAGGCACATCGAGCCAAACGGATCTTGAAACATTTGGATGTTTTTAAACCCAATAAAATGGAGGCGGAAATCTTGTGTGGATTCACCCTGGACACAGAAGAACAGATTTTTAAAGCCCTAACGTATTTCCATCAACAGGGCGTCAAAGAAATGTTCATTTCAGCGGGTGAAGCGGGAATCTATGCCCAAGTCGATGATGAGCAATACCATTTCTCACACGATGCAATTCCCGTGATCAATACAACTGGTGCCGGAGATGCCTTTTTAGGGGTATACTTAAGTCAACGTATACGAAACAAATCATGGATCGAAGCGTGTCGATTGGGGATTTGTGCGTCTTATCTGACCATTCAAGATAATGAAACCGTGTTGGAGAATCTCAGTGCACAGGTGCTCGAAGATTGTTCAAAAATCATTAGAATCACGATAGAAAGAAAATAGGTATCCAAATGTACGAAAAATGTGTGGCATTATTATCGGAAAGAGGTGTTGAGCTAACGGACATTGCACAATGTGTTCTTTATCTTCAATCGAAATATCATCCGGAAGTCAAAGAGGATGAAATCATCACGGTCATTCAAAATGTGATCAAAAAACGCGAGGTCCAACACGCGATCATCACGGGCGTCACCCTTGATAAATTGACAGAATCGAATCAGTTACAAGACGATGATTTGCATGCTATACTGAGTAATGACTATAGCTTATATGGGATTGATGAGGTCTTGGCATATGGCATCTGTAACTTATATGGATCCATTGCTTTGACGAACTTTGGGTTCATCGATCGAGAGAAACCCTTGATTATCAAAGAGCTCAATGAGCATGGTCACATGTGTCATACTTTTCTAGATGACATCGTCGGTGCGATCGCTGCGGCAGCCGCAAGTCGGATCGCACATCATAACGCAGATTAGGAGGGCGTATGAAGAAATTACTCATCAGTGCATTAATGATTGCCATGATTCTCAGTGGTTGTACACAAAAGGGTTTGACCCAAGTCAAGCCGGCTGAGATAACAAAGAAATTCGAAGCCAATGAAAGCTTCGTCGTCTATTTTGGACTGTCCTACTGTGCGGCGTGTAAGATTTTTAGAAGCATCGTTGAGACCGTCATCGATGAGACCGGTACGGTTGTCTACTATGTCGAATATGACAAAGAGGATCAAGCAGTTCTTGAGGACTTGGTTAAATCCCATTTGGAACAGAATGAAGCGTTTGGCTATTCCTTCCCGATCATTTACGTGATCAGCGAAGGGAAAATCGTCGATCAGTTCTCACTGGCTCAAACTGATACCGAGGAAGAATTTAAAGATCGGTTGATTAAAAATGGAGTCATTGCAGAGTAAAGAACTCACTTCAGTCATCAATGCTGAAGACATCAAAAAACAATTGCTTCACCTTGGCATCAAGCAAGGTGATGTTTTAGAAGTGCATGCGTCCATGAAAGCCATTGGCTATATATTGGGTGGCTCGAATACGGTTTTGGATGCCATTTTGGACGTGATTGGATATGAAGGAACCTTGGTGATGTCCGCCCAAGCGTTTGGCAACAGTGAACCTGCCTATTTTGAACATCCGCCTGTGGATGTTGGACTTTATCAAAAGATTCGTAGTTCACACCCGGTGTATCAAAGCAAGTTTGAAGATTTGCGCTACATGGGGGCATTAGCGACTTCCTTGCAGAAAAGGCCTGCGGTTTATTTTTCCAATCATCCCATCGCCAGTTTCATGAGCATCGGCAAACATGCGAAATGGATCACGCAATCGCATCCATTGAATGATGAATTCGGATTGCGATCCCCCTTGGCCCGAATGGTTGAATTAAAAGCGAAGGTCATATTGATCGGTGTGGATTATGATTCTTGTACTGGCATGCATTTGGGTGAACATCTCAGTGGTGTACGAGCTCTTCAAATTCAAGGCTCGCGCATGAATGTTTCCGGTAAGGAAGAATGGGTCAAGTTTCTAACACAGGACTATGATTCGGATGATTTCAAACCGATTGGTCGAGCGATGGAAGTGCAGAATAAAATCCAAGTTGGACTGGTGGGTAATGCGGTCACTAAAGTATTTGATTTGGAAACGGCTGTGCGCTTCACACAGAAATATTTCGAGGAAAATGTATGAGATTCACGATGCCATTCTTCGATCGCTTCTTAGAAGTGATTGAAGATGAAAAAGGAATTTCCAGTCTTAGCTTCACAGATGAGCATGATGCGCCGCTCACAGAACCGAACTCAAGTATGCTGGAACTCAAAGAATATGCCGAAGGAAGACGTAAGTTCTTTACGCGTCCTCTGGTTTTGAAGGGTACAGAATTCCAGAAAGACGTTTGGGATGCCCTCTTGGCCATCCCTTATGGAGAAACCCGAACTTATCAAGAGATTGCGGAGGCAGTAAGAAGACCGAAGGCACTCCGTGCCGTCGGACAAGCCTGTCATGTGAATCCGATCGGCATCATCGTGCCCTGTCACCGTGTCATTGGGAAAAATGGCAAACTGACGGGTTATGCGGGTGGCTTGGATTATAAAGTATTATTGTTGGAACATGAAAAAATGGGCTGATTAAGCCCATTTTCTTATGAGTAGATTGACGACTTCGATCATGAACTCTTCCAACTCCAAATCGAAGCGATTCTTGATCGGTGCATCGATATCCATTACACCGATGACTCGACCGTGCACGATAACGGGAATGACCAACTCAGACTCACTCGCACTGTCGCAAGCGATATGTCCTTCGAAGAGATGGACATCATCAACGTTCAGAACTTGTTTACGTGATGCAGCGGTTCCACACACGCCATTGCCCATACGGATGCGTGTGCACGCTGGAAGACCGTTAAAAGGTCCTAAGACCAAGTCATCTTCCTTTAATAAATAGAAGCCAGTCCAATTCAAATCAGCGATCATGTGATAGATAAAGGAAGCGACATTCGCCATATTGGCAATATAATCGGGCTCGTCTTGGATCAAAGCCTCCACTTGCTTCAAGAGTAATTCGTAGTCATTTGTTTTTTCGAGATTGTGCATAGTTTCACCCTAGCTATTTTAGCATAGCTTGTGTTAGAATTAAACCGTGAACAGGGGTGCCTTATGGCTGAGATGCGAACCGCAGACCCTCATCACCTGATCTAGGTAAAACTAGCGTAGGGAGTTACACTTTCCTTACGCCTCACGGAGGTGTTTTTTTATGAAAAACCAGCGATTAGTATTGGAAATGGCTTGGATGGCTTTGTATGCGGCTTTGTTTATCGTATTAGATTACATCTCAAATCAGATCCCCTTCTTTAGAATGCCCAACGGTGGCACCCTCGGCTTCAGTACGATCGTGCTCTTGATTGCGGCATACCATCTTGGTTGGAAAAAGGGTGTCAGTGTCGCCTTATTGACGATTCCACTTCAAGGCTTCTTTGCGCCTTACTATTTCCAACACATCCTCGGCTTTGTGATGGAATATATTTTGGCTTTTAGTGTCTATGGTTTAGCTCCATTGTTTCCAAAATACAGTGGCATCGTGATCGTGAATACGATACGATTCTTGTTGCATCTGGTCGCAGGTGTGTATTTCTGGGAGACGACATGGTGGGCATCTTTCACTTACAATGCTTGGTACATGATTCCAACGATGCTAGTTGGTTTGATTTTTGTCCCAATCGTCGTCAAACGTTTGAGAATAAATAGGTAAGAAACCTCAGCTCTATATATAATAAGGAAAGACAGTTTTGGTCCGAGTGGTTACGTGGCTTAAGACTGACTTTTTCTTTTTATTCGAATTGAAAAAAGGTATAATAAAAAGGCACGCATAAGGAGGAGTCATGAAACTTGAAGTTGGACAAAACATAAGCATTCAAAGCTACAAGCATGACGGTACACTTCACCGGACTTGGCTGACTTCCAAAGTGTTGGCCGTTCATGATGACCACTTTGTCGTTGCGAACAATCGAACATGGGTTGTCGAAGCGGATGGAAGACGTTGGTACACGCGTGAACCTGCGATTTGTTTCTTCTATACAAAGCGTTGGTATAACGTCATTGCGATGATTCGTAAATCGGGTATCTACTATTATTGTAATCTTGCGTCCCCGAGTTTGTTCGATGGAGAAGCCATCAAAAACATTGACTATGATTTGGATGTGAAAGTTTTCCCGGATGGTAAAGAAATCATCCTGGATGAGGATGAGTACGAAGAGCATGGTAAGCAGATGGATTACTCAGATGCGATCAAAGATGTGGTCGAGACAAGCTTGGCTAATCTATTGGAAGTGATTGATCGAAAGGAATACCCCTTTGACACGACGCGTGTTCAAGAATATTTCGAGAAATATCTCAGCATGTTGCGATCTAAATAAAGGGATATTTAAGGCTTTCAGAGGGTTTCAAAAGAATATCGAAATTTCCTTAAGAAAGTCGATGAAAAGCGTTGACAGGGTTGGAATGGTTTGATATTATAAGTAGGCACTCACCGAGAACGGCAGTTGAAAAACAGCTTGGTGAAGAGCGCTGATCTTTGAAAACTAAATAGGAAACAACGTCAATTTTA
>JAUVVC010000005.1 GCA_030604855.1 Erysipelotrichaceae bacterium
ATCATCAATAAAGTCCTCACCCAAAGTATAACTGAATTCCCTTTGTGTGAGGACGATGAATAAATCATGGATTATGTTTTCTTTATTTTTCAAGATGGCGAAGATTTATCTTCGTCACTTTTTTATGTTTGATAAATGTCACAGCAATGTTTGAGTTATGACAAAGTTTCGACATACTTTTGGACTATTCTTGAATGATAAAAGGGAGGAATCATTATGTATTTATTTAATCGTGCCTTTGCCTACATCCGAAAACAAAAAGCAAAAACAATCTTACTTCTCGTCTTGTTCTTTATCATCGCAAATATTGTGCTTGCGGGCCTATCCATCCAAAGTGCGACGGAAACAGCAAAGGTACTGGCACGTCAAGAAATTGGAGCAGATGTCATCTATACCTTCAACACATCGAAACTCACCACAGATTTCAAGAGTGGTGTCATTGATGCGACTGTGGATCGATCCACACTTGAAGGGGCTCCTTTGTATGGGAACTTCATTAAACTTTTAGACTCAGATATGATCCAATCGTATGATGCAGTAAGCAATTACGAAGTCACAACTGAAGTACTGACACCCTATGTCTATGTATCTTCGACGTCGACATCTACAACTGGAACGGGTTCTGGTCAAGGTGCAGGCAAGCTTATCACAGGAACCTATGAATCCAGTGGCGATTTAAGTTTAAGAACATTCACACGAACCGAACCCAGTGACTTTGTGGACGGGACTTCATCCTTACTACAAGGCCGCTATGCGACACAAAGTGAAATCGATGAAGGTGCTTATGTCGTTTTGATTGAAAAGACGCTTGCGGATTTGAATCAAATCAAACTGGGTGATTCATTGAGTTTGACGCCAACGGTTGAAGCTTATAACACCAGTACTTTGACATATGAAGTCATCGGGATTTATCAAACCAATGAAATTATTGATGATCGAAGTGCAAGCATGGTGGGTTCATCTCTCTTAGCGCAAAATCGACTTTACACACCATTCACAACCTTAAGTGCAATGGGCTATACCGATAATGAACTCAGCCAAGTTCTATTGGATAAAGCAGTCATTACCCTCGATGATCCTTTGAATGTGGATGCATATCTAGCATCCATCGAAGGTGAGATCAACTTAGTCTACGGATCAATCTCCGCAAACGATGCCGTATATGAGCAACTTGCAGGTCCAATCGATACGCTTGGTCAAATGAGTACCGTCTTGGTCTGGATCGTTGTGATTGCAGGTGCTGCGATTCTATCTTTGATCACAGCCTTGACGATCAATCAACGTCGTAATGAAATTGGTATCCTTTTAGCCATTGGCGAAAGTAAAACCAAGATTGTCAGTCAGTTTATTGTGGAAGTCCTTACGATTGCTATCATCGCATTCACGCTTTCCACATTCTCTGGTTTAAAAATTGGACAAATGATCTCCGAAACAACGCTCTCAACATTCTTAACCCCGGAACAAACTGAAGTTGTTCCAACAGGAGTGGGTAGAAGAGCTTCAACGGTATCTATTGAAGATATTGAGCCTGTTGAGCTTAATGTCAAATTCGATCCGATCGTCTTGATTCAATTCTTTGGGGCAGGTTTATTGATTTCAATCATTAGTGTGGCGATTCCAGCGCTTTATGTCACACGTTTCAATCCAAAACAAATATTGACGAATAACGGGTAAGGAGAACATGATGTCAATTCTAGAACTAAAAAATATTACTTATGGTTATATTGATGGAAATAAGAAACGTACCATTTTAAATGACCTTTCGTATACCTTTGAAAAAGGGAAATTCTATTCAATCCTTGGGCCATCCGGAAGTGGTAAGACAACCTTATTATCCTTGATGGGTGCACTTGAGAAAACGCAAGAAGGCAGTATTTATTTTGAGGGTAAAACAATCGCAGAGATCGGTTATACACAGTATCGTCGTAATCACCAAGCCATCGTGTTCCAACAATTCAATTTGATTCCCTATCTTAGTGGTTTGGAAAACATATTGAATGTCATGCATATCACCACCAACGAATTACCAAAAGATAAGCGGACAACAGCTTTGAATCTTTTAAACACCTTTGGGATCGTGGAATCTAAAGCGAAGCGAAGTATTTCACAGCTCTCTGGTGGGGAGCAGCAACGTGTTGCGATCGCACGTGCATTGGCAACCAATGTGGATTTGATCTTAGCCGATGAACCCACAGGGAACTTAGATACCGCAACACAGAAAGAAATCGTTGCGATCTTCAGAAAACTTGCCAGCGAATATGGTCGCTGTGTCATCGTGGTCACGCACAGTGATGAAGTCGCGAAAACCAGTGACACACAATTGAAGTTGGTTGATGGTAAACTCGTGGATATTACTGGGAGTGTGAATCATGTCTAAAGAATTTCTTAATGAGATTAATGAAAAGGAAGCCAATCAAAACGAGAGTTTTCAAAAAGAGAAATTCGAGAAAATAAAACCAGATCGATCAAAATATATCGTACTGGCACTCGTGTTGATCGCACTAATCGTCGCATCCATCTTTTTCATGAATCCTAAAGTCACACTCGAACAATTGGTGGGGATGGATATTTCAGATGCCAAGACCTGGGCTTTTAACAATGATATCCAACTGATTCAGAAAGATATCTATGCACCGATGGAAAGTGGAACGATATTAACGCAATCCATTGAAGCAGGGAATGAAATCAAAGCTAAAAGCACAATTACCGTGGAAGTATCCCTTGGTTATGATCCCAATGAAGTGATCAATCTCCCAATGTTTGATGACACATGGACAAAGACGAAGATTATTGCTTGGTTAAATGAAAATCAGCTCGAGAATTTTACCTTGGTATATGAAGAGACTTTGGATAAAGAACCAAACCTATATTTGAGCCATACTTTACCTGAAACCACAAATGAATTCTTAAGATCACATCAAATCGAGTTCACCCTAACAGCCTTACCCGTCGAAGCAGAAATCACGGTCGTCGACTTCTTGAATTTCAGTACGGCCCAAATTGATGCGTGGGCGAAGGATAATGAGATTCTTGTGAAATACAATTTCGCCTACAGTGATACGGTTCAAACCAATAAAGTGTTGAGACAAAGCCTTTCTGCTGGTACGATCATCAATCCAAAAGATAGTATTCTTGTGACGCTATCACAAGGACCTGCCATTAAGGTCGTCGACTTTACATCGTATGATGAAAGTGCTGCTAGTGCATGGGCAAAAGAGAACAGTATCGATTTGACGACCATCAAGGAATACAGCTTGAATGTGGCGAAGGATGTGGCCATCTATCAAAGCTTAGCGAAAGACAGCATCGTCAAGACAGGAGAGAATTTGACACTCTATTACTCGCTTGGTGCAGAAATCACCATTCCGAGTTATGTGAATCAAGCCTTTACGAATCTACAAAACTTTGTGGAGACACAAAATAAGAATAAAGCTCAACTCATCTTGAATGTGAAGTACAGTCATTCATCAGATGTGGCAAAGAATAAAATCATTGCACAAAGCATCGTGGATGCGCGTACTCCCATTGGTTCAACGATTGATGTGGTTGTATCGCTTGGGGATCTCGTGATTGTGCCAAGTTTGACAGATGATCCAACGACATATGTTGGTGGAAGCCGCAGTGCTCTACAAGCGTATGAAATGGTGATGCAAGCATGTAAATCAGCAGACATCGTATGTCAAATCATCTTTGAAGACAATGATGAGAAACTCGGTATGGTGTACTCACAATCGATTCAATCTGGAACACAAGTAAGTGATTCAACGGTTGTGGAAGTTGTGATCTATGATTGACTAAGTATCTCGACAAAAGGAGTTAAAATCCAGTATATTAAATAAACCCTATAGAGGCTCGTCGTAAGCGAATCTCTATAGGGCTTTAATCTGTGTTTGCTATTTAATCATATGTATAAATAGATGACGTATTTCAAGAATGTTTTTGTTTGTAGGCTTTAAGATTTTCAATGACAAGCGGTAGAATCGCTCTCGCATCTCCTACAATGCCGATTGTCGCAACACCAAAGATGGGTGCTTGGGGATCCGAATTGATGGCAATGATGGTTTCTGACTTATCCATACCAGCGGTATGTTGGACAGCACCAGAAATGCCACAAGCAAGATATAAACGTGGACGTACGGTCTTTCCGGTTTGCCCAACTTGGATATCTTTAGGTGCAGCCCCTTTATCCACAACACCACGACTTGCGGCAACGACGCCACCTGTTAAAACTGCCACTTCATCCAACAAATCAAAACAATTCAACATCCCTCGACCACCCGAAACCAAGATATTGGCATGAGTGATGTCAGGTCCTGTGTTATGCTTCTTAGTCCGCTTCAAGATGCGAACACTGTCTTCCATCGGTTTATAGGGAAGGTTGAGGATAATACCGGGACGATTCGCTTGAAAGAAATCCGCATCCAAGACTTGAGGGCGTATCGTTGCCATTTGAGGGCGATGGTTAGGACATACGATGGTCCCAAAGAGATTGCCCCCAAAAGCAGGTCGTGTGATCCACAGCTCAGAAGTGTTCTCTTCATTAGGGTTGATCTCAATCTTTGTCGCATCCGCGGTAAGGCCTGTATCCAAACGTGCCGCAATCCGTGGTGCCAAGTCACGCCCAATGACACTTGCACCGATCAGAAAGGCATCCGGCTTATGTTGTTTAACCAATTCACTGATAACATGTGTATAGCGCAATGTGGAATAATGAGCAAGTTCTGGATGATCCGCCACATAGACACGATCTGCCCCATGGTTCAACACATCATGAGGCAATTGACCTAGATTACTGCCCAGTAGAATCCCTACGACTTCAAATTTCACATGTTTGATTTGTTTAACAAGTTTACGTGCTTCACTTAAAAGTTCATAACTAACACTTTGAATGACATTATCACGTTGTTCAATGAATACGAGAATATCTTTGGTTTCCATATCAGGCCTCCATGGTTTTGATGAGCACATCCGTGATCAATCGAGCTGCGTCCTCAGGACTCAAATCGGTTTTTAATGAAGCAGCTTCTAAACTTCGCGTAAAGATCTTTCTGACTTGTGTAGGAGATCCCTTTAACCCAACATCTGACTCTGGCAAATCGAGATCACTGAAACGTACAAGTGTAAGCGGCTTATCATAAGCAGCCCAAGCATCCACCGCATTCATGCCTCGATCCCTGTTCATTGTACTCAAGGTCGTAATCAAAGCAGGGAGCTTCACTTCCAACAATTCGGAATCTTCTTCATAAGCCTTGCTTAATCTGAGCCAAGTCCCATCACACGCTTCAATGGATTCGACATACGATACTTGAGGAATCCCAAGTTTTTCGGCCACTTGCGGACCCACTTGAGCGGTATCCCCGTCAATGGCTTGACGGCCTGCGATGATCAAGTCGAATGTCTGTGTTTTCAACCATGCGGCCAATGTTGTGGAGGTTGCCCAAGTATCGGCTCCAGCAAATTTCGCATCAGATAAAAGAACCGCTTGATCAACGCCACGACCCAGGATTTCTCTTAACATGCGTTCGGCTTGCAAAGGACCCATGCTTACGGCGGTGATGGTTCCGCCATACCTGTCTTTCAAACTCAAAGCAGCTTCAATACCTGCCATATCATCTGGGTTGATGATGGAAGGTACACCAGCACGAATCAAGGTGCCATGGATCGGATCGATCTTCATTTCCGTCGTATCAGGTACTTGTTTGACTAAAACAATGATGTTCATACTGAATTACCCTAAGAGGGACGCACTGATAACCATGCGTTGAACCTCTGATGTCCCTTCGTAAATTTCTGTAATCTTGGCATCCCGCATCATGCGCTCAACCGGATAATCACGGGTATAGCCATAACCCCCAAAGAGTTGAACCGCTTGGGTCGTCACTTCCATTGCCGTTTCAGAGGCATAGAGTTTGGCCATGGCGGCTTCCGTCGAATAAGCTTTGCCCTCATCTTTCAATACAGCGGCTTTGTACACCAACAAACGTGCCGCTTCAACTTTCATGGCCATATCAGCCAGCTTGAATTGTGTGTTCTGGAAGGCACTGATGGGTTTATTGAACTGCTTACGTTGTTTGACATAAAGGATCGTCTCATCCAACGCACCTTGTGCGATGCCCAATGCCTGAGCAGCAATTCCGATGCGACCTCCATCTAAGGTGCTCATCGCAACTTTGAAACCTTTGCCTTCCTGTCCCAATAAGTTGGTCAGAGGAACTTTCACATTCTGCAAGACAAGTTCACAGGTTGAGGAACCCCGAATGCCAAGTTTCTTCTCTTTCTTAGAGACACCGAAACCAGGCATGTCTTTCTCGACAATGAACGCCGAGATGCCACGTGTTCCAGCAGACTTGTCCGTCATCGCAAAGATGATGTATATATCGGCATAACCAGCATTTGTGATGAAGATTTTGGATCCTGTGATGAGGTAGTGATCATCGTGTTTGATCGCAATGGTTTGTTGGCCAGCCGCATCGGTTCCCGCATTGGGTTCGGTCAAACCAAAAGCACCCAAGGACTTACCTTCTAATAAGGGTTTAAGATACTTCTCTTTTTGCTCGGCGGTCCCAAATTGATGAATGGGATGTGCAGCGAGTGAAGTGTGAGCGGAAAGAATGACACCAGTTGTGGCACACACTTTGGAAAGTTCTTCAACCGCTAATATATAGCTTAAGGTATCTGCACCGGCACCACCCAATTCTTTGGCAAAGGGAATGCCCATCATTTTGGCTTCAACCATTTTTTGTAGGGTTTCGCTTGGAAAACGTTCTTCCTCATCGATTTCTGCAGCCAGGGGTTTGACATGCTTAAGAGCGAAATCACGAAACATGGTTCGCATCAATTGATGCTTGGGGCTTAAGTTGAAATTCATATCAAGCCTTGGGTGGCATGATGGTTGCCACACCTTTCACGACGACCTCACCCAATTGATTAACGGCAATCGTCTCCAATAAAACTCGATTCTTTTCTGAATTGATCTCAGATACCGTAACGGTTGCGGTGATGGTGTCATTCAATCTGACGGGTTTCACGAATCGAGCATCCTGACCACAGTAAATGGATCCTGGACCGGGAAGTTCCGTTCCGAGTACCGTTGAAAACAGCGATGCGACCAGCATGCCGTGCGCTATTCGCGTTTGAAATAGGGTTGTGGATGCATAAGCCTCATCCAAGTGAACTGGATTATGATCCCCCGATATTTTGGCAAATAAATTCACATCCTCTTCAGTAATGATTTTGGTAAATGATGCGGTATCGCCCAACTTCAATTCATTAATCGTTTTCCCTTTTTGCATAAGTTTCCTCTCTGAATATAAAAGGTGAATCAGTATTCATGTTTTCATCTTAAACCTTGTTAAAATATTGTCAAGTACTTGTTAATGTTTTAACAATACAAAAATATGAATCTCCGTTAACTGAATTTCGTGATGATCATCATATTCTGAGAGAAGTGTGAATTCTTCATCGCCTTGTCTCATATGAAGTCTATGATATGTAAAAGATGTGATGCATACATCATGATGACAAGAACGTGGAAAGATCAAATTTAGAAGTCATTTGAGAATATCATTCCGATTGAGCTATAGATAAAATAACTCTTATTTCCAGAATCTAAAGTATTGGGTAAGATGGATAATTATCGCAGAGAAAAGAACGAAGAATCTCAGAAAGTATTGAGATTGTTTTCTATCCACAATAACTGAGAATAAACAGCGCTTTAAACTAAAGAATAATTGAAGTAAAACACTTGATAAATACCCCTTGGGGGTATAATATATCATTATAACGATAATCACGTCATTGTTGTAAGTTTAACTATAAAGACGAATGATTATCTGAAAGAGGAGCAAATATGTCGAATTCTGATAAATCTTCTAAACATGTCCATTCGGAACACGAAACAATGCATGATCATAAGCATTCATCAAAAACAATGGATAAAGAATCTTCAAGCAAGCAAAACGAAGAGAATACTGTAAGTCACTTGCACATGGACCATGAGGCTAAACCACACAGTGAAGGGCATCACGATCATCATGCGATGATGGTTGAGGATTTCAAGAAGCGTTTTTTCATTTCATTGGTGTTAACACTACCAATATTGTTGCTATCACCCATGATACAAATGTTCATGGGGGTAGATTGGCGCTTTCCAGGGGATACATATATTTTGTTTGGGTTGTCGACCCTGCTCTTTATCTATGGAGGAAAACCTTTCTTAAAAGGAGCGGTGGATGAATTTAATCAAAAATCACCTGCCATGATGATGTTGATCGCATTGGCGATCAGTGTTTCTTATCTCTATAGTGTGTTGACGGTCTTTGTTTTGCAGGGAAATGATTTCTTCTGGGAACTTGCAACCTTGATATCCATCATGTTGTTGGGGCATTGGATCGAGATGCGATCTGTCTTAGGTGCATCTAAAGCGCTTGAAGAACTCGTTAAACTTATGCCAGATACCGCGCATATGATTCACGATGATGGTGAAATCATGGAACATGCACTTGACCACTTCAAAGTAGGATTCAATGTAATGGTAAAACCGGGTGAGAAAATACCTCTGGATGGTGTGATCTATGAAGGTGTCTCTTCCGTCAATGAATCCATGATCACAGGTGAATCCGTTCCTGTTGAAAAAGGGATCGGTGATGATATCATCGGAGGATCGATTAATGGTGATGGTGTATTAAAGTTTACGATCACAAAAGTTGGAGAAGATACTTTCTTATCTCAAGTCATCAAACTTGTTCGTGAAGCGCAAGCATCGAAATCAAAAACACAAAGATTGGCAGATGTAGCGGCTAAATGGTTGTTCTACATCGCAGTGGTTTCAGGTTTGTTGACGTTTGTTATCTGGTTGATGTTTGGAGCGGAAATCGGATTTGCGATAGAAAGAACCGTCACTGTCATCGTCATTTCATGTCCGCATGCTTTAGGTTTGGCGACACCGTTGGTCACAGCTGTCTCCACAAGTATCGGTGCAAAGAAGGGACTACTTGTCCGCAATCGTGCTGCTTTCGAAGAAGCTCGTAAGCTTACAACCGTTGTTTTCGATAAGACGGGAACACTAACTGAAGGTGCCTTTGGTGTCACAGACATAATTGCATATAATATTGATAAACAAGAACTTCTAAAATTGGCGTATGCTGTTGAAATGAATTCTGAACACCCAATTGCGAAGGGAATTGTTGATGAAGGCAAACGAATCGGTCTTAATATGTTGGATGTCAAAGACTTCCAAGCGCTCCCAGGCAAGGGTTTGCGTGCAAGTGTTGAAGGTCGAGAAATCATGATCGTCAGCCCAGGATATCTTAGAACTGCAGACATCCAATATGATCACAAACAGTATGAAGCATTGGCAATCGTAGGAAAGACAGTTGTCTTTGTACTAGAAGATGATAAGTTGATTGGCATGATCGCATTGTCCGATAAAGTTCGCACAACCGCGATTGAAGCAATCAAAGTGTTGAAGCAAATGAATATTGAAACAGTTATGCTGACAGGTGACAATCAACGCGTTGCTGAATATGTAGGGAAGCAACTTGAAATCAATACCGTAATCGCTGAAGTTCTACCGCACCAAAAAGCTCAGAAAATCGAAGAACTTAGAGGTCCAGGTAAATTTATTGCTATGACGGGAGATGGGATCAATGATGCGCCTTCATTGGCAAAAGCGGATCTTGGCATTGCTATTGGTGCAGGGACGGATGTGGCGATAGAAACAGCAGATATCATCCTTGTTAAGAGCAATCCATTGGATGTTGTTAATATCATAAAGCTCTCTAAGGCGACCTATCGTAAAATGGTAGAGAACTTGTTCTGGGCTACAGCTTATAACATCATTGCATTACCACTAGCAGCGGGTGTTTTGATGAATCAAGGTATCATGATTTCACCAGCGATTGGTGCTGTCTTGATGTCGATGAGTACGATCATCGTTGCAATCAACGCGAGAAGATTGAAAATATAGAAGGTATATACTCTGATAAAGCTCTCAGGATTTTGTGTATATTGACTTGGTAGTACAAAGATTTGATCTAACGATTTCTTCATCACTTTGTCACATCTTAATCGTAAACTCAAAGCATAGGAGGTGATTGTATGGGAATCATCGGTTTGTTATTAATCATCTGGTTGGTTATGGAATTCACAGGACATCGTCCGTGGGAAAGTAGATATCCATCGCAGACATCCTCTGTTGAAATCCTTAAGGAACGTTATGCGAGAGGTGAGATTTCACGCGATGCTTATCTAGAAGCACTGAAGTTGATCCGCTAAAAAGTGGATCTTCTTCATTAAATCTTCATATCAATCAAATACGATAAACATGGAATATTTCTATTTTTTTCGTGTTTGTTGAGTATCAATTTGAAAGGAAGTGAATAAATGTATAAAACATTAATCATCGATGGGATGCACTGTGGACATTGTGCGGGACTGGTTCAAGTTGAACTGTTTCGTATTCCTCAAGTCAGGGATGTGTCCGTCAATGTCACAAAACGCAATGCAATCGTTCGCATCGATTCTTCTGTGTCGTTTGAGCAGTTTGCCAAACATGTGGCTGAAGCAGGCTATACCTTGGAACGCTTGATATAAAAAAGACATTTGCATGTCTTACATTCCAAATAACATCATCTGAATCATATCTGCCAATTCTTGTCCACGCATTCCACACATGCGGATGCAGTTGGCCAATGCCAATCCGTTCATTTCTATACCTCCTTGATGAAGAAAGTCTAACAAGAAGCTGTGAAGATTTGATGGTGAAAAAAGTGTTGAATTGAAAAATCAAATTCGATAAACTGTTGTGGGGAGAAAAGAGGTTATGATGCGGATTTTGCGTCTGAAAGTGGATCAGCTCCACGATTATCACAGTGTTCGAAACATTCGAACGAATTTATTGAACATGCGAGGCATTCAATATGTTCGGGTCACGCGTGATCTAGGGCATATCTTGGTTGAATATATGGATGCGGCGTTATCACCCGCAATGATCATGATGCAAATTGAACGAATGGGACATCAGGTCAAGATCTACTAAGTTCTTCATCAATTCTACATATGCTTACGCTATACTCCACATGCAAATTATTTGCAGGAGTAAACGATGAAAAAATATCTGATTGTACTTGGCTTATTGAGTATCGTATTAGTGGGTTGTACTGCACAAACCAAACCTGAACCGGTAGTTGAAATTCCGGTTGAAGTGGAACCCTCTGTGGCGTCGTTTGATGCTTTGGGGACGTCCATCGCATGGACACAAGAAGCGAATGGCTTTGGTTTGATTGCGCCAGATGGAAGTGCGAGTGTATTCATCGCACAAAACTTTAGTGGAGCTCAAGATATTGTCTTGCGTGTGGATGCGACACCGTTTATCGCAGCAGGTTTGGATGTGACGAAGTTGTCAGAAACATCATTTGTCGATGGCCTTCTAACCTACAGTGTTGATCTGGATGGATCAAAGACCTACGCGAATGTTGTGGAAGCCTTTACGGATATCGTATCCATACAAGCAGACTTGGTTGGGTATCATGCGGCCTTGGATCATTATGGTTTAAGTTTGAATGATGGAAATGTCTTTGAATGGGCAGCGGATGTGAAGACCAACGATAAAGACATCGTCTTTGTATTGAACCCACAAAGTTTGATGGATGCCGGTGTGGATGTGGAAAATATTGAAGGTTGGATTTTTGCGGAAGTTGAAATCATGTTGGCAGATGGTACGATGAAAATGGTTCCGAAGTTGTTGAAACCGTTTGATTTGAACTAAGCATTCCTTTGCGTCATACTTAATAATATAAACAAGCTCAAAATCTTTGAGCTTTCGTTGTAGGAGCGGATCCATGTCCTCAAGAAACATACTCATCGTTGAAGATGAACTCAAGTTAGTGGAAGTCTTAAAAGCCAACTTCGAACATAAGGGTGATCGCGTTTTTGTTGCGCACGATGGCTTGAGTGCGCTTGATATCGCACGAAGCGAAGACATCGATCTTGTGCTCTTGGATTGGATGTTGCCACTGATGAGTGGGGATGTCGTTCTTCAGAATCTTCGGAACTTTTCACGGGTACCTGTGATCATGCTTACAGCGCGCTCAGGTGAAAGTGATATCGTGGATGGGTTGAAACTGGGATCGGATGATTATCTCACCAAGCCTTTCAGTCTTAAAGAATTGAACGCAAGGATTGAAGCCGTCTTGAGACGCTCACCCGAGTCGAATCAACCCATCTATCAAAAGTTGAAGTTGGATGATCGTTTGACCATTGATTTCGATTCACATCGGATCACCTGCAATCAAGAAATTGTTCATCTCACACCCAATGAGTTCAAACTGCTGACCATTTTAATCAAACACCCACAGCGTGTTTTCACCCGTGAAGAATTGGTGACCTCTGCTTTTGGGGATGATTTCGATGGTTTTGATCGGACGGTGGATACACACATCAAGAACCTTCGGATGAAGTTGGAGGTGGACCCTAAACAGCCTAAAATCATCATTACGGTTTTTGGCGTTGGCTATCGTTACGGTGGAAATGTATGAAGCGTACCTTGCGTCGTCAACTCACCTCAACGATTGTTTTAACCGTTTTAATTGCGGTTTCTTTTGTCAGCTTATTTTCAAGTTTCATCATTCATGATCATTTCAAAGGATACATCGAAGCTAAACAGACGCAAACCATCCAACAGTTGGTTGCACAAGTGGCCCAACAATACGAACTTGAAGAGGATCGTTGGGATGTGGAAAACATTCATGAGATTGGGATGGTGGCCTTATACAGTGGTTATATCATCAAAGTCAACGATGGAAATGGCCAGCTCATCTGGGATGCGGAGCTCGAAGACATGAGTGCTTGTGTTACGATTGCGGATGAAGTGACAGAACGCATGTTGAAGCAATTTCCAAACCAAAAGGGTTCATTCAATGATAATCCGTATCCCTTGAGGGTTCAGGATGAAAGCATTGGGGTGGTGAACATCCGTCATTATGGACCGATTTTCTATTCCATTGAAGATGAACGTTTCATCAATCAAGTTCAACAAATGTTGTGGCTCATTGCATTATTCAGCATTTTGCTAAGTAGCTTTGTAGGGCTCCATTTGGCTAAATCACTCAGTCGTCCCTTGACAAAATCCATCAATCAGACATCACTCATTGCTCAAGGCAACTATGGTGGTTTGATTGAAGATGACTCGAACATCGATGAAGTCCGCTCCCTCATCAAAGCCGTCAATCATTTGTCGACGACAATGGCAGAGCAGGATCGCTTGAAGAAACAACTCACATCCGATGTCGCACATGAACTAAGAACACCTTTATCAACGCTTGAAATCAGTATGGAAGCGGCGTTGGATGGCATTCTACCCATGGATCAAAAGCGCATGCAAGGCTTGTTGGATGAGATACAGCGATTGAGTAAAATTGTGAAGGATCTGGACCAATTGAATCGAATTGAGGAAACGCAACGCTTAAATACTGTTCCATTTGAATTAAGTAGCTTGATTGATGAGGTCATCCGTGCCCTTGAGATTCAAAGTCAAACAAAATCCATTCGAATCAAAACGAATGGGGACTCACTTTCTATTACAGGAGATCGTGATCGTTTGAACCAAGTCTTTTATAACCTAATCCTAAATGCTTTGAATTACTCAAATCCAAATTCAAACATCGAAGTCCAGTGGATGAGAATCCATGAAAACGTTCAAATCACCATAAAAGACGAAGGCATCGGGATCCCTGAAAAAGAACTTCCGCATATCTTTGATCGCTTCTATCGTGTTGAGAGTGCCCGTGATCGCATCCGGGGTGGAAGTGGGATTGGTCTTGCCATCGTCAAACGTTTCATTGAAGCCCATAAGGGGTCGATCACAGTCACAAGTTCTGAAAATATCGGTACCACCTTCACGATCACATTACCTTTAAAATCTTCATAAGTTCTCCATAAGCATGGATTAGACTGGTTATATGAAAATAAATAGAATGTTGAAAATAGGAGGCGCTTTGTTGATCGCAATCACAATTGGCGTCAGTGCATTGTTGTTAAATACAAAACGAGTGAATGCAGAAAGTATTTTAGAACGTTTGGGCTTACAGAATCAAGACCTGAGCAGTGTCGTCTTAGCCTTGGATGAACGTCTGGATGAACCTCAAGATATCGGGGCACGCATCACGGGTGAAGACTTGCTTCTCTATCAAGGAGAAGAGGAGTTCAAAGTCGCAATACCCGATGGACTGTTCTTCGTATCAATTGCGCCATACATCAATGACGTCCATCCGTGTCAAATCCACAATCTGATCAGCTGTCGTGGTGAATTGTATGGTGAAACCATGCTCATCACCATCACATTAAATGATGGGACCGTGCTCTTCAGTGAAGAACGCACAACACAAGCCAATGGCTTCATCGGTCTCTGGTTACCAAGTGGGATCGAAGGAACCTTAAGTGTCGAGATGTCCAATCGTATCGTGACACATCCGATCTCAACCTATGCCAACAGTGATACCTGTATCACGACGCCTTTGAAGTTATTGCCTAAAGCTTAATGCTAATTGCTGGAATGCTTGCTCGATTGTTCCTTGTCCCCCCCTTTTAAAAACAAATATAGACAAAGCATTCCTTTTGATACAACTTCGTCCATGACGAAGTTTTTGTTTGTGTATATTCTTGTATCCAAAGCACTTATTGTGTATCATAGCCCTTGTGAATCCGGAGGTTTATTATGAGCATCTGTACCGTTGAAAATTTAAGTCATGGCTTTGGCGATCGTGGTATTTTCGAAGACGTATCCTTTCGTCTCTTAAAAGGTGAACATGTCGGTTTAATCGGCGCAAATGGTGAGGGAAAATCCACCTTTTTCAGTGTTCTCACTGGAAAATTGGTGCCCGATGAAGGTAAAGTATCCTGGTCTTCCAAGGTGCGCGTTGGTTATCTTGACCAACATGCAAAATTGGAGAAAGGGACGACCATTCGTCAGAACCTTGCCAAGGCTTTCCAATATCTCATTGATGCGGAAGCAGAGATCATGGATCTCTACAACCAAATGGCTGAAGATAGCAATCTGGATATGGATAAAGCGCTTGAAAAGATCGGTATCCTGCAGGATATGTTGGATCACCATGGTTATTACACCTTGGATATCAAGATTGAAGAAGTCGCTTCTGCCTTAGGTCTAAGTGCTCTAGGTTTGGATCGGGATGTGGAAGATCTCAGTGGGGGGCAACGGACCAAAGTTCTTTTGACAAAGCTCTTGTTGGAAGAACCGGATATTCTTTTGTTGGATGAACCAACGAATTATCTGGATGAAGAACACATTGTCTGGTTGAAACGTTATCTACAGAATTATGAGAATGCCTTCATACTCATATCGCATGACATTCCCTTCTTAGATGAAGTGGTCAACTTGATTTATCATGTCGAGAATCGAAGACTGACACGTTATGTGGGTGGCTATAATGATTTCACCCGCATCTATGAACAAAATAAATACGCCTTGGAAGCCAGTTACAATCGCCAACAAGCTGAAATCGCCCGCTTGGAAGACTTTGTGGCACGTAATAAGGCGCGTGTATCCACCCGTGGCATCGCAGCTTCACGCCAAAAGGTTTTGGATAAGATGGACATCATCGAACTGAACCCTGAGAAACCGAAGCCCAGCTTCATCTTCAAGACAGCTCGTACCAGTGGAAGAGTGATTGTAGAGACAGAGAATCTTGTGATTGGTTATGACTCCGCACTATCACGTCCACTTAAGTTCACGCTGGAGCGTGGTCAGAAAGTGGCACTTGTCGGTGCGAATGGACTTGGAAAGTCAACACTCTTAAAAAGTATCCTGGGTTTGATTGAACCTTTTGATGGGGCGATGCATAAAGGCGAGTTCTTAAACATCGGTTACTTTGAACAAGAAGTCAAAACCAAAAACGACAAAACCTGCATTGATGAAGTTTGGGGAAGCTTCCCAGCCATGACCCAGCAAGAAGTGCGCAGTGCCTTGGCAAAAGTGGGTCTGACCCGTTCACAACTCGAATCCAAACTTGCTGTCCTCAGTGGAGGTGAACAAGCCAAGGTTCGTTTATGCAAGATCACCAACACCCCAAGCAATGTCTTGGTTTTGGATGAACCCACCAATCATTTGGATCCTGAAGCCAAAGAAGAGTTGAAACGAGCTTTGATTGAATACAAAGGAACCATTCTCTTGGTCAGCCATGAACCTGAATTTTATCGAGATATCGTCGATGAAATATGGAATGTGGAAGACTGGACGACCAAAGTGGTGTTATGATGATTCTATGATTGAAATCAAGCCAGCGTATGACAATTTAGACGCGATCCGAGAACTCTTCCGTGAATATGCGACCGGTCTAGGGGTTGATTTGTGTTTCCAAGACTTTGAACAGGAACTTGCGCTTTTACCTGGGAAATACAGTGAACCGATGGGACGTCTTTACCTTGCCTATGATCAAGATGAAGCGATCGCATGCATCGCTTTGCGTCCATTCAAAGATCATGTAGGAGAAATAAAACGACTCTATGTCAAACCCTCGCATCGTAGACAGGGTTTAAGCAAGATCTTAGTCAAGAGAATCCTCGAAGATGCACGTATGATCGGCTACCAACGTTTGGTGCTTGATACCTTGAACACCATGACGCCTGCGATGAAGCTCTATAAGACTTGTGGTTTCCAAGAAATCGAAGCCTATTATCCCAACCCCTTGGAGGGTGCGACCTATTTCGCATTGGATCTATGAGAAGCATGCGTAGAAAAGATCGCGAAGTGGTGAATCCGCAAGAGCTTAAACACATCCTGGATGTGTGCAAGATCTGTCGCATCGCTTATCAAGACGATGAAGGCTTGACCATCGTTCCTCTGAACTTCGGTTATGTTTATGATGAACAACTGACCCTTTATTTCCACAGTGCCAAAGCTGGTCGTAAGTTCGATGCCTTTCAAACACCTCAATCCGTAGCTTTTGAAATGGATGGAGCCCATCGTTTGATTGAAGGTGAAGAAGCCTGTGATTTCAGCTACAGCTTTGTGAGCATCATTGGGAATGGAATAATTTTCAACGTTGAAGACAGCGATGAAAAGATCAAAGCACTTCAATGTTTGATGCACCATGAGACGAAGCGTGATTTTGAGATTCGTCCAGAGATGACGCAACAGGTCGCCATCTTTAAATTGAATGTTTCGCAACTCACAGGGAAATATCATCCCTAATCAAAAAAAGATCTTCACAGATCTTTTTTAGTCTCATCGATTGAACGTATACGGAATCAAACCCACCAATTCATGTGGGGCATACATTTCTTCCAGATAAAGCATATCTTCTAATGTCAACTTGAGCTCAAGCGCTTTAACCGCATCTTCCAAATGACTGATTTTGGTTGCGCCTACTATCGGTGAAACGACTTGTGGACGATGCAAAAGCCAAGCTAAAGCCACATGAGCTCGTGGAACCTGGTACTTTTCAGCCAACGTTCCCACACGATCCACAATCAAGCGATCCGCTTCAGCGGTTTTTCCATACTTCGCTTTTCGTGTCTGATCGGTCTCTATCCGAGTGGATGTTTCATCTGGTGCTTTTGCCAGGATACCGGATGCCAAAGGACTGTAAGGGGTCAGTGCGATCTTGTTCTCTGCACAGAAGGGAATCAATTCACGTTCATCTTCACGATAGATCAGATTGTAGTGATTCTGCATCGATACGAACTTTGTCCATCCATTCTTCTCAGCGATATACTGTGCTTTTTGAAATTGCCAAGCATACATGGCAGAAGCACCGATGTAGCGCACCTTACCAATCTTAACTAAATCATGCAAAGCTTCCATGGTTTCTTCAATAGGGGTGTTGTAATCCCAACGATGAATGATATAGAGATCTACATAATCCGTTTGAAGTCGTTTCAAGCTCTTATCAATCTCGCTCATGATGTGTTTACGGGATAAGCCTGCCCCGTTGGCACCTTCATGCATTCTGAAGTTGACTTTTGTCGCAATCACGACTTTATCGCGATCCGCAAAATCGTTTAACGCTCTTCCTAGGTACTCCTCACTGGTGCCTGCGGAGTAGACGTTGGCTGTATCAAAGAAGTTGATGCCAAGATCCAAGGCGCGTTTGATGACCTCGCGACTCTGTGCTTCATCCACGACCCATTGGTGAAAGCCAGTGTTCACATCCCCGAAACCCATGGCACCTAAACAAATGCGTGATACTTCTAAACCCGTATTTCCAAATTTTACGTATTCCATAGGATCCTCCTCATACTTTCATTGTATAGGCTTGAGTTAAGTCCAAGTCAAGCACAATGTTTATCTTTCATATGACTTGACTTGGAGTTCAGTCAAGGGCGTATAATCAAGATAAAGGAGTAACGATGAAAACATTAACAGAAACGTATACTTTGCATAATGGATTAAAGATCCCCAAGATAGCCTTTGGGACCTGGCAGATTCCCAATGAAGACGCCTATCAAGCGGTTTTAGATGCTTTAGCCGTTGGTTATCGTCATATTGATACTGCTAAGTCCTATCATAATGAAGATGCTGTTGGACGGGCAATCAAAGATTCTGGAATTCCAAGAGATGACATCTTTGTGGTAAGCAAGCTCAGAGCACCTGCAATCGGTTATGACGAGACCATAGCTTCTTTTGAAGCTCAACTCAAAGAATTGGGTTTGGACTATCTTGATCTTTATTTGATCCATGCCCCATGGAATTGGAGCGATCGCAGTGTATCCGTTACACCTCAAAACATTGAGGCGTGGCGTGCCATGGAAGACCTTTACAAACAAGGAAAAATCAGATCCATTGGAGTAAGCAACTTCAGTGTCAAGGATCTACAAGCCTTATTGGACCATGGGACAATCGTTCCGATGGTCAATCAAATCCGCTTCTCAGTCGGTTTCACCCAAGATGAAATCGTTAACTTTTGCAATGAACACAATATCCTTATCGAAGCCTACTCTCCCTTAGGAACTGGAAGTGTCTTCAGTGATTCCAATCTCGAAGCGATGGCTAAAAAATATGACGTAAGCATCGCTCAATTGTGCATTCAATACTGTTTGGAAAAGGGAACCTTACCCTTACCGAAAACACGCAGTAAAGATCGAATGATTCAGAATGCGACCCTTGATTTTGGAATAAAAGAAGATGACATGAAAGTCTTGGATGCCTTTGAAGAGATTCAGCGCTTATAGTATCTGTTCCGTGAAAACGGAACATTTTTTATGTTAGGATTAAATTACATAAGGGGTTTTATGACAAAGCTGAACGAGAACAGAATACCCATTCAAGATAAGATCAACTATGGAATGGGCAATTTAAGTGTCGGGATTGCGATGCAAGTCGTGGGGACATACTTGGTCTTCTTTTCCACAGTCATATTAGGGATTCCAGGTGTTTTGGTCGGCTTGGCACTTGGCATCAGTGTCTTTTGGGATGCGATCACCGATCCCTTAATGGGTTTCATTTCAGATGTCACTAAATCCAAGCGTTTTGGACGTCGTCATCTGTATCTATTGATCGGCTCCGTTGGCATCGCACTCACGTTATTGGTGATGTGGGTGATTCCACCCAGTTTGAGCACGAATCTCAAGTTTACTTTACTCTTCATTGACATCATCCTCTTTAAATCCTTCATCACCGTCTATGTGACCCCTTATACGGCACTTGGGGCAGAGCTGTCGAGTGATTATCATGAGCGTACAAGCATTCAAAGCATTAAAACAATCTTCTTTTTATTGGGTTTGGCCTTTGTGTCAGTGGCTGGACTCTATCTATTTTTTCAACCGTCCGATGCTTATACACATGGTCAATTGAATCCAGATTCGTATCGTAATATCGGTATCATCTCCGCGATACTCGTCTTAACAGCGGCAGGGATTTGTTATCAAAGTACGAAAAAATACATTGATGTGCTCAATCGTAAACATATCAAAGATCGCCAAGCAAACAATCTCACGACATTCATCCAATCACTTAAAAGCACAATCCAAAATAAGGCCTTTCGGTCGGTCGCCTTATGTTATATGTTTACGAATCTCGCATCGGCTTTCTTAAGCAACATGGGACTGCATGTCTTCACCTATACCTTTGTTTTGACAAGCCAACAGATCGCCATCATCTTAGCGGTGCAATTCTCTGTGAGCATCGTATCGCAACCGATTTGGATGCTCATCACTCGTAGGGTGGATAAGAAACCTGCCATCATCGTGGGTTTGATTTTCAGTATCTGCGCTGGTTTGATTTTTGTGTTGCTTGTCTTACTTAAAGATAGGATCGCATCACAGCTTATCTATTTCTTTCCCTATGCCATCTTAGCAGGATTTGGGACAGGCGCACTGTTCACGATACCTTTATCTATAGTGGTGGATACGATCGATATGGATGAACTTCAACGTGGACAACGTTTTGAAGGGTTCTATTTTGGTAGTTTGACGCTTTACTATAAGCTTTCGCAAGCCATTGCGATCTTCTTTATTGGGATTCTTCTTGATTTGATCCGCTTCGATTCATCACTTTTGCATCAGTCCGAATTCACCTTGATCAGTTTGGGTTTGATTCTTGCGTTTGGATCGATCTTGAGTTTTGGCTTTGCTTATTTGAGTATTCGTTTGTATCCATTGGACAAGGATAAAGTACTTGAAATTCAAAGCGACATCGCAAAGATCCATCACATCGCTTAATGTGAGCTTTCATGTCTTATCTAAAATAGCGTACAATGGTATGGTTAAAAGGGGAGATCATCATGCGCCGTTTCATTAGTTTGCTTATCGCAGTTGTCGTATTTGTTGCCATGCAGTGGGGGGTTAAAGAGATCAATGCCATTGCAGTTGAAACGTATAAAATGTTTCCTTACGGCTATCTGGCCATGTTGGTAAGGATCTTTGGTTATCAGCTGATTGCGATTCTACTCTTAAAGGACACTTTGCTTATGAACTCACGCAAACTACCGCGGTATTTTACCAGCTTGATTAGCTTGTTTCTCGTCAATGCGTTGGTGATGTGGGTATTATACAATCATGGTGTGTGGCTGAACAAAGCATATGTTCCACTTGCTTATGTTGAAGGCGTGGTGTGGATGACGGGTTTGTTGCTGAGTGAATATCTGTTGAATTCGTAATCAATGTTGTTTTCGCTTGACCTTTTGGTAAAATGAAAGGGTAAGCTTTTTGTCAGGAGATCCAATGAAAAAGATTGTCTTGTTTTGTGGAGCTGGGATGTCCAGCAGTCTACTCGTCTTAAAAGTACGCAATGCCGTCAAAGAAGCCGGTTTGGATTACTCGGTGGAAGGCTATGACACCAGTACGGTTGTCAAGAATGCCAGTGATGCGGATGTCGTCTTGGTTGCACCTCAAGTACGCCATATGCTGAAGAAGTATCAGGCTTCCATTACACATTGCCCCGTTGAACCGATGGATATGGTTGCGTACGGCTCGATGAATGGACCTAAGATTTTAGCGCAAGCACGTCTTTTGATGAATGAAGATTAACCGGAATTCCGGTTTTCTTATGAGAGGAGAAAAATGAAAACAGCCTTGATCGGATATACAGGTTTTGTGGGTTCGAATCTTTTGAACCAATATGATTTTACCGATTGTTATAATTCAAAGAATATCCAAAATATTCATGGCAAGTCATACGATTTGTGTATTTGTGCAGGGGTTCGTGCTCCAAAATGGATTGCGAATGAGCAACCTGCTCAAGACTTGAGTGACATACAAAGCTTGATGAATCATCTATCGAAAGCAGACATCCAAACCATGGTTCTGATTTCAACCGTGGATGTCTATCCCGATCGTGTGGATGTGGATGAAAATACCGAGATCGATGAATCGCGACTGGTTCCCTATGGATTCAATCGTCGTCAACTTGAAAAATGGGTCGAACAAACGTACGCCAATCATCTCATTGTACGATTACCAGGTCTGCTTGGAACGGGCATCAAGAAGAATTTCATCCGCGATATCCTTTATCCCATGCCCTTGCTTTTCAATGAGAATTTCATGCGACACATCCGTGCTGAGATGAACAATGAAGATTATGCGTTTATTGAAAAACATTACCCCAAACAAGGTGTGAACTACAGTTTCAATCAAACAGATGAGCAAGAAGTCAGATCGGTATTGGATCGCTATGGCATCTCGAGTCTTCTGTTCACAGACAGCGAAGACAGCTTTCAATATTATCCGTTGATGGAACTTCGTAAACACATTGATATCTGTTTAAATCATAAAATAAAGGTCATCAATCTTGTGACGGAACCTGTTCAAGCAAAAGAAGTGTACCACTATCTGACAGGCAAACATTTCCGTAATGAACTTCCCCGCATGAAACAGGTGTATGATTTAAAAACGATCCACTGTGATGTGTTGGGTGGTAAAAACGGTTATCTCTACACAAAATCCGAGATGCTGGAAATCATTCGTAATTTCGTCACAAAATATACACGCTGAATGAGACATTCAAGTCTCATTTTTTGTGTTGACAAAGCAAAAGACACATCGTATACTAAGTAAGTACTTACTAACATAAGGAGATTCATGGATACACAAAAACGATTGACACCCGAGGCTCGAAGAGAACAGATCATCCAAGCCGCATTGGCTGTTTTTATTGAAAAGGGTTTTAGTGGAACAACGACAGCTGAATTGGCTAAAGCGGCTGGCATATCCGAAGTGACATTGTTTCGTCACTTCAGTTCTAAGCAAGAGATCTTTCAAGCAGGGGTTGAACCCATTCTGTTTGAATCCTTAACGAATGATGTCCCTTTGATCGAGGGTAAGATCAGCTTGGAAGAATTATCCAGCATCTTATTTAAACGGATCAAGTTTTTGGCAGATCGTCGTGGCATCATCAAGTTGATTTTGAATGAGCATTTGTTAAACCAGAATGATATGAATGTCGTTCAAAGAATGGCGATGACCTTTGGGAATCTTCTAAGTTCTTATCAACTGGCGCAAGATGAAACATTTTTGATTCGTTTGTTTATGGGCTCGTTCTTATCGTTCCTATATCTCCCTGTTGAAGATGAGGATTCGATCAAAGCATTTGCCACAGAGTTGGCTGAAATGATTCTAGGAAGGAATTAGAAAATGAATAAAATATTTAGTTCTTTAGGTTCTCTCATTGAGAGAAAACCTTTTAAGTCGCTCTTATTGACTTTGCTTGTTGTAGCAGGGATGGTCGCAGGTGCCAGTCAAATGCGTATGGCAACGGGAAATGAAACCTTGGTTCAAGTCGACAACCCTGTTTATATTTCAAATCAAGCCATGGAAGAGACCTTTGGCGGTGATGCGATTCTTGTCTTGTTTGACGCAGATCATCGTGAGGACTTGTTAAGTGTAGAAAACATCCAGAAGATGTATGCCATCGAACAACGTCTAAGTTATGAAGACAATCTTTTCAGTGTCATCAGTCCAGCAACGGTAGTACATCAAATCACGTCGAAACAAGCTGAGATGATTATCGAAAATGTTGGGACGATGAGTGAAGGCTTGAACACCATGGGCGTTAAGATGCAAGATCTTGGGAACACCCTATTGGCCAAAGACATCAAGGACCCCAAGGAAATGTTGGCAAAACTTGAAGAACTTGGTGCAATGAGTGCGAAGTTCAGTGAACTCGCGAATGCCCAAACACAGATGACCTCGGGTGTCGCACAACTTGAAACGGGCTTATATCAAGTCTCGGATGGTCTGAGTACAGTTGCCACGCAATTAAGTGCGCTTGCTCAAAGCCAAGCTGCAGGTCCACTTCAAACCAATCTCTTGGCAATTGCTGGAAATCTCGAAAATACATCGACAGGCGTTCGCACCATGGGCACTAATACACAGAAGATTCAAGAGGGCACAAGTGCTACGGCAGGTGCACTGACAATGATTGGATCCACCTTGAATACTGAACTCAGTGGAATGAAAGAGGGCTTGAAGGATGCACTCTCTCCTCAAGAGCTCAAAGCCATGGCGGAGGGTTTTGTATCCATGGGTGCGAATCTTGAAGAGATCAGTTCAGGTCTAAGCCTCTTTCAAACCAAGAGCACCATGATGGAAGCCAATGTGCCAAGTTTAGCCAGTGAGATGAACCTTGTTCTGTATGAAGAGGGTTCACTCCGCAGCGTATTTTCAGATGTGGTTATCAGCGATACACAAGCTATGATGATGGTTAAGTTGGAGGGCAATCTCAATGATGTGGAGAAAGAGCGTTTAACCAATCTCGTCATCACAAGCATCGAGGATGCGGATTTTATGACTGTTGAACCAACAATATCCGGAAAAACCGTCTTAGACATCGCACTTCGAACAGAGATGAAATCAAGCATGATGGTTATGGTCGCTTTAGCGGTGTTGATCATGTTTGCCGTACTCTTACTTGTGTTTAAGGTTAAATGGCGGATGTTGAGCCTGGCTGTGATCTTTGTGTCGGTAATTGCGACATTGGGCTTCATGAGTTGGATTCGTGTGCCGGTAACCATGGTATCGATGGCAGTTTTCCCCATCTTGATCGGCTTGGGCATTGATTACTCGATTCAGTTTCACAACCGTTTCCACGAGGAACAAAGTGTCCAAACAAGCTTGTCACAAATTGGTAAAGCCATTGGAATCGCGGTCTTTGCGACGGTATTGGGCTTTATCTCACTGTATGCTTCGCCTGTTCCAATGATCAAGGATTTCGGGAAGATGCTGACGATCGGGGTCGTTGTGAGTTTTTTGGGCAGTATTTTCCTACTCTTGCCAATTATACAAATCGGGAAACTGAATGATCATCCGGTCAAAGCAATCATCAAAAAAGAAAATCAGAACAGTAATTTAGATCGTTTCTTTAAAGGGATGACCCGATTGACTTTAAAATTATCCATTCCGATTTTACTTACGGTTCTATTTCTGGCGGGTTATGGTATTTATGTGGATAATCAAGTGGGTGTTGAGACCGACATTGAAACTTTTATGCCCCAAGATCTTCCAGCTTTAATCGACATTCACAAAATACGCGATGCGGTGGAGACTACAGATCAGATCGCGATTTATCTCAAAGATGACACTATTTTAAGTGAAAGCAATCTGCTTTGGATCGATTCAAAGGTTCAAAGCTTAACATCAAAATACAGCAATGAAATTGTAAGCATAAAGTCATTATCTAGTTTGTTAAGTGCACTTGGAGCGGATGAAACAACATCCTATGATGAGAAAATGGACTTGATGAGCGATCTTCCTGCCACGCAACGAGCGATGTTTGTGAACGTGGATGAGAATGAAAGCTTGATCTTGGTGAATATCAAACATCTCTCGACCGAAGCTTCTAAGGCGTTGATTCAAGATATCCAAACAGATCTTGCGGATGCGCCGATGGAAGTTCAGTTGGCTGGCAAGACCGTAATGGATGTCGAAATGGTCGAAGGATTGACATCGGGTCGTATCACGATGACCTTATTGGGTTTAGCTTTGGTTTTCATGGCATTATTGATCATTTATCGAAACCTGTTCAAAGCGCTGATTCCAATTATTCCAGTCGTCTTAATCATCGGAATTTCTAGTTTGGTCATGGTGGGTATGAATATTGATTTCACGCCCATTACCGCTACCCTCGGTGCGCTTGTCCTTGGCATGGGCAGTGAGATGACGATCATGGTTATGGAGCGATACTTGGAAGAACGTGAAATCGGTCTGACTAAACAAGATGCCATGTCGCTTTCAATCCAAAAGATTGGCAAAGCTGTCTTGGCCTCCGGCTTGACCACGATTGGTGGGTTTGCAGTGCTCTTGTTCTCGGATTTTGTGATCCTGCAAGACTTTGGGTTCATGACCGTTGTAAACATCAGTTTGGCACTTTTAAGTACATTCATCGTCTTGCCTCCTCTGATTGTCTTGTTTGATCGTTTCTTAGTTAAAAAAGAAGTACGTGAACGTGTTCAGCTTAAAGCTTTAGAAAGTGAGGTATAAGAAATGTTGAGTCCGATAGTAATCGGTATATTGATGGGATTGGCATATTATTTCACACCACAGATTTTGAATTATCGCAAACAACTTTACATTGTGGTGTGGTTTGTCTTGGCGTTTGTGATTGCCCTTCGAGGAATGCCATTTGTGACACCCTTTATCAAAGGTTTCGTTGGGTTCGCCTTCTTTTATGTCGTCATGGTCACCGGTGCTTTAAATCCAAACTGGAAATTGACGAAGAAGTTGCGCAGTGTGCGTGCACCGTATTCCATTCTGGGTTTCGTGCTCTTGATGAGTCATCCGTTAAACTACGTGGCAGAGGTTCTGAGCAAGCAACGTGATATTCCTTATTTTGGTGTTGCAGCATTCGTAATCATGATTCCACTCTTCATCACCAGTTATATGGCGGTACGTAAGAAGATGAAGGCCCAAGCCTGGATCAAGCTTCAACGATGGGCTTATCTGAGTTATGCTTTGGTTCTTATTCATCTTGTGGTGAATGCTTCATCACCTCAGAATCGGATTGTGGCGATTCTTTTGTTTATACCATATATCGGCTTGAAAGTGTATAAGGAGTTTATCGTTAAGCAAAAAGTTGTCAGTGCATAAGTTTTGCACAGTCTGTTCATGTTTTGTACAATGTTGCAAAGCGAGGACAGTTTATGCGAAAATCAGGAATCATATTCGTGCTTATGTTCGTCTTGACAGGCTGTGCGACAGAAACACCGATCGCAGAGTCCTTTAAACCAACACCGATTGAAACCGATGGGGAGACCCTTGACGAAGTGACGGGACTTAGAGTTGATGCGGAATCGGGACTTCTATTGATGTCACTTGAAGAACTTGCTCAATTCAATGGAAAAGATGGAAATCTTGCCTTTGTGGCGGTGGATGGTCAAGTCTATGATGTGACCAACGAACCCAAGTGGCGCAATGGGGATCATAATGGCCAACAAGCGGGTCAGGATGTCAGTGCCTATATCAGTGGTGCCCCGCATGGCAAAGGGATTCTGGACC
The DNA here is from genome assembly GCA_030604855.1 of Erysipelotrichaceae bacterium. GTDB lineage: Bacteria > Bacillota_I > Bacilli_A > Erysipelotrichales > Erysipelotrichaceae > UBA2212. The sequence goes on from JAUVVC010000005.1 coordinate 26,944, forward strand.
GATTCACGGTTGTAGGAAAGATTACGGAATAAAGTAATTACAAGAACGCATCTCACAATGCGTTTTATTTTACACTTTTGTCACAGTTTTGATCATTTTGTGACACATCCTTTCGGTATACTGTGCTCAAGATCAAATACATGATCGGGTCAACAGACCACAGGAGAAATCAAAATGAGAAAAATCTTTAGTACCACAATTCTAAGTGGTATCCTACTCGCTAGTATCGCAAGCCTCGCGCCTGTCAGCGCATTGGAGGCAAGTGATGCGGAGTTGGAGAAAATGTTTACGGTATTGATCAACGATGAATATAAAGCTCAAGCAGAATACGAAGCCTTAATTGATGAATTCGGAGCAGTCAATCCATTCGCGCGGATCGTCAAAGCGGAAGCACGTCACATCGATGCGTTGGAAACCTTATTCGATGTGTATGATTTCGATATCCCAGAAGATAATGGAGAAAAGTATGCGGTTGTACCAAACTCATTGGAAGAAGCCTATGCGATCGGAGTTGAAGCGGAAGTCGCAAACATCAAACTGTATGAAGACTACTTGAAACTCGATTTACCAGAGGATGTAAAACGTGTCTTCACCAACTTGATGAAGGCATCTGAAAATCACCTGCGTGCCTTTGAAAATGCAGTGGTTGGAAACATTGGCACCGGCAATGGTTCAAGAGGCAATGCTGAAATGCGCCAGACACGTACAGAAGATTGTGATCTCACAGGTGAAGCTCAGGTTTTGAATGAAAGTCGTCAGATGAATCAACGCAAAGGCCGTAATTTCTAAGAAGATTGGGGAAACCCAGTCTTTTTGTTTATAATGAAGTCAGAGGAAACTATGAAACTTGAACACTTGGCTTGTTATGTTAGAGATTTGGAGTTAATGAAGACTTTCTACATGAAATACTTCAACGCCATACCGAATGAAAAGTATCACAATCCCAGAACGGGCTTGATGACCTATTTTCTTACTTTTGAAGAAGGCGCACGTTTGGAGATCATGAGTCGACCCGACATGGAAGATGTAAAGCGTGGTCTGATGCAAAATGGCTTTATTCATATCGCATTCAAATTGGGAACCAAAGAAAAAGTCGATCAAATGTTTGAACGACTTAAAGCAGATGGCTATGAAATCCTAAGTGGTCCTCGGACCACAGGAGACGGCTACTATGAACTGGCTTTCCTGGATCCTGAAAACAATCAGATTGAACTGGTCGCGTAAGCAATGCTTATGCGACTTTTCTTCAACGGATACGTACGGCAAAACTTTGAATGACAACTGTAAGCAAAGCGGTCGCTAAGGTAAAGAAAATGATGCTTTGAATACCAAAATTAGCGACAATAAGTGCAGCGATGCTTGAGCCGATCGCAGAACCCAATTGAATGGACGTACCGGTGAGACTGATGATGAAGCGAGCATCGTGATGCGTCTCCTGCATGATGCCGAGATTCAACTGAAGACCCGTCAACCAGGCACTCATGATGTAGAAGATGATAAAGAGTATGTTGAAGAGCGTAAAGTTACGCAAGACAATGACCAAAAGAATGTTTACCGTCTGCAAAGCTGCGCCAACCAACATGGACTTTGAATAACCGATGCGATCACTGAGGTGGCCACCGATGTTATTGCCAATGAAACTGGCAAAGCCCAAACCCACCAAAACGAGACTCATGATCGGGTTCAAGTCTGGAAAACGATCCAATAAGAAAGGTGTCACAAAGGTGTTCAGCGCCGCAAAACCACTGAACATGACTAAGGTGAAAATATAAATTGTCCATACTTTTATGGACTTCAAGTAATCAAATTGATCCAGTATGCTCATCTTCTCAGTTTCATCCCTTGGATTCGGCAATACCAAAGCAAAATAAATAAAGGCTGAAAAGCTTAAGCCATTTAGAATCCAGAAGATACCACGCCAATCCAAAATACCCGACAAAGCTCTTGCAAGGGGAACACCCACCAACATGGCTAAGGCATTGCCCATGATGAGAAATGCCAAAGATCGTCCTTGACGGTCTTTATCCGAAAGTGAGATGACCGTGGAAATTGCCATGACCCCATAGCCATTGATCGTGATGCCCATCAAGGTACGCGCCACTAACAATAAGATGAAGTTTGGCGCAAGAATCGTTGCGACATTACTGAATATACTGAGCGCCAACAGGATAAGCATCAAACGTTTTCGATTGGCCTTTGCAAAGACAATCAGAATGATCGGGACTCCAATCGCGGCCCCAACTGAAAAAGTGGTTGCTAAAAGACCCGTCAATGCGACCGAGACATTCAACGATAAAGCGACTTGATCCAAGATGCCACCAAAAACCATGGCAGACATCCCAATCACAAAGTTCATCAACATGAATACGGTTAAAGTAAGTTGTGTTTTTTTCATTTTAAATCCTCGTGCTGATTATAAGGGCTAAAGTCCACTCTAAGTCAAGTGTATGTTAATGAGGACACATTTACAATCAACCAAAGATTGTAAATAATTACATTGCTTACATTCATTTCATCACTTCCTTTAAGCGCGGCTTTGGTGTAGAATACGCCTATAAAGTACGCAATGTACTTTATTAAGCAAAATCAAATCGTTTTGTATAATCGCAGTAAGCTATGGTCTGCAAGTCTCTACCCCTTCACCCCTGAAGGGACTACAAAATAAAAATAAGCTTTTTAGCTATTTTTGTTTTTAGACACTGGGGGCAGTGTCTTTTTGCATTTAGGAGGAAAAAATGGAAAATCAAGTCAAAGTATCGGTTGTCATGGGCTCTATTTCAGATTACGACACGGTCAAAGAAGCATGCATGATCTTAGATGGCTTCAATGTCAGTTACGAGAAAAAGATCGTGAGCGCACATCGTACCCCTGAGTTCATGGTCGCTTATGCGAAAGAAGCTCGCGCAAACGGCATTCAGGTCATCATTGCGGCAGCGGGAGGAGCAGCCCACCTGCCTGGCATGATCGCAAGTTTGACGACCCTACCAGTCATCGGAATCCCCATTCAATCCAAAGCACTCAATGGTTTGGACAGTCTACTCTCCATCGTACAAATGCCCGCTGGTGTTCCGGTTTTAACCACCGCCATTGGGATTGCTGGAGCTAAGAATGCCGCCTTGGGTGCTTTACGCATATTAAGTCTTCATGATCAAGCCATTGAAGAAAATCTTCGTGCTTATCAAGCAAAGAATGAAAAAGATGTGATGGAGACGCCTCTACCATGAATCTATTGAATCCTCCTGCTGTCATCGGCATCATCGGGGGTGGACAATTGGGTCAGATGTTGGCTTTGTCCGCGATTGAACAAGGTTATTGGATCGCGGTATTGGATCCCGATCCCCATTGTCCCTGTTCCAAGTTGGCTCACCATTTCATTCAAGCCCAATACAACGATGAAGAAGCGCTCAAAAAACTGAATGTCTTGGCGGATGTCATCACCTATGAGTTCGAGAATGTGGATGTGGAAGCGACCCGAAGGGTCATCGAAGCCCATAAACTTCCTCAAGGTTTCAAAGCTTTGATGATCAGTCAAGATCGCTTGCTCGAGAAACAGTTCGCCATACAATGTGGGATCCCTTGTGTTCCATTTGAACATTTCAATACACGAGCAGAGTTCGATGCTTTGTCGATCAATCGCCCCCGTGTGATCAAAACACGTCGATATGGCTACGATGGCAAAGGTCAGAGCTATCTCTATACAGAAATAGATAAAGGACAATGTTCGCTTCGTTTCCCACATCCCTATGTCATTGAAGATATTTGTCTCTTTGATCGTGAAATCAGTGTGGCTGTGTGTGCCTTCGATGATGGCATCGTCGCATTTGAGCCTTTTGAGAACCTACATGTGAAGGGTATCCTGCGAAGCTCACTATTCCCGGCACGGATCGATCCTGCATTAAGTCAAAAAGCAAACGAAGCTGCGATCCGATTGGTAAAGGCATTGGACTATCGAGGGATCTTAGTCGTGGAATACTTTGTATCGGGTGATGAAATCTATTTCAATGAATTCGCACCCCGTCCTCACAATTCTGCGCATGGGACTATTGAAGCTTGTGATTTCAGTCAATTCGATCTTCACATACGTGCCATCTCGCATCACCCGAAAGTTGAACCCAAACGACTTCAATGTAACTTGATGCTCAACATCTTGGGTGAAGACTATGAACACGCCTTAAAACTTTGGAACACATCCAAAGAAGCCATTCATCTCCATCTCTATGGCAAGACGGAGAAACGTCCCCAACGTAAGATGGGTCACTTAAGCTTAAACACCGATACTGTAGAAGCATGCATCCCCCTTATAAACCAATGGAGAACACGATGAAGCGAATCTTGATTGAGAAAAGAGAAGGCTTTAACCAAGAAGCAAAAGCTTTGAGCCAACAATGCAAAGAACTTTTAGACATGAACGTGAACTGTCGTCTGATCAAAGGCTATGAAGTCACCCATCTTGAAGGTCAATATTGGTCTGAAGCCATCCGTCAGGTGTTCAGTGAACCCATGGTGGATGAAGTGGTTGACTTACAAGAACTCAGTTCAAGATCCATCATCGCACGTGAACCCCTTCCTGGTCAGTACGACCAAGCTGCAGACAGTGCTGAACAATGTCTACGATTATTGGATCCAAACAATCAAAGTAACATCACGACTTTTCAAATATTGGTTTTTGATCGTGAATTGAGTGAGGACGAACGTAAACGTTTCATCCGCTATTGGATCAATCCTGTGGAGATGCGTGAGAAACAGTTCGATACACAAGAAATGAATCTTATTCCTGAAGCTGAAATTGAACTTAAGGGGTTCGTGCATTGGTCAAGTGTGCAGTGTGAAGCGTTTCTTAAAACACATGGCGCTGCCATGCGCTTGGAAGACATGCTTTTGATTCAAGTGTATTTCAGCGAACACATGCGACGTGATCTCTCCTACACCGAATTCAAAGTATTGGATACCTATTGGAGCGATCATTGCCGTCACACCACATTTGAAACGGCAATCGACGACATTACGATCGAAGAGGGTCCTTTGGCCAAGCGCTACCAAGAAGCTCTTCAAGCCTATTTTCAAGAGCGCATCCAATTGAAACGCAACGATCGTCCTTTGACGCTGATGGATATGGCGACGCACATGGGACGTGTGATCAACGATCCACGGGTTGAGGACAGTGATGAGATCAATGCCTGCAGCGTCGTCACTCGTGTTGAAACCGACGAGGGTGAAGAGGAGTGGTTGGTGATGTTTAAGAATGAGACCCACAACCATCCCACCGAAATCGAACCCTTTGGTGGAGCCTCCACCTGCATCGGTGGTGCGATTCGAGATCCACTCAGTGGTCGTAGTTTCGTCTATCAAGCCATGCGCATCAGTGGCTGTGGCAATGTCAAGGAAAGCATCGAAGACACACTGCCCGACAAACTCCCGCAACGACTCATCGCTCAGAAAGCAAGTTTAGGCAATGCGTCTTATGGCAATCAGATCGGTGTGCCCACCACATTTGTTCAAGAAATCTATCATCCTTCCTATGTCGCCAAACATTTGGAATGTGGTGCAGTCGTTGGTGCGGTACCTCGGAGTCAAGTGAAACGCTTGAAACCAGAACCTGGTGATCAGATTCTCTTGGTCGGTGGAAAGACCGGGCGTGATGGCATCGGTGGTGCCACCGGATCTTCTAAGATCCATACTTCCGATTCCCTCCATACCGCAGGCAGTGAAGTTCAAAAGGGCAATGCCCCAGAAGAACGTAAGCTCCAACGCTACTATAACAATCCCCAAGTCGCCTCTAGAATCAAGAAGTCCAATGACTTTGGGGCAGGGGGAGTCGCGGTGGCCATCGGAGAATTGGCCGATGGACTGCTCATTTATTTGGATCGCATCCCAAGCAAATACACAGGTTTGAATCCTACCGAACTCGCCATCAGCGAGAGCCAAGAACGCATGGCGATTGTCGCTCATCCAGAGGACATTGCCGAACTCATCCGTTTGGCTGAGGTAGAGAATCTCCAAGCGACACTCGTAGCGGAAGTCACGGACAATGCGCGTCTGATCATGCGGTTCAAGGATCAGATCATCGTGGATCTACCTCGTGCACTGCTCGATACCAATGGGGTCCGACCGCATGTCAAGGCGGTTCTATCCCAATCACGTCTTACACAAAGATCTGAAGTTTTCAGTGAAGATAAGCTCATCGCTATTTTATCCGACCTCAACATCACCAGTCAGAAGGGTTTGATCGAACAGTTTGATTCCAGCATCACTGCCACCACCGTTCTTTATCCTTTTGGTGGGAAGACACAATGGACACCTTCGATTGCCAGTGTGCATAAGATCTTTCATCCAACCCGTGAAACAAAAACCGCAAGTATTTTATCCCACGGTTTCATTCCTGAATTGAATGAGCAGAACATTTTCATCGGTGCCCAAGCGGCTGTCTTGGAAAGCATTGCGAAAACAATCGCAGTGGGTGGGCAGATCAAGGACATCTTCTTCTCTTTTCAAGAATACTTCCCACGGCTGTATGAAGACCCAAAGAAATGGGGTCAGGTCGTCCTTGCGCTTTTAGGTGCGCAGAGTGTCCAACGTACGTTCAAACGACCCGCCATCGGGGGTAAAGACAGCATGTCTGGTTCATTCAAAGACAGGGATGTGTTGGAGACTTTGATCAGTTTCGCCTGCAGTACGACACCTGTCACATCCGTCATGGATAATGTGGCGAAATCGGCAGGCAGTAAACTCTATCTCTTGGATGCGTCTTACCATGCGGATGGAAGTTTCAATCTTGAACACATGCATATGAACTATCAAGAACTGGAGCGGATGATTCACAATAAAAAAGTCAAAGCGGTCCACAGTGCTCGTAAGGGAATCGCAGTATCGGCATTGGAGATGGTTTTTGGAAACGATCTGGGCTTGATCATCGACACATCCAAAGATGTGCTGAGCATAAGACCTGGCGCACTACTTATTGAAACAGATGAAGCACTTGATCCAGACGTATTTGCGTTGATTGGCCACGTTACGATGCAAGACTATCGCATCAATGGCTTGAACATTGATGTCAAACGTGTCCAAAAAGCTTACCAAACGGGCTTGGATTTTCTCTATCCTGTTCATGCGAAGAGACGTGATCAAAGCATCCCAACCGTCACTTCATCAAAGATCTTTAAGCCTTATACAGGTCCAACCGTGGATCGTGTCAAGGTCGTGATTCCGGTCTTTCCAGGTACCAACTGTGAATATGATACCGCAAAAGCATTTAACAAGGCCGGTGCAGAGGTCTTTGAAGTCGTCATACGCAATCAAAGCGCGGAAGATTTAAACAAAGCCATATCAGCGTTCGCGAAAGCGATTGAAACAAGTCAGATTCTAGCCTTGGTGGGAGGTTTCTCCGCGGGTGATGAGCCGGATGGTAGCGCGAAGTTCATCGTCAATGTGCTCAGAAACCCCCTGATTCAAAAAGCCATCACACATCTCAGGAAACGTGATGGATTGATCATCGGCATCTGCAATGGTTTCCAAGCCTTGATCAAAAGTGGCTATCTTCCGTATGGAGAACTTCGTGATTTGAATGAAAAGGATGCGACACTCGCACACAATACGATTCATCGCCACATCTCCGCCATGGTAAGAATACGTCAAAGCTCCCTCGCCTCGCCTTGGTTGGATCCCAACAAATCCGGGAAAGTCCACCGTGTTCCCTTGAGCCACGGGGAGGGTCGTTTAGTGATCTCAAAAGCACAGTTCAAGGACTTGGTTGAAAAAGGTCAAATCGCTTACCAGTATGTGGACGATGAGAACCAAGCCACATTGGATCCCAAGTTCAATCTCAATGGATCGGATTATGCCATTGAAGCCTTGATCAGTGAAGATGGACGTATCCTCGGCAAGATGGGACATACGGAACGGATTCAAGAAGGCTGTTATGTGAATATCATGGATATGGAAGTTCAAACATTATTCGAAAATGGCGTACGCTACTTCAAAGGAGATCGACAATGACAAAGCTGAACATGATTTATGAAGGTAAGGCCAAACAGCTGTATACGACAGAAGATGAAAGCAAAGTGATCATTCACTATAAAGATGATGCGACGGCATTCAATGGCATCAAGAAAGCATCCATTGAACACAAGGGGGAGTTGAACAACGCCATTACGACCCTTATCTTCAAACAACTCATTCAAGCGGGGATTCCTACGCATTACATTGAAACCTTGAATGATCGGGACCAACTCTGTCATAAGGTATCCATCATTCCCCTTGAAGTCATTGTCCGAAACATCATCGCAGGCTCCATGGCCAAACGTCTGGCGATCCCAGAAGGAACGCTTGCGCCTCGTCCGATTTATGAGTTGTGCTACAAAAATGATGATCTGGGTGATCCACTCATCAATGAGGACCATGCCTTGGCTTTGAATGTGGTGAGTGAAGAAGAACTCGCAGACATCAAACGTCTGACTCTGAAAATCAATGAAGAATTAAAGTGCTTATTCACGAAGATAAACATCAATCTCGTCGACTTCAAACTCGAATTTGGAAAGTTAAGCAATGGGCAGATTGTACTCGCGGACGAAATCAGTCCCGATACCTGTCGTCTTTGGGATAAGGATACAAACCAGAAACTTGATAAAGATCGCTTCCGTAGAGATTTGGGTCAGGTGGAAGATGCGTACCAAGAGATACTTAAGCGCTTGAAGGAACACTATGCTTGAGCTGATCTATGATCGCGAACTCCATGAAGAATGTGGGGTTTTCGGAGTCTTCAATGTCAAGGATGCGTCCAATCTAAGCTACTATGGTCTTCATGCCCTCCAGCACCGTGGTCAGGAAGGTTGTGGCATCGTTACGGCCAATGATGTTAGCCTGATTGGACATAAGAATGAAGGCAGTGTCCGAAGTGTCTTCACGGAACCGGTGCTCAAGAAACTTACGGGTCACCATGCGATTGGACACGTGCGTTATTCCACCAGTGGTGGGGGTGGTTTCCTCAATGTGCAACCCTTTCTATTCCGTCATGGATCGGGGGATTTTGCTTTATGTCACAACGGCAATATCGTCAATTCCAATGAGTTGAAACTTCAGTTGGAAAACAGTGGAAGCATCTTTCAAAGCTCATCCGATACGGAAATCTTGGCTCATCTTTTGATGAGTGATCCGCGCATGAAACGGATCGATGCGATCAAAGAAGCCTTGATTTACATGGAAGGTGCTTTTGCCTTCTTGATTTTGACCAAAAATAGACTCTATGCCATGCGTGATCGTCACGGTCTACGTCCACTCTCGATTGGTAAATTGGGTGATGGCTATGTCATCAGCTCAGAAACCTGTGCCTTTGATGCGATCGGAGCTCAATTTGAACGGGATATCCTGCCTGGGGAAATCGTGACTTTCAGCGCGGAAGGCATCACCAGCGATTTCTATTCCAAAGATGTTAAACATAAGATCTGTGCGATGGAATATATTTATTTCTCCCGTCCGGACAGTGATCTCTTAGGTCTCAATGTGCATCGTTTCCGTAAGGAAAGTGGACGTATCTTGGCTGAAGAAGCACCAGTGGATGCGGATATCGTCATCGGTGTCCCCGATTCCTCTTTGTCGGCCGCGAGTGGTTATGCGGAAGCCAGTGGGATTCCCTATGAAATGGGTTTGATCAAAAACAAGTATTCTGGACGTACCTTCATCGAACCTTCGCAAAGTCTACGTGAAAAAGGGGTCAAAATGAAATTGTCCCCTGTGCGGTCCATCGTCAAAGGCAAACGTGTCCTTTTGATCGATGACTCCATTGTCCGTGGTACGACCTCCAAACAGATCGTACACATGTTAAAGGAGATGGGTGCGACGGAAGTCCACATGCGGATCGCCTCACCTCCGATCATTGCACCATGTTTCTACGGTGTGGACACATCGACCTATGAAGAGTTAATCAGTGCGTTTAATGATCCTGAAGCGGTACGCAAGTTGATTGGGGCAGATTCGTTGGCCTTCCTATCCATGGAGGGTCTTCAGAAAGCAGCCGGTGATCGCGGTCTCTGCCAAGCCTGTTTCAATAAGCAATATCCGACCCATTTATACCAAGAAATCAAAAATGCCAATAAAGATGGCAAATTCTAGGAGCACCATGAGTGAACATTACCAACAAGCTGGCGTCAGTTTAGAAGCCGGTTACGAGTCTGTCAGACGCATCACACAGCATACGAAACGTACAGCCAATCTCGGTACGATGAGCGATATCGGTTCCTTTGGTGCACTCTTTGATCTGCACAAATACGGCATCCAAGAACCTGTTCTGGTCAGTGGGACCGATGGCGTCGGGACAAAGTTGAAGCTTGCCTTCATGCTGGATAAACACGATACGATCGGCATCGATGCGGTGGCGATGTGCGTGAACGATATCTTGGCTCAAGGGGCCATGCCTCTGTTCTTTTTGGATTATCTTGCCTTAGGAAAAAACGAACCACATAAGGTTGAAAAAATCGTCAAAGGCGTCGCAGAGGGTTGTGTTCAAGCCGGCTGTGCACTCATTGGTGGAGAAACGGCTGAAATGCCGGATATGTACAGTGAGGGTGAATACGACATTGCGGGTTTTGCGGTGGGGGTTGCGGAGAAATCCAAACTACTCAAGCCTATTAACGTGAATGTTGGGGATATCATCATTGGCTTACCAAGCAGTGGCTTACACTCCAATGGCTATAGTTTGGTTCGAAAAATCCTTTTCAAAGATCATCAAATCGATTTACAAACACAGGTCGGGGATAAGTCATTAGCGGAATGCTTGATTGAACCCACCAAAATCTATGTCAAGTCGGTTCTCCCTTTGGTCCAACAAGAATTATTGACAGGGATCGCTCACATCACAGGGGGTGGCTTTTATGAAAATATGCCACGTTGTCTACAAGCGAACCAAGGCTTAAAATTGAAGAAAGGAACATGGATTGTTCCTGCGATCTTTAAGTATTTACAAGAATTGGGCTCCATTGCGGAAGATGAACTCTATCATGTCTTCAATATGGGGATTGGAATGATCCTTGTGGTTAAGCCTGAAAATGTAAAACAGGTCATGGATCATTTTAATAACATTAATGAAACAGCAATCATCATGGGTGAAGTATCCGATGAGGTAGGCATCCAATGGCTTTGAGATTTGTCGTCTTTGCGTCGGGGAGTGGATCCAATTTTGAAGCCTTGGTAAAGGCAACACAAAACGGAGACCTAGATGCACAATGTGTAGGACTCATCGTGGATCGTTACGATGCATATGCGATCAAGCGTGCACACTTGTTGAACATACCCGTGTGTTTGTATCTTAAAGATTGGTATATGAATAAGGAAGATATGGAAAATGCGATGCTTAAACAGATCCAAGCTTGGGATGCACAATGGATTGTCTGCGCTGGATACATGCGCATCATTGGTAAAACCTTACTCGAAGCATTTCCAAACAAAATCGTGAATATTCATCCCTCTTTATTACCGAAGTATCGCGGTAAAGATGCTTTAGGACAAGCCCTACAAGCAAAGGATAAAATATTGGGAATCACAGTTCATTTTGTGGATGATGGTTTGGATACCGGTAAAATCATCGATCAAATGTCATTTGAAATAACAGGAGATGAACCACGCATTGAAGTTGAAACGAAATTGCACCATTTGGAACATGCATTTTATCCAAAAGTGCTTAAACAATTATGGGAGGTAAAACCATGAAGAAACGTGCTTTATTGAGTGTTAGTGATAAACAGGGTCTGCTTGAATTGGCTCAAGTTCTCATCAACCATGACATTGAATTGATTTCAACGGGGGGGACGAAAGCAGCTCTCGAGAAGGCTGGTCTATCTGTCTTAGGCATTGAAGAAGTCACAGACTTTCCAGAAATGTTGGATGGACGTGTCAAAACACTTCACCCCAAGATCCATGGTGGACTTCTTTTCCGTAGGGATTTGTCTGAACATCAGAAACAAGTCGATGAACATGACATCCATGCAATCGATTATGTCATCGTCAATCTCTATCCCTTCCAACAAACAATTTCCAAAGCAACATTTACCCATGAAGAAGCGATTGAAAACATCGATATCGGTGGTCCTTCCATGCTTAGAAGTGCTGCTAAGAATCACCAATCCGTAACGGTTATCTGTGATCCCGAGGATTATCCGACTTTGATTGAACAATTAGAAACCAAGGGTGAAACAGATTTGGATTTTCGTGCTTGGTGTGCAGCGAAAGTTTTTCGTTTGACAGCAAGTTATGACAGTATGATTGCGGAATATCTTACCAATAAACAAGAGATTGATTATCCAGAACGTTTCACAGAGACTTTCATTTTGAAGCAGAAGCTTCGTTATGGTGAAAATCCTCACCAAAGCGCAGCCTTTTATCAAACACCCTTTGATGAGTCCTATTCCATGTCTGCAGGCATACAAATTCAAGGGAAAGAACTCTCCTATAACAATATTCAGGATGGGGCAGCCGCACTGAATCTAATAAAGGAATTCGATGCGCCTACCTGTGTTGCGCTTAAACACATGAATCCATGTGGCGTTGGGACAGCGAATACACTTTTTGAAGCATGGCAAAAAGCCTACGCTGCGGATCCCATCAGTATCTTTGGTGGTATCGTTGCTTTCAATCGAACTGTTGATGCGGATATCGCAGGTCAATGTGTCGATATCTTCTTAGAAATCATTTTGGCACCTAAGTATACAGAAGAGGCTCTCCAAATCTTCGCAACGAAAAAGAACTTACGTGTCCTTCATTTCCCTCATCACATTGAAAAACCTTACCAAAGAGCTACGGTACGCATCAGTGGTGGTTTATTGGTTCAAAAAGTGGATAATCACAGTACGGATGTTAAGGATTATACCTGTGTCACAAAACAAGCGCTTGACCAAGCTTGGATCAGTGATCTTGAGATGGGTGAATGGGTGGTCAAACATGTTAAATCCAATGCGATCGTCATCATTAAAGATGGTCAAACCGTAGGTATTGGGGCAGGGCAGATGAATCGCATCGGCGCTGCAGAAATCGCTCTCAAACAAGCCGGTGAAAAAGCAAAGGGTGCCATCTTGGCCAGCGATGCCTTCTTCCCAATGGATGACACGGTACGCTTGGCCGCTGAATATGGTATAGCATGCATCATTCAACCCGGAGGATCCATTAAAGATAAAGACTCCATTTCAGCGTGTGATGAATTGGGTTTATGCATGGTCTTCACGGGTGAAAGGCACTTTAAACATTAATGGAAAGAAAGATACTGGTCATTGGCAGTGGTGGGCGTGAACATGCCATTGCGCATGCCTTCCATAAAAGTCCAAATGTGAAACAAGTCTATGTTCTTCCTGGTAATCCAGGAATGGAGGATGTGGCAAACTGTGTATCCATCGATCCTTTGGATTTTGAAACGATCATTGAGTTCTGCATTAAAGAACAGATCGATTTGGTCTTTGTTGGACCTGAGCTTCCGTTATCCAAAGGGATTTCGGATATCCTTAAACATAACAATATCTTGGTATTTGGACCCTTTCAAAAAGCTGCGCAACTTGAAGCCAGTAAGTCATTTGCTAAGGATTTGATGGCTGATTACAATATCCCAACAGCCAAGTACAAAACAGTATTTAAACGGATCGAAGCACTTCAATATTTGAGTTCACATCCAGCACCCATTGTCATCAAAGCAGATGGTTTGATGGCGGGCAAGGGTGTAACGGTAGCGATGGATGATATACAAGCACGAGAAGCGATTGATTCGATTTATTCCGATGAATCCATACAAGCACCGTGTGTCATCGAAGAATATCTTGAAGGGGAAGAGTTCAGTTTGATGTGTTTGGTCCATGAAGATCAAATCATTCCACTACCCATTGCACGGGATCATAAACGTGCCTTTGATCAGGATGAAGGACCCAATACCGGAGGTATGGGAGCCTTTTGTCCACACCCCTTAATACCACAATCTTTGGTAGATGAAGCGATGACTAAGATCGTCAAGCCGATCATCAATGCCTTGAGATTGGAAGGCATACCGTATACAGGTGTTCTTTATGCTGGTTTGATGGCAACGAATGAAGGGGTCAAAACCATTGAATTCAATGTACGATTTGGGGATCCAGAAACGGAAGTCATCTTACCGCGATTGATTACACCCTTGGATGAAATCCTTTTTAAACTCATGAAACATGAGGCTGTGAACATAGAGATCGATTCACGTGCTTGTCTTGGAGTAGTCTTAGCATCAAGAGGGTATCCTGGTAAGACGGAAATGTATGGACCGATTCATCATCTTGATCAAGTCGACTCAACGATCTACCATATGGGAACATCTAAACAGGACAATGATTACATCAATCAAGGAGGTCGTGTTCTGTGTGTGACTGCGCTTGCGGATACCTTAGATGAAGCTAAAGCTAAGGTTTATCATGATCTTAAGAAAATCGATGCGAAGCAATGTTTCTACCGTAATGATATTGGGCAAAATAAAATCACGCTTGAAGTGTGATTTGATATAATGAATTCATGATAAAACTTGATTGTTTAGGAGACATGTGCCCTGTTCCAGTCATTAAGCTCCAACGATACCTGGAATCATTGGAAGCAGGCGAACACGTGATGTTGGTAAGCGATCACAGCTGTACGCGTAATACTGTAGAAGCCTTTGCCTTAGGTCATCATTTTGCATGTGATACCGTGGAAGTCATGAATGGGGTGTGGGAAATCACACTTAAGAAAATCTAACACAAAGTGTCTGATAAGACATTCATCAGATACTCGACAACTTCATTCAATGGTTTATTTTTTGCGATAAACTGTTTGTTTAATATGAGATAAAATTCATTCGCAATACTGATATCTTTGAGCTCGATGATACGCAATTGTTTCAAATAGAGCTCTTTTTTTATTGAACTGTAGGGAAGAAAGGATAAGCCATAGCCATTCAGTACAGAGAGCTTAACGGACTCAATGGTATCCATGTGATGTTTAATTGTTAATTTTTCAATACGTACATTATTTCTGCGTAAACCCTCATCAATCGTGTCGCGTGTCACACTTCGACCAGAGGACATGATCAATGGATATAAATAAAGATCATTAGGGAGAATCTGCTCAGGAAGCACTGAATCGTACTTTACAACCAAGTGTATCGGATCGACTAAAACAGATTGAGACCACAATTGCGTACTTTGCGGCTTCCCATTGATAAAGCCAATATCGCCTTCACCACTTAATATTTTCTGTTCAACCAAAAGTGAAGGAAGGACAATCATATCCATATTGATTTCAGGGAAATGTGTTTGTAAATCAAAGAGCGTACAAGGTAAGGCGTAACTACTAAATAATGGGTTTGCATAAATCGTAACTTTTGTGAAGTTGCGTTTATTCTCTTCAAACTCACGCAATAAAGAGTGATAGCAGTCCACGATGTTTTTAGCATAGCGATAGAAAGTCTCACCTTCAACAGTCGGAATTAAACCACGATTAGTTCGATCGAACAATTGGACACCTAATCGTAACTCAATGCTTTTTATGTGTTGACTCAAAGCGGATTGAGAGATGTTTTCACGTTCCGCAACCTTTGTGATACTTCTTGATTCAATGACTTGTGAAATCAATCGCAATGTTTCGATATTCATGAATCTATCATAGCACTTTGTTATTAGAAAAACTTATGCAACTTAAGTATTATCTATTTTTCTTTTACAACACCATCGATTATGATTAATGTGTCTTTGATAAATGTTTCACAAGGAGGTTACAATGAGCGAAAAGACGGCTACAAAAAGAAAGCCCAAGTCCAGTCAGATTCCATTTGCTTTGATTTTGTTGGTAGGGTTGATCTTCTTTGGTAATTATCTATTTACCAAAAGTCCAAATTTAGTGATTGCTTTGATTTTGGGGTTAGCATTCGGTTATATTTTGCAACGTTCACGTTTTTGTTTTACTGCAGGCTTCCGTGATCCTTGGTTGACGGGAAGCACATCCATTACACGTGCGGTCATATTGGCGATCGCACTTGCGACCATTGGATTCTTCTTCATTAAATATAAAGCCTTCTTGGCAGGTGCAGAAGTTATTCCAGGGAATGCACACTTTGTGAATCCAATTGGGATTTCGTTATTGGTCGGTGGTGTTATGTTTGGTATCGGCATGGTAATCGCAGGTGGTTGTGCATCAGGAACATTGATGCGTGTCGGTGAAGGTTTCCAGATGCAAATCATATCGTTGATTTTCTTTGTATTAGGCAGCCTATGGGGTGTCCATGATCTACCATTTTGGAACAGTTTAAGCAAAGATGCACCACGTATTTTCCTTCCAGATTATTTCGGATGGTACGGTGCACTTGCGGTACAATTCGCATTGTTGGGAGCAGCTTATTTTGTAGCAATTTGGTGGCAGAAAAAGAAGATGGGTTCCATCGAGTAACACAAGGAGAAAATAAAAATGAAAGAATATCGTTTGGATTGCTTGGGAGAAGCGTGCCCAATTCCATTAATGAAAACAGAAAAGAAGATGATGGATTTACAAGTTGGAGATATGTTGATTGTGATGATCGATCACAGTTGTGCGATGAAGAACGTTCCTGAATGGGCACGTACGCAAGGTCACAATGTGGATATCGAAGAAGTTGATGATGGTGAATGGGAAATCTTCATTGAGAAGGTGAAGTAGTCATGAAAGAATTCTTCTTAAAAATTTCAAATAATGAAATCTATCAACGTTTGTTTAAAAATCCATTCTCCTATGTGGCAGGTGCGACACTTTTGGCCTTCTTCAATGTCTTGACCTTTGTTTTCACGGGGAATGGCTGGGGAGTTACAGGAGCATTCGCGAACTGGGCTGTTTGGACACTTCAACCCTTAGGTTTGGATGTCAGTACATGGCCAAGCTTTGCGAGTGAAGCAGCACAGAAGACCTTAGCGGGTGGCTTCTTATCGGATGGAGTCAGTGTACGTAACTTGGGCATCATTCTTGGGGCTCTATTGGCAACACTCCTAGCTTCACAATTTAAAATCAAGAAAATCAAATCGGTTCGCCAAGTTGTTGCGGCTACGGTTGGTGGCTTAATGATGGGCTACGGTGCACGTTTAGCCAGTGGTTGTAATATTGGTGCACTCTTCACCGGTACGGCGAACTTATCTGTTTCTGGATGGGTCTTTGCGGCGACTTTGTTATTGGGTGCTTATATCGGTAGTAAGATCCTCAAAAAATACTTAATGTAGTATGGAAAAGAAAACAGAACAATATGATGTGGTGATTATTGGGGGTGGAGCCGCTGGTCTAACGGCTGGCATCTACTGTGGACGTGCACGTTTAAAAACCTTGATCATTGAGAAATCGTTAATGGGTGGTTTAGCGACTTATACAAATGAGATTGAGAATTATCCTGGCTTTCCAGATGGATCCAGTGGTTTGGAGTTAATGGAACTCTTCCATAAACAAGCGAAGAAGTTCAATGTGAACTTCAAAATGACGGATGTGAAAAGCGTAGATTTCACCTCAGAAGTCAAGGTCGTGGAAACATTTCGTGTTCGTTATGAAGCGAAAGCTGTGATTGTGACGAGTGGTGGGAAACCGCGCTTGACCAACGCAAAAGGTGAAGCAGAATTCTTATACGATAAAGGCATCTCATTTTGTGCCACTTGTGATGCGGCAGCCAATACCGATAAAGAAATCATGGTTATTGGAAGTGGCGATGCGGCGATTGAAGAGGGCATCTTCCTGACGAAGTTTGCAAAGAAAGTTCATGTGTCCGTAATGCACGATACAGGTAAGATGGATTGCAATGAGATCGCAAAAGCAGATGCGATGCAAAACCCAAAAATGTCGTTCATTTGGAATACGGTTGTGGAAGAGTTCAATGGAAATGGTCATCTCGATACGGTTGTATTACGTAATCTTAAAACGAATGAGTTGATTCCTGTACCAGTCGATACTTGCTTTATCTTCATTGGTTATCTTCCCAACACAGAAATCTTCAAAGATGTCTTACCGATGACGAAAGCTGGCTACTTGGTAACGAATGAGAAGATGGAGACGAGTATACCAGGCGTATTCGCAGCAGGCGATGTACGTGACAAGTTCTTGAAACAAGTCGCAACAGCAGTAGGAGATGGGGCAATCGCAGGTTATGCGGCTGAGAAATACATTGCGGAAAGTGAAATGTTTGAGATGCAGATTTTGAATCACGGACGTCCATCACTTGCCTATGTATATAATGCCATTGATGCCACTTCACGTGCTTACTTAAGTGTCATTGAAGGATTTGAACATGAGCATCCAGATATCAAAGTCAGTCGGATCGATGTTTATAAATCGGATGGTTTAGCTCGACGACTGGGTGTGTCAAAATTACCCTCACTAGTTTATATTAATAATAATAAAATTATTAGAAAAATTGACGATATCAACGATCTGAGCATTCAACAGATTGTTGAGTAAACTCTTTGCACGATAGGGTATTCTTCGGAATACTCTATCATTATTTAACAAATATGTTTATTATATAGATATATATCTATGAATGAGGTGATTATGGAAACGACAGCTGAACTGCTAAAAGTATTGGGGGATCCGATCCGCTTGGAGATCATCAAGCAATTGTATAAAGGTAAAGAATTGTGTGCATGCAACATTCAAGACAACTTTAACATTTCACAACCAACCTTATCATTTCATATGAAGAAGCTGATTACTGCTGGTTTAGTTACTTCACGAAAGGATGGAACCTGGGTGAAGTATCAGGTCAATCATGTGCTTTTTCTCAATCTATTAGTGGATTTATATAAGCTCACCGATCAAGAGAATATAGGTGCTGAAACATGTTCGTGTAACAAATGATAAATATAGATAATTATCTATATAGTGCTTGACAGACAGTAAATCAGGCGTATAATCGTTATATAGATGAATATCTATATATGGAGGGGATATGGCATTCTTTAGTTTTCTAAACAATACGTTCTTAAAGATGACATGGTTGAATGAACTTGTCGGGAAATTGGTTTCAGATGTCTTTAACATCAGTCTTGAAAGTCAACTCGGCGCAAGTCTTCAGTTCTTCATTTATGATGTGATTAAAATCTTCATTCTATTATCTGTACTAATTTTTACCGTATCCTACATTCAAAGTTATTTCCCACCTGAGCGCACACGCAAGATTTTGGGTCGCTATAAAGGCTTTACAGCAAATTTACTAGGAGCTTTGTTGGGGACGGTCACTCCGTTCTGCTCCTGTTCATCGATTCCCTTGTTCATAGGGTTCACTTCTGCAGGCTTACCGATTGGGGTTACGTTTTCTTTCTTGATCTCATCTCCGCTTGTGGATTTGGCTTCGGTCATTCTACTCGCTAGCATCTTCAATTGGCGGATTGCTTTGGCATATGTCGTAGTTGGGGTTTTCCTAGCTGTCATCAGTGGCACGATCATTTCCAAACTTAAAATGGAGGATCAAGTCGCCTCATTCATTTATAAGAATTCAGGCATGCCTGAGCTGGAATTAGAGGAATTAACATTTAGAGATCGAATTGAGACATCCATTGCCGGTGTCAAAGAGATTGTTCAAAAAGTATGGTTGTATGTTTTAATAGGGGTAGGAATTGGAGCGCTCATTCATAATGTCATCCCTGAGAGCTTCATCACCGCTGTCTTAGGTGTCGATAAATGGTATTCGGTTCCACTTGCGACTTTGGTCGGTGTACCGATGTACGCGGATATCTTTGGGACTTTGCCCATCGCAGAAGCCTTGGTTTCTAAAGGTGTGGGGATAGGGACAGCCTTGTCCTTCATGATGGCGGTCACGGCGCTATCATTACCGAGCATCGTCATGCTTAAGAAGGTTGTGAAGAATAAGTTGTTGGCAGTGTTTATTGGCTTGGTTGTGACGGGCATCATCATCATCGGTTTGCTTTTCAATCAATTCGCATTCTATCTGATCTAAAAAAAGGAGAACAATATGATCATCAAAATTCTAGGTTCTGGTTGTAATAATTGTGTACGTTTAGAAGCCAATGCACGTAAGGCTGCGGAAGAATTAGGCATCACAGCTGAGTTTGTCAAAGTAAAAGATATGGCAGACATCGCAGCCTATGGTGTCATGCGTACACCGGGTTTGGTTGTGGATGAAAAAGTCGTATCCTTTGGCAAAGTATTAAGTCCAGAAGACATCAAGCCTTTAATCGTAAAGTAATTCGTTGAATAAACGAATTTTCTTTTGGTCAAGTTAACGAAATTTAACAATTAATCAAGGTATGCCAGTTGTGTTGTCGTACCTTATTATTCTATAATCATATCGAGGAACATCGATATGAATGAACACCATGTAAATGATGCCAAGTTGTTTAAAGCACTTTGTGATGAACATCGTTTGGCGATACTTGATTTATTACAGACCAGTGAGAAGTGTGCGTGTGATCTATTAGAGAATATTTCGATATCACAATCAACCCTTTCACACCATATGAAGATATTGGTTGAGAGTGGAATCGTGCATGCACGCAAAGATAAGAAGTGGACCTATTACAGCTTGTGTGATGAAGGCATCACATTAGCCAAGCATCGTTTGGAAGATATCTTAAATAAGGACACAACAGCTTACCTAAGCTGTTCAAGTAAGGAGAACAAGAAATGCGCATCGTAATCATTGGGGCAGTTGCGGCAGGTACATCTGCAGCAGCAAAGGCAAGACGGAACGACGATTTTGCAGAGATTGTGATTTATGAGAAGGATCAGGATATTTCTTATTCAGGCTGTGGCTTGCCGTATTATATTGGCGATGAGATCAAGGATATTGAAGAACTGACACCACGCGATGCAAAGTTCTTTGATGAGAAATATGACATCACAGTGAAGACCCAACATGAAGTCACCCATGTGAACATGATTCATAAGCGTTTGACGATTAAGAATATTGTGACGGGTGAAACCTTTAATGATCACTTTGATAAGTTGATCTTAGCGACGGGTGCTCGTCCTTTTATGCCAAAGATCGACGGGATTGAGCAGAAACATGTCTTCTTTTTAAGAAATGTTCAGAATGCGATTGCCATCAAAACCTTTATCCAGGAACATAAACCAAAAACAGCCATTATTGCAGGTACAGGCTTCATTGGCTTTGAAGTCCTAGAGAATCTTCTCCCTTGGAACATCAAAGTTAAGGTCGTAGAAGTGATGAATAAAATCACGCCTAATTTAGATGAAGACATGGCTTTGCTTCTTGAGAATAAGCTCATTGAAAAAGGTGTTGAGATCATCAAAGGAACCGGAATCACGGAGATCCATGAGGACAGTGTGACCTTAAGTAATGGCAAAGTTGAAGATGCGGATATGGTTATTTTGGCAACAGGGGTAAGACCCAATGTAGATCTTGCGAAAGCCATGGGCCTACGATTGGGTACAACCGGTGCAATTTGGGTTGATGACACGATGCGTACAAGTCATCCAGATGTCTATGCGGCAGGGGATTGTATCGAAACTTACAACAGCATCACGAAGCAAGCTGTTTATCGTCCTTTAGGTACGACAGCGAATAAAACAGGTCGTATTGCAGGAGATAACATCTCCCGAGATAATATCACACGAGTTAACAACGCAAATGGTTTGATGCATTATCAAGGTAACCTCAGTACAGGAATCTTCAAACTCTTTGATTTGAGCATCGGTTCAACCGGACTATCCGAAGCTGAAGCACGTAAAGCAGGCTATGATATCGAAGTCATTCACAACATCAAACCGCATCGTCCATCGTATTTCGATGGTGAAGAGATGGTCATCAAAGCCATCGCGGATCGTACAAGCAAACAATTGTTAGGTGTCCAGATTGTTGGGACAGAAGGTGTGGACAAACGCTTGGATGTCTTTGCGACACTGATTACCTATCATGCGAAAGTGGATGAACTCTTTCATTTGGATTTGTCCTATGCACCACCGTTCTCAACCACAAAAGACCCCGTACATTACACAGGGATGATTTTAGATAATGCGATCGAACGTAATCGCAAGATATTGCCTAATACTGAATTAGATAAGCTACCAGGACTTCAGATCATCGATGCACGAACGGACAAAGATTATACAAAGAAGGGCCATGTGGAGAATGCGATAAGCATGCCTCATGCGGAGCTTAGAAAACGACTGAATGAGTTGGATCCTAAGAAGCCAGTTGTGACCTATTGCAATAAAGGGACGACAGGGAATGCGGCTCAAAATATCTTAATCAATCGTGGATTCAAGCAGGTATACAATCTATCCGGTGGTCATCAGTTCTATAAAGCCACACGTGTCAAGAAGGAGAAATAAGATGGAAGGTATCAATTTCTTTCAGAAGTATTTGAGTATTTGGGTTGCGTTATGTATGGTTGCGGGTGTATTGATTGGGCAATATGTACCAATCATTCCCGAAACTTTGGGTCAGTATGAAGTCGCGAATATCTCGATTCCTATTGCCATTCTCATTTGGGTCATGATTTATCCAATGATGATGAAAGTTGATTTCGAAAGCGTCAAGAATGTGGGCAAGAATCCTAAAGGCTTATATGTCACTTGGATTGCGAACTGGTTGATCAAACCGTTTACGATGTTTGCGATTGCTTGGGTTTTCTTCTTTGTCTTATTCAAACCTTGGATTGATGGGGACTTGGCGACACAATACCTTGCTGGGGCGATTCTCTTAGGGGCAGCGCCTTGTACAGCAATGGTTTTTGTGTGGAGTACCTTAACAAAGGGCAATCCAGCGTATACGGTTGTGCAAGTCGCGACCAATGATTTGATTATCTTACTCTTGTTTATCCCCATTGTTAAGTTTCTGCTGGGTGTAAGTAATGTGACGGTCCCTTGGGAAACACTCTTCTTATCCATTGTGTTGTTTGTGGTGATACCTCTGGTTGGTGGTGTGCTGACACGGCATATGGTTGTTAAGAATAAAGGTTTGGATTACTTTGAAAATACATTCTTACCTAAGTTTGATGGCATTACGACATTAGGTTTATTACTTACCTTGATTCTATTGTTTTCATTCCAAGGTGAAGTCATCTTACAAAATCCGCTCCACATTGCATTGATTGCAATCCCTTTAACCATTCAAACGTTCTTGATTTTCTTCATCTCCTACATTGGAGCTAAGAAATGTGATTTAACCCATGATGTGGCGGCACCTGCTGGCATGATTGGGGCATCTAATTTCTTTGAACTTGCGGTTGCGGTTGCGATTGCATTGTTTGGTCCAACATCACCTGCTGTATTGGCTACGGTTGTAGGTGTTCTCACTGAAGTTCCGGTCATGCTTATCTTAGTCAAGATTGCGAATTCAACCAAACATTGGTTCAAAGGAGCCTGATATGATTAAAGTTCTCTTCGTATGTGTGCATAATGCGGCACGCAGTCAAATGGCTGAAGCGTATTTGAATGCTTTGGGTAAAGGTTATTTTCAAGCAGAAAGTGCAGGCTTGGAGCCTGGCGTTTTGAATATGGACGTAGTCAAAGTCATGGCTGAAGAGGGTTATGATCTAAAGGATAATAAAACAAAGTCAGTCTTTGACTTCTACAAAGAAGGAAAACGTTATCACTATGTGGTCAAGGTTTGTGATGCGATCAATGGTCAAAAATGTCCAATCTTCCCGTCCACAATTGAAACACTGGAATGGAACCATGAAGATCCGGCTTCATTCACAGGTGAAGAGGGTGAACGTCTCGATGCGGCACGTAAGATTCGTGATGAGATCAAGACCAATGTTCAAAGCTTTGTGGATGCGTATCTTTTGTCAGAAGTCCGCGGTAAAGTGAGTGATTTACAATGGATTCCAACACAAGAACCTATTGGCTTTCGCTTAAGTTCTCAATTATTAGACATAGATGCAAGTAATCAAGCAAACATAGAAGGTGTTTCGCGAGCTTGGTTAGAAGATAAGTCCTATACGAATCAAGCAGCGTGGATCGAAGCATTAATGAATCTACTGTGGTTGGAATTTGGTCCTGCCATGCTTAGAGAGATAGACCAAAGTGAGTTCACACAAACTCAATTGATGGGATGGATGAGAACGTTTTATAAACATGCTGGTATGAATCCAACATTACCGATGGATATTCGACAGTTCGAAGCTCTATTGCATGCACATTATGAAGCCAATCAAAGCCATGTGAGATTGATGGCCCATTCACTGAGCAACATGCTCAATCAACAAGTCTTAGTGGACACATTGATGAAAGCCATTCAAGATAAACGCTACATCATTTGGTTGGGTAAAGAAGATGCGGGCATACTTATTGGGGTTGAAGGCGATGAACTTGGTCCCCAAAGGCTTCAAGTCTTACGCAATGGAATCATCGAAGCGAAATCGATCAGCGAATGGTTGACCCTATCCAACGAGAATGACTCTCTGATGATCGTTGAACGAAAATAAAAAGCCCTACGGCTTTTTTTGATAAAACAGTTCTAAATTCTCAGGTAAGACATATGGCTTCAAATCGTTTACTTTCGGCTTATTCAAAATATGAAGTAAGATCTTTTCAATCAAGAATTTGACACTTGGCGCATTCACTGTTTGACCTTCTTCTTCGAAAGTACGACAGTCTGTCGCATGTCCACTGATTTCGCTACAACAACCGCATTCATTTTCAGTGACTGTTTCAAAGAGATCAAAGTTATTGATGCGAATGGTAGGGGAGCTTAGGAAGCGATACTTTAAAGCGAGGTCCTTGGTGCTCATGTGGATCTTGTTGAGCTTAAAGGAATAGCCAAGTTTAAGTAAAACAGGACGTAAAAGCTCAAGGGCTTCTTCGAGTCGTTGATCAGTTGATTGGCAACGATCACAACGCTGTAAGTCCAAGTAAAGATAGTCTACATTCAGCATTTTAGTTGTTGGACAACAAGCTTCGACATCCACGCAACATCTTCCCATCACATTGATATTCATCTATATATAATATACACCAAATTCAAGTGTATTTCACAATATTTTTATGAAAGAGTATGCTATGATTTTAAAAAATCAAGGAGACCTTAGAATGCCAATTGGACATGTTACAGATTTAGAAAACAAAGTTGTGAATAACCCTCTCGCAAAGGATGCGAAGATGCGCGTCTTGGTTGGACCTGATCAGGGTTGGGACAATCATGTCATGCGTGTGTTTGAGTTGGAGGTCGGAGGTTTCACGCCCCGTCACCAACATGCTTGGCCACACATCAACTACATCATCGAGGGCGAAGGATCCTTGTTTCTCAACGGACAAGAGAATCCTGTCAAAGCTGGATCCTATGCTTTTGTTCCTGGAAATGAGCTTCATCAATTCCAGAACACAGGCGATCAACCTTTTAAGTTCATTTGCATCGTCCCAAGTGAAGGACACTACTAAAACAAGCGAAAGCTTGTTTTTATGTGTAGATGATTTGAAAAGGGACACTTGTTGAGTTATACTTTTCACTTGTAAGAGGTTGGATATGGAACTAATAAAGCTTGGGTTGATTTTCATAAGTATCGTTGTCGTACTGAAGTTTCGTAAGAATCTTTCTTTAGCAATCATTCTAGCAACACTTGTGACGGCATTGTTGTTTCAGATACCGCTTGAACAGTTCATAGAACTTGTATCTAAATCCATTGTTAGTCCCGCCACCTTGACGATTCTTTTAGTATTCTATCTTGTTGGATATCTTCAGAGAATGCTTGAGGCAAGAGGGAGTTTACGACTTGCTCAATCTTCACTGGATGGCATCTTTAAAAGTAAACGCATCACGACAGCCCTAGCTCCCTTTCTTTTGGGTTTACTACCCTCACCCAGTGTTGTGTTGATGGCTGGTGATATCGTGAATCAAAGTGTTGGGGAACATTTGAATAACGAAGAAAAAGCCTTTGTGACATCTTATTACCGTCATATACCAGAGAGTTTCCTCCCCATGTTTTCATCCATTTTGATCGCGATCAATTTGACTGAAGGACGAATTGATTTAAGTTCTTTCATCTTGGGTATGATTCCAATGATCGTTGCGATGATGGGACTTGGACATCTTTTCTATCTTAGACGTATACCCAAGCATATCGAAGGTTCGCATCCGCCGCTTAAAGAAAGTCTCTACAAACTTCTTAAAGGAAGTTGGCCAATCGCTTTGATCATCATCTGGATTCTTGCGTTTAATCGACCTGTCTATGAAGCCGCATTACTTTCGATCATCGTATTTATTGGAGTGGGGAAGTTTACTCTTCGAGAACTTAAGAAGACCGTATTTACGGCATTTGAGAAGAACCTAATGCTTAGTACCTTCTTTATCATGATCTTCAAAGATGTCCTCTTGGCAACACAGGTCATCGAGAGCTTACCGAGTTTGTTTGCTAATCTACCTGTATCGGATGCCTTGATCTTTGCGTTGATCTTCTTTGTCGGGACCTTGGTAGGGGGTTCGCAAGCCATCGCAGTCATTGGACTGCCTTTGTTATTCCTGACATTGCCAAATGCTGGATTACCCATCTTTATCTTGGTCATGGGCATGGCGTTCATTGCGAATCAACTTACACCAACACATGTCTGTCTACCGATTACAGCAGAGTATTTCAAGATTGATTTCTCTGCACTCGTTAAACAATCCTTACCTACTGTAGGAGCGTATATCGTAATCTTATTTGCTTATTATGGGCTACTAAACATTCTCATTTAAAAAGCTTGGTTACCCAAGCCTAGAGAAGAATCCCGATCAACGCACCGGCTAGAATCAGCCAAGTTGCGTTGATTTTTGTTTTAATTAAGAGTGCTGCACTTATCAAGAATACAAGAATGCTTTGCCAATTGATAAGTGTCGCCATCCCCAACTTGATGGTTACGGAAGCCATCAAGGCGATGGAGGCGGCATTGACCCCATCCAAGAAAATGGATAATACTTTATTCTTTCGTAGTTTTTCAAACCATGGGAAGACAAGGGCGACCAAGAGGAAAGACGGTAAGAAGATTCCAATGGTTGCCGCAATGGCACCCGGGAAACCGGCAATGACATAGCCAATGAAGGTTGCGGTTGTAAAGACAGGTCCAGGGGTGAACTGCCCTACGGCTACCGCATCCAATAAGGTCTGATTGGTGATGGCACCATATCGAAGTACAAACTCGGTTTCTAGGAAGGAGAGCAGGACATAACCACTGCCATAAAGTACAGAGCCAATCTTCAGAAACACCAAGAAGACCATCATGGCAGTCATGGGTTCAACCATGAATACTTTTCCTTTAGGGAATTTCTTAAAGAGGAAATAAACAGAAGCTCCGATGAGAATCAAAGGGATCTCACTGAGTCCAAAGAAGGATAAGGCCAATACGGTGATGAAGATCAGAATCTTTTCAAAGGATGAAAGAATCGACTTCGATAAGCGATATAAGGCTTGGATCACGATGGCCAGGATGACCGGCTTGACGCCATCGAACAAGCCTGCTACAGCAGGGATGGACCCATACGTGACATAGATGAAGGCAAAGACCAAGACAATAAAGACAGCTGGTAAGATGAAGCTTAAACCCGCAATGATCAACCCAGGAATTCCCCCACGATGATAGCCCATCAAAATGGCCATTTCGGTGGAGTTGG
The DNA here is from genome assembly GCA_030604855.1 of Erysipelotrichaceae bacterium. Classification (GTDB taxonomy): domain Bacteria; phylum Bacillota_I; class Bacilli_A; order Erysipelotrichales; family Erysipelotrichaceae; genus UBA2212. The sequence continues at coordinate 54,479 of JAUVVC010000005.1, forward strand.
GTCCAGGAATAAGACTGGTGAAGCCATACATGTCAATGAAGCGTTCTTTGCTTAACCATTTTCGTTTTGTGACGATTTCATCTTCCATCATCGCCACATGGGCTGCAGGGCCGCCAAAGGCGAAGATGCCCAGTTTAGCAAAGACTTTGAAGATTTCGAGTTTTTTGTTTTCCATAGGGGAGCTCCTTGTTGAGTTTATATCATTGATTTGTTTATTTCGCATCGTTTTTGACTGCGTTTCGCTTGTCACTGCCGTATTTCAGGAATAAAGCAAGTCCAAGGAACCCAAAGAACGAGGCGGTGTAGAAGTTGACCTGTGGGGAGATGTTCCAAAGTGCGGCACTGAGCAGTGCGGCAATCGAAACAACGATATCCCGTAACAGATAGTAGGTTCCATAAGCGGATGCCTTGATGTCTGGATCGGCTAAACGGACGATCAGTGCTTTACGTGTCGGTTCGCCAAATTCCTTTAAGCCACGGACCACGAAAGCGATGACTAAGATCCAAAAGGAAGTGGAGATGCTTAATATCAGTGGAAAGATGGCAAAGAAGAAGAATGTGATCGCAACGAGTGTCTTATGCCGGACATGTTCGGAAAGTAGAGCGACGGGAATGTAGATGAACATGGCGGTAAGCATTTCAATCAAGGTCAATAGACTAAAGGTGACGGCACTTTGATTCAAGTTGTTCATGACATAGACGACGACAAAGGCGTAGGGAATCTGTTCTGCGAAACGAATCAGAATATCACTTACCAACAAGATGCGTAAAGCTTTGGGCATCCGTGAGAACCCCGCTTTGAGATCAATTGGTGAGCGTTCTGTCGGTTCGGCCACAAATCGACGAATAAAGGTGATGGCAATCAAGGCAAAGACTAAGGCGATGACGAAGGCGATGCGGGCTCCGATGACGATGCCATAGATTTGAATGATGATGCCACCCAACAAAGGACCGATGGCCATGGGAATGCGACGCACCAAGGAGTGTAAGGATACGCCCATCGTATGTTTGCTTTCCTTAAGGGTAGAGGCGATCAGGGAAAGTATGGCAGGGAGTGATAAGGCTGTCCATGATATAAAGAAGATGGATCCCATCAGAACCGCTTGCCAACTGGGAAAGAGTATGACAATCAAATAACCCAATATGGATAAGAAGCTTACGGAAATCAGTGTATTCTTATACCCAAAACGATCTGACAACAAGCCTCCGACATACGCATAAATGGCACTGAGGAAATTATCCAAGGCATTGAGCGCACCGACGGCATAGGCTGAACCCCCAATCGCAAGGATGTAGATCGGTAGAAAACGTTCACCCATCTTTTCACCCATGCCAATCAAGATGACCATCACAAGCATGGAGAGGATGGATGGATTGAAACCAAAGCGTTCTTTCAATGTTTCTTTAGTTTTCATGAATCTCACCGGTCAACTCGCGGATGTAGTGTTGAAGCTCGATCAAAGTCTGATCCCCTAAAGGACTTGTGCGGTAGAGGATGCGTCTTTTTCCCTCAAAGATGATCTCTTCCTTGACGAGGAGTCCATCCTTTTCCAAACTGTGCAACAAGGGATACAAGGTTCCATACGACACATCGTAACCATGATGTGCCAACTCTTCCATCATCCAAGATCCATAGATCGCTTCTTTTTGGGCATGATGTAAAATGTGAAGACTCATGAATGCATTAAAAAGTTTACGTTTTAAGGGTGTCTGCATAGTATCACCTTTCGATATCGAATATCGATATTATACTCGGTATTTAATCAAAACGCAAATCAAACGACTTTGAGTATAATGAAACTATGAAAAAGTTGATCTTTCTTATCGCAATGATCGTGTTTGCGACAATCTATGATCGATGGATTGCTTTTGCAATCTATGACGCATCCGCACAATGGGCTGATGTCTTTTACATCTATGGTGAGCTGCCGAGTATGTTTGTCACAAGCATCGCTTTTGCGCTTCTTGCACAGAGTGAGGATCGATTTAAATGGCTTCACCAGTTTTTGAGTTTTTTTGTAGGGACTTGGGCAGGCATCCAAGTTGCGAACCATGGCGATTATAATCGATTCTTGTGGGCTATGATCGCATTCGCCATCACCATTGGTATCCACTTAACCTTAAGCAAACGAAGTTTCAAGGATTTAGAAAAATATCATAATGTTTTTCTAGTCGTTGCTTGGACAGGTCTGCTCGCTTGGTTATCGCCACAAGTCATCAAACTGATCTGGTATAGACCACGACCGTATCGTATGTTTGCGGGGGATAGCTTTCAAGCATGGTATGTCGGTTTCAGAGTCAGTCTCGAGAATGCGTATAAATCATTTCCTTCAGGTCACAGTGCCGTTGCGGCTTCTCTCTTATCGTTGACGCAACTCAAGCCGATAATGAAGAAGAATCAATATACCTTGTTTAAGTGGAGTATTTACATCTATGTCATTTTGATGATGATTTCAAGAATGGTCAGAGGAGATCATTTTCTCAGTGATGTGTTGTTTGGGGGAATCCTCACGTTTGTTATATTGAACTGTATATTATTCAAGCAAAAGAATACACAGAAGACATAAATCGTTGAACAGAAGACAGACTGAACCGTTTGTCTTCTTTTTTTGTTAGAATACAGGTATGCACATCAAACGTACACCCGACATCGATCAATTCATCAAACGATGCTTGAATAATTTGAACAATGAAACCAAGAATGAATTCTTGGGTTTGAACATTGAGAATATCAACCATGATCGACTCCGCAAAGACATGGGAAAGGCAGGCTTTCAAGAATTTCAAAAAGACAAATCACAGTGGCCGTCGCTTTATCTAAGTACACAAGCCTACATTAAGAACCCCTATACTACCAACATCCGCTTTGATGATCTCTCGCAAACCGCCTTTAAATACACCCAAGAAACCATTGAGGCGCATACCTTGTTCAGTGTTTCCAGCATCATCGACGATGAAAATCGCGAACTTAATGACTGGATGATGTTAAGGGCGATGGATGAACCTTACCAAGCCACGTTCTTATGGCAAGATGATGAGGTGTGGATGCTGGATGCGCCTTCTGAAATGAACACCATAGAACCTTATGCTCGCAAAGCAAAAGGGAAGGTGTTGACCTTTGGTTTGGGCATCGGTTTCTATGTCTATATGGCGTTATTGAATGAAGATGTGGAAAGTGTCACGGTCGTGGAACACTCAAAAGAAGTGATTCATCTCTTCAATACAGTACTAAGACTTCAATTTCCAAGTAATAAAGAAATTACAATCATTCAAGGGGATGCCTTTGATTATTTCAACGAGCAGACCTTGAATCAATACGATTCTGTTTTTGTCGATATCTGGCAATCCAATGACGATGGCTTGATTTTGATCGAGAAGTTGCTTGAACAATACTTTCCACCTTATGAGAAGGTTGATTTCTGGATTGAATCCTCATGTATGGAAATCATGCATGCTTTAGTTTTTATGGTTCTAAAAGGAATTTTAGAAAACAAAGCCTACAAAAATAAAGATCCGATGTTAAACCGGATCGTGGGCAAGATCAACCACGCTCTCCAACAAAGTGATGAAGAAGTGGATAATGTGACTCGATTGAAAGAATTGATGTATGAACCTAGGTTCTTAAGAGCAATCCTTAGTCAAAGGGGATGAGATGAAAGTCAAAGAACACTACAACAGCTTCATTCCCAAGCTCTTTAAGGCTTCCGCCATTACCTTTGGATCTCATATCTTTTATGTTCAGGCTGAGAACCAGATTTCAGCACGTCTACGCAGACATGAGATGGTTCATGTGGAGCAATACCAAAAAGATGGTCTCTTTGGTTTTTTGTACAGATATCTAAAGATATATTTCAAACTGAGAATGCAAGGGAAATCCCATATCATCGCTTATCACTCGATTCCATATGAAGAAGAAGCCTATGCTAAAGAAAGACAGGCTTAATATCAAATTAACGTAATCTATGGCATAATAGGGATGATTAGAAATGAGGGATATCATGGTCATCCATGTTTATAAAAATAGAATGAAGAAACATTATGCTATTTTGTTTGTGGCATTTTTGTTTGCGCTTGGGGCATGCACAAAAGCTGAAGTGGAAGTCGATAAAGAAGAACCCATAAAAGAACCTATCGAAGAAGTGGTTGAAAAGGTTGACCCAAAGGAAAAGATCGATTTAAGTTTAAAACCCAATGAAGCTGGCCAAATCATGGTTCTGATGTATCACAACGTCGGGCCTGAAGAGAAGACCTGGGTCAGAACGCCGGAGAACTTCCGTAAGGATCTCGAATACCTCTATGAACAGGGTTATCGTCCCATTCGTTTGAGCGATTATGTCAGGGGACACATCACAACGGAAGCAGGGAAAACACCCATCGTCTTGACCTTTGATGATGCGAATCTCAATAATTTCAACTACTTGGAAGATGGAACCATCGATCCGGAGAGTGCGGTTGGCATCTTGGTTGAATTCAATAAGACGCATCCTGATTTTCCTCTTCACGCGAGTTTCTTCTCGAATGGGGTCAATCCATTCAGACAAAATGACTTGATCCAGAAGAAAATTGATTTCTTGCTAGAAAATGGCATGGATATCGGAAATCATTCCAAGGAACACATGAATTTCAAGGATGCGACACAAGCCGATTTGGAGTATCAATTGGGTGCTCAGATTCAATATTTGAATCAATACCTACCCAACGATTACACCATCAATACCTTGGCTTTGCCTTATGGTTCAAGACCTAAAGACAAGTCCTTGGAAATCTACCTTCAAAAAGGAACGTATGAAGAACTTACGTATGAGCATATTGCCATTCTCAATGTCGGTTGGATGCCGGCCTTAAGTCCGTTCCACACTGCCTTTGATCCTTTATCCATTCCACGTGTCCGTGCCAGTGAAATCGATGTGGATAATGTAGGCTTCATGAATTACCTCAAAGATTATGAAGCGAACCCTCAGAAACGTTTCATCAGCGATGGCGAAGCGACCGTCATCACCGTACCCTCAAGTTTTGCGGATAAACTAAATACCTCACTCCCGCTAGAAATCTACAGCTATGAATAAACACAAATCCCTCCTTATCTTAATGCTTGCCTTTGGACTCGTTTTAAGTTCGTGTTCGAAAGAAGAACCCACAAAAGATAAACCACCGATTAAAGAAGAAGTCAATCAAGAAGAATTGGATCGCTTGGAGCGTGAACGATTGATTGAAGAAAGACGTGTGTTGGAAGAAGAGCGCAAAGTGAGCTTGGGCGAATTCTACGTTCCACTGCCCGACATCGACGATCCAATTGAACCCTATACCGTTAAGGCAAAAGCCTTATATATGACATCGAATGTGGCGGGGTTCAACTTCAAAGAAGAAGACATCCGATACTATGCGGATTACATTTTGGCCTTAAGTGGTCAATCGGGTCAGCCTGTCGATGAGAGTCGACTGGATGATGTGAACAAGCTTGAAAAGATTTTAGGCATCATCGAGGCAACGGAAGTCAATGCCGTCGTCATTGATGTCAAAAATGATCTTGGTTTGGTCGCGTGGAAGAGTGACATTGAAATCGTGAATACCGTGGGTTCCAACTGGAATACACCGATGAAGAATTTCAATGTGTTGATGGACTATTTGAAATCCAAAGAAGTCTATACCATTGCTCGGATCGTTGCATTCAAAGATCCTTATTTTGCCGAAAACAATCCCGATCATTCCATTCAATTGAGTGCGGGCGGTGTATATAAAGATAAAGCAGGCTTTGCTTGGGTCAATCCCTTTGATGAGTACGTGTGGAAATATGTCGTAGCCATTTCACAAGAAGCCGCTTTAAGAGGTTTCGATGAGATCCAATACGACTACATCCGCTTCCCGGACAATGCGAAGTATTACAATGAGATCACGACCTTCCCAGGACGTAATGGACGGGATAAAGATGAAGCCATTGAAGACTTCCTGATCTTCGCACAAGAAGCCCTGGAACCCTATCATGTGCATGTGTCGGCAGATGTCTTCGGTGTCATCACATGGACCTGGGATGACAAACCTGAAGATATTGGTCAGACTTGGCGTAAGATTTCAAACAATACAGAGTATATCTGTCCAATGGTTTATCCAAGCCATTATGGTTCAGGTTTCTATGGATTCGATGTGCCTGATAAGTATCCTTATGAGGTCATACAAAATGCTTCACGTGAAGCCATCGAACGCAATGCGGCACAAAGAAATCCAGCGATCATTCGTAATTGGTACCAGGGTTTCACCGCGACTTGGGTCAAAGGCTACATTCCGTATGAAGAGGATGCGATCCAGAAACAAATCATTGCGGGTGTGGAGCTTGGCTTGGATGAGTATATCATCTGGAATGCAGGCAATACCTATTATCCTTTAAGTTTCTTCTATCACGACAAAGTGAATCACAATCTACGTCAAACCGGTTACGATATCTTGGGTAGAACAGCGGAAGAAGCACTGATTCGTTATTTGGATGCTCAACGCTTTAAACGAAACAATCACCTCTATCTTTTGACCCCAATGGATTTAAGAGCAGAAGATTATGATCAATATGTCTTGGACCATCAAGCAAAAGGAATCCAATTACTCAGCTACACGATCCAAAGTGTACAGGCTCAAGCGGATGGATCCAGTCTTGCGTCGGTGAAGGTCAATTATCAAACCGAGACACAAGAAGCGAAGTTGGATGATGCGAAGTTTAAGATCATTCTAGAGAATGAAGTATACAAGATCGTACAGCCTGAACTCAGTTTCACGAATAAGACAAATTAAAAAAAAGAACTTCATGTGTATGATACACGTGAAGTTCTTTTTATGTCTAATTATCAACGCTGTACAAGACCCTCAGTGCTTCATCAACCGTCGTTTGTCCTTGTGAGACAAAACGCACCACTTCATCACGAAGCATCTGCATCTTCTTTTCTTCGGCATAGGAACGCATGACTTCCATCGGCGCATTCTTTGATATCAATTCTTCCAAATGATGATCGATCAATACAATCTCAAAGGCAGCCAAACGACCGGAGAACCCAGTGTTGTTGCATTTATCACAACCTTGGGCATGATAGACAGTCTCAATTTCCGCTTTGAGCAGACGTTGCTCACTGGTTGTGATGGGATGCGCAGTCTTGCAATGCACACAAAGTTTCTTGATCAAACGCTGCGAGATGGCACAGACCAATGATGAACCGACTTTAAAGGGCTCAATGCCCATATCCACCAAACGCACAACAGAGGATAAAGCATCATTGGTATGAATCGTCGAGAGCACCAAGTGACCAGTGATGGCAGCGCGGATGGCGATTTCTGCGGTTTCCCCATCACGGATCTCCCCAATCATGATGATGTCGGGGTCCTGACGGAGGATGGATCGCAAGCCTGCCGCAAAGGTCAAACCGGTTTTCTGATTGACTTGAACCTGGGTGATGCCTTCGAACTTTCGTTCGATGGGATCTTCTACCGTTTTAATCGCAACGGTGGATACCGCCAATTTCGCTAATATGGAATACAGAGTCGTGGTCTTACCACTTCCGGTAGGCCCTGTCACCAGGATGATGCCATGTGGTGCTTTAATGGCCTTTTCAATGATTTCCAAGGTCGAAGGGGATAAGCCTAAACCCTGTAAGGAATACTCAATGTTTTGATCGGCACCCAAGAGTCGCATGACGATGTTTTCGCCATAAGGTGTGGGTAAGGTTGAAACACGAATGTCGATTTTCTTGTATTCATTGGTGAACTGGAAACTACCATCTTGAGGAATCCGCTTCTCAGCGATGTTCAAACCACTGATGATCTTGATGCGTGTTGAGATGAGGGTATGCATCTCATTCTCGAAACTGGTGTACTGAATCAAATCGCCATCGATGCGCAAACGGACACGTGTGTAATTCGCTTCAGGTTCGATGTGGATGTCACTGGCGTTGCGACGATAGGCTTCCATGATCAGATTGTTTACGATCTGTACGATGGGCGAGTTCTCCAAGAGTTCATCCTCATCATTGGATTGTCTCTCGATGAACTTCTTGGCATAGAGTCGCTCCAAGGTGGTTTCAATTTCAATCTTTGTGGTCAAAACGGTCTGTACGTTCAAACCCAAAATCATTCCAATGTCTTCAATCGCATTGATGTTGAATGGGTTCGAAGTGGCTAGAGTCAAAGTTCCTTCATTGACTTTGATGGGAGCCATGCGATACTTGCGTGCGAGTGTCTCAGGAAAAACGCGAATGGCTTCCACTTGGGTGTTGTAGGATAAACTGTCCAAGAAATCAATCTTCAATTGTTTGGCCAAGACACGTAAAACATCTTTCTCCTTGGCAAATTGGTGATCGATTAAAATATAGAACATCGCTTGCCCTGTCTGTTTCTGGATTTGGATGACCTCTTCCAATTGTTCAGGACGGATGATGTGTTCTTGAACCAGTAATTGTTCTAAGCTGAGCTGACTCATTGGAACTCCTTTACTCTTGAGCAAAATCAAGTTTATGCATGGAATAGACGTCTAGGCTAATGGAAGCAATGGAATCATCGAACTGATAATCGGACTTTGTGAGCAGAATGGAGAGCTTGAGATCATGCAAATCATCCACAAGCTTTAGATAATCCGGATACGTCATGTTCAAGGTATACAACACCGTCGTCTTCAAGAGTTCTGATCCACTCAATACCTGCGTTTCGATCTGAGTACTTTGGTTGTATTCATCGATCAAAGACTTGAGTTTATAGTTGAAGACTTCTTGAGGATGCTGGAGAGTCTCTGGATTCACCACCATCAAAGGAGAAGCTTGGTAATACTGAATTTCCGCATTGTTGGCAAGCAATATCGGCAAGAATTCAGCTTCAAATTCATCTGAAGTATAGATATCTACGAACTTTTCGAATTGATCTTGGACCAAGAGTTGTGTGTCTTTGCGAACCTTCTTGATGTCGTTGTATTGTGGTAAGGTCTGCTCCACAACCATCTTCTCTTGAATCAAGGCCTCACGTTGTATCTTTAAGGCCATAAGATTTTCACTCATGGTACGAAGTGCGAAATAATAAATCAAGAACACCGAGACCAACAATACGAACCACTTTAAAAGCTCACGTTCACGTTCTGTGATTTTCATCTTACTCGCCCTCCTTCAATTGCAGTGAAAGGCTAGTGGTGTAACGTCCACTTTGGGTATCTTGTTCATACTTGACATAGCTTACGGATTTATATGAAGCCTGAGTTTTCAAAATGGATACATATTGATTGATCAATTGAACATCGGAGGTGTTCAAATCCACTTCCAAACTCAAATCGGTATAGCGGATGGCACTGAAGCGAATGTCCTCAGGTCGATTCAGATACAGGGCATCAAGCAGTTCTTTACTGAGTTTTGGATATTTCGATAATACATTTTCAATCAAAGTGATTTCACTGTTGATCGCATTGAGTTGTGCTGTTTCAGCTTGCATTGCGTTGATCTCAGCCATCTTTGTGACGACTTCACTTTGGTTCAGATAGGCATTGAGCTCATCAATGTCATCGTTGCTTTGTTTGATCTGGATACCAAGAATGATCAAGCCGGTGACGATTAAATAAATGGTTAAGACCAAGATGGGATTGAACCATCGTTGGGAACCACTGACCCAGTCACGTTTTTGATGAATCGCATTATAGCTGGACCCAAAATCAATGGCTTTCAAGCGTTTTGGCTTGACCAACGCACCATAATTGTAGAGATGGGCATTGTCAAACACATCGTGTTTGTCTTTGAACGGATCTGGCTTTTGAATGCAAGATGCAGGCAATTGAAGTTGTGTCGTGATTGCCTGGGCTAATGTTTCTTGTTTGCGGTGACTTCCAAAGATCAAGATTTCATCCAATTTCGTACCCTGTGCTTGGGCCAGAATGAAATGATGCATCTTATCCACTTGATCCAACAACTGTTTCATCAAGCTTTCCTGATCAAGATTGCTCAGATTGATGCGGTTGGTTCGTTGGTAGGTGAACTGCCCTTTATTGAAGTAATATTGGCGTAAGCCTTGATCATTGAATTCAAGAACCAAAAGGGTTTTTAACTTGCTTTCACTGTGATAAGTATTCAGATAATGCATCAGATTGTTCAAGGCTGAATCCACACGAACGATGCGGACATCACAACGTTTGAAGAACTCAACGATCTCATGCAGCACAGGGGTCTGGATCCCTGCAATCAAAATCTTGTTCAAATTGTCGGGGTGCGTCTGTGGAAGCAATGCGTAATCAATGATGTAGTCGGAACTGAGATTCAAGGCGTGTGTCAATTCATGACGGGCCAAGGAATCCAGATACTTGGGATTCGTTTTGGGGGCGGCGATGTCGCGATAAATCAGATTGCTTTGACTGAGGGTCAAAATAGCGGTTTTGGCACTGGAGAAATGTTGGATGGAGGATGTTAGATTGCGAAGCTGATGGACATCGTTTAAAGCATCCTTAAAGGATGTCTTAAAGGCTAAGTTTTCTGTCTTTTTAATGATCAGATGCTTACCACGCATTTGAAGATCCAAAAGCGTGATGCCATCTTCTCTGAGTTCAATAAAGATCATAGGTCCTCCTATTTTCCAATCAGATCATACATGCCGAACATGGGCTGAATGACCGATACCACAATCACACCAATGATGATGCCCATGACGACCAACATCAAGGGTTCAATCAAAGCGACCATTTTGGATAAAGCATTCTCTGCTTCGCCATCGAAATAATCGGCTGTCTTCGCAAGAATATCCCCTAAAGAACCGGTCTCTTCACCCACATTGACCATCGATGCCAACATGGGATCAAAGACTTGCATGTCTTCAATCGCCTTGGAGATGGCTTCCCCTTGAGATACCTTTAAAACGACTTCATCAAAGAGCAATTCAATATGACTGTTGTTTAATATCTTAGCGGTGGATTCGATCATCTGTAAGGTTTGAATGCCACTTAAGTAGAGCGATGCGAACGAACGTGCGCAACGTGCGGAATAGATTGTTCGATTCAACTTCCCAATGACCGGCATCTTCAGTAAGAATTGATCCACCTTCAAACGGAAACCGGGCACACTTAACAAGTACGTAAACAAACTGATGGATAGAAAGGTTCCGATGATCATCAGATACCAGTATGCCAGAATGAAATCACTGATGCCCATGACAAAGGCAGTCAAGGGTGGAAGATTGGAATCATCGAACATGCTGGTGATGGTGGGTAAGACGAAGGTCATCAATAAGAGTACGACCGCAACCGAGATGATACCCAGAATGATGGGGTAGGTCGAAGCACTTTTGACTTTGTTGATGAGCTTCTGTTCCTTTTCAAAATGATTGGACATCAAAGAGAGAGACTTCTCCAAAGTACCGCCCATTTCTCCTGCCGCAACCATATTGATGAGGATTTCAGGGAAGGCTCCACCTTGCTTCATCATCGCATTGGAAAGGGCATTTCCGCGTTGGATCTCTGAACTGAGATTGTTGTAGATGCGCTTGGCTTTCGGATTTGCGGTACTTTCTTGAATGATGTGGATGCCTTTAAGGATGGCGACACCAGCTTCGATCATGGAACTCAACTGACGGGTAAAAATGATGAGTTCCACATTTTTGAGTTTATTACGATTGGCCTTATTGACACGTTTCATATCGACCAAGAGTTGTTCATTCTCTTTCAATAAGGAAAAGACATCCTCTTCACGATCCAGTGTGACGATGTTTTTAATGATCTTTCCGTTTTTATCGAGGGCTCTGACTTGATAGCTTTTCATAGTTATTGTGCGATGATGCCTCCCTCAATGACTTCAGCTGTACCCGGTAAATTTTCTCCGGAGGTTTCAGTGACAGGGAAGTCGATGGTAAAAGGGAAGGTTTCCTTTCCAACTTCGATGTAGGTCACCAAAGTTTGAGGATTGCGTATGATGAAGTTGTTTCCAACCAATGAGCCACTTAAGACGGCATTGGAATCAATGATGATGTCCGCAAAAGGGGCATAAAAGAGAACCTGTTGAATCACAGAGTTGGAGGAGAAGTTGATGGTTTTTCCCGCTGTGACGATATGACCTTTGAAATTGCCACTCTTGACCTCAATGTTCACATATTCACCTAGGATACTTCCATAAAAGAGTTGGAGATTTGAAAAGTTTAGATTCTTATATGATGCCAAATCGTTTTGAGTGACGGTCGGTGTCTTGAGATAAAACAGAAATTTGGTATAATCCGGATTCTCTGTCAAACAACTTCCTGTTACGTTGCCACACACATTGAACTTAGGTCCTAAGGTCATCGTTCCTTTGCTGTAATCAAAGATCAACAACAGTCTGCCTGTTCCGATGACGCGGATGTTTCCAGAGACATTCATGTTTTTAACGACCAACATCTTACGACTGGATGCCGTACCACGCGTCCCTAAATCGATGATCAAGGTTTGACCATCGGCCACATTCATGTTTTCTAAGTAAGAATACTCAAAGACATTGATGGTCGCTTGATTATTCGTGAAGGTATAGGCAGGGATTGTCTTTGGGGTCGTTGTGGGAATCGTCGGATATACAATGGTTGGGAAAACATAAAGGTTATCCACTTCTGTGACACGATCACCGATTTTGTCCACAGTGATGATGCTGGATGTCTTGCCTTTGGGCACATAAACCCTGGGGATATCCGGCTGGGTTTTCCCATTGAAGTTGATGGTTGAATTATCGAGCAGGTTACTCCCGATCGGACCTTTGACAACCGAACTCTGCTCACCGATGCTGATATTGCGTTGCGTCAGAATCGCTTTACCGATGACCAAACCAGGACCCCCGGCAATGTATTTGAAGCCGAGCTCTTTGCTGATCGTTTGCGATGTGCCATTTACGGTTCCTATACTGGTGACTTTATAAAAGACATGGCTTGGATACAATTCGTTATTATCAATCGGCTCGAAACTCAAGTTGGCTTTATCATCATCACTTGTCTCTGTGAATGTGATGGTCGATGCCATGAGAGCGACGTTCTGTTCCAATTTGATGAAGAGATCATCGGGTCCTACTCTGGTTTCAGCCAAGGCTTGGAATTCTTCCTTGATTGATTGGATCCGAATGTTCAAACCCGATTCCGCAATGTAATACGCTTTCGTATAATCATTGGTCTGGATGCTTGTCCTTTGATTCGATAGGGTCATCATCACAATCATCCCAATCAAAATGAAAAGGGTGAGAAAAGCAATCATGACTGTAATCAAGGCGACACCTTGTCGATTCAAGTGTTTCATCAGTAAGCACCTTGCCTTAGATAGTAATTCAATTCAAGTTCATTGATCACATTGCGTTTATCTTGCTTTGTGGCAATGGTGATTTGGATGTGATTCTGATCCACGGACACAATGAAAGTCTCGATTTGATCCGCAAGCATCACGCCATTGCGCAACACTTTTTGTGCACCTGCATCGTGACAATATGTCACATTGCTCGCTTGTATCAGGACAAGACATCCACTTGAAAGCGACGCGCTTGTGCTCTTACGGACATCCCCTTCCAAACGCACATTAAAATCAGTCAAACTCAATTGATGCAGGGTTTGTGTTTTCTCATCACGGGTGAAGTTCAAACCATTGACAAAGACCATCGTCACGGCACTGCCAAGAATACCAAAGACAAGCATGCCGATGACCAGTTCAATCATGGTGAAGCCCTTAGTTGAAATTCTGTGCATAGAGGGTCTCATAACGTTTGATGGTGGGATTGGTGGAAGAAACAGTGATTTTCGTCTTGACCAAAGTACTGGATGAATCGATGTCAAAGCTAAGCTCTATGATGAAATCATTCATCGTTTTCAAACACACAAGGGGATTGGATTCAATGGAATAGCTTATTAAGCCCGTACTCATATCTGTTGTAGAGGTGAAGCCATTGCAGACATAATCATCTTCAACTTCAAGTGCATAGACGGCATCTTCAAAGCGGATCTGACGTTTCTTATAGAGGTCTTCCAATTGACTTTGACCTAAGGCGCGCGCTTCACTGAAGTCTTTTGAAGAGCGATTGACTTCAGCACTGATCAAAAAGACATTGAAGACAGCCGCAAGCATCACGGTGAATATCAACAGTGCGATGATGATTTCAATAAGGGTCAAACCAGCTTTGTTGTTCATTATTTCTTATTATACCATTATGCACACTTTTCAATGAAAAAGATAAGCGTTCATTTGCTTATCCTTGATTGTATGCATTCAAACCTAAAGCACAAGCGCCAAGCAAACCTGCCGTATCGCCTAAACCTGGAGCTGTGATGTAATTTTCATCCATATTTAGAATGGAGGGGTGGACGATATATCCATTGAGTCTCTCTTTCACAACCAAACGAATCATGGGAAGCAATTGGCTTTGATGCATGACACCTCCACCCAAAAGAATGCGTTCCGGTGATAAGACACAGATCAAGGTACTCAAGGCTTCTCCGATCAATCGTGCTTCTTCTTTCCAAGCAGGATGATCTACTCCCAGCTCGCTAGCTTTCATTCCCCAGCGTTTCTCAAGTGCGGGACCACTGGCCAAACCTTCCCAACAGTTGTGATGGAAAGGGCAGACTCCATCCGAAACACTGAGTGCCGCAAGATGCATGTGCCCCATTTCGGGATGAACCAAACCATGAAGGCATTGTTTATTGGAGACAAAACCACCTCCGATGCCTGTACCGATCGTGATGTACAAACAGGAGTTCACATTCTGTGCTTTGCCCCAAAGACTTTCACCCAGGGCAGCCCCATTTACGTCGGTATCGAAACCGATGGGGCCATCAAAGACTTCACGCATCGCCCCAAGGATATTGGTGTAAGCCCAGTTGGGTTTAGGCGTCGTGGTGATGTATCCATAATGTTCACTGTTCACATTTAAATCAATCGGCCCAAAGGATGCGATGCCAAGGGCATCCGGTTGATGTTTTACAATAAAGGCTTGGCACTGTTGAAGTGTTACTTCAGGTGTTGTGGTGGGGAAACTGACTTGTTCAATGAGTTTACCGTTTTCATCGGATATCCCACAAACGAACTTCGTTCCACCCGCTTCGATTCCGCATAGTTTCATGATGTGACCCTCTTTATTTTAGTTTAGCACAAGACACATCAATTGACCGCAAATCATAACACGCTTACACTTAATTAAAGTGAGGGTGTATCGATGGAAAAAATCGTTCAATTTGATGATGTAAACTTGATGACTGAAAGCTTTGGAGACCCAAATAATCCCTGTCTGCTCTTGATTATGGGGTCTGCCAGTTCACTTCTTTGGTGGGATGAGCGTTTATGTCAGATGTTTGTGGATAAAGGTTTCTATGTGATTCGCTATGATAATCGTGATACCGGTTTGTCCAGCTGTTATCCGGTGGGACAACCCGCCTATGATTTTGAAACCATGAGTGATGATGCGATTGAGATTTTGAATGCATATAAAGTGGATAAAGCCATTCTATTTGGGATGTCCATGGGTGCGATGCTTGCACAGATGATCGCCCATAGCCACCCTGAACGTGTCGAAGCTCTGGTTCTGTACGCGGGAATGTATTTTGGAGAAGGTGCGGATGCACTGCCTGTCTTCAGCGATGAAGTCAAAGCTTTCTTTGAACATTATGGCGACTATCAACCAGAGGGACATCAAGCTCAAGTCGATTATGCCTTCAAGCAATGGCAAGTCACCCATCAAAGTGAGCGGACGTATGACTTAGAACAGATTTATCGTATGATTCAAAAAGATGTGGAAAGGGCGATTGACTACAACGCAAAGCTCAATCATGCCTTTGCGCAGGTTTCAACGGATATCTTAAGCAAGCCGGAAAGGATTCAAGTCCCAAGTTTGATCATCCATGGAACTGTTGATTCTGTGATTCCGATGGTACATGGAGAATACTTGGCTAAAACAATTCCTGATTCACGTTTTGTCCAACTCATAGGAGCAGGGCATGAGATACATCCCGATGATTATGATGTGATCGTTCAAGAAACGCTTCGATTATTGGACTAAAAAAGCTTGGTGAACCAAGCTTTATATCATTATTTGCTTTCTCTTCTGAAACACATGAACCAATCTAGGCAGTACTGATCGTCTGATTTGCTTTCCATGCGTTCCTTAGCGACACCACATGAACCCGCGGTCGGGATGATCACATCTTCACCGGGTCTCCAGTCCGCAGGCGTGGCACAGGCATCCTTATCCGCTTTTTGTAGCGCCAAGATGATGCGTTTGATTTCGTCAAAGTTGCGACCTGTGGAAAGTGGGTAGTAGAGGATGGTGCGGATGATGCCTTTTGGATCGATGACAAAGACGGCACGAACCGCTTGGGTTGTGGATTGTGAAGGCTGGATCATGCCATAAAGTTTGGAGACATCCATTTTGATGTCTTCAATCAACGGAAACTTGACTTCGACATTCTTGAAGTTTTTCCATTCGATTTCTTGAATGCGGCGCAACCAAGCGATGTGCGCATACAAGGAATCGACCGATAAACCGACCAATTCCGTATTCAGAGCCTTGAATTCATCCGCCATGGATGCGAAAGTCATGAATTCAGTGGTACAAACCGGTGTGAAATCTGCAGGGTGGGAAAATAAGATGACCCATTTACCTTTGTAGTCTGCTGGGAAATTGATATCTCCCTGCGTAGTTTTCGCAGTAAAAGCCGGAGCTGCGTCCCCAATAAGCGGCATGCGATAGAACGTGTTTTCTTCCATTATATTTGTTGTTCTCCTTTATGATAATAATTATCATTACTAATATTATAGGGTACTTGTTAAAAAAATACAATGCTATACAAACGAACAAATTTGTTCTATAATTTCTCATACAGGAGACATTTGATGAAAAATACCCGCCAAAAAGAAATCATCCTCGATGCTGTTAACCACTTAGATAATCACCCGACTGCGGACGAAATATATCTCTTTTTAAAGAAGGATCATCCTCGTTTAAGCCTTGCGACAGTCTACCGTAATTTGAATCAATTTGCTTTGGAAGGAAAGATCCGCAAAGTGTCGGTACCTGGTGACAGTGATCGTTTTGATGCCGTTTTGGATGTGCATGAGCATTTCTATTGTGAGAAATGTGGCTTGATTCATGATGTGTCGATTCCTGGATTGGAAGCACAGTTGTTGAATCATCCTACCATGAAAATCACAGATTATAAGTTGATGTTGTTTGGAGAATGCGAGAGCTGCAGAGCACACTAACAGGAAGTGATTCCTGTTTTTTTGTGTCTATTTGTTCAAATCGTTTGTCGTAATCAACAGATGTTGGCACAGTGCTTTTAAATGCAAAACATTTGTGATTAGATAAGATAAAGAGGTAACACGATGATCATTCAAAGCACACGCGTCTATTTGGAAGAACTCTGGGTTAGTGCCCAATTGGAAATCGAAAATGGCAAGATATTGACGATTTGGCCATACAATACAAAAACAGTGGATAAAGACTATGGTGATGCACGGATACTACCCGGGTTCATTGATACGCATTGTCATGGGGCTTTTGCCTTTGACACCAACGATGCGGATGAAGAAGGATTACGTCGCTGGGTGAAACAGATTCCGCAAGAAGGGGTCACGTCCATCTGCCCAACCACCATCACGCAAAGTGAAGAAGTGTTGGCGAAAGCACTGAAGAAAGTTGCGGAAGTGGCAGCGAAGAAACCAGAAGGTGCCAATATCGTTGGGATCCATTTGGAAGGACCTTATCTCTGTAGCTTGTACAAAGGTGCGCAACCTGAGAAGTACATCGTAATGCCGGATATCGATCAATTCAAACGTTATTATGATGCGTCTAAGGGTCTGCTTAAAATCATGACGATGGCTGTAGAAAATGATAAGAATTATGACTTCATCAAAGAAGTCAAGAAAATGGGTGTCGCCATCAACATCGGTCATTCTGGAGCCACCTATGCGGAAAGTTTATTTGCACTTGCCAACGGAGCCAATGGCTTCACACATACCTTCAATGGCATGAGTCCCTTCAATCATCGTGAACCCAATCTTGCAGGTGCGGCCATGCAGATCCGGGATGGTTACGCAGAGATCATCACCGATGGCATCCATGTCAGCTGGCCGGTCGTGAATCTCTTGTTTAGAGCCAAGGGGAAAGATCATGTGGTCATGATCACCGATGCCTTGCAAGCGAAAGGGGTTGGCGAAGGTCGCTATGTCTTTGGTGGTCAAGAAATCGACATCAAAGCCAATGGAGGAGCCTATTTAGCCAATTCAAACAGTTTGGCGGGCAGTACCTTGCGATTCAATCAAAGTTTGAAGAACGTGATCGAGCTTGCGAGTGTGGAAGAGGTCAGCGCCATCAATGCCTGTACGATCAACCCTGCGAAAGTCTTACATATGGATGATGTCAAAGGGCGTTTGCGCAGTGGTTACGATGCGGATATCGTGGTCTTGGATCGTGATTATGATGTACTTGAAACCTATGTCTTGGGTCAAAGTGTCTATTTAAAAAAATAAAGCATTTTTGCTTTATTGGATTAGCATCGAAAATTGAAGGATGATTTAAGGGCGCAAGATGAATTTGATTTGCGCTCTTTTAAAGCGTTGGATGATTTGGCGCTCTTCTGAGAGTTTATAAGACTTGATGAAAATGTTCGAGAATGTCTCCCAAATGAACAACCAACCCCCTACAAACAATCCATCTTTGATGATTTGGGAGATAAAACTGGAAGCCTCATCGAATACGGTATAGAAGACAATGAAAAAGATGACACCAATGGAGAAGTAACGTAAGGTTTCTTTCAAATCTTTGATTCGTTGACGTTTGATTTTACGAAGCATGTAGTCAAATTGATGATTCAAAGCACTGACCAACACTTTTTCCTTTTGATCATTCTGCAATGACTGAGGAATCGAGAATTCAAAGATCACATCCATATGAGGAGGAATATCTTCAATGGAATCCCAAATGAAGTCCAAGAACTCATCTTCAATATCTCGCATCTTAAAGGGAGAAGAGTCCCAGTCATCAAAGACATCATCGTATTTATCCAATGAAATTTGGATGATGATGCGACCTGTCTCTGGATCTCTACGATAACTGTTAAGGGGAATACTTTTCTTAGTCAGATGTTTGATAAGGGATAGATTCATAATTGAATTATAGCATACTCAAAAAATAAGGATTTTCATAAAACATGATCACAATCGCCCATCGTACATGGATTATTTAACTATTACCAAAAAAGATCGCATGGCGATCTTTTCAACGTATTTTTTTTATGAACAAAAATAAATTTTGAATACCAGACACAACGGTGATACCGATCATGGCAACCAAGACCGCAAGACTGGGACCTGTGTTTTGTTGGTCCAAGATGGTCCAAGCAAGCAGAGCTGCGACTGCGAAATAACCAATGGTTTTGATCAAGAGCAGCGAGGTCTTCTGTTCATTCATGGCTTTTGAACGTGCATTCTGATGCGGTGTGAAAGGCGTTATCTTCTTATACTTCACCAACATCTTTTGACGATAGAACCATTCCAAGGACACAAACAACAAGACACTGACGGCAAATGCGTAGATAGGCGTTCCTTGAAACAGAGTGTAAAGGACGACACCGACTGCGATGGCGATCCAATGACGGTACGCCACGACTTCTGCCATTTTGATGTCTTTTTCAGGGATGAAGAAGGCGGTTCGTGTCTTTGCGTGATAGAAATAGGGATGATGATCTTTGTCGTAAAAGATGCCTAAGATGCGACGTTCGGGTGCATTGTTTTTCATGCTTTCATTATAACGGAGAAATGAGTCAAGCCAAGACGGTATTGTAAAAAATGGTGATAAGGATAAAGAATGAAACTAAAAAGATAAACACTAAGCATGAGGGCTTGACTATAATGAAGATGAAGAAAGTGGGTGACCCTTATGATACTCCAATTGAATGAAAACGATCTACGTAAACAAAACGCCTATGAAACTGCGCGTGAAATAACGCACCAACCCTCCATGTGGCTAAAAACATGGACATTGATCAAAAACCAGAAACAGGCCATACAATCTTTCCTGCAAGGTTTAGGACAGGACTATGATGTTGTCTTTCTCGGGGCAGGAACCAGCGAATACGTTGGGAATGTCTTGGAACCTTACTTTAACAAACCCATGAATTTCAGATTGCGAAGCGTGCCATCAACGGACATGATCACACAACCCGATCGCTATGTCCATCCCACGCGACCAACCCTATGCATCTCATACGGACGCAGTGGCAACTCACCGGAATCGGTGGGATCGGTCTTGGCTGCCAATACGGTCAATGACACGATTCATCATCTCTTCATTACTTGTAATAAAACCGGTGCTTTGGCTGAACTTGCCAAGACACAGAAAAATACCTATGCCTTGATTCTGCCGGATGAGACCAATGATCTCGGCTTTGCGATGACATCCAGTTTCACCAGCATGACGCTGGCGACGATCCTGGTGTTCAAACTCAACCACTTGGATGAAACATTGGAAGATGTGGAGAAGTTGGCTAAAGCCGTGGGGCGTGTGATTGAAGATGAAGCTGCTGGTTTACTCAATTTCATTCAAAGTTTCGATTTTGAACGCATCATTTACTTGGGATCCAATCTCTTGAAAGGCATCGCACAAGAAAGTGCCTTGAAAGTATTAGAGTTGACTGCTGGGAATGTGGCGACCTTGTTTGATACCCCAACCGGATTCAGACATGGACCGAAGTCCTTCATTGATGCGAAGAGTCTGATCGTCGTCTATTTGAGTGACGATCCACTCACACGACGTTATGAAGTGGATCTTCTCAAAGAATTGGATGCACAAAAGAAGGGCTATAAGGTTCTTGTGGTGCATCATGAAGATGCCAATGTGCCTTGTGACTATAAAGTGAGTTTGAACTACGATGGTTTGAGCATGGACTATGTGGCACTTAAAGCGATTGTCATCGCTCATCTGATTGGATTCTATAAATCGTATACATCCGGAATCACAACGGACAATCCATGTCCAACCGGTGAAGTGAATCGAGTCGTAACGGGTGTGACCATTTATCCCGTGAAGGAGAACTAAAATGATTGGTGTGATTTTAAGTGGGCATGGTCGTTTTGCGGAAGGCATGCTCAGCAGTTTGGAAATGATCGCAGGTAAGAGTGAAGCAGTCGAAGCGATCAACTTTTTGGAAAGTGACAGCACGGAAGATCTCGAAGCAAAGATGCGCAAAATCATTCAAGACTATAATGCGAAGTATGACGGTGTCTTGGTGTGCTGCGATCTTTTGGGGGGTTCTCCCTTCAAGAGTGCCGCAACCGTTTCCGTGCAAGAAGCGAATGTCAGTGTCGTGGCAGGTATCAATCTTGCGTCCTGCTTGGAACTTTTATTCATGCGTATGAGCAGCACAGATGCGAATGAGCTGGCGGATGCCTTGATCAATGCGGATGCGAATCGTCTGCTTAAATTCAGTCTGCCTGCAAAAAAGGTAGAAATTGAAAGTGAGGAGGGCATTTAATGGATTTGAAACTGTTCTTTGATGTCAGTCTGATCCTTGCGATCAATGCGGCGATTCTCTTTGCGATTTATATGTTGATCAGTTTCTTGCGTTTAAAGAAGCGTAAACAACCCTTTGAAGAGCTTCACCAAAAACTCAGCGTTGGAAACAACGTGCTGCTTGCCAGTGGTTTGTACGGTAAGGTCACGGATATCAAGAATGATGTGGTCATGGTTGAAATCGCTCCGAAGATCAATGTGAAGGTGTCGCGTTTTGCGATACAAACCATCGTGGAGGATCAATAATGCATCCATTAAAGGACCTATTAAATGAGCGGGCTATAAGGGATGTCAAAGGCATCGTATCGATCTGTACTGCAAATCCATGGGTGTTGAAGGCTTGCTTCAGTTTTTATAAAGACATTAAGAGTCCTTTGGTCATCGAAGCGACCGCGAATCAGGTCAATCAAGATGGTGGCTACACCGGTATGATACCTGAAACTTTTAAGAACTTTGTTTATGATTTGGCGAAGGAAGCTGATTTTCCCTTGGAAAGATTATTCTTAGGGGGGGATCACTTAGGTCCTTTGACATGGTCTTTTCTCAATGAAAAGGAAGCCTTGGAAAAATCCAAAGTTTTGGTTCGAGATTATGTCTTAGCGGGTTTCACCAAAATCCACTTGGACACCAGCATGCGTTTAGCCGATGATTCTAAGACGGAAATGTTAAGCACAGATGTAATCGCACAAAGAGGGATCACTCTTCTTCAGGTTTGTGAAGATGCCTATCAAGAACGACTAAAAACAGTACCGGATGCCCTTCAACCCGTATACATCATCGGATCCGAAGTCCCAATTCCTGGGGGAGCTCAGGAAGAAGAAGGTATTGAAGTCACCAAAGTCGAGGATTTCAAACATACAGTTCAAGTCTACCGCAAACATATGGAAGATAAGGGCTTATTGAATGTATGGGATCGTGTTTTGGCAGTGGTCGTGCAACCCGGTGTTGAGTTTGGGGATGCCAGTGTGCATGAGTACGATCGCATCAAAGCAAACAACTTGGTCTCAAGTTTGAAGGATGTGTCTGGTTTGGTCTTTGAAGGACATTCCACGGATTATCAAACCCGTTTTGGTTTGAAAGAGATGGTTGAAGATGGCATCGCCATTCTCAAAGTGGGACCTGCCTTGACCTTTGCCTTACGCGAAGGTTTGTATGCTTTGGCGTATATGGAAAAAGCACTGATGGATGAAGCATCACAATCGAAGTTCATGGAAATATTGGACGATGTCATGTTGGACAATCCAAATAATTGGAAGAAACATTATCATGGCAGTGAACATGAACTTACATTCAAACGTCATTACAGTTTCTCCGATCGCAGCCGTTACTACATGCCGGATCATAGGATTGAGCAGGCAATCGAAGTGATGATGAAGAATTTAAACGATATTCCTTTGTCTTTGTTGAGTCAGTTCATGCCGATTCAATATCGTAAGGTTCGTGAGGGCTTATTGAAAAAAGATCCCGAGCTTTTGGCTCAGGATGTCGTACATGAATTATTAAAAGATTATCGTTATGCCGTTGAAGGGGTTTGACCCCTTTTTTAATTGGCAATGGATTTGGCATATTCACTGGGGGAGACACCGTATTCCAATTTGAACTTGCGCGAGAAGTAATGGATCGATGCGAAACCCAGCATGTCGCTGACCTCACTCACCGTACGGGCGGAATTCTTAAGCAGGATCTTGCTTTGTTCGAGTTTGATGTTATTTATGTAATGTTTCGGAGAGACATTGAGATTGCGTTTGAATAAGGCTTGTAAGGATGAGCGTGAAATGGCGAACTTGTTGCAGATCTCTTGAATGGTGAGGGAGCTGTGGATGTGGTTCTTGATGTATTGAACCAATTCGGTCATGAGTTCATCCTCATAATGTTGTTGCATGGGATTGAGATTTTGTGCCATATCCAACTCATTAGTCTCATCCATGGCAAAAATGATCAACAATTTTAACAAACCCAACAACAACTCATTGATGTGTTCCCAGTTCTCATTCGAGAGATGCATAAACGTACTTAAGGTTTGGATCATGTTCTTGCTGCAGGGGATGACACGATTGGCAAGCTTAGATGGATCCATATCCTTGAGATCGAACATGATGGTCATGTAGGAACAAGTACTGCTGGGGGTCGTGTGTTGGGTATGGAACTGATTCGGGGCATAGAAAAACATCGAACGTGTGGGCAAGACATAGTCTTCATCCCCCACGGTTGTGATGAGTTCGCCGGTATCGATGAAGGTCATTTCCCAGTAAGGGTGCTGCTCGCCTTCAAATTGGTAATTATTGCCTTTGGTTGAGTAGTAATATGCATAGATTTCCTGGAGCTTGATGCTGGAAGTGATCGTTTTCGAGCCAAATACAGGGATTTTGATCTTCGTGTTGTTCGCATGCATGTGAACATACATCGAGACGCTTCCGGTTTGGGAAAGGGCGACGAAATTGAAATGAACCCCAGGCTTGATCTTTAGAATCTTATGGATCGCAAAGAGCTCAGGCTCGTTGCCTAGTTCATCGAGAAAGACGACACCGATGATACCGCTTTCAACTTTGATGTAGACAGAACGATCGTAGACATAGAGCTCATCGATGCTTTTCTTCTTGATGGATCGCTTTGTGCTATGGTAGTGCTGAACTTGCATGGGTAGCGTTCTAAGGACATCCCCGTATTTAGCACATTGGATTGAGGTGGTTTTCTTATGCATAGGCCTCCAATGTATTTGTGTTTATTTGATTTATATTTTAATTCTATAACGAAAAATACAAATAGTATAGGAAAAAGTACAAAGCAATTACCACCCCCATCGTCTATATTGTAGGTAGAGATAGCGCTATCAAGTGCTCTTTAGAAGGGAGAAATGTTGTGCCAAATATCGTTTTAACACGTATCGACAATCGACTGATCCATGGGCAGGTCGCAACCCAATGGGCATCGAGCGTCAATGGGAATTTGATTCTCGTTGCGAATGACAAGGTAGCCAATGATACTTTTAGGCAGAGTCTCATGGATATGGCTGCACCAAGTTTCTGTCAGACGCGCTATTTTACGTTAGAGAAGACCATCAACGTGATCCACAAAGCCAGTGATGCTCAAAAGATCATCATCATGTGCGATTCTCCAGAAGATGTTCTGACTTTGGTTGAAGGTGGTGTTCCGATTAAGAAAGTCAATATCGGAAACATGCATATGGCTGAAGGCAAACGCCAAGTCGCAACGGTTGTTGCCGTTGACGATAAGGATGTGGACGCATTTAAGAAGTTGGTGGAATTGGGGGTTGAACTTGAAATCCGAAAGGTTCCAAGTGAGTCATCCGAAGATGTTCAGAAGTTATTTAAAAAATAAAGGAGATGAAAGAAAATGACATTTAGTTTCTTGCAAATCGTACTCGTAATGGTCGTCACGTTCATCGCCGCAATTGATCAGTTCTCCTTTTTAGAATCATTGTATCAACCAATCGTAATGGGTCCAGTTGTTGGAGCCATCTTGGGTGATATGAATACTGGCTTGATCGTCGGTGGTTCATATCAATTGATGATGATCGGGAGTATGCCGGTCGGCGGTGCGCAACCACCAAACAGTGTAATCGGTGGCATTATGGCAACGGTCTTCGCCATTTCAATGAAGATCACAGATCCTCAAGCAGCGCTTGGTTTATCCATTCCGTTCGCATTGTTGGGTCAATATTCCGTTATCCTCGTCTTTACAATCACTTCGCCATTAATGGCTAAAGCAGATGAATATGCTGCGAAAGCAGATACCGACGCAATTGAACGTTTGAATTACTTCACAATGGCAATGTTGGGCTTATTCTTCTCATTGGTCGTCTTCGCTGGTTTGATGTTCGGTCAAGCAATCGGGGAAACCTTGACGACTGCTCTACCTGCATGGGTTTGGAATGGTTTAAAAGCTGCGGGTGGTATGATGCGTTTCGTTGGGTTCGCTGTCCTTTTGA
This sequence comes from Erysipelotrichaceae bacterium, assembly GCA_030604855.1. Classification (GTDB taxonomy): domain Bacteria; phylum Bacillota_I; class Bacilli_A; order Erysipelotrichales; family Erysipelotrichaceae; genus UBA2212. The sequence goes on from JAUVVC010000005.1 coordinate 79,919, forward strand.
AGGTCATGATGTCCAACGAATACTGGGGCTTCTATTTCGCTGGTTTCGCTTTGGCGACCATCGTCGACAAATCTGGTTTAGGGGGTCAGGCTTTGGCTTTGATCGCGTTGATCGGCTTTGCGGTAGCGGTCTATGATTACCAAACCAATGTTAAGATGAAACAATTTGGTAAAAAGGAGGTAAGTGATGATGGCATCTAATCTTGCAACACAATATCGTGATCTTACACCAGCCAAAGCGCTTGATAAGAAAACATTGAATCAAATGGCATGGCGTTCACTCTTCTTGCAGGGTTCATTCAACTATGAACGTATGCAGGCTGCTGGATGGCTCTATGGCATTATCCCAGGTTTGAAGAAAGTTCATACGAATAAGGAAGACTTGTCCTTATCGATGCAACACAATCTTGAGTTCTTTAATACACACCCATTCTTAGTCACCTTCGTAATGGGGATCATTCTATCCTTAGAACAAGAAAAAGCAGATTTAGCAACCATTCGTGCGGTTCGTGTTGCGGCTATGGGTCCTTTGGGCGGTATCGGGGATGCGATCTTCTGGTTCACCCTCGTTCCAATCGCGGCTGGTATCAGTGCGAACTTAGCACTTGACGGCAGTATCGCTGGTCCGATCGTCTTCTTATTGATGTTCAACGTTGTTCAATTTGGGGTTCGTTATTGGTTGATGCATTGGTCGTATGACCTTGGAACCAAGGCGATCGAAGCCATCACACGTAATGCGAAAGAATTCACACGTGCTGCTTCCATCTTGGGTATCTTGGTTGTTGGTGCTTTGACTTCGTTATACGGTGGCACAACCATCGCGCTCACCATTCCAAATGGTGAAAGTCCAATCGTATTGCAAACAATCTTAGATGGTATCTTGCCTAAATTGATTCCTCTTGGATTGACACTTGGTCTCTATTGGTTGATCAAAAACAAGAACTGGTCCGCAGTCAAATGTATCGGCTTGCTACTTGTCCTTGGTTTGGTCGGTGGATTCCTAGGCATATTCTAATTTAGTACAACTCCCTTCTCAAAAAGGAATCTCAAACGAGATTCCTTTTGCAGGTAATCACACATGCGCTTCGCAATCAAACAAATTGACATCACTCCTACTGAACCCAGTTATCTATCGGGTCAAATCAACCGCATCGTCAAACATACCGAAGTTCTCGATCCGCTCTATGCCACCATCATTGTGCTGGAGCTGAAGGATCAGATCTTTGCTTTGCTTGGCTTTGATCTTTTGATGTTGGATGAAAGCTTGGTGGATCTGATGCGAAGCGCTGTTTCCTTATATACAAAGATCCCATATGGACATATTTTTACCATCCCTTCACACACCCACGCGGGTCCTGAAATCTTAGAAGAGGGACTCTTTGGAATCAAGCTTCAAGATGTCTTACCTGGTTATCGTGAGAGCTTGGTTGAAAGGGTTAAGCAAATCAGTATTGAGGCACTTGATGAGCTTCAAGACGTGCATTGTTATTTCACTAAAGTAGAGCTGAAGGATGTGTTTACAAATCGGAACAATCCGAATAAGCCTATTGATCGATACTTACGACTCATCGCATTTAAGAATGATCAAAATGCAATCATCGGTTCCTTTGCGAACATTGCTTGTCATCCAACCATCTTGGGACCAGACAATACCGCCATCAGTTCAGACTTCTTTGGGGTTCTAAGAGACCTCCTCCAAACGTACTATCACTTCCCGGTATTAGTCAGCAATGGAGCGGAAGGGGACATCAGCAATCGTCACACGCGCATCAGCAGTGATATCCATGAACTGAAACGTGTACGTGTTTTATTGGCCCAACAAGTTCCCTTGAATCTTGAATGGATGCCGATTAAAGATGCGAGTACATTTGTTCAGAGAGATTTTAAGTTTAAGACATTCCTTCAAAAAGATCGCATGCAGGCAATGATCAATCATAATGATCATTTGCTTCAAAATGAATCCGATCTAGATAAAATCAAACTACTCAATGCGAGCAACACTGTTCTCAAAGCCTATCTTTCGCGTCCTACTGAAGGAGAAATCACCATCGAATACTCCATCCTGAAACTCGATCGCTTGATTGTGTGTTTCTTGCCCATGGAATTTTTCTCCAGTCATTATCTGGACTTAAAAGCAAGGCTTAACAATGAACTCATTCTTGTCGGTTTAAGCAATATCTCCATTGGTTATTTGGTGGATAAAGAAGCCTATGGAGAAACCTATGAAGGGATGACCAGTCCTTTGCCTTGGTCAGAGATTGAGCGTTTCCTCAATCAATTGAAAGTAGATTTGGATGATCTGGATGATTGAGATGGTACAATGGGAATGAGGTATTTCTATGTTCGAAAAAGTTGAATTTGTTAAAACGTTATTACCCGATATCCGAACCTACATCTTGAGTCATCCGATTCAAAACATTGAAGTCAAAGACAATGAGTTTGACAACATTGTTACGGACATCGATGTGACGATTCAGAATCGTCTAGAGAAAGCTTTAATCGAGAGATATCCCGATACAAGTTTATTTGGTGAGGAAGCGGATGAACATTTGTTCACACCCAAAATGTGGATCATTGATCCAATCGACGGAACCAAGAATTTTGTTCGAGCGAAAGCGGATTACACCGTATCCATTGCCTACTATGAAGATCTGAAACCGGTCTTTGGTGTGGTGTACGATGTCGTGTCGGATGATGTCTATGTGGGGATAACAGGTCAAGGGGCTTGGATGAATGATGTGAAGTTGAATCCACGACCTTCCATTACACTGCGTCAATCGGTCATCGATATGAGCCTTAAGACCGTCTATGCCTTGGAAAGAAGACATCATGCGGATGTCTATACCTTATCCAAGAATGTCTTTGCGCATCGTAACCTGGGTTCCGCATCTTTGAGTTTGTGTAAGATTGCGGCAGGCTTTCATGATATTTATGTGAATATTCATCTCAAACTTTGGGATTATGCGGCAGCACGGATCGTGTTGAATGAAGTGGGTGGAGTTACGGAGTTTCCGTTTGAAGCTAAACAAGATTTGAATCTGCATTCTGTTTTTCTCTTCTCAAGCAGTCATCCCGATCTTCACCAAGAACTCATGAACCTCTTGTTCAAAAAGGAGTAAGTATGCATCATCAAAACTATGCCAAGCATTTGATTGATTTGATTGAAAAGGTTTCGACCTCTCAAAATGAAGCGATTTTAAAAGGGGCAGAGGCTATGGCGAATGCCATTGCGAATAGTCGTGCGGTCTTTGCCTTTGGGGCCTCGCATGCGGGGATGTTGTCAATGGAATTGTTCTACCGTACGGGTGGTTTGGTTGTGGTCAACCCCATCTTTGCCCGTGATCTGATGCCGGATATTCGTCCAGCGACCTTGACCTCCGATGTGGAACGTTTAGCGGACTATGGCAAACTCATCTGTCGCCAATCTCCTTTACAAGCAGGGGATGTGGTCATCGTACATTCGGTATCGGGACGCAACACCGTTCCCATTGACCTCGCCTTGGAAGCCAAGAAAATGGGTGTGACGGTCATCGTCATCACCAACCTCGCTTATTCGGAACTTGTGACATCACGTCATGCGAGTGGGAAAAAGCTCATGGATTGCGGCGATATCGTCATTGATAATTGTGGGGAGTTTGAAGACTCCAGCATTACTTTGCCAGGCTTTACCCAGAAGATGGGTCCGACTTCTACTGTCACCGGTGCCTATATTGTGAATGCGATGGCTTTGGAATGTGCAGCGATCCTCCATGAAAAGGGCATCGAAGTGCCAATCTTCCATAGTGCCAACATTGATGGTGGGGATGAACATAATCATGCGATGTTGGAAAAGTATAAAGATCGTATCCATTACATGAAATAACTTGTGAATTAGTACAACATTTATACAATATTATTATTGATAATGAGAATATCTATTGAAAAGTAGATCTAGGGGTCTACTTTTTATATTTGAGCATTGAGCTTGACACGAGAACAATCTATAATTGATTTAGAGAAATAGGAGAAAATAGACAATGAATCTTAAGGGTACAAAAACTGAAAAGAATCTAGAAGCAGCATTTGCCGGCGAATCGATGGCACGTAACAAATATACGTTCTATGCGACGAAGGCACGTGAAGAAGGTATGGAACAGATCGCGGATTTCTTCTTGGAAACAGCACGCAATGAACAGGAACATGCTTTCTTGTGGTTTAAGTTCTTACATGATGGTCTTCCAACCACAACCGACAACTTAGTGGATGCGGCTGCGGGTGAACATTATGAATGGACGACCATGTATGCGGATTTTGCGAAGGATGCGGAAGAAGAAGGTTTTGCAAAGATCGCTTTCTTGATGCGTGAAGTCGGTAAGATCGAAGCACGTCATGAAGCGCGTTACAATGATCTTCTTAAGAACATTCAAGATGAAAAAGTCTTTAAGAAAGATGAAAAAGTCGTTTGGGAATGTGATGTCTGTGGTTACCAAGTCGAAGCGGAAGGTGCACCTCACAAATGTCCTGTTTGTGGCTATGAAAAAGCACACTTCCAAGTGGACGAAAAGAATTATTAGTCAAAAGCCTGCAAAGGCTTTTTTTAGGAGGTTTCATGTTTCAAATTTTTCATACCAATGATGTCCACAGTGAATTTGAAGCACTGGCATCTCTACAGACCGTTCTGAAGAAGCAACGTCATGAAGAGGACCTGCTTTTGGATGCGGGTGATTTTCATGATTTCAAATCCATCCATCTTCAAGGAACGCAAGGTAGAGCTGGAAAACGACTACTCAAGGCGATGCGTTATGATGCGATCGCGGTTGGAAACAATGAAGGCTACAGTTCCATTCCGTGTTTAGAGGCCATGTCGGAGGATGATGTGCCACTGCTGAGTTGTAACTTGGTGAAGCTGAATGGGGATGAACTACACTTTCTTCGTAAGTCTTGTATTCTCCACAAAGGCGATCATCGCTTTCTGATCATTGGTGTCAGCCCTTATTACAGTGTAGAGGGAAAGGATTCCTATAATGTCTTCTTTGCCTTGGATGGATTGAAAGTATTGGATCCCATTCAATGCATTCGATCTGAGATAGAGCACCATCAAGGCCACTTTGACTTCGTAATCCTATTGAGCCATCTTGGATTGACCTTTGATCAAAGGATGGCAGAACAGATCGTAGAATTGGATCTCATCATCGGTGGACATTCCCACAGTCGCATGGAAGCTCCTTTGATCATCCATTCGTGTATCATTCATCAAGCGGGTAGTTATGCCCAAACTTTGGGAAGATTGGTATTGGATGTGCAGGAAGGCGCATTGGTTCTCGTGGAAAGTGAAACCATTGCGATACACGAAGAACCCGATTCAAGTCTGCTGAGACTTATTGAACATGAGCGTAGTGAAGCCATGGCTGTCCTCAGCGAACCTCTTTTGGTGAACCATGAACTGCGTTTTCATCCCACCGAAGAAAACTCGTTGATGAATTTTCTCTGTGATGCCTTGGCTAAGCATCATCCCTGCGATTTTGCGATGATCAATCATGGCATTCTTTCCCATGCCTTACCGGATCCCATCACACCCTTAAGTTTGATTGAGGCATGTCCTTCGCCTTTGAATCCAAGTCTGTTGCGTCTAAAAGGGCACCAAATCAAAGCGGCGTATCAATTGAGTTTAGATCTCGATCATTGCATGAGCCCTGGTCGTGGTCCTGGTTTCAGAGGTCACTTCATCGGTTCCTTGGCCTTCAGTCATGAGATCCAAATCATTAATGGATCGATTCATTGGAAGGGTAAAGAAATAGAGAATGAACAGGTTTATCAGGTCATGAGCTCAGATTATCTCCAACGTGGATCCGGTTATCCGAGTTTGCGCATTCCAGATGAAGCAAGCGTTTTTCTAAGAGGGTATATACGGGATGTCATCCAAGATCATCTCCTTGATGATACGCTTCATGAATCCGCTAAAATAAAAAGAAAGTGAAATCTAGGTTTCACTTTCTTTCTATGCTTGTGTATTTTGAACAAGGGTTTCATTTCGATGGGGTTTCAAACGCATCAAATAAATGAGATAAAGACTTGCGATGATTAGGATCCCAAAGATATAAACGGTATTCAGACCGGGATTGACAAGCATGATCGAGCCACTGATGTTGAAGATGATGTGAAAGAGAATGCCTGGGAGTAGACTGTTTGTGATGTCCACGATCTTGGCTAATAGTATCCCTAAGACGATGGCTACGATGATTTGCTCGATCTGATTGTCCATGGACATTCCACGCATCAGATTGACGATATGGCCTAAACCAAAGGTGACACCGGAGATGAGAATAGCACGATTCGTTCCAGATTTCGCTTGAATGGCTCTATATAGGAAACCACGGAAGATCAGCTCTTCTAAGAAGCCCACATTGACCATGAGCAGGACGAATAGTGCAATCTGATATCCATTTAAGGTGGGGTTCAATGAGCCTGTGAATTGACTTAAACCAAGGAGGATGAGGGGGATAAAATACAACAATTTCTGAACCGAATCCTGAGTGATGGCGTTTAAACCGAAATACTTGAACAACGTGTGTTTATAGAGGTAACGAAGACTCAATAGGGATAAACCAAACAAGCCCAGGCTTGTCGCAAGATTCGCAAGCCCGATGTTTGTTGAGAGTTGATCCAAAACATTGACACTTCCAACATAGATTCCAATCCAAGTAAGAGCGTGAGTCAGTGGTTTTTTCTTGAATAAATTAAGCATGTGTTTCCTTCTCCTTGTGAAGTTGGTGTTTGAACCCGGCAAAGGCGTCGCGTAAAATCTTGGTGACCTCGTCTAAGGAGAGATGGATGTCATTGGTCGCACACATTGAAGCGATGCCATGTGTGATCAACCAAACATCAATGAAGAGTTGTTCAGAAAGGTTGAGACTTAAACCACTCAACTGAGCGACCAATTTGACCACTTCTTGGTTCTCATCATCTTGGATGATCTGAATCAAACTGGTCTGTTTGAACTCATGAGTCATGAAGAGAAGCTTAAATAGGTTCTTTTCTTCTTGTGCAAACTGAATGTATCCCAAGCCGATGCCTAAGAAAGGATTCGCATCTTGCATGCCTTTCTGTGTGTATGCGTCATAGATTTTTTGTGCTTCCACCAAGAGTGCCTGTTTCAAAGATCCCATGGTTTCAAAGTTCTTAAAGATGGGTTGTATGGAGCAATTCAGTTCTTTGGCAATCGCACGTGCATTCAAACTTTCAATGCCAGATGATCTTACGATTTCCAAGGCGGTTTGGATGATTTGATCGTGGGTTACTTTGACTTTAGGGGGCATGTCTCTCCTTTAAATATCTACTGATATATATCATATGATATTTATTATAATTGAAATCTATAAAATGTAAATCATTTTTTTAATGGTTTGGTCAAAAAACCTTTGATAAAATTGACGAGCTGACTTAAGTTGTCTTCATTTAGTGCGATATGCCTATGGTAGTTGTCGTTTTGCTGGACAATTTTTAATTGTGCCAACTAGAAGGAGTTTAGGATGAACTCAGTCCACAGTTTACTCGATAATGCGGCGATCTTGGTGGCTTCGACCATCATCTATCAAGTATCCGTGCATTTCAAAGAAACCCGCAATCGCTCATCAGAACTCTTTGATGCGTTTTTATTCGGTTTGATTGGGATTCTGATCATGGCCATTCCGTATCAAGCTTTTCCTGGCATTCTGATCGATACGCGTACGATTTTGATTGGGGCAGTGACCTTGATCTTCAGTTTGAGAAGCAGTCTTTTATTGACCACCATGTTGGTAGGCTATCGATTCTATCTCGGTGGTGTCGGAGCAAATTTCGGCGTTGCCTTGATTGTCGCAAGCTTCTTAATTGCTTTGGCATTCAAACGTTTTAAAAAACCTCGATCGTTACCAGTCGTCTATTTGTATGGTTTGTTTCTACATACGCTGATGTATGCGAGTCTTGCGCTTTTGAAGATGGTCGATCCTGCCTATCTGCAACAACAACTCTTCGTTCCTTTGGTGATGGTTCTTCCTGTGGTTACGGTGGTGGTGACAAAACTGTTTGACATTCAAAACAGTCGCTTAGAACAACATCGTCTGACCCAAAGAGCAGAAGCGTATCATCGTTCCATCTTTGAACAAGCCACGATTGGAATCTGCTATTTCGATCGCTATGGAATGATCACCTATGCGAATCCGTTCATGGCCAAGCTCTTCAAGGCCAAACAGAGTCGCTTGGAAGGGGAAAGCCTTAGAACCTTGAACATCCATCGTGAGAAGGATCTGCCTTATGGTCTGGACTTCAGCAGTGTTCAAGATCGATCCAACAGCGTCACGCTTGAGAAACAACTCCAACGTTTGGATGGCTCACAGTTCTGGGCGAACATCAGTTTCTCTGCCATTCAATTCGATGAGGAAGAACTTTTCATGAGCACGATCATCGATATCAGTGATCGTAAAGAGGCCGAAGCCATGATGGCCTATCTCAACGATCATGATCAATTGACGGGCTGTAAGAACCGTTATTTCTTTGAGAATCATCTCATCTTCTTTGAAGCCTCTGAACATTGGCCAAACGCCTTTGTGATCGTGGATGTGAATGGTTTGAAGCTCTTCAATGATGCCTTTGGCTTTGAACATGGGAATGTGATGATCAAGAGTGTTGCAAGCATCCTTCTGAAAAACAACCCGGCAAACGGACATGTCATCCGTTATGGGGGAAGTGAATTCTTGGTGGTCTTACCCCAGCACGATTTATTCAAAACCCTGGCTTGGATTCGCAACATCAAAGATCAGATCGCAGAATTCAACATGAACGATGTTCAAATCTCGGTTTCCACCGGTTATGCTTTGATGGAGAACAATCATCAACCCATTGCCCAACTTCTTGTTAAAGCCGAAGAACGCTTGAATCGGGAGAAGCTCAGTGATTCCACCAGCGCCATGAGTCATACGATTGAAATCATCATGAACTCGCTTTATGCGAAGAATAAACGTGAAATGGAACATTCCAAACGGGTCAGTGATTTGTGTGAAAAGATGGCCATCCGTTTACGCTTGGATTCCACTCTGATTCAAAAATTGAAGGTTGCAGGTCTGATGCACGATATCGGAAAAATCGGAATCCCGGATGCCATCTTGGATAAACCTGGGAAATTGGATGACAATGAATTCATCCTCATTCAGAAACATGCGGAATCGGGCTATAAGATTTTGAGCGCGGCCAATGAATTTTCTGAGATCGCGAACTATATCCTTGCCCATCATGAACGCTGGGATGGCAAGGGCTATCCAAAAGGCTTGAAGGAAACCGAGATTCCCATCTACGCTCGCATCATTTCGATTGCGGATGCCTATGATGCGATGACCTCCGATCGTGCGTACCGTAAAGGCTTGAGTGTGGATGCGGCGATGAGTGAGTTGCAGAAGCACAGTGGGCGTCAATTCGACCCTTATCTTGTGAAGATTTTCACTGAAATGTTGGGTAAAGATAAATCAAATCCTGCCGAAAAGTTTTCATAAACAAAATGAAAGAAATGGTTGACAAGTCATTTTACGCTTGTTAGAATTCATACAGAAATGCGAAGATAAGAAGAGTAAATCTACAAAGTCTTTCTAGAGAGCCTCGAAGTGCTGAAAGAGGTAAGATGGGTTGGATTGAACATGGTCTTGGAGCATCATACCGAGGGGCAACCTTAGGCTATGACGTGTGCGCCCGTTAAAGCGCTAGAGTATGAACCAGTCACTGGCGTACTTGATAAGGTTTATAAAGTGATTTATAAACAAACAAAGGTGGTAACACGGGTAAGCCCTCGTCCTTCGGATGGGGGCTTTTATATTTATATAGGAGGAAACAATGATCGAAATTAAAGGACTCAGTAAAACCTTTAAAACCGCAAATGGATCACTCTTGGCTCTAGACAATGTCAATCTGCGCTTAGAAGCTGGTGAGATGGTCGGCATCATTGGGATGAGCGGTGCGGGGAAAACAACGCTCTTACGCTGTTTGAGCTTGTTGGAGAAACCCGATGAAGGAGCCATCACGATCGATGGTTTGAACTTGCTTGAAGCGAGAGACGATCGAATGCGGGATTACAGACAAAAAATCGGGGTTGTCTTTCAAGGAAATCAACTCTTGAAACAACGTAATGTCTACGACAACATCGCCTTTCCCTTAACCTTAAAAGGGGAAGCCAAACAAAACTACGATGAGCGGATCAAACGCTTGATCGAATTGGTTGGATTACAGGGTAAAGAAGGATCGTATCCTTCCCAACTCTCGGGTGGACAGAAACAACGTGTTGCGATCGCCCGTGCCTTGGCAACCGAACCGGATCTATTACTTTTGGATGAACCCACCAGTGCTTTGGATGCCATCACGACCCGAGCGCTCTTGACCTTATTAAACGAAATCCACGCGAAGACACAAGCTACGATTCTCATCATCACGCATGAATTGAATGTGGTGGAACGAGTATGTGAAAAAGTCGTGGTGATCGAAGATGGCAAGTTCATCGAAGAAGGCAAGGTGGCGGATGTGTTCAAACATCCGAAACATAGGACCACACGTCTGCTCTTGGGATTGGAGGAACACGCATGAATGCAACACAACTCTATGATCTGCTAAGCACCGGTTTTGTGGATACCTTGTGGATCATCTTGGGTTCCAGTCTGATTGCATATGGTTTCGGCTTTCCGCTGGGCGTATTGGTTACCCTGACCGGTAAAGATGGACTCTATCCCAAACCAGTTCTTTCCTTAGGTCTGAATCGTGCCATCAATATCTTCAGAAGCATACCTTTCTACATCTTGGTTGTGGCACTGATGCCCTTGTCCAGATTCGTGGTGGGGACCAGCTTGGGTATCAAGGCAACGATTTTCTCACTCAGTGTGGGTGCCATTCCCTTTGTCGCAAGACTGGTGGAATCGGCTTTATTGGAAGTGGATTCCGATATGATCGAGTCTGTCATCACGATGGGGGCATCCAAACTTCAGATCGTCACCAAGGTCTTGTTTAGAGAAGCCTTGCCGCAATTGATTCAAGGCCTATCCATCACCATGATCATGTTAGTGGGTTACTCCGCTATGGCCGGTCTGATGGGTGGCGGAGGTCTTGGTGATATCGCCATTCGTTATGGTTATTACCGCTACAACTACACCATCATGTATTATGCCTTGATCATCTTGATCATCTTAGTAGAAGTCATTCAAACCAGCATCGGTTTAATCGTTAAACACATTGATAAACGCAATAAATAGGAGCACATCATGAAAAACATCATCAAAACATCGTTACTTCTCTTAGCTTTGATTCTTACCCTAACAGGCTGTTCCACAGCCAAAGATGACAAAGTCATCAAAGTCGGCGCATCCATCACGCCGCATGCGGAAATCTTGGAAGTCATCAAACCTTTGGTTGAAGCACAAGGCTATACCTTAGAAATCATTGAATTCACAGACTACGTTCTACCGAACACAAACTTAAATGAAGGTGAATTGGATGCGAACTACTTCCAACACGTTCCTTACTTGACTGACTTCAATGCCGAAAACGGCACGAAGATCGCTTCCGTCTTGGCTGTCCACTTTGAACCTTTAGGCCTCTATCCTGGAAAAACCACAAGTGTTGAAACACTTCCTGATGGCGCTCAGATCGCTGTACCCAATGATGCGACTAACGAAGCACGTGCGTTAAATCTACTTCAATCCTTAGGTTTGATCACCATCGATCCTGCTAAAGCTGAAACCGCAACGATCTTGGACATCACATCCAACCCTAAGAATCTCGTCATCGTTGAGCTTGAAGCCGCTCAATTGGCACGTTCACTCCCGGATGTCGATCTTGCCGTCATCAATGGCAACTACGCTTTGGAAGCTGGCATTACCGAAACAGTACTGACCACAGAAGATAAAGATTCCGCTGCGGCTCAAAAGTATGCGAACATCTTGGCTGTACATGAAGATCAAGTCAACAGTGAAAAGACCAAAATCTTGGTTGAAGCCTTGAAATCCGCAGAAGTCAAAGCATTCATTGAAGAAAAATATTACCCAGTCGTCATCTCCGTAACCGAATAATCCAAAACGTCTCCCACGCGGAGACGTTTTCTTTTATAATGAACGTATGAAGAATATCGAAATACCAGAATTATTGGAAATCATTGAACGTTATGATGATTACTTTGGAGCACCGGGACAGATTGAATTGATGTCTTGCTTGAAGGATCTTCAACAGAAATATGGTTTTGTGCCAAGGGTGAGTTATCCTCTATTGGAGAAACATTTTCAAACCAGCTCAAAGATTGTCGTATCCATCATCAAACGTCTCCCTGCACTCTTGGAAGAAGGAGGTCCCCATACCTTGTTGGTGTGTAGTGGTCAACGTTGCCTTGATAAGGGTGCGGCTCATTTCATCACGGAGATCGAACAAGTCTTGGGTTGTAAGGTCGGCGGTGTTAGTAAAGATGGAATGTTTGAACTTAAGACACAGAATTGTCTAAGAAGATGTGCTCAAGGAAAGAATTTGAACATCGACACCGATGTGTATACGGAGATGGATATCGAGAAGTTGAAAAAAGTCATTGAAACCATGAGAAAAGGCTGAATTCAGCCTTTTAGTTTGTCCTTTTCTATCTGAAGAAAGTCCATCCATTCCTGCTTGCTCATGACTTCGGTATGACCATGAACAGCGATATCAAACTTCAGTTCTTCCAAGGCATCCATCAGTTTCGTAATGCCATCCAGGGTGTAATGTTCCGGACCCTTGTGGTAGTTTGGCGATGTGATGTCCCCTAAGAAAATTACCTTCTCCTCTGGGATAAATATTATTGAGCTGTCTTCCGCATGATCATTATCGACACGTAATATAAGACAATTCAAATCCCCTAAGTCTATATTTAGGAATTTATCAAAGATGATGTCGGCTGTTTTAACTTGGATATGCTTTGGGTCTTCATATTCAACTTTGATACAGCTGTCACAGAATTCAATATCCTCACCACTGATCAAACGTGCTTCCATGGAGATAGGGTCCCATTGCCACTGCGACATCTCGATCAATTTGGCTTGGGTCTTGGCACTGCAGATCGATGGGATATCGAGATGAGATAAACCATAGACATGGTCCCAATGCCAATGGGTCAAGATGACGAAATCCGGAGTCTTTAAATCTTTCATTTTAAGCTCATCCAGAAACAATTGAGCGTGCGCAGGGGAATTCCCTGCATCGATCATAACACTGTATTTAGAGCCTTTAATATAGCCCAAACGTGGACGATCATTCAGTTCTTCATTATCCGATATATAAATACTGGCTGTGATTTGATGGTGCATAGCAGTCCTCTATTAACATTATAAACTTTTTAACAAAAGTGTGTTGACAGTAAATATTAGGTAATGTATTATCTTTATAGGTAATGTATTACCTAAAGGAACATTATGCGTAAAATCGATCAAATCCCAGATCATCTCTACATCTTCGGCAGTCTGTTTGTGCTTGCGAATCGTGTCGATACCCTCATGGAAAGAGCTTTGAGCAAGTTTGGTGTGAGCTCTAAACAATGGTTCTTGTCCATTTGTGTAGCCTCTCTATTCGATGAAGATCCAAGTTTAAAGGAATTGGCAAGGGTTAGTGGTTCATCACACCAGAACGTCAAACAAGTCGCATTGAAACTTGAACAGAAAGACTTGATGAATCTATACAAAGATCCCAAAGACGCCCGTGTCACCCGTGTGCGCTTAAGTGAATCCAGTTCAACATTCTGGGCTCAAAGCGATGGGGATGCTCAGAAGTTCTTGAGTGATCTTTATCAAGGGATCGATGAAGCGGAAATGCGGGTTGTACGCAAGGTATTTAAACAATTGGATCGAAATCTAGAAGCCATGGAGGAAAAATGAAAAAGCTCGTTAAAATCAGTCTCATTGTACTCGCCATCTTACTACTCAGTGTCGCTACGATGATGTTCATCTTCACGAATGGCATGGAAGAAGCCAAAGCCATTCAAGTCAAGTCAATCAATCTAAATACAATTGAGGATGGTGAGTATATCGGAAGCTTTGATTTGACACGATGGTCCAATGAAATCAAAGTCACGATCAAAGATCATAAGATCATTGATTTGGAAGTCGTAGATGATGTGCTGTTCAAAATGGATGAAATCACCAAAGCCTTGTTTGAACGTGTGATTCAGAATCAAAGTTTGGATGTGGATATTGAGACGGGTGCGACTGTGACCAGTCATGCCTATCTAAAGGCGATCGAAAATGCCTTGGAGGGAAAAGAATGAAGACACTTGTACTCTATGCATCCAGTTACGGATATGCCCAAAGTATGGCTGAAAGAATCAAAGCAGGGCTTGCTGGGGATGTATCCTGTGTGAATCTGAACGAGAAGAAACTAATTGATTTGAGTGGTGTGGATACGATTGTCTTAGGGTCATCCATTTATGTGGGTCAGATTCACAAGTCGATGAAAGAGTTCATCAAGATTAATCATGATTTACTCTTAAAGAAACGATTGGTGATCTATTTGTGTTGCGCCTTTGAACATGAATTTGAGAATCATCTTAAGAATAATTTCCCAATGGATCTTCTTGATCATGCCTCGATGATCCAAAATCTGGGAGGTGCCATTGATAAATCCAAACTCAATTTTGGACACAAAATGATGGTCTCCATGATTGAGAAAACCGAAGCCGGTATGAAGCCGATCCTGCGTCATGAGGATCGAATAGAGCCGATTCTGAAATACTTGAACACTTGATTTTGTGAAATGCAGAAAACAAATTGACTTTAGGGTCAATTTTATTTATACTTCTTTAGTATTCAAAATTTAGCCAGCAATATAATGTCTCTAATATGGTGAGGCAGTCTCTACCGGATACCGTAAACATCCGACTACTGTGGTGAGGCGATCAATCGCGTAAAGATTGAGTCGGTTTCTCCCGACTTTTTTTGTTTGTTAAAGGGGAATACAGAAAGAAAAAAAGAGGAGAATTATGGAAAAGTTTTTCAAACTTAAGCATTATGGCACCAATGTCCGCACCGAAATCGTCGCAGGTTTCACAACCTTCTTCACGATGGCGTACATTCTGATTGTCAATCCAAGTATTTTGGCGAATACCGGACTCGATCGTGGCGCTTTATTCTTGGCCACCATCTTCGCATCTGCGATCGGGACTTTGGTTATGGGCCTATTTGCAAACGTGCCATATGCACTTGCGCCAGGGATGGGCTTAAATGCCTTCTTCACCTTCGTCGTCGTTTTTGGTTTAGGTTTCAGTCCGTTTGAAGCTTTGGGTATGGTCTTCATTTGTGGGATCATCAATATTTTGATCACGGTCACCCGTGTTCGTAAACACATCGTCAAATCGATTCCGCTATCCCTGCAACACGCCATCGGGGGCGGTATCGGTCTCTTCATCGCTTTCATTGGTTTCAATGATGCCAAGATGTTGTTGCTGTCTCCATTCAGTGAATTTGGTACAGGTTACACAGAACTCTTAGCGTTCAAGTCACCTTCCCAAGTCCTCTTCCTCATCGGTTTGATCCTCTCCATTGTCCTTTTGGCTAAAAAAGTCAAAGGTGCAATGTTGATTGCGATCGTTCTAACGACTTTGATTGGGATTCCTATGGGTGTCGTCAATCTCAGCGCTGCGAGTGTTGATATGGGTGCCATTGGTGCTGCCTTTGCAGCCTTGGGCGAACTCTTTGGTAAAGGCGTCACGGAAGGCATTCCTTCCTTGTTCGCAGATGCTTCCCGTTTACCAGTTGTATTAACGACGATCTTCGCATTCAGCTTATCCGATACCTTTGATACCATTGGAACCTTCATTGGTACAGGCCGTCGTTCCGGTATCTTCTCTGAAGAAGATGAAAAAGCCTTGGAAAACGGTAAAGGTTTCTCCAGCCGTATGGATAAAGCCTTGTTTGCGGATGCCATCGCAACATCCGTGGGTGCTTTCTTAGGGACGTCGAACACAACGACTTATGTTGAATCCGCTGCTGGTATCGAAGAAGGTGGACGTACGGGTCTAACAGCTGTTACGGTAGCCGTCTTGTTCTTGGTCTCCATTGTTTTCGCACCGTTCGTTGGTTTGGTTCCTGCTGCGGCTACTGGCCCGATCTTGGTTATCGTTGGGGTCTTGATGGCGGGCGCATTCGCTGACATCAACTGGTCTGATTTTGCAGAAGCGGTTCCAGCATTCTTTGCGGCAAGCTTCATGGCATTCTTCTATAACATCTCCTACGGTATCGGCTTTGCGTTCATCGCGTACGCTTTGATCAAAGTTGTTACGGGTAAGGCTAAGGAAATCCATCCGATCTTGGGTGTCGCTTCCTTGTTATTCGTTATCAATTTCGTCTTAATGGCCATCTAAAAGCACTTCGGTGCTTTTTTCTTTAGGTCAGAACAGAGGTTCTGATCTTTCATTATGAGTTAAAAAAGTATTTGTGTTCGAGTGCAAAAACTTATCAGATGTTAAGCGTTATCGTATTGGTGTACAAAAAGTTTAATCGCAATGCAGATTTGAGTGGGATTTATGACATAAGTGATAGAAATATGCATTCCTGTTGTACAATACAAGTAACAGGTGTCCATGCGTCATACCGTACTCAAGGGAATCCTTCCAACATTATTGCTGTTAATCCCCATCGGTGTTTTCTTTACGGCATTTATGCTGTTTTTCATGGACCAGATGACCATGGCGGACTATGCCGCTCAATCCTTAATCAAGCAATCGTCTTTACAGGAAGTGACGATTCTGAAGGGAGATCTTTGTCCAAACAATAAATGCATGCATCTCTTATTTAAAGATAATGAGACTCTAGAAGAACACTGTATTTTCATCAATCCACCAAACCTGCCACTTCAGCTAGATCATGACGCATGTGAGCACAATGAGCTTCATGTCTCTGCACTGAATCGATACCTTCAAGAGGATAAAAAAGATGGACTTCTCAACCAATGAGAAGTCTTTTTAATTTGTGAAAATAAAGATGAAAAAGTTAAATCTATGGGCTGGAGCTTCGATATGTAAAAAAATTTTGCATACGAAGCGCTTACATTGCGTGCGCGTGAATAATCTTTGTAATGTGATATACATCACTGTGGTATAGTAGATGCGTAAACACTAAAGGAGACACCAAATGACGAAAGCTTGGCAAGGATTTGAATCTGGAATTTGGCAAAAAGTTGTGGATGTGGAAGACTTCATTCGTTTGAATTTTACGTACTACGATGGGGACGATCAGTTCTTGGCCCCCATTTCAAATAACACAAAAAAGGTTTGGGAGCGCTGTGAAGAGCTACTTACCGAAGAACGTAAGTTGGGTGTATTGGACATTGAGATGGATGCGATTTCAGGCATCAATAACTTCAAACCAGGATACATCCTCCGTGAACATGAATCCATCGTTGGACTTCAAACCGATGCACCTTTGAAGCGCATCATCAATCCTTATGGTGGAATCAAACTGGCATCCAAAATCGTCGAAGGTTATGGACGCACCATGAAACCAGAATTCGAAACCTTCTTCAACGATTATGGTAAAACACATAATCAAGGGGTTTTCGATGCGTATACGAAAGACATGAAAAAGGCACGCCACACAGGCCTATTGACAGGCCTACCGGATGCCTATGGGCGTGGACGTATCATTGGGGATTATCGTAGAGTGGCGTTATACGGAATAGATTTCTTGATTGAAGAAAAGAAACAAGACCTCGCATCCATCACCATCATCAATGAAGAAAACATTCGCCTGCGTGAAGAAGTCAGTGACCAGATCAAGGCCTTGAATGACATCAAGAAGATGGCTGCACAATATGGTTTTGATATCAGTCAAGCTGCAGAAACAGCACAAGAAGCCGTACAATGGTTGTATTTCGCCTACTTGGCTGCGGTTAAAGAAAACAATGGGGCGGCGATGTCATTAGGTCGTACTTCCACCTTCTTGGATATCTATCTTGAACGTGATTTGGAAGCGGGTAAGATCGATGAAGTCTATGCACAAGAACTGATCGATCAATTCATCATCAAGTTACGCCTGGTTCGTCACTTGCGCTCGCCTGAATACGATGAACTCTTTGCCGGTGATCCAACTTGGGTCACGGAAGCCATCGGGGGCGTTTCCAGCAATGGCAAACCTTTGGTCACCAAGACATCATTTAGATACCTGCACAGCTTGACCAATCTAGGACCGGCACCAGAGCCGAATATGACGGTTTTGTGGGCAGATACTTTGCCTTTGAACTTTAAGAAATACTGCGCCAAGATGTCGATCGACACCGGTGCGATCCAATATGAAAATGATGATTTGATGTCTCCTCTTTATAAGACGGATTATGCGATCGCATGTTGCGTATCGGCAATGCAGATCGGTAAGCAGATGCAATACTTTGGTGCACGTACCAACTTGGCGAAAGCTTTACTCTATGCGATCAATGGTGGACGGGATGAGAATTACAATGAACTGGTCATTGAAGGCATTCCAAACTATGACGCAGAAATCTTGGATTACGACAAAGTCATGGAGTTGTTTGACTTGATGATGGATAAGACCGCGAAGCTGTATGTCGACACCATGAACATCATCCACTACATGCACGACAAATATGCCTACGAGAAATCCATGATGGCATTGCACGATACCCACATCGGTCGTTTGATGGCCTTTGGGGCAGCGGGCTTGTCCGTTGTGGCGGATAGCTTGAGTGCGATCAAATACGCACAAGTCAAACCGATTCGTAATGAACATGGAATCGCGGTGGATTTTGAAATCATCGGAGATTTCCCTAAATTTGGAAATGATGATGACCGCGTCGATTTGATTGCGGTCGATATCGTCAAACGTTTTGCAGATAAATTAAAAGCGCATCCACTGTATCGCGATGCCAAACACACCTTATCCATCTTAACCATCACATCCAATGTGGTGTATGGTTTGAAGACTGGATCCACACCCGATGGACGTATGAAGGGTGAAGCCTTCGCACCTGGTGCGAATCCCATGCATGGACGCGACAACTCCGGTGCCTTGGCTTCACTGAACTCCGTTGCGAAGATTCCTTATGATGATGTCTGTCAGGATGGGGTCTCCAATACATTCTCGATCTTGCCGGAAACCTTGGGTAAATCCAAAGATGAACAAGTTGAAAACACCGTTCATATCTTGGATGGTTACTTTAATCAGAATGCCCACCATTTGAATGTCAATGTTTACTCCCGTGAAGTCTTGATGAAGGCAATGGATCATCCAGAGCTCTATCCTAATCTAACGATCCGTGTATCGGGTTATGCGGTTCATTTCAATCGTTTGACCAAAGCCCAACAACTTGAAGTCCTAAAGAGGACTTTCCATGAATCCATCTAAAACAGCCTTCATTCAAAAAGTCGAGACCTTTGCGACGGTGGATGGACCCGGCATCCGCACGCTCTTCTTTCTTGCGGGCTGTCCGCTCCGCTGTCTCTATTGCCACAATCCAGAAACCTGGCAAAGTGGCAAGGGACTCACCATGGATGTGGAGAAACTTGTCACTTTGGTCAAACGCTACAAGCCTTACTACGGTGAGCTGGGTGGTGTGACTTTCAGTGGGGGTGAACCCTTGATGCAGGCGGAATTCATTGCCGAAGCCTTCAAACGTTTGAAGGAAGAGGGCATTCATACCTGTTTGGATACCTCGGGCTACAGCCGTTCTCCTTATTTGCCAGAAATACTGAAGCATACGGATTTGATTCTGTATGACATCAAGGCGGCTGAACCCGAATTGTATCGCAAGATCACTGGACAGGACATGGCGGTGACGGATGATTTCCTTGCCTTGGCACAGGAATATCAAGTCCCTTTATGGATTCGCCAAGTGGTGGTACCGGGTTTGAATGACACCAAGGAACAGATGGATCAACTTGCAGATAAAATCCACAGTCTTCGTTATACCGAGAAGATAGAACTCCTTCCGTATCACACCTTAGGGGTGACAAAGTATTCCAAACTTGAAATCAAGTATCCCTTAGAGGGTGTCCCTGCCATGGACATCGATCGCTTAAAAGAATTGGAAGATTATCTCTTCGATCAACTCCAGAACCGGTGAAAACCGGTTTTGTTGTATACTAGGGATATGAGCTGGAATCCTTGGCATGGATGTCATAAAATCAGTGAAGGCTGTGTGCATTGCTATATGTTTCGTGGGGATGAGCGCTACAATCGAAACCCCAATGATGTGCACAAGACAAGCAGTTTTAAGCTGCCCATTCAGAAAGATCGGACTGGAGGCTATAAGATTCCTTCCAACACCACGATCTTCACCTGTTTCACCTCAGATTTCTTCATCGAGGAAGCGGATGAATGGCGTAAGGAAGTCTATCAGATGATGAAAGAAAGAAGCGATTGTCATTTCTTTATGACCACCAAACGCATTGATCGTTTTCCCATCTCTTTACCAGAAGATTGGGGGGAGGGTTATCCCAATGTGACGATCGCGGTGACGATTGAGAATCAACGTCAGGCAGATCTCAGGCTCCCTCTTTATACACAACTCCCAATCCAACATAAGTGTATTCTCTTAGAACCATTATTGGAGAGAGTGGATGTACGCAAGTATCTTGATCCTATTGAGGAACTGGTGGTGGGGGGTGAGAGTGGACCGGAGGCGCGACCCTGTGATTATGCTTGGGTTTTGGATCTCCGTGATCAAGCGATGGAAAAGGGCATCAATTTCACCTTTAAACAGACCGGTGCGAATTTCATCAAGGATGGGAAAAGTTATCATCTGGATCGACGTTTTCATGCCACACAGGCTAAGAAGGCACAGATTGATTTATTTATTAAACGTCTAGCGTATCAAAATGAGGAAAGTGTATGAACGTTCTTACTTTATTCGGACTTAAAAAAGAAGCGGTTTTATTGGATTCCTGGTTGTATATTTTTAAAGCCATGGTTGCGATCAGTGTGGGTTTTGTCGTGGGCAATGCCTTTGCGATCACGCGTCTCGATATGATCTCGGTCTTGTTGGGTGTCATGTATAATTTGGAACCCATCAATGTGAATGCCTTCAAAGGGGGCATCAATCAACTCTTGGCGTCCAGCTTAGGGGCACTGACGACCGGTCTTCTCATTGTACTATTTAATTATCAAATCAGCTTCATCACTGTGGCTTTAGGTATCGGATTTACGCTCTACATCGCCTTGAAGATCGATTACAGAATGGTGTCCCCAGTGGCCATCTTTACCAGCATCTATATGAATCAGCTCTTGCAAAGTGATGCGCAGGGCTTGCCCAGCGTCTGGTTGACCTTCCGTTTGAGAATTGTCGCTTTGGGTCTAGGTGTTTTGATCGCCTTGGTCTTCAATTACCTTTTCTCCTTGCTTTACTATCAAAAGATCGGGCGAAAACGCTTGGAATACGTCAAACGCATGACCATACTCGCCTTTGAACAAAGCCATGCGCATCTCAAACAAAACTTGAGTGCCGATCAGATGCAAGCTGTAATGACGGGTGTCTTCAATGACATCGATATGGTTCGATCCAATCTGGAAGCCATCCAACAAGAACGATTGATTATTCATCCCAAACATGAACGTAAACAGATTGATGTGTATCTCAATGCGATCATCGAGCTTAAGCTTTTGGTTCATCTCAGTTATGACAATCTCTACCTACAAGAAGACCAGATGCGTGATTTGACATCAGAAGAAGATCGATTCTTCATCGATTTGATTGATGCCTTAAAAAAGAGTGATTTCTTACAATCACCCCGTCTATCAGAATTAAATGTTGAGATTAAACCTGTTCAGGATCGTCTATCCGACAACATCGTCATGATGTCAAAATCCTATGCACGATTATGTGCGTTGATGAAGTCGCTTTAATTTTCGTTTCTGGAAATAAAGACCCAATAAGGTACTTACGATCGCCACATAGAAGAAGCGGAAGAGATTGTTATAGAAGATCCATTCCAATTTGAAGAGCATAAACAAACCGATGCTTAGGTACAACACGATGAAGTGTGAGAAGTAAATGAATGAACCCAAATCTTTATACGATTTGGGTTTTTCTGTCGTCGTTTCATCCATACAAAAGCTGAAGAGGAAATAGACTGTAGGGATGATGGATAAATACATGTTGTATTCAATGGGAATGCCCGCATTCTCCAAACTCAACATTTCCACAAACATCATAGCGAAGCTGATGATGAAGCCTAAAAGCTTGTATCTAGTTTGGATGTTTAAAGGTTTTAGTCTAAAGGCATGTCCTAGACTTACAAAGAATAAGCCGAAAAACAAGCCATTGCGTGTGGTCTCAAAGAGGGTGAGATAAGCATCCACCCAAGTTTCAATTCCAAGAAATGAACTGAAGCCGTAGTACGCATCTCCAAACAAACCGATGACATAGAGAGTGAAACCAAGGAAGAGAATCTTTCGGATTGAAATGTGTTTCAATAAGTAGCCTAAGCTCATGACTGCAAAAATACTTGCGGGAAGATACCAGAGATGAACATGTATGCCTAAATGCAGGATGTCCATCAAGATGTTGGCTTGACCTGAGAAATAAGCGGATAAACGGAAGGGAAGATAAATCATGGACCATATCAGCGTCAATCTTAGAATGTTCTTCAACCATGCCTTGACTTTATCCTTTTGAGCATAGTCCATGAAGAAACCCGTTGCCATGAAATAGAAAGGTACCGCGATGCGTGCGACGACCTGTGCCGATGCGAAGTCGACACTTGGATCGAATGCGGAGAGGGGTCTAAAATGAATGATCAAAATGAGGTAAGCAAGCAGCCATCGTGCTTTATCAATTCTGGGATAGGTGATTCGCATGCCTTTATTTTAACATGTGTCAACTTGCATAACACTCTAAACAAGACTATGATGAAGCTATAAGGATGCTTATTTAGGCACAAAGGAGCAGAACATGCTTAAACGTTTAATCTGGATCTTGGTGATTGTGCTTGGCATGAGCTTGAGTGCTTGCGCAAAAGAAGCAGATCCGGTTGATGAAGTTGAACCTGAAGATGATGAAGAAGTCCTCGTTTCGCTTGAACTACCCTCCGATTATCCCTCTGAAGTCCTACCTATCTATCCAGGTGGATTCGTAGAAGTGGCTTTGTCGATGAATAAATCATATACCATCGTTGCCTATTATAATGAAGAACCCAGTATCTTGATCGCGTATTACAAAGACCTTATCAAAGAGGGAAGCGATCTTATGGTTAGTGAAACCGCTGGGACCTATACTGCTTTTGGTGAACTCAAGGACCACACCTTCACACTGGATATCGGAACCAGCACAAGTTACGACGCTTACCCAACCAGTTTATCCCTCACTCTTACTTACAATCAAAAATAGTTGATGAAAAATGAAGTTCGTTTGTTAGGAATCTTCAGTTTAGCCTTCATCATGACGGATTTCTTCTTTCATGGTTTGAATGGCTTTAATCTGATTCAAATACAGAGTCTACGCATTCTGGCGTTGAGTTTTAGCTCGGCCAGTCTGCTTTTTTTATGTTCCTATCTTTTACCCAGGGCAATCCGAAAATTTACATTGATGTTCATTATTTTTGTCTTAGCACTCATTGGTTTCACCCAAGTCAGTTATCATCTCTACATGAATGCGAACTACAGCTTTTCACTTTTGGTTTCGATGTTCAGTCGTGTTCGAGATTATGCGGGGGACTTTACGGGTTACTTGAAACTCAAGAACTTTTTGATGTTTGTGCCTTTGTTGGGCTTCATTTGGTTTATGGTCAAAGTGAAACTAGAACCCATAAAAGCAAAAGTCTTTTTGGTTCTTCTGTGCATCGCCATGGCTTCACATTTTGGTGGACGTTTAAGTCTTTATCAATTCAATCAAGAAAGCGATGCCTATACCGCAGCTGAATTGTATGCGAATCCTTTCAGTGCCGACATGAGTCTCAATCAACTGGGCTTATCCAGCTATATCGTGGTCGATACGATTGCGCTCTTTAAGCCAGCGAAAGAAGAAATCATTTTTATCCCTGAGCCTGTTGATGAACCTGTCATATCTGTGCCTGATCTCGCACGTAAGATCGATGATCGCGCTTGGATTGCCAGTATGGCGGATGAGACATCCGATGTGATGAAACAGATTGATGCTTATCTGCTCAGTCGAAGAATACCCGATAAGCATGCGATGACAGGCTTGTTTGAAGGTAAAAACATGATTCTCATCATGGTGGAAGCCTTGGATTGGATGGCGATTGATGAGCGCTTGACGCCTACTCTTTATCGCATGTCGCAAGAAGGCTATTTCTTTGATCATTACTATGCGCCACAGTACTCCTGTGCGACCGGGGAGAGTGAGTTCATCGCGTTGACATCCTTGGTTCCGCGCTCCGGCATCTGTTCGATGAATACCTATTTGAATAATGCGTTTCCGCAGACCTTGTTTACACTTTTCAATAGAGAAAACTATGTCAGTACCTCGTATCACAATTACACTGACAAGTTCTATGATCGAACCACCATGCATCGTTTGTTGGGAAGCGACCATTTCTACAATCGTGAAGAATTGCCTATTCCATTGTTGAGAGGTTGGCCAAGTGATGTGAATCTTATGGAAGAAGCCTTTGCGATCTTTGGACAGAGAGAACCCTATTTCAGCTTTATCATCACCTCCAGCACACATTTTCCTTATGATGAAGATTCCACCTTGGGCAATCGTTATCTGGATCAGATTGATCAAGTCCATCCTGATTTCCCCATGAACATCAAACGCTACATCTCCAAGGCCATGGAGTTGGATAAAGCCATGGCTCGCCTCTTGGAACTGTTGGAGACATCGGGTCAACTGGAGGATACGGTGCTCATGCTTTTCGGTGATCATTTCCCCCTTAAGACTGAACGCCAAGATCTGCTCGACTATAGCAAATCAACGGGCGATCGCAGTGTGGGTTTTGACATCAATCGATTGCCGATGATGCTGTATCACAATGGAACAAAGGGAAAAGTCATTTCAAAGACGATGTCAAGCTTTGATATCCTACCTACGCTTGCGAATCTCTTTGACTTGAATTATGATCCACGTCTTGCCTTTGGTGTGGATGTCTTTGATGAGACGCAAGATACACTGGTCATGTATCCTTCTCTAAACTGGAACAACGATCATGGTTTCTACAGTGTATACAAGCATCGCTTCACACCATACGATGTAAATGACACACTCAGTGAGGATGAAATCAAGCAAATCAATGAAACCGTGAAAATTTATGCGGAAATATCGTACCAAATATTAAAACGTGATTACTTTAACAAGCGAGAAGTGTTACGATAAGAAGAGTAAAGACCAGGAGGAAATTATGGCATACAAAGATCCTAAATTCTCACTCTATCGTTCCAAAGATGGCGCTATCGTCGGTGGTGTCTGTTCCGGTTTGTCGGAACATTTCAAAATTGATGTGACCATCATCCGTATCCTATTTCTTGTGACCATTCTCGGTTGGGGTTCCGGTTTCTTAGCCTATGTGATTTGCTGGATCGTGTTCCCCGAAAAAGAAGCTTAAAAAAACATCATTGAGATGTTTTTAACGCCATGAGTTCGGCGATTTTAGCTCTTAAAGCAAGCAGACCTTCGGTGGGATCCTCGATCTCGAGGACCGTGTATTCCATGGGACACATTCCACTTCGATCGTTATTTTGAATAAAAGGGACTAAACGGTCATAACTGACCTTTATCTTGGATTGTTTCAATCGGTTGAGTGCATGTTCACTGATGATTTGAGCGTGAACTGCTTGCGCTTGACCATAGATCAGAAGCAAGGCGGCGGATTTCCCGATGACCTTGTCGATCACGATCGCATCCTTAAAGAAAAGTGGATCTTCATTAATGGGCTGAATCAAAGGGCGGATGCCCATGGACTTTGAAGTGTATAACTCTAGTGTGCGATATGCGACACAGGAATAGTGCTCTGTTGTAAGAAGGTTCAAGCCTTCTTGAATGGTCTCTTGGATTTTGTTTATCATTTCATCATTATAATCGGGAGGGAAACATGAAGACAAGAACATTTGAAAAATTAGGCATTCAGACCTCACTCTTAGGCTTTGGATGCATGCGCTTTCCAACACTGGACAATGGAAAAATCGATGAGAAACAAGCTGAGGCGATGTTGGATAAAGCCATCGCATCGGGAGTCAACTACATCGATACGGCTTATCCCTATCATGGGGGTGAGAGTGAGTCCTTTGTGGGTAAGGTGCTAAAGAAGTACCCGCGGGATCAGTTCTTTTTAGCCACCAAATTGCCGGTGTGGAAGATCAATCACAAAGATGAGGTCTTGCCCATCTTCAATGAACAACTCGCGAAACTTCAGGTCGATTTTGTGGATTTCTATCTCCTGCATGCCTTGGATGAAGAGCGTTGGGATGCTTTGCTTGAACAAGGTGTCTTGGATGTGTTGGATCAACTCAAAGCAGAGGGAAAGATTAAGTACATCGGTTTCTCTTTCCACGATGAATATCCGGTTTTTAGAAAGATCATCCAACATCGAGCTTGGGATTTCTGCCAGATTCAATATAATTATGTCGATACTGAAATTCAAGCAGGGAATAAGGGTTATGTGCTTGCGGAGAAGTTGGGCATACCCATGGTTGTGATGGAGCCGATCAAAGGGGGAAGTTTAGCCAATCTTCCCGAAGACATCGCGCGTTTCTTCAAGGCGTATTATCCTAAGAAATCCTTATCCTCATGGGCCTTGCGTTGGGTGGGTTCGCATAAGAACGTCAAAGTCATTCTCAGTGGCATGAGTACGATGGATCATGTTTTGGATAATCTCGATACCTTCACCAACTTCAAAGCCTTGAATCAAGAAGAATACGATCTGGTGAACAAAGTCACTGAAATCATCAAATCCAGAACCAAGAACGGTTGTACGGGTTGTGAATATTGCATGCCATGTCCACACGGTGTCAACATTCCTCGCAACTTCAGGATCTGGAACGATTGGGCGATCTATCACAACGATGATCAAGCAAGAAGACGTTATTTCAAAGAGCTTGCGGTGGATGCCCGTGCCGACATGTGTCAAGCCTGTGGTGCTTGTGAACCGCAATGCCCGCAAAGCATTCAGATCATACAAGATTTGGTGCGTGTCCATGAAGACATGCGAACGATTCAGTAAAAAAGGACCGAAGTCCTTTTTTATTCGATGAAGATTTTGACGGTATCTCCGTCTTTGGTGTCGATGTCCACGATCTCTCCACTGGAACCATCTTCAATGGCTTGTAGAATCATGTCCATATCCACCCCTTTAAGATCGACTGGATTGCCATTGACATTGAGTTTGGATGCGATGTCCACCCCCGCTTTAAGCAATGAGGTGGGCACATTGATGCGGACCTTATCGCCATCGGCACTGTCTACGACGATGCGAAGTTTGGATTTGGTGTTGCTTGGGGCTGGGGTATTCGCAATCCCGAGTGCTTCCAAGAGCTTTACGCCTTCATTGATGTCGATGTCGCCATCTTTGACCATTTGGAGGATTTGTTCTTTTGTGTTCATAGATCTCCTTATTTCTTGAGGAGTGCCAATGCTTCGTTGACACTCAGTTCTTTGTTTTTAATCTTTTGTAAGATTTCTTCGGTATTCGTACTGGGTTCTTTGTTTTCAAAGCCCATCTTTGTGACGACCTGCTCCAACATCTTCTTGACGGTTGGGTAGGAGACGTTGAGTTCCTTTTCCATCTCTTTGATGTTTCCATAGACACGGATGAAGGTTTCCACAAAGCTTAATTCTTCTTTATTCAAATAACTGAAACGGGATAATTCGAAATCTCCCGTGATTTCCGTATGACAGACATGACAGGTCAGACGTGTCGCCATCAAGGTGTTCTGACATACTGGACAAGTTCCAATGACTTCTTTACGCATACAAGCTCCTTTAGATCAACTCGATCTTTATAATCGCATCCTTAGACTGCACATCCACCAAGACACCGGGTTCTTCCGCATTCAGCTCTGTGGCCACCAGATCGAGAAAGCGTTTGATTTCGTGCTTGTTTTCATGGACGAAATGCTTTGTTTGCTCGTCCTTGATGAAGTTGGAACCCCATAAAGCCAGTTTAGCCAAACCCATTGCGGTTTTGACTTTGACCTTAGGAAGATGGAAGTGGGTATCCTCGGTATCGATTCGTATCTGTATTTTCCGTTGCATATCGTCTCCTTAATCACATTCTAAACCATAAATTAAAAAAATCAAGTATAAAATTGATTATTTTAATAAATATATCAATAAATCTAATTTATTGACTAATTATCTGGTTCTTTCCAGCCTTTTTAGCTTGGTATAAGAGTTGGTCAGCTTGTTTGATCAGAGCATCGATGGATTCACCGGTGTACTCTGCCAAACCACCACTCATCGTCAATGTCTCCTGGTTGGGAAGTTTGTATTCACGCAACAGCGATTGAAGCCGTAAAGCATAAAGTCTCCCGGCGTTGAGGTTCGTGTTCGGAAGTAGAACCAAGAACTCTTCGCCGCCATAACGTCCCACACGGTCGATGGTTCTGAGGGAGTGTTTGATGATGTCTGAGATTTTGATTAAAACCTGATCGCCGACTTGGTGACCGAAACGATCGTTGATCTTTTTAAAGTCGTCAATATCCAGAAGGATGATGGACAGGGCTTGTTCATTACGATCGGATCGACTCATCTCTTCAGAAAGAAAGTCAAGGATGGCTTTGTGGTTGTAGAGTTTGGTCATGGAATCGGTTTGAACGAGATGTTCAAGTT
Organism: Erysipelotrichaceae bacterium; assembly: GCA_030604855.1. Lineage (GTDB taxonomy): Bacteria > Bacillota_I > Bacilli_A > Erysipelotrichales > Erysipelotrichaceae > UBA2212. The sequence continues at coordinate 108,640 of JAUVVC010000005.1, forward strand.
CTTGGTTCTTTTCGATGAGATCACGCTCTAGAATCATGGTTTTTAAACGGGTTTTAAATAAGCCGAGGGCGAAGAACCACAGTACGAGGTTGTAGATGGCTAGATTGACTTGAATGACAAAGACGGCTTCGGCATTGATCTGATAATAAGGGAGCAGGAAGATCATGAAAAGACTTGAACTTAGAATCAAAAGGAAGCTCTCCCATACCTTGAGATAAAGGATCGCGACAATCGCCGTCATGATCATGATGTGCATGTGAAGCAGGTCGGCCTGCGTCTGGGTGTTGAGTGCGATCGCAATGCTGTATGTAATGAGTGTCAGCGTATATAGCGTTAAAATGAAGTCTACGAAATGATGACTTAAGTGTTCAAAGCGAAAGCGAGCATAAAGTAGAAGTGGAATGATCAGACTTGATGCGATTTGAAGAATGAGGATGATTCCACTGACATCATAGAAATAGGCACCGAAATAAAAAACAACCCATTCAATCGTGTAAAAAACGATCGCAATGGGTAGGACACGATTCAAGTTGATTTGGGTCCGTTGCCGATCCAAATCCTTCAATAAATGTTTAGGTATAACGAAGCCGTTTAAAAATTGGTGATTCATATCATTTGGGGGGGGGGGGGGGGGGGGGGGGGGGGGGGGGGGGGGGGGGGGGGGGGGGGGGGGGGGGGGGGGGGGGGGGGGGG
>JAUVVC010000013.1 GCA_030604855.1 Erysipelotrichaceae bacterium
ATCATCAATAAAGTCCTCACCCAAAGTATAACTGAATTCCCTTTGTGTGAGGACGATGAATAAATCATGGATTATGTTTTCTTTATTTTTCAAGATGGCGAAGATTTATCTTCGTCACTTTTTTATGGTAATATTTGAATGCTTTATAATGAACGGCACCATTCGCAAAAGAAGACTTTTAATTCGACTCATTGACGAAAAGAAAGGACGCCTATGAAAGCATCCTTTCTTTTCGTTTCCTTTGGGAATTATGAATTAGATTCATGATGAGAAACCCGAATAGGATTCCACTTAAGTCAATGAACATGTCTGTAATGGCCATGGCTCTTCCTGGTATGAAACTTTGAACAGTCTCATCGATTACAGGAACCAAGCATGCTAAGTAAAGTGGAATCGTATTCTTTAAATCAAATGCACTTTGTTTAATCAACACACCAAGGATAAAGAATTCGGTAAAATGAGCTGCTTTACGAATCAAGAAACTCAGAAGTTGACGTTCGATATCAATTCCAATATTGGATAATAGGGACTGTATCGTTGTGGTGATCATTCCGCTTTGAAGACTGGATCGTGACCCATCCTGTAATGAAAAGGATAGAATGACGATAACCCATAAAATACTTAGTATTGGAAATAGCAGTTTGTCGTGCTTGTGTCGTTTTGTCATAGGAAGTCGATGTCCTCAATGGTATAATTATAGCGTGAAAACTCTAGACCTCAAAAAAATAATCTTTGACTTCATGCTTGTTATTACAGGTAATTTCCTATTGGCAATTGCGGTTCATACCTTTATCTTACCGTATGAGATTCTATCGGGAGGTGTAGCTGGGATTGCGGTTTCCGTCTCAAAGCTGACTGGTTTTCGATCTGATCTGATCATCACATTTTTGATTTGGTCACTTTTTGCGCTGGGGGCTGTGTTTTTGGGTAAGAAGTTTACCGTTCATACCATCTCAAGCAGTGTCTTGTATCCGATATTTTTGAATGTATTGGCAGCGAACCCGGTTCATGTGAACATCGATCCTTTACTGGCCAGTCTTTATTCGGGTTTGGTTGCGGGCTTTGGGATTGGTTTGGTGTTTCGTACAGGGGCTTCGACGGGGGGGATGGATATACCACCCTTGATCATCCATAAATATACCAATTTCGATTTAAGTCAATTGGTACTCATCGTAGACTTATTAACGGTCTTGTTGGGTGTATTTGTGTATGGCATCGAAGCGGTGCTTTTAGGGTTCATATCGGTATGGGCTACTGCGATTGCGATCAATCGTGTGTTGGTCTTTGGTGGTCAAGAGGCGCGTTCGGTTATGATCATCACGGATAAAGTGGATGAAGTCGTACATATGATCGATACCATCTTGGAGAGAGGATCAACCTTATTGGAAGCCCAGGGGGGTTATACACGTGAACAGCGACAGGTTGTTTTGAGTGTCATCAATATGACCCAGTATCCAGAATTGATCAAGCAATTGAATTTGATTGATCCACAGGCGTTTGTCATTGCGACGGAGGCGACGGAAGTGAAGGGGAATGGTTTCTCCTTTGATTACAAGGTTTAATGAACTGGATAATTACCAGTTTTTTAAAGGGGCTGTCTTAAGTTTAAATTAAGCTTGCTATGCTATAATAAGGCTAATTGGAGATGCTATGATTAAACTCAGTAATGTATCAAAAACGTATAAAAATGGTGTTAACGCACTTTACAATATCAACCTTTTCATCGATCAAAGTGAGTTTGTTTACATCATTGGTCCAACCGGTTCAGGGAAGTCCACTTTGATCCGTCTTTTGGATGCGGAAGAAAAGCCGACCAAGGGAAATGTCGAAGTTGCGGGTATCAATGTGGGCTTGTTGAGGCACGGAAAAGTTCCTTATTATCGTCGTCATATCGGTGTTGTGTTTCAAGACTTCAAACTCTTGGAACGTAAGACGGTTTTTGAGAATGTTTTATATGCCTTGGAAATCACGCACATGAAACCTTTGGATGCACGTCAACGTGTACGTGAGGTTTTACAGTTGGTGGACTTAAGTGAGAAATCAAGTCATTATCCCGATCAACTCTCTGGTGGTCAACAGCAGCGTGCCGTCATTGCACGTGCCATTGCGAATAAACCGCAGATATTGATTGCGGATGAACCGACAGGGAATTTGGATCCTAAGAAGTCGGGTGAGATCATCAAGCTTTTAGAGAAGATCAATCAAGAAGAGAAGACGACGATACTCATGGTCACTCATGACATTGGCATCGTGAATCAATTCAAAAAGAGAACGATTGCACTGGAAGCAGGGCACATCGTAGCGGATATGGCTGAAGGAGGATACATTCAACATGAATCGCATCATTCGGCCGTTTAAAGAGGGTTTTGTTGGCTTGATTCGTCATTTGGCGATGAGTTTTTCATCCATTATGGCGGTAATGATCACTTTGACCATCGTTTCACTCTTTGTAATGCTAACGGTCAATATTCAAGAGATCACACAATCGATCGAAGCAAAGGTACAAATTCATGTTCAGATCAAGAATGAAGTAGGATTACCGGATATTGGCGAGTTGGAGCGTTCCATTCGTGCCATGGAGGGTGTTGTGGAAGTCGTTTACTCCGATAAGGATAAAGAGTTGAATCAATTCATCGAAGCTTATGGTGAAGAGGGCAAGATCTTTGAGATGTATCGGGGTGAAAAGAACCCATTACGCAATGCTTTCATCATTGAAGTGCAGGATGCTAAGAATATCGATGCCATTTCCAAACGTGTTGAAGGAATGGATGGCATTGAAAGTGTGAACTATGGTGGCGTCAATGCGATCAAGTTGGTGGATATTCTGAACTCGATTCGTGATTCAGGTTTCATTCTTGTTGGTTTCTTGGGTTTTTTGGCCTTGTTTCTCATTGCGAACACCATCAAAATGTCGATTCATTCACGCATGCATGAGATTTCAATCATGCGTACGATTGGGGCGACCAATGGCTTCATTCGTGCTCCTTTTGTAATCGAAGGCATCTTAATCGGCTTCTTTGGGGCGATCGTTCCTGTCTTGATCAGTATTTTTGGTTATCGATATCTTTACGATGCGATGGGTGGAATCCTCCTAAGCAATCTCTTTATTTTAAGACCGGTTTTTCCCTTTGTTTATTATCTCTCGTATCTCTTGGTTCTTTTAGGTATTTCAGTGGGCTTGTTTGGGAGTTATTTGTCGGTCACGCGTTATTTGAGGGTCTATCGATGAAACGTATTCTTATCTTCATACTCATTTTTGTAATGGTGATTTTGAACACGAGTCCAATGTCATTTTTTGCCTATGATTTTGAGAATGAGGAGGCTTATTATGCCACGCTTTGTTCATCAACCGAAGCAGTGAATAATAAGGAGGCTTGCAGTGCTTATCAGAACTATGTGAATGGTAAGGCACAGAATGCGGCAAATGAATTGACGAACTTAAGAAATGAATTGAAGGACGTGAAGTCGAACATCTTGAAATATGCAGCTCAGGTTACGGAGTATCAAAAGCAGATCGATCAGCTGAATGCTTCCATTAAAAACATCGAGAAATCCATTCAGTTGAGTGAAGCGTCCATAGCGGAATTGACACATAACATCAATATTCGTGAAGCAAACATCAAAGAAATCGATGCGTTCATTCAGACCCGCATGGTGAACATGCAGTCCTTTGTCTATTTGAACTCGTATATTGATTTCATTGTAGGGGCTTCGGATTTCGTGGATCTTGTCCGTAGAATCGAGGGCATCAATGACATCACGCAAGCCGATAAGACGGAAATTGAGCGCTTGACGGAAGAGGTCAATGCCTTCAATGCGGATAAAGAGGAGCTTGAGCGTCAAGTTCAGGCCCTTGAAGATAATAAGCAGAATTTGGTAAAAAACAAAGAAACCGCATTAGGTCTTCAAGATGCGGTTGAGACCATCTTATTGGAATATCGTAATTTGGAAGCGGAGTTGATGGCGAAAGAAAGCTATGCGGCTGCCAATCTCAAAGATATTCAAAGTCAATTGAAGTCCATTGCATCTTCATTGAATAATGTCATCGCATCCCCAGGTTGGGTGCGTCCCATTAATGGGGGTTTCCGTATTTCTGCGGGTGTATGGACCTATCCCTTTGGAGGAACTCATCTTGGGGTCGATTTTGCGGCTCCGGTGGGGACCGATTTGAGAGCGGTCGCCAATGGTGTGGTCATCTACAGTACGAATGCTTGTCCGACTTGGGGTTATTATGGAAATACCTGTGGTTCTCCTGGAGTGAATCGTGGGGGTAACCAAGTGTATCTTCTGGTTTCGGTCAATGGTGGAACCTATGGCATCATCTACATGCATCTTGAGAAAGATACACCCATCAGCTCGGGTCAAATCGTCAATCAAGGGGATTCCGTTGGTAAAGTGGGTTCTTCAGGAAGTTCAACGGGTCCACATTTGCACATTGAGGTTCATTATTTAGGGACCAAGAGTATTTCGGATTATGCGGCTTCATGGAATGGTGATCTAGGGTTTGGAAACAATTGGGGGAATGCCGGTTTGAGTTCACGTTGTTACTACAATGGTAATCGAGCACCATGTCGAGAGAATCCTCTTACGATATTCGGGGTCAGTTACGGCCAAAGTTATTAGTGTTATCAACTAAGAATACTTGAGGAAGAATTATGAGTGAGAAAAAAATAAGAATACCCGTTGAACGTTATGAGTGGCCGGATGAACGACGCTTAAAAAGACAACGACGACTCCGTACCCTTTTCATAACCATCGGCTTGATTGTGGCTTTTGGTTTTGGCTATGTCGTTCGTACGGCAATGACGCCGTTGACCACAACGGTCAAAACGGATTTTGAGCGTTTTGAAGCGATTTTCAACGTGCTTAAGGATGATTGGTATTTTAGTAAAGATTTGATCAATCCTGAAGATAAGCTGATCAACGATGCCGTCAAAGGCATGATTGAGAGCAGTGGGGATCCACATACGGTCTACATGACGGCAGATGAAGTTCAGATGTTTGCGGAGTCCATTGATCGTGGTTTTGTCGGCATCGGCGTATCCTACTTTGATAATAATGGTACGTTCATCATCGAACGTGTTTTCATCGATTCACCTGCTGAAAGAGCCGGAGTTCAACCGGGAGACATCATTTACTCTGTGGATGGTGTTTCAACCGTCGGTCTCACTTCAGATGAAATTGTAGATAAAGTTCGCGGTGAAGAAAATTCCATCGTAAGAATAGAATTCCTAAGAGGTCAAGACATCGTGGCTTTGGACATTACGCGTGGCATCATTGCGAATACGGCGTTTGGCAAGATGCTTGAGAACAATGTGGCTTTTTTGGAGATCTACCAATTTGGGACCAGTACTGCAAAGGAAGTCAAACAGTATCTAGAGGTATTCAAGCAAGCCAACGCGAAGAAGATCATCATTGATCTTCGCGATAATGGAGGTGGATATCTCACTTCTTTAGAAGACGTTGGAAGTATGTTTGTGCCTAAGGATGGTATTCTAATCAAACAAGAACTCACAAGTGGGGATGCCTTGGTTTCAAAGTCTAGCGGAAACATCGTTCTTCCTTTTGAAGATATCCTGATCTTAGTGAATGAAAACACAGCTTCTGCAGCAGAAGTTTTTGCCATCGCTGTGGAAGAAAACATTGGTTCAACAATAGTTGGAGTTTTAACCTACGGTAAGGGAACCGTCCAGCAACAACGTCCGTTCTCGGATGGCAGTGCTTTGAAGTACACGGTTGCGGAGTGGTTCAGTCCCTTGGGCAATAAGATCAATGGGGTAGGCATCACACCGGATGTGATCGTGTCCCAACACGAAGTCATGCAGGAATCGTTCACACTCTTGGAAGAAGATGAAAGCTATGGTTTCGATCAAGTTCATGAATCTATTCGGGATGCGCAAGTCGCCTTGGATTTTTTGGATTACGATGTGGATCGAACCGATGGCTACTTCTCTGAAGCGACATTGAAAGCAATTCAAGCCTACTTGAACATGAACAATTATATTGAACTTGAAGCCGTGGTGAATAAGGCCTTGTTGGATACCCTACGTGCGGATGTCGTTCGGGAGTGGCATTTGAATCCACTCAAGGATCTCCAACTTCAAAAAGCCTTGGAGCTTGCCTATGAATAAATTCGAACTGGTTTCACCGTATGCGCCTTTAGGCGATCAGCCCCTTGCCATCAAACAATTGGTTCAAGGCTTAAAAGATAATAAACGTGCTCAAGTTCTTTTAGGTGCGACCGGGACTGGGAAAACCTTTACGGTTTCGCAAGTGATTGCGGAAGTGAATCGTCCTACCTTGGTGTTTGTACACAATAAGACACTTGCGGGTCAGCTTTATTCTGAGTTCAAAGAGTTGTTTCCGAACAATCGGGTTGAGTATTTTGTCTCTAATTTTGATTACTATCAACCAGAAGCTTATGTACCAAAGTCAGATACCTACATTGAAAAAACAGCGATGATCAATGATGAATTGGACATGCTTAGAATGTCTTCCTTGAATGCGATTTTGGAACGTCGAGATACGATCGTCGTCGCTTCAGTCGCCTGCATCTATGCCTCCAGTGATCCTTCTTTGTATCGTGATTTGTTTTTTTCCATCCATCAAAACGAAACCATCGATCGTCAAGATTTGATACGCAAACTTGTGGATCGCCAATACAGTCGAAACGACATGGAGCTCAAACGCGGTACTTTCCGAGTCAAAGGGGATTCCATTGAAATCTCACTCGGTTATACCGATCAGTTCAACTTGAGAATCGAACTTTACGATGATCTCATCGAACGCATCACGGAAGTGGATCGTGTCAGTGGTAAGGTTTTGAATGCCTACTCCGTCTACAACATCTTCCCAGCCAATGAATACACCCGCTCCAAAGAACAGATGCGTGAAGCTTGTGATAAGATCGAACGTGAGCTACATGAACGTTTGAATACCTTGGAAAAGGAAAACAAGCTCGTTGAGAAACAACGTCTCGAACAACGCACACTTTATGATTTGGAAGCTTTGCGTGAATTGGGCATGTGTTCCGGAATTGAAAACTATTCCATGCATATCGACGGACGTAAGCCAGGTCAAAGACCTTTCAACCTATTTGATTATTTCCCAGAAGATTATCTTCTGGTTATCGATGAATCCCATGTCAGTGTGCCTCAAGTACGCGGTATGTTCAATGGAGATCGAGCACGTAAAACAACCTTGGTTGAATATGGGTTTAGATTACCCAGTGCTTTGGAAAATCGACCCATGCGTTTTGATGAGTTTGAGAAGATCATCAATCAGGTCATCTTTGTCTCCGCAACGCCGGGTGATTATGAATTGGAGCTCACGAATCATGAAGTTGTGGAACAAATCATCCGTCCTACAGGTTTGATCGATCCGATTACCCATGTTCGTCCATCCAAAGGTCAAATTGATGACATCATCCATGAAATCAACCTACGCATCGAAAAAGATGAACGTGTTCTCATCACGACCTTGACCGTTAAGATGGCGGAAGAACTGACAGCCTATCTCAAGCGTTTGGATTTAAAGGTCTGTTACCTCCATCATGAAACCTTAACACTAGAACGTATCGAAATCTTACGTGATTTACGTAAGGGTAAGTACGATGTCTTGGTGGGAATCAACCTTCTGCGTGAGGGTTTGGATCTACCCGAAGTATCCTTGGTTTGTATCTTGGATGCGGATAAGGAAGGCTTCCTTCGTTCACATCGCTCCTTGATTCAAACCATTGGTCGTGCGGCGCGTAATGCGAATGGTCAAGTCATTCTCTATGCCGATCGGATGACCGATTCAATGGAGAAGGCACTCAATGAGACCAATCGTCGACGTGAGATTCAAATAGCCTACAACCTTGAACATGGCATCACACCGAAAACAATCAAGAAGGAAATCCATGACGTCATCCGTGGCAAGGAGACGCAGAAGATGGCGAATGCTTACCTTACGAAGCGTCAGAAGTTGGATCGCAAGTCGCAAGAAGAGCTTATTATTTCCCTGGAAAAGGAAATGCACGAAGCAGCACGTGTTCTGGATTTCGAACGTGCCGCAGAACTCAGAGATATTGTATTGGAACTGAAAAGTTCGATGAAATAAAGGAGGACATATGTACTTTAAAGAATCAAAAGGCTTCCCAGAAGGTTTCTTGTGGGGATCCGCTTCCGCCGCCTATCAAGTCGAAGGTGCGTGGAATGAAGATGGTAAAGGCAGAACCAATTGGGATGAATTCGTTCGCATTCCGGGTAAGACCTTCAAAGGCACCAATGGGGATGTGGCAGTCGACCATTACCATCGCTATCTCGAAGATGTCCGTTTGATGGCGGAGATGGGTTTAAAGACCTATCGTTTCTCAATCGCTTGGGCACGCATCTATCCTGAGGGTAGAGGAGAAGTCAATGAAGCGGGTTTGAAGTTCTATGAAGATTTGATAGATGAATGTTTAAAATATGGTATTGAGCCAATGGTCACTGTTTATCACTGGGATTTACCACTTGCCTTGGATACAGCGTACAAGGGTTGGGAAGATCGTCAAATCGTCGAGGATTATGTCAATTATGCCGTAACACTATTTAAACGTTTTGGATCCAAAGTCAAATATTGGATCACCATGAATGAACAAAACGTATTCACGACCTTAGGTTGGATGATGGCTTTACATCCTCCAGGCAAAGCCTATGATATGAAGACCTTCTTTCAAGTCAACCATCATGCGAATATCGCACATGCGAAGACGGTCATTGAATTTAAGAAACTATTCCCTGAAGGAAACATTGGCGCAAGCTTTGCCTATGGGCCAAGTTATGCGAAAGACTGTGCACCGGACAATGTGATGGCGCATTTGGATTACGATGATTTCCGTAATTATTGGTGGATGGATGTGTATGGTTACGGTCGATATCCAAAATCCACTTGGAACTACTTGGTATCCCAAGGCTTAGAACCTAAATTGGAAGCTGAAGATAAGCAATTGATGTTTGAAGCTGCGAAATTAGTGGACTTTATGGGTGTCAATTACTATCAAACAACGGTTGTGGAAAACAATCCAATTGATGGCGTTGGTATCAGTACCGAAATGAATACCAGTGGTCAAAAAGGTACTGCTAAATCACAAGGCATCCCTGGTTTATTCAAAGATACAAAGAATCCATTCTTAGCCACAACGGACTGGGATTGGACGATCGATCCAATGGGTCTACGTGTGTGTTGCCGAACGATCACAAGTCGTTATGATTTGCCGATTGTTATTTCTGAAAATGGTTTGGGTGCGTTTGATAAAGTTGAAGCGGATGGCTCCATTCATGACCCTTATCGTATCGCATACCTTAAAGCACATATTGAAGAGTTGAAGAAAGCTGTGGATGATGGTTCCGAAGTTTGGGCATATTGCACATGGTCCTATACCGATCTCTTGAGCTGGTTGAATGGATATCAGAAACGTTATGGTTTCGTCTATGTCGATCAAGATGAAACAATGGAAGGTTCTTTGAACCGTACACCAAAAGATAGCTATTATTGGTATAAGAAGGTCATTGAAACAAACGGAGAAGTACTCTAATCTAATTCTGGACCGCATCGCGGTCCTTTCTTTACAATAGACAAAAAAAAAGGTAAAATGTCTCTTAAGCAAGTTCGGGGGAAGAATAATGAAATTCAAAGTTGTTATAGTATTATTTGTCTTATCTTTAGCTGTAAATATTTTCTATTTAAATCGTGATTATCAAACTTCACGTGAAGAAAATCATCTACTTGGAACGTATGTAGCAAATGTCGCAAATCAATCTAAAGTGGGTAGAGTTCAATACCAATTCACATTTGCATCGGATGGGAGCTATCAGCTCTATGCCGACAATAAAACCATTCTAAAAGGGCGATATGAACAAGTTGATGAGGGAATTTACCAACTAACAAGTGAAGGTGAAGCGTATATGCTTCGTAGTGAAGTTGATCACTTCTACTTTCCTATCTTTGATGAAAAGACGATGTTGCGATTTGAATTAATCGGTCGAGTCCCAAGTTATTTCGCTGAATAAAGAATAGCCACTTGTACTTTAACAGGTGGCTATTTCAATTGGTGAATATTAGAATTTTAGAATACAAGTTAAAGGAATCAATTTTCTTTCTGTTCCAAAAAGATCTTCCGTGTCACAAAGTTGAACACCATGACGATGCCAGCCGTCAGTACCTTGGCAATCAAATCATTGATGCCCATATAATCAACCATGATGAATAAGCACAAGAGATTCAAGCCCAAGCCCATGACACTCAAGGTCGCAAAGATCGCGAACTCATGGTGTTTCTTTAAGTTGTCCTTCGACTTGAAGACGAACTTCATGCTCATCAAGTAATTAAAGATCAGGGATATCGTAAAACTAAAGAAACCAGCGGTGATGTAATAAACACCAAACAGTTTCGTTAAGACATAATAAATAATGAAATCAAGGACGAAGGATAAGCCTCCGACAATGACGAATTTAAAGATTTGTTCAAATAGTTTTTTCATACGTTCTACACTCACCATTGCATTATGCCAAAAAAATGGACACCCGTCAATTTGGAGTGTCTTTAAGCTTCGAAAAGCATTGTGTGGTGTATAATAAGCGTATGCAAAAAGACTATATTGAAATAAAAGGGGCGCGTGAAAACAACCTCAAAAACATTGATTTAAAAATACCTCGTAACCAATTGGTCATCATGACCGGACTTTCCGGCTCTGGTAAAACCTCCTTGGCATTTGATACGATTTATGCGGAAGGACAACGACGTTATGTCGAATCGTTAAGTGCTTATGCACGTCAATTTTTAGGCAATTCAGAGAAACCGGATGTCGATCTGATTGAAGGATTATCGCCGAGTATTGCGATCGATCAAAAAACCACCTCTAACAATCCCCGTTCAACCGTTGGTACGGTTACAGAGATTTATGACTATCTACGTTTGATGTATGCACGTGTGGGGACACCGTATTGTCCGAATCACGATGAGCCGATTGTCGCCCAAACCATCAAGCAGATGTTGGATCGTGTCATGCAGGAAGAAGATGGCACACGATTACAAATCTTGGCCCCCATTTTAAGACAAGCCAAGGGTACCCATAAAGATCTTTTCGAGAAACTTCAAAAAGAAGGTTTTTTACGTGTCCGTGTGAATGGTGAACTTAAGATGTTGGAAGATGAAATCATCTTAGAGAAAAATAAGAAACATGACATTGACTTGATCGTTGACCGTATCGTCAAACATGACGATAGTTCCACACGTATCCAAGATTCCCTTGAAATTGCCTTGAAACAAGCCAATGGCTTAGCTCTGGTTTTGACCAAGGATGAAGAAATTCTCTTCTCCAGCAAATATGCTTGTCCTAAGTGTGGTTTCACCGTTGCGGAACTTCAACCTCGTCTCTTTAGTTTCAACTCACCTTTGGGTGCCTGTGAGACCTGTAAAGGTTTAGGAATCATTCAAATGGTCGATGTGGACTTCTTGATCCCTGATAAATCAAAAACCATCCTTCAAGGTGGCATTCAATATTATAAAAACATCGTCGATACCGAAAATATCGAATGGCAGAACTTTAGAACACTCTGTGATCATTATAAGATTCCATTGAATAAACCAATTTCAGAACTCACAAAAGCACAGTTGGATATTGTGTTGTATGGTTCAAAAGAGCCGATACGCTATACCATTGAGACCCGTACAGGGAATCGTTATTCCAAAACCGATCGCATCGAAGGAGTTAAGGAATTGATCGAACGTCGTTTTGTGGAGACCTCTTCACAAATGGCACGTGAATGGTATGGAACCTTCATGACGGATTCTGTATGTCCGACCTGTAATGGCATGCGTTTGAATCCCATGGCACTCAGTGTGCGAGTGGGGCCTAAAAACATCCAACAGTGGACGCAAATGAGTGTTCGTAATGCCTTGGATTATATGCATGCTTTGGAATTGAAGCCCATGCAAAAAGAAATTGCGCACTTGGTCACTAAAGAGATCAATGAACGTCTAACCTTCTTAAAAGATGTAGGCTTGGACTATTTAACCTTGGATCGAACAGCTGGCACCCTATCGGGTGGCGAAGCGCAACGCATTCGTTTGGCAACACAGATTGGGTCGCGCTTGACGGGGGTTTTGTATGTGTTGGATGAACCCTCCATTGGTCTACATCAACGCGATAACCATAAATTGATCAATACCCTTAAGAATATGCGTGACTTGGGGAATACCTTGATTGTGGTTGAACACGATGAAGAAACCATGATGGAAAGTGATTACATCATCGATATCGGACCAGGAGCCGGTATCCATGGGGGTGAGGTTGTCGCATTGGGAACACCTGCTGAAATCATTGCCCATCCAACATCCATTACCGGACAATTCTTGAGTGGACAACGTTCCAATCCCATTCCTGAAGTTCGACGCAAAGGTAATGGTCAGTTCATCACCATCAAAGAAGCGACGGAAAATAATCTTAAGAAATTGAATGTAAAGATTCCACTCGGAACCTTTACGGTCGTGACGGGTGTGAGTGGCAGTGGTAAATCCACCTTGGTCAATGAAGTTTTAGGGAAGTCGATCTTCCATCATTTAGGCAGACAAAAAATCAAACCGGGTAAAGCGAAGGCTGTCGAAGGTTTGGAATACATTGATAAGCTCATTGAGATCGATCAAGATCCGATCGGACGGACACCACGCTCCAATCCTGTCACCTATACCGGTGTCTTTGATGATATTCGTGATTTGTTTGCGATGACACCAGAAGCCAAAGTAAGGGGCTATGACAAAGGACGATTCTCTTTCAATGTCAAAGGTGGACGTTGTGAACTCTGCCAAGGGGATGGCGTCAAACGCATCTCCATGCATTTCTTACCCGATGTCTATGTCCCCTGTGAAGAATGTGAGGGGAAACGCTATAACAATGAGACCTTACAGGTCACATTTAAAGGAAAGTCGATCTATGATATCCTAGAGATGACCATCGAAGAGGGCATTGAATTCTTCGCAAACATCCATAAGATCAAACATCGTCTTCAAACACTTTCTGATGTCGGCTTGGATTATGTTAAGTTGGGGCAATCCGCAACCACTTTATCCGGTGGTGAAGCCCAACGTGTTAAACTCGCAAGTGAACTTCAACGAAGGGCTACAGGCAAGACTTTATTCATTCTTGATGAACCAACAACAGGACTTCATAGCTATGATGTTGGAAAGCTTATTACCGTCTTACAGCGCATCGTGGATAATGGGGATACGGTCATCGTCATCGAACATAATCTGGATATCATTAAGAATGCGGACTATGTGATTGACTTAGGCCCAGAAGGGGGCGATGAAGGTGGGTATTTGGTTCAAGCCACGACACCTGAGAAGCTTGCTGAGAATCCAAAGAGTTATACAGGACAATACCTGAAACATATCTTTGATAAAGAAAAGAGGTAAATATGGATTTTGAACGCAAAGCCAAGATTTCCGATTTTAAGAAGTTCTTTAATCTGACACAGATTACAGGAAACGATGAGGCCTTGAATCGTTGGGCGATCGTACCGGATATCAATCGTCCCGGCTTGGAATTGGCGGGCTATTTTGAACATACGGAACCCCGACGCATCATCATCTTAGGTACTAAGGAAATGTCCTACATGTCTGAAGTGCCGGATGATTTATTGCGTGAACGATTGGAACGATTGACAGATGGATACAGTCCAGCCATCGTCATCTCCAAAAACATGGAATGTCCGGAACTCTTACGCGAGATTGCGGAAAGTAAAAACTTTCCCATCTTGATTTCAGACCAACCAACGTATCGATTGATGGTGGATGTGGTCAGTTATCTTGATGAAAAGCTCGCACCTAGCGATAATATCCATGGTGTGCTGTTGAGCATCTACGGAAAAGGTGTCGTCATCACCGGGGATTCCGGCGTGGGTAAAAGTGAAACCGCACTTGAGCTCATTCGACGTGGACATGTCTTGGTCGCGGATGATCGGGTCGATGTGACACGAATTCATAACACTATTTTTGGGAGAGCACCTGAAATCTTGCGGGGAATGTTGGAAATCAGAGGAATTGGGATCATCGATGTGACAAAGATGTTTGGGGCGAGTTCCTCATTGGATAACAGTGAGATCGATGTCATCATCCATCTTGAGAAGTGGGATGATCAGAAACAATACGAACGGGTAGGAATCGAGGAAGAAGTTCTTGCGAACATCTTGGGTTTAGATATTCCTAAGACTACGATACCGGTTCGTGATGGTCGAAATATTGCGGTTTTGGTGGAATCGGCGGTGACCAATTTCAATCTGAAGTTGCGCGGCATCAATAGTGCCAAAGAATTTGAACAACGGGTTTATGATTTCATCAAAAACCAAAATGAGGAGTAAACATGGTATTTTTTAAAGATTTATCGAGCTTTGTGGATATTGGCACCATCAGTATCAAATGGTATGCCATCTTGATACTCACCGGGGCGTTCGTAGCCTATTGGTTGAGTGTGCGTAATTTGAAGAAATTGGCGTATTCGACATCCTTGGTTGATGACTTGTTTTTTGGAAGTCTATTGTCAGGGATCGTAGGGGCGCGATTATGGTATGTCTTGTTTTATGATTTATCAACGTATATCGCAGATCCCATCTCAATTCTAATGACCTGGCAAGGGGGAATGGCTATCCAAGGGGGCTTATTACTTGGGGCAGCTTTTGCCTACTGGTTCTTAAAACGCAAAAAACTGAGTTTTCTACGTTTTGCGGATGCGATCGTTCCGAATATTCTTGTGGCTCAAGCCATTGGTCGTTGGGGCAATTTCATGAACCAAGAAGCGTATGGAAAAGTAGTGGAAGAATCATACTACAGTTTATTCCCTGCTTTTATCAAAGACAATATGTTCATCCTGGGTCAATTTCGTGAACCGACCTTTCTCTATGAAAGTATCCTGAACATTGTTGGATTCGTTCTTATTGTTTATTTCTTGAAGCGCTTCAGTGAAAACAAACGGGGCGATCTGATGTGGGCTTATCTGATGTGGTATGGCATCAGCCGTTTCTGGGTCGAAGGCTTAAGAACAGACAGTTTGATGTTTATGGGACTGCGTACCGCTCAGTTGGTATCCATCGCGTTCATCGTATTGGGCTTGATGGGTAAATTGGGCGTCTTCCAACGTTTCATCAAAAAGGAAAAACCGATAATTTTGTTTGATTTCGATGGAACATTAGCGGATACCGAACCCTTGATCATCGAAAGCATGAAAATGACGATTCACACATATCGTCCGGATGTCGTCATCACACGTGAAGACGAGATTTCTTTCTTAGGTCCTACGCTGACACAGATTCTGAGTCGTTATCTTGACGAAGAAGATCTACCGGAGGCCGTAGAGACATATCGAACAAACAACAAGGAGATTCATCCTCGATTGATCAAACGGATGCCGAATGCCTTTGATGTCGTTCATCAATTGAAAGCTGAAGGCTATAAATTGGGAATCGTTTCTTCTAAGAAAAAAGATATGGTTGAGTATGGTATGCGTTTAATTGGGTTCACAGATGAATTTGATGTGATCATTGGCTACGATGAAGTAAAGGAGCATAAACCAAGCCCTGAGGGCATCTTGAATGCGTGCATCGCATTGGGTGTCGATCATGACAACATGCTTTACATCGGAGACACCAGTACGGATATCCATGCGGCAAATGCTGCAGGCATCTATTCTGTGGCTTATCTGACGCATCCTGAGCGTCGCGATGCGATTCATCAGGCAAAACCCAATGCGACGATTGAACATCTCAGTGAATTGCTTACACTCTTAAAGAAGGACATCACATGGACAAACTCTACGACTTAGCCATCATTGGCTCAGGTCCAGCAGGCATGACCGCTGCGATCTACGCAAAACGCGCTGGGCTCGACATCATTCTTTTTGAAGGTAGTGCGCCAGGTGGTAAGTTGGTCAAGACCTTTGAGATTGATAACTGGCCAGGCCAACCCAACATCAGTGGGGTTGATCTTGCCATGAAGATGTATGAACATACGACCCAACTCGAGGTCACTACCGAATACACAGCGATTGTTAAAATTGATGTGGATAAGATCAAGACACTGACATCTGAAGATGGCAGAACCTTTAAAACCAAAGCCGTGATTTTGGCAACCGGAACCGTCGAAAACAAAATGGAGATTCCAGGTGAAGAAGCCATGATCGGCAAAGGGGTAAGCTTCTGTGCGGTCTGTGATGGGGCATTTTATAAACAAAAGAAAGTTGCGGTCATCGGGGGTGGAAACTCCGCATTGGAGGAAGCTGTGTATCTGACGCAATTTGCGGATGAAGTCACCATTGTGATTCGTCGTGATGTGTTCAGAGGGGATGTCCAAGCGATTGAGCGTGCTTTGGCAAATCCTAAGATTAAAGTCATCAAAAAACACATTCCTTACGAAGTCGTACATGGCAATAAAGTCACCGCACTTCGTATCAAGAGTGTAAACGATGGTTCCATCCAAGACCTTGAAGTCGATGGCATCTTCCCATACATTGGGGCAACCCCTTCAACAGGCTGTCTCAAGGATCTTGGAGTGACGGACTCCATGGGTTACATGATCGTGAATGATAAGATGGAATCAAAAATCCCAGGTTTATATGGTGCAGGTGATGTGGTGGTCAAACCGCTGCGACAAATAGTCACTGCTGTCAATGATGGGGCGATCGCGGCTCAAACCGCCTTCCACTACATTAAGGAATTTGATGCATAAAGCTTAATATCAAGACTTCTCTTTCATTCAATGAAGAGAAGTCTTTTACTTTGGTCAGAATAAGTAAACTTGAGGACCACCCGGATGCGTGGTAGAATGAAGCAAAGAGGTAGAACATGAGTCAAAAGAAACATCGCGTCATTTTGGTATCGGGAATGTCTGGAGCTGGGAAAACCACAGCCATGGGGATTTTGGAAGATATGGGCTATCATTGCATGGACCAGTTTCCTGTGAAATTGTTGCCTGAATTATTGGAAATCATCATTCGTCATGATGATCCCCGTTTTCAAAATCTCGCTTTATCAACCAATCTTTTAGATTTCAATGCGTTTAAACAGACCTTTGGCATCTTGGATATCGATCTTCAAATTCTTCTTTTGGAAGCGAGCCATACAGAGTTATTGAAACGCTATAAATTCACACGACGTACCCACCCCATGATTCTATCCCAGCAAGCTCAGACACTTGAGGACAGCATTCAAGTCGAACGGGACATGTTAAGCAACTTAAAAGAACAGAATTGCATGGTTGTGGAGACTTCACACTTAAATGCAACCGAACTCAAACAACGTTTGAATAAGGTATTTGCGATCAATCAGAGAGCACCCTTCTCAATCAGCTTTATTTCATTTGGCTATAAGAATGGTCTACCGATGGATGCGGATCTGGTGTTTGATGTCCGTTTTTTACCAAATCCTTTTTGGAATGAAGAACTGAAGGAACAGACTGGAAATGATCAAGCTGTCTACGACTATGTGATTGAGAAGAAAGAAACACAACGCTTCATCAAGAAGTTTAAATCCTTCTTAGATTATGCGTTTAAGGAATACATTCGTGAAGGGAAGAATCATTTTACGGTTGCCATTGGATGTACAGGGGGTAAACATCGATCGGTATCCTTGGTCAACTGGGCGTATGAGAATTATGGCAAAGAATACCGTTGTTTCAAGGATCATCGCGATCTGGAGTAAGTATGGAACGTAATTTGAGAGTTGTGGTTATCGGCGGGGGAACTGGCCAATCAACCATCTTAAGAGGTTTGAAACAAATTGAAAACGTTGACATCACCGCAATCGTGACAGTCGCGGATGATGGTGGAAGCACCGGTCGTTTACGGCGTGCCTATCATATTCCAGCCATGGGGGATATCCGCAGTGTCATGATCGCTTTAGCAGAGAGTGAAACGCTTTTATCCACTTTGATGAGTTATCGTTTTGAAAAAGATGAGGCTGCTGAGTTGGGTGCCGAGAATGAATTGGTTGGTCATAATCTTGGAAACATCATCCTGACGGCTCTGACAAAGAAAACGGGTAGTTTCATGGATGCGGTGACCACCATCTCCAAAGTCTTGAATGTCAAAGGCGACATCATCCCTTCAACCCATCAAGTCGTTCGATTGTTAGCGAAAATGGAAGATGGGACCATCGTCAAAGGCGAAAGCAACATTCCCTCAAGTCGTCATCGTATCCTTGAAGTTTTTTATGATGTGCCGGTCAAGGCAACCAAAGAAGCTGTCCAAGCCATTGAACAAGCCGATGTGATCATCTTTGGAATCGGAAGCATCTATACGAGCATCTGCCCGAATGTGATCATTCCTGAAATTCGTAAGGCATTGCAGCACAACCAAGGCCTTAAGGTCTATTTTGCCAATGCGATGAGCCAACCGGGAGAGACCGAAGGGTATGGACTTGAGGATCATGTCCAAGCCATTGAGCAACACGCGAAGGTTAAGATGGATGTGGTGATCTATGCGAACGATATCATTCCAACCTCCGTCCTTGTCCGCTACGTGGATCGCGAAGCTTTTCCAGTTCAAATAAAAGCCAAGGACCATGATTACAAACTCATTCAAAAGAAGCTCCTCAAATTTGATACTGAACGTGTTCGGCATGACCCCAATCGAATCCGTGACGTATTGGAAGAATTGTTCAGAAAGGTTCGTTGAGATGTCATTCACACAAGAAGTCAAACACGAAATCGCCAATGTGGAACTCAAAGCCTGTTGTCAGAAAGCGGAAACCGCTGCCTTGATTCAATTGAGTTCTTCGATGGTCATTCGTAACCAAAGCTTTGTTTTATCCATTAAGACTGAAAATGCCACGACCGCAAAACGAGCTTTTAAGTTGATGAAAGAGCAATTCAATCCTGAGATGAATCTCTCCGTGATGAAACGCATGAATCTTAAGAAAAACAATGTCTATGAGATCCAAGTGCAATCAAAAGTGACGGAGATTCTAACGGATTTGGGACTGTGGAACACCCAAGGCTTGACATCCCATCCAACCAAAGCCATCGTAAAAAAAGAGTGTTGTGCAAGAGCATATCTGGCTGGTGCGTTCTTAGCAGCTGGAAGTATCAACTCACCAAAGAAATCCAATTATCATTGTGAAATCGTTACGCAGGATATCGATCATGCGAACTACATCCAGTCCATCATGAATCGCTTTGATTTAGGCGCAAAGTACATTCTACGACGCAACCAACACGTCGTTTATTTAAAGGCATCTGAGAAGATCTCTGATTTTCTCCGTATGGTTCAAGCCAATAATGCCGTTCTTGATTTTGAAGATATCCGTATCCAACGTGATTTTCACAACAATCTAACGCGATTGGATAACTGTGAAGTAGCCAATGTGATGAAGACGATGGCTGCCGCAAACGACCAATTGGAAGTCATACGACGTTTGATTGATGAGGGTCGCTATGTGGAACTGGAGCCCAAACTCAAAGAAGTGGCAGAGCTGAGATTGGCTTATCCAGAATCCAGTCTGAATGAACTTTGTGAAAAATACGAAATACAGTACGAAAAACCGATCAGCAAGTCTGGAATGAAACATCGCTTGGCCAAACTGATCCAACAATAGGAGGACAGATGATAAATCAATCATTCATGAAAGCATTTCTTGGTGTAGCGCTTGGATTCATCCTTTATTTTTTGATTAAGAGTTTCTTTTAAGTACATTCATTTTGATTCAATTTAGGGACATAATGAACTGATAGCGGCTCTTAATTTTAATTTTGTGTCACAAATTTCACAAAAAATGTCTAATTTAGGGGTGTTCATATCGAATTGAGCTTGTTATAATACGGGCATTATGAAGCGGAGTCCTATGTCAAACATCAAAACATCCAAAAGACCTCAAGGCAGAAACGCTTATGCGATTGCCATGGTGGGTCTTTTCTTTATTTTATCTGGGTTTATGAATATCAAAGCAAGCCAAGTTCCTGCCAAAGTGAGTGCTTATGAACTTATCGTGGATGGGGAAACCTGGTTCGTCTTAGAAAATGTGGCGCAGATCGCAAAGGCACTTGAAGACTTCAGCTCAAGCATGACACCAGCATTTAATGAAAACACACGGGTCGTGGATGTGTCCTATAAACAACATATTGAAATCGTACCGGTCGAAGTCGAACGCACGAAGTTGAACATCATCGACAATCTCTACTTGAAATTGAGACATCAAAAAGCAAGTGAACAAATCTATACAGTTAAAGAGGGTGATAATGTTTGGAAGATTGCGAAGCAAGTTGGGTTGAGCGTCAGCGAAATCGAACGCATGAATCCCAGCATGAATCTTGATCATATCTGGCCGAACGATGAGATTGTCATCACCGGAAGCAGTTATTATTTGGATGTCCTGGTTACCCTTGAAACTTCTCAGGATGAGGTCATCTATCACGATACGATTGCTAAACAAGATGGAAGCCTATTGGTCAACACACGTAAGACAATCAAAGAAGGCGTGGATGGCGTAAAGCAAGTGGATTATCGCATCCAGTATGTTAATGGCTATGAAAAGGAAATCAATATCCTGAACGAGACAGTCGTGCTTGAACCTGTGAGTGCGGAAGTCCTCGTTGGGACGAAAGCAGTTGCCGTCAACACAATCGGATCTGCCAGTGGTACGAACTTCATCGTCACAACAGGTCGTGTGTCGAGCGACTATGGATGGCGCACCCATCCGATTACGGGCAAGCGTAGTTTCCATGATGGGATTGATATCTCCAATAAAGAAGGCACTTCCATTCTCGCTTATGCGAATGGGACAGTTACCAAAACAGCCTGGACGGATAGTTATGGTAATTACATTGTCATCGACCACGGGGGTGGTTTGGAAACCTACTACATTCACCTATCCGGCTTCGATGTATCGGTAGGTGACAGTGTATCCGGTGGTCAACTCATTGGAAGAATGGGTAAGACAGGATCCGCAACCGGTAGTCATTTGCAGTTTGAAGTTCGGATCAATGGAACTCCAGTCAATCCTTGGGATTATCTCTAAACAAAAGGCATGTTTACAGCATGCCTTTTACTTTGGATTGAGCTTCTGAACAATCTTCTCGAGTTCTTCGAAGCTGTGGCTTGAGACAAGTACAGAAGCAAGTTCAAATTCGATGGATTTTAATAGTTGATCCTCCGCCGAGTGAACCGATATTAGGGTCATACTTTTGTCTTGATTGATGTGCAGATTTTTAATGATATGAAGTGGTATGTAAGTATACGTTTCTTCATGAAAACTGACACCCCATTTCAAGCGTTCACCCAACTGAATAGTGATCCACTCCGTTTGTGTGATCAGAATCAGTTTGGGTAAGGACTGTATTTGTTTAAATAGCCCGAAGAGAAATCGAATTCGCATTGTTTGATAAAGCATAGCTTTAATCGTGTGTGAATTGAGTTCATCTTCAATCAAAACGTTTTGGCAACGGTAATCCATTGTATCGATGATTGCTTGAATGTTCGTATCTTCGATTCCATTGCCTTTTGATAAACGAAGTCGATCGACGATCGGTTTGAAGATGCGAATCGCGACGGCATTGAATTCTATAAGAGATTCAACTTGCATCTCATCTTCTAGGGAGATGATTCGAATATAGCTATAAAGCAAGGCCTTCTTTCGTTCGTAAAGTAGATGCTTATTGAAAGAATGTGCAATTTTCAAGATGTTCTTTGAAGTGGAGTCCATATGATAGACATGTAGATAATCATCGGTGCAGACCAAAAGTTTAGCTACTGATTTGCGATTACCCCAACGTTCTGCTGGACAGAACACAGTATACGCTTTAACAACACGTTGATTGAAAAGGATGGGTCTGAGTGAAACAAAGGGTCCCAGATCTTCATTGAATGATTTGATAATACGTGGCCAACTTGTGCTTGTTGAAAATTGTTCATTCTTGATTAAATTTGCCTTCATAGCTTAAACATACGCCAGTTCCACAAAAAATAAAAGGCACATTTGAGGTGTGCCTTATTGTTCATAAAACCCCCAGATAGTCTGGGGGTTCCGGAGAGCTTTAGCGGTGTATTCCTGACAAAAAAAGCTCCTTCTGGTAGGATAAAAGTGCAGTCTGTCAATTGCGCTTAACAACCAGAAG